>DGQK01000046.1 GCA_002390745.1 Bacteroidetes bacterium UBA4416 | reverse complement strand
CGCCGCGGTCGAACGTCCCCGACCCTCTGCTTGTAAGGCAGATGCGCTGAACCAGCTGTGCTAAACTCCTTAAAACGCAAAAAGCCTCAGATGTCTGAGGCTTTTTAATGTGGGAGTTGAGGGATTCGAACCCCCGACCCTCTGCTTGTAAGGCAGATGCTCTGAACCAGCTGAGCTAAACTCCCTAAGGTCTTTCTTTACTATTTTTATTGACAAACTCGTCGTTTGTTGGTGGGAGTTGAGGGATTGAACGGCAGCGGCCGACCGTCCCCGACTCTCTGCTTGTAAGGCAGATTAGTCTCCTTTTATTTTTTCGTGGGAGTTGAGGGATTCGAACCCCCGACCCTCTGCTTGTAAGGCAGATGCTCTGAACCAGCTGAGCTAAACTCCCGATTTGGGATTGCAAATATAACGGCTTTTTTGAAACCTGCAAAAAATAATTGCATTTTTTTTAAAAACTAAATCCCAGGTTCAGCCCGTAGAAAAAATTTTGCTCCTGGGGGCCGTCGTTGTCGTTGAAACCACGCTCATAAATGAAGTAGGCATCGAGGTTCAGTTTGTCTGTGAGCAGGTACTCGTAGCCCAGGTATACGCGGTTGCGTCCAAAATAGCGCTCTTTCTTGCCCACGACCTGCCACAGCAACTCCTCCTTGATGTAAGGCTCCGAGCGGCGGTTGAGCTTATAGGACAGTGTATAGCGGTTTCGGATCACGCCGGCCAGCTTTTCATCGAGCATGGAAGAGTTCAGAAGATAATTGGTCGTCGTTTGGTAAGTTACCCGGTCGGAAAAGCTCAGGCGGCGGGTAAGCTTAACTTTGTAAACCAGCGCCAGCGAGTAGCGGTAGTTATCGCGCATTTCGCGGTAGCCCTTGCGCGTAGGCATATAATACAGCCTGAGCTCGGTCATCAGGTTCCTGCTCAGCTTCATTTTAAGGCTGCCACGCACATATACACGGTTGAGCAGCGTGAGGTTCTCAACCTGCCGCGTCAGCACTTTGGCAGTAAGGGTCAAGCGGCTGTTCAGCTTTTTCTGGGCAGACAGGCTCAGCCGCAGGCCCACGTCGCTGATCAGGTCCTGGGCCCTCAGACCGGAGGCCAGGGCCAGGCAAAGGAAAAGTGTATACAGTGATTTCTTTCGCATTAATGTTCGTAGTAATACACTTTGATCTGCGCGGCATCTTTCAGAAAATCGATCTTATGCACCGAATAGCGGTGGACGTTGAAACCCGTTCTCAGTTTCAGGTCAGCCAGCAGCTCCTCCTGCTTCCCCGAACGGATCAGCTCGATGTTCTCATACAAAATCGTCTTCACCATTTCCTTTTTCATCAGCACATTGCTTTCCAGCAACCAGGTGATCAGGAGCACCACCACGTTAATGACGGCCAGGAAGAGGTACTCGATGTTGTCGTTGGCGCCTTTGATCTTCGTAACGGCGCAAATAAGCCCGATCGCTATGACCAGGAACAGATAGGTCATATCCTTAATGGCGATCTCTTCGGTTTTGTAGCGCAGCATGCTGAATACGGCAAAGAGGCCAAAGGCTGCTCCCATGGAAAGATCGACCTTGTTGAGCAGAAACGAGATGAGAAAAATAACGATGTTGAAAATAAAATAGGTAAAGAACAGCTCCCGGTGCTTGTAAATGGGGTAATAAATCACCCGCACGAGAAGGAACACCGACACCAGGTCGATCAACAACCTGAAAAAGATCTTGCCCGAAATTTTCTGTAGTTCCTCATAGCCGGTAGCCGCTGTTGTGAGGTCGCCTGCGAGTTGTAAAAGAGTCATGGTGTCTTGATTAATTTATGTACCTGCGATAGTTTTTGCTTGAAGTTATTGGATCTTACCGCATCGAAGGAGCTGGCCACGGCAAAGCAATATTTGCTGATAGAGCCTTCGCGGATGTGCCTTTTTTTCAGGATAGCAACGAAAGGGGAAGGCGCTTTGCTTCCCTGCTTTACTTCTGCAATCGCCAGATGGCCCATGTTTCTGGTGGCATTGTTTGTTTCAAATTCCAGGTTCAGGTCGATGGTCAGCCTTTCTGCCGACGTTTTATTGACCAGGGTAATGCGGCTGTAATTGATCCGGATCGTTGGCCTGAGTGTGGCCGGGCAAAACGGCAATTGCGTTTTCAGAAATTCGAAGGCCTGGCCGGACTGTATGCTGCTGTAATCTGTTTCTTTGATGCGTGTTTTGATGGTACGGCCCTTGTTATTTTTGAACTTCACCTCCAGGAATCCAAGGCCGCTTTCCACATAGGTTCTGTGGCGGATCTTATAGCGGTTAAGCTTCCCGCTGTGGTGGCGGTTATACAGGTCGAAAGCCTCCGTATCGTAGTACAGGGTTTTATAGCGGCTGATGCGGCAGCCTTCCACGCTGAGCACCTGATAGTAGGGCATCGCCTCCTGCAGCAAGGCATCGAGCGCCGATACGTGAAAGGTGTACTTGGTATCCGTTCTGTCCATGAGCTTCACATTGTCCATGTCGGACAGGCTGATGGGCTCAAAGGCTGCCAGGATATGCTGAATAAGGTCCACGGTTACTGAAACGTATAGGCGTATTTTTTAGTGCTGATGAGTTTGCCGGCGGGATCCAGCGTCTTGCGCTCCGTCTTCAGGCCTTTGTTGTCGTAGACGTACACATGTTTTTTGATGAGCTTTTTATTGGCGTCGTATACGAGCTCTTCTTTCTTATCGCCAAGGGCATTGTACTTGATCAGCGTTTTCTGTTTCAGGTTGTTCTTATCGTCGTACTCCTCCTCCTCTATCACATCGCCCAGGTTATTGAGTTTGCTCTTGATGGTTTTTTTCAGAATGCCTTCTTTGGTATATTCCACTTTCTCGATCTCCTCGCCTTTGGCATCGTAGCTGGTTTTTTCGTCCATGAGGGTTTTGCCTCCGGTTGTTTCGGTGATCGTTACAGATGAGATGCCGTGCTTTTTGATTAGCTTTTTGCTTTGGGCGCTTAGCACTCCGCAGAAGCAAAAGAAGCCGGCCAGTATGAGTGTTCGTTGCATGTGCTCTATCCCTCCTGCTTATCGTTTAATGACTAACTGGCCAACATCTACCGACTGTTTTTTCGCGGTGATGCTGGCGTCCACCGTCACGGCCACTTCTTTGGTATCGTTGGTGTTGCCGATGCGCTCATCGCTCACCACATAGACTTTGTAATTGCCCTTGCGCAGGTATTTGAATTCAAATTCGCCGTCGCCGTTTGTTTTAACCTTATCGCCATAGCTCGTATCGTCACCGTAAATAATATACACGTCTACATCCACACCCGTATACTGGTATTGCATGATGGTGAGGGACTTATTATAATCCTGCACCCATACATTCCCCCTGATGCTGGAATTGCCGCCTTCACCGGCCGGCTTCTTGCAGGAACCTGTCAGTAAAGCAAGGCCAAGAATACTTAAAATACACAATCTGTTCATGAAAGATTCCGCTATGATAATGTTAAATAATCCTTAAATTTAAATAAAAACGATTTAAATTAATTATTTTGCGCCGATTTATGAGGTAAAAACCCGCTTTAATCGCGTACTTTGCATTCCTCTATGGTCCTGACCTTGACTTTAAAGATCCGACATACCGTTATTTTTTTCTTCATCGCCTGCATGGTTTGCCTCACGCTGCAATCCACATTTTTAGGGCTTAATAAAGCCGGTAAGATCTACAAGGCACAAAGTTCTCTGAACAATCCTGTATCAGAAGAAGAAGAAAACCATAAGGAAAAGGAATCTGATACTACAGTGATTTTATACCATGAGGCGCAGGTTTCTTTCCTGCAACTTCTTCCTCAACAGGCTGCTTCCTGGCCCCGCACCAGCAGCCGTTGTTTTACGCATGTCACCGACATTACCGTTCCGCCTCCGGAACTCGGCTGATTATAAATTTTCCGTTGAAGGCCTGCACTCAGGCTGTTCCAGTATTTATTATCAGTTAAATCATTTCTATGAATCAAAAGAGTTTATTTGCCGATATCAAGGCAGGTATTGTGGTATTTTTAGTGGCATTGCCTTTATGCCTCGGCATTGCCCTGGCCTGTAAAGTTCCGTTATTTTCAGGCATTATCGCCGGCGTGGTCGGTGGTATTTTAGTAACAGTTTTCAGTGGGTCGAAGTACAGCGTATCCGGCCCTGCTGCGGGCCTCACTGCGATCGTCCTCAGCTCCGTCACACAGCTCGGCAGCTTCCAGGCATTCCTTGCGGCCGTGGTATTTGCAGGAGTGATCCAGATTGTGCTTGGCATGCTGAAAGCCGGCTCCATTGGAAATTACATTCCCAATGCGGTGATCAAGGGTATGCTCGCCGGCATTGGCATCATCCTTATCATTAAGCAAATTCCGCACCTGTTCGGCTACGACAAAGATCCGGAAGGCGACATGGAATTTATCCAGATGGATGGTGAGAACAGCTTTACAGAGCTTGTGCACATGGTGAACTTCATCACGCCAGGCGCCCTGCTGATCGGCGTTGTGTCGTTCGTTGTGCTCATCATCGCCAATCAGCCTTTCTATAAAAAGGACAGGATCCTGTCGAACATCCCGGGCCCCTTGCTGGTGGTGATCTTCGGCATCCTGCTCACCATTGCCTTTAAAGGCTCTGCGCTCATGGGCATTGATCCGCAACACCTGGTCAATCTGCCTTCCATCAATTCGTTTGACGATCTGCGTGCCAACCTCACGGTGCCGGATTTCAGCTTCATTGACAAGCCCGGCTTCTGGCTCATTGCGATAACACTGGCCGTGGTAGCCAGCCTCGAAACATTGCTTGGCATTGAAGCCATCGATAAACTCGACCCGGAAAAAAATGAGTCGAATACCAACAAGGAATTACTGGCACAGGGCATCGGCAACATCACCTGCGGCCTGCTGGGCGGCCTGCCCGTAACGTCCGTGATTGTGCGAAGCTCTGCCAACATCAACTCGGGAGCCAGGTCGAAGCTTTCCGTGATTCTGCATGCCATGCTGCTCCTGGTTGCTGTTTTTCTGCTGCCCAACCTGCTGAGCCTGATCCCAAATGCAGCCCTTGCCGCTATTCTGATTATGACAGGCTTTAAGCTCACGAGCGTCGCAATCTTCAAAGAGCAGAAGAGATCGGGCTACGAGCAGTTTGTGCCTTTCCTGATAACGATTGTGGTCATGCTCCTCACGGATCTTCTGAAAGGGGTGTGTGCCGGCATCGTGGTATCTATTATCTTTATCCTGCGCGACAATATCAGGTCTTCTTTTGATTCGAGCACCGAAGTGATGGGCGGGCAGCTCTACCACCTGATCAAATTGCCGCAGCACGTCACGTTTTTCAACAAAGGCTATCTTATCCGCTTTTTCAAAGACATCAAGAACGACAGCCGGGTGATCATCGACGGAAGCATCAACAAAAAGATCAATCATGACTCCAAAGATGTCATCAAAGACTTTATAAACACAGCCCCTAAAAAAAACATCAATGTTCAACTTATAAAATTTAAACTCTGATTATGGACAAATCGTATCAAAAATTAATCGACGGAAACAGGCGCTACTCTCTTGAACGTAAATTTGAGGACCCTGAGTATTTCAAAAAATTATCCCTGGGCCAGAAGCCTGATTACCTCTGGATCGGTTGCAGCGACAGCCGGGTACCGGCCAACGAGGTCACCAACACCGACGCGGGCGAGATCTTTGTACACCGCAACATTGCCAACCTGGTGGTGCATACCGACTTCAACCTCCTGAGTGTGCTCGAGTATGCTGTAAAATACCTGGGCGTGAAACATATTATTGTATGCGGGCACTATGGCTGCGGCGGTGTAAATGCTGCGATGACGAATACACGTCACGGCTATGTGGATAACTGGCTCCGCAATATCAAGGATGTTTATAATAAATATTATTCTGAGTTAAGCAGCATTAAAGATCAGGATAAGCGTGCCGACAGGCTTACCGAGCTCAACGTGATCGAGCAGGTAAGGAACCTTGCCAAAACAACGGTGGTACAGGAGGCCTGGAAAACACGCGAGCTGCACCTGCATGGCTGGGTGTATGGCATCAACAGCGGTCTGATCACCGACCTTAAAGTCATTCATGACAATAAGGAAGACATCGAGGATATCTACCGCCTTGACTAGAAGCCATCTCAAAAATANNGGTATTTATGAGATGGCTTCTAATGCATTTTTAGGTGCCTGATCTGTCGGGCCGTGAATGAGGGTTTACGGTCCGGCGGAGAAGGCCTTATACCAAGCAGATCATAGAAATGTATTTAGCCGGAGAACGGGGCTGCGGTTCACGGACTGTGCCTTGCTTGCTTTTAAAAAGCCTGCTTCCTTAATCCGGCTTCAATAGCGTTGGTGAGGGCTACAAAATCAGCTACCGAAAGCTGTTCAGCCCGCTTGTCGAGCAAGGCAGATTCTACCGGTGCGCTCCCGCTTAATACCTTCACGGAGTTCCTTACTGTTTTGCGGCGCTGGTTGAACGATGCCTTTACCACTTTGAAGAACAGTTCCTCATCACAGGCCAGCGATACGGTTGCATTGCGCGTGAGCCGTATCACCGCTGATTTTACTTTTGGGGGCGGGTTGAACACATGCTCACTGACGGTAAAAAGGTATTCGATCTTATAAAAAGCCTGTAACAGGACGCTCAGGATCCCATAGGTTTTCGAGCCCGGTTTTTCGGCAATGCGTTGTGCCACTTCTTTTTGGAACATCNNACTTTTGGAGGCGGATTAAAAACGTTTTCGTGAACCGTAAAAAGATATTTTACATCATAATAAGCTTGTACCAAAACGGAGAGAATTCCGTAATCTTTAGTTCTAGGAACAGCTGCCGTTCTTTCTGCTACTTCTTTTTGGAACATCCCTACCAAAGCTGTAATATCATTGCGGTGCTCCAGCACCTTAAACATGATCTGCGTGGAGATATTGTAAGGAAAATTCCCGACGATATGAAAGGGGCCTTTGGCGGCAAAGGGCCTCAGATCGGCTTCCAGAAAATTCTGGTAGTGGATTTTGGCTTCGTGCTGCGGGTATTTTTGCTTTAAGAAAGCGATGGATTCCGTATCGATATCGAAGGCTGTAAAGTTATCCCGATCGATCAGGTATTGGGTGAGCACTCCCGTTCCCGGCCCGATCTCCACCACCGGCAAACCGTCCTGGGGAAGCGCGTTGACAATTTTCTGCGCAATGTTGAGATCCGTAAGAAAATGCTGCCCTAAATGTTTTTTTGCTTTAACCGGTGATGCCAAAGGATGATGGTTTTGAATCAGGTTGCAAATTACGGTAATCCGCGTCAATAATCCGAAAAACAGAATTCTTTTTTATGCGGATATGCTTATCCTGAAAATACTTCACGATGAGGCCACCTGCCACACAGGATCCCAATACGATCAAGGCCTGATCACTGACTACCTGCTGCCTTCCAAAAATGGCGCCGTGCCCCGTGTCCAGGATGAAGAACCGGGCTCCGGCCCCAAAGAAATACGGGCTGAGCGATGCGCCGCGTATCTTCACGGCTTTGATTTGACTGAAGGTCACCACCTCATCATTGTCAAACACCAGCAGGCTATCCTCCATATTCACAAGTTTGTGCCTGCGGTAAAAAACATCGCCCTTGAGCTTATATGAAAAGCGGCTGTTGTTAAAGAACTGGAAAGACTTCGTTGTGCCAAACACGGAGCTGTAATGCAGGTCGAGGATCTTCTGCGAATAGCCCGGAAGGCCGGCGAGAAGCACTATAAGCAACAGGCATCTCATTTCAAGCTCAGGTCCAGAATTTTCAGCGTGGTATGCTTCCCCGGGCGAATCGTTTTTTTGTTGAGCAGGTGGATGATCTCTCCAAGGGCAAAAAGGCCGGCTCCGGCAACCAATACACGCTCTTTGAATAAAGGCGTTTCTCCATTGATGCTGTTGTTGAATGCATCGATGCCAATGTAGCCGATGCCTGCAACACGGAAACCACTCGCCAGCATCCGCGTCAGGAAATTCGACCGGTCGATGATGATGCTTTTGATATGGCCGAGCGGGATGGATTCCCCTGTTTCTATGTAGAGCACGCTATCCTCCATGTCCACAAGAGTATGTCGGTATTTGTGGGAACTGCCTTTGAGCTTAAACGTCATTTCCTCGTTCTGATAAATATGAAAACGCCTGAAATGCCCCAGGGTAAAGACATCTGCCACCAGGCTTTTCTGGGAAAGACCGGAATAACAGCAGCCGAAACAGAAAAGCAGGAGCAGCAGTTTCATGATTTCATCACTTACACGATTTCCAGCAGTGTGCGGAACGCAATGTACTTCCCTTCGTAAAGACGCTTCATATCGGCCTGCAGGCGAGGTGCCTCATGCTTTTGGTAGTTTTCGATGTCCTGCATCTCCTTAAAGGTGTATTGCGTGGAATAGGTTTCTCCCTCATCTTCCACATTCAGGACCTTACACATTTTGTATTCGGTGAAATAGCCTGTTTCCATCACTTCCGGGATGTGCTTGCGTTTCATCCATCCATGCCATTCTTTGGCTACGTCTTTGTCTATGCTAACTGTTACACTGTATATGTACATATAAATTCTTTTTTTGCTATTTTGATTTGGTATCCTCAAACACCATCCCGCAAACGCCCAAGGGATCAATTCACCACATCGCCTCTCAGGTCCCTGAACCGCTTCCGCGCTTCTACCACGTAGATACTGCCCGGATATTTGGTAAGCACGTCCTGGTACAGCTGCTTGGCTTTCTCTTTATCATTCAGGTAGCGCTCATACAATTCTGCCTCTTTAAACAAGGCATCATCGCCATAAAGCTCCGTAGGATAGAACTCCACAATGTTGTGATACATTTTAGCCGCCTCTTCGTAGCGATTGGTGCGCTTATAGATCTCCGCTTTCTTGTAATAAATATCATCGCCCAGCGTATGCTCACTGAATAGGGTATTGATGCTATCGAGCCTCATGATCGCCCTGTCGTACTGGTGCTGAAGGATCAGCAGCTCCGCAGAGGCAAACATGCTCAGGGGAACCGCGTTCGTGTCGATGCCGATGGCATCGGTGATCACCAGCGACAGATCGAGGGCATCGTTGGCAATGACCTTGCTCGTAGCGCCCTTCAACACATCACACTGTGTTTTGGCCCACTTAAAATCGGAAGCGTAAAAGCTCAGCTTTGCATTCCTGAATTTGGCATCCTGGCCCACCGGCTCATACTTAAAATCTTTTTCCACCTGCGAGTACAGAAGCGAGGCGTCCCAGATATTTCCAACCAGCAGGTTCATGTCGCCCAGGTCGAGCTTGATGTCGGCCATCGTCGTTTTATTGAAGGTGTACTGAGAGATGACATTTTCCAGGCTTTCGATCGCCTCGCCGGGCTTATCAAGGTAATAGGCTTTCAGCAGGGCTGATTTTTTAATAAGGGGCAATGTCAGGGTGCTGATGCCGTAAGCCTGGATCGCTGACTCGATGCTGTTTTCGAGCTGTAGCACCTCCGCAACCGGCGGGTTGTTCACTGAGGTGATCCGCGCATAGCTGGTATTCAGTTTTTCGATAACCGCCATATCATAATAGGCATTCTCTTTTCCTTTGCTGATGATGTACTGGTAACATTTTTCGGCTACCTCATAATTTTCGTTGCTGACACAGAGCTTTGCCAGCTCCATGATGCGTGTGCCGTCTTCCTTCAGCCGTTTGTCAAGCGCCTTGCTTTGCGCAAAGGCCCCTTCAAAATCTTTTTGCTGGTTTTGCAGGAAGATCAGGAACTCCGCAAAGACGGTCTTATCCGGATTTTTCTGAATGCGCTTTTGCAATTCCTGTTTCAGTAAAGGATTGTTAAGCCCGCCGTTCTTATCATCGTAGCCCAGCGATTGCTGCAGATGCGCCTGGGCCGTGTAAAGCTCGCTTTCCCGGAACTCAATAGCATCCAGGTATTCGTTGATCATCGCTTTCAGGTCGCCTTTCTTTTTATAAAGGTCGGCGATCTCATAATAAAAAGGATACGTTGTCGGGAATTCCTTCCGGCCTTTTTTGTAGGCCTCGATCCCATAGTCGTAAAGGCCTGCATCCTCGAAGGCATGTGCCAGCGAAAAAATGGCGCTCTGCTCGGCAGGCAGCTCTTTCAACGCTTTCGTATACTGTTCCTTTTCCTTATCGGTATTGCCCTGGAGTTTGTAAATGCTTCCCAGCCGCACATAAAGGAATACATCCCCTTCATTGCGCTTCAGCTGCTTTTTCGTGATCTTTTCTGCTTTGCCGAAATCCTTTAACTCTACCAGGCACTTATAGTAGTTGTTGTAATACATTTCGGGGGCCTTGTCGTAGAGCTTATCAAAATATACGGCTGCCTTATCGTATTCCTTACGCTCATAGTAATACATGGCCAGCTGCTCATCATTGCCTTTCTGTGCAAGCCCCCTGCTGAAAAACGCCAGCAAATATAGAATGATTAGTCCCGCCTGTTTCATGGCTGTTTTTCCTCCCGTGCAATTGCCGGCAAAATTCCGGCGTTATACGATTTCAAAAGCTGCTCCACCGCCGGAAGGTGCCTGTTGTAAAGCTCCAGGTGCCTGCGGATGAGAACCGTATTCGTTTTCAGCTCTTCGATGATCTTTTCCGAGCGTTTTTTTTCCGTGCCGATAAACTCCACCGCCTCTCCCGTTTCAATACTCCCGTTTTTGAGGTCGTTCGACAAAAGCCACACCTGCTTAATGACCGACCGTGCTTCGGACAGCCATACCGGTCTTTGGGCCAGGTAATCTTTCAGCGCTTTCTCTGTCGAAAAAAAACCGGTCAGGGCTTCCGCCGTTTCCTTAGGAACCGTATCGCTCACATGCGACTCGATGAAAAGCCTGTAGCTACGCTCTTTGGAATAAGCCTCATAGCACGCCAGGCTGTCTACCGTGGTGAAATTATCCACCGCCTGCTCGGTCACTACTTTGAGGCTGTCGAGCTCTTTTACATAGCGCGCATAATCATGCCCCTGCCGGCAACCCGGAAAGGCCAGCATGAACAGTATCGGGAGAAAAGATAAAACAGCAGTTTTCAAAATCCGGTTTAAATACCAAATTTACATGTTATCCTTTAATAATAAAAGGCGCTCCCTCCGGGCAAAACCCTAAAATATACTAATTGATCTCAGGGATCGAATCCTTCGCCAGCTCCTGCTCTTTATCGTAAAGGCCGGCTTTCACATCGGCAATGGTGCGCGCGCTGTATTCCGTATTCCCCAGGTAGAGAGAAAGCAAAAAGTAATTGGCACGCATGGCAGCGTACTTCATGGTACTGCCGCCCACGCCTTTTATCTCGATGGTCTCAGGAATATGATCATTCAGGTTAAAGTCCCATGATTTGTGAATATAGAACTGGTCCTTGCCCACTTTGGTGAAACGATGGGTTCTCTTAGCATCCACATCACTCACCACGTTTTTTTCGATCTTCGGTAACAGATCCTGTAGTTTCTTATCCGACATCGGTACTTCTTTCCCGAACACTTCGCGGTTCTTAAATACGATGAATGAATCGATCAGTATGGGTGTTTCAGACCTCATGCCTCCGATGCCCATTTTAGAGCTGGAATACTCGATAGGGTATATCACATATTCGGTATTGTCGAGGTTAATGATCCCTCCACCCTCTCTTACTTCAAAGGTTTTTGTGAGATTTTTGGATTTCAGAACATGTTCTCCTTCCAGTAAATTGAGATCGAAGCAGGTGTCCGAAACCAGGTGAACCTTCATGGTATCATCAATGGTAATATCCATCGGCAGATTATCGGCCGAGGACTTATCAAGCACAACCACCGCTTTTTGCTTGCTGCCACAGGCAGCTAGGGCCACTACGGCCAGTAACATCAGTTTTTTCATGGTTCAAATATAAGGTATTTAGCGGAACCACTGTCCCGACAGCCTATTTGTGCTGTGCAGCCCTGGGGATTGCCCTGATGGCAATAAGCAGGCAGATCACCGTCAGCACAGCCCCCAGCATGAAAGGCGATCCCGGAAAATACACGGGGGCATTCTCCTTCGTAAAATAGTAAAACAGGTTGGTCATGATCAAAGGGCCGATGATGGCCGTAATGCTTACAAGGCTCGTCAGCATTCCCTGCATTTCACCCTGCTCGTTGGCAGGCACATTATTCGATACGATGCCCTGAACCGCAGGCATGGAAAGCCCTCCGAGCGCATACGGAATCATAAAGACAAACATCATCCATTCCCGGTTGGCGAGGGCAAATGCCACAGAGCCCACAACATAGAACATAAAGCCGATGTAAAATGCTTTGATCTCTCCTGTTTTAGGGATTACCACGCGGATCAGGCCACCCTGCACGATAGCAATGGTAAGCCCGACAAAAGCCAGGGAGTAGCCTACCATGTCCGAATCCCAGTTGAATTTCCGGATGGTGATATAGGTCCAGGTGGATTGGGCGGCATGCCCTGCAATGTTCACCAAAAACAGGATGATGAATAATCCGTACAAATGCTTGTAGCGACTGATGTTGAGAAACATGCCTATGGGATTGGCGCGCTTCCAGTCGAAGGGCCTGCGGTTCTCCTTGGCCAAAGACTCAGGCAATACAAAATAACCGTATAAGGCATTCGCCAGCGATAAGCCCGCTGCAATTAAGAAAGGGGCGCGGGTGCCAAACTGACTGAACACGCCGCCGATCAATGGCCCCAGGATAAAGCCCAGGCCGAAGGCCGCACCGATCATCCCGAAATTCTGAGCGCGTTTCTCCGGGGCGCTGATGTCTGCAATATAAGCAGAGGCTGTGGTAAAGCTTGCGCCCGATACGCCGGCAATCATGCGTCCTATAAAAAGCCAGAAAATATCAGGAGCCATCGCCAGGAATACATAGTCGATCCCCAGGCCAAGCAGAGAGAGCAGGAGCACCGGGCGGCGCCCATAACGATCGCTCAGGCCGCCCAATACGCTGGAAAATAAAAACTGCATAGCCGCATAGGCCACCGACAACCAGCCGCCGTACTTGGCCGCATCGCTGATGTCGCCACCGGTAAGCTCCTCGATGAGCTTCGGTGTCACCGGCAAAATGATCCCGATACCGGTGCAATCGATCAGGAGTGTGATAAAAATAAACAGCAGGGCATTCTTCTGATTTTTCATAGGTCGATGTTTCGCCTTGCAAAAATAAGATTTAGACGAAACGTACTCTAATTATTTCCTCTTGCATCAGATTATGCCGAAGGTATAAACAGCAAAATAACCAATAACAAGCCGCTTATCCAGACCCCGGACATACAAGAGTGGTTTCGGGGAAACCAACCGTAGAGATATTTTCATTTGGATTCGGTATCTTTACACGGCATTCATAAGAATGAAATTACTGATACATATCCTGTTTTGTTATTGTGTCACCGCACAGGCAGTGGCACAAAGGCCCGACAGCTTGCTCCTCCAGGACCAGAACCCGAACCACCAGCGAAGCAAGGATAAGTACACGAAGCCCGCCATAAACCCTGTTAAGGATAAGCCGCTTGCGTTACCCACCGATACCATAAAGCCTGTGGCAACAAGTACCGTCTCCGCTACAATTCCTCCAAGCAAACATGAGATTTACCTGAAAGATCTGAAAAAAGCGGAAGAGCGTTTTGTGGCAAAAGGGAACTACAAAGATGCTTACGAGATTTCCCTGCTTTTGAAACAGGCCAACGACAGCCTGGCCAAAAATGAAACGAGGCAGCGGATCCTTCAGGAAAAGCTTCGTTACGATAGCCTGCAGCAATCGGAAAGAAACAAAACCTACCGGAAAGACCTCTTTCAAAAGCAAACGGAAGTGGAAAGCTCCCGTAAGATCGTGTACCTCGCGATTGCTGCTTTGGCGCTGGCTTTACTACTGGCACTGGCCTTTTACAGGAACTACCGGAATACCAAAAAAGCCAACCGCATCATCGCACAGCAGCAACAGGAAACAGAAGAGAAAAAACGCATCATCGAGATCTCCCTCACCGAAAAAGAAACGCTGCTCAAGGAAATTCATCACCGCGTGAAAAATAATTTACAGATCATCTCCAGCCTGCTCAACCTGCAGGCCAACCGCACGGAGGATGAACAGCTGAAGCGCATTATGAATGAGGCGAAGAACCGCATCAGCTCTATGGCCCTGATCCATCAGAAGATCTATCAATCCGGAAACCTCAGCTCGGTCGACTTCCAGGCTTACATCGAACAGATGGCACAATCCATTGATACTAATTTCAATAACGAGAAAAAGAACATCACACAGCACATCGACACGCATGGCATTTCGCTCGACATCGATACCTCTATTCCTTTGGGTCTGATCATCAATGAGCTTCTTACCAACAGCTATAAATATGCTTTCGAGGGCCGCAGTTCGGGAAGCATCACCATCAGCCTCAAAGAAAAGAACGCGGAGGAGCTGGAGCTGCACGTTTCCGATGACGGCAAGGGCTTGCCGGCAGGCTTTGATCCCTCGGCCTTAAATTCGCTCGGCCTAAAACTCGTAAAAGGATTGGCCAGCCAGGTAAAAGGTTCTGTCCGCTTCGAAAGCCATCAGGGCACACATTGTTTCATCGATTTTAAAAAACCGCAGGTATAATTATTATGGCAACAAGGATCCTGGTCGTAGAAGACGAGTTCATCATTGCGGAAGACATCAGCGAAACGCTGCGCAGCCTGGGCTATGAGGTAGTGGGCAATGCTACCAACTATTACGAAGCCATCAAGTTCCTCGATGAGAAAACAAGCGATGCGGTGCTGGTAGACATTAACCTGGGCGATAAAAAAGACGGGATCGACGTGGGGACAGCCATCAAGGAAACCTATAAACTGCCTTTTATTTTTATTACCTCGCACGCTGACAAAACCACGGTAGACCGCGCCAAGCACCTGAAGCCGAACGGCTACCTGGTAAAACCCTTTGACAAGAACGACCTTTATACCAGCATCGAAATTGCGCTTTCCAATTTTACCGCAAATACAGCGGTGGCCACGCCGCCCCCCGAACAGGTGGACGATCCGGAACAGGTAGTATTCATTAAGGATGGCACGACCTTCGTCAAACTTAAGCATGATGACATTTGGTTTGTGAAATCCGACGGCAATTACATCAGCATCCAGACGCCGCAAAAAAAATACCTGATCCGCAAAACGCTGAAAGACTTTGGATCGACGCTGCCTGCCGATACCTTTTTCCAGGTGTATAAGTCCTATATCATTAATCTTCATCATATCCAATCCGTGCATTCCGACCATGTGATCGTCAAACAGCAGGAAATACCCATTGGACGCGAGTTCAAGGAAGCTTTTTTAAAGAAAGTTAACATCGCATAAAAGCCCATCATCAGGGGTTTTCAGGCCTGCTTTTTGCAGTTGATGTACAAGTTTTTGCAGTTTATCCCATTTATTTTGGGATGAACCGTTGACCCAATACCTTTACACTCAGAAACACGATTAATAACAAGAAATCATGAAATACATCATCACTCTAGCTTTATCGACACTGTTCTGCATCAGTGTGAATGCTCAAAACGACAGCGTGAACCTCTTGCCTGATCAAAATCCTAATTTCCAAAGGAGCAGGGCCAAATACATGGAGCAATCTGCTGAGCTTACCAAAAACCAGGGACAAACCATCCAGGATACCTACAAGGCTATCGACGATGTACAGGCCAAGAAAGAACGCAGGGAGCTGGCGGCTACACGCAGGCACGAGCGCAGGATGGCCCGCATCATGTCGCGCGGTTATGGTTACGGCGGCTACTATAATAATGGCTATAGCTACGGATATAACAACTACGGCTACAATAATTATGGCTACAACAACTATGGGTATAACAACGGCTACTATGGCAATCCTTATCCAAATTATGGATACGGATACGGCGGATACTACCGGCCACGTTACTGGGGCGGCCCAACCTTCGGAACCATTAACGCGGCTGTCGGCACTGCTTTATTAGGCTTAACGCTCTGGCACGTTTTAAAACATTAATCCTATATTTGTCCTAAACCAGAAACACAATTTTAATACACAGCTTTATGAAAAAGATAATCATCGCTTGCTTCACCATTACCGCTCTGCTGAGCGCTGTATCCTGCAACAGGAAAGTAACCCGCATTTCGGAAAAAGACCAGGTTGACCTCAGCGGACGCTGGAACAACACCGATTCCAGGCTGACTGCCGAAGAGATCATCAAGGAATGTCAAAGCGGTTCCTGGCTTGCTACCCACGTGGAAAAAACAGGTAAAAAACCGGTAGTGATCGTTGGCTTCGTGAAAAACAAAAGCCATGAGCACATCGAAGCAGAAACCTTTGTGAAGGATCTGGAAAAATCCTTCATCAACGGAGGTCAGGTAAAACTGGTACAAGGTGGCGACAAGCGTAACGAGATCCGCGGAGAGCGCGGTGACCAACAAGATAACGCCAGTCAAAGCACGATGAAGCAGTTTGGCCTCGAAATGGGCGCCGACTACATGTTGCAAGGCGACATCAACTCCATCGTGGATTCCTATAAAAGCAAAAAAGTGATTTACTACCAGATCAACCTCCAGTTAACCAACATCCAGTCGAATGAAGTGGTTTGGATCGGTGACAAAAAAATCACCAAATACGTTAAAAACTAATTCTATCGAACGCATACACAAAACATTCCATGCCTCATCCGTGTGGAATGTTTTGTCATGTAACTTTTCGAGCCTTCCTTTCGTCCCAGGTTTTTAATCCCATATCCGGCTTTTCCTTTGAAAAAACATTTCTATATAGTCATTTTCCTGCTTTCGCTGATGTCGTGCCGCACCTACTACGATAAGGTGCTTGGCTATCATAAGGACCTGAACGATGCCAACTACAAAGCCGCAGAGAAGGATATTTTAAATACCAAATTCCTGAAACGCAACCGCAACGAGGTGTTAAGAAACCTGGAGCTGGGAAAGGTGTTTCATCTGCAGCAGCAATACGATTCCAGTAATTTCTACTTCAACCGGGCCGATCTCCTGATGGAGGAAAAAACGGCGGTGGCCGATGTTTCTACGGCTGTTCTGGTAAACAGCGCCATGACCAAGTACCATGGCGAAGATTTCGAACGGGTATTGGTGAACTATTACAAGGCCCTGAATTACCTGTACCTCAACATGAATGAGGATGCGCTGGTGGAAGCCAAGAGGATCAACATCCGCTTAAATGAGCTGGCGGACAAACAACTCATGCAGGGGAAGAAATACCGATCCGATGCCTTTGCCCATACCCTTCAGGGACTGGTATATGAGCGCATGAATGATTATAACAACGCTTTTATCTCTTACCGCAATGCCTACGAGCTTTACATCAAGGATAACGGCAATGAGTACCTGGGGGCGATGCTACCCGAGCAGCTTAAGATCGACCTCATCAATGCCGCCCACAAATCGGGCTTTTATGCTGAGCGCGACGAGTATTGCAAAACCTTCAACATGCCTTTCAATACTGTGAAGGATACTGCCAAGCAGGAACTGGTCTTTATCTGGGAAAACGGCCTGGCGCCGGTGAAAGAGCAGGAGGACATTATGCTTTTCCTGGTAAAAGGTGTTGGCGGCGATCTTGTTTTTTCTGATAAATCGGGAACCATTAATATTCCTTTTCCTTTACCCGATAAAAAAAACGATCCCAGCCTGGCCGATCTGAATGTGATCCGCGTGGCTTTCCCGAAATATGTGGATGTTCCTTTGTACTTCACCGGCTTAACCATTACGAGCAACGGGCAAAGCTATACACCGGGCATGGCAGAAAACATTGCGTTTATTGCCCGAACCAACCTCCAGGAGCGTTTCCTGAAAGAAATGACGCTGATGATATCCCGCATCGTCCTGAAAAAACTGGCCGAAGCCCAGCTGAAAAAGGAAAATGAAGCCGCAGGTGCTTTACTGGGCATTGCCGGCGCCCTGGCCGAAAAAGCCGACACACGCAACTGGCAGAGCCTTCCTTCCTTTTTAGCTTATACCCGCATCCCGCTCAGCAAAGGCGAAAATACTCTGAACCTGCAACTCCGGGGGCCCAACGGGCAAATCAGCAACCGCACAATCACCGTTAACCAGAGATCGACCCTGGGCTTTATCAATTATTCCACTCTGCAGCATTTTCCGCCGGTACTGGATCGGTAAACAGATGTGCCGGAATAGTTCCTGATGGCTGTCAGTTCGGGCATAGCCGAGAACTAAATAGAAATTGTTTAGAACACTTCCCGACTGCACTCGAACTGACAAATTCCATCTGAAGACAAGCTTTAATCAGCGTCATCTGCGCCTACCCGGCTGTATAGACGGGTCTGTTTGTCCTGTTGAACACAAATCTCTGCCGGACATTAGAAATCCCCGTATATTTGTTGTATGATCCTGGCCCTGCTAAAAGAAAGTGTTTTGTTCGCCTGGGGGGCACTCGTGGCGAACAAGCTCAGAACCTTTCTGAGCCTGCTGGGCATTACCATCGGGATCTTTGCCATCATCACCGTATTTACGATTGTAGACAGCCTCGAGCGTAACATCCGGGGCAGTGTGCAAAGCCTGGGCGATAATGTGGTATACGTCATGAAGTGGCCATGGACATTCGGGCCCGATTATCCCTGGTGGAAATACATGAACCGCCCGGTACCTGCTTACAAAGAGCTGGCCGAATTGCAACGCAAGCTGAAAGGTGCCGATGCGATGGGTTTCAGGATCGGTGCGCGAAAAACCTTAAAGCACCTCAACAATACCGTGGAGAACGGCATCGTGTCGGGCTGGTCTTTCGGCTACGGGCAGGTAAAAACATTTGATATAGCCGAAGGGCGTTATTTCAGGGAAGATGAAGCCGAAGGCGGCTACAATGTGGCCATCCTGGGAAGCACTATTGCAGAAGGCCTGTTCCCGAACAACGAATACCCGATCGGGAAAACCATTAAGGTAGCAGGCAGAAGCTGCAAGGTCATCGGCGTTTTCAATAAAGAGGGCGAGAGCATGCTGGGCAACAGCATGGATAACCAGGCTGTGGTTCCTTACAATTTTGCACGCCTCTTCATGGATGTGAAATCGGAAAACAGCGATCCTTTTATTGCCGTGAAGGCCCGCGAAGGCGTGAGCAATATGCAGCTCAAAGACGAGCTTACGGGGGTAATGCGGAGCATCCGCGGCCTGAAACCGCTGGCTGACGACAATTTTGCACTCAATGAAACCAATCTGCTCAGCAAAAACTTCGACAGCCTGTTTGACATCGTGGGCATTGCGGGTGCTATTATTGGCGGCTTCTCTATCCTGGTGGGTGGCTTTGGCATTGCCAACATCATGTTTGTTTCGGTAAGGGAGCGCACTAACCTGATCGGTATTCAGAAATCGCTGGGGGCCAAAAATTATTTCATCCTCACGCAGTTTTTGTTTGAAGCTGTGTTTCTATCGCTGATGGGGGGCATCATCGGGCTTTTGCTCATCTACCTGCTCACCTTCCTGGCGCGCGGCGCTATTGATATGGAAATTACCCTCACACGCTCCAATATTATTTTAGGCCTCACCATTTCCGTGCTCATCGGTATCATCAGCGGTTTTATTCCTGCTTATGGCGCCTCGCAGCTCGATCCGGTAGAGGCTATACGCACCAATTAAACTATGGCACAGGTAGCAAGACCCAAAACCATCAGCGTGATCAGCGTCATCGCTATTGTCCTGATCCTGCTGGCATTTCCGATGCTTTTTATGCCCTCCATCAAGCACATGGGCGACTTTGTGCCGATGGTGCTCGGCATCATCATTACCCTGCAATTCGTATCCGTCATCGGTGTGTGGCACATGAAGCGCTGGGGAGTTATCCTCTTCATCATCATGTTTACGGTACGCGTGGTCACCTTCATGTACCTGGATCTGATGAACTTCCGCTTTTACTTTACTGTTTTTTACTCCCTGATCTTTATCGCCATCTTCCTGCGCTACATAAAGCGCATGGATACGAATTTGTAGCTGTCCGTCATTGCGAGCATAACGAAGTGTAGCGAAGCAATCTCATTGTTAATCGAGATTGCTTCACCTCCTTACGTGTGGGTTCGCACTGACGCTCTCAATCAAACTCCTTCAGCATCATTTTAAACTCGTCGAGCTTCAGGTGTTGCATCGCTAATTGCACTACTCCGGCATCGCCCACGGTAATGGTTTCGCGCCCTACAACGGCTTCCTTTGTTTTGGGGTCAACCCGGTAAGCCAGGATGGTCACATCCGCGCCTTTCGGGATGCCAGTGAACTCGGTACTGAAGTCAGCAAGCTGGTAACCGGGCAATACCGACTTCATGTCCCTGAAGATGAGGGCCACGAAGGTCTTCTCTACCGAATCGGCCTTCACCAGGAAATGTGTTGGGTTTTTGGTTTCGTAAAAGCGGTCGCAATTGATCCAGCCCAGCCGGGTCATGCTCATGATATAGGTTTCCTGGTACTCGCCTTCGTTGGAGGAGATTCTTTCCGGGTTATAGCTTCCTTCGGCTGACGTATCGCCGTTTCCGCTATCCGGAGCGCCGCCGTCAAAGGTATCGATCTTTAGTTTCCCGTCCACTTTCCAGTCGACAATGCCGTCTTTCAGTTTCCCGGAAAAAGCCTTCATGGTTTCATCGCCCGGAAAAGCGGGCATTTTCAGCGTCAGCTTTTTTCCGGGCCTGAGCTTCAGCTTTTCGCCATGGCAGCGGGCCTCAATATGCACCATGCCCGCAGAGGCCAGTGTGCGCTTATTATCGGTGGTAGTGAGGCCGGCGGCAATGATATCAGACATTGTATAAAACTCCGTGACGTATACCGCCACCTGCGTGCATTTGATCGGGCCACCGCCATCCTCATACACAAAAGCATCTTCCGGAAATACGACCACCGTGCCTTCGGTACAATAGATCTCGTCGGGATCTGCGGCATTGATGATGGTTTCCTGCGAGGGCTTGGTGGAGAGTGCGTTGTAAGCATTCAGAGAATAGCCTGTGATGCCGGGCCTGGCATTGCGTGGGTTGGTTTTGGCAGAAGCCTTCCATTCGATGTGGTAGCCGGCCATATACACGCGTTTTTGAATGGTACAGGAAACCACTGTTGTAGCAATGACAATTCCGGTAAGACCTCGTAGACTTATCCTCATTTCTGTAAAATTTTTGGAGTTTGTTTTCTATAACGCGGGAAGGAATTAAAAGTCACAGTTTTAGAAAACGCTGTTTTTCCATTTTCCGGGCGATCCATTCATCGCTGTTAAGCGTTAATTAATCTGAAAATCCGATTTAACCGTCAAATAGTTTTGTTTTATTCAAAATTTTAATTATATCTTTATAATGCTTTTCGCACAAACCATTCACTCAATAAAACATATATTTTAATCATTATAAATATGATTGCAGAAGTTGAAACGTATAATTTACTCAAACCCTTAAAAGCCTTTTTTGGTTTCGGTGGGTTCAAAGGAAACCAGGAAGCCATCATCAACAATATCCTGAATAAACAGGATACCTTTGTGATTATGCCTACAGGCGGGGGGAAGTCTCTCTGCTATCAGCTTCCGGCCATTATGAGCGAGGGAACCGCCATTGTGGTATCTCCCCTGATCGCCCTGATGAAAAACCAGGTGGATGCTATCCGCGGCTTCAGCAATGAAACGGGGATTGCCCACTTTCTGAACTCTTCTCTTAACAAGTCGGAGATTGCCACGGTGAAGAAGGACGTTCTTTCCGGGAAGACCAAATTATTGTATGTGGCTCCGGAAACCCTCAACAAGGAGGATAACATCGAGTTCTTTTCGGAGTTCAAGATTTCGTTCTTTGCCATCGACGAGGCGCACTGTATCTCGGAATGGGGGCATGATTTCAGGCCCGAATACCGCCGCCTGAGGCCGATCATTGACAAGCTGGGTTCGGTGCCTGTGATGGCGCTGACGGCTACGGCCACTCCTAAGGTGCAACAGGATATCCAGAAGAACCTGGGCATGCTGGAAGCTAAATTATTCAAATCGTCTTTTAACCGCGAGAATTTATACTATGAGGTTCGGGCTAAACAGAATGTGATCAAGGAGATCATTAAATATGTGAAGCAAAACTCAGGGAAATCAGGTATTATTTATTGCCTGAGCCGCAAAAAGGTAGAGGAAATTGCCGAAGCGCTGAAAGTGAACGGGATCAAGGCTTCTGCCTACCATGCGGGGCTCGATGCCAAAGAACGCGCCAAGACGCAGGATGGCTTCCTGATGGAGGACATCCACGTGATTGTGGCTACCATTGCTTTTGGGATGGGTATTGACAAGCCGGATGTGCGCTATGTGATCCACCACGATATTCCAAAATCGCTGGAGGGCTATTACCAGGAAACGGGCAGGGCCGGACGCGACGGCGGCGAGGGGAACTGCATTACGTTTTACAGCTACGACGATATCATCAAGCTGGAAAAGTTCATGAAGGACAAGCCGGTGAACGAGCAGGAGATCGGCAAGCAGATGCTGTCGGAAACGGCTTCTTTTGCGGAAACGTCATCCTGCCGCAGGAAATTTATCCTGCACTATTTCGGGGAAGAGTTCAATGAGAACCGTTGCAACGAAATGTGCGACAACTGCCGCCACCCTAAACAGAAGTTTGAGGCTCAGGAAGACCTGGAGCTGGCCATCGAGTGCATCGGCGAGAGCAAGGAGAAACACAAGGTAAAGGACATCATCAATATTTTAACGGGCACGCTCACGGCTACCGGAAAATCCTATAAGCACGATGCACTGGAATCATGGGGCAGAGGCGTGGACCACGACAAGGACGATAAGTTCTGGAACGCGGTGCTTCGCCAGGCCATTGTAAATGGTTATCTGGCGAAAGATATTGAGAATTACGGCCTGGTGAAAATTACCGACAAGGGCAGGGAGTTCCTGAAACATCCGCATAGCATTAAGTTTACACGCGACAATGATTTCAGCAATGCCGAGAGCGATCACGACGATGATGTTTCTTCGGGCAAAGGCGGCGGCACGGACGAGGTGCTGTATGCAATGCTGAAAGATCTGACGAAAAAGATCGCCAAGCAAAATAATCTGCCGCCTTATGTGATCTTCCAGGAAACCTCGCTGGAGGAGATGTCGATCAACTACCCGATCACGATGGAGGAGATGACCAAAATCACGGGGGTAGGTGCCGGCAAAGCGGCCAAATACGGCAAGCCTTACCTGGAGCTGATCAAAAAGCATGTGGAGGAGAATGATATTGAGCGCCCGAGCGACATGGTCATCAAATCGGTGGTGAATAAGTCGGGACTGAAAGTGTTCATCATCCAGAACATCGACCGCAAGGTGAGCCTGGAGGACATGGCGAAGAACAAGAACCTGAAAATGGAAGACCTGCTCACGGAGATTGAAACGATCGTGACCTCAGGCACTAAAGTGAATATCAATTACTACATCGACCAGGTGATCGACGAGGATAAGAAGGATGAAATTTATGAATGCCTGCGTGAATCGCAGACGGATGATATCAACGCGATCCTGAAAGAGCTGGGCGAGGATGAGTACAGCGAGGAGGAAGTGAGGCTGATGCGGATCAAGTTTATCAGCGAATTCGGGAACTAAGCGTTTGAGTTTTTTGTTCCTAAAACCCATCTACCTGCCATAATTGTATTTCGGGCGTCGGTAGATGGGTTTTCGGTTGTTTAAAGCATCTGGTTAATAAAACATTACGGGCATTGTACCAAGCGGCTGATTTTTAGTATATTCGCACGCATGACAACTATTACCAAAAAGGCAAAAACGGATGCAAAAAGCAGTCTGGCGATCATCTGTACTTCATTCAAAAACAAGCCTGAATACGGCCTTAGCAAAGAGCAGGAGCAGTACATCAGCGGCGAGATCAAACAACACGATAAAAAATTTATCTCTCTGAATGCGCTGAACCGCCTGGTATTTGTCGTTATTGCGGATACATCCAAAAACCATTATACGAGCCTTGAAACTTTGCGCAAGCATGGTGCAGGCATGACCGATGCCCTGAATGCGGGAAAATACAAGGAGATCTGCTGTGTGAACGAAACGGCGGAAGTGGATTTTTCGCTGGCAGTGGCCGAGGGCATGGCTCTGGCAAATTATCAGTTCATCAAACATAAGCCGAGCGCCAAAAAACAGGTGAACAGCCTGTCTGCTATTTTTGTAACGGATGCAAAGGCCGGAACGCAGCACCTTGCCAATTTATCAATTGCGGTGGATGCAACCCTGAAAGCACGCGACCTGGTAAACGAGCCGGTGAATTATCTGAACTCGGTTGGCCTTGCTGAAGCCTTCAAGGCGATGGGCAAGCAGGCCGGTTTTAAGGTGGAGGTGTTCAACAAGGCGAAGATCAAGCAGCTGGGCATGGGCGGCTTGCTGGCTGTAAACCAGGGCAGCGTGGATCCTCCGACGTTTTCGGTGATGGAGTACAAGCCTAAGCAGGCGAAAAATAAAAAGCCTTACGTACTGGTAGGCAAGGGCGTGGTATATGATACCGGCGGCCTGAGCCTGAAACCTACGGCCAACAGCATGGATATGATGAAGTGCGACATGGCGGGTGCAGCGGCTGTGGGATGCGCGATGTATGCCATTGCGAAGGCGAAGCTCAATGTTCATGTGATCGGCCTCGTGCCATCTACGGATAACCGTCCGGGCTTCAATGCTTTTGCGCCCGGCGATATCATTACCATGATGGATGGAAGCACTGTGGAAATGCTGAATTCCGATGCGGAAGGACGCATGATCCTGGCCGATGCGCTGCATTATGCAAAGCGCTATAATCCGGAGCTGACCATAGACCTGGCTACGCTTACGGGCGCTGCGGCCGCGGCTATCGGGCAATATGGAATTGTATGCATGGGAACGGCTACCGACGAGCAAAAAACAAAGCTAACGGTGAGCGGCCTGCGCATGCACGAGCGCCTGGTAGAATTCCCTTTCTGGGATGAGTACGATGAGCTGCTGAAATCGGATATCGCCGACCAGAAAAACCTCGGCGGGCCTTACGGCGGCGCTATTACTGCCGGCAAGTTCCTCCAGAAATTCACGGATTACCCTTACATGCACTTCGACATTGCAGGGCCGGCATTTGTAACAGGCAAGGACAGCTACCGCGGGAAAGGCGGCACGGGCTACGGGGTACGCTTATTGTTTGATTTCTTTTCCAGCTTATAAATTTAACCTTGAAGCTTTTTGTATACATACTCTCCGTTGCTGTTTCCCTGGCAGGCTATTCGCAGTCGGCCTCGGAATCGCTGATCGTGGTGCATTACGATCCTGCTAAAAAAGCGGAGCTCGGGCAGATGATCTACCGCTACAATTATGTGAACAATGTGTATGCGGGCCGCGAAAAGATCATGACGGTATCGGGCCGCAAGAATGAAAAGGATTATGTACGCGCCGATAAAGGTGAAAACACGTTGTACAAAGACCGCTATATGATCACCGGCATCGGCAACATCCTCGACCTGAAAGAAAAAAAGGTGCTCTATGACGGTTCTGCCCGGCTGGTGCGTTGCAGCAACGACAGTATTATCTTTTTTACCAACGATATTTTCAAAGGCAAATACTATTCGTATTTCGACCTGAAAACCAATACCTATGCGGAGATCAAGAGCCTGACCTTTAAGCCTGTTCCGGGACAGGACGTGGAATTCGACCGCAGCAAATCGCCATACAAGCTTTACTATTACCCGCAGAACAAGCCTAAGGTATTATTGATGGAGGACGCCGGGCACGGTGGCGTGAGCGCTTCCGGCAACAAGATGTACGATATTCCTATTTACTGGATAGACAACGACAATTTTTTATTCCCGAACATCAGGATCACCGACCTGGAGGGAAGCGTTATAAAATATACCATCTCTACCAAAACGGCAAAAGCTCTTGGCACCTTTAACTCTACGGCCAAGATCCCTCCGACCTATAAGATCATGCGCGGGCAAACGGGCTCGTTCATCGAATTTTATTTTAAAAATAAACTTTTCCTGATCAATCCCGCGAAGGAAACGATGCTGCAGAGCTTTTACAAAGAGCTTGACGCGGGTTTTTCCGTAGAGGTGGAGGAGAAGCCTACGGGCCGGGGAATCTGGCTCAAGGGCAAGGAAATCGGCAAAGACCATTTTGATTTGAAGAATCTTAAAGTTTCATCCAATTATGCAGCTATTGTAAAAGAGATCGTTATGGGTGATGAGTCTTATCAGCAGGGCATGTCTGTTTACAATGTTTACAAAGGCAAGTGGGAGGCGATAGACGGTGAAGAGGTGGCGAGCCTGGTTGGATGGATAAAATAATAAACGTATGATCGATAATAAAATAGTTGTGGGCATATCTCAGGGAGACCTGAACGGCATCGGGCCTGAAGTGATCCTGAAAACCTTGTCGGAGCCCGCCCTTTCCGAAATTTGTATTCCTGTTCTGTTCAGCTCTCAGAAAACCGTTTCCTATTTCCGGAAATCGCTGGGGATGGAAGATTTTAATTTCAATCCGCTGCGTGATTTCAACCAGCTGCATACGAAGAAGCCGAATGTGTTTATCTGCTATGAGGAGGAGGTAAATATTGAAATGGGTAAGCCCAGCGCCATCAGTGGAAAGTATGCAAAGATTTCGCTGGAAGCGGCTACGACAGCTTTGCTCGAGCAGAAGATCGATGTGCTGGTAACAGCGCCTATCAATAAGCATACAATGCAGGAAGCCGGCTTCAACTACCCCGGCCATACGGAATTCCTGGGAGAAAAGCTGGGAGGCACGCCCTTGATGCTGTTATGCTCCGATGACCTGCGCGTGGCGGTGGTCACAGGGCATGTGCCGCTGAAGAATGTGTCGCAACAAATCACGACTGATAAAGTCCTTGCGAAGATCAAGCAGCTGCATCATTCCCTGAAACACGATTTCGGGATTCGCAAGCCCAGGATCGCTGTGCTGGGCCTGAACCCGCACGCGGGCGAGAACGGCGCAATCGGTGATGAGGAAAAAACAGCGATCACCCCGGCCATTGATAAAGCCAAGGAAACCATGATGGTGTATGGCCCATACTCTGCCGATGGCTTTTTCGGAAAGAACACGCAGAGCCAGTTCGATGGCGTGCTGGCGATGTACCACGACCAGGGCCTTATTCCTTTCAAAACACTGGCTTTTGGCAATGGCGTGAATTTTACAGCCGGATTGAACTATGTGCGCACATCGCCGGATCATGGCACAGCATACGAAATTGCAGGCAAGCAGGTTGCCGATGAGTCGTCGTTCAGGCAGGCGCTGTACACGGCCATCGATGTGTACCGCTGCCGCAGCCTGCAGGATGAGATCTCCGCCAATCCGCTAGCGTTTACGCCTATCAAGAAGGAAAGAGGAGGTTAGGCGTTGTTGAACGGTTAATACCCGAAGCGGATAAGCCCGCTTCCTTGTACGGGATAGCATGCTATCCTGCTTTTGAAATCAGCTATTGATGGGGACGGCATGACCGGATATGTTGAAATCAGCCGTACCTTGACACCGACATAAACTTCAACCTGATGAAACGATTTCTTAACTGCTGCCTTCTTCTGTTTATCCTTTTTTCCCCTGCGGGTTATGCGCAATGCGAGCAATTCGACAGAGACCGCTTCTATGAGCAGGAATGGGAAAACCAAAAAGCGGCCTTTCAGTCGCGCGCGCAGATCCAATTGCGTTCGGATACAACGATCGACGTTAATTTCTATCATTTGGATCTTACCATTGCAGTAGACTCTCCATACATTGCGGGCAGCGTATACATCAGGCTGCAACCGAAACAGAACAATGTGAATACGCTTAGATTAAACCTCAAGTCGTTTATGATTGTGGATAGCGTGACGATGGATGCCGTGTCCTTCAGCTCGCTGAACGATATTGTGTCTGTTAACCTCGCTCACGGGTTTAATATTGGAAATCCTGTTGCCATAAAAATCTATTACCACGGTGTCCCCTTGCTGGCCAATGCGACCAAGGGCTTACGGTATGCGACTCACGGCAACAATGAACCGGTCATTGCCAGCTTAAGCACTCCCTTTCTTTCGCACTACTGGTGGCCATGCAAGGACGGCCCATCGGACAAGGCCGATTCGGTGTATGTAGATATCACGATAAAGGATTCCGTTATCAATGGATTTGCACTCAGCGCGGTATCCAACGGGCTGTTGGATGGGATAGACAGCTCTTCCGGCCACTGGAAAACCTTTAAATGGAAGCACCGCTACCCGATTGTGCCTTATTATGTCATGGCCGCTATTTCCAATTACAGAACCATCAGCCAAACGTATTCCGGTGTCAACTCCACATTTCCCTTAACCTATTACGTTTTCGATGCAAGCTACACTCCGGCATTGGCGGGTGTTGCACAAATGCCCGCCGCTTTCGACAGGTACAGCCAGCTATTCGGCGATTATCCCTTCAAAAAGGAAAAGTATGGAATGACCGAACTGGGATATTACGGTGCTATCGAAAACCAAACCAATACGATTACCAACAATATGGGCACGTCCTGGTATTACACGTCTGTACATGAGCTGGCGCATCAATGGTTTGGGGGCATGATTACCTGTGCCGACTGGCATCACGGCTGGCTGAATGAGGGTTTTGCCTCGTATTCCGAAGCGCTGATCTCGGAACACCTGAACGGATTTGCGTCTTATAAAACCTACATGACCTCGTTTGAATGGTACAGCGGGGGCTCTGTTTATTTGCCCCAGGACACCGATGCCTTCAATATTTTTCAGGGCATTATCTATAAAAAGGGAGCTTACGTGTTGCACATGCTGAGAGGGGTACTGGGCGACAGTGTGTTTTTTAATTGCATGAAAACTTACGCTACCTCTTCCCTGTTTAAATATAAACACGCTACCACCGAGGATTTTAAACAGGTGTGTGAAAGCGTATCGGGACAGAACCTCCAGTATTTTTTTGATGAATGGATCTACGATAAGTACTATCCAAGGTATAAGTACAATTTTTACAGCCGTTCGTCGGGAGCCTCAACAGCCTTAACGATTTGCCAGACACAGGGCCCTGTAAATGGTTGGCGGCCTGTTTTCAAAATGCCTTTGCAGATACGGTTCCAGTTTTCTACAGGTTCCGATACGCTCATCACGGTGATGAATGATAAGCTGTGCCAGAATTACTTTTTTAACTTCAGCGATTCTGTCGTTTCTGTCAGTATTGATCCCGATAAATGGGTTTTGAAAGGCGTTGTGCGCGACCTGACACTCGATGTTTCGGTGAAGGAATTGAGCGATCTGGCTGGCATTGTGATTTATCCGAACCCGGCGACTGATCTCATCACAGTGGTTGCGAATCCCGGTTTATCAGGCTCGGCGTATACCATCAGCGATGTGTTAGGAAAACAGGTGCTAAGCGGTAAACTGGCTACGGGAAGCTCAACGATTCATCTGAATTCCCTGCCGGCTGGAATGTATTTCCTGACACTGGGAGAACAACAGCAGCAAACATTCAAAGTAGTAAAGCAATAACTGCTAACGTATCCTGGTGATGGGCTGAAGCCCGCGATCACATGCTTCTTTTGGGAAGAGCAAAGCGAAAGATCCGGAACAAGGGCCTTTTAGCACTGTCCCGGTTTTTATAAAATCTTTACGCAGGGCCTCCTGTTCGCCGGGATACTTGTTTACCTTTGTGATGCGAATCACAAGCCATGTCAAATTTCCTGCTTCATAAATACACGAAGAAAAGGCAATACATCGTCAGCATCAGCCTGATCCTGAGTGTGGCGGGCCTCTGCTATGCCTTGTCGGATTTTATCGAATACAAGGTGGTTGCTTTTCTGCTCCTGGTGCTGGTTTCCCTCATCGCCATGTTCTTCGACATTGCGCCGGTGGTGGTAGCTGCCTGCCTGAGCGCCGTGGTCTGGAATTATTTCTTTATTCCTCCCCGCTTCACCTTCGCCATTCAGAGCACGGAGAATGTGCTGCTGTTTTCCATGTATTTTATCGTTGCGATGGTCAATGCCGTGCTTACCTATAAGATCAGGGAAATAGAAAAAGAGGCCAACCGGCAGACGGTCCGGGAAAACACGCTCAAATTGTACGATACGCTGCTCAACTCGTTGTCGCATGAGCTCCGCACCCCCATTGCCACCATCATCGGCGCCACGGACACCCTGCAGGAGGAAAAACAGAAGCTTTCGGAAGCGCAAAGCGCCGAGCTGCTCTCCGAGATCTCCAAAGCATCCATCCGCCTCAACCGGCAGGTAGGAAACCTGCTGAATATGTCGCGCCTGGAATCGGGCTTCCTACAACCGAAGAAAGACTGGTGCGACATCAATGAGCTGATCTATGATGTGCTCAACCAGCTGAAAGATAGCTTCAACCATAAGCCGGTAGAGGTGCACATCAAAGAGAATCTGCCTTTGTTTAAGCTGGATTACGGCTTGCTGGAACAGGTGCTGCATAACCTTGTGTACAATGCGGCGGTATATATCCCCAAGTATGCGGTGATCAGCATCCATGCTTCTGTGAGCAAAGACAATCACCTGATCCTGATCGTGGAGGATACAGGCAACGGTTTCCCGGAGGACGAGATCGCTCACGTATTTGAAAAATTCTACCGGCTCAAAAATACACAAGCCGGTGGCACAGGCCTCGGCCTCTCTATTGTGAAAGGCTTTGTGGAAGCCATGGATGGAACCATCCGGCTCGAAAACGGCGAGGATTACGGCGCGCGTTTTACCATCGACATTCCTGCGGAAATAGCTCATGTAAACGACATCAGGCATGAATCCTAACGCAATAGACATACTGATCATCGACGATGAGCCGCAGATCCGCAAGCTGCTGGAGATTACACTTCAGAGCAACGGCTATAAGGTGAAAGAGGCGCCCACTGCGCGCGAGGGCCTTGCGCTGGCAGCGAGCCACCCGCCCGATATGATTCTGCTCGATCTGGGCTTACCCGACGAGAGCGGGCATGTGGTATTGCAGCGCCTGCGGGAGTGGTACACGCAGCCTGTCATTATTTTATCGGTGCAAAGCAGCGAAGAGTCCATTGTAAATGCCCTGGACCTCGGGGCCAACGATTACCTCGTCAAGCCTTTCCGGAGCGGGGAACTGCTGGCCCGCATCCGCTCGGTATTGCGCAGTGTGGCTACCGGCCCGGAAGACCCGGTGATCCTGAGCGGGGATCTGCAGATAGACCTTGGGTTACGGACGGTGAAAAAAAATAATGAGCCGGTAAAGCTCACGGCGACTGAATACAGCCTGCTTGCCCTGCTGGCCAGGAACGCCGGCAAGGTGCTCACCCATCAGTTCCTTCTCCGCAGCATCTGGGGGCCCAGCTTTATTGACCAGTCGCAGTACCTGCGTGTGTATGTGGCTCAGCTCCGCAAGAAGATCGAAACCGATCATAATGCGCCACAGCACCTGATGACGGAGAGCGGGATTGGGTACAGGTTTGTATGAGTTTATGGTGGCTTCGAGGGCCTCAGCCACCATTATGGGCACTGCTACATCAGCAGGTAATCTCATCCCTGCTTTGATTATTTTATGAATCGTTCTTATACGATGGATGAGGTTCTCGAAGCCATCGGCGGTTACCGAAGATGCCGAAACAAGCTCGGCATAAATCTTTATAAAATCTTTACGTGCTTCTTTATGTGGTTTTATTAAGCATTTATGACCTTTGTCCCGCTTTATCCGGCATAGAGGAAAGCAGCAATCACATGGAAAAGAATCTCAACATCAACAAAGCTACTTTTGGAGGGCTATTGGTAACGCTTGGCATCATTTACGGGGATATTGGCACGTCGCCGCTCTATGTGATGAGTGCTATTGTTGGCTCCGCACCGATCAAGGCCGACCTTGTCAAAGGGGCGATATCGGCCATTTTCTGGACACTGACGCTGCAAACCACGCTCAAGTACGTTATTCTTACGCTACAGGCCGACAACAAAGGAGAAGGCGGTATCTTTTCTTTATTTACCCTGGTGAAACGCACCAAATACAAATGGCTTATTGTACCGGCCATTATTGGGGGCAGCGCACTCCTGGCTGATGGCATCATTACGCCACCGATCTCTGTATCTGCCGCGGTGGAAGGCCTCCGCGCCTTTAAACCCGGGCTGAACACGGTTCCTATTGTGATCGGCATTCTCTGTGGCTTATTCTTTATCCAACAGTTCGGTACGGGCTTTATCGGGAAATTCTTCGGGCCACTGATGACTGTATGGTTCCTGATGCTGGGCGTGCTGGGCGTATGGCGGCTTACCGGCGACTGGTCGGTACTATCGGCCCTGAATCCTTACTATACCTACCTGCTGTTAAAAACACACCCTTCGGGCTTCCTGATCCTGGGTGCCGTGTTCCTGTGTACCACCGGTGCAGAAGCCTTGTACTCCGACCTCGGGCACTGCGGGAAGCAGAACATCCGGATCTCCTGGATCTTTGTGAAATCCATGCTGGTGCTGAATTATTTCGGGCAGGGTGCCTGGCTTATTGCGAACGAGGGCAAAACTATGGACGTGTTTAAATCTTCCAATCCGTTTTATGCAATGATGCCGGAAAGCTTTATCCCTTATGGCATCGTGATCGCTACCATTGCGGCCATCATTGCTTCCCAGGCGCTCATCAGCGGTTCCTTTACGCTCATTAATGAGGCGATGCGCCTGAACCTCTGGCCGAAGGTAGAGGTGAAATATCCTACTGTATTGAAAGGACAGATCTACATTCCTTCGCTCAACTGGCTGCTGCTGGCCGGCTGCATTGGAGTCGTGCTGTATTTCAGGGAGTCGTCGAACATGGAGGCGGCATACGGCCTGGCCATTGTGCTGTGCATGCTGATGACTACCACACTGCTCAATTTTTACATGCACATGAAACGTTACAACAGGTGGTTTATTTACGTCATCATTACCATGTACCTCGTGATAGAGCTGTCGTTCCTGGCGGCAAACCTCAGTAAGTTTTCGCATGGCGGCTGGATCACCCTCCTCATTGCCTTTATCCTGATGGGCGTGATGACGGTGTGGTTCCTCTCCAAAAAGATCAGGCAGCGCTATGTGGATATGGTGAAGCTCGACGATCACAAAGGCAAGCTGATCGACCTCAGCAACGACGAATCCATGAGCAAATACGCCACGCACCTGGTATATATGACGAGCGCCAACAACCCGGAAGAGATCGAAGCAAAGATCATTTATTCCATCCTGCAAAAACGCCCGAAAAAAGCGGATGTATACTGGTTTGTGCATGTGGACGTGATGAACGAGCCATACCGCATGGACTACAAGGTAACGCATGTGGCGGGCAACGACATCATCCGCATCGACTTCCGCCTGGGCTTCCGCGTAGCGCCCAAGATCAACCTCATGTTCCGCAAGGTGGTGGAAGACCTGGTGCGTGCCGGCGAAGTGGACATTACCAGCCGCTACGAATCCCTGAACAAAAATAACGTGATCGGTGATTTTAAATTTGTGGTCATCGAAAAATTCCTGTCCTATGAAAATGACCTGCCGCTCTTCGAGAAGATCATCCTGAATATGTATTTCTTTTTAAAACGCTTCAGCCTGAGCGAAGCCAAAGCCTTTGGCCTGGATAGCAGTTCGGTGAAAATCGAGAAGTTTCCGATGGTGATCAGCCAACCGAAAGGGTTCAACTTAAGGCGGATCGAATGATCGTATCTGCGGAACGCAAATGATGCTGAGCAGGCAGATGATCCCGGATTTCAGAACAAGATAAAAACGGTAGTGTGATGTTTCCCGGATATAATCCTGTTTGGTTCTGATCTTTGTTCCAATCCGTTTTATCTGCGTTCGATTTTTATACATAAGTTTAAGGAAAATGCTTAATTTCAAAGTGCTTATTCATCTTTAAACATCAAGCGACCACTTATGGAACCTAAAGCCAACAGCCGCATCGAACACGATTTCCTGGGAGAACGTGAAATTTCCAACGACTTTTATTACGGCGTGCAAACGCTGAGGGCGCTCGAAAACTTTAACATCACGGGCATTCCTATCTCCCGCGAGCCTTTGTTCATCCAGGCTTTCGGTTATGTGAAGAAAGCTGCTGCCTTAGCCAACCGCGATTGCGGCATCCTGGATCCGAAGATTACGGAGGCCATCGTGTTTGCCTGCGACGAGCTGATTGCCGGAAAATACCAGGACCAGTTTGTGACCGACCTCATCCAGGGCGGCGCCGGCACTTCCATCAACATGAACGCAAATGAAGTGATTGCCAATATCGGGCTGGAATATTTAGGCCACCGGAAAGGCGAGTACCAGTTCCTGCATCCCAACAATCATGTCAACTGCTCACAGTCGACCAACGACGCTTATCCTACGGCGCTGAAGCTGGCACTGTATAAAAAAACGGACCAATACCTGGCAGAGATCGACCTGCTGCGTCAGGCTTTTACCCGCAAGGGACAGGAGTTCAGCCACATTATGAAAATGGGCAGGACGCAACTGCAGGATGCTGTGCCGATGTTGCTGGGTGATGAGTTTCACAGCTTTGCAAGCTCTATCGGCGAAGACGTGAAGCGCGTGGTAGATGCGCGTGAATTGTTTGCGGATTGCAATATGGGCGGCACGGCCATTGGCACCAAGATCAATACGCCGAAGGGCTATCCGGAGCTGGTAACGAACTACCTGGCCGAGATCTCGGGCATCCCGGTGCGGCTGGCCGACGACCTGATCGACGCCAGTTCGGACACCGGCGATTATGTGCAATTTTCGGGCGTGCTGAAACGCAGCGTGATCAAGCTTTCCAAAATTTGCAACGACCTGCGCTTACTCTCCTCAGGGCCGCGGGCAGGCCTCAACGAAATTAACCTACCGAAAATGCAGCCGGGCTCTTCCATTATGCCGGGCAAGGTAAATCCGGTGATCCCGGAAGCGGTGAACCAGACAGCCTTTTATGTGATCGGCGCCGATACCACCATCACGCTGGCTGCCGAGGCCGGGCAGCTGCAGCTGAATGTGATGGAGCCGGTGATCAGCTTCAGCTTGTTTACCTCGCTGGAATACATGAAAAATGCGGTGCATGCACTTGTTGTGAAATGCGTGGACGGCATTACCGCCAACGAGGCGGTATGCACACACTACGTGATGAACAGCATTGGCATTGTGACGGCGCTCAACCCGATCTTAGGATACGAAACCTCCGCGTCTATTGCCAAAGAAGCCGAACAGACCGGCAAATCGGTGCATACGATCGCCGTCGTGGAACGCAAGTGCATCACCCAGGAAAAGTGGGACGAGATCTACACTTTCGAGAATATGGTGCGCCCTGTGTTTATTAAGGGCTAGTTTAGTGTTTGGCTTTGCTCCGCTCAGCCGCCTTTTCTTTCTTTAACTGTTTTGTTTTTGATGTCGTATTCAGCGGCTTCTATTGTCGTGTTCACACGCGGGGAACGGTATTTTTATTAGCGAGATTTGCATCAGACAAGAATATCTTTTGACAACCTTCAAAAAATTAATACCATGAGAAAACTAACGGTTTTATCCATGATCTCCCTGGATGGAGTGATGCAGGCTCCGGGCGGGCCTAAGGAAGACACTTCGGGCGGATTCAAGTACGGCGGCTGGACGGCAGCTTACACCGATGAGGCATTCGGCAAGGCCATGATGGAAGAGCTGAAGCCTGCGGATTATATCCTGGGCAGAAAAACGTTTCAGATCTGGGCCGGCTACTGGCCTGAGCATGGCGACTTCTGGCCGGCTGTGAATGAGGGCGCGAAGTATGTGTTCTCCAAAAACCTGAAGAAATCGGATCCGATGGTAACAGGCTGGAAGCATTCGGCGGTCATCAAAACGGTAGCGGATATTAAAACGCTTAAGCGCTCGAAAGGCCGCGACATCCAGGTGTGGGGCAGCAGCGAGCTCATTCAGCTCCTGCTCAGGCACGACCTCGTCGACGAGCTCAGGCTCAAAATTTATCCCTTAACCCTTGGCAAGGGAAAAAAATTATTTGGCAAGGGAAGCATTCCGGCTGCATTTACCCTCACGGAACATGTGGTGACTTCCAAGGGAGTGATCATTGCCTGCTACAAACGGGCCGGTAAGGTGAAGACAGGTACTATTGAGATTTAAGCCCCATTTACAGAAGCTCTTTTGATTCGGGATTAGGCCCTTCACTTTACCAGGCTGGGCGTGATTCCGAATTTCTTTTTAAAGGCTGTGCTGAAATGCTGGAGCGAAGAATAACCCAGCTCAAACGCAATTTCTGAGATTGTTTTTTTGCCTTCCAGGAGATCACTCTTGGCTAATTCCAATTTCACATCGGCGAGGTACGCAAAGGCTGTTTGATTAAAGATTTCCTTGAATCCCTTTTTAAGCTTATACTCATTGATTCCGGCAATTTTAGCCAGCTCAACCAGGGTCGGCGGTGCTCCTGCATTCCTGAGCAAATAATCTCTTGCAAATAAAATGCGCTCCTTGTCGTAATCACTTTTCAGGTAAGCCGTTTTGTTCAAGGCTTTGTCAAAAGACTCGGCCTGCAATACCAGCAGTTCTATCGTCTTTGACAGGAAAAACATACGCTTGAGCGAATCGCTGTAGCTGCATTGCAGAATGGCGTTTATGCAATTCTGAATCGGAAGATCGATATTCAGATTATCGTTTGAGAAGGCGACGGGCTGGCCGGAGGCAATTTTGTCGGCAAAATTCTTCAGCGTGTCATTTCCGTCTTTCGATACGGACAGGAAGGATTCTTTCGAAAACTGGATCATGAAGGATTTCATCCGCAGCTCGTCAAACTTCATTTTCCCTTCGGCTCCCGTTCCGTAAAATAAATTATGCTGGTTTCCTCCCAGTTCAAAGGCCTTCTCCATGCTTTGTTGATTGATGGAGGTCTTTCCTTGGATGTTGAAATGCATGGTTACCAATTCCGTATCGCCCCTCCAATCAAGCTCTGTCGGCTTTTCCAGCTGCGCTTCGGAATAAACCATCTTGATGCCATCGAAGTACCATTCCCTGGCTTTGACCTGCCCAAAAGGAATCGCTGCTTCAAAGGAATCTTCCTTAAAGTTTCTTTTTTCAAAGTCGCTTTCATTAAAATTTACTTTAAAGGCGCCTTCGTTCTTATCTTTTAATTCAAAGCCCATGAGCGAGAATCCCTCTGCTATAACTATTACTCCCTTAGGTGAACGTGATCGTTTTTCTTCGTCCGTAATTTTGTTCTTCAAATATAGGCAATATGCTAAAGCGAATCAGGCAAAACAAGAAATAACCCTGAACCTTTAAATGTTGTAAGATGATACATTTTAAAAAACTCAGACAAATGATAGAACTAAAGGGCGATGCAAAGATCGGCACAAAGGAAATTCCTGTCAGCTCTTTCCTTCGGATTCATGTGCTGGCGGCGGGAACGGTTGAAATGATCCAATCGGAAGAAGAAAAAGTTGTGCTGGAAGCGGATGAGAATCTTATTCCTTATATAGAGGTCAGCAACTCCGGAAGAACCCTCTATATCTCTGCGGAGAGCAGTTTCAGAAAACTGTCGTTCAGCAGTTGCAGGATAAAAATATTTCTGAGGCAAGTGGATACCATCTGTATCAGCCATGCGCAGGCCAGCGTTTGCAGCGAAACAGGAATTAGCTCGTCCTTTCCTCTTGATATCAAAGTTCAGGAAGCCAGCCAATTTTCCATGCCCTTGTACTGTCCATCTGTAGCGATTCTTCACCAGGCGGTAGGGCCGGTGTGCCTGACCGGAAAATGCCAGTACCTCTCTGTTAAAGTTCTGGGAGAAGGGAATTTCGACGCCCGCCATCTACAGGCCGAAGAGCTGCAGGCAAAGATCACGTCGGACTGCGATGTAAAACTCCATGCCGAAAGACAACTGGAAATAACGCAGCTAGGCGACGGTACCGTTCACTACTCAGGCCCTGCTGTATTGCGCGACCTCAACCAAAGAGGGGACGGCATTGTAAGACATCTCTAAACATCCAAACCTATAAACGCTACAACCTCATGAACACACGTCTTCAGTATTCTACCAGGGCCGATCAATGGCTTATGTATTCGATCTTTGCTTACTTCCTTATGAATGGTGCCCAGGTATGGGAAACGGCCCTGATGGTACCTGCATGGACCGCTGCGCCGCCGGCTTCGCTTATCTTTTTTCAAAAACCCTATGGCCTGGATTTTAAGGCCTTTTGGATCGTGACGCATGGCGTACATGAACTGATATTTACCGGAGCCCTGGTTTTTAACTGGCAGATCAGATCACGCCGGAAGGCTCTATTGCTCATCCTGCTTGGCCACGTTGCTGTCAGAGTCTGGACCCTGCTCTATTTTGCACCAACGATCATTGAATTCCAGCAAGTGCCTTACAGCAATACGGTAGATGCCTTACTGGTTCAAAAAGCTGCCCTGTGGCGTCATTTAAACTACCTGCGTGTGGCGATCTTCTTTGCGCTAAACCTCTTATTAATTCCTGTATTACATTCAAAACAAAAACACAATGACTAAAAAAGCAATTATCATTGGTGCCGGTGTGGCCGGGCCAATCATGGCACTTCAGTTAAAAAAGATCGGTTACGAGGCTGAACTGTTTGAGTCAAGGTCTGCCGAAGATATTCATGAGGGAGCCTTTATAGGCATCACGCCCAACGGGCTTAACGTGATGAAAGAATTCGTGGACCTGGAATCCCTGAAATCGGATTTTACGCCTGGCTCTATTTCTTTCTACAACAATTCCGGAAAACAAATTGCAGAGCTACAGACGGATTACCAACGTAGCTTATATGGCTGCGAAACCCTTCAGATCAAACGATCCAACCTGAACATCAAAGCCCGTGAAGCGGCGGTAAAGCATGGCGTCATCATCAACTATGGCAAAAAATTCAAAAGCATAAACCAATCGGAAGATAAGGTCAGCGCAACATTCGAGGATGGCTCTGCGGCAACGGGCGATATCCTGATTGCCTGTGATGGTATGTTCTCGGCGGTAAGGAGCTTCCTGTTTCAGGACTCTAAGCTTTTACGTTACACTAAACTTATTTCCACTGGTGGCTTTGCCCGCGTTCAGGAATTATCTGCGCCCACATCGGAAATCCAAATGCACTTTTGCGAACGGGGATTCTTTGCCTATGCGGTTTCGGATCGTGGAGAGGTGTGGTGGTTCAATAACTACTATAGGGAAGTTGAGCCAAACCGCACAGAGCTTCAACACAGCCTCAGGGAAGAGATCAGAAGCCATTTACTGGAGATCCACAAGAATGACAATCCCATTTTCTCCACAATAATCAAAAACACCGGAGACATCATTGCCTACCCTGTGTATGACCTGCCCAGCCTGCCACACTGGTATAAAGGCAGGGTTTGCCTGATAGGAGATGCTGCTCATGGTATTTCGCCACACCTAGGGCAGGGAGCTTCCCTGGCGCTGGAAGATACGCTTGTATTGAGTCATTGCCTGGGTACAGAAAAAACCATTGAGTCCGCATTCCGTCAATTTCAGGATCAAAGACGGCCAAGGGTGGAAAAAACAATTAAGACAGCTCAAAAGGTAGGGAATACAAAATCCAAAATAAACCCGGTGGCGGCCTGGTTCAGAGACCGCTTAATCGGTTTTTTCATAAAGAAACAGATCCAACAGCTGGACTGGTTGTATGGCTGGAAGTTGGGTAAATAAACCGGCAAGGCATGATTTACCTTTCTTAATTCCTCTTCAAAGGCAGATAGGTTTTTTCGTTCTCGATGACGATGTGCCGTTGTTTGGCAAGCAGCGTAATGATCTCCAGCAGGCGTGCTTTGATGAGCGCCCTGTCTTCCTCTATGAAGTGTGCCTGCACAGCTTTCACGGTATCTTCGATGCGTTCTATTTTCATAGCGCTGATGCGGCCCAGGTAAAAAATCGTGATCTCGGAACTCAATAATAAATGATCGTCTTTTTTTTCAGGGGCGGCGACGATCTGTTGAACATCTTTGGATGGCTTCGCTTTCTGAACAGGCATGGCCTTCCCGTCGTCGATGCGTTTCACAACCCAGCTTTTTTCGGTAGTGAGGGCTGAGCACACAAACTTCATGTGGTGCTTTTTCTCGATGTAGTTTACCAGGGTGCTGGGGCCGGCTTTACGGTTCCAGTCCTTCTGTTCGATCAGGATGGCTTCGCCCTTTTTCAGATTAATGAGCGAGTTGAAGAGCTCTGAGCTTCTGCCCTTCCCTTTCAGGCTCAGGTTTTTATATTCATCTTCTGATAGCAGTTTCATACACTGCAAAATAAAGCATCGCCGGAAAGTTCAACATTAAATTTCAATATAAATTTTAACAAGCCCATGTTTAACATGGATAAAGCCCGCTATAAACCCTGTTCTAAGCTTCTTAAGCAAAGGGCTAAATCCGAATTAAACACCAATTACTTATTCATTAAAAGCGCATTCAGTTTGCATTTATCGTTTTGATTATGAGAAACGTACAAACCGCTTACGCCCTCTCTTCCCAGATGGATGCCAGGTGCACAATGGTTTGTGTGGCTTTTTCCATGTCCTGCACGCTCACCCACTCCAGCTTGCTGTGAAAAGCATGCTCACCGGCATAGATATTCGGGCAGGGCATGCCCATAAAGGAGAGCCGCGAGCCGTCGGTGCCACCGCGGATGCTCGACAGCACCGGTGTTACTCCTGTGCGTTTGATCGCCTCTAACGCGTTCTCTACAACGAAATAACAGGTATCCAGTACATCCTTCATGTTGCGGTACTGCTCGCTTACCTTAAACTCGTAGCTGGATTTTTTATAGTTGGTTAAAACAGATTTCGTGATCTCTTCCAGTTCCTGCTCCAGGGCTTTCAGGGTCGGGGTATCGAAAGCGCGGATGATGAATTTGATCTCCACCTGCTCCAGGCCACCGTTGATGGCTACCGGATGGATGAAAGGTTGTTTCTTCTCGGTGGTTTCGGGTGTTTTATCCTTTGGGATGCGGTTGATGATCTCCGCAGCGATCTTAATGGAATGCTCCATTTTGCCTTTCGCGAAACCGGGATGCGTGGGAATGCCTTTTATCAGGATGGTGACGCCATCGGCGCTGAAGGTTTCATTTTCCAGGTGCCCCAGGCTTTCACCGTCCATCGTGTAGCCATATTTCGCGCCGAGTTTTTTCATATCTACTTTATCCGTTCCCCGGCCAATTTCTTCATCCGGCGTAAACAGGATGCGAATCGCGCCATGCTTCACTTCCGGGTGCTGCATCAGGTAAGCAGCGGCATCCATGATCTCGGCCAGGCCTGATTTATTATCGGCGCCCAGCAGCGTGGTGCCGTCGGTGGTAATGATGTCATTGCCGATTTGCGCCGCCAGGTCGGGATGTTCCGCAAATTTGATGATCTGTGTTTTGTCATTTGGCAGCACGATGTCTTTGCCATCGTAGTTGGTATGGATCACGGGATTGACGTTCTCGCCGCTGCAATCGGGCGAGGTATCCATGTGCGAGCAAAAGCAAATGACAGGAACGTCTTTGCTGGTGTTGGAAGGAATGGTGGCGTAAACATATCCATGCTCATCGAGCTCCGCATCCGTGATGCCGATGGCCAGCAATTCCTCTACCAGCAGCTTTCCCAGGTTTTTCTGCTTCATGGTGCTCGGACAGGTTGGTGAGTTGGGATCCGATTGGGTATCTATTTTCGCGTAGCGGATGAAACGCTCTGTGACGGTGTGCTTGTAAGTTGTGAAGTTCATTGTTTTCGTGCTATATTGTATTTAAGCTGCAAAGATTACATATTTGTTTTCCTCTCCCTGCCCTCCAGAGGAGGATGTGGGAGTATTCTATAAATTCTCGATAAAATAATCCGTGATTTTTTCCATTAAATGTGAGCGGTCTTTGCCCAACACGTTGTGTTCGTGCCCGGGATACACGTAGTAGTCGAGCTGCACGTTCTTATCCACGGCTTTTTTCTGGTAGAGGATGCTGTGCTGCCAAACCACCACCGGATCTTGCGCTCCGTGGATCATCAGCAGTTTTCCTTTCAGCTTGTCCACATAGTTGAGCAGGTTGTTTTTATCATAGCCTTCTTTGTTATCCTGCGGAGAGTCCATATAACGCTCGGTGTACATGATCTCGTAATAGGTCCAGTCGATCACCGGCCCGCCGGCAGCCGCTACTTTGAACACGCCCGGATGACGCGTCATCAGCGAGGTGGTCATAAAGCCGCCGAAGCTCCAGCCATGCACACCGATGCGATTGGCATCCACATACGGCAGGGATTTCAGGTAGTCCACCCCTTTCAGCTGATCTTCCATTTCCTTTGTTCCCAGCTGCCTGTGCGTAGCCTGCTCGAAAGCCTTTCCACGGTATGAGGTACCGCGGCCATCCACGGTAAATACCATAAAGCCTTTCTCCGCCATGTACTGGTACCAAAGCTCACCGCCGGCCATCCAGGTGTTGGTCACCATTTGAGAGTGCGGGCCGTTGTAAAGGTATACCAGCACCGGGTATTTTTTGGTGGAATCGAAATTCACCGGTTTGAACAGGCGGCAGTAGAGGTCTGTGCCTTCCGCATTTTTGATCGTGAACAAATTCCAGCTGCCCAGTTTGTAGTCCTTCACCGGGTTTTCCGCCTTAAAGATGTTGGTTGCTTTTTTGGTGTTGGCGTTGATGATATTGTATTCTCTCGGGATATGAGCGCTCGTAAAATTATCGATGATGTAATTTCCTTTGGTATCCACGCTGCATACGTGAAAGCCGTTACCGTAAGTGAGGCGTTTCATCTCCCCGCTTTTCAGGTTCACGCTGTAGAAATCCTGGTTCACCGGGCTCTGCTCGTTGGCATGGAAGAACAGGCGTTCGCCTTTCTCATCGAAGCCATTCTCCGCTTTCACTTCCCAGTTTCCTTTCGTTAGTTGCCTGATAAGCGTGCCGTTGATATTATACAGGTAAAAATGGTTGTAGCCGTCCTTACGGCTCTGCCAGATAAACTGTGTGGGGTTGTTCTTCACAAACAACATCGGGTGCAAAGGTTCGGTGTATTTGTCGTCATGCTCTTCGAAGAGCGTACGCGTATAATTTCCACTCTCCACGTCGTACTCGTTCAGCTTCATGTGGTTCTGGTCGCGGCTCAGCACGGCAATGTATACATGCTTCTCGTCGGGACTCCAGGCAATGTTGGTGAGGTATTGCTCTTTCGGGCCTTCCGTTTTGATGTAATTGGTTTTATGGGTTTCCATGTTATGAATGCCCAGGGTCACATGGTGGCTTTTATTGCCTGCCATCGGGTATTTGATGTTCACGTTCTTTGCCGGGCGTGTCGTCCAGTCGATGATCGGGTAATCCGTCACCTCGCTCTGATCCATGCGGTAAAAGGCCAGGTAATTGCCTTTCGGGCTCCAGAAAGTTCCCTTGCTGATACCGAATTCGTTCTGGTGCACGTTCTTGCCGGTATACACGATCTCATAAGAGCCGTCGGTCGTCACCTGCGTTTCCTTACCGTCTTTAGACACATAGAGGTTGTAGTTCTTACAGTAAGTGATAGCGCCGGTTACAGGCTCCTTCTCGTACGATTCCAAACCTGTCTCTTCTTCCTTGCGGTCGCTTTCCGTGACATTCTTCTTGTCAAGCGAATAGATCCATTCTCCTTTTTTATTGGAAAAATAAAACTGGTTGGCATTCTTCCAGGTCACCGCGCCAATCGCAGTCAGTGTATCCCGTTGCGAGGATTTCAGGTTTGCGTTCAGGTCTTTGAGCGACAAGGCATCGATGGTTTTACCCGTGGCATTGTCTCCTACTTTCACCACATTGTCATCGATGTAGGAAAATTTATCGCTGCCTGCCACGAAGGAAATTCCCTGCAGACGTTTAGGCGCCAGCGTGGTACGTCCTTTGGATACGGCTTCCTGGATGGTCAGCAGCTTATTTTGTGCCTGAGCGCCTATGCCGTAGCATAAGGCCATTGATAAAAAGAGTGTTTGTTTTTTCATTGCGTTGTTATTAACCACATAGTCACATAGAGACATAGAGGGTTTTGATCATTAGTTGTATCGATTATATTAATATAGATGGAAAAGTAAACATAGTTTTCTATCAGTCCGGTATTAACCTAAAATAATTATTGATCAATGTTTTTTGGCCGTCATGGAAAATATTATTTACATTAAAGTTAATAAGAATGCCTTTTGGCACTTCTAACAGCTTCATATAAGTTAACAACTGGGCCTCATATAACGGCAACATCCTGTCCACAGCTTTAAGTTCTAATACTATCGTATTTTCAATAAACAAGTCGCATTTCAAATCAGCATCGATTGTATCCCCTTTATAAAAAACAGGTATCGATAATTCCGAAGTGAATGCTATTCTTCTTATTCCCAATTCCTTTTTTAAACACTTGTGATAGATAGATTCCAATAAACCTGGCCCCAACTCCTTGTGAACCTCAATGCACGAATCTATAATCTCGTAGGTTAGATCATCGAGGTATTTCTTTGTCAAGCCTTTCATTATTCCTATGTTTTACTCCTGAGAATAACTATTCCGTATTTGTTTCTGCTTATCCTGCTGAGAAAATTCTATCTGGTTCTTATCTATGTTTCTATGTGCCTATGTGGTTTAGATGCCTACTTCCTGATCGACGTATACAACTCCTGGATTTGTTTCCTGGTATCCGATACCGTTTTCAATTCGGCCGTAAGCGCCGTTGCATCCTGTTTATCCGCTTCTGCTTTGGCAATCTTTGCCTTCAGCTTGTCTTCCTTGTCCTGCCATACGTTCAGCAGGTTATCCTTCATCACTTTTTGTGCCGCATACTTCACATATTTGTTATCCGATTTGCCGAGCTTCGCAATCTCGTTGGCGCCATCCAGTGCTACTGCCGGATCCGAAATACGCTTCAGAAATTTGCCATACATATTCGCATAAGCCATCAGCTCAAAGCCGCTAAAGTGTTTCCTGGCGCTTTTAAAAAATGCATGGTTTTCGGCAGTACCATTCCTTGCATACAAATCCATGATGGAATAGATGATTTCCTTGGCAGGTTCATTTTCCAGGGCTTTTGCTTTTTTCATGGCCAGCCCGGGGTTGGTCTTTGCAATCGCATCAAAGCCTTCCGAAGCCACCGCATACGATTGCTCACCGAGCGCTTTTTCATAGAGGGCATCGAGGTCGCTTCCTATGTAATTGGCCGATAAGGCCTTAATGGCTGCCGCTCTCACTTTGGTATTTGCGTCCGTATTGGCAAGGTCGAGGAACAAAGGCTTCAGATCCGCTTCCTTGTCTTTGGCCACATCGCTCAGCATTGCAATGGCATCGCTCCTGAACTTACGCCAGGCATCATTCTTCGCAATGGTTTTCACGAGCGCATACACATCCGCATCAGCCATGTGCTCCTTAAAATAAGCCATGGCCTCACTACGGTCGCCCCAGAGCGGCGCATTCTTATATTGAAAGATATATTCCTCTTTGCTTTTAACGTAAGTTGTTTTTGCCAGCAATTGCCTTTCCGCATCTACATTTACCAGATCCGGATTGGAAGCGGCATCCAGCAGGATAGTATTCTTCACATCGTCGATCCAGATGCGCTTACGTTCTTTTTTTCCACCGGCATAGATGTCAATATCGATTGGCAGTTTATAAAGTGGCGTTTGCTTAAAATCCTGTTTCTGCGTGATCTCCAGCTTTACTTTTTTGGAGGCGGCGTCATAGGACTTCAGGATCTCCAGCTCCGGGTGCCCTTTCGCAAAATACCATTCATTGAAAAACCAGTTCAGGTCTTCGCCGGTTACTTCCTCAAAGGCCAATCGCAGGTCGTGAGCTTCGGCAGTGTTGAATTTATGTTTTTCGAGGTATAATTTCAGCGACGCAAAAAAGGCATCGTCGCCCACGTACTTGCGCAACATGTGGATGATCTGCCCGCCCTTATTGTAGCTGAAGGCGTCAAACATATCTTCGCGCTCGGCATAATCAAAGCGCACCAGGTCAACCTGCTTTTGTGCCGATTGCGCAAAGTAGCCGAAGCGCGACGAGGCGCTGTGGTCGTCGGCAGCATCGCGGCCATTGGCAAACTCTTCCCATAAATATTCCCCATAGGTGGCAAAGGACTCGTTGAGCGTGAGGTTGCTCCAGCTCTCGCAGCTGGCATAGTCGCCAAACCACTGGTGAAACAGCTCATGCGCAATGGTGCTTTCTCCTTTGGCACCGTCGATCATCTCACGCGTGGTCTGGTAGCAGATAAAATCACCATGCAGCGTGGCCGTGGTATTTTCCATGGCGCCACTCACATAATCGCGCACGACGATCTGTGCATACTTTGCCCAGGGATAGGGCGTTCCTAATTTATCCGAATAAAAGTCTATCATTTTTTTGGTCTTGCCGAAAATGGCTTTGGCATGAGGCTCGTATTCCTTTTCAACGTAGTAGCTGATCTCCCGGCCATTCCAGGGCTCGTCCGTTACTTTCTTAAATTCTCCTACCGCCATCATCACCAGGTAAGGTGCATGCGGAAGGTCCATTTTCCAATGGTCGGTGCGTGTGCCATCGGCATTTTTCTTAGAGTCGCTGAGCAGGCCGTTGGAGAGCGTGGTGTATTTATCATCCACGGTCATGTAAATCTCGTTGGTCATTTTTTCCGTCGGGTTATCGATGGTTGGGAACCATACCGAGTTCGACTGTGTTTCTCCCTGTGTCCAGATCTGCGGCATTTTATCAGGGTCAGCGCCTGTAGGGTTGATGAAGTACAGGCCTTTGTCATCGTTGATCGCATCGCTTCCGCCATTCTTCTTCAGTTCATTGGGTTTGGCAACATATTCGATCTCGATGATGTACTTCTGCTCATTGGTCATGACCTTGCCAAGGTCGATGCGGATGGAGTCGTTGCTATACACATACTTCAGGTTCAGCGGCAGTTTTGTATAAGAATCCTCTTCGCTTACCTTTTGTCCTTTTTTGACGATGATGGGCTTATATACCAGCGCCGTTCCCTTCACGCTTTTGATCTCCATACCACGGGCATTGAGGTAGAGCATGTTGGTCGGGTAGAAATAAGGCTTCGCCAGGATCTCGGCTTTTCCGATCAGTTGCGACTTCTGCCAGTCGAAGCTGACCCAGAGTTTGGTGTGGATGATATCGCTGAGTTTGGTTTCCGTTGCGCGGTAAACCGCTTTTTTAGGTGTTTCCTCCGCCAGGACCTTGATGGTATCCAGCAGGATGGCCGGCTCGTTCATGCTTACCGGCTCTTCGGTTTTTTTGTTCTTTTTGGTCGTGGAGCAGGCTACCGCCAAAGCCATTACGGCAGTAGCAAACAGGGTGTATTTCACTTTCATTTCACGGGTTTGAATAGTAAAAGTGCGATTATTTTATTGATTGGCCAAAGAAAAAGCCGCTTTGTACACAAGCGGCTTTTCGTAGGGATTTATGGGGAAAACAGAACTTAAACCACATAGTCACATAAAGAACAACGTTTTTTGAAGCCACAGAAGGCATGCAGATTTTGATCCCTCCTGGAACATAGTTGATCGCTGTTCTTAACGGTCTTAATGATGATTTTAATGATCCCGCTCTTTCTATGTGGTTAAAAAGAATTAATCCTTCACGCGGCTAAACCTCAGCGCTTTCAGGATAAAATTCGGCAATGCCTTTTTCGGATCACGTTTCCGCAGATCAAGGTACCAGCCTATTTTTTTTACGACCGGCAGCTTTTTTGTTTCCACAAATTCGATCAGCGTCCCATCGGCATCTTCGATATACGTGAAATGGCCGGCGGCCTCCCCCATTTCAAAACCTGCGCCACCGTCTACGGTAAATGGCTGTCCTGCTTTGATACAGGCTTCCCCCAGGGCTTTCATGTTCTTGATGTCGAAGCACAGGTGAATGAAGCCGCAGTCGCCCCATAAACGGTTTTCAAAAATTTTGCGTGGTGTATAATCGAGTGCCTGGATCAGTTCGATCTCATTGTCGCCCAGCAAAGGCCCGAAGCTGCCTTCACGCGGCCTGGAGTTGCGGAGCACCACGCGCCTGAATGTTTTCTGAGAGCCCTCTACTCCTTTCCAGTCTTCAAATACGGCGGTACTGTCGCTGATCACTTTATCAAAGCCCAACACGTTTTTATAAAGGCCAATGGAGCGGTCGATGTCTTTCACCCCGATCACAGCGCCGAGTATGCCTCCGGTTGTAAAGTCTTTTTGCTGATACCAGGATGTTTTTTCCTCGATCACCTCAAATACATTTTTCCAGAGATCGTGGATATAGAAGTGCCTGCGGCCATCGGGAGCGACGGTAATGCCGGTAAGCATGGTGGCCCCGAATTGCTTCAGGTGGTCGTAAGAACCTTGTATATTATAGGACTTGATCTTTCCGGCAAAAATCCCCAGATCGCCCAGCTGAATGGTAAAGGCTGCCTGCTCTGCCTTACGGCTGGTGTACTGCCAGATTTCGAAGCCGCCGCCGCCGTTCATACTGATCGCCAGGATCGCATGGCGCGCATGAGGCTTGTTGGCCGTGTAGGGCAACATCAGCTCCGCCATCGCCGCTTCTTCAAAGATCTTAATGTCCGTACCGAAGGCTTTGCGGTACCACCTGAAGGTTTCCTTCACGTCGGTATTCCCTACGCCTAATTGTTGTATTCCTGAAATGATATAACTCATAATGTAAATGTAACGCGCAAAATTAAAAATTAAAACCGTTTGGCTGCGCCCTGTTCATATTTCATCACTACATATTCTTCGGGCACACTGAGCGATTCGCGGCAATAGTCGAGCTTTTGCGCAAGCTCCGGAGGGTAGTCCAGGGCTTGCTTAAATCCCAGGGGCTCAAAAAATCCGGGAATGATGCAAACGAGGTATAAGGGCTGCTGTGCCTGTCGAATGAGCTGCTGCACGAGTTTACTACCGATACCTTTGGAACGCAAGGGCTCCACCACACCCAGCGAACAAAGCTCGCTGCAGGCGGCATATTCGCGGATGCGCCCGAAACCCAGCAGGGCATTTTCCGATACCGCAGCTAAAAATTGCGTGGATTGCAATTCGCGGTCATCGAGCTCAAACTGCCCGATGAGCCTGATAATTTCGTTAAATTGCTGAGCCGATGGTTTTTCGATGTGCATAATGCTCAGGCTTCACAGCCCTTCTGATTCAGGGCAATGATACGAACTATTCGCCGGAAATATGCCGGTTGGCGCCGGGATTCTAATTGTTCCTCACAAAGCGCGAGCTGTAGACCTTGCCGTCTTCATCTTTTACCGAGATGATGTAAGTGCCCGGAGGCAGGGCGCTGATGTCGGTACTCTCCTGGAAAGGCTTCTGCACAAGGGCTTTCAGTTGCATGTCGTAAATGACGAGCTCTTTGTAGCGCTTGCCTGTTTCTGCCCGGATGAAGAGCATCTGGCTGGCTGGATTCGGATAGATAAACAATTGGTTTTTGTCGAGCTCCCGGATGCCTGTGGGATCATTTACATATACCGGGCCGGCAAACAGGCTGTCTTTGGTTGCCGCTCCGGATGAGATCGGCCATACGACAATGGTATTGCCGTTGCCATTGACCTTATAGGCAAGTGCTGTGATGCTGTCTGTGCCCGTAACAATCAATGAATCGCCGGGAGGAATGATCGTTGTGGTGCTTGACGTATAAATAGCCCGGGCTGTACTTGTGGTTGTTCCTGTTTTTACAACCCTCATCAACGATATGCCTGCGCTGAAGGTGCTGGTTCCCCTGTTGATGACCATGCAACTGATGCTGATGGTATTGGAATAAGCGATGCCCGGTGTTGCCGAAAGTGCGGAAGACGGAGCAACCGTGTAATTGACAGCCATGCCCAGCTGCGGCTGTGCCAGACCGCATGCCGAAATTAATAACGCCAGAATATAAAGCAGTGTTTTCATTGAATCAGGATTTCAATTCCAAGTTAGTTCTTTTTTCAGACATAAAATTAGTAAATTTAAATTTCATTACATATTCAAAAAATGGATATTCTACAAAACATCATTTCATCCCTAGAAAAAGAAGAAATCAAAAGCTATAAGCTTTATTCCAGGCGGACGCATAACTTTGATAACCGCATTGATATTGAGCTTTTCGATAGTATCAAGCAAAATCCGGAGTGGGACGACGCCAGGCACTTTAAGCTGATCTATAAAACCGGGAAATCAGATAGCAGATATTACAGGCTCAAAAATAAGATCAGCGACGATATCGGTGTGGTCCTTTCCAACCTCAACCGCAACGAAAAAGGGATTGAAGCGCTTCATCTGCTTATCATTGCCAAGATCTTTCATAAGAAAGACAAGCCCCAGCTGGCCCAGCACTACCTGAAGCTAAGCGAAAAAAAAGCCATTGCCCAGGAAGACTTCACCACCCTGGAAAGCATTTACGAGCTCTTCATCCAGCTTAGCCTGCAGCACATCAAGGAGTCGCCGGAAGCCTACATCAGCAAAAGGGAGGAGAACTCCAACCGCCTCGCCCTGCTTCGTGAGCTCGAAAATAATTTCTCGCTGCTTTCCTACAAGCTAAAAACCACGCAGAACCTCGCTATTACCAAGTCGTTCAAAGCATGGCTGCACTCTACACTCGAAAAAACGCAGCGTATGGAATATGTGAAGAACAGCGCTACCCTTCGTTTCAAAGTGTTTCAAAACATCTGCCGGCTCCTCCTGCTTTCCCAGGATTATAAGGCCCTGGAAAGCTACCTCACCCAATCGGATGCCGATTTTGAAAAAGACAAGCTCTTCCATGAAGGAACGCATGAGATCAAAATACAGCTGTATGTGTATATGTGCAACGCCTCCTACGTGCTCAAAAAATACCAGCAGGCCCTGCAATACGCCGCACGCCTGCAGCAGGCCTTACAGGAGTATAACAAGCTGTGGTACGAAAAGTATGTGTTCTATTATTACAATATTCTCGTAAACAACTATAGCAAAACCAATCCCGAAAAGGCGATCGAAACACTCGAAGAGGCCCGGAAACAGCCTGTCATCAGGGATACGCCGAACTACATCGGCTTTGTACTTCTAAACCTGGCCATCACGCATTTCGATATCCAGAAATACAAGGCCGCCGGGAAATACCTGGTGCAGCTTTATGTGAGCGATGCCTTCAAAAATTACGATGAGGCTTTCCGGGTAAAAATTTCGGTATTTGAACTGTGCAACAAAATGGAAAGCCATGAAATTGAGCTCGCCGAAAAGCTGGCTGCCTCTATTGCCAAAAAATTACCGGAACTGAAAAATAAGGAAACCCTGGTCATCGAGATCGCCGTGCTTCAGCTGATCCGGCACTATATCAGGAGCGACTATTCGTCGTGGCGTCCGATGAAGGACAAGATCAATGCTTTCCTCCGGAAGTACTCCGAAAAGGAGCAGCCTCAAACCATTATCAATTACTGCGAGTGGCTAAGCACCAAGGTCTAGATCGCGTGGCCGGATCTTCTTCATGACCGCTACAAACAGCTGCACATAAAGCTTTCCGGGAAGTATGGTGCTGGCAACCGTAAGGCCGGTGATATATAGGTATTTTCGCATCTGGATTAAATTATAAAAGTCTGTCCCACTAACCCCAGGGACAGACTTTTATGTTGAACGTTTGAACTTTGGAGTTATTTCATCAACTTGGTTGTTTTAAGAACCTGGTTGTTTGAGATCACGGACAAGAAATAAATTCCCCGGTCCAACGTTGCGGTATTAATGGTTGTTTTAGAAGAGCCAAGCTCGTTCTTAGCGACTACTTTTCCTAAAGCATCGGTGATCACATAGTAAACCTTTTCTTCCCTGGCCAGCTCTACTTCAATTGTCAGCTCGTTGTCAACCGGGTTAGGATACACGCTCAGGTTTTTGAGGAGGCTGTTCTCCTTCACTGCCGTCGCGCTTTGAACTACATGGAGCCTGCTCATCAGGTATCCTGAGGCGATCCGCTGCACGCTTGATGAATCGCAGCTGATATCAGAACAGCTTACCGATCCGGAGCTTGCTGTTACCGTCAGGCAAATGATGTAGTGGCCCGGAGTAGCATACTGGTGGAAAGGATAGGCTTGCGTGGAGGTGTTGCCGTCACCGAAATCCCACAGGTAAGTCAGGGCCGATGAGCCGGTAGATTGGTTATAGGCAAAGTAGTTTCCGGCATTCACCGAATCGGCAAACACGGTGAACTGTGAATTGGCCTGGCAAGGAGTGTTGCAGTTCACGTTCACGGTTGTAGAATCGCAGAATTGCCCGTTGGAGAATACGTAGAGGCTGATCCAGTTGCTGCTTGCGGGCAGCGTGGTTGTAAAGCTGTTTGCTGTGCTGAGAATGCCCGGATATCCGTTGTTCCTCCATTCGTATGTTAAGTTCGTGCCGGTAGAAGTGCTGTAGAAATAAGCGCCGCAGTTAGGCAATACAGAGTAGGTAAAAGAAGCGTTGCAGTTTCCGCCTGACGGATTGCAATTAACATTCACGGTATGTACCGTCGAATCACAAAATACGCCGTTGGAATAAGTATACAAGGCGATGGTATGGCTGCCATTGCCGAGGGTAAAGGCCGGATTGGCCACTGTACTCATCAGCGACATGCCTGGCATCTGGTACCACTTATAGGTGAGGTTGGTGCCGGTAGAGGCATTGGTGAAATAGGTCCAGCAATTGGTAGAATCCGTGTATGACGTATAGGCCGCATTGCAGGAGGTGTTAACGGTTGAGTTCACATTGATAGTAGTGCAGGTTGAGGCCGAGCACATCGTGGTGGAATCCGTGTAATAGGCACACACGGTGTAGATCCCCGTAGACGTAAAGGACAGCGCCTGCATGGAATTATTTGATCCTGTAATAGGAACCGAGAAGGCCGACGGGCTTACCGTCCAGTAAAAAGAGCCTGTCCCCACGCTGGTAGATGGCGTCATCATGGCCGCAACCGTAGCGGTACCCGTGCCGGGTTGCACATAGATCCCCGTCATGGTTGGGCACTGTGCAAAGCTCCCGATGGCAAACACACTGAATGCCAGCGTCGCCAGTTTTTTAATAAGGTTTGTTTTCATGGTTATAAATTTTAAGTGTTTATTTTTAAATCTCCTTCACAAAGATGAAAAAGCTTCCGGCCCGGAACAAGCCCATTTTGTAATTTATTACATAATCAGTTAAACACAAAATACATTTTTGCTTGTTTTAAAAGGTGATACATGAATTAAACATATTACACGATGAGCTTGTTTCAGTTTTCGCTCTTTCGCAATAATTCCCGGCTTTTAGCGTTGCTTTTACGCGGACAAATCGCTTACTTAAGCCCGTTTAAACGCAGACACCCTTTACTGAATTATTTGTGCTTCCTCCTATCTGGCATCGTTATATCTTTCTCACCGCATTGGTGGGCCTGGGCGCGGGGATGATGTTCGGTACAGTGCCTACCAGCATCCCGCAAATCATCATGGCCGGCAACTGGCTGCTGGAAGGCGATTTCAAAATCAAATGGGAACGCCTCCGTTCCAATAGGATTTTCTGGCTGCTGATCGCCTTTTATGGGCTTCACCTCCTGGGGATGGCTTATACTTCACAGTTGCAAAGCGGGCTCGACGATCTGCGAAACAAACTACCCCTGCTCATTCTTCCCTTGTTGTTTTTTTCTACAAAACCTTTGTCCCCAAAGGAATTCCGGACCCTGTTCTTTTTCTTTTTCGGCGCAGTACTTCTCAGCTCCTTCTTCTGCTTTGCCGTGTATGCGGGCTTCACCAAAAAAGTCGTGCTCGATGTCAGACAGGCCTCCATCTTCATGTCGCACATCCGTTTCTCCCTGTTCATCGCTTTTGCCATCTGCGGCATGCTGTACTTTCTTTACCGCGAAACATCGCCGGCGCTTCGCCTCCTGTTTGCCGTGGGCTGCGCCTGGCTTTTCTTTTTCATGTACCGGCTCGAAATGGCTACCGGCTTTGTTTGCCTTCTCATCGTGGTGTCTCTGCTCCTTTTGGTGTATAGCATGCTGCGCTTTCGCAAAGGCATATCGCTGGCAATCGTTGGTATGTTCGCCTGCCTGTGTGTGATTGCAGCCTATTACGCCGCTAAGGGTCTGCACATGTACGATCCCGTAGCCGGCCAGCCCGCCAATAAGCTGCGCCACGCCACTGCCGGCGGCCGCCTTTACCTTCAGGATACACTGTTTGGCCTGGCCGAGAACGGCAACCTCATCACCGTCAACATCAACGATACCGAGCTGAAAAAAGAATGGGAGCAGAAAAGCGCTTTGTCTTATGGGGGAAAGGACCGGAAGGGAAATCAGCTACGCTTTACCATCATCCGCTACCTGGCCAGCAAGGGCCTCAACAAGGATTCGGCGGCCATCCACGCGTTGAGCGATGCCGATATCCACAACATAGAGAAAGGCGTTTCCAATGTGCACTATGCGCAGCAAACCGGCCTTGTTACGCGCTGGCACGAGCTCATCTGGGAGTACACCAAATACAGGCGCGGCGAAAACCCTTCGGGGCACACACTGATGATGAGGCTTGAGTTCTGGAAAACGGCCTGTTACATTATTCGCGGGCATCCCTGGTTTGGCGTAGGCACCGGCGATATCCAGGCCTCATTTAATGCCGCTTACGTGTCGCTGGACTCCCGGCTCGCGCCGGAGTGGCGCCTGCGCTGCCATAACCAATACCTGGCTGTGGGCGTGGCCTTCGGGCTCTGCGGGCTTGCATTCTTCCTTGTGTATTTATTCCTGCCTGCCATCCGCCTGCGGCGAACCTTGCATCTGCTGTACTGGCCATTCTTCCTCATTGCCCTGCTTTCCTTTCTTACGGAAGACACCCTCGAAACACAATCGGGTGTCACTTTCTTTATCTTCTTCCAGGCCTTGTTCCTATGGCTGGCGAGCGTGAAAAACACAAGACCTCAAAGGTCTTAACTCTTTGAGGTCTTTCAGCTTCGGCTCTTTCGGGCTTAATCGTTCAGTTTCAGTACCGCCATGAAGGCGCTTTGCGGGATCTCTACATTACCAACGGCTTTCATACGCTTCTTACCTTCTTTTTGCTTTTCGAGTAATTTTCGCTTACGGCTGATGTCGCCACCATAACACTTGGCGGTTACATCTTTACGGATGGCGCTGATGGTTTCACGGGCAATGATCTTGGCCCCAATCGCTGCCTGGATAGGAATTTCGAACTGTTGCTTCGGGATCAGCTCCTTCAGCTTTTCACAGATCTTTTTCCCGAAGTTATAAGAGTTGCTTCTGTGAATCAGGCATGACAAGGCATCTACCGGCTCGCCTTTCAGAAGGATATCCAGTTTGACAAGGTCGGATTGCTTCATGCCGATCGGATGGTAATCGAACGACGCATAGCCTTTGGAAATGGATTTCAGGCGGTCGAAAAAGTCGAACACCACCTCTCCTAAAGGCATCTCGAATACAAGTTCCACACGGTCGGCCGTCAGATAATTCTGTGTTACGATCACCCCGCGCTTTTCAATGCAGAGGCTCATCACCGGGCCGATAAACTCGGACTTGGTAATAATGTTCGCCTTGATGTATGGCTCTTCGATATAATCAATTCTTGCCGGATCCGGCAGGTCGCTCGGGTTATTTACCGTCACTACCTCTCCGTTGGTTTTATAGGCAATGTAAGACACGTTCGGAACAGTCGTGATCACCGTCATATTGAACTCCCGCTCCAGGCGCTCCTGTACGATCTCCATGTGCAACATGCCCAGGAAGCCGCATCGGAAGCCAAAGCCAAGGGCCAGAGAGGATTCCGGTTCCCAGGTTAAAGAAGCATCGTTCAGTTGCAGCTTTTCCATGCTGTAACGCAGCTCCTCAAAGTCTTCCGTATCTACCGGGTAGATACCCGCAAACACCATCGGCTTCACCTCTTCAAAGCCAAGGATCGCTTCCTTGCAGGGATTGGCTACCGTCGTAAGCGTATCGCCTACCTTTACCTCTTTTGCTTCCTTGATCCCGGAAATGATATAGCCTACATCGCCTGTTTTCACCACGTCGCGCGGCTCCTGCTTCAGCCTCAACACCCCGATCTCATCGGCATTGTACTCCATCCCCGTGTTCACGAATTTTACTTTCTCTCCTTTTTTGATGCTTCCGTTATAGATGCGGAAATAAGCAATGATGCCCCGGAACGAGTTGAATACCGAGTCGAAAATGAGGGCCTGCAAAGGAGCATCTTCCTCGCCTTTCGGCGGCGGGATGCGGTTTACGATCTCTTCAAGGATCTCGTGCACACCCAGGCCGGTCTTGCCCGATGCCGACATGATCTCGTCCCGCTCGCAACCCAACAGGTCTACGATCTGGTCTTTAACGACCTCAGGATCCGCGCTTGGCAAATCGATTTTATTTAAAATAGGAATAATGGTAAGGTCGTGCTCCAGGGCCAGGTAAAGGTTGGAAATGGTTTGTGCCTGGATGCCCTGGGCGGCATCAACGATCAGCAAAGCGCCTTCGCAGGCTGCAATGGAACGTGACACCTCATAACTAAAATCAACGTGGCCGGGCGTGTCGATCAGGTTCAGAATGTACTTTTCGCCCTTATAGCTGTAATCCATCTGGATCGCGTGGCTTTTGATGGTAATGCCCCTCTCTTTTTCCAGGTCCATATCATCCAGTACCTGAGCCTGCATTTCCCGTTTCGAAATGGTATTTGTATACTCCAACAACCTGTCAGCCAACGTGGACTTTCCGTGATCAATATGCGCAATAATGCAAAAATTACGTATGTTCTTCATCTATAAATCAGTAAGTCTGCAAAGATACGTTATTGCGTTTACATATTTGCGCTTTTTGAAGATTGTGGCATAAAAAAGGCCTCCCCGCCGGGGAAGCCTTTTCCATATAAAACCGTTTTGAAGTTATTCTGTGTTTCCGATCAGCACCGTGACGTGTCCTACAAACGGATGCTTGTTGCCCTGCAGGTCGTATACCATAAGCTTATAAACATACACGCCCTGCTCTGCCATTTTTCCGTTGCCTTTCACCGAGCCGTCCCAACCCTTGCGGAAGTTGTTGCTCGTAAAGATCACTTCACCCCAGCGATCGTATACATCCATGCGGTAGTTGTCCTCATTGATGCCCACGCCCATCGGCTGGAAGAAGTCGTTCACATTATTTCCATCCGGAGTAAAGGTGTTCGGGATATAGAGTGCGAAGTCAGGAGTAATCTCAACCGGCACCAGCGCAACATCTGTACAGCCATGGCTCGATGTTACCACGAGGTTGACGTTGTAAGGCCCCACATAGGCATAGGAGTGGGTAGCGTTAAACGTGATGGCATTGTTCATGCCACCGGTTGCCGCAGGATCGCCAAAATCCCAAAGGTAAGAGGCTCCGCCAATACTTGTATTGGTGAAGTTGATCGTAGGATCAAGGATGCTGGTGCTTTGCGGATTTGCAATGAACGACGCCTTCGGTTTCGGATATACCGTAATGATATCCGTTTGCGTCAGCATGTTCTTACAGCCTGTTGCCGGGTTGGTCACCAACAGCGATACAGAATGCTTCCCTGAATCTTTCAGCGTCACAAATGTAGGATTACCGCTTCCTGTCAGCGCATCGCTCCACAGGAATGTATTGGAAGGGCTGTCGCTGGTGCCTGTAAGCGTTACCATCAGTGGCGCACAACCGGAAGCCGGGCTCGCAGTAAAGGAAACGGTTGGTAATGGATTTACCACCACTGTAAATACTGCCGAAGATGTCGGAGAGCAGTTGTCGCTGGCGATCACATTATACGTATACGTTTTTGGTGTACCGGGAGTCGTATTCACTGCTGTGAGCGTTTCTGTAGCAGCGCTTCCTCCTGTGCTCCAGTTATAGCTATAAGGCCCGCCGTTTCCGTTCAGTGTCATGGTTGGCGTTAAAGCCACCAGCTGGTTATGGCACACCGTTGTTGTCGTTGCCACAATATTCAAGGCCGGAGTCACATTTACCGTGATCACTTTTGGCGCCGTTGTGCACCCGTTGGCATCCGTCATATTTACATTGTACTGCGTGGTTGTGCTCAGGCTCGGCGTAGTGTGCGGGCCGCCGGTAGCATTAAATGCCGGCGACCATGTATAGGTGTAGCCGGGAGTACCTCCGGAGCCTGCTGCAAAGATCTGGGCCGTTTGGCCGTAGCAGATCGTCTGGTTTGGCGAAACATTAAGCAGCAGGATATTAGGAGAGGCCACTGTAGCAAAGCTTCCGGCACTGCAGCCATAGCTGTCGGTCACCGTCATGCTGTATGTCCCTGAGCCTACTCCCGTGGCTGTCTGTGTTAAGCCTGTGGTTACCTGTGTGGCCGGGTTGATCGGGTTCGACCAGGATACGGTATAGCCGGGAGTTCCCAGAGAATAGGTCACAGCGATGGATCCGTTTTGCGAGCCAAAGCAGGTAGGCGCTGTTGTGGTAACGTTGGTGATCACCGGGCTTGGTGCATCCGCCACGCTTACCGTTTGGGTGCGTGTACAGCCTTTGGAGTCAGTGATCACGCAGGTCCAGTTAGAGCCGGGGCCCATGCCTGTGGCTGTAGGGCCTTGCTGCGCACCAATGTTCCAGTTCAGCGTATAGCCCGGCGTGCCGCCACCAGCGGTCACCGTCGCGGTGCCATTGGCCAGGCCGCATTTGGCCGGGGAAGACGTATAGTTCGATGTCAGGGCCGATGGCTCCAGGATTGTGAAGTTAGCGTTGATCGAGCAGGTTTTGCTATCCGTTACGGTAAGGCTGTAGCCTCCTGCCGACAAGCCTCCCAGCACACCGCTGTTAGGCTGGGCAGGTGTCCAGTTGTAAGTGTAGCCCGGCGTGCCGCCCTGCACCGTGGTCGAGATCTGCCCGTTGTTGCCGCCAAAGCAGGAAATGTTGCTGAAGCTGGAAGCTGCCATCACCAAAGACTGTGGCTGGGCAATCGTCACGACCTGCGAGGTAGCGCAGTTGTTGGCATCCTTCACGCTGCAGGTATAGGTATTGGCTCCCACGTTGGCCATTACCGAAGAGGTTTGTGCCGATGGGGTCCAGCTGTAAGTATAGCCGGGAGTGCCGCCATTCACGCTCATCGTTGCCTGCCCGTTGGTAAGCCCGAAGCAGGTGACATTCGAGAAGCTGCTGATGGCGCTCACCAGCTGTGAAGGCTGGCTGATGATCACACTCGCTGTTCCCACACAGCCCGCAGCATCCGTTACGGTAATGTTATGAGGGCCAGCCGTGAAATTACTCACATTCTGGGTCGTCGCCGGGTTATTGTTCCAGCCAATGGTATAAGGCATCACACCTCCCGTAATGGTTGTGGTTGCTGCACCGTCGCTTCCGCCGAAACATTTCACGGCAAGGGTACCCGTCACCGCTACCGATGGTCCTGCAATATCATTTACCAGCGCTGTTGCCACCGCCTTACAGTTATTGGCATCCGTTACGGTA
>DGQK01000079.1 GCA_002390745.1 Bacteroidetes bacterium UBA4416 | reverse complement strand
TTTAATTCCATTCGGTGAGACTCATGGACAATCCTATCAAGAATAGCATCGGCTATAGTTTGTTCGCTAATTATATCATACCATTTACTCACCGGAATTTGAGATGTAATTATGGTGGACGCTTTCCCGTGACGATCTTCGATTATTTCCATAAGCATTGCTCGCCCTTGCGCATCAAAGGGTTGTAATCCAAAATCATCAAGAATTAATAGATTTTGCCTTTCAATTTTAGCTATTTCCCTTGCATACGAACCATCTGCTTTAGCCATTTTTAGTTTTGCCATCATCTTGCCGGTGTTCTGATAAAGAACTTTATGTCCCAAACAACACGCTTGTTGGTCGATAGCTGAAGCAATATAACTTTTTCCTATTCCCGTACTTCCACCGTTCAATTCCTCGATTTTTTCTAATGAGATGGCTTCTTTTGGCTTTTGGCAGCAAAGACTCGGACAATATGTTCGNNATAAGCGGGTTGCGATTGTTTAATAACCTCAAATGTCTACATTTGCCGAATGAATGCTTTGGCGAACTTCAAAACCTTTCTTAATACCATGGTTCCGATCTCCGATCAGGACTTTGAAAAAAGCGTTTTGTCTTTATAAACCGCTCACATTAAACAAAGGCGACTACTTTGTTAAAAGTGGGGACTTGTGCAAACAAGCTGCCTATGTAAATACCGGCATTTTAAGAACTTTTTATATCAATGAAAAGGGTGAGGATATAACTTACTGCTTTTGTACCGAAAACAACCTCACCGCCTCCTTTAAAANNAACCAACCGAATTACTCGTAATCGATTACGCCGACCTGCAACAGCTTTACAGCGATTTTCCTGTATGGCAAAACATCGGCCGCATCCTTGTAGAAAAAGAGTACATCGTTATGGAAAAATACGCCTCTACCTTAAACAGCGAAACAGCCAAAGAAAAGTACCTGCGCTTGCTGCGGGAACAACCTTCCATTATTCAAAAGGCTGCAATTCAGCATATCGCTTCTTACCTTGGCGTTACAAGAGAAACATTAAGCCGGATCCGGAAACAAGTTCTGTAAAAGCCATTATGTGACATTTGTCAAATAGTCCCGGCATACTTCCTTCTAATTTTGCGATCAAAAAACTATTATGGAAATCGCATTCACACTCGCTATTATCTTAGTAACCCTGTTTGCCTTATTAGGACTGTACGACGGGTTTTACCTCCACATCTTTAAATACAAACTATATGCACATCCCGAGAGCCGTACAGAACATATTATGCATACGATCCGGGGTATATTATTTCCCGGCATCCTGTATTTTCTTTACCTGAGAAACGACTGCACAGCCTGTTTTTATATAGGAATGGTATTGGTTGTTTTCGACATTATCGTATTGGGTATTGATGCCTTCATAGAGATAGATAGCAGGGCCCTTATGAATGGTCTACCACGCTGGGAGTATATTGTACATTTATTTGTTAACGGCTTTCATTTCGCTTCTATAGCTGTTTATCTTATCATTAAATTGTCCTTCGACGGAGGAACCGTGCATTTCAGAACAGACTTTTCTGCCTCGGCCAACTATCCGGCGTTTATCTGGCTGGTGAAAAACCTCATACCCGGGGGCATCATCATATGTTTGTTACACATCATGGTATTAGCTCCAGGAACATCTAAATATTGGGATAGATTAAGAAATAAAATCACCTGCTGTTAAAAAAACGTGCTTACAATCAATGTATTACTTTTCTGTTGCAAAATTAATTTGGTGACGGTATCTTATTAATCGTATTTTTACGATCATAATGAGGCAGAGGAAAGCTATAACCAATACCAAATAAACAGTATCGTGGGCTCAACTAAAACAGAAGAATTTACAATCAAGGATAACAAGATTGCAAAATATGCTAAAGCGCTGGCGCATCCCGCACGCGTTGCTATTCTGCAATTGCTCATCAAAAAGCAGGCGTGCATTTGCGGCGATATTGTGGATGAGCTCCCTTTATCACAAAGCACCGTTTCGCAGCACTTGAAAGAATTGAAAGAAGCCGGCCTGATCAAGGGCGACATTGACGGGGTGAAGATCTGCTATTGTATTGACGAGAAGGAATGGGAAACCGCTAAGTCGTATTTAGACGCTCTCTTTACTTCCTACACAACCAACAAAACCAAATGCTGCTAATGATCATGGCAGAGTTACAGGATAACCATTATGCTTTTTAAGGATAGTTACCGTAAGGCATTGCCACGGACAACGCTGCCTTTTATTGGAATGTAGAAGCACAGTGGCAGCAACTTAAAAAAATTTGCCTCTATTCATCGGTAAATAACGATACACTAACAATTATAAACTTAAACACGAACGAACATGAAACTATCTGAAATTAAAAAGCACCTGGCAACTGCCGAAGCCGTAAACTTTCAATTACCAAACGGTACTTTTGTTCCTTCACACTTCCACGTTACCGAGGTAGGGCAGCTCGACAGGCATTTTATCGATTGTGGCGGCACGGTACGCCGTGAGAAAACCATTAACTTCCAGCTATGGGAAGCGGGCGACTTCGATCACCGCCTTGCACCTCAGAAGCTAAACGCCATTATTGCACTTTCTGAAAAAGTATTAGGCATTGAGGACGGAGAAATTGAAGTTGAATATCAGAGCGACACCATTGGCAAATACGGCCTTGATTACGATGGAAAGAACTTCCTGCTCACCAATAAACAAACGGCCTGCCTTGCCAGCGATGCCTGCGGCATACCGGCTGAAAAACAAAAAGTGAATTTATCCCTGCTGGGCGATCAAAAAGCAGAAAGCTCCTGCACGCCCGGCGGTAAATGCTGCTAAATCATTTGTATGTATCAAGCTATTAAAGCCTATTGCACTGAGCTCACAGCTGAGTTCAGTGCAATTTCTAAGGAGCGCAAAGAACTCCTGGAGAAGATCTCGCAGTACATTGCAAAGAAGCAACAGACCGGTAAGCCGGTAAACCTGGTTTATATCTGCACGCATAATTCGCGCCGCAGCCATTTCGGCCAGGTGTGGGCTAAGGTAGCCAGCGTATTTTACGGCATCCCGGGCATCCATACATTTTCAGGAGGTACCGAGGCTACGGCCTTTCATACGAATGCAATCAATGCCCTAACACGCATAAGTTTCGACATTAAGCCTATCGACATCGAAAAAAACACGGTGTTTCATGTGTTGTATGACGATCAGCAAAAGCCAATCGAATGCTTTTCTAAAGTTTACAATGATCCCCAGAACCCGCAGGCAGAATTTGCTGCCATTATGACATGTAGCGATGCGGAAGAAAACTGTCCTTTTATTCCCGGTGTTGAATTAAGAGTCGGGACAACTTACGACGATCCCAAAGTCTTTGACAACACGCCGCAACAAGATCAGAAGTACGATGAACGCTGCCGGCAAATTGCCCTTGAAACGCTTTACGTTTTTTCAAAAATCAAATAACAAATATGACTGCCAACACTTGCGCTCCGGCCGCAGAAAGAAAAAGACTAAGCTTCCTCGACAGATACTTAACCTTATGGATTTTTTTAGCTATGGCTGCAGGTATCGCCATTGGCAACGTTTTTCCCTCGTTTTCCACCTTTATCAATTCCTTTTCAAGCGGCACCACCAATGTTCCGCTGGCAATCGGGTTAATACTGATGATGTACCCGCCGCTGACAAAGGTGCGCTACGAAAAAATGGGTGAGGTGTTCCGCAACACGAAAGTATTAGGCGCATCGCTGTTCCTGAACTGGATCATTGGCCCCGTGCTCATGTTTGTGCTTGCCATCCTTTTCCTACATAACTATCCTGAATACATGATTGGCCTGATCCTGATAGGTTTAGCGCGTTGTATTGCCATGGTAGTAGTTTGGAACGAGTTGGCAGAAGGCGACAGGGAATATGCTGCCGGTCTGATTGCATTAAATAGCATCTTTCAGGTTCTGCTGTATAGCGTGTATGCTTACTTCTTCATTACGGTATTGCCGCCCTTGTTAGGCATGCCAGGTTTGGAAGTAAATATTACCATGGGCGGGATCGCTAAAAGTGTCGGTATTTATTTAGGATTGCCATTTGCAGCCGGCTTAATCTCGCGCCTGGCTTTGGTAAAACTGAAGGGCATAGAATGGTACGAAACCAGATTTATTCCGTTGATCTCACCGATCACGTTGGTCGCGCTGCTATTTACCATTGTGGTCATGTTCAGCTTAAAAGGCGGGTTAATTGTACAGATCCCGTTTGATGTATTGCGCATTGCAATGCCCTTGGTCATCTATTTTGCTATTATGTTTTTTATCAGCTTCCTTATTGGTAAAAAAATGGGAGCAGACTATTCAAAAAGTACCTCGATTGCATTTACGGCGGCAGGTAATAATTTTGAACTCGCCATAGCGGTAGCCATCGGCGTATTTGGCATTAACAGCGGGCAGGCCTTTGTTGGCATTATCGGGCCGCTGGTAGAAGTGCCGGCCTTAATTCTATTGGTAAACGCAGCATTTTGGATCAGGAACAAATATTATAAAACAGCAAATTAAACACGTATGAAAGCTAAAAAATCATTCTGGACATCCATCACCGGCGGTCTTACTTCAGCAGCTCCGATTGCACTGTCCTGCTGCAAAAGCGGCGCCTGCATTGGAGTATGTGCCAGTCCTGTTGCCTCTCTGTTTGGGGTATCTTCCGCAACGCTTGCAAATTCTCCCCTTATCAGCGCGCTGGAGCCGGTTTTAATTGCCGTAAGTGCGGTATCGTTTACAATCTCGTATTATTCGCTGTATGTATTGCCAAAGCTTAATTGCAATACGACTGATGGCTGCGCCTGTGAGCCGACGGCAAAAGAAAAGCGTAACGTCAAGATCAACAAGGCCGTTTTTTGGATCGGCCTTATTTTAAGTATCGGTTTCCTGAGCTATTTCGAGGTTACGAAATACAATGCCGCTACCACAGAAAAAACGGAGTGTTCAACAACCGAATGCGCCCCCGGCGAATGCTCCGAGGCAGCAACCGAAGAAGGAAGCAGCGCAACGTCCTGTGACTCTACCTCTTCTTCATGCTGCGCAAATGAAAATAATAATCAAACGCAACAGTGATCATATCGTTAGAACAACAGGTAATGGAACGGCAGGGAATTTCCGGGGGCCGGGCCTTAAAGTTAAGGTGATGACTTTCTGTGCGGGGATCAGCGCGAGGCATGGTCAACGCTAACAATTACATATTCCAAATGTATGAAGCTCTATCAATTGTTGCCTTGTAGTTATAGATTAGGTGTCTGCCAATCCAGCAGGTTGTGGAGCTAACCATCACCAAAATATCCGGTTTTGGCATTTTATTAGGGGTTTTAAAGCGCATCATTCAAAGGTGCCAATAGCCAACGCATCAGAAGCGTATGAAAAAATAATTTGCGAAACCGTTTGGTTTCTTATATATTTGCAACCGATTGGCTTCTTAATATGAGAATTTGCGAAGCCAGCCTTGATCAGCAACGTATAATGAACCATTAAAAGACAGAAAACATGAAAAACAATTTGCTATTTGATTTTACCGTTGATAAAGCATGCAGAACGGTATTTGTAAACAGGGAATTTGCTGCCGGCCAATCGCTGGTGTGGGATGCGTTTACCAAACAGGAAATTCTTGACCAATGGTGGGCGCCTAAGCCCTGGGAGTCGAGAACGAAAAAGATGGAGTTTAAAGTTGGAGGGAAAAGGCTTTATGCGATGGTAAGCCCCGAAGGCCAGGAACACTGGTCGGTTCAGGAATATACTTCCATTACTCCTGAGACCAATTTCAAATACCTGAATGCATTTGCAGACAAGGATGGAAATCCTGATTTGCCGGGATCTGATTGGGATCTGAACTTCAGCGAGCAAAACGGAACGACAACCGTACGTATCACCATCTACAACCAGTCCGCGGAGCGCATGGAGAAGATGATTGAAATGGGTTTCCAGGGAGGCTTTACGATGACATTGGACTACCTGGAGGATCTGCTCGCTTCATTGTCGCGGTCGTAGCAGTCATCCAACGACGGTACAAAATATATTATTTCTTTAAGGACAAATACCCGATCACCGGATAATGATCGGTTAGTGTTTCCGGTAAATGATAATAACTCTTACACTCAAAAGAATCGCTGTGTAAAATATAGTCGATCCGGAAGCGCGGGAAGTTTCCGGCGTAGGTTTGTTCAAAGCCGGAGCCCGCTTCCATAAAAGCATCCTGAAGGTCCCCCTTGATTGTGCGGTACACGTAGGAGGCCGGTGTATCGTTGAAATCCCCGCATAAGATGATTTTATAGCGGCATTTGGCAATATGTGCGGCAATGGCATCTGCTTGTCCCGAGCGCTTCACAAATGCGCGTTTTAAGCGCCGTAAGATGCTTTTGCTGTTCTCCATTTCATCTTTCACCTTGCTGGTATCGTTCCTGATGGCATTGATGAATTTATAGTCGGATTTACTGAAGCTGATGGATTGCAGGTGCATGTTGTAGATCCGGACGGTATCGCCTTCTATCAGTACATCCGTATAAATGCAGATGTTGTTGGACCGTGTATTGAAATCGATTTTGCCTTTTTTCAGGATAGGGTATTTGGTGAAGGTGGCAATGCCCCAGTGGTCAAAATTCCGGAGAGTTGTGGTGAAGGCAATGTGGTGGTTCTTTGTGCTTAAGAGGTTTGTGACGGTGTCGATGTTATTAAAATCCCCTTTTTCTTCGGACGTGTAAAATTCCTGCAGGCATAAAATGTCCGGGTTCTCTTCTGCAAGGGAAGACAGGATCAGGTTGCGGCTTTGTTTGTTCTTGCTCCAGTTATACAGATCAAACAGCATGGAGTTATAGCTCATCACCTTGATATCCTTGTTCGATACCTCCCGTTTTGAAAAGCTGATCTGCACATAGCCCAGGGAAGTGGGAACACTCAATAGCACAGCGATCACCGGAAACAGGGCATGGATCCTGAATTGCATCAGCCAGTAAACAATAAACAGCAGGTTGAGAAGAACAGCTACCGGAAAGGCTAGTCCGAAAAAGGCCAGGAACCAAAAGCTTTCAGGCGAAATGTATTTGGACGCAATAGCACCCAAAAGACAGATGATGCACACATAATTCACCCATAGCAGCAGCCGGTTGAACTTCGACAATTTCTCCGCGTTCTTTTTTTTCACCAGGACGCGCAGTTCGGCAATGGATATGTTGGACAAAAAGCTGATAGGTTGTGTCCTTAGGATTGAATTAAACCGTCTTTCATCACGAGTTTGCGGTCGGCGGTATTGGCCAGTGCCTCGTTATGAGTAACAACAACGATGGTCTGTTTTAGTTCGTCGCGCAACCGGAAAAACAATTGATGCAGGTTCCGGGCATTTTCGCTGTCGAGGTTGCCGCTGGGCTCATCTGCAAAGATCACCTTTGGGCTGTTGATAAGCGCCCTGGCCACCGCTACGCGTTGCTGCTCTCCGCCCGATAATTCCGAGGGTTTGTGCTGCGCCCGGTGTTTCAGGCCCAGGAGGTCGAGCAGGCCGAGGGCTTTTTGTTCAGCGTCTTTTTTAGAAGCCTTATTGATAAAAGCCGGAATGCAGACATTTTCCAGCGCCGTAAACTCGGGAAGCAGATGATGGAACTGGAACACGAAGCCGATGTGCTGGTTGCGGAAAGCCGCCAGCTTTTTTTCGCTAAGCGAAGTGATGTTGATGTTGTTGAAAAGGATCTCTCCCGAACTGGCCTTGTCCAGTGTTCCCAGGATGGTTAGCAGCGTGGTTTTTCCGGCCCCTGAGGAGCCTACGATCGATACCACCTCCGATTCCCGGATATGAAGATCGACACCCTTCAGCACTTCCAGCTGCCCGTATGTTTTGGTAATATGTTTTCCAACGATCATATTCAGTTATTGAATTAAACAGTTATTGAGTTGGAGAGTTGTGGATTTACACAGTTAAGGGATTGTTGATTTGAGATTTTTAATTCCTTAACTCTCCAACTCTCTATCTCCTCAACTGATTTACTTTCCCAGCACTTTTAATTCGGTCCGCCTGTTCTTCGCTTTGTTCTCCGGGCTGTCGTTCGGTACCTTTGGCTTCGTATCCGAATACCCCTTGTATGACAGTCGGGTAGAGGCAATGCCGCCGTTCTGGATCACATAATCGTACACCGCCCTGGCACGGTTGGTGGATAAGGTTTTGTTGAAAGCCTTGTCACCGCTGTTGTCCGTGTGTCCGCCGAATTCCACTTTCAGGCCAGGGTTTGCTTTCAGGAAGGCCACGACTTTTTCCAGCTCCGCTTTCGATTCGGGTTTCAGGTCCCATTTGTTCACATCAAAGAACACGTTCTTCAACTCAATGGTGTAACCCGTATCAATTGGCTGCAAAGGAATTTCGAGCTGGTAAGGCTTGTTGTAATCGGCCTCTTTGTCTTTCAGCGAGAAATTATCACTGTAAAAGAGAAAGCCCGGCTTGCTCACATTCACCAGGTAATTATGGTTGGACGTCAGGGTCACCAGGAACTCCCCCGAACTGTTGCTAAAGGCTTTGGTCACCGATTGCTGAGTCTCGAGGTCGATCAGCTCAAAGGAAGCATCGAGCGGCGCTTTGGTTTTGGCATTGTAAGTTAAGCCTTTTACATAGGTAATCTTTTCCGGCCTTATGGATTCCGGCAGTTCGAACTTGTAAATGTCCATAGCTCCGTAGCCATCAGGTCGTTCTGTTGAGAAATAGCCAAATTTACTTTCTGGGCCAATAATGAGTTTAAATTCTTGACCAACTGTGTTTATTGGATAACCTAAATTAATCGCCTCACCCCATGAGCCATCTGCTTGTCGCCTACTTAGATAGATGTCTGTTCTTCCCATTCCAACTCGTCCATTAGATGTAAAATAGAGTGTGCTATTATCAGGATGTATAAAAACGGATTGTTCGCTTTTGGCAGTATTTATGTTGTCTCCAAGTTTAATAGGCTCTTTAAATTTTCCATCTTCTCCAATTTCTGAATAATAAATATCACCTATTAAAGTTCTGGAGCTGCCTCTAACGAAATATAGTGTTTTTCCATCACTGCTAAAGCTCGGCTGTGTTTCCCAGTTAGCAGTATTGATAGGAGGCCCTACATTTTGAGGCTTTGACCACTTGCCACCGACTTTTTGAGAAAAAAAGATATCGCAGCTTCCATAACCGGTATTATCGCCCATGTATGCATTGCTTCTGTCTGCACAAGCCGCAAAGAACATAAAATCGCCACCGACAGAAAGGGATGGAGCGCCTTCGTTGCAAGACGAATTTAATTCTGGAATCGGAATAGACTCTTTTCCATCAATGGAAATGTAAAAATCTTCTTGTCCTTTTTCTTTGCTTCCGCAATTCATCTGATCCAGAAACTGCCGGGTAAAAATGAAATATTTCATGTCAGCACTAAAACTCGGAAGGTATTCGCTATTAGCTGAGTTTATAGTAGAGCCCATATTAATAGGTTTAATAGGTAGGGGGGAGGCTAATTGGGCTTCTCCGAACTTCGCACATTTCAATAAAAACTCAGCTTGCTCTTTCACAGATGGATTTATCCTTGGAAAAGAAAGGTATTTCTCAAGGTTGGCTTTTGCACTTGAATACTCTCCGGTATAAAACTGAAGTTCTCCTAATTGATAGTAGTTGTTAACATAATAAGGAGAAAGTGCTTTTTTGAAACTTTCAATAGCTTTGGTATTATCATTGATTTCAATATATACAAACCCCATAAGGGCATAGGCTTCCATAAAATTAGGGTCTTTGCCGATAGCATCATTCAGTTTAGATATAGCCTTTTCATAACTGCGGGCATCCAATAATTTTTTGCCTTCTTCAAACAGGGATATTGCTTTTTTGTTGGTGCTGGTATAGGTTCCCGGAGGCAGTGATTGGGAAAAGGAACAGGTGCTGATGAAAAGAAGGAGAACAGAAAAGAGAAAATGCTTCATAGGTGGTTGTAATGTGTGTTATAAATATAACGATATCCGCGGTATCCGGGTACTAAAAAATGCAAATAATCATAAACAGGTTTTGAAGAGCTTGATCCTGTCCCGGTCAGGCTGATGATGCGCCATGAGGCCTGTGAAGGGAGAGATCTGGCAAACCACTCAGGCGAAGATTCCAGGTGAAGGTGAGATGTTTTGCTCAGCATTGCGATTGTGGTGTTGCTCTTAGCCGGCCTGTGCTCTCAGCCAGGCAATGGCTTCATCGCGGTCATCGAAAAAGCGGATCGGCACTACCGGCTTATTGATCTTCAGGAACAGGCTTCCCATCACTTTTTCATAACTCTTCGGGCTATAAATTGCCAGTGCGGCAACGTGCTTTGCATATTCCGCCGAAGCGCCCGCCCTCCGGGCATCTCCCGAAATAGCAGCCTGTTCATCTCCTTCAAGGAGCACCAGGAATTTTTTGCCGGGAATATAATCTACCGATTGGTCTCGGGAAGTCCATACATCGGTTGCCTGCAGGGTCTTGTTCTTTTTGATCTTGAAAACGATCAACAGATCGTCATAAATGTGCACGAGGTAGGAGCGGGTTTCGAAGCTTTTCATTGAAGAACTCAGGTGGGGCATTGCCGGCGCAAAATTAAGCTTATAAGCATAAGCTCAGTTTGAAATGGCTCTTAAAAATATACCCGAATCCCCGCGATAATAAGATCAATAGCCCAGAGCCGGACCCAGCCAGCGCTCAGCTTCCTCAAGAGGCATGCGTTTACGCTTCGCATAATCTTCCACCTGTTCTTTATTGATTTTGCCCAGGCCGAAATAATGAGAGTCGGGATGCGCAAAATACAGTCCGCTCACCGCCGCTGTAGGCACCATCGCCAGGCTGTCGGTCAAAACAATGCCCGTGTTTTTTTCGACCTCCAGCAGCTTCCAGAGAGTCAGTTTTTCCGTATGGTCCGGTTGTGCCGGATATCCCGGGGCAGGACGGATGCCTGCATATTCTTCGCGGATCAGCTCCTCGTTCTTCAGGCTCTCGTCTTTGGCATATCCCCAGATTTCTTTTCTTACCAGTTTATGCATCAGCTCGGCAAATGCCTCCGCCAGGCGGTCGGCCAGCGCTTTCAGCATGATGGCGCTGTAGTCGTCGTGGTTCTTCTCAAACGCCGCCACTCGCTCGTCGATGCCGAAGCCTGTGCATACCGCAAAGCCGCCGATATAGTCAGTGCCAGACTGTGCGGGTTTCACAAAATCCGATAAGGCCACATTGTATTGGCCCGCCGGTTTTTTAGTATTCATCCGTAAGGTATGGAAAGTTGCCACTTTGTCGGACGCATTCTCAGGAGCATACACCTCGATGTCATCATCGCCCACCGTGTTGGCAGGGTAAATACCAATGACGGCCCTGGCCTGCAACCATTTTTCATCGATGATCTTTTTCAGCATATCCTGCGCGTCGTTGAAGAGCTTGGTAGCCTCGGCTCCACGGGTAGGGTCGCTCAGGATCTTAGGGTAGGAGCCTTTCATCTCCCAGCTGTGGAAAAATGGCGTCCAGTCAATGTATTCCGCAATCTCTTTCAGGTCGTAATGATCAAACACCTTGTTGCCCAGGAAAGCAGGCTTTCGGACCTCCGTCTTACTCCAGTCGGTAGGGAACTTATTCTGCCGTGCTTCTTCTAATGAAATGAACTTATTCTGCGATTGGGCATTTTTATTTTGCTCGCGTACCCGCGCATAATCTTTGTCGATATCGGCCATGAAAGCGGCCCGCAGCTCCTCCGAGATCAGGCTGCTCGCAACCGGCACTGATTTGCTGGCGTCGTTCACATGAACCACCGGTCCCGAATAGTTCTGGGCGATCTTCACCGCTGTATGCACTTTGGAGGTGGTGGCTCCGCCGATCAGCAAAGGCGTTTTAAAATTCAGGCGCTCCATTTCTTTCGCCACATGCACCATTTCATCGAGCGATGGCGTGATCAGGCCGCTCAGGCCTATCACATCCACTTGATGCTTCTTCGCTTCTTCCAGGATTTTATCCGCAGATACCATCACTCCCAGGTCGATGATCTCGTAATTGTTACAGGCCAGTACCACGCCCACAATGTTTTTCCCGATGTCGTGCACATCTCCTTTTACAGTAGCCATCAGTATTTTTCCGGCATTGCTACGGCCGTTGCCTACGATTCCCGCTTTGGCATTCGCTTCTTTTTCAGCAATCAGGTAAGGCTCGAGGTATGCCACCGCTTTCTTCATCACGCGTGCGCTTTTTACCACCTGGGGCAGGAACATCTTTCCACTGCCGAAGAGATCGCCCACCACGTTCATGCCGTCCATCAAAGGCCCTTCGATCACATGCAGCGGCCTGCCCAGTTTCTGGCGGGCCTCTTCCGTGTCAGCGTCAATATATTCCACAATGCCCTTTACCAGCGCATGGCTCAAACGCTCTTCTACGCTGCCTTTGCGCCACTCTTCGTCTTTTTCCGTTTTTTCTTTGGTAATGCCTTTCAGCGATTCGGCATGTTCCACCAGTCGCTCCGTGGCATCGTCGCGGCGGTTCAGCAGCACGTCTTCCACCAGTTCCAGCAGGGTCTTGTCAATGTCATCGTATACCTGCAGCTGCGCAGGGTTTACAATACCCATATCCATACCGTTTTTTACGGCGTGGTACAGGAAAGCGCCGTGGATGGCTTCGCGTACGTGGTCATTGCCCCTGAAAGAGAATGACACGTTACTCACACCGCCGCTCACTTTCGCGTGCGGCAGGTTGTCCTTGATCCATTTGGTGGCATTGAAAAAGTCAAGCGCATTCAGACGGTGCTCTTCCATGCCCGTAGCTACCGGGAAAATATTCGGATCAAAAATAATATCCTGCGGCGGGAACTTCACCTTGTCAACCAGGATATCATAAGCCCGTTTGCAGATGTCGATGCGGCGCTCATAAGTATCGGCCTGGCCTATTTCATCAAAGGCCATAACGATCACGGCAGCGCCGTATTGTTTGATCTTATGAGCCTGCTCGATAAACTTTTCTTCTCCTTCCTTCAGGGAAATGGAATTCACGATCGCTTTGCCCTGCACGCATTTCAGGCCTGCTTCGATCACCGACCATTTCGAGGAGTCGATCATGATGGGAACCCTTGAAATATCAGGCTCGGAAGCCACGAGGTTGAGGAAGGTCGTCATGGCCTTTTCACTGTCGAGCATGCCTTCGTCCATGTTGATGTCGATCACCTGCGCGCCGCCTTCCACCTGGTCGCGGGCAATGGAAAGCGCTTCTTCGAAGTTCCCTTCTTTGATGAGGCGGAGGAATTTTTTGGAGCCGGTGACGTTGGTGCGTTCCCCGACGTTCAGGAAGTTGCTTTCCGGCGTCATCGTGTAAGGCTCAAGTCCGCTCAGGTGCATGAGCGTATCGGGCTCCGGTTTTTTGCGGGGCTTCGCTTCCTTTGCCAGCTCCGCTATGCGCCTGATGTGCGCCGGGGTGGTGCCGCAGCAGCCGCCTACAATATTTAAAAATCCGGCTTTTAGAAAATCCTCGATCTGATGTCCCATCTCATGGGCATCCTGGTCGTACTCGCCAAACTGGTTGGGAAGCCCCGCATTCGGATAAGCGCTCACGTAGAACGGCGCTTTCGTTGCCAGCTCCTCCAGGTATGGGCGCATGTCTTTCGCTCCGAGGGCGCAGTTCAGGCCAACGCTCAGCAGGTCGACGTGCGATACGGAATTTAAGAAAGCCTCGGTAGTTTGCCCCGACAGGGTACGACCGCTGGCGTCGGTAATAGTTCCGGAAACCATCACCGGCATTTTTTTATCGATCTTTTCCGCATAGGTCTGTATGGCATACAGGGCTGCCTTGGCATTGAGCGTATCGAAGATCGTTTCGATCAGGAGCACATCCACACCGCCGTCGATGAGGCCGCGCACCTGCTCCGTATAGGATTCTACCAGCTCATCAAAGGTAATGGCCCTGAAGCCGGGATCATTCACGTTCGGAGATAAAGACAAGGTACGGTTGGTGGGGCCAATGGCACCGGCCACGAATTTGGGAACGGATGCAAATTCAGGGAACTCGGCTTTAAATTCGGCAATCGCCTCCCTGGCGATCTTTGCGGACTCGAAGTTCAGCTCGTACACCAGCTCCTGCATGTCGTAGTCGGCCATCGCAATCGAGGTATCGCTGAAGGTATTGGTTTCGATGATGTCGGCGCCCGATTTCAGGTATTCTTTATGAATGGCTTTAATGATCTGCGGCTGCGTAATGGATAATAAATCGTTGTTTCCCTGCAGGTCTTTATGCCAGTCGGCAAAGCGCTTGCCTCTGAAATCTTTTTCGCTAAGCTTGTACTGCTGGATCATACTGCCCATGGCGCCGTCGATCACTAAAATGCGTTTTTCTAATTCTTCTTGTATGGTATGCATAGATGTGCAAAAAAAATCCCTTCCGTTTGTTTCGGAAGGGATTAGTATAGTTTTATAAATGGGTGTATCACTAATGTATTTCCGACTTATTTTCTCCGGACTTGTGTCCGGAACGAATTCCCACCTTCTTTGGCTGTTTCTGGTTTTGAAGTTTTTGGTTTGCAGGTTATAAAACCTGAAAACTATCAACGCGTAACCTGAAACCGTTAAGGGTTGGTAAAGCTTCTTTGGGCGTTTCCCTCAGCTTTTCTTAATAAGTGTGTTAAAGAACGTGAGGCAAAGATAGGACTATTTTTTTATTTTTATAGCCAATTCCAAGCATTTTAAAATGAAGCATCTGTTTTTATTAACCGCCCTGTTGTTGACGATGTGGCAGGCAGCATGTGCCCAGGCAAAGATACCGGGGGCCGAAACCAACCGGGTAAAAGAACTAATGGCAGAGCAGGAGTTGAGCTGGAACCGGGGCGATATCCCGGGATTCATGGAGCATTACTGGAAAAGCGACAGCCTGAAATTTATAGGGAGTAAAGGAATTACCTACGGTTGGCAAAAAACGCTGGACAATTACCTGAAAGGATACCCCGACAAGGAGGCGATGGGCGTTTTGACATTCGATGTCCTGGAATGCACGCAGCTGTCGCCTACGGCCATTTATGTGATCGGGAAATGGAGCCTCAAAAAAGAAAAGCCTGCCGGCGGGCACTTTACCTTACTTTGGAGAAAGATCAAGGGAGCATGGGTGATTGTGGCGGATCATACGAGTTAGTAAGATTTAAGTATAGTAGAGGTGAGATTTAAGACAAAAGGGCTCGAAGGACGAATAGCTTATTATTGATGAATACCACCCATTTATACACCGAACGCTTACTGTTAAGGCCTGTCGCCATGGAGGACCTGGATCAGATCCACGCACTGCATTCTCTCGAAGAAACGGATCGTTACAACACGCTCGGAATTCCAAAAGATAAAGAAGAAACCCGGTTGGTCTGCGAAGGCTGGATTGCCGAAAACACCAGGGAAAAAAATAACCGCTTTATTTTCGTTGTTGAGTTAGCACCCGGCGGCCAGTTTATTGGTGTAACCGGGATGAAGCTCGGGAAAGAAACATACAGGAATGCTGAAGTATGGTTTAAGTTTCATCCTGATTTCTGGAATAAAGGGTACGCTACGGAAGCACTCAGGAAGCTCATTGCCTTTGGTTTTGATGACTTACACCTTCACCGCATAGAGGCTGGATGCGCTACCGAAAACACCGCTTCATTTAAAGTGATGGAAAAAGCAGGCATGACCCGGGAAGCGCATACCCGGCAGCTTCTTCCCTTAAAATCAGGCTGGGCCGATAATTACGGCTATGCGATCTTATCAACGGATAAAAGAACCGCAAACTAATTTCTTAATCATTGAACCATGATACAGCCCGGATTCTACAGGCATTACAAAGGAAAGATCTACGAAGTGATCGGCACGGCGCGCCACAGCGAAAGCCTGGAAGAGCTCGTTGTATACAAAGCCACCTATCAGCCGGAAGGGGAAAACCTCTGGGTAAGGCCGGCAGCCATGTTTTTAGAAACGGTGATGATTGGCGGCGCCGAAAGAAAGCGTTTTGAGAAGCTGGCTTAGTGGCCCGGAATAAACTTATAGCCAACCCCACGGATCGATTGGAAATGGATGGGCTCCCGTGGATTTTTCTCAAACCATTTCCGGAAATTCAGAATAAAATTGTCGATGGTGCGTGAAGAGGGGTTCTCATCTTTCGTCCAGATCTTTTCCAGGATCTCATCGCGCGATACTACGTTGTTGGCATGCTCTACCAGCAGGCGTAGCAGGGCAATCTCGCGCTTGGAAATAGTTTCCCGGTTTCCCGAAATGGTTTTTACCTCAAAGGTCAGGAAGTTGATCTCGCAACCGCCGAAGCTAAAGACATCGTTGACGGCAGGAGCCTTGTCGGAGCGGTTGCGCTTCAGCACAATGTTGATGCGCAGCAGGAGTTCCTCGAGGTCGAAAGGCTTCGTGATGTAATCGTCAGCGCCCAGCTTTAATCCTTCTATCTTATCCTTTACGTCATTTTTAGCAGTGAGAAAGATCACCGGCGTTCGGATCTGCTCTTTGCTGAGTTGCTGGTAGATGTCGGTTCCGCTCATGCCGGGAAGCATGATGTCCAGCAGGATCAGGTCGGGAGAGAAGGAGCGGATGTGCTCGAGCGCATGGATTCCGGACGAGAGAACATCCACATCATAGCCTTCCAGTTCAAGATTGAGCCTGAGGGTTTCCTGTAAACTCAATTCATCTTCGATAATTAATACTTTAGATAACATTAGCCCAAAATTATCTATTTTTTGCCTCAAAATTCATGTGTGGCCTTGAATTTGTGAGATAAAAGCGGTAATTATGTGAGGAATACTCTTTTTTTCCGCAAGGAAATTTCCGAGTCTCTGTCCCGAATTAAATTGTAATTAAAATTAAATACCATCATGAAATTTTTGACTTCTCTGGGGCTTTCGTTTGCCTGCCTTGCCCTTACCGCTCAAACTCCCGAAACAACTGCCACCCGGCGGAAATGCGGTACTGTGCAGCAGGATGTTTCCCAGCATCAGGCTTTTGAGGCATGGATGCAGGCAAGCCTCCAAAAAGACAACCAGTTTGCCAATGCTAAAAAAGCATCGGTAGTATATACCATCCCTATCGTGTTTCATATCATCCACTCGGGTACAACGGTTCCGGCGCGTAACATCAGCCAGGCCCAGGTCAATTCACAAATCGTGATCCTCAACAATGACTACAGGAAACTGAATGCGGACTTCAGCACCTATGTCACGCAGTCGGCTTTTGTAAGCTCAGCAGCCGATATTCAGATCAATTTTTGCGCGGCCAGCGTTGATCCCAACGGCACTGCGCTCGCAGAGCCCGGCATCGACCGTGTGAATGTAACTACCAAAGGATGGAGCGCTTTGCCTTATGCCACCAGCTATATCGAATCTACCGTAAAGCCCGGAACGATCTGGGATCCTACCAAATACTATAATGTATGGGTGCTGCAGTTTGGCGGCTCGGATGTGGGCACGCTTGGCTATGCCCAATTCCCGACAATACCTTCCGGAACCAGCCCGGTAACGGACATGGTGGGCCAGGGTGGCGCGGCCAGTACTGATGGCGTGGTTGTGGATTACAGGTATGTCGGAAACACCGGAACGGCAACAGCGCCTTATAACAAAGGCCGGACACTGACGCACGAAACCGGCCACTGGCTTGGCTTGTGGCATATCTGGGGCGACGACAACGATTGCAGCGGAACAGATTATGTAAGCGATACACCGAATCAGCAGGTTGAGAACTCATCCTGCCCGTCGACAAACGGAGCCGTAAAAACGGATGCCTGTGCCACTGTAGCTCCCGGATTCAATTACCAGAACTATATGGATTATTCGGATGATAAGTGCATGGCCATGTTCACGGCCGGGCAAAGGGACCGCATGCAGGCGGTGATGGCAAACTGTATCAGGCGTAAGACCTTAAACAATGCGGTAGCCTGCGTCTCTGTCGGGATCAAAGAAGAGGCGGCAGGTATTTTGGTGGATGTATTCCCTAATCCTACCAGCGGACGGGTAAACATCAACGTGGAATTAATGGATACGCAGGACTTCAGCGTATCGGTAATGAATACACTCGGGCAAACCGTGAAAGATGTGAAACAAACCGCATCCAACGGAGGGCTCGTTACGCTCGACCTTTCGGAGCATCCGCAGGGTGTTTATTTCGTGACGGTAAAAAGCAAAACGGCCTCCGTGACCAAACGTGTGGTTTTACAATAGATTATTATTCTCATCTCCTAAAGCCTTTACTAATTTAGTAGAGGCTTTTTTGTTGTTTCACTTCAGCTGCCTTAAATACAGCTGGATCGTATTTTCCAGGCCATAGTAAAGGGCATCGCTGATGAGCGCATGGCCGATGGACACTTCCAGCAGGTTTTCCACGTGCTGTTTGAAATAAGCAAGGTTCTCCAGGCTCAGGTCGTGTCCGGCATTCACGCCCAGGCCTAAGCTTGTGGCAAGCCTGGCCGCTTCTGAGAAAGGTTTGATCACCGTTTCTTTTTGGGTATTGTAAAGCCTGGCATATTCTTCGGTATAAAGCTCGATGCGGTCGGTGCCGGTCGCCTTGGCGCCTTCGATCATGTGAAGATCGGCATCCACAAAAATAGAGGTACGGATCCCGGCTGCTTTAAAGCCGGCAATGATATCCACTAAGTAATCTTTATGGGTAATTGTATCCCAGCCATGATCGGAAGTGATCTGGTTGTCGCCGTCCGGTACCAGGGTCACCTGTTCCGGTTTGACATCCATTACCAGGTCGATAAACTTCTGCACCTTGGGATTGCCTTCGATGTTGAACTCCGTTTTTACCAGGGGTTTCAGGTCGTACACATCCTGGTAGCGGATATGGCGCTCGTCGGGCCTCGGGTGTACGGTAATGCCCTGTGCCCCGAAGCGCTCGGCATCCTGCGCCATGCGCAAAAGATCAGGCGTATTGCCGCCCCTGGCATTGCGGATGGTAGCAATTTTATTGATGTTAACGGAAAGCTTTGTCATAGATGGTAAAATTAGGATTTAATCTATTGGTTTCCTCATCAGAAAACTAAAATCATGTTATAAAAAGAAAACAGATCTCTTCTTTCAGCGCGGATGAGGATGTTCGGCTCCTACGGAGCCGCGATTTTCGTTAGACCGGTTTATT
>DGQK01000063.1 GCA_002390745.1 Bacteroidetes bacterium UBA4416 | reverse complement strand
GCGCAGAGTGAACAGGGAAAAGCGATAGCGGCATCCTGGGCGAAAACACTGAGCCGTGAAAGCATAGGCCTTTATGAAGATTTTTTCATGATCGGCGGCGACTCCATCAAGGCGATGCAGGTGGTAGGAGAGCTGGCGCAGAAAGGCTGGCGGCTATCGCTGAAAGACCTGATGAACCACCCGACGATCCACGACCTGGAAGAGAAGATCAGCAGAATAGAGAAGGAATCGCCGCTTAAGCAAAGCCGGAAAAATTCCGGCTTAAGTCCTATTGAACACTGGTTTTTCGGACAGCAATTTGAACAGGCGCATTTTTGGAATCAGGGACTTGTCCTTAGCAAAGAAGATGGTTTCGATCTTCTGAAAGTTGAAGAGGCATTCCGGATCATCTGCCGGCAGCATGAGCAATTGCGCGCCGGCTTCGTAAGGGAATCGGGGAGCGTGAAACGCATAATCAGCGACACCGTTGATCATTGCTTTAGCATTGAGCAGGTGGAAGAGGGGACTGTGGCCGAACATGATTCTCCGCGCCTGTCGGAGTGGCAGGAAAAAGGGAATCTTGAAACCGGTCCCTTAATTAAAATTCTTGCTCTTAAGTCTGAAAGCAAAACCAAACGACTGTTGATATCCATCCATCACCTCCTGATAGATGGGATCTCCTGGCGGATCCTACTGGAAGATTTTGAAAGAAGCTATACCGATCTGTTACATAACCGGGTTCCTGTATTTGTCAAAACGATTGAATTTTCCGAATGGGTATCGTCCCTGGAAGCGTATGCGGAACATCATTTCAATGAACAGGCCAGGTATTGGCAGCATCCACTGGCACATCAGGCAATATCCTTGCCTGAGAAAAACATCAGCTATAAGGCCAAAGATCATGTCACCTATACACATACGATCAAAGGAGCAAAATGGCCACACGCTTTGGAAATGTTGCAGAACAGGGGCTTTGCCATACAGGAAGTATTGCTGAGTTCCCTGGCAAATTCTTATACCCTGAAAACAACTAAGCCATCGTTATTCTGGCTGGAAGGGCATGGCCGCTTTGATTGCGGAAAAGACATCGATTTGTCGAAAACCATAGGCTGGTTTACAAGCCTGTATCCTGTCTTGATTCAGAATGAGGACAGCATGATCACGCTGCAAAAGGTTCAACGGCAATTGAGAAATATCCCCGACCAGGGCCAGGGATACCTGTGGCTGAAAAACAATATGGATGCTTTTGCTGAAGCTGAAGACATGGCTGTTTGTTTCAATTACCTCGGTGATTTAAGTGAAACTGATTTTTCTTTTAGTGTTGAGCGGCTTCCGGTAGGCGCCGTTGTCAGCAAACAATCTCACCGGCCGTTTAAACTGGAAGTGGTAGCCTTTAAGCAGCAGCAGGACATCGTTGTTGAGTTTTATTTTGCAGAGGAATACCTTTCATCATCAGCCGTCAAAGAACTAGCCTTTCACATGGAGGCCTTGTTTGAAGAAACAGTCGCTGGCCTGGAAAAGAATGGCCTGCAAAGCTGGTACGGTACTCAGCACGTTTCTGTTCCGCTTGTTCCCGATGAGGCAAATGCATACCAGCCTTATCCGTTAACGGATATCCAGATGTCTTACCTGATCGGCCGTGAATCGGGCTTTGAGCTGGGAGGCGTATCCACGGTCAATTACCTGGAGATCGACACAGAACTGGATATTGACAAACTGGCTGTCGCGTTGAACGAACTGATCGCAAAGCATCCGATGTTGCGCACCGTGATCCATGCCAACGGTACCCAGCAGATCCTGGCAGAGGTGCCGGTATACACCATCGGAAAAACAGACCTCACCGGAATTCCGGAGCATGAGAAAGCCGCCATTCTGGATGAAAAAAGGCGCAGGGGCATTGACAGGAACTTTGTGCCCGATGCCTGGCCCTTGTTCGAGTTTGCGGCATACCGCATCTCAGAACGTAGCCACCGTTTGCTGATCAATTATGATTTAATGATCATCGATGCCGGCAGCTCGTTTATTTTGTTCGAGGACCTGATAAACCATTACCATGGAAATCCTTACCGTATTCCGGCGGCCGATTTTACTTTCAGGGATTACCTGTTAGGTAGCCTTGAGTTGGAAACGCGGCAGGAATACCTTGAGGCCAAAGCGTACTGGCAAAACAAAACAGAAGATTTCCCGGCGGCACCGGTGCTGCCGCTCGTAGAAGAGCTGGCGAATGTGGAAAACCCTGTCTTCGACATCGAGCAATATACCATCGGCGCTGAGACCTGGCAGGCATTTAAGAGGCAGGCGAAACTAATGAGGACAACACCATCAGCCCTGCTCATGACAGTCTTTTCAGAGATCCTGGGCTTTTGGAGCAACTCCACGCGTTTTTCCCTAAACCTGTCGGTGAATGAACGGCAGCTGATTCACCCGGATGTAGAGTACCTGGTTGGTGAGTTCACCTCTACCATTCTTTTGGATATAGATTTCAGGTCATGCCCGGATTTCCGTCAAAAAGCAGCACGGGTACAGGAGCAGTTATTTGAAGCGCTGGAACATAAATCCTATAATGGCGTAAAATTCATACAGGACTTATCGCTGCATCATAAAACCAGTGGAAAGGCAATGATGCCGATCGTATTCACGTCTGTTTTAAATAGCAGCAGGCACAGCGGCGTGATCGAAAATCTGGGGATCCAGAATTTCATTCATACAAAGACCTCACAGGTCATGATGGATTTTCAGGTGATAGAACGAGGCGATGCCTTGCAGCTTGTTTTCGGATACGTTAGCCAGCTATTTGAAAAAGAGATGATTGATCATATCTTTCAAACCTTCATTGGCAATGTCCGTAATATGGCCACTACAGGAGAGGCTAAGCCTGTTGTCGGGCCGGAGAGACACTTACAGTTATGGGATACATATAATCATTCCCGCGTGCCGCTTCCTGAAACAAATTTGGCGGACCTTTTCAGGCGAAGTGTAGCGCAGTTCTCCACCCACACGGCAGTTGAATGTGAAGACGAATCCATCAGCTATTCGGCATTGAATAAAGAGGCCAATAAAGTGGCATTCTATCTGCAGCAGCATAATGTCAGAAAAGGTGACCTGGTAGCCGTTTCAGGGAATCGCAGCATCGGGACCCTCATCAATATTCTTGGCATCTTAAAAACAGGCGCCGCTTATGTGCCTGTTGACCCGGAATATCCGGAAAAAAGAAGGAAACAGATCCTGGAAAACTGCCACTACAGAGAAGTGCTCGCGCCGGCATTGCATGAGAGCATTGCACCTGGTGTAGAGCCGTCAGAAGTGGTTCCGGATCTGAGCCCCGGAGATACCGCCTATGTCATCTTTACTTCCGGCTCTACCGGAAACCCTAAAGGCGTAGTGATTCAGCATGGACCTGTAGCCAATACCATCCAGGATATGAATGCCCGTTTTGGGGTAAGCTCGAAAGATAAGGTGCTGGGTATTTCCTCCCTCGGCTTCGACCTGAGTGTGTATGATATTTTCGGGACCTTTGCCGCCGGCGGTACCCTCGTCATCTTGAAGGATCAGCGGGATGCCGTCGAGATTTCAGAAAAAATAGCCAGGTACGGCATTACCATCTGGAATTCAGTACCGGCCATCATGAACGTGGCTTACGAAGAAATAAGAAGAAGGGAGCTCATGCAGAAAAAGATGTACTGGGATAAGGCTGTGGCATGGCGCATACAGGATCAGCAGCTCGTCATCGATGAAAAAGTCTACGGGGAATATGAAAAACAACTGTTCCCGGATTTTTATTTCTATATGAAAAAGGGCTGTAGCGTGGATGAGTTATTTGAACGCTTTGGCGCTTTCGACCGGGTGGAGCTGAGGAAATTTACGGATAAGCTTATCGAACATGGCGTGCTGGGAACACAGGCGCAGTCATTCACAAAAGAAATACAGCGCTACGCCAGATTATACGACACCTTTGATAAAAGAATCAGGTACGATGAATCCGTCTACCGGAGTTTTAAGACCCGCAAGCTAAACCGCAGCAACGAAAAACATACGGAGCCGGGCAGGACGCTTGGCCGCAACGGATCACTTCAAGGCGTTCTGAAAGAAAGAAAGAGCGTAAGGATATATGATAAATCCATCACCGTTTCGGGAGATCGGTTGAAAAAAACGGTAGAGCATACATGGGCTGAGCTCCGGCCTCACATCACCGCGCTTGAACTCGTGATGTATGTCAAAGACAAGCGCGTATCGGGTTTAAAAAAAGGATTCTATAACTATTCTCCTGCCAGCAACAGTTTCAGGCAAATGTCTTCCGATGCGTTAAGCCCGGATTGCTTCAGTGATTTCAATAAACCGATTGTAGACTCTTCAGCGTTTGTGTTGTTCTTCAGCAGCAATGGCGTAAATGAATCTGCAGGACGTGAAGAGCTATATCAGGCGGGCCTTCTTAGTGCCAGGCTCATGTGGTACCTCCAAGACGAAGGTTTAGGCTCCTGTTACATAGGCGACTTCCATTCAAAAAAACTCGGTCAGGCTCTCCGCCATCTTCCCGGCCAAAGGAGCATCATTGCATGCGTGGGTGGGGTAGAAGACAAGCAGGATCAAACGGAAAGAAACTATGACCTTAAAATCGGCGTCGGCGATGTTCCGGATGAAACAGCAGAGTTTGTTGCCGGAGAAAAGGACCTGTATTACTGGTCAATGGATACCGATTGGGAGTTAAAAGAAGATGCCGTTTTTATAAATGGCAAGGCCTGTCCTTCGTTGAGTGCTGAGACGATGATGGCGGTTTATTTCAACAGTCAGAACGGCTGCCCGGAATCTGTGCTGATTGAAACAGGTAAAGCGGACCGCGCGGTTCTTGAATGTTTAATGGAGCAACAGGTGTTGGTACGCGATATGAGCTGGAAAGGGATGGCGAACAGCGACGTGGAGCCGGAGAAAGCTGCGCACCGCAAATCCATCGGTTTCCCGGGCCTTTCGGCTCTGCTAAGCACTTTTGCGCAGGACAGGAGCGGGGAGGCGATACGTTATAGCTACCCGAGCGGAGGCGGGCTCTATCCCATAGATCTTTATCTTAAAATAGGAACACATGCCGTGCATGATCTGGAGGCAGGTGTGTATTACTACAATCCTGTCAGCAACAGCATTTCATACAGCTCAAGCCTGGCCGATCCGGATGATGTTTCGGTAGAGCTCTGCTATGTCTACGACGCTTCTGTCAACGTGCCCCGCTATGGCGTCACGGGAATAGAGTTTTCCCTGATCGAGGCCGGCATTATGAACGCCACGCTATCCCTGGCAGCCAATGCCCTGGGACTTGGACTCGGACATATGTCCTTCAATCACCGGGCAAAAGGCTTACTCCTGAACAAAGACCAGGTATTGCTTGGGGCTGTGAGCATATATCCGGAAAAAGTGCCTGATACAAGGCCGGTAGAATCAGTGCCTGCCAGGACGCGGTCTTCGGCTCTCAGGCTGGTTTTACTGAGCGGCGACTGGATTCCGTTGGAACTCCCGGGAAAAATAAATACGATCTTTCCCGATGCCGCTGTGTATAGCCTGGGAGGAGCGACAGAGGCTTCCATCTGGTCCATTTATTATCCCGTAACACATGTAGATGCCAAATGGAAAAGCATTCCTTATGGCATGCCTTTAGGCAACCAAACCATTTATGTGCTGGGGCAGAACAGGCAGCCTTGCCCTCCGGGCGTGGAAGGCGATATCTACATCGGGGGAGCAGGCCTCGCCAAAGAATACCTGGGGGATGCCGCGAAAACCGATGCAGCTTTTATACATCATCCCGTCTATGGAAGGCTTTATCTGACAGGTGATCTGGGGATTTTTCATGAGGAAGGCTATGTGGAATTCAGAGGAAGAAAAGACACACAGGCGAAGGTGCGCGGATTCAGGATAGAGCTGGGCGAAATTCTGTACCATCTCACCAGCCATCCGCTCGTGGCAGGCGCCCTTGTTGAATTGATCGAAGACGATAAAGGCGAAAAGGAGATCTGTGCTTATGTCATCTCTGAAAACCCGAACGAAACAGCACTGCGTAAAGACCTGTCTTCGGCATTGCCTTATTACATGGTGCCCAAATACATTGTTTTTATGAACGGGTTTCCATTAACCGCCAATGGTAAAATTGATAAAAGCAGACTTGCAAGGCCCGAGTTGAAAGTTGTGGATGCCGATTATGTGAAACCTGCAAATGCCTGTGAAGAGCTTCTGGAACGTACTATCTGCGAAGTGATGGGACTGGAGAAGCTAAGCATTGACACTAATTTCTTTGAAATAGGCTGCTCCTCCATTCAGCTCATGAAAATATACCAAGAATTAAACCGTTATTATCCTCAGAAGCTTCGGATCGTCGACTTTTTTACGAATACAAGTATCAGGTCCCTGAGTAATTTAATCGGCCACTCCGAAGAGGCCGAAGCAAGTGAATACATTGAAATAGAGATCTAATGAACCTGCATAACAGAGATATAGCGATCATAGGAATTGCCGGGACCTTTCCGGGAACAAAGAATATTTCCGAATTCAGGAATAACCTTAAGCATTCGGTATGCAGTATCGGCCCCCTTTCGGAAAAAAGAATAGCGGCTACCCATCTGGATGCGGAAAGCCCGTATAAAAAATCGGGCTATCTTGAGGACATCGATGTGTTCGATCACCATTTGTTTGGGATCTCACATGCCGAAGCGGTCAATATGGACCCTCACCAGAGAAAGATCCTTGAAAACGTGTACACGGTCATCGAAAATGCCGGCTATGATTTTGAAGAGCTGAAAGGCACCAGAACCTCCGTATACCTGAGCGATGTGGAGCTGAATTATTACAAGCAGGCCGAGCGCTTCGAGGAAACCCTGGTGATAGGGAATTATAGTTCCTGCACGGCGGGTAGAGTGTCGCGCTTCTTCGACTTCAAGGGCAACTCAGCCATGATCGATACTTCCTGTTCATCATCGCTGGTAGCGTTAAACATCGCCTGTAATGATCTCATCGTTGGCGATTCGGATTACAGCATCGTCGGAGGAGTACAGTTCACGATCGTTCCATCGCTTACCGATGATCCGGTGGACATCGGGATCTTGTCGCCGGATGCTACCGTAAGGCCGTTTTCGGAAGGCGCCAACGGAACCGTTTTCAGCGAAGCCATTGCCGGGATCCTCCTGAAGCCTTTGCATAAGGCAGTAGCAGATGGCGATCACATCCATGCTGTTATTAAAAGTGTGGCTGTAAACCAGGATGCCGCAGCGTCCGCCAGCCTGACATCGCCCTCCTCGCAGGCTCAGACAGATGTTCTCCTGGCGGCATGGGACAAAGCCGGCATTGTTCCGGATCAGATAGGCTATATCGAAACACATGGCACAGGAACAAAGCTGGGCGATCCTATAGAGATTGAAGGCATCCGCAATGCTTTTCTTCAACGCCGTGCCGGGCCATGCAACTGTGCCATAGGAGCTGTTAAAGCCAATATAGGCCACACCGTTGGAGTGTCGGGGCTGGCCGGATTGATCAAGGCGGTGCTCTCGCTGAAATACCGCGAGCTGTATCCGTCCATTCATTTTTCTTCGCCCAACCCGCTGATTGATTTTCACCAGTCAGGAGTACATGTGAACACAAGCTACAAGCCCTGGGAGAGCACAAACGGAAAAAAACGGATAGCCTGTGTCAGCTCTTTTGGAATGAGTGGCACCAATGCGCACGTGGTACTTGAGGAAGCGCCTGCCCATAGTGCGCCTGCGGATCCGGACCTGGGCTTACGCTCGTTCTGTATCTCTGCTAAAACAGCCGATGCCTTGAGCCGGGCTGTGGCGGAAACCCGAAGGTTTTTAGAGTCGGTGCCGGAAGAGGATCTTGGCAAAGGCGCTGTGACCCTCCTGTCCAGTAGAAAGCACTATGATTACAGAGCCATCATCCATGGCTTCACGAAAGAAATAACAGGGCAGCAGAAAGTACAGGCAAACAGCTTTGAAAAATGCTTTTTGATCTTTAGCCCTTTTCATACATACAGCCGGGAATATGTCGCCTTTCTTTCTGCTGCATTCCCCGTATTCCATCAGAAATTTGAAGCATGCCGTCAGGCAGGCGATCATGTAAACGACAAAGACAGGCTGCATTATTTTGCATTTCAGTATGCCTTCTTATTCCTGCTGAAGCACCTGGAGGCCGATACAAGGCGCATTATCGGCCTGGGCGACGGGAAACTGGTCGTGAATGCCATTTTGGAAAAACAGCCTTTAGCTGTGATCCTGGAACAGCTCAATTTGCCGGAAGTGCGTGCGGTTGATGAAAAGCAGCGCTTCGCGAATTTCTTTTTGAAAGAAGCAGGTGCAGGCCCGCTGACCTTTATCGAGATCGGCGGCGAGCAGGAATTGATAGAGCACATCAGCGGCCTGGTGAAACATGCGGATGCAGGCCATTGTTTTTTATATAACCGGAACAACTGGGAACACTTTGTGAATGCCCTTTACCTTTCGGGATACCCGCTCAAGTGGTCTGCATACAAAACGTTGTACGCTTCTGTAATTCCACGTTGCGAATTGCCAGGCTACCAGTTCTCGCCGGTAGCCTGCTGGCTCAAAGCACCGAAAAGCCTGCAACAGGACGGACTGAAGAACTGGCTGAAAAAAATAGAATGGCAACCTGAACCCTTATCGCTGCCGCGGCAGGAAGGAGTCCGGGATGTCATCATCCTTGGTTCGGAAACGGAGGGGCTGCGAGTCGCACAGGCATTGTCTAAGAACGGGTATCGCACGGAATTCCTGAACGGTAATAGTCTGGAGTCGTTTTTGAAAACGCAGCAACAGGCTTCTGCGGATCAGAAATACACGCTTGTTTATATCACCGAAGCTATTCATAGCAACCTGACCGATGCAGGAAAGAAGGGATTGAGGCAATCCATGCAGGAAAAACTAAGCCTGCTTAAAACCGTTATCAAGCATAAATATAGCATCGGGAAGCTGGCCTTCCTCGACCTGGAGAAAGAAGCAGGCGTTCATAACACGGCTGTTGTTTCTGCCCGCGCTGCTCTGTTAAAAACCATGTGCTTTGAGCATCCGGACCTGAAGTACAAAACCATAATATATGACAAGGGCACTGATGTCGGGATGCTGGTGAAAGAGCTCAGCGCATTCGATCAGATGAATGTATGCCTCTTGTCGCACAACAAGCGCTACATCCCTGTGCTGTCGCCTCTCACAGAAGAGGGTGCAGGCAGGCCGGTCGCGGTAAGGAAGAACGGACTTTATGTGATCGTTGGCGGCGCAAAAGGAGTAGGTTTTGAAATAGCCTGCTCGTTTGCACAAAAACAACCGTGCCGGCTGGTGCTGATCGGGCGTTCATCGCCGGATGATGAAGCCGTAAGAAACAGCATGCAAATCTTACAGGAGCTTAAGGTTGCCGCTACCTACCATCGCGCCGACGTTTCTGTAGAGGGAAGTTTATTAAATGCCTTAAATTCTATTCATTCCGGCGATGCGATCAATGGGATTGTATTTGCAGCAGGTCAGATGTCCTCAGCATCTGTGGAGGATATCAGTATAGAGGAATTAGAGCGCGAATGCCTGTCGAAGCTGAACGGCGCCAAAGAGCTTGCTGAATTTTCGAAGCAGGCCAGGCCGGATTTCATAAGCATGTTTTCATCTGTCTTGGCCATTACGTCTTTCCAGCACAGCCTGTCCTATGCGGTTGCAAATGCCATCTTAAACGAAGCCGTCATGACATACCAGGATCCTGCGATCCGTGTGATCAACTGGTCGGGCTGGGAAGGCACAGGCTTATTAAAGTCCATCTCATCGGCGGATACAGCCCTGTTAAGCAAAATGAAAGGAGTACAATTGTTCTGGAAAATAGCAGAGACCGGCGGCAGGGAAGTTGTTGTTTCAAACGAAAAAAGCTACGATGTTTACAACACGTTTTTTGCTTACAGGTCTTCTTTGACTCCATCCCTTAAGGTTACAGGTGCCGGGCAAAAGGAACAGGAAACAGAAGGCGTGACAACAGTAGCGTTTTTACAAAAAAGCTTATCGGATATTCTGGGCATCAACGACATAAAACCCCAGGAGGATTACCTGGACCTTGGCCTGCATTCCCTGAATGGCGCTCAGTTCATGATGAGGCTGAATGCGCGATTCAACCAGAAGTTTGAGTTTTACGACCTGTACGATTACCCGACCATTGCCGAATTGGCTGCCTATATTGATGGAAAAGTGTCGGAGGAACAGGCAGCAGGGCCGGTAGAAAACAGTCCTTCTTCTGTACAGCCTGAGGTATATGAGCTTTCGAGGCCCCAGATGAGGATCTGGTTAAGCGAGCAGATGGAGCCATCCGCCCTGTTCAATATTTCAGGAGCCTGGACCATTGACGGAGAGTTGGACGTTGACATCTGCCGGCAGGCATTTGCCAATACCATAAAGAAACACGCCGCGCTCCGCACAGCGTTTATCAATCATAAAGGAACGGTTCAGCAGCATGTGGCAGAGGGTGCTAACTTTCACCTGGAATTTGAAGATCTGAGCGGATTGCCGGAAGCCCTTCAGACAGAAAAAAGCGATGCGTTTGTGAAACGCTATTTTCATCACCGCTTTAAACTGCATGAAGCAGACGTGTTTGTTGCCGGGATTCTCCGGATCAGCAAAGCCAGGCACATCCTGGTGACCTGCCTCCATCATATCATCAGCGATATCTGGTCTGTCAGGATTTTAATGGAAGACTTCCTGAGATCCTATCAGCAGATCAGTGAAGGGCAAAGCGGCGAATTGCCTCCTCTCCCGTTTACGTTCATGGAGCACATGCGGAGCCGGCAAACAGACCCTGCGACCGAAAAAGAAGCTGTCGCCTGGTTGAGAGCTGAAATGGAACAGTGCAGCAAAAATCCGCTTCCCCTGCCGTATGACCGCTTGCCTGCATCGAAAAAAAATAAGGAAGCCGCTTGCTTTACACTGGAAATCACCGAAGAGTATGCAGAGCTTAAAGAACTCGGCAAAACCCGCGGCGTTTCTTTGTACATGCTCATGTTATCCGCCTTTAAGGTTCTGCTGCACAAATGGACAGGTGCTTCCCTCATTCCCGTAGGAACACCCGACTCGGGGCGTGATTCCCTGGAAACAGAAGGTATCATTGGCTATTTTTTAAAGGAGCTGCCGCTTGCAACGGAAATTTCCGGAAAGGAAAGCTTTTCTACCGTGTTACAGAATGTCAAAAGAAAACTCCAGGAAATGATGAAGTATAAATCCTTCCTGGATAGCGATGCCTTTTATGCAGACCGGAACACACAGCAAAGTTCCGGTCAAAGGGACCTTTATAATGTTATATTTACATGGAATCAGTTTAATGACATGAAGTTCGACCTGGTAAATAATGTGGATTGGAATATTTCCCAGATCCGGGGAACCTATGATTATTCGCATTACGATCTTTGGTTAATTGCAGATGTGCATAAAGATAAACTGCTCATCCATTTTATTTACAGGACACAGGTATTTAAAGAGTCGACCCTTAACGCGCTGGCAAGCCAATACCGGAGCCTGTTGCGGAGTATTTTGAAACATGCGGACCGCCCTGTAAGTGATCTGGATTTTGAAGCAAAGAACACAGGGCCGGCGCAACACACACTAAAAAATATTGATATTAAATTGAATCTGTAAGGGAAAGCTTAAGTCATGGAACACTGGAACGACATAAACACAGCTGATTCGGAAAATCGTGTGATCAGGCATGAGCTGTTGCCATTTGTATGGGAAAAGAATGGTCCGCAGAAATTCGGGATCAGGCTTACGCAGGAACAATTGGCCTGGCTGGATGCGATTGCCATGAAGGACCCTTTCTCAGAACTGGCTGTCATTACTTCGGTCATGGCAGTAGCAGTGACGCATTACCATTATCAGTCAGGCCTGAGGCTGTATGTGCCGCCGGTTCAGGCCGGAGGCTTACCTGTGCCGGTATTTATTTCCGTTCAAAAAGAAGCAAGCCTGAAGGCCGCCATGAAATCAGCGGCCGCAGCCCTTAGCAACTCCTATAACCACTCGGGATCCCTGGATCAGGGATCTGTTCGTCTTAACGAACATTCCATTCTGATAAGTCATTCGGGTGTTCACACAGCCCCAACAGAAAAAAAAGGATGGGGCTTGTGTATAGATATCGAAAGAAACGATCAGCAGTTGAGCGTTGCCGCAACATTCGCTAATGCCGATGCAGTGCTGGTAGATCAATTGAAAGAAAAAGCAGGGCAGGTATTTGCCCGGCTTGGTGATCCGGACCAGCTTCTCAAAGATGTGTTTGCTCACAACGATCCGGAAATCGAGCATCTGCTTCCGGAAGATGAGAATGATGCTCTCAAAAACAGAACGCTCCTGGAGCAATTCCGCCAGGCGGTTGCCGCTCATCCGGGCGCTCATGCACTTACTGACGCTCAGAAAAGCTATTCCTACCTTGAGCTGGATGCCTGGAGTACAACAATGGCAAATCAGCTGATCCGTGATTTCCACGTGAAAAAGGGAGATCCTGTTGCCGTGATGCTGCCGCGTCAGGGAAGCTGGATAGCTGCCATGCTCGCTGTTATGAAAGCCGGAGCCGTTTATCTGCCGGTTGATGCGCATCTTCCGTTAAAGCGCATTGACTATATCCTGAAACATGCCGGATCCAAAGTCGTGATGGTCAACCACGAAACGAAAGCGGCGATTACCGGAGCAGGGTATCAGCTTTTTGATGCAGATCGGATGAGCGGTACTTCAATACACGATATGGCCGCTCCGGGTATATCGGGCTCCGATGGCGCTTATATGATCTACACCTCCGGCTCATCGGGCGAGCCGTCGGGCGTTATCGTGCATCATTCCGGGATCGTGAATACCTGCCTCGATCAGATCTCCCGGTTTGGGATTACGCCCCGGGATCGCGTGCTGGCCTTTGCTTCTGCATCCTTCGACGCCTCCCTGTACGAAATTTTCATTGCGTTGTTATCCGGGGCAACCCTCGTGATACATGACAGAGTTCAGCTGAGTACGGCTTCTTTTGTGGCCTTCATGAACTACCATCAGGTGAGCATGTGCGTGCTGCCTCCGGTATACCTGCATGAGCTGAAAAAAGCGGATCTGCCTTATTTAAAAACGCTGGTCACCGCCGGCGAAAAAGCCATTGCCGAAGATGCACACCATTATGCCGCCCGGCTGAATTACTATAATGCATACGGGCCTACAGAGTGTGCTGTGTGTGCTACCGTGTATAAGGTCGAGGCGAATGGCTCGTCTAAAAACATACCAATCGGAAAGCCCATCAGCAATACACAGGTTCTGGTATTGAACGGGCTTGAAGAGCCATGTCCTGTGGGTGGTATCGGCGAGCTATGGATAGAGGGCATCGGCGTTGCTTCGGGATACCTCGGTAAAATGACGAAAAGCAGCTCCGGCTTTTATCAGTCTTCATCTCATAAAGGCACCTACGCTTACAAAACCGGGGACATGGCCCGCCGCCTGCCAGATGGGAACCTGGAGTTCCTGTGGAGGATAGACGATCAGGTAAAAGTGCAGGGAAACCGCATTGCCCTGGGTGAATTGAATCATGCCGCACTTCAGTTTGATGGAATAACCGAAGCGTACGCGATGGTTGACGAAAATAAACTGCTGATGTTTTATACATCTTCCACGTCCATTGAAGAAGATGCCTGCCGTTCTTTTTTGAATGAGTGGCTGCCATCTTACATGATGCCCTCGCACTTCATCCGGCTGGCGTCTTTTCCGTTGACTGCTAACGGAAAAGTAGACGCTTCCAGGCTGGCGGAGCTATCCCACGAACTATCCTCAAAGGCCGAAATGCCCAAAGCGACGCTGAATGCCAATGAGCAGGTGATGGCTGCTATCTGGAAAGATGTTCTTGGCGTTGAGGCATTGAATCCCTCGGATGATTTTTTTCATTTAGGAGGCCATAGCCTCGATGCCATCAAAATCGTGGCTATCCTTGAAGAACGTTTTGGGATCATCTGCCCTGTGACGGATGTATTTGATAAACCACAGCTGAGCGAATTTTCAAAAGGCCTTGTGTTGGAAGAGCTGCCCAAAGAAGAAGCGATGCCGGAAAGCACGCGGGACGGGAAGCCTGCATCAGCGCCCTTATCCGCCACCCAAAAGCAATTCTGGATCAACGAAAAACGAAAGGAGCACGCCAACTATGCCATTCCGTTTATTTGCAGGCTCAGCGGACCGCTGGACACAGGCCTTCTGGAAAAGGCCATTGAGAAAACCATCCGGGAAAATGCGATCTTAAGAACCTGCTTTACCGAACAGGAAGCGGAACCTGTGCAATCCGTGTTAGAAAACATCCCTTTTACATTGGAAAAAAAGGTATGCAAAGAAAGTGATACGACGATGGAGGCTATCGAGCGGGAGATTCAGGCCGCAGCCCTTTCTCCTTTCGATCTTTCTGCTCCGCCATTATTTAAAATTTCCCTTTATGAGCTGGATGCTACAACGCATGTCCTGAGCATGCTGGTACACCACATCATCATGGATGCCTGGTCGCTGGATCTTTGGTTCAGGCAGATCTTTAAAGCCTACGCGCTCAGCCCGGCACAGGCGGATGTGACATGGGAAAAAACAAGCCCGGGTCTGAGCCAGGCCGCTCCGCAACAGGAAACCTTACAGCGTTCGCACGTTGAGGAAGCGGTTCGCTATTGGGAACAACAATTAGGTGATGTGGAAAACGTAGTATTGCCATGGCAAAAAACGGAACTGCTTCAGGGCAATCAGGCCTCTGTGGTGAAGCATTACAACCTGGATGCAGCGCTTGTTTCCGGAATGAAAGCGGCGGCCTCTAAGCACAGCGTCACACTGTTTAATGTCCTGCTGGCCAGCCTGCATGGTCTGATGTTTCGTTTAACGGATCATCCCGCGGTAACGCTTGGAGTGCCGTTTAGCGGCAGATCACGTGCCAATGCCAATCAGCTGGGCAACTTTGTCAACCTCATGCCTGTAAAAACAGAAGTGAAGGACGATGACACCTATGTGTCCATGATTCAGCAGGTAAAACAGGCACTTCAGTGGGCAGATAAGTATCAGGATATTCCGCTCATGGAAATCAAGGAAGAACTGGAGATCCGGGAAGACCTGTTTGACAGCGGCTTTACATGGCACGCAGAGAGCTCTTTGGCTTCAGAGCTGGCAGAGCTGGGTATTTCGGCACAGCCTTATGCCATGCAAACCTCTTATGCTAAATACCCCTTATGGATTTATGGGACGGAAAAAAACGGAGCGCTTGCCCTTTCCTTTGAGTACGCTCCGGAGCTATTTGATGCCGCACACATCGACCGTTGGTTTTTCTACTGGCAACGCTTTATCGCCTCCCTGCTGGCAGATCCGGAAAAGCCTTTATCCTGCATCGGCTTTTTGCCGGGGGAGGAGGTGGATACCCTGGAGCGAATAGCTTTTGCGGCTCCGGCGATTCCGGCGGATGATACCATCGTTTCTGTTTTTGAAGAACGACTTGCTGTGAGCGCGGAAAGCTGCGCCCTGATTTTTGAGGACAACATGTATACCTATCGTCAGATGAATGCCCTGGCCAATGAGGTGGCCTATGCACTGATCAATGATTACGGGATAAAAGCAGGCGCTAAGGTGGCATTGCTGTTGGAAAAAAGTCCCTGGATGTATGTGGCGATGCTGGGCGTATTGAAAGCCGGCTGTGCCTATGTACCGCTCTATACCGAATCAACGGCATCGCAGATAGAGCATGCCCTGGCAGTGTCTGAATCGGTGCTGATGATCACCTCCGGGAAGAATACCTCCGTTATCCTGCAATTCGGCCTGCCGGCCTACCTGATAGACGTTCAGCTTTCTGAAACAGGAAATCCGGTAAATCCTGCTGTGGAGATCAGAGGCTCGGATACGGCCTATGTGATGTTCACATCCGGCACAACAGGCCGTCCGAAAGGCGTGGCGGTAGAGCACCGCTCTGTGGTGCGCCTGGTAAAAGAAAGTAATTTTTTCGAACTGCAAGCCGGGGATGTAGGGATGAATATGGCGAATTACAGCTTCGACGGTTCTGTCACGGAGATATTCGGCACCTTTTTAAATGGCGCTACCCTGCTGGTTCACGAAGAAGAGCGAATGTCACTGGATGAGCTGTCCGCTCTTGTGCGCAGGCATGGCGTCAACAATTTGCTGTTTATCACCACGCAGCTGTTTAATCAGCTCATCGATCATCAACCTGAGCTGATCAGGCACTTCAATAAGATCTATTTCGGGGGAGAGCAGGCATCCGTAAAGCATATCCGGAAAGCCATCTCCTACCGGAAATACGGGAACAGCCTGGTTCATGTATATGGGCCCACAGAAGGCACGGTTTATTCGAGCTACTATGTCGTTGGCGCTGTTGCTGAAGAACAGAGCTATCTCCCGATTGGCAGGCCGGTTTCCGGAACTCGCCTCTATGTCCTGGATCATAGTCTGAACCGCCTGCCTTTGGGATTAACCGGCGAAATATACATTGGCGGAACCGGGCTTGCCAAAGGGTATCTCAACGATGATGAGCAAACGGCCGCCAAATTTATTCAGGACCCTTACAGGGCAGGTGAACGTTTATATAAAACAGGCGATTACGGATACTGGAATGACGAGCAGCAGCTGGTGTTTGTCAGGAGAAAGGACAAGCAGGTAAAAGTGAGAGGGTACAGGATCGAGTTACTATACCTCGAAAACAAATTGAATAGCTATGCAGGTATCGATAAGGCTTTGGTGCTGCCCTATGCCGGCGCCGGAGATACGGGGCTTGAGCTGATCGCTTACGTGAAAGGAGAGCATGCAGAAAATACAGACCTGATCCGGCGCTTTCTTAAATCGGAAGTACCGGACTATATGATCCCTTCCTATGTGATTCCGGTGGATGAATTTCCTCTGAATAAAAACGGAAAGATCAACCTGAGGGTCTTGCCGCTGCCGGGCGAAACAGAAAACCGCAACATCGTATTGCCGCAGAACCATACGGAGCAGGTATTGACAGGGATATGGAAAGAGGTATTAAAGCTTAAGGAGATAAGTACAGACAGCGATTTCTTTGAGATCGGAGGCAACAGCATTAAAGCGATAAAGGTCATATCCCTGATACAGGAAACATTGGGAGTAAAAGTTTCCATTACAGGCTTTTTTAACGCGCCTTCCATTCAGGGAATTTCGAAGTACCTGGAGGGCAGAACCGCTGTGAGCGGATACGATAGGATTGTTCCGCTTCCTTCAGCGGATGGTTATGCCACCTCCCAGGCCCAGAAAAGGCTGTGGGTTAACCAGGAGATCAATAAGACATCTTCAAAATATACGATTTCGGTCGTGTATGAGCTTAGCGGGAAACCGGATATGGCGCGCATAGAGTATGCACTGGAACAATTGACGGAAAGGCATGAGTGTCTCAGAACCTCTTTCCACCTGGTAAACGGCGAGTTGAAGCAATTCATTCATGAAGGGGTAAAGCCGCCCTTAGAGCACATTACCCATATCGCAAAAAAAGAGGCCGGTCAGTTTTTGGCAACGGCTACCAGGCGTTTGTTTGATTTTAAAACGGCACCTCTTTATGAAGTAAAGCTTCTCAGCTTTTCCGAAAGCGATCATTTGTTACTATTCAACATTCACCATATCATATCCGATGAGTGGTCTTTCGATATCCTCTTTAAAGAATTTGCAGATTTGCTTTCTCAGAAAGACACTGCCGGGCTTGCTGAGATCACGGTTCATTACAAAGATTATTCGGCATGGCACAACCGCTTCCTGGAAGGTGAGCATGGAAAGCAGCAGGAGGCCTACTGGCTTTCGAAATTGAGCGGCATGTCCAGGCCGGTTCATTTTCCATACGATACATCCGGAGCAAGTGCAGGCGAAGTTGGTGTGCTGGATTTTGAGATTTCCGGGCAGGAAGCAGAAGCCTTTTCCCGGTATTGTGTGCAGCGTCACGCCACTGTGTTTATGGGGCTTATGGCAGTTATAAAGGTCTTGTTGCAGAAATACACCGGTAAAACAGACCTAAGCATCGGTATCCCGGTGGCCGGAAGAGAGCAGCAGGAACTGACCGGCCTTGTGGGCTTTTTTGTAAATATGCTGACGATCCGTACAGCGGCAGATCCACAGCAATCTTTTTCCGGCCTGTTGGCGCAGGTAGCGTCCGGCACGGTAGAAGCCATGAGCAATCAGCAATATCCGTACGATCTGTTGGTAGATAAGATCGCGTTGAAGCATAAAGACCTGTTTAAAACAGGTTTCACCTGGCACAATGTTTCTGATGCCGGGAATAAGGAAATGCTCAGGCTCGACGGTATGACCTTTACCCGTAGTACCACCAACACCGCACAGGTATTTCACGAACTATGGTTTTTTGGAATGGAGCACGACCGGAACATCAGGCTCANNCGATCCGCTATGATACGGCCCTCTATACCAAAAAAACAGTGGAAACGCTGGCTGCCAATATGCAGGCAGTGATCAGGGAAGTGCTCCTGAACCCTGATGTACATATCGGCGACATTGCCCTGGAACTGCCCGGGCACAGCATAAAAGAAGAAAGCATAGATGATATACAGTTTAATTTTTGATACAATCAGACCATGAAAGACAATGATTTAGTTTACCTGAAGCCCAATTTTGTGTTGGAACCCTTAGTAGCCAGCTGGTATGCCTGGGCCCAGCTTATTTCGCCTGTAACAAGCGCTATGTATATGGCAAACAGAAATATTCCCATCATGTCCTCTTATCTGATGATGCCCAAAGCCCATGCCGAGGCGGTAAAGAATCCGAAGATGCTCGGCGGGCCGTTTATCGACTACAACGGGCAATGCCTGGAAGAGATCAAGGATCTGCTGGAAAAAACAAAACAGGAAACGGATCTGCTCGCTTTTGCCGCCTCCATCAAAGAGCTGGAGGGCCTGTTGAAACAGGAAGCAAATGGAGATAGTATGGAGGAGCTGTATAAGAAAATCCCGGAAAAGCTGAAAGGGTATGTTGAGCTGGTATACGACCTGAATGACCAGCCGTCTATCCGTTTTTTCGAAGCCTTGCTTTACCATAGCGAATTTTACAGAGAAGATTTGCAAACCATACAGATGTACCTGGTGGATAATGACGACAGGCCTTTTGTATTCAGCACGCCCCGGATCCCGCAGGAAGGAAAGATCATGTTGAATCTTCCTTTCAAAAGCAAAGCCATTGATACCTTATACAGCATGCTCACGGTTCCTGCCTCCTACAGTGGGTTGAGGAGCACCCTGAATATACGGGCCGAAGATGAAGCGCTTTTTCAATCGTTTTTCACGCATGAAAAACCATATACCTACGAGAGATATACAAAAGAGGGGATAAGGACCCGTTACTTCGGGCATGCCTGCATCCTCGTAGAAACAAAAAGTTGCAGCATCCTGGTAGATCCTGTGATCAGCTACGAATACGAGGCCGAGGTAGAGCGCCTGACCTATAAAGATCTGCCCGATGAAATTGATTACGTCCTGATCACGCACAATCACCAGGATCATATCCTGATCGAAACGATTCTGCAATTGCGTCATAAAGTGAAGCAGTTTATTGTTCCCAAATCGGACGGCCGTTCACTGCAAAACGGAAACCTGAAAACCATGCTGAATCAGATCGGATTTAAAAATGTGGTGGAGATCGATAACCTGGAGCAGATAAACATTCCGGATGGAAAGATCCACGGCATCCCTTTTATGGGAGAGCACGGAGACCTGGACATCTCCTGCAAATCGGGTTACCTCGTGCAGCTGAACAATTACAAGGTGATGTTCCTTGCCGACTCCAACAACATTGAAAACAGATTGTACGAGCACCTGTACAAACTGTATGGAAGCATTGATATGCTGTTTATCGGGATGGAGTGTGAGGGAGCTCCGATGAGCTGGCTCTACGGCCCGTTAAGATTTCAGGCGCTGGAATACAAGAAAGACCAGAAGCGAAGACTCAATGGCTCGAACTATGAAAAAGCAATGAGCATCATTCATACCCTGCAATGCAAAAACGTATTCGTCTATGCGATGGGCGCAGAGCCATGGATAAAATACATTTCCAGTATAAAATATACCGATGAATCCTATGCCATTGTTGAATCGGATAAATTGATAGCGGAATGCGGTAAATTGGGTATCACCGCAGAAAGGTTATTCGGAACGAAAGAATTATTTGTACCAACACATCAGTTAAATTAAAGCACCGGCCATGGATCGTTTTTTTCTGGATAAATACAGCACCGGTATCCGTTTTGAAGCCAGGTTCCCTGAAAATAAAGGGGCTTCCGGTATGCAGGCGGAGCATGTTCCTGCAGACGTATTGCAAAAAATGGATAAGATTGTCGGAACCGGCGATCTCAACCGTTTTGTCCTTTTGCTGACGGTGGTCGAACTGGCTTTGTCAAAGTATTCGCAGCAGGATGCCATTGCCTTTTACACTCCTTTCCTGAAAAAGAACGATGAGCCTGATCCGGAAGAAGCAGTACCGTTTATATTTGAGATGAGCGGTGATGCCAGCCTGAAAGCGGTAATACAACAGCAGGGGAAAGAGATCGTTAACACTTACCGTCTTCAGAATTACCTGAAAACCATTGACGAAACAGAGTCCGGAAACATGCATACCACGATGGGTGTTTATTGCCCGCAGCTTCATACATCCGTCACAGCGCTCAACAGATGCCGTTTCATTCTCAGGGTTGATATATCACAGGATGGCGTTGTGCTTGGCCTTTACGACAACCAGCACACACAACGGCCGTTGGATCAGGGCTTCGTAAAACTGGTGATGCAATTCCTGTCCTTTTTAAACGAGCCCGACACCGTAATAACATCCATTCCCTGGTATACGGATGAGGAACTGAAGCGCCTGTTGTCGGATACCCCGGCAATACGCCGTCCTTTAGAAAGCTCCGTCATCGGGTTGTTTGAGGCTCAGGTTATCCGTTCGGCACACTTACCGGCTTTAACGTATAAAAATCAACAGTATAACTATCGGGAGCTTTCCGATAAAATAAACGCATTGGCCGCTCACCTGAAAACACAGATGGGAATTGGCTCCGGATGCAGGGTAGCCTTATGTTTCGAGCGCTCAGAGCTCATTTATATCTCTGTTTTTGCGGTATTGAAATGCGGGGCCGCCTATGTGCCCATCGATCCGAAATCGCCAAAATCCAGAACCGAATTTATCTTAGGCGATGCGGCGCCTGATCTGATCCTGTGCGATTCCTCTTTTAAGAGTAAAGCGATTGAAAGCAGGATCACTGTTATTTCCCTGGATGATGATGCTACAGTCTTTCATTCGGACGAAGAAATGGAAACTGTTTCAATCGATAAGGATGCGATAGCCTATATCATGTACACTTCCGGGTCCACAGGAAACCCCAAAGGCGTGAGCGTATCGCATCAGTCAATCGTAAACCTTGTTGTTAATAACAGCTACAATGTTGTTAGGAACGGCAGCCGCGTTTTACAGCTGTCCAGCTACAGCTTCGATGGTTCTGTATTCGATATCTTCTCCACATTTTTAAACGGAGGGCATCTGTATGTGCCTGAAACCAATGACGTATTGAGCAGCACCCTGTTGAAGGCTTATATCGTTGAGCAAGGAATTGATGTGATGTTTATTACAACGGCTTTATTCAATGAGCTGGTCAATACATCACCGGAGCTGTTTAGGCAGTTTGAGAAGATCTATTTTGGCGGGCAGGAGGTGTCGGTAAGCCACGTGAGGAAAGCACTTGCCCATTGCAGGCCGGGTTGCCTGGTACACATGTATGGCCCGACAGAAACGACTGTGTTCGCCACCTTTTATGTAATACACGAGCTTGAGCCGCAGGCAACCAATGTTCCTATAGGAAAACCAATTGATGGCCGTGCTGTTTTTGTTCTTGATAAGCACGGGCACGTGGTGTATCCTTTTGTGGAAGGAGAGATTTTTATCGCGGGCAATGGGGTAGCCGGCGGTTATCTGAACAACGAAGCCCTCACGAAAGAACGCTTTGTGTCCATCCCTTCGCTCGGTCATCTTTATGCATACAGAACCGGTGATTTTGGTGAGCTTGACGCAAACGGAGATCTGGTATTTAAAGGAAGAAAAGACGGGCAATGCAAGATACGTGGCTACCGGGTGGAAATGGGCGAGGTCCTGAATGCGTTATTGAACGTGCAGGGCGTAAGCAACGGCTTTGTAAAAGCAGAAGATGAGGCTGATGGGAATAAGATGCTGGTAGGCTATTATCAGGGAACTATTCCGGCCGCTGATTTGAAAAAAGAATTATCACGGTCCTTACCCGAATACATGATCCCTTCTTTCATAGTGCAGGTGGAGCATTTCCCTGTCAACGCCAACGGGAAAATTGATGCCAGCCGGCTGCCGCATCATTCGGCGGTTGTTGAAGAGGGGGAGCTCCCGAAAACGCCCACAGAGCTTGTGCTTGCTGAAATATGGAAGACAGTTCTGGAAATGGAGTCGGTTGATCTCAAAGCCAATTTCTTTGAGCTTGGCGGACAAAGCATTAAAGCAATGAGGATTATGGCCGCAGTCGCCAATGAGTTCCAGGTGGAATTGCAGGTGGCCGACATTTTTGAGTATCCGCAACTCCATCAGCTGGCTGCTTTCATCGATCGGGCAATGGAGCAGGCCTTACCATCTATGCTCCGCGCGACGGAGAGTGCGCTGTACCGCTTAAGCGCTCATCAGGAGCCCTTATGGCTGGCCCATAAAATGGGGCAGCGCATTGCTTACAACCAGGTCTTTCATTTCAGGATCACCGGGAGCCTGGACAGTAAGAGGCTGGAAGCCGCCTTTCATGCGGCGATAAACAAGCACGAGATTTTAAGAACATCGTTTACGGAATACCAGGGCGAAGCCTATCAGAAGATCCATGAAACGCCGGCATTAAACTTAAACGCAGATGACCTTTCGGGCATGAGCCAGCCGGAACAATACGTCCGGGAATATATCCAGGCGGAGATGAGCCGTGAAATCAATATTGAGCAGACGCCGCTCTTTCGTCTGAAGCTGTTCTATACAGGTGTAACGCATTATTGCGTTTTCTCCATCCATCATATCATATTCGATGCCGCTTCCATCCGGATTTTATTGAACGAGGTGTTTTCTGCCTATAAGAGTTTGTCAGAGGGAAGAGAGACCTCAAAGGACCTGGCCGCATGGCAATACAAGGACTTTTCAGAATGGTACAATAAACTGATCCATGAAAACCATTTGCAGAAATACAAAGCTTACTGGCACGATAAACTGCTGGAATATAAAAGTTTTCATGCGCAAAAACCGGTTGCAGACCCTGCCGGTGAAGGGTATACGCTTGTGCTGGATTCAGGCATGACCCGGCAGTTGAATGCGTTAAGCCAGGCACATAACCTGACGGTTTTTACCTGTTTGTACACCCTGTTCAAAATCATCCTTTCGAAGTATTATGGCAGAGAACAGCTGATCATCGGTACGCCGGGCTCCATGCGCGTGAGACCGGAGCTGGAGGAGATCATCGGCTATTTTGTAAATCCCGTTCCGGTATATGCGGTATTGCATAAGAAAAAAACATTGCGGGAAGTCCTGGAAGACAGCCGTGAGGAAATTATGGAAAGCCTCAGGTACAGCTTGTATTCGGGTAACCTGATCTTAAAGGATTTGCGTGGGCTGGCGGGCTCAGATGCCCAGCTCTTCGATTTTTCCCTGACGCTGGCAGACCAGAGAGAGGTAAGCCGAAGCATCGTGGACATCGCCTTGAACGACCTGGAGATCAGTTCCTCAGATATTGAAATGGAAGATAAAACATCCCGCTACAACCTCGAGGTGGTGGCCATACAACTCGACGACGAGATCCGGATCCGCCTGCACTACAAAACCGGAATGTACAGCAGGGCAGACATTGAAGAAATGGAGAAGTATTTTTTCAGGTTGATGGAATACATGACAGACTCAATAGATACGCCTGTTGAAGAGATGCAGCCGGCAGAGCTGAAAAAGGTGACGGATTTGACCCGGAACCTGTCGGCAAGCATAGGCTTTAGATTTAATTAGAATGGATGATCACACTATGGACTTACTAGAGAAAATTTCAGGTTTATCACTTGCCAAACGAAAACTCCTCGCTCATCAGTTAGGCTTTGAAATCGTGAGCGATCGCGACAATCAGATTTATGTGATTGTAGAAGGACATGAAAAAGAGATTCATGGCAAGGCTGCATCCTACCTTGCCGGCCTTACAGAGAACTACCAGGATCAGATCCGTTTGATTTATACAGAGCAGATCCCTTATAATGCCGATGGAGGGATTGACCTCGAAAAGCTGAACATCGCGGCTCCATCCAAAAGCCGCCGGGGCTCTTTCCTTTCAGAGCCTGCGCTAACTAAGAACGGGGCTGAACCAGAGTTGGCTCCGACTGCTCCGCGGGATTATTATCCCTTGTCTTCTGCGCAAAAAAGCCTGTGGATATTGAGCAGGTTTGAAGGGGGCGCGGTTGCCTATAACGTTCCGGAGGTCTATGAGTTTAAGGGAAGCCTCGATTTCAGAAAGCTGGAAAACAGCTTTACACAATTGATCGGGCGCCATGAGATCCTGCGGACCGTGTTCAAAGAGCATGAAGATGGGAATGTGTACCAGCACATAAAGCTCGCTGCTGACCTTAACTTTAAAATAGAGCAGGTTGATTTGTCGGGTGAAACGGATCCAAAGGAAAGTCTCAGGCAACATTTAAAAGAAGTTGCCGGCAGAACCTTTCGTTTTGAGGAAGGCCCGCTTATGTGTGCAGTATTATTTAAACTGGATGGTACAACTTCCGTCTTAACGATTGTCATCCACCATATCATTTGCGATGCCTGGTCCCTTAACATCATGATCAGTGAATTGCTGACGCTCTACAATACGGACGCCACACTGCCCGGATTACGGATCCAGTATAAGGACTATGCCGTGTATCAGCAGGCTTTGCTCGCAGGAGCTAAGGCAGGCCGGCACCGGGAATATTGGCTGAACCGCTTTAAAGCAGGAATTCCGGCGCTCGAACTTCCCTTCAGCAAGCCCCGGCCGAAGCTTAAAACATACAAGGGAGCGGAAATCCATCTTCCGGTTGACAGCGCCACCGCGCAGGAATTCAACCAGCTGGTCCATAGAGAAAAGGGAACCTTATTTATCGGGATGCTGAGCCTGATGACAGCCATGCTTTACCGTTACACCGGCCAGAGCAGGCTGGTGCTTGGAAGTCCGGTTTCCGGGAGAAATCATTCGGAGCTGGAAAACCAGATTGGCTTTTATGTCAATACCCTTGCGCTGAAGTTTGATTTTGATGAGGATAGCACATTTAAAGAGCTGTTTGAGCACGTTAAACAGGTAACCCTTGAAGCCTTTAAGCACGATAGCTATCCCTTTGACTCCCTGGTTGAAGAGTTGGCACTGAAGCGCGATCTGAGCCGGAGTCCCTTATTTGATGTACTGGTGATGTTTACCAGCACTAAAACCGCAGCAAAGAGCGGCGACAGCAAGCAGGAGCTTCTGGTAAGCAACTACACGGATGCCGGATACCATACCAGTAAGTTCGACATCATCTGCAAAGTGTTTGAGACAGACGGAGCGTTAAGCCTGACCTTTTTATACAATACGGACCTCTTCGAGGCAGCAGCCATGCAACGTTTTGCAGGGCATCTGGTACAGATGATGAAACAGGTTTCGGCAGACGCCGGGCAGGCGATCGCTCACGTGGATGTGTTATCGGATGGCGAGCAGCAGCAGCTGATGTCGCTCCTCGACCGGACACATGTGGCCTATCCGAAAGAAAGTTCATTGGTAAAAGTGTTTGAGGCACAGGTCGCATCAACGCCGGAACATCGGGCGCTTGTTTACGAAGGCGCAACGCTTTCCTATGAGGAGCTTAACAGGCTTGCCAACCGCTTTGCGCGATACCTGCAAAGCGCCTGCAAGGTAAACCCCGGAGATAAGGTAGGCTTGATGCTTGAGAAAAGCAACGGGATGATCGTTGCGCTCTTAGGGATCCTGAAATGTGGCGCCTGCTATATTCCTGTAGATAAAAACTATCCGGAAGACCGGATTAAATACATTGTGAAAGATAGTCAGCCTAAGCTCGTGGTAAGGGATGCTGATTACAAGGCCTTTTTTGATAAGCAGGAGGAGTATGCAGGCACGAACCCGGATATGCCTGTCGCAGCCGGTGACCTGGCCTATATTATTTATACATCCGGAACAACAGGCTATCCAAAAGGAGTAATGGTAGAGCACGATCAGGTTGTGCGCCTGTTTAAGAACGGAGAAGATCTGTTCCGCTTCCATGATAAAGACGTGTGGACGATGTTCCATTCGCATTGCTTTGATTTTTCGGTATGGGAGATTTTCGGCGCCTTATTGTTCGGCGGGCAACTGGTCATTGTGCCTGATCACATCGCGCGGGAGCCGAAGGCCTACCTGAAATTACTGGTGGATCACGGGGTAACGGTTTTAAATCAAACACCGACCGCATTCAATAACCTGCAGCATGAAGTCTGGGAAAGCGGGATCCGCGATCTTCGGCTCAGGTATATCATATTTGGCGGCGAAATGCTCAAGCCGTCTGTGTTAGCGCGTTGGCATGCCGCTTTCCCCGGCATGAAGCTGATCAATATGTATGGTATTACCGAAACAACCGTGCATGTTACCTATAAGGAAATAACGGATGCAGAGATCCGGAAAGGCACAAGCAACATCGGCGTGCCTATCCCTACGCTCAGCTGCTATGTCATGCATAACAACAGGCTGGTGCCATATGGAGTTCCGGGAGAGCTTTTCGTGGGCGGTGCCGGTGTGGCCAGGGGCTACCTGAACCGGGAGAAGCTTACCAAAGAACGGTTTATAGAGCATCCCTTTAAAACAGGCGAAAGGCTTTACAGGACCGGCGATCAGGTGATCCTTCTTGAGAACGGTGAAATGGAATACCTGGGAAGGCTTGATAACCAGGTGAAGATAAGAGGCTACCGGATTGAACTGGGCGAGATCGAAAACACCCTGCAGAAGCATGAGTTTGTAGAATCGGCCATTGTGATTGCAAGGGCCCTGAACGAAGACGATAAGCAGCTGGTTGCCTATATTATCAGCAATGAAACCGTTCAGCCGGATGAGCTGAAAGAGTTTTTAAAGCAAAGCCTTCCTTCTTATATGGTGCCGGCTTACTTTATAAGCCTGGACGAGTTTCCGTTGACAGTGAATGGGAAGATAGACAAAAACGCATTGCCGGATCCTTCGGAAGGAGTGATGAAAAAGGAAACCGTTTACCAGGCAGCTAACAATGTTACCGAGGAGAAGGTGGTGAAGGCCTGGTGCGAAGTGTTGAACATCCCGGAAAATGCCTTAAGCATAAAGGACAATCTTTTTGAGATCGGAGGCGATAGCATCATCGCGATCAAAATCATCAATAAGCTTCAAAAAGTATTTGATGAGATTTTTCAGCTCGCTACCCTGTTCGAATACCCTACACCTGAGCTGTTCGCCCGCTACATCGACGACAAAAATGCCTTAAGCAGCTTCAGGGAAATCGGCCCGGCAGAATTAGAAGAGTTCCGGAAAGCGATCCGCCCCATAAGCATGCCGCCCGCTGAGGCTAAATCAGGGAAAGCGGTGTTTATCCTCGCTCCTCCAAGGTCAGGCTCTACCTTGCTGAGGGTTATCCTGGCCGGCAACGACCAGCTGTTTTCTCCGCCGGAGCTGGAGCTTGCAGGCTTTGAAACCATGGCCGACAGGAAACAGATGTTGTCGGGGAAATTTGAATTTTTGAAGGAGGGCCTCACCAGAACGATCATGGAGCTGGAAGGGATTGCGGTAGAGGAAGCAAAGCGCATGGTGTCGGATATGGAAACAGGCAGGCAGCCTACGCATGAAGTTTACCAATGGATCCAGGGCAAGCTGCATGGCAGGATCCTCGTAGATAAAACACCGTCCTATGCATATTCGCTCAGTTTTTTACAGGCCATACAACGGCAGTTCCCGGAGGCGGTTTACGTTCACCTGGTCCGTAATCCGCAGTCGGTCCTGCATTCCTATGCAGAAGCCAAAATGGATCAGATTTACAGGTATAGCACGCCGTTCAATGCCCTGCAAACCGGTGAGCTGGAATGGCTCAATTGCCACGATAATATTCTTAGGTTCAAAGACAGCCTGAGTCCGGAACAGTACGTTCAGGTAAATTATGAAGCCCTGGTGAAGGAACCTGAAACAACGGTCAGGCAGCTCTGTGATCGCATCGGAGTTGCCTACCAGGATAAAATGATAGACGTCTACGGCAATAAGGAGGAGAAAATGGTGGATGGGATTCATAAAGAATCAAAAATGATCGGTGACGTGAAATTTCTGACAAAGCATCAGAAAATCGATACGGATTCCCTTGACCGCTGGCGGGAAAAAGGCATGTACAGGTTGAGTACCCTGACCAAAGAGATAGCCTTGAAGCTTGGTTATCCTGCGCCGGAAATCGGAGTGACCATTTCTCCGGTAGCCACAGCCGGCTCCTATGAGCTCTCTTCCGCGCAAAAACGGATATGGCTTTTGAGCCAGTTTAAAGGCGGCAACCAGGCCTACAACATGCCCGGCATCTATGTCATTGAGGGCGATCTGGATCATGGGGCACTGGAAAGCGCGTTTAAAAAAATGATAGACCGCCATGAAATTCTCAGGACGGTGTACTGCTCCGATAGCGAGGGAGAAATAAAGCAGGTGGTTGTACCTTCTTCTGAAACGGAATTTGAGTTGAAGGCCATGGATTACCGTAAGCTCAGTACAGAGGAACTGCACCGTCATATCCAGCTAAGCCTGGAAGAAACCTTCGACCTGCAACATGATCTGATGATCAGGGCTACGGTGTTTCATATAGCGGAACATACATACGTGATGCTGTATGTGATCCATCACATCGCGGGCGATGGCTGGTCGATGGGTATATTGAAACGGGAATTGTTTCAGTACTATAATGCATTCAAACGAAACGTGAATATCGAATTGCCTGCTTTAACTATTCAGTATAAGGATTACACCGCCTGGCAATTGGATCTAGTGCGAAGCAAAAGCTATGAAGAGCACCGGAATTATTGGCTTGAAAAGTTTTCGGGGGAAATTCCGGTACTGGATATGCCGGCCGAAAAAAGCAGGCCGTGTGAAAAAACGTATGCCGGCGCTGTAGCCGGGATCTGGTTCGGCGAACAGGAATCAGCCTCGCTCAAAGCGCTTTTCAAATCAAAGGAAATGACCTTGTTTGCCGGCCTGGTAGGGCTTGTGAAAATTATTCTGCACAGATACACCGGCCAGGAGGATCTGATCGTTGGCTCGCCGATAGCCGGAAGAGATCAGGAGGAATTGGAGAACCAGGTAGGGTTTTATGTAAACACCCTTGCCTTGAGAACCGCATTCAGCAAAGGCATAACGATAGGCAGCATGCTGGATCAGGTGAAGCAGACCGTGTTGGAAGCTTACGCCCACCAGTCATTCCCTTTCGATGAGTTGGTAAAAGCCCTGCATTTAAAAAGGGATTTAAGCAGAAATGCCCTTTATGACGTGCTGGTTGTGCTTCAAAATGCGGGCTCCTCCATGGCAGAGTCTGCGGATGACGCTCCCGAGGGCCTCATGATCTCCGAGTACGGCAGCGGAGAAATCGTGACCAGCAAATTCGATTTGTCGTTCTATTTCAGGGAAGTCGGTAAAGAGCTGAAGCTCGATCTGGAATATAACACCGATCTCTATACTTCCACAGGGATCAACGCGATCCTGAATGACCTGAAACGCATTGCCGGAGCCCTGTCTGAAAATCTGCATCAAACAGCCGATGAAGTTTGCGACGGGCTTGGGATCTATAAGCGGGGTGTGGTATACCTGAATTCAACCTTTGTAGCTGAACCCATGGAGTCAAGCTTGAAATACCTTGGTGTCATGCTTCCTGATCATCCGCACATCCGGTTTGCCGCCTATAACCAGGTCATTCAGAATATCACGAACCCGAACAGCAGCTTTTATTCGGGGCAGGGCATGTTTAATGCCTTATTGATCAGGTGGCAGGATTCTTACAGGTACCAGGCGAAGGACCTGGATTTTGAAAACAAAAAAGCGAGCATCCATGGCTTTAAGGACTTTCTTCTTTCCGGGCTTACCAACAATATGCATGCTGGTACAGGCCGGAACCTGATCGTACTTTGCCCTGAAATTTCCGGGAAGGAAGGCGACGGAATGAAAGAGCTGATCGCTGACGTGAGTGCGGAGTTTAAGCGCGAAGTACGGGAAAAAGTGAAAAATACAATCGTACTTGAGGCCGGAGAACTGGATGCGAGATATGCTGTTACAGAGATCCATGATGCGATTTCCGACGACCTGTCCGGCATTCCCTATACCGACCTCATGTACACAAGCCTCGGTATTCACCTGATGAAGCACTACTATTTATTCCGCTCGGAGATAAATCCTAAGGTGATTGTGGTGGATTGCGATAATACCTTGTGGGCGGGCGTATTGGGAGAAGATGGTGAAGCCGGCGTAACGCTGAAACACGAACATCTGCTGTTTCAGCAGCAACTGAAAGAGCTGAAAAATAAAGGCCTTCTCTTAGCGATATGCAGTAAAAACAACGAGCAGGAAGTCGTGGACTTTTTTCAGAATAAAGAAATGCCGCTATCCCTCGAGGACTTTGTAAGCTACAAAATAAACTGGGAGAGGAAATCCGAAAACATCCGTGAGATCGCCGAAGAGCTGAACCTCTCCGTCGACAGCTTTGTGTTTATTGATGACAGCCAGGTGGAATGCGCCGAAGTAAGGGAAAACTGCCCGGGTGTGCTGGTACTTGAAGTCCCTGAGCAGCCTTCCGCACATGCTGCGTTCATCTCACAGCTCTGGTGCTTTGGTAATACGCATACTACACGCGAAGATGCCGGAAGGACACAGATGTACAAGGAAAATGCCCTGCGCAACAGGGAAATAAAAGGCATAACAAGCTATGCCAGATTTATGGACCAGCTGAAAGTTGTCATAGAGATCCGCGAGCTGGCGCCGGACAACGTTGAAAGGGTTGCCCAGCTTACACAGCGAACCAATCAATTCAATACCAACAAAAAAGTATTTTCCGCAGACGAGATCCTTCATTACAGCAAAGCCCCGGGCCATAAGATTTATACGGTAAACGTATCCGACCGTTTTGGCGATTACGGGCTGGTAGGAGTTCTGTTCATGAATATCGGTGATGAACTTGTCATTGAAGGCCTCTTGCTTAGCTGTAGGGCCATGGGCAGGGGAGTAGAGTATGAGATGTTGAGAAAAGCGGGCGAAGAGGCACAGTCGCGATCTATCGCCCATGTCAGGATCCTCTTTACAAAAAGCCCGCGTAACCGCCCTGCCGAAGATTTTGTAGCGAAGGTGAAAGCGCTCGACGGATCGGAATTATTGAACAGCTCAACCCTGCAGGCCATCAATCCTGAGGCGATGGAATGGAGCGCCGAAGGTGCTCACACAGCCCAGGACCAGGCCCAAGCAGGTAGCCCTGATGACAAACGAAAGGTTAATACCCGTATTTACGAAACATTTTTAAAAGAGATGGCTTCCGCCAAAGGCTCGCTGGAATACATTCACGGGCAGGCAGCCGAGGCTGCAAAACGGAATAGCAAAGTCAGTCAGGTCAAAATGCCTTATGCTGCCCTTAGTACCGATACAGAAGTATACATCGGCAATTTGTGGAAGGAGCTTTTAAATGAAGAAACCATAGGCAGGCAGGATGATTTTTTCCTTTTGGGTGGCGACAGCATTAAGGCAACTAAGATCCTGTCGAGGATAAACAGGCACTTCAACACCTTTATAAGCCTCGACTTATTTTTTAAGAACTCGGTACTCGGAAACCTGGCCGTTCAGGTGGACTTTATGAAGCAATACACGAATGAAAACAAGACAACGGAAGGCTTAATTGAAATAGAACTATGATCGGGTTATTGAGAAAAATAAACGAGAGCAATGTTGTGCTTGATCTGGTAGATGGCAAGCTAAAGCTATTCACCAGCACGGGAAAGATCGACGATGCCCTGTTGCAGGAGATAAAGGAGAACAAGGAACTGCTCATTTCCTATCTGCAAAGTCATGCACACCTTTCCGTAAAAGACCAGGCGCCCTCATTTATCCCAAAGGCACAGCCGGCACGATCTTATCCTGCATCCTCAAGGCAACGGCGTCTGTGGGTTTTAAGCCAGTTTGAGGACGCCAGCCTGGCCTACAACATGTCTGTAGCCTACGAGATCAGGGGAGCCTTTTCCCTCAGGGCTTTTGAAAACGCCTTTGCCGACCTGGCAAACAGGCATGAAGTCCTGCACAGCGTATTTCAGGAGAACCATGAACACGTGATAGAGCAGCGCATTGCCCCGGTTCCGGATCCGGGAATTGCATACCATGATCTTTCCTCAGGCTCTGATGAGGAACTACAGCAGCACATCCGGGCAGAAATAACGAAAACCTTTGATGTGTCTGAAGGACCTTTGTACAGGCTAAGCCTCATCAGGCGTTCTGAAGAAAAGCATGTGCTTGTGCTGGTCATCCATCACATTATTTGCGATGGCTGGTCGATGGAAGTGCTGATCAGGGACCTGTTGAGCTTATACGTGTCGCACCATAACGGAACCGCCAGTCCCTTAACGCCTTTGAGGATACAATACAAGGATTACGCCGTTTGGGAGCATGAACAGATGCAGCGAGCAGATTTCAAATCGCATGAAGCTTACTGGCTTCAGCAGTTTTCGGGAGAGCTGCCGGTGTTGTCACTTAAAGGAGATTATCCGCGCCCCACTGTCAAAAGCTATCACGGAGGTGTTGTGAAGCTGGCAGTTCCTGCAGAAACCGTATCAAGGATGAGGAGCTTCGTCCGGTCGGAAGGCGGCACTCTGTTTATGGGGCTGCTGGCAGCGACCAATGCATTATTCTACCGGTACACAGGGCAAACAGACCAGGTGATAGGCAGCCCTATCGCCGGCCGCGATCACCTTGACCTGGAAGACCAGGTCGGATTTTACGTCAATACGCTGGCCTTAAGGACCCGCTTCAAAGCAGGCAACAGCTTCCGCGAGTTATTCGGAATTGTAAAAGCACTCACCCTCGGTGCCTATGCCCACCAGATGTATCCGTTTGATGAGCTGGTCGATAAGCTGGAATTAACGAAAGATATAAGCCGCAGCGCGCTGTTTGATGTGATGCTGACCTTGCGGAGTAATAACTTCTCGGATACCGTAGCCGAAAAGCTGCCCGGCGATACAGAAATTGTCTTGTCGGAAGGTGATAAACAATCAAGCAAATTCGATTTTACCTTTGAGTTTACAGAATCAGGCAATGATCTGCAATTCAACATTGAATACAATACTGATATCTATAAGCCCGAAACCGTTGAAAAAGCCGGCCATCATTTGATTCAACTCATAGAGGCCGCTCTGGCAGAGCCCGATAAGCAGCTGTATAAGCTTCCTTACCTCACTCAGGAAGAAACAGCGCAGTTGCTGGACGGCTTCAATGATACACGCTTTCCTTACCCTGACACTAAAACGATAGCCGCGCTTTTCGAAGAGCAGGCAGAACAATGTCCGGATAAAACCGCCCTGGTATTTGAAGAAAAGGAATATACCTATGCTTCCCTGAATGCACTGGCAAACAGGTTTAGCCGATACCTGCAACAGGAATGCGGTGTGCAGGCGCATGACCTGGTCGGGATCTTGCTCGGGCGGAGCGACCGCCTGATCCTCTCGGTACTAAGCATCCTCAAGTCGGATGCCGTGTACGTTCCTATGGATCCGCATGCCCCGGAGGCAAGGATTGCTTACATGAAACAGGATGGAAGAATGAACCTCGTGATCGATGAGGCGCTCATCTCCCGTTTTCTTCAATCCCCGCAGCATTATAGCAGCGAAAACAAAGGGCAGCTTATTTCTTCAGAGGCTCCGGCCTATGTGCTTTATACTTCCGGATCAACCGGTCAGCCCAAAGGGGTAGTCGTAAGCCATAAAAATGTGATCCGCCTGGTAAAAGCAGATAACTATGCCAGGCTGAAAGGCGATGAAGTGATTTTGTCAACGGGAGCTATCTCTTTTGATGCTACGACATTCGAGTATTGGGGAGCTTTATTGAACGGTGGAACACTTGTTTTGTGCTCTCAGGAGCAATTGCTGGATCCGGTGCTGTTAGCGAAAGAAATAGACAAGCGGCAGGTCAACACCATGTGGTTCACAACAGGCTGGCTCAACCAGTTGGTAGATACGCACCTGCCTGTATTTGCAAAATTAAGGCTGCTCCTCACCGGGGGTGATGTCCTTTCTCCCGGGCATATACAAAAGCTCAAACAGGAATACCCTGCGCTCAGGGTCATTAACGGCTACGGCCCTACGGAAAACACGACGTTCTCGGCCTGTTACTGCATTGAGGAAGTAACGCCGTCCATCCCCATTGGCAGGCCTGTATCCAACAGCAGCGTTTATGTTTTCGATGACCACATGCAAGTGGTGCCCGTCGGAATTATCGGGGAGCTCTTCCTGGGAGGAGATGGAGTTGCCATAGGATACCTGAACAGCCCGGAGGTCACAGAAGAAGCGTTTATCGCAAATCCTTACAGAGCCCATGAACGCCTGTATAAAAGCGGGGACATGGGCAGATGGCTGCCGGATGGAACCATTGAATTTTTTGGAAGGAAAGATGGTCAGGTCAAAATCAGAGGATACCGGGTGGAGCTGGGCGAGATCAAATCCACCCTGGAGCATATCCCGGGTATTAAGGAAGCGCTTGTGCTATATGCGCCGGTAAATGGAAAGGACAAGCAACTGATTGCTTACGTGGTGACTGGTCAGGAGCTACAGGCCAGCGACATAAAGGCATGTTTGGGAGCCAGCCTGCCTTCATACATGCATCCCGATTCTTACATCCGGCTGAAGGAATTCCCTTTGACGGCGAATGGAAAAATTGATTACAATTCGCTGCCCGGGCCTTCGGGAGATTCGATCCCTGCCGGGGCAGAGCATATGGATCCCATTAACAAAACAGAGGAAGAAATCCAGCAGATCGTTGCAACGCTCCTGGCTAAAGACAAGATCAGCGTTCAGGATAATTTCTTCGACATGGGAATCAACTCTATTAAAATGATCCATTTAAACAAGCAGCTTAACCAGCATTTTGGCCGGGCCGACCAGGTAGTAACCTTGTTCAGGTATCCCAGCATTCGTAGGATGGCCGAATACATGACCGCTTCTGTTCCGGCGGATATCCTGGATGAGGAAAAGATAGACGATGCCATGAGCATTTTTCAGAATACAATATTGGATTTTAATAAACTACAGAATGAGTAATACAAATTATAGTGGGTTTGAAATTGCCGTTATCGGCATCGCGCTTAAATTTCCCGGTGCTGAGAATAAAATGCAGTTTTGGAACAACATTCTTCATAAGGAGAGGTCCTCAAGCGAAATCGATGCGCTGCAGCAGGTGCGCCAGTCTTTAAGCGATGAGCAAAGGAAGCGCTACATCTCTTCCTACTGCACGATTGAGCATCCCGATCAGTTCGACTCCAATTTTTTTAATTATCCCCCGGTCGAGGCAGCCCTTATGGATCCTCAGTCCCGGATGTTTCACGAAACGGTTTGGAAAGCCCTCGAAGATGCCAATATCATCAACGATCTGGATAAAAAAGTAGTAGGCCTGTTTGCAGGAGGCAGCGATAACCCTTACTGGAAAGGCTATACCTTGATGAACCAGAATAAAAACGACATCGACTCGTTCAGTGCCCTGCAATTAGGGGATATCAAATTTCTGAACAGCCTCATTTCCTACAAGCTGAATCTGAGAGGTCCGGTGGTGTATGTCGATACAGCTTGTTCCACTTCTCTGGTAGCTATTCATATGGCCAGCCGTAGCCTCCTCACCGGAGAATGCGAAGTCGCTGTGGCAGGCGGTATTTCCTTTAGCTCTAAAGAAAAGGAAGGCTATTTTTACGATGAGAGCAGGATCTTTTCGGACGACGGAAATTGCAGGGCCTTTAATTCCGATTCAACCGGCACAATGCCCGGCGAAGGCACCGGTGTGGTCGTCTTAAAGCGCCTTCAGGATGCAATAAAAGACGGGGATTATGTGTATGCCATTATAAAAGGCAGCGCGGTTAATAACGATGGCAACCGCAAAGTAGGCTATACCGCTCCAAGCGTGGATGGGCAGGCTGAGTGTATCCGGATCGCCCAGAAAGTGGCAAGGGTAAAGCCCGGTTCGCTGTCCTATATCGAAACCCATGGAACAGGAACGAAATTGGGAGATCCAATAGAGCTGGCGGCATTGAAGAATGTATTTGCAAATGAAGAAAACTATTCCTGCGCTTTGGGGGCTGTTAAATCAAACATCGGCCACCTCGACGTGGCCGCAGGAGTGGCAGGCTTTATTAAAACGGTACTCGCCTTGAATGCGAAAAAATTACCGCCCGTAGTGTATTCGGATAAATCCATTTTAAATAAAGCTCCTGCCGGGTTTTATTTAAATGAAGAGGCCCGCGACTGGAAACAACAGGAGGGACAGCCACTGAGAGCTGGTGTCAGCTCGTTTGGAATAGGAGGGACCAATGCCCACGTGGTATTGGAGGAGGCCCCGCAACGTGTATCTGACACTGACAGTCGTGAATTTAAGCTCCTGACCTTAAGTGCGAAAACCAAAAATTCCTTGCAGGCACAGCTAAGCAGCCTGAGCGAATACCTTCTTTCTGAGGAAGGAGCCAACCTCGCAGACCTGGCCTATACCTATCAGACCGCCAGAAAGGCATTTGACTACAGAAGAAGTATTGCCTACAGGGACAAGGACGATTTGCTGACTAAGCTCGCGCAGACAGAGGAAAAAGCCATACGTTGTATCCGCGACAATCCTTCTGTCGTGTTTATGTTTTCGGGAGCCGGTTCCCAGTACTCAGGTATGGGAAGAGACCTGTACCAGGCGGAGCCTCTGTTCAGGCAAACCATGGATGAAGGCTTTGCGCTATTGAAAAAAATAACAGGCCTGGACTATGCGGATATTATTTTTCCTGAAAGCGGGCATCATGACATCAATAAGATGGTGCATACCCAACCCATGATATTTCTGTTCGGGTATTCCTTATCCAGGCTGATCCAGTCGTGGGGGCTCAACCCGGACTATATGATCGGGCACAGTGTCGGGGAATACATTGCGGCATGCCTGAGCGGCGTTATGAGTTTTGAGGATGCCCTGTGCCTGGTTGTCAAACGGGGGCAGCTGCTGTCTGAAACAGAGAGCGGATTAATGATCAGTGTGCCTATAACAGAAGAGGAAGCACAGGCATATTGTACGAAAGATATTTCGATAGCGGCAGTTAACGGGCCTAACCAGGTGGTTTTCTCCGGAAGCCAGAACATCATGTCGGAATTAACCGCCAGGCTGGAAAAAGAAGATATTTCATACGTCCGTTTATATGCTTCGCATGCCGGGCATTCATCCCTTGTGGAAGCCGTGTTACCGGCCTACAGGAATGAGCTGTCTGGAATCAGGAGATCAGCACCCGGGATCCCCTTCATTTCCAACCTCACCGGTCATTTCATACAGGATCAGGAAGCTGTTTCGGAAGAGTATTGGTTAAGGCACATGCGCGAAACCGTTCGCTTTTCAAATGGTATAAACACACTGCTTGCTTTAAATAAGGAATTGATATTTGTTGAAATTGGAGGAGGACACTCGTTAAGCACCTTATTGCGTCAGCAAAAAAATGCGCAGGGCGTTTTGGCGCTGAACTTAGTCAGGCATCCAAATGAAAAACACCATGACGGGGAATACCTGATCAGCCGTCTCGGGCATCTGTGGTGCCACGGGCTCAGCATCGATTGGAAAGCGTATTATAAAAATGAAAACCGGAAAAAGATCCCTGTACCGGTTTATGCGTTTGAGAAAATAAGGTACAGGGCAACCGTCAATCCATTCAGGCAGCTGGCTGGCGCCGGACCGGATGATTACCAACAGGAAGAGATGGTGCATGATCCGATCGTAAAAAAAGACCGTCCGCATTTAAGCGCAGATTATGTGTCGCCTGCTACGGATACCGAAAAAAAGCTGGCCGTTATTTTCGAAGCCTTTTTTAATATAGAGGCCATCGGGATGGAGGATGACTTTTTTGAGCTGGGAGGCGATTCTTTAAAAGCCATGATGATCTTAAAAAAAATTGCCAAAGAGCAGGAGGTGCAGCTACCGGTGAAAACCTTCTTTGAAAAAAGAACCATTAGATTGATAGCTTCGGAAGTAGACGATCTGAAACTGCTTTTAACGAAGAAAGACCGGAATTTTAAAATTAAACTATAGTGAGGATGAACGTACTTAATTTTCTCAAGGAACTAAAGAAAAACGATATAGATGTTAACCTCGTCGATGATGAGCTGGAGATCAGCTATGACAGCGAGCATTTGCCCGAGGCCTATTTGTTGTCCATCAAAGACCGGAAAACAGAGATCATCCATTTTCTGAAGCATTTCCGTGGATCAGCCCGGACGCCTATCGACCGGCTTCCTGAGCTTCCTGATTACGCGGTATCTTCTGCGCAAAAACGCTTGTGGGTACTGAGCCGGATGGAGGAAAACAGCATTGCTTACAATATGGCCAGGGCTTATTCTGTTGAGGGCGCATTCGATCAGGACGCGCTGAGAAAGTCGTTTGCCGCATTGATCGATCGCCATGAGGTATTAAGAACACAGTTCCGGGAAAATGAGCAGGGAGAGCTCAGGCAGTACATTGTGAAGCCGCAGGAAACAGGATTCGAGCTGGAACTGATAGATGTAAGCACTTTTCCGGATACGAAAGAGCGCCTGATGATGGAGGTTAGCAAACTTGCCCAAACGCCCTTTGACCTCATGCAGGGGCCTCTTTTAAAAGCCGCCCTGATCCGCAGCGGCGACAGGCAGTTTACCCTGGGGCTTTGCATGCATCACATCATAACCGATGCCTGGTCGATGAGTGTGATGCTAAAGGAATTGCTGACCCTGTATAACGCATTCAGCAGCAATAAGCGGGTGGAGCTGGCACCCCTGCGTATTCATTATAAAGACTATGCGGCATGGGAACAAAGCCAGCTGAAAGAAAAAGCCTACGCAGCCCACGAAGCCTACTGGCTGCAACAGTTTCAGGGCGATCTGCCCGTTCTGGATCTCAAAGGCGACAGGACACGCCCGGCGGTGAAAACATACAACGGCGGTTTGTTACATTTTGTAATAGAGGAAGATACCACGCGCCACTTTAAGCAGTTGGTTCAGGATGCCGGCGGCACGCTATTCATTGGTGTATTGGCTGCGGTCAATGCTTTGCTGTACCGGTATACTAACCAGACAGACCAGATCATTGGAAGCCCTGTTGCCGGCAGGGATCACGCCGACCTGGAAGACCAGATCGGATTCTATGTAAACACCCTGGCATTGCGTAGCCGCTTCAACGCATCGGATAGTTTCAGAACCCTGCTGGAAACCGTAAAAACCGCCACGCTGGAGGCATACGAGCATCAGATCTATCCTTTTGACGAGCTTGTTGGCAAGCTGGACCTGAAGAGAGACATGAGCCGGAGTCCTTTGTTTGACGTGATGGTCGCCTTGCAGAATGCGGATGTGAAGGAGAGCGCTTCTATCAGTAAGATTGGTGATATGGCTATTAAAGGCTACGAGAGCGGTGAGCATGTGGCCAGCAAATTTGATCTCATTTTTAATTTCGTAGAGCTGGATGCCGCGAGATTAGGCTTCTCTATAGAATATAACAGCGATCTGTACGATCCCGGAACCATTGAAAGGGCAGGCAGGCATTTCATTCAGCTGATGGATGCTCTTCTTTTATCTCCGGATACAGCCATTGGTAAGCTGTCTTATCTCAGTAAGGCAGAAGAACATTTCTTAACGGAAACAGTGAATCATTCCCGTTCGGACTACCCTTCGGATGAAACCATTAACGGGCTTTTTGAAAAGCAGGCTGAGCAAACACCGCAGGCTGAAGCCCTGGTGTTTCAGGAGAAGGTGTGGAGCTACGCCGCTTTAAATCAACAGGCGAACCGCTTAAGCCATTACCTGGAAAAGGAATATCATGTCGGGCCCGGTGATTATGTGGGGATCCTGCTGAACCGTGGAGATGCATTGATCCTGTCGGTTTTGGCTATCCTGAAAGCAGGCTGTGCCTATATTCCTGTGGATCCTGATTTCCCGGAGGAGCGGAGAGCATACATCAGGCAGGATAGCGGTTATAAGGTCTTGATAGATGATGAGTTTATGTCGAAGTTTTCCGGAGTTTCCGGGAATTACGATCCGGGAAGCCGCAGCAGCGCTATCACGGCCGCTTCTCCGGCTTATGTCTTATATACTTCCGGTTCTACAGGAACTCCCAAAGGCGTTATTGTAAGTCACAGGAACGTCATTCGCCTGGTGAAAGCAGACAACTACGCAAACTTAAAAGGAGATGACGTGATATTATCCACCGGAGCCATCTCTTTTGATGCCACAACATTTGAATACTGGGGCGCTTTGCTGAATGGCGGAAAGCTGATCGTATGCCCGCAGGATACCCTGCTGGATCCTCAATTGCTGGAAGAAGAAATTGTTAAGCATCAGGTAAGTACGGTGTTCTTTACCTCCGGTTGGTTTAACCAGCTGGTAGATACAAATATCCGCGTATTTAAAACGATCAGGATCCTGCTTACGGGAGGCGACATGGTTTCCATCACGCATGTACACCAGTTAAAAAACACCTATCCGGCGCTGAAGCTGGTGCATGTATACGGCCCGACAGAAAACACGACCTTTTCCACCTCTTACCCGGTCGATGCGATCACGTCCGTTATACCGATCGGCAAACCCATCTCCAACAGCACCGCGTACATTCTGGACGAATTTCAGCAGCTGGTTCCGGTGGGAATAGTAGGTGAGATATGCCTGGGAGGCGATGGCGTGGCCATTGGCTACCTGAACAACGTGGAGGCCACGCGCGAAAAATTTATTCCGAATACTTATCGGGCAAACGACCGCTTGTACAGAAGCGGTGACCTGGGCAGATGGCTGCCGGATGGAAACATCGAGTTCGTTGGCAGAAGAGACGATCAGATCAAGATCCGGGGATACAGGATCGAACTCGGAGAAATAGAAAACACCCTGCGTGGCTACGCCGGCATTGAAAAAGCGCTTGTTGTGGCAAAACAAAATGCACATGGCGAAAAGACGCTTGTCTGTTACATCACCGGCCAGCCTGATCTTACCGCCGGGGATGTGAAAGCATACCTTTCCGGGAAATTGCCGGCCTACATGATCCCGGAATATATCGTTGTGCTGGAAGATTTTCCACTGAGCTCAACCGGAAAAACAGACCGAAGCCGCCTGCCTGATCCTGAAGAGTTTTTAACCCTAACGTCAGCTTCTCATGCAGAGCCTATTAACTCTGATCAGCAAAAGCTTCGCGACATCTGGAAAGAGGTGCTGGACAGGGAGCGGGTCAGCATCAGGGACAGTTTTTTTGAGATAGGTGGCCAGAGTATAAAAGCCATCAGGCTGATCAACAAGATCGCCGGCACATTTGGCGTGAAGCTGGAAATGCGGGAGCTGTTCATGAAGCCTGTCCTGGAAGATCAGGCCATCCTCATCCGTCAGAAAAACAAGGCCGCTTCTGGAATCCAGGCGACCGCTCCACAGGACGATTATCCGTTATCCTCTTCTCAAAAACGCTTATGGGTATTGAGCCACCTGGAACAGGGCAATGTCGCCTACAACATTCCGGGGGTCTATATTTTTGAAGGAAGTATAAATATTCCGGCTCTGGAGCAAAGCTTTACCGCTCTTGTCAACCGGCATGAAGCACTGCGTACCGTATTTGTTGAGAACGAAGAAGAAGGCGCCAGGCAGGTGGTCATGCCCCCGATCGCCAGATTCAATATTCCCGTGGTAAAGGTTGGAAAAACAGATCAGCAGGAAGCAGACGTCAAACACCTGGTAGAGAAGGAAATTTCTCTTCCCTTCAGTTTGTCAAAAGGGCCTTTGATCAGAGCAACGCTTTTGCAGCTTGCAGACGACCGGTATGTGTTTGTGTATGTCATTCACCACATTGTCAGCGATGGCTGGTCGGTGAACGTCATGATAAAAGAGCTGTTGGCTTTTTACAGGAATAGTGTGGCTAACCGTCAGGAGCAGCTACCGGCCCTCAACATTCATTATAAAGATTATGCAGTGTGGGAGCAGCAACAGCTCAACCACGAACAGCTGGACAAACACAGGGCCTATTGGCTGAAACAATTTGAGGGAAAGCTACCGCTTCTTGAGCTTCCCGGTGATTACCCGCGTCCGGCAGTCAAAACATACAACGGCGCCCTGATCCATAAAAGCATGGATCGTGAATTGGTATCAAGATTCAGGGCCTTGTTGCAGAAAGAAGAAAGCACCGTCTTCATGGGACTGTTGGCAGCCGTCAATGCGTTATTATACCGCTATAGCGGTCAAACGGATATTATCCTCGGAAGCCCTGTGGCGGGGCGGAATGACAGCGATCTCGAAAATCAGATCGGCTTTTATGTCAATACCCTGGCGCTTAGAAACCGCTTTAAAAGCGATGACACCTACAGCACCCTGCTTCAACGTGTCAAAACCACGGTATTGGAAGCTTACGAGCACCAGATCTATCCCTTCGACAGGCTGGTGGATGATCTGCGGCTTAACAGGGACATGAGCAGGAGCGCCTTGTTTGATTTGATGGTCGTGTTGCACAATAAAGAATCCGGTCTGGCAGAAAACATCCATGAAACCAGCGATTTACGGGTAAGCCTGTACGCGGGAGCCACCCATGTCGCCAGCAAGTTTGACCTGACCTTTAATTTTATCGAAGAACAGGACAACCTTCATTTTAATATCGAATACAACACCGATATCTTTCAACAGGCCACCATTGAGCAATGCCTTAAGGATCTCGAAACCCTGTTATATTCTGCTATATCTTTTCCGCAGAAAGCGCTGAGCGCATTAAGCTATGTCAACGCCGACAGCCTGAAGCAGATCGGGCAATGCCTCGATAACAGCAGGGTCAGCTATCCGAAAATGAAAACCATCGTCAGCCTGTTTGAAGAGCAGGCTGCTGTGTGGCCTGCCTTAACGGCGTTGAAGCATGGCGAAACAACATTTACTTACGAAGCCTTAAATGCCCTGTCCAACCAATTCGCTCATTATTTAAGATCGGCATACGCGATCAAACCCGAAGACCGTATCGGCGTTAAGCTGAGCAGGAGCGAATGGCAGGTGATTTCTATCCTCGCGGTTTTAAAAGCCGGGGCGGCATACGTGCCCATTGATCCCGAATATCCTGCAGAGCGCATCGGCTATATGATTGCCGATAGTGGATGTAAGCTGGTGATCGACCAGCAGGAGCTGGACCTTTTTATCAGGAATGCAGCCGCTTATCCCGACAGCAACCCTGATTCGGAATTATTGCCTGAAAGCCTGGCCTATGTGATATATACCTCTGGAACAACCGGTAAGCCAAAGGGCGTGATGGTAGAGCACAGGAATGTGGTTCGTCTTTTTATAAACGACAAGTCCTTGTTTGATTTCAACTCTTCGGATGTCTGGACCTTGTTTCACTCGTATTGTTTTGACTTTTCTGTTTGGGAAATTTTCGGCGCGTTATTATTCGGTGGCAAATTGATTATTGTGCCGGCTCTTGTTGCCAAAGACCCTGCGGCATTTTTGGATGTCTTAGTGCAAAACCAGGTGACTGTTTTAAACCAGACACCCACAGCCTTCGCCAACCTCCAGTTGCAGGTCATCGCCGGCAAAAGCCCCGCGCTGGATATACGCTATGTCATTTTCGGAGGCGAAGCCTTGTTTCCGGGTAGCTTAAAACCATGGTCCCTGAATTATCCGGCTTGCCGTTTGATCAATATGTACGGTATCACAGAAACCACGGTTCACGTCACCTATAAAGAGATTGGGCCGGATGAGATAGACAGTAATAAAAGCAATATCGGCGTTCCTATCCCAACCCTGAGCTGTTATATCCTGGATGAATTTATGCAGCAACGGCCTGTTGGTGTGCAAGGAGAGTTGTACGTTGGCGGCGATGGTGTGGTAAGAGGTTATCTGAACAGGGATGAACTAACGCAGGAGCGCTTTATCCCAAGCCCGTTTAAAGAAGGTGAGCGCCTGTATAAAACAGGCGATAAAGCAAAGCTTCTGCATCGGGGCGAGCTGGAATACCTCGGGCGCCTTGATAACCAGGTGAAGATCCGTGGATACAGGATCGAGCTCGGAGAAATAGAAAGTGCTATCCTTCAGTTTCCGGGAATCCGTTCGGTAGCGGTGGTCCTTAAGGAGTTGAATGGCCACGCTCCGGACCTGGTCGCTTATTTTGTGAGCTCACAGAAAGGAGAATCCGGCCAGTTGCCGGACTATTTAAGGGCAAAGCTCCCGTCGTACATGCTGCCGGCCTATTACGTGGAGATCGAAACCCTGCCGCTAAACGCTAACGGCAAGATCGATAAGCCCGCGCTGCCGGATCCGGTGGGAATTTCGTTGGCACTGGGAAAAGAATACGAGGCGCCTGCGAATGCCACGGAACAAAAAGTAGTGGACGTGTGGGCCGAAGTGCTCCGGAAAAACAGCAGTGAAATAAGCACCAAAGACAATTTCTTCGGGCTCGGAGGCGACTCGATGAAGGCCATACAAGTCATTGCCAGGTTGCGGAAAGCACTGTCAGTGGATGTAGACATCATCACACTGTATAACGCTCAGACGCTCAGGGAATTTTCGGCGCTTATAGAGGAAAAGGAACCTGGTATTTTCAGAAATACCGATGCTGTTGTTGCCGAACTGGAAGCAGTAAAGAATGATGTGGTTGCAAAGGATGGTGATAAACTACCAGCTGGCTGGACCGATATTTATCCCTTAACCCAGATCGAGCAGGGGATGATCTACTCTTCCATCCTCAGGCCTTCCGAGCCGGTTTATTACGATCAGTTTAATTATTTTGTAAAGATCAACGACCGCAGCCGACTGCTGGAAGCCGTGTCTGTACTGGTAAGCAGGCATGATATCCTGAGGACCCGGTATTACATGAAAACCTTCGAGCAATCTGTAAAGGTTGTGATGGAGGAGATCGGCCTTCCCGTATATTACGACGACATCTCCGGTAAAAGCCAAAAAGAGAAGGAAGCCTGGATCAACGACTTTTTGGTGGAAGACGGCAAAAGGCGCTTCGAATTTGAAGGCGAAATCTTGTGGCGCTTGAATTTTATTCAGCTCAGCCCTGATGATTATTACGTCGTGTGGAGCGTGCATCATGCTATCCTGGATGGCTGGAGCGTGTCGGTTTTCATTACCGAATTGTCGAAGCTGCTTTCGGGAGACAAGGCTATCAGCCGGAAAGCCCCTGCTCATACCTATAAGGATTATTGTGCGATGTTACTGTCGCGCCAGGTGCTGCCGGATACCAAACGCTACTGGGAAACCGTCTTACGCGGCTATTCAAGAAATAAGCTGCCGTTTAATTATAAAGGCATAAAAGTAAGTACGCTTCCGGGCACCAAAAGTTTAAAAAAAGTGCTCGATCCCGCTCTGATCAAAGACGTCAACAGAGTGGTAGAGGAGTACCAGGTATCGTATAAAGCGGTATGCCTTGCCGCGCACATTTACCTGATGCATGTGCTCTGCTCGGAGCCTACAGTAGTTACGGGCATTGTAACGCACAGCAGGCCCGAAATTGAGGATGCGGAGCTGATCCTGGGATGTTTTTTAAATACCATTCCTGTTTCCATGGATGTCAAAGGAATAAGAACCGGGCAAGAGCTGATCAGGCAGGTCAATGAATTTTTACTGAATTCAAAGCAGCATGAGATCCATTTGTCTGAAATAGCAAGCGCCATAGGGGATAAGCCGCTCACCGGGAATCCTGTTTTTGATACCTTGTTTAATTTCACGGATTTCCATTCATACACCGGCCTGGAAGGGAATGACGTGTTGGGTAGTATGGAGGACCAGCTGCTGCGTAAGCAGATCATCGGCGCGAATGAAATGACCAACACACACTTTGATGTCGAGGTCGATAAAACCCTTGATTCATTCTCTGTAAAAATAAAATATTTGTGTTCGCATTTTCATGAGCAGGACATCGCCTACGCTTTGGAACTTTATGAAAATGCGCTGAGAATGATCGTTTCCGGCGATATAGAGGAATTAAATCCATCGTATTTATTATCGGAAACGGAAAAGAAGGACCTGACCCATGTCTTTAATTCAACCCTTCAGCCTTACTCAAAAACCAAAACCCTTCATCAGCTCTTTGAAGAGCAGGTACGCAAAACGCCCGGCCATGTGGCCTTGAAGCAGGGCGACAGGGAATTGACCTACGGCAGGCTGAACCAATTAGCCAATCAGCTGGCCTGTTACCTGATAGAGAACGGGGTAAAGCAGGAAGAACATATTGGACTGATTACGGATCGTAATTTTAAAATGATCATCGGGATGTTTGCCATCCTGAAGGCAGGCGCCTCCTATGTACCTGTTGATCCTGAATACCCGGAAAACAGGAAAGCATACATCCTCCACAACTCAGGAATCTCAAAGGTAATTTGCGATACGGCCAACCGCTTGCCGGAAAGCTTTCATGCCATTCAGCAATTTGACATTGACCCCGATGCCCTGGCAGGCTATCCGGATGCTGATCCGGGTTTGCGTATTGACTCTTCACAACTGGCTTATACAATCTATACCTCCGGTTCCACCGGCCAGCCCAAAGGCGTTATGATCGAGCACCATTCGGCGGTAAACCTCATTGAGTGGGTCAATACCACCTTTCAGGTTGGGCCAGGCGACCGTCTGTTATTCATCACCTCGATGTGTTTCGATCTGTCGGTCTATGATATCTTCGGCATCCTGGCATCGGGAGGAAGCCTCGTGATCGTGAAGCAGGAAGAAGTGCAGGACATCAGGCAATTGAAGCGCCTCCTGACGGAGGAAAAGATCACCTTCTGGGATTCGGTACCCACAACCATGAACTACCTCGTAGAAGAGCTGGAAAATTACACCCAGCAGCACTTGAGGCTTGTGTTTTTAAGCGGCGATTGGATTTCGGTTCAATTGCCGGATAAGATCAGAAAGCACTTCCCTCAGGCTCAGGTGATCAGCCTGGGCGGCGCCACGGAGGGAACCGTGTGGTCCAATTATTACCCGGTGCATGCGGTCGGAGAATCCTGGACAAGCATTCCCTATGGAGTTCCCATTGCCAATAATTTCTTCTATGTGCTGGATGAAAACTTCGGGCTTGTGCCTAAAGGCGTGGTGGGCGAGCTGTTCATCGGTGGCACAGGCGTGGCACGGGGCTATGCCAACGATCCGGAAAAAACAGCCTATGCATTCGTAGCGGACCCCTACCGCCGGGACTTAGGCGGAAGGATGTACAGAACAGGCGATCTGGGGAAAATGATGCCGGACGGCAACCTGGAATTTCTGGGACGCAAGGACAACCAGGTAAAGATACGAGGATACAGGGTGGAGCTTGGTGAAATAGAAAGCTGCCTAAACAAACATGAAAGCATAAGGGAAGCGGTGGTCAATGTCATTACCGACAGCAATAACATCCGGCAGCTCTGCGCCTATTACGTGTTGAAATCGGAGCTCGTCATCGGGGAAATGAAGGATTACCTCAGGGAAAGCCTGCCCTCCTATATGATCCCGTCTTATTACCTGAAGATGGATGCCCTTCCGCTGAACAGCAACGGCAAGATCGACCGGAAAAAGCTGCCATTGCCTTCGGAAGAACAGGCCGTCTTAACACATTACAAAAGTCCGGAAACGCCGCTCGAGATGACGCTGGTGGAGATCTGGAAGTCCATTCTGAAGATCAATACCATTGGTGTCACAGACAATGTGTTTGACCTGGGAGCGCACTCCTTGAATGTAGCGGCCTTCATTAACCGCATTCATCGCCGCTTAAATATTTCCATCAGCCTTCAGCAGGTATTTGCGGAGCCTACCGTGAGCCGGCAGGCAAAGCTGATAGAGCAGGCGGATGAGTTGCTTTTCCATAAAATACCGGCCCTCCCATCCGGGCAGCGCTACGGATTATCTTCCTCACAAAAACGCTTATGGGTATTAAGCCAGTTCAGGGAGGCGAACGTTGCCTATAATATTTACAATGTCTACAGGTTTGATCAGAGCCTGGATGTCAGGGCGCTGGAGGATAGCTTTGCCCGTTTGATCGACCGGCATGAAGTATTGAGAACACAATTCGTTCAGGATGAAGACGGACTTGTCAGCCAGGTGATACGGCCTGCCGGGGAGATCGCATTTGCTATAACCTATGAGGAGATCGGTCATGCAACAGCCCGGGATCTTAACGTTCAGCAGCTGGTGGAAAAACACATCCATGCGCCGTTCAACCTGGAGGAGGCGCCTTTGCTACGGGCATTGCTGCTGAAACTGAGCGACGGCTCCTTTGTATTTGCCTACACCATACACCATATCATCAGTGATGGTTGGTCGCTCAAGCTGATGCTGAATGAATTGCTGGCGCTCTACAGCGCTTACCTGAAACAGGAACAGCCATCCTTAGCGCCTTTAAGGATCCATTATAAGGATTTTGCAGCCTGGGAACAGGCGCAGCTGACGGCTTCAGCTTACAGGCGCCATGAAGCTTACTGGCTTGAACAATTTTCCGGAGAGCTGCCGGTGCTTGAATTAAAAGGAGACCGGATCAGGCCTGCCGTGAAAACCTATAACGGTAGCCTGGTGCATCTGGCCGTTGCACAGGAAACAGGTACCCGCTTCAAGCAGTTGCTTCAGGAACAGGGAGCCACGCTGTTCATGGGCCTGCTCGCTGCCGTGAATGCACTGCTATACAAATACACACATCAAAACGACCAGATCATCGGCAGCCCGGTATCAGGAAGGGACCATGTAGACCTCGAAGATCAGCTGGGCTTTTACGTCAATACGATCGCTTTGCGCAGCCGCTTTGAAGGTGCCGACAGTTATCATCACCTGCTGGAAAATATAAAGGCCCTGACGCTGAATGCCTATGAGCATCAGCTCTATCCTTTTGATGAATTGGTAGATAAGCTTTCTTTAAAAAGGGATACGAGCCGGAGCGCGTTGTTTGACATCATGCTTGTATTGCAGAATACCGATCTTGTCCGTGAAAGCCATGCTGAGGACCCGGCAGCCAGGGAAGTGAGCATAGAGTCCTACAGCCCGGATATCCATGTGGCCAGTAAGTTCGACCTTACCTTTAACTTCATGGAGCTTGGAAACAGCCTGCATCTGAGCCTGGAGTACAACACGGATCTCTATTCCAAAGAAACGGCCACTCGGTTGGTAAAGCACTTCGAAACCCTGATCCATTCCATTCTTGCCGATCCGCACACAAGCCTGGATAAGCTCGAATACCTCACAGCTGCTGAAAAAACACAGTTGCTGACTGAATTTAACCACACCGCTACGCCATTCCCCAAAGGAAATACAGTACTCTCTTTGTTTGAAGAGCAGGTGAAAAGAGTGCCCGGAAATACGGCGCTCGCGTTTAAAGAAACAGAATACAGCTACGCACAGGTAAATAATCTCTCCATCCGTTTTGCCAACTACCTGAAAATGCAGCACCGGATTCAGAAAAACGACATGGTAGGCCTGAAACTGGATAGAAGCGAGTGGGTCGTGGTGGCGATCCTGGGAGTTCTCAGGACAGGTGCCGCCTATGTTCCTCTTGATACAGGATATTCCACGGATAAGATCAACTACATTGTATCGGATGCCCAATTGTCATTGGTGATTGATGACGTGACACTTCGTCAATTTGTCGAAAGCCAGGCTCAGTACGAAACAACCAGCACATCTGTAAGCCTGGATGAAACCGATCCGGCCTATGTTATTTATACATCGGGCACAACCGATAAGCCGAGAGGTGTACTGGTATCTCACGGCAGCCTCTATAACTATGTATGCTGGGCATCCGCGTATTATTTCACGCAGCCGGAGGAGGGGAATTTTGGTTTATTCAGCTCTTTATCATTCGATCTGACGGTGACAAGTATCTTCCTGCCACTCATCCGCGGACGATTCCTGGAGGTGTTCGATCCCGGGCTGAACGTGTCGGAAACACTGATGCAATACCTGAGCTCGCCCCGAAAGCCCGATGCCATCAAATTAACGCCTTCTCATCTCAGGCTCTTCGACGGAATGGATATTGGGGACACAGCCATCCGTAAAGTCATCGTTGGCGGGGAAATGCTCTATCCGGATCACATAGATACCATCCGGTCCATTCATCCTGAAATAGAAGTGTATAACGAATATGGCCCTACAGAAGCTACGGTAGGATGCGTTGTTGAGAAGGTTTCCGGCGAGCCTGTGTTAATCGGGAAGCCTATTGCCAATACCGAAATTTTTATACTGGACGGGCAATTGCAGGCTGTGGCGATTGGCATTATCGGAGAGCTGTACATCAGCGGGAAATGCCTGGCTCTGGGATATCTTCACAAGCCTGAATTAACGGCCTCCAAATTCATAGCGCATCCTTTCAGGAAAGGAGAAAGGCTTTATAAAACAGGCGATCTGGGCCGTTGGCATCAGGATGGCAGGATTGAGTATGTCGGTCGTGCCGATGATGAAGTGAAGATCCGCGGCCACCGCGTGTTGTTAAGCGAAATAGAAAACACCTTATTGGCTCATGAGCAGATAAGCGCAGCGGTAGTGGTTGTGTATGCCGATCAAAAAGGCGGGCAGGAGCTTGTGGCGTACACCGTGTGCGAAAACCCATTTCCGGTTTCAGAGCTCAGGGCTTTCCTGGCAGAAAAGCTCCCTGCTTTTATGATTCCGTCTTATTTTATAGAGATGGAAGCGATGCCGTTGACGGTAAATGGTAAGGTCAATAAAAATGCCTTACCGCCACCCGACAGCTCCGTTAGCGGAAAAGGGCATGGCTATGCGGCCCCGCGCAACCAGCTGGAAAAGACACTCGTTCAATTGTGGGAGTTGATCCTTAAAAGACAGCCTGTCGGAATCGATGACAACTTTTTTGACTTAGGCGGACACAGCATCAATGCCATTAACCTGATTAACCGCATTCACAGGGAAATAGGTGTAAGGCTTGAGATCAACAATATGTTCAGGTATGCCACCGTCAGGGATCAGGCAGCATGTATCTCCATGGAAGCCCCTGCGGCCTACGAGACTATCCCGCGCGTTCCGGTCGGGGAGAGTTATGAATTATCCGCATCCCAGGAACGGCTTTGGCTGATCCAGAAAATACACCCAAATACCACAAGCTACAATATGAACGGTAAGGTAGATATAGGCCCTGACCTGGATGTTGCGCTCTACAAAGAAGCTCTGGAAGAATTAATCCAAAGGCATGAGGTGTTACGGACGGTCTTTATAGAGAATGACGGCAGCCCTTCGCAAAAGATCATCGGCCTGACTGATGTGCCGCTGGAGATGAAGATCATAGAAGCTATGGAAGAGGACAGGATCTCCCGTGACTTGCAGGAGCTGGAAGCTGCTGTTTTCAATCATGTGTTTGATCTTGCCGTGTGGCCTTTGATGAAGATCGTGCTGGTGAAGCATGCCCGTGGATACCGCCTGCTATACAGCATGCATCACATCATCAGCGACGGCTGGTCGATGGAGGTGTTTGAAAAAGACCTTCATGCGCTGTATCAGGGCAGGCTTTCCGGAAACCAGTTGCCTCTGCCTGCCTTGCCTATCCAATACAAGGACTTTGCGCACTGGCAGAACACGCTTCTGAAGCATGCAGCTTCCGCCAGGCATGAGGATTACTGGATGCATAAACTGAGCGGGGAGCTTCCGCAGCTCAGGCTGCCTGTTGATGTTCAGAGCAGCGGCGCCGTGGAGCCTGGTACGGGGATCTATCACACCTTTATAGAAAATGACGTATTTCAAAAAATCAGGCAGCTCACTGCCGGGCAGCGGGTCAGCAGCTTTGCCCTGTATACGGCCTGCTTTAAAATTTTGCTGAACGGACTCAGCGGACAGAAAGACCTGATCATCGGTACACCTGCGGTAAACCGTTCGCGGGAGGAAGTTCAGGATCTGATCGGCTTCTTCCTGAATACACTCATGCTGAGAGAGCAGCTCGATCCTGATAAACGCTTTATCGATTTTTTACAGCAGGTCAATGAAACCGTGATGGACGGGCTGGAGCATCAGGCCTATCCGTTTGAAAAGCTGCTCGAAAAGCTGAACATTCCGCGGGATTTCAGCCAATTCCCTGTCAGCCCGGTATTCCTGAACCTGTTGAACTTTAACCTGAAGAATGAAGAGCGCATCAGCGATTTTACGCCCCGTCATGCCTCGGTACCGGGCGATGGGAAAGTAGATCTGGAATGTTATTTCAAAGAGTTTGCGAATGGAGTGTCCATCACCTGCTCCTATAAAAAAAGGTTGTTCAGGAAAGAAACCATCGCGTACTGGATCGAAAGCTTTAAGCGGATCATCAGCGAGGTAGTCTTAAATCCGGAGATTCAAATCAACGGGATAGATTATTTTGAAAGCCGCCCTGCGGCGAAGCCTGCGCCTAAGCCCAAAGAGGCCTTTACGTATTTTGAGGACGAAGCCGTGTTTCAATCGCTTGTGTCGAGGTTTGAGGAGCAGGTGGCCAAACATCCCGACGCAACTGCTGTTTTCCAGAACGGTGAAGCGATCAGTTATAAGGTACTGAACGGGCAGGCCAATGCACTTGCGCAAAAGATCATCGCGCACTCGGGTGTGAAAGGACAAAACATCGCCCTGTTACTGGATCATGGCTTCAGCGGCATTACAGGCATGCTTGGAGTTCTGAAATCCGGGAATGTGTATGTGCCTCTGGATCCCGAATACCCTGAGGACAGGCTGAACTACATGCTTAAGGATTCCGCGTGCAGGATGATCCTGGTAGATCCGTCAACAGAGAAGCTTGCTGCCGGTCTTTTAAATTCAGGACAACTGGAACGCCTGTCTGTTTCGGGGCTTATGCCGGAATCACAGAACCCGGGGATAGCTATCGCGCCCGACAGTAAAGCCTATATCCTCTATACTTCCGGTTCTACGGGAGAGCCCAAAGGCGTGGTGCAGGCCCATAAAAATGTGCTGCATTTTATCAGGGTGTATACCAACAACCTTCACCTTCATGCCTCCGACAGGATAAGCCTTCTGCCAACCTATAGCTTCGATTCTTCGGTGATGGATATTTACGGCGCCCTGTTAAACGGAGCAGCCTTGTACATCTATAATCTGAAAAAACAAGGGATCGAAAACCTCGCCGGCTGGATCTTGGCAAACAATGTTTCCATTATCCATACCGTTCCTACCATCTACCGCTATTTTATCAGCACCTTAAAAGATACGGTCTTTAAATCCGTGAGGCTCGTTGTCCTGGGCGGAGAGGCTGTGTACCTGAACGATTTTGAGCAGTTTAAAAAACACTTTGCTCCGGGAGCCTTATTGATCAATGGTTATGGGCCTACCGAGTCGACGATCACCCTTCAGAAATTCCTGGATCACGATACCGTTCTGTCCGGAAGAAATGTGCCGATAGGCTACCAGGTGGCAGATACAAACGTGTGGCTGATCACGAAAGACAATAAGGAAGCCCGGGTTTATGAGGAAGGCGAGATCGTTTATGAGAGCGATTACCTGGCCCTTGAGTATGTTAATAAGCCGGAAGAAACCGCGGCGGTCTTTACCAAAAATCCCATTACCGGGAAAAACAGGGTGTACAGGTCGAGGGACCTCGGCAGGAGGCTGCCCGATGGTGAGATCGAGTTTCTCGGAAGAATGGACGGGCAGGTGAAACTGAATGGCGTAAGGATCGAGCTTTCTGAAATAGAATTCGGCTTGCTGAAAATAGAAGCGATTGAAGAAGCGATTGTGCTGTTGAAGCACACGGGCAATAAGCCGGTGCTGGTGGCATACATCAAAGCCAATGAGCCGATCCGGGAGAATAGCATCAGGCAAAGCCTCAGCCAGACCTTGCCGCTGTATATGATCCCCTCGGTATACCTGTTTCTGGATGCATTTCCGCTCACACCTACCGGAAAGATCAGCAGGTTGTCTTTACCGGAACCTCCGGCACCGGAAGCAACCGCGGTGGAATACGTGGCGCCGCAAACTGCGCTCGAAAAACACATGACGCAGCTGTGGTACGAGGTGCTGGGAGTGGAGTCCGAAAACATAAGCGTCGACAGTAATTTCTTCCTGCTGGGAGGGCATAGCTTAAAAGCTATCGGCCTGCTCTCAAGGATCAGCAACGTCTTTGGCGTGGAAATTAAGCCGCTTGTGTTTTTTAACGGCCCGACGATCCGGGAGCTCTGCCTTGAGATCGAAAAAATAGAATGGGTAAACGGCAAAAACCAATCGGATGAATTGAATAACGATATCGAAAAATTTTCAATAGATGACTGACCTGTTTATAAAATTAAAGCGATTAAAAATTGACATTGACCTGGTGGACGGAAAGCTCGACATAAGCGCCCCGAAAGGCGTTATGACGAAGGAGATACTGGAGGAGATCAGATCCAACAAGCAGCAGGTGATAGATTTTATAACGGCTTACAAAGGTAAGAAAAAGCATCAAAGCGCTATTCCGAAAGCAGATCCTGCGCCTTATTACGAGCTGTCCTTCGCTCAAAAACGGATGTGGATCCTGAGCCAGTTCGAAGAGGCCCGAGCCGCTTATAACATGTCGGAAGTATACGTGTTGAAGGGAGCCCTGGATCTGCCGGCTCTTGAGAATGGCTTTAAGACGCTGATTGAGCGTCATGAAATATTGCGCACGGCATTCAGGGAAGATGCCAGTGAGGAAGTCAGGCAATACATTATTCCTTCCGCATTTATCGAATTTAAACTGAGCTATACGGATTTGTCTGCTTCTGATGATAAGCAGGCAGGTGTCAGGAAGCTGGTGCAGAGTGAAACCTCCGGGCCTTTCGATTTAAGCAGTGGCCGCTTATTAAGGGCGCTGGTCATTAAATTGAATGCCGGAGAGCATGTTGTCGTATACGTCATGCATCATATCATCAGCGATAGCTGGTCCATGGGTGTTTTATTCCGGGAGCTGTTTGTCCTTTACAATGCCGCAGTGCGTAAACAAGCGCCTGTTTTACAGGACCTGAGAATACACTATAAGGATTATGCAGCCTGGCAGCAGGCACAGCTGAGCGGTGACGGGCTTGCAACGCATAAAACCTATTGGACGGAAAAATTCAAAAACGGGGTAGTTACCTTAAACCTGGCGACCGACAAGCAGAGGCCGCCGGTAAAAACCTATAAGGGCGCGATACACAACCAGGTATTGAATGAGCCGCTCAGCGCTGCTTTTAAGGATATGGCCCGCCAAAGCGGGAGCACCTTATTCATGCATGTGTTGTCTGCGGTCCATGTCCTGTTATTCCGTTATACCGGGCAAACGGATCTGATCATTGGCAGTCCGGTAGCCGGAAGAGACCATGTTGACCTGGAAGAGCAGATCGGCCTTTACATCAATACCCTGGCCCTGCGTACGGCTTTTGAGGCAGATGACAGCTATAACCAGGTGTTAAGCAAGGTGAGGCAAACGACCCTCGAAGCCTATGAACATCAGGTGTACCCCTTCGATGAACTGGTGGATGAGCTCCGGTTGCAGAGAGATCCTTCCAGGAATGTTTTGTTTGATACGATGGTTGTTCTGCAAAATGCAGCAACGGCAACTACCGCTACTGCGCTGACACTCGGGGACCTGGAAATAAGCGGCTACGACGGCAGGGAATACCAGATCAGCAAGTTCGACCTGACCTTTAACTTTATAGAAGGCAAAGACCGGCTCTCCCTCAACCTGGAATACAATACCGATTTATACGAGGCCGCAACCATAGAGGCCATGAGCAACCATCTGGTGGCGCTGATGCAGGCCATCACGGAAGCTCCCGACCGTAAGATCAGTGAATTGGGTTTCCTGTCAGCGAAAGAAACAGAAGAGCTCCTGCATGTATTTAATGATACGGCCGCAGATTATCCCGCAGCCTCTACCATTACCGGGCTCTTTGAGCAGCAGGTAGAGAGAACCCCTCATGATACCGCTTTGATTCACAGGCAAAGAGCTTACTCGTACCAGGAAGTCAATGAGCAGGCAAACAAAATCGGGGCCTGGCTCCAGAGCCGTTATTCTATCCGGCCCGACGAGCTGATAGCCATCCGGCTGGCCAAATCCGAGCGCCTGCTGTTTGCTGTTTTAGGAGTGCTGAAATCAGGGGCTGCATACGTGCCTGTCGATCCGGAAGCGCCGTCAGCAAGGGTCCGGCATATGATGGAGGAAGGAGCCTGCAAATTGCTGATAGACGAAGAGGTGTACCGCCTTATTGATTCTGAGGCTCCTGCTCACCCGACTCTCAATCCCATCGCCGTCAACAAGCCCTCTGATCTGGCTTATGTGATTTACACATCGGGATCCAGCGGAACACCTAAAGGCGTATTGATAGAGCACAGAAGTCTGGTGGCCAGGATCACAGCAGAGTTGAAGCTTTTATCCGGATATGAAAAGATAACGACATGCCTGACAAGTAATTATGTGTTTGATGTATCCCTGCTGGAGCTTTTCATGCCGCTGGTATCCGGAGGCCGGCTTGTGATCCCGTCTCAGGAGGAGTCGGCGATTCCCGACGAGCTGGGGCGCCTTATCGTTTCTGCCGGCGTCCATGTCATGCAGGGAACTCCCGGCTTCATACACCATTTTTTTACAGAGCTTCCTGAGCTGCAAAGAAACAAGGTTGCCGCAACGCTCCGGCACTTATGCATCGGAGGAGAAGCATTCCCGAAAGCCCTGGGAGAGTGGCTTCAACAGAATGTGCCTCAGCTAAAGGTCAACAACCATTACGGCCCTACCGAAACCACCATCGATGCCTTAGTTGCACAAAACATTCAGGCATCCGGACTAACGGTCATCGGTAAACCTATCGATAACACACAGGTCTACATCCTGGATCAGAACCTGCGCATGGTTCCTGTGGGTGTGCCGGGAGAACTTTATATCGGCGGCATCGGCTTATCCCGTGGCTATTTAAATAATCCTTCCTTAACGCAGTCGAGGTTCATTCCCAATCCCTACCGGGCGGGCGAACGCATCTATGCCTCAGGCGACCTGGCCCGCTGGCTAAGGAACGGAACAATAGAGTACATCGGCCGCAAAGACGAGCAGCTGAAAATAAGAGGCTACCGGATAGAGCCCGGTGAGATCGAGCATGCGATCCTGAAACAGGAGAACATCACGCATGTTTCGGTAATCGCCAAAACAAAACCGGACGGCGAGAAAGCGCTGGTGGCCTACATCGTGGCACCGGAACCCGTAAACGTTGCCTGGTTAAGGCAGGAGCTCAGCCATGATTTGCCGGCTTATATGATCCCTGCCCATGTTATTCAATTGCCTGAGATACCGCTGACGCTCAATGGAAAAACGGATAAAGCCGCATTGCCGGATCCGGAAGAGTTGGAGGCAGAATACAGCTCAGACTATGTTGCACCGCGAAATAATACGGAAAGCATCCTCAGCGGGCTGTGGGCAGAGATCCTGAACCGGAAGAACATCGGCATTCACGAAGAGTTCTTTGCTGCCGGTGGGCATTCGATGAGCATTATCAAATTAAAAAACCGGATCAAAAAAACATTCGGTGTGGATATTCCTGTCGCTAAAATGTTCCAGCTGATTAACATTGAAATGCAGGCCGGCTATATTCTCGGAGAAGATAATCACCAGGGCTTGTCGGATCAGGAGCTTCAGCAGTTGGGGCATTCTGGTGGCCTTCACGGCCGCAGGGTTGGAGAAGACGAGATCGCGGTCATCGGCTTAGCGCTCAGATTCCCCGGTGCCGATACGGTCGGGGAGTTCTGGGAAAACCTGAAAAACAATGTCGAGTCCATCAGCTTTTTCAGTGACGAAGAGTTAAGGGAAGCCGGTATAGAAGAAAACCTGATTAAGAATCCGGACTACGTGAGGGCAAATGCATATGTGGAAGAAAAAGAATATTTTGATTCCTCTTTTTTTGGTTACCTGCCCGACGAAGCTAGGCTGATGGATCCGCAGACGCGGATGTTCCATGAAACGGTTTGGTCTGCCCTCGAGAATGCCGGATACAACCCCGATCAATACAAGGGCCTGATCGGGCTTTACGCGGGTGCCTCCACAAATTTCAACTGGTCGCTTTACGCCTCGCTCACCGGAACGCCTTCTGTCGACAGCTATACGGCCGGTTGCCTGAGGGACCGTGATTTTATGAACTCACTGATCTCTTATAAGCTGAACCTGAGAGGGCCCGTTAAATTTATAAATACAGCCTGTTCCACCTCGCTGGTAGCGATTCATACGGCTTGTAAAGGCTTACTGGAAGGAGAATGCAACATGGCCCTGGCCGGAGGCGTCAAGCTCAACGCCGCTAAAAAAGCCGGGTACATGTATCAGAAAGGCATGATCAAATCCAGCGATGGGCACAACAGAACGTTTGATGCCGCATCCAATGGTACAGTGTCGGGAGAAGGGGCTGGTGTAGTGGTGCTCAAGCGCCTGAGTGAAGCCATCGCAGATGGAGATCATATTTACGGAGTCATCAAAGGCTCCGCCATCAATAACGACGGTGGAAGAAAGGTTGGATTTACCGCCCCGAGCGTCGACGGACAACGTGATGTGATTAAAATAGCACATCAGGCAGCAGGCGTCGATCCTAAAACGATCGGCTACGTGGAGGCACACGGCACCGCCACCAATCTGGGAGACCCTATTGAGATCGAAGCCCTGAATCATGCCTTTGAGCAGAGCGATGAAAAATCCTGTGCGATCGGGTCTGTCAAAACCAATATTGGTCACCTCGATACAGCGGCCGGTGTCGCCGGATTCATCAAAGCCATCCTGTCGGTATACCACAGGCAGATACCCGCTTCCCTGCATTACCATACCGCAAATCCTAATATCAATTTTAAGGGCGGTCCTTTTTATGTGAATGCCGGTCTTAAAGACTGGCAAAGCGATCAGCCCCTGAGGGCAGGCGTCAGCTCATTCGGCATCGGAGGAACAAACGCCCATGTGGTCATCGAAGAAGCGCCCCGGAGAACGGCTACAGAAGAGGCAAAGGGCTATCACCTCCTGACCTTATCGGCGAAAACACCCGGAGCCTTACGGAGGATGGAGGCTAACCTGTCAGAATTCCTGGAAAAGAATCCACATCTTCCGATCAGCGATATTGCCTGGACCCTGAATAAAAGCCGGTCTTTTTTTAATTACCGCACAATGCTTGTCGCAGATAGCCTGAAGTCGGCCATCAACGGTTTACAAACTTCCCCGGATGAACCAAAACCAAAAAAGACCCGGAAAGAGAACAGCACACTTGTGTTTATGTTCTCAGGGCAGGGCTCTCAATACCTGGATATGGGCAGAGGCCTGTATGAATCGGAACCATCCTTCAGGGAGCATATCGACCGGCTGTTTGATATCGCCGCTACGATAACAGGCGTTGATTACAGGGAGATACTGTTTCCGTCGCCGGCTGCGGTTCCTGCGGCTAGTATCGATGCTACTGAAACGACGCAGCCTGTATTATTGATCATAGAGTATGCCCTGGCCAGACAGCTGATGGATTATGGCATAAAACCCGATGTCATGATCGGACATAGCCTTGGCGAATACGTGGCTGCCTGCATCAGCGGGGTCATGACTTTCGAAGAGGCGATCAGGCTGGTGGCCCTGAGAGGCAGGCTGATTCAGGCTTTGCCGGTAGGAAAAATGATAAGCGTGCAGATGCCGGTGAAGGATATCTCGGCCTACCTGTCCCCAAAAATAAACCTCGCAGCCCATAACAGCCCGGGGCAATACGTCCTGTCAGGAGACTGCGCGGAAATCGAAACGCTGAAGGCGCAATTCAACGCGTCGGGCCATCACGCTGCCATGTTGCATACTTCGCATGCGTTTCATTCCTATATGCTGGATGCGGTCATGGATGAGTTCCGGCTGGCTCTCGAAGCTGTTGATTTTAAGGAGCCGCAGATCCCTTATGTTTCTAATGTCACCGGAGAGCTGATAACATCCGGGCAGGTCAAGGATCCGTCTTACTGGCTCAGGCACCTGCGCGAACCGGTTTATTTCTCCAAAGGAATCAAAACGCTGCAGAAATACCAGCAGGCGGTATTTATAGAAATAGGCCCCGGCAATACCCTCAGCTCATTTGTGCGCCAGCACGGCTTGGATACAGGCAACTATCAGGTGATCAATACGCTCAGGCATGTAAAGGAACAAGTGTCCGATCAGGAGTACTGGCTCAGCAGCATCGGGAAATTGTGGCTCAATGGTGTCGGTATTGACTGGAAAGCGCTCCATGGGCGCAGATCCGGGCATACGGTTGCTTTGCCCTCCTATGCCTTTGAAAAAATAAAGTACCCATTGGGAGAGGAGCTCAACCAGCTGATTGCCAGGGCCGTTATCAAGCCCGGGGGGCAGGCAAGGCAGGAGTTGGACAAGTGGTTGTATCAGTTTTCCTGGAAAAAATCCGGTTCCATGAATGCCAGAAAAAAACTGGATGCGTGTTTCCTGGTGTTCGCCGGGGATAGCACGCTCAGCAAGGCCCTGATCAGGCAGATAGCCAGTGAAGGAGGCCGGGCAACAGAAGTAAGGACAGGGACAGAGTTCAGGAAGCAGCCTGACGGAGTATTTGAAATCAGGCCCGGATCTTTTTCCGATTACGAACAATTACTTGATGAGCTGGCAAAGGCGGATGTTTTTCCGGAAAGGATCATTCACTTATGGAATACAGAAAAGCCGGAAGCAGAGGAATATCGCTTTTCTGAAATAAGGCGCATACAGGAAACCGGTTATCACAGCGTCCTGAATATTGCCAAAGCAATTGCCCGGAAGCCCGATCGGCAGAGTATAATGCTGGATGTGGTTGTGGCAGGTGTCTGCGATGTGCATACCGGCGAAGAGCTTGTGCCGGAAAGAGCTACTTTATTGGCTGCCGTGCAGCTTATCCCGGTTGAATACCAGGGCATGAAAAGCCGGCTCCTTGATATTAAAACGGATGATACGGCTGGCCTGACAGAGCAGCTGTTAAAGGAGCTTAGAAATACCGATGGAAAAGATCAGATCATTGCCGTGAGGGGATACGATAGCTGGGTAAGAATTGTAGAGCCGGTATGGCCGGAGGAAAATACAGCGGACGTGGTAATCACCACGGAAAGCATCTGCCTGGTCACCGGCGGAGCAGGAGGAATTGGCTTTACCCTGGCCAGGCACCTTTACGAAAACCATGGCGCAAAACTTATTCTTACCGGCCGTTCGGCGCTGTCGCCTGAAAAGCAAAAAGAAATAGACAGCTGGGGAGGCCGCGCGGTATACATACAGGCAGACATTGCAGATGAAGAAGCCATGCGCCTGGCCCTGGGCCATACAGAGAAGGAGTTTGGAAAGGTGAACGCGATCATTCATGCAGCCGGTGCGCCGGATTATTCCGGACCTATAGATAAACGCGACACCGGCCGGCCGGAAGAGGCATTTAACGCGAAGCTGTTCGGGACATTGGTTCTTGAGAAAATCGCAAAAGAGCGGGCCGTTGATTTTTTTGCCATCTGCTCTTCGCTTTCGTCGGTCATTCCTTCAAGGTCACAGGTCGGTTATATGGCTGCCAATCTGTTTGAGGATTGTTTTGCCCGTAAACTAAAATTTGAAACAGGGATCAATGTGGTAAGTATCAGCTGGGACAGCTGGAAGGAAGTCGGCATGGCCGTAGAATCTGTGAAAAAATTATACACGCACGACTACCAAAGTCATCTCAGGGATGGTATTGCCAATGAAGAAGGGATCAGCATCTTCGGGCGGTGCTTAACCGCGGGGATCCCGCACCTGATAGTGTCCACGGCAGATTTAAATGAACGCTTATCCACCTTGCCGGCGACAACCGACACGCACGCCACAGAGCAGGCACACGCGAAACCTGTGGAGGAATTTGATGATGCGGGATTTGAAGAAGCCGTGACAGCTACCGAGCAGGCACTTTGTGAGCTGTTCCGGGAGTTCTTTGGTATACCGGGGATCGGGAGAAACGCTGACTTTTTTGAGCTGGGTGGTGATTCACTGAAAGCCATGACCATTACCGGGAAAATCCATCGCGACTTTGGTGTAGAGATCCCCGTGTCCGAACTGTTTAAAAACAGGACTGTCCGGGAACTTTCAGCGTTTATGGATGCGCAGGCTAAAAAGGAATTTGAAGGCATCGCCCTTGCTGCTGGTAATGCCGCTTCATACCCTGTGGCCCCGGCTCAATCCAATTTGTGGGCCATCAGCCATGCCGCCAACTCCAATATTGCCTACAACATGTCGGAGGTATATGTCTTAAGCGGAGAGCTGAAACGGGATGTCCTGGAAACATCCTTTCGCGAGATGATCAGGCGTCATGAGATCCTGAGAACAAATTTTAAAACGGATGAGGCCGGGCAGCTGAGGCAGTACATCAATCTGCCACAAGAGGCATTCCGGATTTCCTATCAGGATTTCCGCCACACAACCGGAGATAAAGAGCTCCTGGTGAGAAATGCCGTCAGGGAAGAAATATCCAGGCCATTTAACCTGTCTTCCGATCGTTTATTGAGGGTCAGCCTGTTTCAACCGGAGGAAAATAAATATGTGATCGTGCATGTCATGCATCACATCATCAGCGACGGCTGGTCGATGAATGTACTCATTAAAGAGCTGCTGATCCTGTACAATGCATTTTTAAAAAACGAAGGCAACCCCTTACCGCCGCTCAGGCTTCACTACAAAGACTACGTGGAATGGCTGTTGAAGGCACTGAATAACGAACAGTATAATAAAGAGGAAGCATATTGGCTGGAGCAATTATCCGGAGCACTGCCTGTGCTGGAATTGCCTCAAAGCCGGATGCGCCCTGCCCTGAAAACGTATAACGGAAGAGTCATGCATCGGGCGATGGACAAAACATGTGTCCGGGCGCTGAAGAGCCTGGCCAAAGCATCCGAATCTACCCTGTTTATGGGACTGGTCGCTGTACTCAACACGCTGTTTTACAAGTATACCTTCCAGGAAGACATCATCCTGGGTACCAGCGTTGCCGGAAGGGATCACGCTGATTTGGAAAATCAAATCGGCTATTACACGAAAACCATCGCCTTACGAACACGGTTCAGCGGGCAGGAGAGCTTCCGTAAGTTGTTGGGCACCGTGAAGCAGGTAACTCTTGATTCCTTCACCCACCGCCTTTACCAGATCAACGACCTGGTGAAAAAGCTGGAGCTGAAGCAGGATGCCAGCCGTAATCCCATTTTCGATGTCATGGTCGTTTTGCAGAACACTGAAATGGAAAAACCTGCAAGCCTCACATTCGATGGCTTGCAGGTATCAGGTTTTAATAACAGCGAAAGCATCGTCAGCAAATTCGATCTGACCTTTTCATTTGCAGAGCTTGGCGATGAGATGGTGATGAGCCTTGAATACAACAGCGACTTGTTTGACAAAGAAACCGTTGAGCAGCTGGCCGGCCATTTCAGCCGTATTTTAAATGCAGTAACGGATCAGCCGGATATCGCCATCTGTCAGCTGGACGTTTTAAGTGAAGCAGAAAAGCATCAGCAGCTCAGGGAATTTAATGATACTGCAACCGATTATCCGAGAGATAGGTCTGTTGTACAGCTGTTTGAAGAGCAGGTGGCAGCCTGCCCGGACAAAACGGCCTTTATCTGTTCAGGCAGGCACTTTAGCTACGATGAGCTGAATGCCGTTGCCAATCAGTTGTCTGCCTATTTATCTGCCGAAAAGAAACTCGTGAAAGACGATGTGGTTTGCATTAAACTGGAACGTAACGAGTGGCTGCTGATTTCCATCCTGGCCATCTTAAAATCGGCAGGAGCTTATGTGCCTCTCCAGGTAGGCGATCCTGAGGCACGGATAGAGCGCATTGTAGAGGAAACCCGGTGTAAGCTTGTCATTGATGAAGCGCTGATCCGTGAGTTTAGCCTTGCACAGAGCCAATATGGAAAACAGAATCCGGCGCATGCTGTTGCCGCCACAGACCTGGCCTATATCCTTTATACCACAGGCTCTACCGGAAGCCCGAAAGGCGTAATGGTTCAGCACAGGGCCGTGGTCAGGCTGGTGCACAATACCGGTTATTTTGACCCTGCGCGCTCCACCAGGCTGCTTTCCACAGGCGCCGTTACCTTTGATGCCACCACGTTTGAATACTGGAGCATGCTGCTAAACGGGGGCTGCCTGGTATTCTGTGATCAAAAGACGCTTTTAAATCCGGCATCCTTAAAAGAGCTGATACATGCCGAAGCAATAGATACCATGTGGATGACTTCCGGTTGGCTTAACCAGTTGGTAGATCATGATATTGGCTTATTTAAACCTCTGAAGGTGCTTTTGGCCGGAGGAGATGTTCTGTCTCCCGCCCACATTCATCAATTGCAGGAACACTATCCCGGATTATCCATTATCAACGGTTACGGCCCTACAGAAAATACGACCTTTTCCACCACCTTTGCCATTAAGGGGACGTATTCAAAAATTCCCATCGGTTCTCCCATTTCCAACAGCCGGGTGTATATTTTGAGCAAAGAAAAGACCTTGATGCCTTTGGGCGCATTAGGCGGGATCTATGTGGGAGGAGACGGGCTGGCGCTTGGCTATTTAAATAATCCGGAGCTTACCGCGGAGAAGTTTACAGAGAACCCTTATGTTCCCGGAGAGCGCATATATCAAACAGGCGATCTGGGACGATGGCTGCCCGACGGAACGATCGAATTTGCAGGAAGGGAAGACAGTCAGGTCAAGATCAGGGGATTCAGAATAGAGCTTAGCGAAATAGAGGCAGCCCTTACAGGCAGCCATATCGGGAAGGAGGCAGCAGTTATTGCAAAAACAAATGACAAAGGCGAAAAATACCTGGTAGCGTACATTACCGGCGACATCATACCGGATGTACCGGCATTACGGCTTAGCTTAAGCAGGCTGTTGCCCGCCTACATGATCCCGTCTGTTTATGTTCATTTGCCGGCTTTCCCGCTTAATGCCAACGGAAAGACGGACAAAAGGCTGCTTCCCGATCACAAAGGAATAGAGCTCAAACAGATGCCTGCATACCAGGAGGCAGCGAATGACACAGAGGCAATGCTCCTGGAAATATGGAGCGAGGTGCTGTCGGTAAATCAGGAGGAGATAGGCACAGGAACCAGCTTTTTTGAGCTGGGAGGGCACAGCCTGAAAATCATCCAGCTCATTTCCCGCATCGCCATGAAGTTCGGTGTTGATATCTCTTATGAGCAGATTTACGAATACGATACAGTACGCAGCCTGTCTGATGTGATTCAGCATACCGAAAAATCAGTATTTAAAGCCATTGCGCCGGTAGCAGCACAAGAGTATTACAACGTGTCGCATGCGCAAAAGCGCCTCTGGATCACCTGCCAGTTCGAAGAAGCGAAGTTCGCTTACAACATGCTGGCGAGCTACGTCTTGTCGGATGAAGATGCCGGATTTTTGCCGGAAGCGCTGCACGCCATGGTGGAGCGCAATGAAATTCTGCGAACGTCCTTTCATTTTATAGACAATAGGCTTGTACAGAAAATTCATAAGACCGGCGATGTGGAGATTGATATCAGATTCATTGATCTGAGCCGGGTAAAAGATAAACCGGAGCTGTTGAAATCCGTTTCAGAGGAGTTTGAGCGCGCGGAGTTCGACCTGTCAAAGGCTCCTCTGTTCAAGGTAGGCTGTATCAAAGTAAATGAGGATGTTTCCCTGCTGTTCTTTGTGATTCATCATATCATTTCCGACGGATGGACGATGGAGCTCATAAAGAACGAGTTTAAGGAGATCATATCGGCTCTTAAAACCGGGCAGGCGCTTGCCGCTAAAGAGATCCAATACAAGGATTTCGTTCAATGGCATCATGAGAAGATCAGCGACGGAAAAAGCGAGGCATACTGGCTGCATAAGCTTTCCGGTAGCCATGAGCTGATCCGCCTTCCGTATGATTATGCGAGCGATTACAACACCTTTAAAGGAAAAGAGTGCAGCTTTACGATTGGCCTGAGCGATCTCAGAAAACTGCAACACCTGTCTTCTCAGCAGAAAACATCCGTGTCTACCGTTCTGCTTACCCTGTTCAAAATCCTGCTCAGCAAAACCTGCCGGCAGGAAAAGGTGACTGTTGCCATGGCCAGCGCCAACAGGATTCATAAGCAACTGGAAAATATCATGGGCTTTTTCGTGAACATCCTGGTGATAACATCGGAGATCAAAGCCGATGCGGATTTTTATGACATCCTGAAAGCGGTTCATTCGGATATTGTCATGTCCCAAAAGCATGAAGACTATCCTTTTGATCTGCTTGTGGAAAAACTCAATCCGGAAAGAGAGCAAAACAAGCAGGTTTTATTTAATATTATGTATAATTACGTTAATTATGAAACGGATAGCAATTCCAGCGGGGGAGATGGCTTTACGAATGGCGGGGAAGAGATAGAAACGAAGCGCGCGAACGGCCTGTTGAGCACATCGAAATTTGATTTGACCAATACGGTATTCCAAAATCCCGACGGATTAAAAATTGTATTTGAATACAACTCAAGCTTGTTTGCCGATAAGACGATAGAAACCATTCTGAATAATTACAAAGCATTTATAGCCATGTTTTTAAAAAACATTAACTGATTATGAAAATACTTGATTTCGAATTGCCTTCAGAAGGCACGTTTAGCGAAAGTGATTTTTTAAATAACATCAGCACGGTTAACTCATCGGCCCGCGACTATCCGGGCGATAAAGGCATCAAGCAGGTTTTCGAGGAGGTCGTAGCCGGGTTCCCGGATCACATTGCCATTATAGAAGGGAAGGAAACCTATACGTACCAACAGTTGTATGCCTCCGCCTTAAAAGTGGCCAACTTTTTAGTGAGCCGGAACTACGCCGCAGAAAGCCGGGTGGCAATCCTGATGGATTACAGTTATGATGCGATCGCCTCCACGATGGGCGCCATCATGGCCGGATATGCCTACGTGCCATTGAATGAAGACTATCCCCATAACAGGTCCAGGCAGATTATCCTGGACAGCGATGCCAGGATCATCATCGGGCAGCAAAAATACATCCGTGAGCTCATTCAGCTACAGGAAAGCTGTGACTGCCTCGAATCGGTTGTGGTGATCGATTCTGATGTCATCAGCATGGACCCGGCTGTATTTTTGTCATTTCAACAAACCGGGAAACAGCTGTTTGATTTGAAGGACCTCACGGATGATACGCCTCTTACAACCGTTCAGCGAAACGGAAGCAGCCTGGCCTATGTCATTTTTACTTCAGGCTCCACCGGTGTTCCCAAAGGCGTTATGGTGGAGGATAAAAGCGTGATCCGTTTGGTAAGGAATACCAATTATGTACACATCACAGCCGAAGATTGCTTATTGTCTCTTTCCGCCTTTTCGTTTGATGCGGCTATCTTTCACGTGTTCGGCAGTATCCTGAACGGTGCTAAAATGCTCATCACCACCAAGCATGAACTGTTGGACCCGCAGAAGCTTGCAGCGATCATCAAAGCTAACAAGGTGACACTCACGTTTAATGTGACTGCCGTGTTTAATTTTCTTGTGACCAACAATATTGAGTGTTTCAGGACCATAAAACGCATCCTTGTTGGCGGAGAGGCTGCTTCTGTTGCCCACATGAAAACATTCCTCGATACTTACGGTCCGGGAAAACTGGTAAACATATACGGCCCTACCGAAAATACGACCTTTTCCACATTTTATGATGTAGACCGGATACACGAAAATCAGAAGAGTGTACCCATCGGAAAACCCATCTCCAACTCAAGCTGCTACGTGCTGGACAGCCAGCTGAAGATGGTAAAGCCAAACGAGGAAGGAGAGCTGTACCTTGGTGGCGACGGCCTTGCCAGGGGATATATGAACTCCCCGGAGAAAAACAGAGAATGCTTCATCACCAGCCCCTTCAATCAAAACGAGCGCCTCTACAAAACAGGCGACATCGTCAAATGGAACGACGATTATGATCTGGTGTTTGTAGGAAGGGCAGATAAACAAGTGAAGGTGAGAGGCTACAGGATCGAGCTGACGGAGATCGAGCTGGCATTGCTTAAGGTTCGTGGCGTCAGCGAAAGCTACGTTACGGTGTCAGTGATCAATGGTGAAAAGCAGATTGTTGCCTATGTCGTTTCAAATGGTTCGGTCAATGAAGCGGCTGTAAAGGAAAAATTGTCGGAGGAGCTGCCTGATTTTATGATGCCGGCATTTTTTGTGTTTATTCCCAAATTACCGCTGAACATCAACGGCAAAGTAGACGTATCTAAATTACCTGCTGTCAACACCATAAGCTCCGAATCGGATGGGTTTGTGGATGAATCGGATCCGGTGGCGCTCGTCTTGAAAACGTTATGGGAAGAGATCCTGGGAAGAAGCATTGCATCAGGCCGGGAAGACTTTTTTGAGCTTGGAGGCAATAGTTTAAAGATAACCGTCTTATCATTTAAAATTCATGAGAAATTCGAAGTCAGACTTTCATTAAAAGAGCTGTTTGAAAAACGGAGCTTTCAACAGCAGCTTGAATTACTGAAGAGCATTAAAAAAGAACGTTTCGAGAGCATTCCTGTCATCTCGAAAAAAATGAGCTATGATGTGCTGCCCATTCAGAAAGGGCTTTGGGCCATTTGTCAGCTGGAAGGCGGAAGAGATGCCTATAACGTTCCCGGATCGTTTAAGCTGGAAGGTCCTTTGAACATGGATGTTCTTAAAAAAAGCCTCCTGGCCCTTATCGAAAGGCATGAATCTCTTCGTACGATTTTCAAAAACAGCCAGGATGGAAAGCTGAAGATGATTGTTTTGGATATCGCAAACTGTGGATTTGAGCTCGAGTATTTTAATGTAAGAAACAGCGCCCATCCGCAGGAAGAAGCCAGGGAAATCATACGCAGGCACCGCACCTCTTCATTCGATCTTGGTGAGACATCCCTTCTGAAGGCATGCCTGATCGAATATGACGAGTCCCGATTTATGTTCGAGTACATGCTGCATCATATCATTTCGGATGGCTGGTCCATCAATGTGATGATGAGGGATCTGCTGAAACTCTATGCCCTGAAGCTGGAGGACGCTGAGAAAACGCTGCCTCCGCTTCGTATCCAGTTCAAGGATTATGTCTACTGGAGCCTGGAGCAGCTGGCTTCCGGAAAATCCGAAGACTATAAAAAATACTGGACACATCAATTCAAGGACCAGGTTCCTGTGATGGATTTACCGGCTGATTTTAAGCGTCCGGCCATCAAAACATTTAAAGGCGGCACCCTCTACCATGTCTTTAATGCGACGGACTTTTCCGTTTTCAAAGCCAAAATAGAAAAAAAGGAAAGCACATTATTCATGGGACTGATTGCGCTCATGAATGCGCTTTTTTATAAGTATACGGCACAAACGGATATGGTCATCGGAACACCCATCGCCGGAAGGGAGCATGCCGACCTTGAAAACCAGATCGGGTATTTTTTAAACACCCTGCCATTGAGAGTGCGGTTCGGCGCGGAAGACAGCTTTGAAACCTTATTGCAGAACGTGAGGCAGACCACCCTCGACGCATACGAAAATCAGGCCTATCCTTTCAATAAAATTGTGGAGGATGTGTACCATAGCAGGGATTTGAGCCGTAATGCCTTATTTGATGTCATGGTGGTTTTACAGAACAACGAATTAAGGGATACGACCGTGGCCAACATCGATCTGAAAGGATTGACCGTGAAACCAAATAATGATGTATCGGATTATCCGGCCGGAAAATTTGACCTGGTTTTTAACTTCGCGGAAATACAAAATAAGCTGGCCTTGTCCGTTGAATACAACAGCGACCTGTTCCGTCGGTCAGCAATAGAGAGGCTCCTCACTCACCTGGATGAGTTGCTGAACTCGGTGATCAATCAGTTCGACGGGAAAATTTCAGAGCTAAATTGCCTTCCCGATACGGAAAAAGCACAGATCCTGGAGTACAGCGAAACACTGAAGCACCCTCAGGGCAGGGAGTCCATGATGGAGCTCTTCGAAAACATCGCCCGGTCATTTCCGGAACATCAGGCAGTTTCGTTTGGTGAAACATCATATACCTACCGGCAGCTGAATGAGCTGGCAAACCGTTTTGCAGGGTATTTAAAAGCGCAAAAGCAGGTTCAGCCGGGTGATGTTATCGCCTTGATGCTGGAGAGAAGCGAATGGATGGTTGTTTCCATCCTGGCCGTATTAAAGGCTGGTGCGGCTTACCTGCCCATAGATGCCGAATACCCTGAAGAACGTATCCGGTTTATGAAGGAAGATGGAAAGAGCCGCTTTGTCATTGACCGGCACCTGATAACAGAGGCGATGCTGCAACTGGAGAGCTACCCGCCGGAAAATCTGCCGTCCTCAGGGCATGCGGACGCGTTGGCCTACGTCATTTATACATCCGGCTCCACCGGTACTCCCAAAGGTATTGCAGTAGGGCAGGCATCGGTGATCAACGTGGTCAATGATTATCAGCTCTCCGATCAGGACATTGCCTCCCTGACCTGTAACTATGTGTTTGACGTATCGGTTCTGGAGATCTTCTCCGTCTTATTAAAGGGAGGACACCTGGTCATTCCTAAAAAAGAAACCGTATATGCCGTCAGGGAATATGCCGCCTTTATACAGGCGCATCGTATTTCGACCTGTTACATTCACCCCTTCCAGGTCATGGAGATGGGCCGTTTGCTGAAGAGCTATCCGGATGTGTCCCTGAAGCGCATATTGATAGGCGTAGAGCCTATCCGGCGGGCCGACCTGATTCCTTTTGAAGAAATGGGAGTTAAGGTCATCAACGGTTATGGCCCGACAGAAACGACGGTGTGCTCCACAATGTTTACCCTCGGTAAGAACGATGAGTTTGTGGCAGACTATCTGCCTGTGGGAAGGCCGGTAGCCAATACCGATGTCTATATTCTGGATGAGCACCGGATGCTTGTGCCTTTGGGAGTACAGGGCGAGATCTATATCGGCGGCGCGGGTTTATCAAAAAAATATCTGAACAGGCCTGAACTGACGGCAGAGAAATTTGTTACAGACCCCTTTCATCCGGAGCGTAAGCTGTTCAGGACAGGAGACTACGGCAAGTGGCTGCCGGATGGGAACCTCCTGTTTATCGGCAGGAAAGACAACCAGATCAAGATAAACGGCCTGAGGGTAGAGCTGGGAGAGATTGAAACCGTGCTGGCCGCTTATGAGCCGGAAATGCAGGCCGTTGTTCTGATGATGGAGATGAACAGCGGAGCCAAAGAATTGGTTGCTTTTATCCGGTCTGGAAAAGCGCTGGACCCGAAAGCACTGAAGGCCTTTGCGGCGGGCAGGCTTCCTGTACACATGGTGCCGAAGGGTTTCATAGAGGTGGGTGAATTTCCGGTCAACACCAGCGGAAAACTGGACAAGGCCGCTTTAAGAGCGATGGCCGGACATAACAACAACACACAGGCAACTGAATACCAGGCTCCTGAAACCGACACACAGAAAAAGCTGGTTGAGATCTGGACAGAAGTGATGGAGCTCGACAACATTGGCATTCTGCATAACTTTCTGGAAATAGGTGGCCATAGTTTAACAGCCACTTTAATTATATCCAGGATCCTCCTGAAATTCAATATCAAGCTCGGGCTAAACCAGTTATTCTCCAATCCAACCATCAAGGAATTATCCGTATTGATTGACCAGGCAGAACAGGTGGATGAAAAAGAATTTATTAAGCTGATCGACCAACGTGAGTTTTACGAGCTTTCCCACGCCCAGAGACGTTTGTGGATCATTCAGAATATGGAAAGCGGCCTGATCGCCTATAATGTGCCGGTAGCTTACAAGATCAGGGAGGCACTGAACCCGGAGGCATTGCAGTTTGCCATCGACAGGCTGGTGGAGCGCCATGAGATTTTAAGATCCACGATTGTTGCCGTTGAAGGAGAACCCCTGCTGAAAGTGCACAAGCCGGGGGAGCACCGATGCCTCCTTGAGCAGATAGATGCTCAGGCATGTACGCAGGCGGAGATAGACAGCTATGTGAACGAGGTGAAAACGAACGTGTTCGATCTGGCAAAAGATATGCTCATGCGGGTAAGAGTTCTGAAGCTTGGACAGAAAGAATTTATTCTGGTAGCCTGCCTTCACCACATCGTCTGCGATGCCTGGTCGATAGGGATCATGTATAACGAGCTCATGGACGATTACCACCGTTACCCGTCGCATAAAGACCAACCGCAGGAAGTGAGCAGCTATCAATACAAGGAATATGCCCACTGGCAGAACAATACCATCAACACCGATTCTTACAGGGCCACGCGCGACTATTGGCATAAGAAACTGTCGGGAAATATCCCCTTTATCGATTTGCCTTTGGATAAGCCCCGCCCCAAGTTCAAAACATACAATGGCTCTTCATCCCAGCTGGTTTTAAAGGAAGAGCTTGTGCAGCCGCTCCGGAAAATTGCCGTTGAAAAAGGAGTGAGTATGTTTGCCATTCTTCAGGCAGCGTTAAAGATCCTTCTGTACAGGTGCACCGGCCAAAAAGACATCCTCATCGGCACACCGGTTGCGTGCCGCACATCCACGCAGCTGGAAAGCATGGTTGGTTTTTTTGTGAATACGATTGTCCTTCGCGACATGATCGACGAGGACGAAACATTCCATTCGTTCCTGGAGAAAGTTCAGAAAACCACAGCAGATGCCCTGGATCACCAGGAATACCCTTTCGATAAATTAGTTGACGAGCTGGATTTAAAGCGAAGTGTCAGCCGCTCGCCACTGTTTGATGTATTCATGACCTACCTGAAGCTGGAGATGAGTCAGAAAACCACGGGCTACAGCTATGCCTGCGACATCATGCCGATAGCCGAAGGCCTCGCCCAATCGAAATTTGATATCAGTTTTGATTTTTATGAAGAGGGCGACCGGATAGCAGTGGCCATTACCTATAACCATGATTTATTTGTTCCGTCGACCATCACACGCTTGCTGTCGTATTATGTGCAGATCATCAGGCAGCTTTCCGTTAATCTGGGCCTTGAAGTGAAAGAAGTTGATATCCTGAGTGAAGAAAGCCAGGTCGAATTGATTGGTATGTGCAGGCAATCTTCGCAAATCGGGATTAAGGAAGAAGACTTGTTGGAGCGTTTTTACAGGAATGCCATCAGTACCCCACATCATACGGCAATTATATCCGATAAGCAGTCGGTTTCCTACGGAGAGCTCAACGATTCTGTAGAGCAATTGGCTGCCTTTCTGCAGAACACCTGTTGCCTGAAGCCGGAAGATAAAGTAGGGATATGCATGAACCGCACAATCGACATGGTGGTGATGATCTTAGCAGTCATTAAATCGGGCGCGGCCTATGTTCCTTTGGATCCTTCTTACCCTGTCGATCGCATCCATTTTATCATCAACGATATCAGCATGAAAATGATTTGTGTTGATGATCTCCGGGCCCTGAACATCGCTCCTCAGAAACCGGCTTGTGAAATCTTTGAGTTCAGTCAGTTAGTTGCCGGGGCCAAAACATCCGGTGGCTCTACATCGCTTCAGTCCAAAGGCAGCGACCTCGCCTATGTGCTGTATACCTCCGGTTCTACAGGCACTCCCAAAGGTGTGATGATCGAACGGAGAAATGTCAACAGGCTGTTGAGCTGGGCTTACCATGAATTTGCAGAGTCGCCGGTAGATACGGTATATGCTACGACCTCCATCTGTTTTGACCTTTCGGTATTTGAGCTGTTCTATTGCCTTAACGCAGGTAAAACCATGCGCCTGTTGCAATCCGGTATCGACATTGAGAAATACATTGAAGAAGACCGGAATGTGCTTGTGAATACCGTGCCTTCCGTGGTTAAGAACCTGCTCTTTAACCTGAAGAACCTGGCCAACCTGAAAGTGCTGAATATGGCCGGGGAGGTGATCCCGGAATTTATCCTTGATGAATTGAAAGACACCTCCATCGAGCTCCGTAACTTATATGGCCCTTCGGAAGATACAACCTACAGCAGCTGTTTCAGGATCACAAGCAGCACCTCCGGAAATATCCCTATCGGGAAGCCGCTTCCGGGAACTTCATTCTTTATCATCGATGAGAACAGAAAGCCGGTGCCGGAAGGAATGGCCGGCGAGATCTGGATTTGCGGGCAGGGCCTTTCCAGGGGCTATCATCACTTGCCTGAAATGAACCGGCAGAAATTTGTGACTCATGATCACATCGCAGGAGAACGCCTTTACAGGACAGGCGATCTGGGACGCTTACGCTCCGATGGGAATTTTGAGTTCCTGGGAAGAATGGACCGGCAGGTGAAGATCAGGGGGCACCGGATAGAAACACAGGAAATAGAATCCAGGCTGAATAAAATAGCCGGCATAAAAGACGCCCTGGTGACTGTGTATGAAGATAAAAAAATCGGGGCGATGCTTGTGGCTTATGTGATCGGAAATATTACCGCCGATCCGAAGGTATACATGGCTAACCTTCGGCTGATCTTACCGGACTATATGATCCCCGACCGGATCATCGTATTGGAAAAATACCCTCTGCTGCCCAATGGAAAGATAGACCGCTTGTCCTTGCCTAAGCCGGAACTGATACAAACGCTACAGATCGAGCACCCGAGAAATGAAAAAGACGAGCAGCTGCTCCGGATCTGGGAAGACCTCTTCGGAAAAAAAGCGATCAGCATCGACAGCGACTTTTTTGAAATGGGCGGGCACAGCCTGCTCGCGGGAAGGCTGGTTTCCCGGATTGTTTCTACCTTCAGCAGGAAGTTCAATTTGAACGAGGTTTATGCATTTCCAACCATCCGCCTGATCAGCGACAGGCTGGAAAAAGAAAGCACCAACCAGCTTTCCGTTCCCCTGAGCCAGCTTTCGGCAGATAAACCCAATGTGTTTCTGATATCTCCCGTTATAGGCTCCTCCACGGTTTTTAAGCCTTTGGCGGTAGCAATGGAAGCGTCTTTTAATGTATATGGCATTAATTACAAAGGCTTCGAAACAAACGAGCCATACGACAAGAGCATTGAGGAAATCGCGTACACTGCAAAATCGGAAATAGAAAAGAAACAGGCATCAGGCGATTACCTGATCGTCGGGTATTCGATGGGAGGGCTGGTGGCTTTCGAGCTGGCCAAGCTACTGGAAAAGGAACACAAAAAGGTAAAGCTGGTGATCCTGGATATATCTCCGAAAACAGGGAATGACCCGGCATTGAACAATCCCTTGCTCGTCAATTATGTGAGTGAGAAATTCCTGGAGCCGTTTACCCATCTTGGCAAAGAGAGTCTGGCATCGATCCGGGCGCTCTTCGAACATAACCTGAAGCTCATGAATGCCTACAGGACCGTTGGGACTGTAGAGGCCGATATCCTGGTGATGCAGGCCCGCGAATCTTCGCAGGATGAGAACATGATGCATTGGGGTGAGCATACAAATAGTAAATTTGCCTTAAAAGTTCAGGCAGGCGACCACCATAGCATCTTATATGAAGATACGCAGCTTTTAGGGAAATACATCGAAAACTGGTTTGATAAAAAATAAAACAGATATGACTAAAAAAATCAAAGTATTCTGCATTCCGTTTGCAGGCGGCAGTGAGTATTCTTTTTTTGAATTTAAAAAGCGTTGTCCTGGCTCACTGGAGATCGTGCCGGTAGCCTTGCCCGGGAGAGGCGGCAGGATCAAAGAAGACCGTATTGAAGATGCTTATGCACTGCGCGATGATGTGTACCGTACCATCAAAAACGCGATCACCGGCGACTATATTATTTATGGCCACAGCATGGGAGGGATCCTGGCTGCGCTGGTTTCGGAAAAGCTGCAGCAAAACGGCGACCGTATGCCCTTATCCTTGTTTATAAGCGGCTGCGATAGCATTGCCAATAATATCACCAATAAAAAGAGGTACCTGCTCTCCGATCCTGATTTTATTGACATGCTCACGGAGATGGGCGGAAGCCCGAAGGAAATCCTCGAGAACAAAGAATTGCTGGACTTCTTCCTGCCCATCCTGAGGTCCGATTTCAAAGCGATTGATCTGTATATTCATGATACATTTGAAGCGCTCAACCTCGATATAGATGTGCTGATCGGGACGGAAGATAAAGTGTCTGCTGAGGAAGCCATGGACTGGCAGAAGATCACAAAGGGACAGGTCACGGTAAAACAGTTTCCGGGAGATCATTTCTTTATTTATGGAATCCTGGATGAGATGTTGAACATGATCGAGCAAAAAGTGTTGCTCAGCGCTCAGTAGCAGGTATGGTGAATGTTTGCTATTATAATATCCGGAATTTTCCGGAGTCGTCCTTTGATGCGTATTTGAACGTGTTGCCCGCGCCGTTCAGGCAGGAGGTTTTGAAATACGTGAAATACAGCGACAGACTTTTGTGCCTCACAGGGAAGTTGTTGCTTTGGAAGTTTTACCGGCAGGAAGGATACACGCTGAAAGACTTTGAGAAAAACTTTAAGCGGAATAGCAAGCATAAGCCGTGGATAGAAAACTGGAAATGCTTTAATATTTCCCATTCAGGACCGATCGTTATTTTGGCGCTGTCTGATTTTTCGGACGAAATCGGGATCGATATTGAGCTGATCGACCACCAGACGGAGGTGCTGTCGCTCCTGTCTTTTTTCTGCGACGAAGAGCAGCGCCTGGTAAAAAGCGATGCGAACCCTCATGAACGCTTTTTCGAGATCTGGACCAGGAAAGAAGCTCTTTTGAAAGCGACCGGTGCGGGGATTGCCGATGGCCTGGGGCATTTTAGCTGTTTGCCGGATCTTGTGGAGCTGCAAGGCAAGACCTGGAAAATAGACCGTCTGGCAGTTGCAGAGGGATTCAGTTGTAGCCTTGCCAGGCCCTTTTGTGAAAGCAAACCCTTGCCGGCAGTCAGTTTAGAAGAAATAGATAACAGGAGTTTTTTGAATGCTGAATTACCCGGCAATGCCTGATAATAGAAATCATAAAATCTGAATTTTGAAAAAGACATCCGATACTAAAAAAGTGTTCATCATAGGGGGAGGCCTCTCCGGTGTTCTTGTGGCAGTGTATCTGGCCGGTCAGAACAATGGTGCGGAGATCGTTCTGGTTGAGAAGGTTCCCGAAAAGCTGGGAAGAGGAGTCGCCTATCAGCAGGACTTTATCAATCAGCCTTTAAATGTAGTGGCCGGCTCGATGTCCCTGTATGAAGATGTACCGGACGACTTCGTGAAATGGCTGAAGGCAAATTCGTTCCGCTACAGTAATCTGATATCCGAAATCAATCCGAGTTCATTCGTCCCACGAAAAATATTCGGTGATTATGTAACCGAAACACTCAAAGAAGCCCATCGTACTTACCCTGGCAAATTTCAGATCATTATTGACGAAGCTGTTTGTATCTCAAAAAAAGCCGAAGGGCATTCGGTATTAATGGCGTCCGGTATCGAACACTACGCCGACCATGTTGTGCTGGCCTTAGGGAATTTTCCTCCCGGCGATATCGCCGCAGTAACAGAAGAGATCAGGCAGGGAGGCTCTTATTTTTCAAATTCCTGGACCGACGAAATATACAGGGACCTGACCGGCGATGAAGAGATCCTGCTGATCGGTTCCGGATTAACTGCCATTGATGTGGTGCTGGGCCTGCATGTCCGTAATTTCAGAGGCAGGGTAACGATGGTATCCAGGAGAGGAAAACTTCCGCTCCCGCATTTTTTTTCAGACGAAAGCTTCGTATGGACCTTGCCCTACCGTCTTCCTCCTTTGGATCTCTTAAAAGCAGTGCGTCAGACGATCAAATCACATCCCGGTCTTCATTGGTCGCTGATCGTGGATGCCTTAAGGGCTTATGTACCCGAAATATGGAGCTTCTGGAATTTATCAGAAAAGAAGATTTTCCTGAAGCGGTTAAGGCCTTTCTGGGAGATCTCAAGGCACCGGATCCCGGCAGAATCACTGGCATTGCTGACGCGTTTGCAGCAGGCGGACAAATTAAGAATGGTCAGGGGAGAAGTGCTGGAGCTAAAAAGAAGTCATGCCGGTTTTGAGGCCATCTACCGGAACGGGAGCGCCCGGGAAAACGCATTTTTCGATAAGATCATCAATTGTACCGGGCCTGAGAGCAATTACCGGAAAATAAAATTTCCGATCATCGATCATTTGATCCTTGATTATAAGGTCGTGCCGGACCCGCTTAACCTGGGAATCGTATGTGATGCCGATGGGAAAATAACCAATGAGGACGGGCATCCTATTGATGGCTTATGGTGCATCGGCCCTATGAGGAAAGCCGTTTTGTGGGAAACGACTGCTTTGCGCGAGATCAGGTCACAGGCCCGCAGGCTGGCAAAGGATATTGGCAGCTAACGTAAAAGATTGTAGAAGCCATCTCAAAAATAGGNNGGGCTAGAAAAGAAACGAAGCATGAATGGAGAAGACGCGCAAAGAGGCAACAGGTATTTTTGAGATGGCTTCTAGTACTTTATAAATTACCTTATCACAGGTATTTGATCTTTTTCAAATCGCCCGTATTATTGGGAGCATCCAACGATAGATCATGAAGCCACACCTTATCCTGCTTTTGATGAGCTCCTTATGCCTCAAGGCCCAGAAAAAAGACACCGTCAGAATTGATGCCGCTCATCTGAGCACCAAGCATTTGAATTATGGGAACATGAATTACCTCATGTACAATAAGGAGAGCAAAGATGGGCCGGTAAAGCATACAACACTGGTGAATATCAAAGTGCAAAAAGACCAGATCGATGGCGAGCCTTGTATCCGTGTGATGCAGAGCTGGCAGGCAGATACGGTTATCCATACGGCCTCTGCCTTTTTTGAGGATAACACGATGAAAAGCATTCAGCATACGGCCTGGTGGAAACACAAAGGCTTTACAGAGCATTTCAATTTCCGGAAAAAGGAAGTGACGTTTGAAGGCCCTGTCAACGAAGCGCAGAAACAAAAAGAGACAGTGAGCTTTAAGGCCTCCCTGGCTGAGCCTTTTTTGAACTGGCATTCCGACCTGGTCATTTTTCCCTTATTGCCATTCAAAGAACATACCGTCTTCAAAATAAAATTCTACGAGCCCGGTTACGAAACGCCGAAAGAAGAGTTGTATGAAGTGCTTAAAAGTGAGGTGCTCACCATTGCCGGAAATCCGGTGAGTTGCTGGGTACTGAACTATGCTGTTGCAAAGCCGGCCGGCTATCAGCGCTTCTGGATCTCCAAACAAAGCCGGGAATTGATAAAGGAAGAAGATAGCTTCTCAGGCTTTTACCGTTATAAGATCAGGCTCATGGTGGATGAACAGTGAATCCCTTTTTGGTTTATCGGTTCGCAGGTGCCACTTTTGTGAATCTTCCCCAGGCAATAAACGCAGCGATGCCTGCAACCACCATGTTAAAGCCAATCTGTGATGCCTCGCCTCTCATGATGTGAAAGACGCCGGCACAAACCATGAGCACCACAATACCCAGGGCTGCTACAGGCGTCAATACCGGTTTTATGCGGAGCAGGGCAGGGAAGATCAGGCCGATACCACCCAGGAGATCGGCAACGCCCGTGAGCTTTACCAGGGAGGGAGATACCTCGCCGGCCCAGGGCCACATGGCAGCCAGCTCCGGGGGCGTTTTTCCAAGTTTTAGTACTGCTGCCCAGATCAGCGTTGCCGCTAAGAGTGCCTGTAATACCCATAGGCTGATGTGCAGGGCTTTCGAAGGTGATTGTGTGCTTGTCATAAATGTATTTTTCAGATGCCGTAAAAGTAACTACCTTTGCTATCCCGATGATAGTACTATCCTGGCGGATAGCGCTATCCAACGGGATAGTAACGCAAACACAAAACAATATGCTGAGCAAAGGCGGATGCCCAAAAACGGCGCTTTCTATAAAGGATGCGTTGGAGGCGCTGGAAGGCAAGTGGAAACTGTTGATCTTATTTTCCCTGTCGGCAGGGCCCAAACGCTTTAAAGAGATCTCGAAAGAGGTGAGTGGTATTACCGATAAAATGCTGTCGAAGGAGCTGAAGCACCTGGAGCAGAACAAGCTGGTCACGCGGAATGTATACGATACCTTCCCGCCAACCGTAGAATACAACATCACTGCACATGGCCGCTCGCTGGAAAAGGTCATGGACGAACTGCACTTCTGGGGCCTGGCGCACCGGAAGAAGATCATCGGGAAATGATTCGCGAACCGGTGTCCGGCTCATTTTCCAAAATATTCCTATATTTGATCTGTTGAAAAAGATCACGGCCATATTCCTGTTGTTGCAGTTTCTCACAAGCAATTCATTTGCAGAAGAGCTCATCAGGCTGCCTAAACTCTTCACACATTATTACCACCACTTTTACACCCATCACGACCAGCGCAATTTCAACGATTACCTGGTACAGCATTATTCCGGCAGTCATATAGAAGAAGAGCACCGTGGAGAAGATAGCGATTGCAACCTGCCTTTTAAACACTGTGACAGCTGCTGTGTGAGCGCACATGCGCCGGTCCTGGCCTTTATTCCTTCAATACAGGCTATTGATTTTGGCGTTGTAACAGCCATTACCCAAAGCTATACCACCGAGAACGATAAGGTCTTCAGCATCAGTTCTCCTCCTGTCTGGCAGCCGCCGAAATTCGCTTAACTTTCCTTCAGCATCCTGGAGGCGGACAGCTCATGTCCTTCATACTCTTTACAATTTATTTACCGCTTTACATCCGCCCGAACGGCATTGCCATGCCTGGCGCATTCATGAAGCATTAATTCCATAAGCTATGTTAGATAAGGTTATTCACTTTTCTATTAAAAACAAACTGGTGGTAGGGCTGTTCACGTTGGCCCTTATCATCTGGGGAGCCTATTCGCTGAAGCAGCTGCCCATTGATGCCGTCCCCGATATCACCAACAACCAGGTGCAGGTCATTACAGTTTCTCCCTCGCTGGCAGCTCAGGAGATCGAGCGCCTCGTGACGTTCCCGGTGGAGCAAACCATGGCCACCATTCCCGGCATTGAAGAGGTCAGGTCATTTTCCCGTTTCGGCCTTTCGGTGGTCACCATTGTCTTCAAAGAGCATGTTGACGTGTATTGGGCGCGGCAGCAGGTCAACGAGCGCCTGGCTGAAGCCAAAACCATCATTCCCGCCGGGGCGGGCCTGCCCGAGCTGGCGCCTCTCACCACGGGGCTTGGAGAAATTTACCAGTATGTGATCCATACAAAAGAAGGTTATGAGAACAAATATTCCGCAATGGAGCTGCGTACCATTCAGGACTGGATCGTGCGGCGCCAGCTCCTGGGTACCGAAGGAGTGGCCGATATCAGCAGTTTCGGCGGCTACCTGAAACAATACGAGATAGCCCTCGACCCCGACAAGCTCAGGAGTATGAACATCAGCATCGACGAGGTCTTCACGGCACTTCAGAGAAACAATCAGAACACGGGAGGGGCTTACATCGATAAGAAGCCGAACGCCTATTTTATCCGCAGCGAAGGCCTGATCGGCAGCCTCGCGGATATTGAGCGCATCGTTGTTAAGACCAATGCCAACGGCATCCCGGTGCTGATGCGCAATGTGGCAACGATCGGTTATGGCCACGCCACACGCTACGGCGCCATGACGCGCAACAACGAAGGCGAAGTGGTGGGGGCTATTGTGATGATGCTCAAAGGAGCCAATTCCTCCAAAGTAATTGCCAACGTCAAAGAGCGCATTGCCCAGATCGAGAAAACACTTCCGGAAGGAGTGGTCATCGAGCCCTTTCTCGACCGTACGAAGCTCGTCAATAATGCCATTGGCACCGTAACCAGGAACCTTGCAGAAGGCGCGCTCATTGTCATCTTTGTGCTCGTGCTTTTGCTCGGGAACTTCAGGGCCGGACTGGTGGTGGCTTCCGTGATTCCGTTGGCCATGCTGTTTGCCATAGCCATGATGAACCTGTTCGGTGTGTCCGGAAACTTAATGAGCCTTGGAGCCATCGATTTCGGGTTGATCGTGGATGGCGCCGTGATCATCGTAGAAGCTACGCTGCATCATTTGTCGCTGCGGAATCTCAACCGGCGCTTGTCCCAGCAGGAGATGGACACGGAAGTATATGAATCGGCATCTAAAATCAGAAGCTCTGCCGCTTTCGGAGAGATCATTATCCTGATCGTCTACCTGCCCATCCTGGCACTCGTAGGAGTGGAAGGGAAGATGTTCAGGCCAATGGCGCAAACGGTTTCCTTTGCCATCCTCGGCGCTTTTATCTTATCGCTCACTTATGTGCCGATGATCTCCGCGCTCTTCCTGAATAAGAATACCGTTTACAAACAAAGCGTTTCCGACAGGATCATGGCGTTTTTCCAGCGTCTCTACAGCCCGGCGATCTTAGCAGCTCTGAAGCGGAAAGCACTTGTGGTCACCCTTGCTTTTATCCTGTTTGCCGGCAGTGTGCTTGTGTTCCTGAACATGGGCGGAGAATTCATCCCGACGCTCGATGAAGGCGACTTTGCCGTAGAAACCAGGGTGCTCACCGGCAGCTCCATTTCTCAAACAATTGAAGCAGCGCTACGGGCATCGAAGATCTTAACCGAAAAATTTCCGGAGGTGAAAGAGGTGATCGGAAAGATCGGCTCCGGGGAGATCCCGACAGACCCTATGCCGGTTGAAGCCTGCGACCTCATGGTCATTTTGAAAGACAAGTCGGAATGGACCAGCGCCTCTACGCGCGATGAGCTTGCCGGAAAAATGTCGGAAGCCCTGGAAGCCATTCCCGGCGTCACCTATGGCTTTCAGCAGCCTATCCAGATGCGTTTCAATGAGCTGATGACCGGTGCCAAGCAGGATGTGGTGATCAAGATCTACGGAGAAGACCTGGACCGGCTCACGGAATACGCTGCAAAGCTGGGTAAGCTTGCAGCAGGCATCAACGGTGCGCAGGACCTGTACATCGAGCAGGTAACCGGGCAGGAGCAGATCGTCATTAACTATGACCGCGACCGGATCGCTCAGTTCGGGCTGAATATCGAGGACATCAACCGTGTGATCAGGGCGGCATTTGCCGGGGAGAGCGCCGGCCTGGTGTATGAAGGCGAAAAGCGCTTCGACCTGGTGGTAAGGCTTGAGAAAGAAAACAGGCAAAGCATCACGGACATCAGCAACCTCTTTGTCACGGCGCCCAACGGCAACCAGGTGCCGGTTTCACAGCTCGCAGAGGTAAAGTTGGTGGTAAGCCCGAGCCAGATTCAGCGCGACGATGCCAAGCGCCGGATCACCATTGGCTTTAATGTGCGGGGCCGTGACGTGGAGAGTGTGGTCAAGGAAATGCAGGACAACGTGCAGCGGAACATTCAGTTCAGTCCCGGCTATTACCCGACGTACGGCGGTACGTTCAAAAATCTGATCGAAGCGCGGCAACGCCTGGCTATTGCCGTTCCTGTGGCTTTGCTGTTGATATTCCTGCTCCTGTATTTTACCTTCCGTTCGCTGAAGCAAAGCCTGCTCATCTTTACGGCAATTCCTTTATCTGCCATTGGCGGCGTATTTGCCTTGTGGCTCCGGGGAATGCCTTTCAGTATTTCGGCCGGTGTAGGATTTATCGCCCTCTTCGGCGTTGCAGTATTAAACGGGATCGTGCTGATCGCCGAATTCAACCACTTAAAAAAAGAAGGCATGACCGATCTCACAGGTATTATCCTGAAAGGAACGGGCACGCGGCTGCGGCCGGTGATCATGACGGCGCTGGTGGCTTCTCTGGGCTTTTTGCCGATGGCGCTTTCTCACGGATCCGGTGCCGAAGTTCAGAAACCCTTGGCCACAGTAGTTATTGGCGGATTATTCACGGCAACACTGCTCACCTTGTTGGTGTTGCCGGTATTGTATTTTTTATTCGAAAAAATGGCGAAGGGCAAAACGCCGGCGCCGCTTGTAACGGTAATGATCGCATTGATGTTGATGCCTGTTTACGGGAAATCGCAGAATGCCCCGGCAACCGGCTTGCAAACCCTGGTAGACGAAGCCTTGAAAAATAATGCAGGCCTGAGAGCCGCCGCGTATGAACTTGATTACAGCAAGGCCATACAACGCACATCGACCGATATCGGAAAAACCAGCATCCTGCTCATGCACGGGCAGTACAATTCCCTCAATGCGGATAATAACATCAGCATCAGCCAGGGCATTCCTTTTCCAACGGTTTTTTCCAGCCAGGCAAAACTCAACAAAGCCATGGTGAAAGGAAGCGAGCTCAGGCAGCAGGTGACGCGCAACGAGCTCGTCAGCCAGCTGAAGTCTGCCTGGCATCAGTGGCAATACCTGCAAGCCTTGCGGCAGCTACTCTATAGCCAGGACAGTATCTACAGCGCCTTTCTCAAAGCCGCGGAGCTTCGCTTAAAGACCGGTGAAACAAACCTTCTGGAAAAAACAACGGCAGAAACACGCTTCATGGAAGTGAAGAACCTGTTGGTGCAAAATGCCTCCGATATCCGTGTTTCCGAGGCTCAGCTCCAGGCACTGGTAAACGGAAAGCAAGCCATCTGGCTCAGGGAGGAGCCACTGGTAAAGCTGGAGCTTTCGTTTCCTGCCGATAGCACGGTGTATGAACAGAATCCCGCCCTGGCTTATGTAAAGCAGCAGGTCGAGATCAGCCACAATCAGCAAAAGCTGGAGGCGGCGAAGGTGCTGCCTGATTTTAACGTCGGCTATTTCAACCAGTCGCTGATCGGCTACCAGAATGTGAATGGTGCGGACCAGTACTTCGATGCCTCGAAGCGCTTTACCGGTTTCCAGGTAGGCATCTCTGTGCCCTTGTGGTTTGGCCCGCAGGCGGCCAGGGTCAAAGCGGCGGGTATCAACCGCGAGGTAGTGCAAAGCAACTACGAGCAATACCAGGTAACTGTGGAATCGCAGTACCGGCAGGCAGTGCAGGAATACCTGAAATACAGGAATACCATGGCCTATTATGAAAGCAGTGCTTTGCCCAATGCCTCTCTCCTGATCAAACAGGCAGATGCAGCCTTCAAAAGCGGTGAAATAGCCTACACAGAATATTTGCAGGCTTTGAGAAACGCTCTGTCTATCAGGGAAAGCTACCTGCTGGCGCTGAGTCAATACAATCAAAGCATCATTACACTTGAATTCCTCACCGGTAAGAACTAAGCCCTGCACCGGAACGGGATAAAGCTATCAAACAATTATTTCACAAGTCACTAATTAATTACCTTATGATGAAACATACCAGAATTATGAAAACCGTTGCTTTCTTCCTGCTGGCGCTGCTGGCGGTGTCCTGCGGAACCAAAGCGGAAGATGTAAAAGAGGAAGCGCATCACGCGGATGCGGAAAATAACGTAGAGCTCACGGAGGAGCAGTGTACTGTCATCGGGCTTACCACGGGAGGCATCGAGCAAAAAGCCCTGAGCGGAGCCATCAAAGTGAACGGCATGCTGGACGTACCGCCTCAAAACCTGGTAAGTGTCTCCACACCGATGGGCGGTTTTTTGAAAAGCACCGAATTGTTGCAGGGACTAAGGGTGAAAAAAGGCGCTGTCATTGCCGTCATCCAGAATCCCGACTTCATCCAGCTTCAGCAGGATTACGTGGATACAAAGAGCCAGCTGGAGTATCTGGAGGCCGAATACAAGCGCCAGCAGGAATTGTCCAAAGAAAATGTCAACTCTCAGAAAACCCTGTTGCAGTCAAAAACACAATACCAGAGCATGATGGCTAAGGTAAGCGGACTCAAAGCCAGGTTGGACCTGTTGGGTATCAATGCCGGCCAGCTGGAGAGCGGAAATTTTCAAAATACCATTACCATTTATGCGCCCATCAGCGGATATGTAACCCAGGTGAATGTCAACATCGGCATGTTTGTGAGCCCAACGGATGTGCTCTTCAGGATCGTGGATACGGAGCACCTGCATGCCGAGCTGACGGTGTTTGAAAAAGATGTGCCGAAGCTGAGGATCGGACAGAAGGTGCGATTTACGCTGGCTAATGAAACAACGGAGCGCCTTGCCACCGTCTACCTGATAGGCCGGGAGATTGGGCCTGACAGAACGGTGAGGATTCATTGCCACCTCGACAGGGAAGACGGCGAACTACTGCCGGGGATGTACCTGAAAGCTTACGTGGAAGCAGGTACCCAGGAATTGCCCGCCCTGCCCGATAAGGCCGTGGTGGGTTTTGAAGGAAACAGCTACATCTTTATTCCTGTGCCCTCCGCCGAAAAAGGAACGAGGCATTTTAAAATGATCCCTGTTACCAAAGGTGTGAGCGAGCTTGGCTATACCGAAGTCACTCTGCCGCAAGGGTTTGACTGTCGTACCGAGATTGTGATCAAGGGTGCTTACGACCTCTTATCCAAGCTTAAAAACAGTGAGGGAGAAGGACATGCGCATTAAGTTCCTGTGAATGGAGCTTCTGTGGTGATTGAAAGAAAGCGCGTAGTGACTGACTTTATAAACGCTGAGCAGGATGTAGAATCCTCTCCACATGTTTTTTTAACATCGCAGTTAAATAGCGGTGTAATTCCTGAATGTCCGGGTGAACGATCATGGTATTTTTTTTGGAAGAACGGGTCTCAAACAGGCTATTTGCCAATAAAACCACAATACCATGAAAACGCTTAAACACTTCACTTATTCCTTCATTCTGCTGACAGTTTTGTTTGGCTGCAAAAAGGAAAAGACAGAGGAGATTTCTCCAGCAAGCCCTCCAACGCCTTATCATATCCGTATGACGGATGCTCCCGCTGCTTACCTGGCGGTAAATATTGATCTCCAGGCAGTAGAAGTAACCGGTAGCGGCAGCACGGTGATGCTTAATGTAACACCGGGTATTTACAACCTTCTCCATTTTTCCAATGGACTGGATACCCTGATCGCTACCGGAGCCCTTACCATGTCGAAAGTAGAACAGATCAGGCTGATCCTGGGAACAAACAATACCATTGTGACAAGTACCGGTACTTATCCATTGAAAACACCAAGCGCACAACAGTCGGGCCTTAAGCTCAACGTGCATCACAATCTTCAGCCGGGAGTCGATTATTACGTTCTGCTCGACTTTGACGCCGCGCAATCCATTGTGGAAAATGGTAACGGAGATTATATCCTGAAACCGGTGATCCGCACCGTTGAAACAGCACTGAGCGGATCCATCAGGGGTAAGATCTCACTGCCCGGTGTAGCTGCAACCGTTACAGCGAGCTCAGGAACAGCTTCCTATTCATCGGTGGTAAATGCCAATGGTGACTTTATAATCTCAGGCCTGCCCGCAGGGTCTTACAGCCTGACAGTAACACCTGTATTGCCTTATGCAACCGTAAGCCTCAGTAACGTGAATGTGTCTGTTGGCACATCGACCAATGTGGGTATCATTGTCATCTAAGGGATAACAGGATTTTCAACAAGCCTCCGGAATCTGCCGGAGGCTTTTTTTGTGCCTGTGTGGAATGAGGCCCGACAGCGCAAAACGATGGCGTTTGCTACAGTACTTTCCTTATCTTTATGAAGAGTTTGAGAAACTATTATGAGTACAGCTGTTCCTGATTACCAGATCCTTCCCGCTGTAGCGGCGGCTATTTTCAATGAGCGTGGCGAGATTCTGCTTCAGCGCAGAAAAGATACCGGCCAATGGTGTGTCATTTCCGGCCATGTAGAATTCGGCGAAACGGTGGAGCAGGCCATACTAAGGGAAGTGATGGAGGAAGTCAATGTTGCTGCTAAGGTCCTGCGTTTTGTTGGCATCTATTCCTCACCGCTTTCGCAAACCTATCACTATGAACAGCGCTCTGTACAATATGTTACTTCCTATTTTGAAGTGCAGGTAAGCGGTGAAGTGGATCTGTCCTTTGCGAATGAGGAAACCGGCGGGCTTCGTTTCTTCCCGGTGACAGAGCTGCCGCAGGAGTTAGCGCAGATCAGCGAACACTGGCTGAGCGATGCGCTTGATCGCAGCCAAAAGGTCTTTATCAGGTAAAGCGCCCATGGTTTACAAAGAGATAGCGCCCTCGCATCCATTGAAGCCTTTCATTAAGTGTTTCTGGGTTTTGGAAAACAGTGCTGAGAGCGGAAACCGGAAACTGCAACGGGTGTTGCCCGATGCATGCCCTGAGCTGATCATTCATTATGGTAACCGCTTTCGCATTCGTTCGGGTGGAAAAATCAAACAGCAGCCTTATGCCTTTTTATTCGGGCCTATCACCAGCTACATTGAGATAGGTCCTTCGGGAAACACCGGAATGATCGCCGCCAGATTCTACCCCGGCGCACTTTCGGCCTTTTTGTCTTTTCCGGTGAAACAGCTGACAGATCGTTATGTGCCCTTGCCGGCCGTATTCGGAGCGGAAGCCAGGGTATTGGAAAAATCCCTCCGTGCGCATAGCAGCTTTCATGAGCAGATGCTTGTCCTGCTGGAAGACTTCCTGCTCTCCAGGCTCTCACAACAGGCATTTACGCCGGTTCTTAAACAAGCGACCCTGCGGCAGATTACCGATCAGCAGCAGGCCGTGAAAATTGAAGCGCTATCCAGGCAGCTTAACATGGGCCGCCGGCACCTCGAGCGGAAATTCAACGAGCAGGTAGGGATGACGCCGCGTTTATTTCTCCGCATCGTTCGGTTTCAGAATATATTCAGGATCATCGGAAATAAACGGGTGAAGAGCCTGACCGATCTTACTTACCGTGCCGGCTACTTCGACCAGAGCCATTTTAGTCGTGATTTCAAAACCTTTACAGGTATGAGTCCTAAAGACTATTTTAAGGAAGATGCAGCTTTGACGAAATTATTTTTAGCATCATAAGTCGCATTCATACAATTTTTTGAAATGCATGGTCTGCATTTTTGTCGAAAAAAACATATATGAAACACATCTTACAAAAATTCGCCCTCAGCGCAGTGCTTACAGGCCTTATGGCTTGCAGTTCACATGAAACCAAAACAGAACATCCGGTAACGGATGAAACACATGATGAGGCCTTTGTGCTGGATAAGCTTCTGGGCACCTGGAAGGGTGAAGACGGAAAGAGCTTTGAGCGCTGGATCAAAGAAAGCAACGGGCACTACAACTCTATGGTGTACAGCCTGAATGGGAAAGATACGGTCGTGAATGAGCGCGCCGTCATTTACCGGGAAGGATCGCAGTGGGTGTTTGAAAACCGTGTGAACGGACAGAATGAGGGCAAGGCTGTGAGGTTCGTATCTTCCTTTGTGGCAGAAAATGATATTCAATTCAGTAATCCTTCTCATGATTTTCCGAACGAGATCCATTATTCAATACCTGATCACCAACACGTGAAGGCTTTTATTGTCGGGAATAATGAGAAGGGAGGAAGAGATACCATCCCGTTCAACTACACGCGCGTGCACTAAGATCGCCGCTTGGTTACCGGTTTTCTTGGTTGGCCTGTATGGAAGTAATAAAAAGCTATCCGGGCGATACCGGTACCGGATGTTTTTGTAATTTTATCCTGGCATGTTTAACTGATTATACCGCTATAAGATGGCATACAATACAGAATTATCCGACAGGATCCGCGAAGCCCTCTTGGATCTTCCACGCGTCGAAGAAAAAGAAATGTTCGGTGGAATGTGTTTTATGGTAAATGATAAGATGTGTGTGGGTGTAATGAAAGATGAGATGATGTGCCGCATCGACCCTGCCATGAAAGAGGTGCTGCTCGAAAAAGAAGGCTGCCGGCCAATGACGATGGGCGGCAAAACCATGAACGGTTATGTGCTGGTCGCTGAAGAAGGCATGAAAACCAAAAAAGCTTTTGATTACTGGATCGCACTCTGCCTCGAATTTAACCCGCTAGCCAAGGCATCCAAAAAATCAAAGCGAAGCTAATTACTTTCAATGGATCTGCGAATGCCGGATAAGCCTCTTGTGAATAACCATTACCTGCTCGAAAAATTTCCCGGCAAAGGCGGCTGGACTTATGTGCGTATTCCTGAAATTATCAAGGAAAAGAGGAAGCATTTCGGTATGGTAAAAGTCAGGGGAACGGTGGATGGTGTTGAGATCCGGAAATTCCACATCATGCCTATGGGATCAGGTGGCATGTTCTTTCCGGTAAATGCCGACATTCGCAGGAAAATAAAAAAACAGGAAGGCGATCAGGTTCACATTATTCTCTTTCCCGACCTGGAGCCACTTGAAGTGCCGGAAGAAATGATGCTGTGCCTGGAAGAGGAGCCACAAGCACTGAGGTTCTTCAAAAGCCTGTCGGAGAGCGAGCAGAAATTTTACATCGACTGGATCTATTCCGCAAAAAAAGAAGAGACCAGGATCAGTCGCCTGGCAAAAACCATCAACCGGCTGCTGAGGGGGCAAAAGCTGTATGAGAAGGCCTAAGGGACAAAAGGGATTTAAGAGAAAAAAGAGATTAAAAGTATAGAAGAGACAAAAGGGATAGAAGAGATTAAAGGGACGGAAGAGAAGAGAGGTTAAAGGGATAAAAGAAAAAACCCGGCGGCTGCGGTGCCTGAAGCTCTCGAAGGCAGCGGAGTCGAAGCCAAAGGGACAAAAAAGACATAAGATAAAAGGAAAAGATAAACGCATTAAGGAAAAACAAATCACGTGGAATACCGCATCGAACAACTACAGGAAAAGAAGCTCATTGGTAAACGCATGACGATGTCTTTTGCAGCAAACACAACGGCAGACTTATGGAAAAGCTTTATGCCGCGCCGTCATGAAATAGTTAATAGGCTAGGGAATGTACTCTATTCCATGCAAATCTACCCGGAGAACTTCTTCGAGAATTTTAATCCAATGACCCCATTCGAAAAATGGGCGGCTATAGAAGTCAGTGATGCGCAAAGCATTCCTCCTGCTATGGAAACAACCATCTTAGCTGCCGGATTGTATGCCGTATTCCTGCATAAAGGCCCCGCAGGTTCCCCGCTTCCCTTTCAGTATATCCTGCAAAGCTGGTTACCGGCATCAGACTATGAGTTGGATACAAGGCCTCATTTCGAATTGCTCGGAGAAAACTACAAGAACAATGATCCTGATTCCGAAGAAGAAATATGGATTCCGGTGAGGAGAAGGGAGTGAAGAGATAGGAGAGACTTAAGAGACAAAAAGGGATTGAAAAGTAGGAAACCATATAAGGCATATCAGATCATATAAGACAAAGATTAGTTGTTAATCTATTTCCTTATTCTGATTTGATATTAAGTTTTCAAACTGCAAAAGGATAAAAGAGAAATTACTCCTTATATTATTCTGTGTCCTTCTTATAAGACCTTATATGTCTTATATGGTAAAATAACCTGCTTTTGATTCGCTTACTTCGGCTTGGTTGCTTCCTTGTTGCCTGCCGGTTTCTTTTTCGGTTTTTGTTTGTGAGAAGTAGTGTCTGCCTGGTGTTTTCCCGGCAGATACACTTCCTGTCCGCGTTTCACAGAATCTGTTTTAAAATCATCAGGATTGGCAATTTTGCCGCTGGTATCCCGTTTTGCAGGGTTTTGCGCTTGTACTGCCGTCAACGCGGCAAGCATTCCCAGTGTAAGAATTAATCGTTTCATAAATAAAAGCTTTAGTGTGTTTAGTAAAGCCTTTCCAAATGAAATGCCAGTGCTAGCCAGCCATCAGCTCCGCTTTGAGGATTTCGGTTGCAAGTCCCGAGTCGTCTTTACGGTTTCCGGAAAAATCGAGAGGCTTGAGGATATAGCCGGAGATGCCGAGGTTTTCAGCGGCCACTTTATCGTATTCTTCTGCTGACGTCGTCATGATAAAGGTCTTGATATTGTTGAGGCTGTAATAGCTTTTTATGATCCCCAGGAATTCGAGCCCGTTCATTTTTGGCATGTTGATGTCCAGTAAAATAATGTCAGGATGGACGCGCGTGCCGTCCTGTGTATTGCCGTTTAGGATTGCCAGCGCATCGACCCCATTGTGTGCAACGTGTAGAGTATAGTCAACAGCAAGCTTGGTGAGGGCGCGCTTCACATTGGTAACATCCAGGTAATCGTCTTCGATCAGTAGTATTTTTTTAGGGTTCATACATTTGGTTTTTATAAGTGACACATATGTTCGGCCGTTCAGAAGGATGGCCAGGTAAAGCGGAAGGTTGTTCCTTTGCCCTCTTCCGATTCTACGCTAATTCTTCCTTTCTTTTCATCAATGATCTTTTTGACAATAGCAAGGCCCACGCCCGTACTTTCAAAGGCATCGCGTTCCTGAAGGGTCTGAAAGATCATAAATATTTTTTCGAAATAGTCTTTCTGTATCCCGATACCGTCGTCCGATACCGAAAACTCATAGTAACCGGGAAATGCCCGGGCTTCTATGATAATCGTTCCGGATACCTTGTGATTGTATTTTACGGCGTTGGAAATCAGGTTGGAAAAAACCTGCTCGATCTGGATCTTCTCGGTGTTCAGCACCGGCATCTCGCCTTTAACGAGGAAGTTGAAATGGGAAGGAACCAGGAGCTCTTTCAACTCAAGCAGAAGAATCCCGATGCTCACAGGCTCTACATTTCGTTTGAGTTTACCGATGCGGGCATATGCCAGCAGGCCGTTGATCATATTCTCCAGGCGCTTTGTCCGGCCTTTGATCAGGTCGAGGTTATGCTTTACAGATTCGGTCAGCTCGTTTGCATGATCCTCTTCTACCCAGCTGATGATATTGTCGATGCCCCTCAGAGGGGCTTTCAGGTCATGAGAAACGACGTAAGCAAACTGGTCCAGCTCATTGTTTTTCTTTTTCAGCTCATTGAAATTCATTTCCAGGATCTGTGACATGCGGTTCAGAGACTCTGATAATTTCTTCAATTCATCTTTCTGGTCATCTTCTATGCGTTTAAAGTTGCCTTTGGAGATCTCTTCCGCAAGGATTACCATTTTCGAGATCCGGCCTGTAATGATCCGGATAATGTAATAGCTGAGGATAAGCCCGAAAGTAATTGAGAAAACGGTCAGCACGAGGTTGATCTTGCCCGTTCTGGCAATGCTCTTTTGTAGCAGGTCGCGCCTGATTTGCCTGAAATAGTATTCGTAATTGTCGAAATTTTCGAAGATCTTTCGGATATCGTCGTTGATCTTTTTGCCGGTTTGGGTCTTTACCTTTTTTTCGAAGAGCTCCCGGTATTTGGCCCCCGCTTCCGGCATCGTATCCTGTTTCGTCTGGATGAGCGAGCTGGCATGCTTCACCCAGGCCTGGTGCAGCGACATGATGGAATCGAGCCGTACTTTCTGCTTTGGAGAAGAGATCAGGCTTTGTTGCTCGTCGATAAGCGGGGGAATGTTTTTAAGCCCTTCATAGTAGGGTTCAAGAAAGACCTCCTGCCCGGTAAGTAAATAGCCCCGGTAACCGCTTTGCATATCGATCATATTTTTGTGCAGGATGTTGGAGTTACGGATAACAGCTTCCGAATTGTTGATGTAATTGGTGTTCCGGATCACCTGTTTCGATAAACTCTGGTTTACATAAAAATTGATGATAAAGATCAGAATCAATGTAATGAAGCCTGAAAATAATTTACTGCGTATGGTCATACCTTGTTCAGATGTTCAGGGAAATCGGCCGGTAAGCTGATGGTAAAGGTCGTTCCCTTGTTGATTTCACTTTTTGCACTGATATATCCCGAATGCTCTTCTACGATCTTTTTACAGATAGCAAGCCCGATACCGGTTCCGGTATATTCTGTGTTCACATGGAGGCGCGTAAACATGGTAAAGATCTGCTCGGCATACTGCTGGTCGAAGCCAATGCCGTTATCCTGCACATAGATCCTATAGTATTTCGGGCTGTCGGCCTGTTGGTCATTAAGCTTATAGCGTTTGTCGATCCCTCCGGAGATTCTGATCTCCGGAGACACATCGTTCCTGGAATATTTCAGGGAGTTGCTGATCAGGTTTTGGAAAAGCGATTTGATCAATACGGGGTTCACATATACCGGTGGCAGTTTGCCGATGCTTACCACGGCTTTCTTCTCCTGGATAGGCAATTCCATTTCACTGACGACTTCGTCGATGAGCCTGTTCATGTCCGAAAGCTCCAGCGAATCCTTTGATACGCTGATCTTGCTAAAAGCCAGGATATCGCCGATCAGGCTTTGCATCCGCGAGCAGGCCAGCTGCATCTTATCAATGTATAACTTGCCTTCATCGCCGATCTGGTCGTAATACTTTTCAGCGATGCGGTTGCTGAAAATCCTGATCTTCCGGATAGGTTCCTGCAAATCGTGCGAGGCCATAAATGCGAAGCGGTCAAGCTCCCTGTTCGTCAGCTCGAGTGTGTTGATGTTCTGTAGCAGCTGCTTGTTCAGCTCGTTGACTTTGGCTTCCGAGGCGATCCTGTCTTTGATCTCGATTTCCAGGTTGCGGTTAATGGCGATCAGCTTTTGCTCCTGGGCCATTAGCAAGTGGTTCTTGCGGTACAAATCAGCAAACACCATCACTTTCGCGCGAAGCAGGTTGGGCTGGATCGGTTTATAAATGTAGTCCACTGCTCCGGTCCGGTAACCTTTATACAAATTCTCGTCGCCATAGCTATGAGCTGTGATGAAAATGATCGGGATGTGCCTGAGCCGCTCTCTGCCATAGATCATGGCAGCGGTTTCGAAACCATTAAGGTCGGGCATTTCCACGTCCATCAGGATCAGCGTAAAGTCGAAATCCGTCAGCAGGATTTTTAAAGCCTCTTTCCCCGAGCGGGCTTTCACAATATTGTAACCTTCGTTCCACAGAAGGCTTTCCATGGAAATGAGGTTGTTTTCCTTATCGTCAACGATCAGTATTTTTACTCTTGCAGGTTTTTCACGGATCTCCATAACTTATTTGTAAAACCAGATCCGCATCATCGATAAAAGCTGATCCATCTTTAAAGGTTTGGTAATGTAATCCGATGCACCGGCCTCGATGCATTTCTGGCGGTCGCCTTTCATTGCTTTGGCTGTTACGGCGATGATCGGTAGATTGTTGTTCTTATGCTCGCGGCGGATCTTCTGTGTGGTCTCATAGCCATCCATCTCCGGCATCATAATGTCCATCAGCACCATTTCGATGTTATTGCTGGCATTGTTAATGAGCTCTATCGCTTCCTTGCCGCTTTCGGCTGTGATCACATCAATATTGTAGCGCTCAAATACCGTAGTGATTGCAAAAAGGTTCCGCACATCGTCATCCACTACCAGTATTTTCTTGCCGGACAGGATATCGTTTTTCATCCGGATATTTTCCATCATCCGGCGTTTGTCGGCAGAGAGGGTAGAGTAGTTGACATGCAGGTACATCAATGCTTCCTCCAGCAGTTTGTCCAGTGAATTCACGCCCTTCAGAACCACGCTGCTCGAAAGCTTGTTCAGCTTATTGAGCTCGGTAGGCGAAAAGTCCTTCGCGGAATAAATGATGATAGGCACCAGGGCGTTTTTACCCGACTGGATGTGTGTCAGCAGATCCATACCCGGAATATCCGGTAAGGTGTAATCCACGATGATGCTATCGTAAACCATCGTTTCCATGAGTTCCAGGGCTTTCTTCCCGGTAGGGGCGATCGTTACACGGATGTCGTCGCTTTCGATCTGTTTGGCCAGTAACGACGATTCCAGTTCATTGTCTTCGATCACCAGCAGGTCGCGTTTTGTTTTATGGTGGAAGCGGATCACGTCCTTGAATAATTCATCCAGCTGCTCGTTGGAAAGCGGTTTCAGCAGAAAGCTTCTGGCTCCCCGCTTCAGGGCAAGCAACTTGTTTTCTTCACCCGAGATCAGGTGCACGGGAATATGCCTGTAGTTAAGGTCATTTTTCAGAAGATCGAGCACTTTCCATCCCGATGTGTCGGGAAGCTTCACGTCCAGTGTAATAGCCACCGGGGAGTAGCGCGATACGAAGTTGAAAATGTCGACATAGTTGGTGGCGATTACCACTTTCAGGTTGTCCTGATGCGCCCTGTCGATCATGATTTTTCCGAAGCGCAGGTCATCCTCAATCACCAGTAATACCTTGTCGCCTGGAAGAATAGAGTTGCGATCGTCACCGGTTTCATTGATCAGCTCCTCGATGCGTTCGAATTTCTTCAGCTCGTTATCGTCTTCCTTGCTGCTCAGCACATCAAAGAGGTCGTCCAGGTTTTTCTTTTCCGACGTTATGCCCGTATAACCTTCCGTGGCGAGGCTCGAGGTAGCGTCCATTGGCAGGTATAATGTAAAGGAGCTTCCTTTGCCCACCTCACTTTCCAGCTCGATGGTTCCGCCGAGAAGCTCGGCAAGGCCTCTGCTGATCGAGAGCCCCAGGCCCGTGCCTCCGTACTTTCGGCTTGTAGAGCCTTCGGCCTGCTGGAAGGCTTCGAAGATAATGGTCTGCTTATCCTGCGGAATGCCGATGCCCGAATCGATGATGGAAAATCCTACGACGTCCTTTGCCTTATCAAGCGCGAGGCTTCCGGATTTCCAGTTTTTGTTGGCACGGAAAATCCTGAATTTGATCTCGCCTTTTTCAGTGAACTTGAAGGAGTTCGACAGGAGATTTTTCAGGATCTGGTTCAGGCGCTGGGAGTCGGTATCGACGTTCTCCGGAAGTTTTGGGTCCACCTCGATTCTGAATTTGAGGTTCTTCGCTTCCGAGATGGGTTTAAAGGTCGTTTCAACAAAAGAGGAGATCTCTGAGAAACGAACGGAAGAGATGTTGGCGGTAATAAAGCCCGATTCGATTTTGGAAAGATCGAGGATGTCGTTGATGAGCTGAAGCAAGTCATCACCGCAGGAGTGAATCGTTTTGGCATAGCGCGTCTGCTTCTCGTTCAGGTTTCCTTCGGCATTCTCGTACAGCTGTTGTGCCAGGATCAGCAGGGAATTGAGCGGTGTGCGCAATTCGTGCGACATGTTGGCAAGAAACTCCGATTTGTACTTCGACGTTAAGGTGAGCTGCTCCGCTTTTTCTTCCAGGGACCTGCGGGCTTCCTCTACCTCTTTGTTTTTGGCTTCCACTTCGTTTTTCTGTTTCACAAGAAGCAGCGCTTTGTCCTGTAGCTCGTCGTTGGTTCTCCGGAGCTCTTCCTGCTGGATCTTCAGCTCACCGGCCAGCGACTGCGATTGTGCCAGCAGCACTTCTGTTCTTGTGTTGGTTTCAATCGTATTTACCACGATACCGATACTTTCCGTAAGCTGGTTGAGGAAGTCGAGGTGCGTTTGACTAAATACATCCAGCGATCCCAACTCGATTACTGCTTTCACGTTATTTTCAAACAACACCGGCAGCACGATCAGGTTGGCAGGCTTTGCCTTTCCAAGCCCCGAACTGATCTTTACATAATCATTCGGGATATTCGTCAGAATGATCCGTTCCTTCTCGAAGGCACACTGGCCGACCAGGCCTTCGCCAATGGCAAATTCTTTGGGGATATGTTTTTCCGACCTGGCATAGGAACCAAAGAGTTTTAATTTATGCGTATCGTCTTCCGACGATAAAATATAGAAGGCGCCGTAGTGCGCTGTTACCACCTGTGCCAGCTCCGATAAGATCCGCTTGGCCACAGTTTGCAGGTCTTTCTGCCCCTGCAGCATTTGTGTGAACTTCGCAAGGTTGGATTTGAGCCAATCCTGCTCCTGGTTGACGAAGGTCGTTTCACGCAGATTGGTGATCATCTGGTTGATGGTGTCCTTTAACTCTTCCACCTCACCTTTAGCATCCACACGGATGTTTCGCGTTAAGTCACCTTTCGTTACCGCAGAAGCCACTTCCGAGATAGAGCGCACCTGTGTCGTTAAGTTTTCGGCGAGCTGGTTCACGTTTTCCGTTAGGTTTTTCCAGATCCCCGACGCGCCTGGAACATTGGCCTGGCCACCCAGCCGCCCTTCAACGCCTACCTCACGGGCCACGTTCGTTACCTGGTCGGCAAATACCGCCAGCGTTTCGATCATCTCATTGATCGTATCCGTCAGCTGTGCCACTTCTCCGCGGGCATTGATGAATAATTTTTGCCGGAGGTTACCGGTCGCCACCGATGTTACGACCTTGGCAATACCGCGCACCTGTGAGGTCAGGTTGGTGGCCATGATGTTCACGGAGTCTGTCAGATCCTTCCAGGTTCCGGCTACACCTGCTACATAAGCCTGCCCGCCGAGTTTTCCGTCGGTACCTACTTCCCTGGCCACACGCGTTACTTCGGAGGCGAAAGCGCGCAGCTGATCCACCATTTTATTGATCGTATTTTTCAGGTCGAAGATCTCGCCTTTCACATCCACCGTAATCGTTTTCGATAAGTCGCCGCTGGCCACCGCTTTTGTTACCTCGGCAATGTTGCGCACCTGTGAGGTTAAGTTGCCCGTCATCTGGTTCACCGAATCCGTAAGGTCTTTCCATGTTCCGGCTACACNNGGCTACACGCGTTACTTCGGAAGCGAAGCCGCGCAGCTGGTCTACCATCGTATTCAGTGTTTCCTTCAGTTGTAAGATCTCGCCGCGCACGTCGACCGTAATTTTTTTGGATAAGTCGCCGTTAGCCACGGCAATGGCTACATCTGCAATGTTGCGCACCTGGTCCGTTAAGTTACCGGCCATCTGGTTTACCGAATCCGTTAAGTCCTTCCAGGTTCCCGCTACACCCGGTACGTTGGCCTGTCCGCCCAGTTTTCCTTCTGTACCTACTTCCCTGGCCACACGCGTCACCTCGGAAGCAAAGCCGCGGAGCTGATCCACCATCGTATTGATCGTGTTCTTTAATTCGAGGATTTCCCCTTTCACATCCACCGCAATCTTCCGCGATAAATCGCCGTTGGCTACTGCCGTGGTTACTTCGGCAATGTTCCGCACCTGCGAGGTTAAGTTGGATGCCATTTTATTTACCGAATCCGTTAGATCCTTCCATGTTCCTGCAACGCCCGGCACATCAGCCTGCCCGCCGAGCTGCCCTTCCGAGCCTACCTCCCTGGCCACACGCGTTACTTCGGAACCGAAGGAGTTGAGCTGATCCACCATCGTATTGATCGTGTTTTTCAACTCGAGGATTTCCCCTTTTACATCCACCGTAATTTTCCGGGATAAGTCTCCTTTCGCCACGGCTGTTGTTACTTCGGCAATATTCCGTACCTGTGCCGTTAAATTCGAACCCATCTGGTTCACCGAATCAGTTAAATCTTTCCAGATACCGTCAACGCCTTCCACGGTGGCTTGCCCGCCGAGCTTTCCTTCCGAGCCTACCTCCCGCGCCACACGCGTAACCTCGGAGCCGAAGGAGTTGAGCTGATCCACCATGGTATTGATCGTGTTTTTCAGTTCGAGGATTTCTCCTTTTACATCCACTGTAATTTTCCGCGATAAGTCGCCCTTTGCTACGGCGTTTGTTACCTCGGCAATATTCCGCACCTGGCCCGTTAAATTCCCGGCCATCTGATTCACCGAGTCCGTCAGGTTTTTCCAGGTGCCGCCCACGCCCGTTACCGTAGCTTGTCCACCGAGCTTACCTTCGGTCCCCACTTCAAGTGCCACACGCGTTACCTCGGAGGCAAAGGAGTTTAGCTGATCCACCATCGTGTTGATCGTGTTTTTCAGCTCGAGAATTTCTCCTTTCACATCCACGGTAATTTTCCGCGATAAGTCACCTCTTGCGACGGCCGTTGTTACTTCTGCAATGTTCCGTACCTGGGCCGTTAAGTTCGAGCCCATCTGGTTCACCGAGTCAGTAAGGTCCTTCCATACACCGTCGGCACCTTCCACAGTAGCCTGTCCGCCGAGCTTCCCTTCCGAGCCTACTTCCCGCGCCACCCGCGTTACCTCGGAACCGAAGGAGTTGAGCTGATCCACCATCGTGTTGATGGTTTTTTTTAATTCTAAAATTTCCCCTTTTACATCCACCGTGATTTTTCGCGACAAGTCTCCTTTCGCTACCGCAGTCGTTACTTCCGCAATATTCCGTACCTGTGCCGTCAGGTTAGAGCCCATCTGGTTCACCGAATCCGTTAAGTCTTTCCAGATACCATCAACGCCTTCTACGGTAGCTTGTCCGCCGAGTTTTCCTTCCGAGCCTACTTCCCGTGCCACCCGCGTTACTTCGGAGCCGAAGGAGTTGAGTTGATCCACCATCGTGTTGATGGTTTTCTTCAATTCTAAAATTTCTCCTTTTACATCCACCGTGATTTTTCGCGACAAGTCGCCCTTCGCCACGGCTGTTGTTACTTCTGCAATATTTCGTACCTGTGCCGTGAGGTTCCCGGCCATCTGGTTCACCGAATCCGTTAAATCCTTCCATACACCGCCCACTCCTTTTACTTCTGCCTGTCCGCCGAGCTTTCCTTCCGAGCCCACTTCCCTTGCTACACGCGTAACCTCTGAAGAAAAGGAGTTGAGCTGATCCACCATCGTGTTGATGGTTTTCTTCAATTCTAAAATTTCTCCTTTTACATCCACCGTGATTTTTCGCGACAAATCGCCGTTGGCTACCGCAGTCGTTACCTCGGCAATGTTCCGCACCTGGCCTGTTAAGTTTCCCGCCATCTGGTTCACCGAATCCGTTAAATCTTTCCAGGTACCGGCAACGCCTTTTACCTGCGCCTGTCCACCAAGCTTTCCTTCGGTACCCACTTCAAGTGCCACCCGCGTTACTTCGGAAGAAAAGGAGTTGAGCTGATCTACCATTGTATTGATCGTGTTTTTCAGCTCGAGGATTTCCCCTTTCACATCCACCGTGATTTTTTTGGATAAGTCGCCCTTGGCTACCGCCGTTGTTACATCGGCAATGTTACGCACCTGTGCCGTGAGGTTCCCGGCCATCTGGTTCACCGAATCTGTCAGGTCTTTCCACACACCATCCACACCTTTTACTTTCGCCTGTCCGCCGAGCTTTCCTTCCGAGCCTACTTCCACAGCTACGCGCGTTACCTCCATCGTAAAGAGGTTGAGCTGTTTCACCATGTCGTTTACTTCTTTCGCAATCCGCGCAAACTCTCCCTGCAACAAGTGGTCGCTCACTTCGATCGGAATTTGTTGTGAGAGATTTCCTTTTGCCACCGCAGAAATAACCCGGTCGATCTCGCGGATAGGGTAGGCTAGGTCGGAGATGAGGGCATTGAGCGCTTCTACGCCGGTATTCCAGTCGCCCTGCGCCCCCGATAAATTAATGCGCTGGTTGAGTTTTCCTTCTTTGCCAATGCTGATCTGCGCTTTGGTAAATTCCTGGGTCAGTTTTTTATTGATCGAAATAATATCGTTCAGTGTATCGCAGATCTTTCCGTCGATCCCATATTTATCAATAGGCATCCGCACATTGAAATTTCCAAGTTTCACTTCCGTCAAAATCTGGAGTAGCTCTTTAGGATCGAGCACTCCATCTGAATCCGGGATAAAAGCGAGGCCGGTGTTTTTTTCAGCTCTTGCTTTTTTGGATGCGGATGCTTTTAGGGTTGTGCCCTGACGTGATTTGCCGGAAGATTTTTGGGATGGATTATCGATGATCGTGTCTTCCGATAAACCGGTGTTTTCAGGAGTTTTTTCCATAGGTCTAAGCTTTTTTTGTGGGAAAAAAATGTAGCTTAAACCAAATTTAATTAATAAACGATCTACTTTTAACAAATGTGTTAAAAATAAATGTGCTGAGGAAATTTTTACTCAATCATGGCATTTCTTCAAATTACATGCCAGAACAGAAATGATCAGGGGGCATGAATTTAAAGGTTTTCCGCTGTACCGGATATCGTTGTTATTGACTTCGCAAACGTTTAAAAGCTGTTCCGATATGGTCGATGACATCAGAAATGAGCATGCTTTCCATACTCTGTTGTTTTAACGTAATGTCTGCCGCCAGGCCATGAAGATACACGGCGCACAATGCTGCATCTAACGGTTTGCTCCCTTGTGCCAGGAAAGCGGTGATCATGCCGGTAAGCGCATCGCCCGATCCGCCTTTTGCCAGGCCGGCATTTCCAGTGACGTTATAAAAAGACCGCGTGCCTGTTGTGATCATGGTATGATGACCTTTTAATACAATGACCACTTTCAACTCCGCGGCTATCGCTATCGCTTTTTTAATGCGGTCTTCATGGTGTTTGTGTTCACCGAACAAACGGTCGAACTCTTTTGGGTGCGGTGTGATGATCGTGGAGGCAGGAACGAGTTGCCAGAGGCTGTTGTCGCCGGCGATGATATTCAAAGCATCCGCATCCAGCACGAGAGGGCAATGGCTGTTTTTAAGAATACGTTTGATTAACGCCTTTTGCGCGCTGCCGGTGCCTAATCCGGGCCCGATTCCGATCGCAGCGATTTTTTTAAGATCCGGATGCTTCTCACGCAGCGATGCCATCGCTTCCGGAACCGGGATCTGCAAAGTGAGCCGTTCTTTTTCCGGCACATTCACCGTTAATAATCCTGTGCCTGTACGCAGGCAGGCTTTGGCGCAAATAACTGCAGCGCCCATCGTGCCTGTATTTCCGGCAATAAGCAGGCTGTGCCCGTAAGTACCTTTATGCGAATCACAAGTCCTCTCCGGAATGAGCGTGCGGATGTACTGTCTGGAAATCTTTTTCATGATGACATGTATTATAAAAGCTGTTATCAGCGATCAGTGAGAGCAAAGATAATTGACCGCGGTTTAAAAGAGCTTAATCTCAATTTTTTTCTTTTACGTTTTTCTTTGAATTCATTTGTAAAGAAATCATTAACTAAACGTTATTTGCCATGAAAAAAGCTATTCTCCCCCTTCTGCTCTCGCTTTTCTGTTTCAGCCTGTCAGCTAAGAAAGTCAAATTTTCCGTTGATATGACAGGGCAAACCATCAGTGCTGCCGGCGTGCACATTGTCGGCGATTTTCAATCGGAAGCCGGTCTGGGTGCAGACTTTGCTCAATTAACGCCGATGGTGCATGAGTCGGGATCCATCTATAGCCTTATTGTGACGATTCCCGCATTCCGAAAATATGAATACAAGTTTGCCAACGGAGATCTGTTCTACGAAGTGGAATTTGTTCCGGTAGAGTCGAGGGTAGGTTACGACAATGTTGACAACCGCTGGATGTATGTAGACTCTCTGCAAAACGACACCACCTTTGTTGGTGCAATTCTTTACGGAGGAAATGCTCCGGCCGGCCTCTATCTGGTGCGCCCGCTGGTAGACCTGACAGCGGAGGGAACGATCAGCACCAATGGCGTACACCTTGCCGGGAATTTCCAGAACTGGAGTGTCACTAAAAACAGGATGTATAGTTTTGAAACCAACATCTATGAAACGATTTTTTATGTAGCAGCCGGCACATACGAGTATAAGTTTTACAACGGGAACAGCGCTTCCAATTCGGAAACGGTGCCTTCATCCTGCGCTACGAATGGCAACCGAGCGGTGATTGTGAGTGGTGATATCATTCCCGACCCGGTGTGTTACTCTTCATGTGTGGCTTGCCTAGGCACATCGCTGAAAGAGCAGGGCATTGATTCGAGTACCAGGCTGTACCCAAACCCCTCAACCGATAAGGTAAGGGTACAGTTCAGAGGGAGCAACCAGAGTCGCAGCTTAATCCTGACCGATTATACAGGTAAAACGGTGAGAACCTATCCGGATGTGACGGAGAATGATCTTTCTATTGAAAAGGGCGACCTTGCCAACGGTGTCTATTTTTTACATGTAGTTTCAGTGAATACAGAGGCAACGGTTCATAAATTAATCTTTAACTAAGCAAGGTCATGAGAAAAACGATCCTGAAAACACTTAGCCTTGTTTTATGCGCAGCGGCAGCGCAGGCACAGCAATGGGGCGACTATACCCTGTACAGTGTGCAGAACAGCTCTTCAACATTTTTGCTGGATACAAACGGAACAACGGTGAAAACCTGGACCCATACGGCTTCGGCCAAAACGGGTTATTCATCTTATCTGGAGCCGGGAGGTACTCTGGTGAGGGCTGTTTCCCGAACTGGCAATTCGTTTTCCGGCGGGCCTATCTGCGGCCAGGTTCAGAAAGTGGATTATGCCGGTAATGTAACCTGGGACTTTGTGTATTCCACAACCGATTACTGTACGCACCATGATATTCATCCGATGCCAAATGGGAACGTGCTGCTGATCTCCTATGAGCGCAAAACCGCAGCACAGGCTACACAGGCCGGCTGTAGCCAGGCGATAGAGATCTGGCCCGATAAGATAGTGGAAGTGCAACCAACAGGAGCTACGACCGGCACGGTGGTTTGGGAATGGCATGCCTGGGACCATCTTGTGCAAAATGTGAATCCGGCAAAAGACAATTACCAGGCATCGATCTCTGCGCACCCTGAATTATTGAACATCAACCAGAACACATCAAAAGACTGGATGCACATGAACGGACTGGATTACAATCCTATCCTGGACCAGATCTCCTTCAGCTGCCATAACTTTTCAGAGATCTATGTGATCGATCATAGCACCACTACAGCCGAAGCGGCCAGCCACAGCGGTGGCAACTCCGGAAAAGGAGGTGATATCCTCTACCGTTGGGGAAAACCGACGAATTACGGTGCAACGGGTACAGCTGTTTTGAATGTGGTGCACGATGCTCACTGGATCCCGGAAGGCGTGCCGAATAGCGGCAGGCTGGTGGCTTTCAACAATTATGGCACGAGTACCAAGTCCACCATCGACCAGGTAGATGCCCCGAAGACGGGCTATACTTATTCGCTTACAGCCGGCGCTTTCACGCCCGCAAGCTATACGCAACGCCTGGTGAGCAGCGGGCAAAGCAGCAACATGGGAAACTCCCAGCAATTGCCTAACGGAAATCAACTGATCTGTATAGCTACCAGCGGACTGATGTACGAAGTAAACGCTGCCGGGACAACACTATGGTCGAAAACGGCCAGTGGCGCCGTACCGCAGGCTTTTCGTTACAACCAGTGCTATGTCAGCAATGCCGCGCCGGCTATTCCGGTAATAACTGATAATAGCGGAACTTTAAGCTCTTCTGCCGCTGCAAGCTATCAATGGTACCTGAACGGGGATCTGCTGGCGGGTGAAACCGCGCAAACCATCACGCCTTCGGCAGACGGTGTTTATGTGGTGCGCATCACCGATAGCAATGGCTGTGTTTACCAGTATTCCAAAGGTTTTCTGAAAGGAACGCTCGTGGTGCCAAGCGGGATCGGGGAACATGAATATGATGCCCGGATGACCATCTATCCGAATCCCGGTAAAGGGGTGATTACCCTGGACTATCCTGCCCTGGGCCATCCTGCCACGATCCGGGTGAACGACGTATATGGCAGGCAGGTGATGGAAGCGATAGGGCAAAACACATTGGATGTTTCGGCTTTGAGCGCCGGGATGTATTATATCACCGTCAGCGCAGACAATTTCTCCGCGACTCAAAAGTTTCTCTTAACCAATTGATTTTTCCATGAAGACTTTTTCAAGACTGGCGCTCGCCTGTATGCTTTGTTGGCTTTCGGGCCAGATAGTGGCACAAACGACCTTTTACAATGTTCAGACTGTGCAGAAGATCGAGATCTTTTTTCACCAGGCCAACTGGGATTACATGCTCGACACGGCCAAGCTTGGCGTGCAGGGCTATCTCAAAGCCGATTCTGTACGCATCAACAGCACTAAGTTTCCGGATGTGGGCGTGAAGTATAAAGGCAACAGCTCCTACGATTCCTCCTTTGCAAAAAATCCGTATACGATCAAGCTCGATAAATACGTGTCGCAGAACTACGAGGGAATAAAAAGCATGAAACTGGCAAATTGCTATGACGATCCTTCCATGATACGCGAGGTGATGTCCTACAAGATGCTGTCGAACTACATGCATTGCCCGCGGAGCAACTTCGTCCAGGTGTATGTCAATGGCGTATACAAAGGCGTATATTCCAATGATGAGGATGTGACCAAGCCTTTTGTGCTTTCGCATTTTTATTCTTCCGGAAATACTTTCATTAAATGCAGTCCTTTGCTGGCCTCCCCTGCCAACAAGGCAAACCTGAAGTATGTAGACACGTATACAACGTCTTATACTTCCAATTACGAGATGGAGTCTTCTGCGGCATCGGGCTGGTCGGACCTGGTCGCTCTTTGCGACAGTGTCACCAATAAGCCGTCCAACATCGCTTCCGTGATCGATATTGACCGCGCCATCTGGATGCTGGCCTTCAACAACGCACTGGTAAACCTCGATAGCTATTCGGGAGTGTTTTCACAAAACTATTTTTTATATAAGGATAATACAGGGCACTACAACCCGATCATGTGGGACATGAATATGAGCCTTGGTGGTTTTAATTTCGCCGGCTCTCCGGGTAACGGCATGGGCACGATGACGCTCGCCAACATGCAGCAGCTGGTGCCGGATTATCATGCCACACACGCCGATTGGCCGCTGATCAAAGCGATCATGGGCAATGCGATGTATAAGCGGATGTATATGGCGCATTTCCGCACCATTATCAATGAGCTATTTGCTGAGGGCTATTACGAAACGCTGGCAGCAAGTTTAAAAGCAACGGTTTCTGCGGCAGTACTGGCTGATCCGAATAAGTTCTTTACCAATACCGATTTTCAGAATGGAATGACGGCCGATGTCACCGTGAACGGTCGGGTTGTTCCCGGGATTAAAAACCTGATGAGCGCCCGAGTAGCTTTTCTGCAAAGCAATGCAGACTTCATGCTCACAGCTCCAACGATTTCCACCATTACCTGTAGTAATTATTCTCCGTCCAATGGCAGTGTGGTACAAATGAGTGTGACAGTGGCCAACGCTACGGCAGTATATTTTGCTTACAGGAACGATTCCACGCTTAAGTTCAGCAGAACGCCCATGTTTGATGATGGCCTGCATAACGATGGTGCTGCCAATGACCAGGTATATGGCCTCTCGTTTACGATGGGGGCCGATTACGCGCAATACTATGTGTATGCTGAGAACGCCAATGCTGGTCTGTTCTCACCGGCCCGGGCAGAACACGAGTTTTATGAGTTGCCGGGCAGCGCGCCGGTGATTAGCGGATTGCAGGAAAAGGTATCTGATAAAAGCGGTTTGCGTGTTTACCCGAATCCGGCAACAGACCTTGTATACATTAAAACAGATGGAACGCACACTGAAAAGCTGATCATTGTCAATCTCATCGGCGATGTGATGTACGAAGGCGAAACGACCGGACTTTATGAATTGAATACGGCATCCTGGCCATCGGGCGCTTATATGGTAACATGCGGAAGCTCGGTGTCTAAGCTGATTATCGCAAGGTAATGGTTTATGAATAGAAATATGGCGTTTGAAATCAATGCCGGCTAAAGAAAAAGCGTCACGGGAAGCGTGACGCTTTTTTGTTTGCAAACGTTGCCTTCATGGGTATCGCGACCCGTCGAGGAATAGTCAGATGTTATGCAGGCTGCCTAAGGCTCTCCATAGGGCAGCGCAACCTTCTTTTTAAATGACGGATAAATTACTGTTTCCCGTACATCACAATGGAGGCTTTGGCCAGCATGTTCTGGTTCAGGTAGAAGCCAACGATAGCAGGCATCGCATTCTTATCCAGCTCTATCTTGTTCTTCAGGGCGTACACCGTGATCAGGTACTGATGTGGTTCGCCCGGAGGAGGGCAGGGGCCGCCGTATCCGGCTTTCCCGAAGTCGGTTACGCTTTGGATAGCTTCCTTGGGCGCGAGGCCTTTAGTGGGATCGCCGGCATTGCTTTTCAGACCGCTTGTGCCCGCGGGAATGTTGAATACCACCCAGTGCCAGAAACCGCTGCCTGTTGGAGCATCTTTGTCATACATGGTTACCGCATAGTACTGTGTGCCCGCAGGAGCGTGTTCCCAGGAAAGTTCGGGCGAGATATTTTGACCCGTACAGCCCATGCCGTTGAAAAATTCTTTTTGCGTGGCTTGTCCGCCAATGTCCTTGCTTTTTAAGGTAAAGGTTTGCGAAAGCCCCAGCTGTGCAATCAGCAGAGAGCCGAGAAGCGTTACTAGTTTCATAGTTGTGATAGTAAAAGGTTTCCTTAAAATTAAAGAATCAGCTGTGCCCAAACAAAAAAATCACCGTCTTCTGTTCTAAATGCCTGGAAATAATGTGTATTTTTATAGGTATGACTATCTCATTTTGAATCTATGTATGTAGGAAAGCACCTCCGGTTAAAGATCGTATTTCAGTTCTCATGGAAATCCATCCTCGCATTTACCTGTTATTCTTCCATCATCGTGTATGTGTTGTATGATCTTCTGCCAAAATTCAACGGCCTTCCTTTCGCCATTATTTCCGTTACCGGTATTGCCGTAGCGTTTTATGTAGGTTTTAAAAATAACTCTTCTTATGAGCGCCTGTGGGAAGCCCGTAAGATCTGGGGCTCTTATGTCAATTCGAGCCGAACCTTCGCCATGTATGTGCTCGATTTCATTCAACCTGCGGCTGCGGTTACTGAGGCTGAGCTCGTGCAGGTAAAGCACAGAATCATCAAACGCCATATTGCCTATATGACAGCTGTGCGCCTCCAGCTCCGGAAGCATACCGTCTGGAAAATGGAAGAGGTTGGCAACAGGATCGTTTCTGCCGATACCAACTTTTCGAACGAGGAGCTGGATAAAGAGCTGAGTGTATACATGGATGAGGCGGAAGTCGATGACGTGCTCAGTCGCAGCAATCCGGGTGTGCACATCATTAAAAAGCAAAGCGAGGACCTGGCCGTGCTCTATGCCGGAAACTGCATGAGCGCTTATCATCATGTGGAGCTGTCGAAGATGCTTGCCGATTTTTATAACCAGCAGGGCGCTTGCGAACGCATCAAAGGCTTTCCTTTCCCGAGGCAATATGCCTACTACAGCAAGCTCTTTGTTTACCTGTTGATCGGGATCCTGCCGTTTTCCATCTACAGCGAGCTGTCGAAGCTGGATGAGCATCTCGTCTGGCTCACCATCCCGATCTCCGTCACGCTGAGCTGGATCTTTTATACCATGGAAGTGGTAGGCGATAGCAGCGAAAACCCTTTTGAAAATGCGATCAATGATGTGCCGATGACAGCGATCTGCCGCAACATCGAGATCGACCTGCTGCAAATGATCCATGCCTCCGTTATCCCCGGAAAAATAAAATCCGAAAACAACATCCTGATGTAAAAACCATCATCCGGCTTCTTTCGTAGATGGAAAGATGAAAACCGGGTACATATACTTGTTAAAAGACCCGTATTAAATAATATATTTGTTTTCGACCAATGTCAATGCCAGATCCGCAGCAATATATCGATTCGGGAATTCTCGAAGAATTTGTTCTTGGCCTCACCACCGAAGCCGAGAACCGCGAGGTATTGAGCATGGCATCAGCACACCCTGAGGTGCAACGTGAGATAGATGAGATCTCCGCCTCCCTTCAGCTATATGCCGAAAGCAAGGCGCCCCCTGTTTGCCCTACCGTGAAGCCTCTGTTGATGGCAACTATTGACTACATGGAACGTATCCGGAAAGGAGAAAAGGTAACCTATCCGCCTGAGCTGAGCGGGGAGTCTGTGGCAGCCGATTTTTCGGAATGGCTCGAGCGGGAAGATATGGTGCTTCCTGCCGATTTTGAAGGCATGTATGCAAAGATCATCGGTTACACGCCACAGGCAACCACTGCCATTGCCTGGCTGCAATACGGCTCGCCGGAGGAAGTGCACCACGATCAATATGAAAAATTCCTGATCCTGGAAGGAAGCTGCGATATCACCATCGACGGCACAGTCCTTTCCCTGGTGCCCGGAGATTACCTGAGTATTCCTTTACACAAGCCCCATCATGTGAACGTCACATCCGCTGTGCCTTGCAAAGTGATCCTGCAACGCCTCGCTGCCTGAGCGGCTGGCATTGGGTTTGATACAGGAAAACTGATCATTGATTTACCCTGATATGAGAAATAATTTTACTGTACAACTCGCAACGAATGTAACTGTTCATTACAACGATGAAGGCAGAAGCGACATTCCGCTGGTATTTATTCATGGCTTTCCCTTCGACAGGACGTCGTGGCTGCCACAATATGAGTATTTCAAAGATTACTGCCGCGTTGTAATCTATGATATCAGGGGCTTCGGCTCTTCCACCACAGATTCCGACACGCAATTCAGCATGGATGTCTTTGCCAGGGATTTCCTGGCTTTTCTCAAAGCGCTGCATATTGAAAAAGCCATTGTGTGCGGCCTGTCTATGGGAGGTTATATTCTGATGAATGCCTTTCAGAAAGAACCTGAACGCTTTGCCGGCATCGTACTGTGCGACACGCAGTGTAATGCCGATTCGGAAGAGGCCAAGAAAAAGCGCGAAAAAACCATTGAGCAGATCCGCGGGAAAGGCGTGGCGGACTTTGCAGATACATTCCTTAAGAATGTGTTTTACGAGGAGTCCTTCAAAAATAAAAAAGAAACGATAGAAGCTATCCGCGAAGTCATCCTCCATACTACGCAGCAAACACTTGTGGCTGCTGTCAAAGCCCTGGCAAATCGTCCCGACACCTGCGGGGTACTGTCTGCCGTAAATGTTCCTGCCCTCATCCTGTGTGGTAAGCAGGATGCTGTGACTCCACCTGAAAAGTCGCAGGCCATGCATGATCTTATTAAAAATTCCGTGTATCATGTGATTGATGGTGCGGGCCATTTATCCAATCTCGAGCAACCCGAAATATTCAACAAGTACCTTGGGGAGTTCATTAACACGATCTGAGCTACCGGTGTGCATGCTTAACTTCCGGGTTATGGCGCATCCCTTTGATTAAGCGGTATGAAAGCGCATGTTTATCAGGGGAGATTCAAGTAGTTTTGTCATGCTGCCTGCTGCGGTCCTATAAAATCAGTTGTAGTGGTTCTGATGCGAATAGCCTATATTTGCAGTTTATACCATGCCTTACAATTACGCTCCTTTACTGGAAAAACTCCATATCACCACACTGAACCCAATGCAGGAAAGGGCATTGGAAACGATAACAGGCAAAGACGACGTTGTGCTGATCTCTCCCACAGGGAGCGGCAAGACGCTGGCGTTTTTGCTTCCCTGCATCCCATTGCTCAAGCCAGGGCAACAGGATGTACAGCTCCTGGTTGTGGTACCATCGCGCGAATTGGCCATCCAGACGGAACAGGTCTTCAAAAAAATGGGAACCGGCTTTAAGGTAAGTACCTGTTATGGCGGCCATGCCGTAGGCATTGAGGAAAACAACCTGGTGGAGCCACCGGCGGTGCTCATCGGTACGCCCGGAAGAATAGGGCATCATCTGCGCACAGGAGCATTGAGTTTAGAGAAAACGCAGACCCTGGTTCTCGACGAGTTTGATAAATCACTGGAGGCGGGTTTCGACGACGACATGTCGCACATTATTTCCCGTTGCAGTCATTTGAAAAAACGCATCCTGACCTCTGCTACCCTCGGCGGGGAGATCCCCGCGTTTGTAGGGCTGCAGCACCCGGTGCAACTTAACTTCAGTAAAGAGCCGGAAACGGCAAAAGCATCGCTCAGCATCAAAAGTGTACGGGTAGCAGGCGATGACAAGCTGGAAGCCCTGATGCTGCTGCTTGGAAAAGCGGCCCAGGGCTCTGTGATTGTCTTCTGCAACCACCGCGAAGCTGTTGATCGCATTTCGCAACAGTTAAGGGAATTTCGTATCGGGCACGGCATCTATCACGGCGGGATGGAGCAGCCTGACCGCGAAAAAACACTGATCAGGCTCAGAAACCAGAGTGTAAGGCTCCTGGTGGCTACCGACCTTGCCGCCCGCGGCCTCGATATCCCGGAAATAGATACCATCATTCATTACCAGCTTCCTATGACGGAAGACATCATGATTCACCGCAATGGCCGCACAGCCCGTATGCAGGCCAGCGGAACAGTGTATTTCCTGCTCGATCAGGACGATCATTTGCCGAAGTTTCTCGATATAACACCTGAAGAAGAAAAGTTGCCACGGAATTTTGTAATGCCCCCCATCAGCGACTGGACAACACTATATGTGTCGGCCGGAAAAAAAGATAAGGTCAATAAGACAGACATTGTTGGAATGCTGATCCGGAAAGGAAAGCTTCAGAAAGAAGAGATCGGTCGTATCGAAGTGCTTGACCACGTGGCTTATGTGGCTGTAAAAACGGCCAAAGCCAATGCAGTGCTCCAGCTTGTGAAGGGCGAAAAAGTAAAGAATATAAAAGTGAAGGTGGCGCTGGCCAGCTAAAAAAATGCCTTTCGCTGAATTTCAATGTATAGTATTTGTTAAAAAAGCTATATTTGAGCGCTTCTCTATGTTTCGGCCCTGCATTATATGCCTTTGTTTAACCTTGCTTTCCTGTTTGCTTCCGGCACAAAAACCGGCCAATTACCAAACACTTTATGATTCTGCGGTAAAGTACGAATCCAGCGATTGGGACCTGGCTTATGTCTACGCCAAAATGGCCTTCGAAGCAGACGACCATGCGGCACTTCCTTATCAGAGAACCATCAGCCTCAATAATATCCTTGGCAATTATTATGAGAAGAAAAACATGCTTGATTCGGCATTCAGCATCTGTAAACGCTCGCTTCAGCTGGCCAAGGCCAATAAGGACGTTTCGCTGACCGCGTATAGCCTGAACAATATGGCTTCCATCTATTCACTGGCGGGAAATAACGAAGCGTCTATCGACATGTACAAGAAGGCTCTGAAAATGCTGGTGGAATTGAAGGATGTGAGACAGATCGCCAATACGACCTTCAACCTCTCCATTCCGTTCAGCAACCTCGATATGCACGACTCCGCCATGTTCTACACGGACCTCGCCTTTGAGAATTACAAAAGGATCAACGATTATTCGGGATTGGCCAGCTGTTTTAACTCCTATGGCAGTGATGAAGACCGCAAGGGCAATTATATGGAAGCCATTCGCTATTACGAACTGGAAATCGCCAATTTCAGGTTGGCCAACGAGCCGGCAAGCCTCATTGTGCCTTATCAGAACATGGCCGACAGCTATCTCAAAGCCGGGAAGTTCAAGGAGTGCAGCTACTACCTCACACTGGCTACCAGGCTGGCAACCTCGCTGGGTTCCAACACCGATCTGTATGAGCTCTATTACATCTATTCTGATTATTACCAGGCAATGAGAGATTACAAACAGGCCAACGAGTATTTGAAAAAGCATTACGAAGGTAAAGCGACGATGACGAGTAACGAGCTGAAAATGGAGCTGGCAGATCAGAAAAGCCAGTTCGATCGCGAAAATTCCGAAACGCTCTTGCGTATCAAGCAACTGGAGGCGGAAACCAACCTGAGATCGAAGCAAACGGTGCTGTGGGTGCTGTTGCTGTCCTGTGTGTTTTTTGGCGTTGTTATTGTCCTTTACATCAACCGATACAGGCTGAAACAAAAATCTTTTGAAAAGCTGAATGAATACAAGAACCAGCTTCTCACGCAGAAAGACCGGATTGAAAGTGCGCAGAAGGAGATCATAGACAGTATCAACTATGCCAAACGGATTCAGTCGGCCATCATGGCGGATGAAAAAGATATTTTGAAGTACTTTCCGGATAGCTTTTTGCTGTATAAGCCCAAGCATATTGTGGCCGGCGATTTTTATTTCTTTGAGGTAACGGCAGATCATGTGTTCTATGCGGCAGCCGATTGTACAGGACATGGTGTTCCGGGAGCCCTGGTAAGTGTGGTATGTGCCAATGCACTCACGCGCTGCGTGAAGGAGTTCGGCCTCGTTGATCCCGGGCAGATCCTGGATCGTACCCGCGACCTGGTGCTGGAGACGTTTCGCAAAAGCGGAAAAGAAGTGAAAGACGGAATGGATATCAGCCTCTGCTGTTTTCCGATCGCCAGCCTGCAGGACAAACAGCCCTACGTAAGCGTATCCTGGGCAGGAGCTTACAATTCGCTTTGGATCGTTTCTCCGCCGGGTCGTGGAGAGGATGCAGCCTTGAAAGAGCTGAAGGCCGACAAGCAGCCCATCGGTTACAGCGAGCAGCCGGCACCCTTCACCTCGCAGCACCTCCTGCTCAACCGCGGTACAACCCTTTACCTCTTCACCGATGGCTATGCCGATCAGTTTGGAGGAGAGAACCTGCCCGGAAGCAAAGCAGGCGGAAAAAAATTCAAATACAGGCAGCTCCAGCAAAAATTGCTGGTGATGCAGGAAAAATCCATGCAGAAACAAAAGCAGGAACTCGAACATTGCTTTACCGAGTGGAAAGGCAGCCTGGATCAGGTAGACGACGTTCTCGTACTTGGTTTCCGGCTGTAAGGATTAAATGTGTATATTTGCCCCTTCTATAATTCTGTTTGTGCATACAACGATGTAGCATAAAGGGACTAAGTATAATTATAAACAATCCATGACATTTAAAGAACTCAACCTCATCGATCCGCTTATTAAGGCGCTCGATAAAAAAGGCTACGAAATGCCTTCCCCCATTCAACAACAAGCTATTCCGCATATTCTCGAAGGACACGATATGTTTGGCTGCGCCCAGACAGGAACCGGTAAAACAGCGGCCTTTGCGCTGCCTATTCTTCAGTTGCTCGATAAGAACAGGAAGCCCGGGGATAAGGACAAGCGGGAGATCAAAGCCCTGATCCTGGCGCCAACGCGCGAGCTGGCCTCACAGATCAGTGAGAACTTCACCGCCTACGGAACCCACCTCGGATTTAAGCACGCGGTTATTTTTGGCGGCGTATCGCAGTTTCACCAGGTGGTGGCCCTCAAAAAAGGCATCGACATCCTGATCGCGACACCAGGAAGGCTGCTCGACCTCATGCAGCAGGGTTTCATTAAGTTAAACCATATTCAGTATTTTGTGCTCGATGAAGCGGACCGCATGCTCGACATGGGCTTTATCCACGATATGAAGAAGGTGATCGCCAAACTTCCCGAGAAAAGGCAAACCCTGTTTTTCTCTGCAACGGCAGCGCCCAACATCATGAAGCTCGCCAACAGCATTCTGCACAATCCGGTGAGCGTTGCGGTGAATCCTGTATCCTCTACAGCTACCCTCATTAAGCAGCAGGTATATTTCGTGAAACAGGATAAAAAAATGCTTTTACTGAAGCACATCATCCAAACCGAAAAAATAAACCACGCCCTCATCTTCACCCGCACCAAGCGTGGTGCCGATAAGGTGGCCAAGCAGCTGAGCGCTTTCGGCATCAAGGCAGAGGCGATTCATGGCAACAAATCGCAGGGTGCCCGCGAACGCGCGCTGAAAGGATTTAAGGACAGAACGCTGAAAATACTGGTAGCTACCGACATCGCTTCACGTGGTATTGACGTGGATAAGCTCACGCATGTGATCAACTACGAGATCCCGGAAGTTCCCGAAACCTATGTGCACCGCATTGGCCGTACAGGCAGGGCAGGCGAGGGCGGAACCGCCATTTCCCTGTGCTCCCATGATGAACAACCGGATTTTAAAGCCATCGAAAAACTTGTCAAGAAAGATATCCAGGTGATCAAGAAACACCCTTACGTTTAGATCAGCACTATCGGATAAAAAGAAAAGATCGTCCTGGAGGGCGATCTTTTTTTATCCAGGTTTTTTTTGCGTTTATTGTAAATGCTTGATGCCATTACTATGCATCACACATTCGTTGCAATAGGTTTTTCCGTCGCAGCCTGTCACACCCGGACAATCAGCCGTGCAGATGTCATTTTTATGCTCATCGTGGTAAGTCTTATCGTAACAGGAATCCGGCAGATCTTTTTTGCAGGAAGCCAGGCAGAAGGCCACCGTAGCAATCATCAGGCTATTGGTCAGGAGTGTTTTCATGAGTGATGTTTTAAGGTTAAAACGCAAACATTTCGCGCGTAGTGTGATTTGTTTGTAAATTACCTGTTGTCAGGGTATTGCAGGGAATATGTGAAGTCTTTTTTAATGTAAGCATTCAGTCACATCGTGGCGCGATCAGGCACCGTATCCTCCGGGTCTTTCATCGTTTCTCTTCAATCCCCGGTTGTATTTACTGCTTATCCCTTCTTATATGTTGGCCTGTTGAAGCTTCCGCCCAACGATTTGCCATAGCCTGGGCTGGTGTTAAAGCGCAGGCAGATCTCCACACCGCCTCTGGATTTGGAGGTTGCCGTAAGCTGTGAAATATTGACATCGTAGCTCACACCCAGGGCGAATTTGTCGTATTGGAACAGCAAGGCCGGAATGATGGCGTCGCCTACACGGTAAGTCGCGCCTAAGGAAATAGCACTCGCCTTTTTAATGCCCGTGTATACCGATTGATCCTGGATAATGTATTTGAACATAAAGCCGGCATCAATCTCCTGCGAAGGCCCCTGCCTCATATATACAATGCTCGGAACAAGCGCCACTCCCGCACTTTTGATACCGATGTCGAAATTGGCATGGGCGATGATCTTGGCAAATTGCTTGTCGCCGCTGCCTGCAAAAGAATATTTTGGAGCATTAAAATGAAATCCTGAAAGGCCGATGTCGAATTTGGTGCCGTCCTGGGCGCTGATGTAACGCTCGCTTTTTGCATAGTGGTACACCACGCCGGCAAACATATCGCCCTGCAGGATCGTACTGTAGGGTACAGCCTCTCCCGATGCCGTATTGGCATTGTATTTATAACCGTCGTACTGGCTTTCCCATTTAAGTTTGGTAGGATCGATGGTCCGGTAATTGATGCCCCCGCCGAGTCCTCCGGAAAACTTTCCGTACTCGGATACCTTTACCACCACATTCAAGCCGAGGCTGGCAGCCAGAGTTCCCAAAGAAGCATCGCCGGCCTGGTCCCTGAAAATAGAAAGAGACGACCCTACGTAAGCCTTTTTCAGCTTCAGGTGTTTCAGGGCTTTTTCGATGCTGATCCCATAAGTCTGGTAAGGCGTTGCAACACTCGCCCATTGGTTTTTGAAGTTGGCAATCACCCTGGTATCATAAGCGGTACAGCTCAAGGCAGGGTTCAGGATCACAGGCGTTTCATTGAACTGCGAAAAGTGCATGTCCTGCGCATGGTTCAAAAACGGCAGCGACAGGATTCCGGCAAGTAGTAGTCTTTTCATTGGGTCTGGGATTAAGCGGTTCATAGTTTTGTTATTATCGTATCAGCGTAATATTTCCTTTTATATTAAATGGCTTTCCTTCTATCGTCAGGCCATCGGCCCGGTACACAAACACACCGGTATCCAGATTCTTGCCCCGGAAAGTACCATCCCAGCTTTCGGTCATGCTGCTGGTTTCAAATACCTTCTCGCCCCAGCGGTTGTATATCTGGAGCACGTAGGTGCCAATGCAGAAACCGTGGACATTGATCATATCATTCAGTCCGTCACCGTTCGGAGAAAATGCATTCGGTACAAAAAAGTCCCCGCACACAAAATCTACTTTCACCAATACCGAATCCCTTCGCTTGCAGTAAGGCGAATTGGAAACCTCGACGTAATATTTGGTTGTGACGGTTGGCTGAACCACCGTATTGGAGCAGGTAGGGCAGGCAATGCTCCCGTTGACATTGGGATACCAGTAATAGCTGTTGCCCACACCGTCATTGACCGTTAGCTGTGCCGTTTGCCCGATTTTCAGCGTCGTATCCCTGAGGGCGTTGAATACGCGGGGTGTATCGGCAACATGGATGAAGTCGTTGGCCGTTACGCTGAAAGAGCCATAAGCATTGGTCACCACCAATCCTACAGAATAGCTTCCTTTGGCAGGATAGCATACCTGAGGGTTCGATACGTTCGATGTCGGAGGCGTTCCGCCCGGGAACACCCACTGATAATTCATAGGCTGGCTGCCATCTACAGCTGCGGTGAAGGTTACGCAGCCGTTGGTGCAGATGCTGTCGTTGCTTACCGTTTGGATCGTTGCCGTTGGCGGCGTACACAGCAAAGCTTCCAGGTCGACGGTGGCAGTGCCTACGCAAACCCCGTTGGAAACAGCTACCGTATAATTGACGATACCCGCAGCCGTTGGCGCGCCTACCACAGCCGATGTGTTATTAGGCCCGGCAATGGCTCCGGCAGGGCTCCAGGTGTAGGATAAGCCTCCGCCGGTCGGGCCTGCCGATAAGGCCACGGTTTGAGTTAAGCATACGGTTGAACTGCCGGAAGTAATGGAAGGAGTTATGGCCGGAGATACAGATACCGTGATGATGGCGGGAATAGCAAGGCAGCCCGCAGCCGTTTGTCCGCCTACCGTGTAGGTAGTCGTAGTTGTAGGATTCGCAATGATGGAGGCTGTTGTTTCATTGGTAGGTAACCAGGTGTAAGTGGCAGCCCCCGAGGCCGTTAAGCTTGTCGTGCTTCCCGCGCAGATCACCGTTCCGCTGTTCACAACAGTGATGGTGCTTATCGGCGGAACAGTAATGGTGACAGTGCGGGTGGTAGAGCAGGAGCCGCTGGTACCTGTGACGCTGTATGTGGTCGTAACAGCCGGTGAAGCCGTTACCACAGCCCCGCTTGTAGAGCTCAGGCCGGTGGCCGGCGACCAGGCATAGGATGTGGCACCGCTGGCTGTCAGCGTAACGGCAGTACCACCTGCGCAGTAGTTGGCAGAGCTTGCAGTCACAGAAGTACTGATGGTAGTAACGCTTACATTGACAACCGCAGATGCCGTGCAGGCGCCGTTGCCACCTGTGACAGTATAAACGGTGCTGCCCGAAGGATTGGCTGTAACATTGGCGCCTGTTGTTGGGGTCAGGGCTGTTGTGGGGGTCCAGGTATAGGAGCTGGCGCCCGAGGCGGTAAGGCCTACGCCGCTGCCTCCGCTGCAAATGGCAGTAGATGCCGGAGTAGCGGTTATGGTAACACCAGGAGTTACGCTTACCGTTGTGATAGCGGATGCCGTACAGGTACCGCTTCCGGTTAACAACGTATAGGTAGTGGTGGTGGTGGGGCTTAAGGTAACCACGGCATTACCCGGCGGATTAGCCCCGCTGCTGGCGGTCCAGGTATACGTAGAGCCGCCTGTAGCGGTGAGTGTGGTGCTTTGTCCGCTGCAGATCGATGGATTGGAGGGAGTGATGGTGACGCTGGCAGAAGCATTTACCGAAACCGTTACTACTGCCGTATTACTGCAAACCCCATTATTGCCCGTCACACTATACGTGGTGGTGGTAGCAGGAGTGGCGCTTACCGTACTTCCGTTCGCTGAGCTGAGTGTGGCGGAAGGACTCCAGGTATAGGTAGCGCCGCCGCTTGCACTCAGCGTAATGCTTTGCCCGTTGCAGATCCCCGAATTCGGCGTCAGCGTGAGCGTGGGGCGAGGAGAAACCGGCAGCGTATAAACAGTACTGGAAGTGCATCCGGGAACGCTCGTAAGAACCGTATAGGTGGTGTTGACAGTAGGCGATGCCACGGTGACACTGCCGTTAGGGATTGCCGGACCGGAGGAGGCTGTCCATGTATAAGATGAGGCGCTTGGTCCGCCACTCGCCGTTAAGGTCGATGAGCCGCCCGGAGTGCAGGCAACCGTAGGTGATGCCGTTATATTAACGGTAGGCGTAGGCAACACCTGTATGGTGGAAGTGCCTGTGCCGCAGCTGGCCGCCTGGCAGCCCGTGAGCGATACCGTATAAGTGCCGGGAGCCGTAAAGGAAATGCTTGTTGTGCCGCTGTTGGGCGCTGTAAACACCACATTGGGAGAGGTCGCCGACCAGGTAAAAGAGGTCAGCGCCGTGGTCGACGTGTACGTCGCATTGATGGTATNNCGTAAAGGAGATGACCGGAACAGGCGTGGAGGTAGCGGCCGTCAGCGTGATGTTGTCGATGGCAATCGAAGGATCGTTGCCCACTCCGTCGTCATTATTTACCCAGGAGAAGCCGATCTTTACATTGGGGTTATTGTTGGCTGTAGCCGGTAATACGAGGTTAGCCGCAGACCAGGTGCCCTGGCCCGAACAGGAAGCTGTGATGGCCGATTGGGGAATGGCCCCCAGGTTGGCCCAGGTGGTTCCGTTGAAGTACCATACGCTGGCAAAGTCGCTGCCGACAGTGCCCCGGTGAATAAATGAATAGTTGATGAAGATGGTTGTCTGGCCGCTGCAATTGATGGTCGGCGATTCGATCCGGCGATTGGTTTGAGGGCAGCTCAGAATTCCGCACAGCCCTCCGGCGTCATAGGCTGCGCCACAATCGTTCGGGCAAATCGGATTGCCGAGCTTGGCACTGATGTGCAGGGATGCATTACCGCCGCCGCTGCATCCCGAGGAGCAGTTCCCGATGCCGTTATTTTGTTCCGCACAGCTCACAAACCAGGTATTCGGGTCAGCGCCTTCCGCTCCCAGGATCGTCTGGGTCCAGGTGCCATTGACGCTGGTATAGCCAAGGCCCGGACATGCGGCCGTACACCCGTTATTGAAATTCTCGGTCCAGAACTGAGCATCCGATGCATAAGATAACACCAGTAAACAAAAGAGGACCGACTTTTTAAAATAAGAGTTTGGATTCATATGGTTGATTGAACAATTATCGTATGAGCGTGATATTACCTTTGATGCTGAACGGTTTTCCGTCGATAGTGACTCCTTCCGCCCTGTAAACAAACACGCCGGTATCCATCTTCTTCCCTCTGAAGCTGCCGTCCCAGCTATCGCTCATGCTTGTGGTCTCGAATACTTTCTCGCCCCAGCGGTTGAAGATCTGTAAACTATAGTTGCCAATGCAGAATCCGTGCACATTGACCATGTCATTGAGCCCGTCGCCATTCGGAGAGAAGGCATTCGGCACGAAAAAGTCGCCGCAGACAAAATCCACCTTCACAAGCACCGAGTCCCGGCGCTTGCAGTTGGCCGAGTTGGAAACCTCTACATAGTACTTGGTGGTTACCGTTGGCTGGGCCACCGTGTTGGAACAGGTAGGGCAGGCAATGCTGTTGTTCACATTCGGATACCAGTAGTAATACAGGCCGGTGCCATTGGCGTAGAGGTTTGCCGTCTGTCCCACATTCAGGGTGGTATCTCTGCCGGCATTGAATACCGCCGGTGTATCGGCTACCAGGATATAATCCGCTGCGGTTACGGTAGAAGAGCCGTATGCATTGGTCACGGCCAGGGCTACCGAGTAACTTCCTTTCGTGCCGTAGCATACCTGCGGATTGGCTAAGTTGGAGGTCGGAGGCGTACCGCCCGGGAATACCCACTGGTAGGTCATTGGCTGGCTGCCCGTGGTAGCGGCGGAAAAGGTCACACATCCCTTGGTGCAAATGCTGTTGCTGCTCACGTTGATGGTGGCCGCCGGAGGCGTACAGGCTACAGCTTCAACATCGACGGTAGCCGTTTCTACACAAACACCGTTGGAAACAGCTACTGTATAGATCACATGTCCCACAGCCGAAGGGCTGGCAACTACAGCAGCCGTATTGTTAGGCCCTGCAATGTCGCCTGCCGGGCTCCAGGTGTAGGATAAGCTGCCGCCGCTTGGTGTCACCGACAAGGCTACTGTTTCGGTTAAGCAGACAGTTGGGCTGCCAGAACTGGCTACCGGCAAAATGTTAGGAGACACCGAAACGGTGATCATCGCCGGGAATGCGAGGCAGCCCGAAGCCGTTAGTCCTCCCACCGTATAGGTGGTCGTAGTACCAGGGCTTGCCACGATGGAGGATGTAGTTTCATTGGTAGGTAACCAGGTATAAGTAGCGGCACCTGAGGCGGTTAACGTTGTTGAGCTGCCGGCGCAGATGACCGTTCCGCTGCTTACGATCGTAATGGTACTGGTAGGAGGAACAGTGACCGTGATCGTGCGGGTGGAAGTACAGCCTGCCGTTGTGCCGGTAACGCTATACGTGGTGGTGACGGGAGGCGAGGCTGTTACCACGGCGCCTGTTGTAGAACTTAGCCCTGTCGCCGGCGACCAGGCATAAGAAGTGGCCCCGCCGGCAGTAAGCGTTACCGGCGTTCCGCCAATGCAGTAGTTGGCTGCACTGGCAGTTACCGATGTATTCACGGTGGTAACGCTGATGGTTGTGACGGCAGTATTCGTACAAATGCCATTGCTACCGGTAACCGTATAATTTGTAGAGGCTGTAGGATTGGCCGTTACGTTGGCACCTGTAGTTGGTGTAAGTGCCGTTACAGGACTCCACGTATAAGAGCTGGCTCCTGAAGCGCTGATATTTGCACTGGATCCGCTGCAAATGGTGGCAGAGGCCGGCGTAAGCGTCAGGCTGACAGCAGGGGATACACTCACGGTAGCTACAGCGGAAGTTGTGCAGGAGCCGATGCCGTTCACAACTGTATACGTCGTAGTAACGCCCGGGCTGACAGTGACGACAGCAGTGTTCGGAGGATTGGCGCCGCTGCTGGCTGTCCAGGTAAACGTGCTGCCCCCGCTTGCCGTTAAGGTCGTGCTTTGTCCGGCACAAATAGTTGTTGTTGCAGGGCTTATCGTGACAGTGTTGACGGCGCCTACCGTTACGGTAGAGGTGGCGGAAGCCGTACAACTTCCGGCACCCGTGACAACAGTATAACTGGTTGTCGTGGCGGGTGTGACGACAACGCTGGCATTGGACGGCGGATTCGCACCGCTGCTCGCTGTCCATGTGTAAGTAGAGCCGCCCGAAGCAGTAAGCGTGGCAGACTGGCCGGCGCATACAGAAATGGCAGTAGGCGTAAGGGTGACTGACGGTGCGGTGCTCACCGTTACCGTCACGGCTGTGGATGCCGAGCAGGTGGAGAGAACCGTATAGCTCGTGGTGGTAGCGGGTGTTACGGTTACAACGGCAGTATTCGCCGGGTTGGCGCCACTGCTGGCTGTCCAGGTATAGGTAGAGCCGCCGGAGGCCGTCATCGTCAGCGACTGCCCCGGACAGATCGAGCCCCCGTTAGGAGTGACCGTAAGGCCGGAAGGGCTGGTCACCTGCACGGTGATCACCGTGGAGCTGGTACAGCTGCCGGAGGTTTTGGTCACCGTATAGGTGGTTGTAGTGGTGGGGTTGGCAACAACCACCGATCCTGTGGTGGAGCTGAGCGCGGTGCCCGGTGTCCAGCTGTAAGTTCCTGCTCCGCCGCTGGCCGTAAGGGTTGAGCTTTGCGCCGGGCAAATGTTTGCGGGGCTGGCACTCACCGGGAATGGAGGCGAAGCCGAGAAGGTGAGGGTCGTTGTTTTAATTAAAGGCATGCCCGGGCAGGTGTTCATATCGGTGTAGGAAACCGTGTAAGTCGTATTGGCTGTAGGATTGGCGGTAACGGTACTTCCTACGACCGTCGCTCCCAGCCCCCCTGAAGGAGGAGCCGACCAGGTATAACTGCCCGAGGCCAGGCCTCCTGTAGCGGTGAGGGTGACGGTTTGAGGGCCGCAAATGACAGAAGGAGAAACGGCGGCCACAATAGTCGGGCTGCCGATACAGGACAAGCCGTTCACATCAAGAAAAACCCCTGAATCATAGTTCCCGTCGAAATCGTCCCATACGCCAATGGTCATCGTATACGTTTGGCAGGGAGTAACACTGGTAGAGGCCGTGAGCACAGTTGTGGCCCCGTCGTATACCAGCCCGGGAGGGTTGTTGACATAGTAGGCGCAGTTTACGCAGGGGCCTGTGCCCGAAATGCCATTATTGACATTCTGTATGGAAACCACATTGGTGGTGGTGGTGGTTACCGGCAATACGGCAATGTTGGTTTGATTGTAATTGCCGCCGGCAGGATTGGGGCCGCTGATCACGAATCCGAACACGTCGTTGATGGAGCCGGTAGAGAATTCGGGGTATTCTTCGGAGGCGAAGACATATTTGATGCTGAGGGTGCTGCAATTGGGAGTGATCAGGAAATTCATGTAGCAGGCGTCGTAGGTGGTACCGCCGGAAAGGGCATCGCCAAGGGCGGAACCGCCGCCGCCCGAGCTGGAGTTGTCCACATCGTTGAAATTGGCAGGAGGCCCGGCCACGTTGGAGGCAGTTCCGGTAGTGAGCAGGATTCCGGAGTTAAGGCCTCCGCCTAAAGCCGCTGCGCCGTTACCAAACGTGGCATAGGCCCCCTGCGGACAGGTGATGGACAGGCCTGTTATGGTAACGCCATTTCCTTGCAGGACAGCCTGCATCTGGGCAATGGTAGGGTTTATCGTGGTGGTAATCTGGGCAGAAAGGGTACAGATAAAAGAAAGGAAAACGAATAAAAGTAAGTTTTTTTTCATAGGATAGATTTAAGTAGAAACGCATTACTTTTTAACAGATTTTTATATTAACTTAATCTTAATATAACATCCCCTGATACTAATATAATTATATGTGTTAATAATTGCAAATTAAGGGTTCATATATCTCTTAAAATCGGCTCCCTATTTAGGGAACAGCAGAGGATTTAAATGTAAAAGATATTTAAGACTAAAAAATGTACCTTTGCGGCGTAAAAATGAGATATGATAACCTTAGGAAAAACAAATACACTGATTATTTTAAGAGATACCCCGGTAGGCATGTACCTCGGAGATGATAAGGGTGGTGAAGTGCTGTTGCCTAAGAAATTCATCGAGCCGGAGTTTCGGATCGGTGATGAGATCGAGGTATTTATTTACAAGGACTCGGAGGACAGGCTCATCGCCACGCGTTACCAGCCTTATGCCGAAGTGGGGCAGTTCGCCTTTTTGCATGTGTCGGCTGTCAACCAGGTAGGCGCTTTTCTGGACTGGGGCCTTGAGAAAGATCTGTTTGTACCGTTCAAGGAGCAGAAGCATAAAATGCAGGAAGGGCATCCGTATGTGGTCTATATCTACATTGACGAGGCTTCGCAACGCATTGTGGCTTCCGGGAAGATCAATAAGTTTATCAGCAACGAGCAGCTCACAGTGGAGCAGGGACAGGAAGTGGACCTTTTGGTCTATAATAAGACCGATCTTGGCTTTACCTGCATCATCAACGGCTTGCACAAAGGCCTCATTTATCATAACGACCTCTTTACCGATCTTGATGTAGGCGACCAGGTCAAGGGCTATATCAAGCTGATCCGCGACAACAACCTGATCGATCTCAGCCTTCAGAACCTGGGCTTCAAGCACGTTCTGTCCTCCACGGATAAGATCCTGGAATACCTGAGAGCCAACGACGGCTTTATGAATCTGACAGATAAATCCTCTCCTGATATCATTGAGAGAAAGTTCAATATGAGCAAGGCTACCTTCAAAAAGTCGATCGGTGTCCTGTACCGGCAGCGTAAGGTGACGCTGCACGACGATGGCGTGAGGCTGGTGGAGCATCCTGAAGAGCCCGGTACGACAACGATTCCCTGAATCCCGTCATCATTTATTGGCAAAGTCAGGTAATTATACTGGCAGATATGTATAGCGGTTGATTTAACTTAGTGCTAAACCAATTAACTGTACATACTATGAAGCGAAACAACATCTTTCCTTTGTTTTTAGGAATGGGCCTCATCCTTTTTTCCTTTGCCCTCAGCATGTGTAAGAAGGAGTCAAAGTCCTGTAAGCCTGCCCCGGAGCAACAAACATCTTCAAAAAAGAAACAAGGCTTCCTGGTAAAAAGTGCTGCCGGTAAATTTACCGACGAACAAACTTATGAGCTGATCCGTGCGTTCAAGGCGCAGGCAGGGAAGAACTCAAGAAGCACAGGTTGGACAGGAGATGTGGCCCTCGATATTGCAGAGTACGAGCTGGAAGCCTCCATTAATTTTGATTTTGATTCTTATGGCGGCCCCGATATGCTCGATGTATCCCTGGATGTGAGCACCTATCCGTTCACGATAGATGCGGCCGATCCGGCAAACCTGAGCATCAGCTCCTCCGAACTTAATGACATCTATGCCGATCTTCAGGCGAGGTTCAATGCCATGATCAGCAGTACCCTCAAAATTTCGGCAATAGATATAGTGACTTATGCAGATACGGATACAGGGCAGGGATTTTTCGAGGTAACGGCCAGCGTGATGAAGCCCAATCTTTCCGGATTACTCTACAAGTGCACGGCAAATGTGTGGGCGACCAGCCAGCAGTATGCCAATTGCGACTGGAGTGAGGTCAACAGTTTCTTTACCTGCGGAGGTAATCAATATCCCTGGAGCCCTCCTTATGGTGTCAGGGCTGACTTCCAGGCTGAAATGAATTGCAGGGATTTGGGATACATTGGCTGTGATAACGGTTATTATTTTACAGGGATCACCACCGTTAACATCACTGCCGGGTCCTCCTATTCCTTCCTGTACGAAGGTCCTACGGTGAATACGCTGGCCTATTGCAATGCCACGGCATCTACCCTTTTATCGGGAGCTACTTATAACACAATGCTCGCCAATGCCAAAAGCTTTGTTTTAAATGATTGTGCCAATTCATCGTTAAGCCTTGTGGATAATTCTACGATCGTCACTTCCCATGGAGTTGCGTTATCGTTTAATGGATACATGTATTGGAAAATGAGCTTTCAAAAAGGAACACGCCGCTGCAAGCCTCATATAGAAGGTTAGGCAGCCAGCCATTTGTTATAAAGCCAAAGCTACAAAGCTTTGGCTTTTTTCATGGCATTTTAAGTGGATTTACTTATCCAGGTGTATTAAATCATTTCGGGTAAATACCCTTACCGGGTACAGTGCCGCCAGGAAGCCGATTACCATCACTACACCAAGGATCCATACCATATCGTTCCAGCGCATTTCTATCGGGTAATAGGGAATTACATAGCCGTCGTCGAATTTCACGAGGTGAAACTGCTGCTGAAGCACGCATACGATAATGCCGAGGACGAGCCCGCTGATGGCGCCAACGCCGGTAATGAGAAAGCCTTCCTGCATGAAGATGTTCCGGATGAAGGTCTGGTCGGCACCGATGTTGTACAGGGTTTTGATGTCCTTTTTCTTTTCGATGATGAGCATAGTGAGGGCGCCGATGATGTTGAAGGTGGCAATAACGAGGATGAAGGCAAGGATGAGGAACACCCACAGCTTTTCGGTTTCCAGGGTTTTAAAGAGCACATCGTTGAGCTGAAAGCGGTTCTTTATCAGATAATCTTCTCCCAGTGTGGCCTGTAGTTCCTCCTGGACCTTTTCCAGATCATCACGGTCGGCAATGCCGATCTCCACGCTGGAAACACTGTTGGGGCAATCGAACAGTTGCTGCGCCGCTTTCAGATCGATGAGAAGGTACTTGTAGTCGAAGTCGTCGTTGAGCGTGAAGATGCCCCCGGGGCTGATGGAGAGTTTATTGAAGGCATCTTCCGGATTGATGCTTTCCACCTTGCCGCGTTTGGGTGCATAGATGGTAATCGGGGAAAGAAAGTCGTTGACATTCACGCCCAGCTTGTGGGCGATGCCTTTTCCGAAGACACCGTAATACTGTCCTTTGAACTCAAAGCGGTATACGCCGTCGATCACCACCGTATCAAAATGGGTGAGTGTTTTAAATTCGGCATCCACACCTTTCACCGTCACTACGGCCTGCTTATCATCAAGCTTGGCAAGGGCATTTTCTTCCACGCACCAGGAGATGCCACTGATGCCTTTCACCGAGCGGATCTTTTTTTCCAGTGCAGGCGTATGCTCCATGTACTTGGCATGTATGGCCGTTACTTTCAGGTCGGGCTCAATGGCATGGTACAGGTCGGCCACTACCGAGGTGAGGCCGTTCATGGCCGACAGGATGATGACCAGGGCCGCTGTGGTAATGGCAATGGCAATGATGCTGATCCACGAAATGACATTGATGGCATTGTTGGACTTCTTGGAGATCAGGTAACGTCGCGCTATGAAGAGAGAGAGGTTCAAGGATTGAATGGTATTGTTTTGTTGACATCTGGCGGGATATTCCACACGACCAAGCCCTTTTTTTAGATCGGTTTGTCAAACAACTTGTTGATCCTTTCGGCATAGTCGTAAGAATCGTCAATGAAAAAGCTGAGTTCCGGCACCACGCGCACCTGTTTGCCAATGAGGTTTCCCAGCAATTTGCGAATGTGGGCCTTCTGGTCGTTGATCGATTCATAGACCTTGTCCACATCGGTGTTGGCCATAATACTCACATATACTTTCGCTGAGCTCAGATCGCTGCTGATCCTTACCACCGTTACTGTAATAAACGCACCGTCGAACATGGTTTTTGCATTCGACCGGAAAATTTCCGCCAGCTCTTTTTGCAATAGTTTTGAAACCTTACTTTGTCTTACACTTTCCATACCGTAAAAGTAAGGATTTAGAAATTAAAACGGTGAAACATTTCACAGTATGAACAGGGTTCTGTTTTGGATGTCCGGACGCCTCTTTACACCGTATGTTGAGGGTTTCATCAAGCGACGGAAGGCCTGGATTTACGGCTTTATGACCTTAGGCTCCTTCCGCTGCGCTAAGCCCGCGTGATTGATTGCAGCGGAAATCGTTTTGGCGGGCATTGAGCGGGGCAAAAGATTGGAGCGGAAAGCACGGCTCCCACGACGCTTCGTGGGAAGCACGCCCCCATAGCTTGAGTTATTGATACGTCGTGCGAAATGTGTAAAAAAAATCCTGCTTTATGGCGGATAAAGCAGGATTTTTTTTATTTCTCAGGCATCCACTTCCTTGTCGAGGTGCTGCTGCACCACTTCGATGGCGTTGGTGATCACATCGCTGAGGGCCGTGATGAAGGTGCCTTCTTTGGCTATGCTGATGGCATGCTTGATGGCATCGGTTTCCTTGCTGATGATCTCGTAAGTCACGTCCTTGTTCTGCGACTGGATGCCCTGAAGAATGAGCTTGATGATTTCCTCTTCCGTGCGCCCGCGCAGGTGTTTTTCCTGGCGGATGATGATGTGGTTGAACATGCGGGCGGCAATGGCGGCGCACTCAATGATATCGCTGTCGCGGCGGTCGCCCACACCGGCAATGATCCCGATCTTATGGTTGGAGTTGACGCTTTGCAAAAACTCCTCGATACCCATGTAGCCCGAAGGGTTATGGGCAAAATCAATCATTACCTTAAAGTTCTTGAAGTTGAAGATGTTCATGCGGCCCGGCGTTTGTGCGGCGCTTGGGATAAAGGTTTCGAGCGGCTGTTTGATGTCTTCCGTTTTGAAGCCCCACAGATAGCTGGCCAGTGTTGCCGCCAACACATTGGCGATCATGAAGCGGGCTTTGCCCCCCAGGGTTAAGGGGATGACACTGGCTTTTTCCACGCGCATTTTCCAGTCGCCTTTTTTAATGGTCACGTATCCGTTCTCGTATATGGCTGCAATGCCGCCTTTACGACAGTGGTTCACGATCACATCGCAATGCTCGTTCATGCTGAAATAAGCCACTTTGCAGTCCAGGTCTTTGGCAATTTCCACGCAGTACTTGTCTTCGGCGTTGAGCACCGCCCAGCCGTCTTTCTTCACACTTCTCACCACCACGCTTTTTACCTTGGCGAGGTCGCTCAGGTCGTGGATGTCGCTCAGGCCGAGGTGGTCTTCCTGGATATTGGTGATGATGCCGATGTCGCAGCGGCTGAAGCCCAGGCCCGAACGCAGGATGCCGCCACGGGCGGTTTCCAGCACGGCAAATTCCACAGTAGGATCTTTCAGGATGAACTCAGCGCTCAGTGGCCCAGTGGTGTCTCCTTTTTCGAGCATGTGGTTCTGCACATAGATGCCGTCGCTGGTGGTGAAGCCTACTTTATAGCCGTTGTTTTTGACAATGTGTGCCAGCAGGCGCGTGGTGGTTGTTTTTCCGTTGGTGCCTGTTACGGCAATGATCGGGATGCGGGAAGGCTTTCCCGGAGGGTAGAGCATATCGATAACCGGTGAAGCCACGTTGCGCGCCAGGCCTTCGCTCGGCGCCAGGTGCATGCGGAACCCGGGAGCAGCATTTACTTCCAGGATCACACCGCCGGTTTCTTTCAGAGGCTGTGTGAGGTTCTTGGCCATGATGTCGATGCCGCACACATCGAGCCCGATCACACGGGCAATGCGCTCTGCCAGGAATACATTTTCCGGGTGGATCATATCGGTAATGTCGATGGACGTGCCGCCGGTGCTCAGGTTGGCCGTGGATTTCAGGTAAACCATTTCGTTTTTGGCAGGAACTGTGTCCAGCGAATAACCGCGTTTTTCCAGCAGATCGGTGGTGTCGCGGTCTACGGTAATTTCAGTAAGCACATTTTCATGGCCATAGCCGCGGCGCGGGTCTTTGTTGGTTTCTTCGATCAGTTCGGTAATGGTGCTTTTGCCGTTGCCTACAACATGGGCAGGCACGCGTTGTGCGGCAGCTACCATTTTATTGTCGATGACGAGCACACGGAAATCATGGCCGGTAATGAATTTTTCAACGATCACCTTGCGGCCGTATTTTTTTGCGAACTCCATTCCCGCCAAAGCATCTTCCCAGGTTTTTACATTGATGGAAGCGCCTTTGCCATGGTTGCCGTCGAGGGGCTTGAGCACGATGGGGTAGCCGATACGGTCGATGGTATTTTTCAGGTCTTCCTCGTCCACACAGATGTCGCCTTTGGCAACAGGAATGGCATTGTCGTTCAGGATCTTTTTCGTTTGCTCCTTGTTGCAGGCAATTTCCACGGCGATGTTGCTCGTTTTGCAGGTAATGGTGGCCTGGAAACGCATCTGGTTCACGCCATAGCCCAGCTGTACCAGGGAGTTGGTGCCTAAGCGGATCCATGGAATGTCGCGCGCTACAGCTTCATCAACGATGCTGCCGGTGCTTGGCCCGAGGCGGACATCTTCGCGGATCTCCCGCATTTTTTTGATGTCGGCCTGCAGGTCGTAATCTTCGCCTTTGATGAGCGCTTCGGCAATTCTCACGGCGCTTTCGGCAGCATACATGCCTACCTTTTCTTCAATATAGCTAAACACCACATGATAAGTGCCGGGCGTTTTGGTTTCGCGCGTTCTGCCGAATCCTGTTTCCATGCCGGCCAGGCTCTGTGTTTCGAGGGCGATGTGCTCGATCACATGTCCCATCCAGGTGCCGCGGTCGATGCGCTCAAAAAAACCGCCACGCTTATCTTCCGAGCAGCGGTGCTCGATCAGGGAGGGCATCAGGGCTTCGATGCGCTGCCTGAATCCCGGGATCTTGTTGGTAGGGAATTGCTCCATCTCTTCAAGGTCGAGGCGCATTTGAATGAGTTTTTTGCGGTTCACGCTCCAGATGTTTGGTCCACGCAGGGCCTGAATATTGAGAATTTTCATATAAGGGATGTGTTTAGTGTATGATTTCGAGGTGTGTCGTGTAGGCTATAGAAACACAATATAAGAGAAATAGGAAATAAAACAAAGGGCAGGAGAAAAAAGATTGTGAGATGAGGGGCTGAAGCGTGTCACAAGAGGGGCAAGAAGGGACTAAAGGGATGAAGAAACAAGAAAAAACGTGCTGAGGCGCTCCATCCATCGGATAAAAGGAATGCAGGTATGACGACGATCCCTTGTTGGTGAGAACACCAACAAGGGCCTAATGCCAATCAAATCCACAATGCCGACATTGTTTGGCTAATGGCGTTCTTGCCAGTTTTTCGCAGCGCGGGCAGGTATTGAGGATCTGCTCTTTATGATTTTTGAATAGCCTTTCCGCAATTTTCAATTTTAAGGCATCTTCTCCTAAAGCCACAAGCGCGTTTGTATTGTTATCCAGAAAACCATAATACTCGTCATATTCCCGATTCCGTTGAACTTTTCTTCTTTCAACTATTTTTTCCCATATTGTTAAGCCACAACGGGTCAATGCTCTTTGTTCTTCTGGTAACATCCAGGAACGGCCTTTTTCGAGTAGATATGTTTTTTCTTCTTCGGTCATTTTTTTCTTTAAGCCATTGCTACTGTTTTTTGTTTTACAATCTCCCAGTTCTTAGCATTTTTTCGGAATATATACACTATCGTGTAAGAACTGTTTATTGTAAAACCCTGATAATCCACGGACATGATCGCCGTAAGTCCGTCCAGCGAATAGACGGGGATTGAGCATGTATAATAACCACCGGTATAGCAGCAAGGTGTTTTTTCGATCAGCTTATGTGCTTTATCAACCAGGAAATGGCGTGGTTTCACGATGAAAGGAGAGCAGATGGCATCCAGTTTTATTGATTTCGTGAAGTGTTCCTGCGCGGCTAAATAAGCTGAATCGCTTTTGTTGAAAGGAATCGTATCCAGGTAACGTTCATCATGAATAACCCAATAGAGTTTATCTTGCCGGCTTATGCTATTGGGATTTTTGCTTAGCTGAAAGCGGAATAGGGTATCACTAACAAAAACTGGTTGCCTGAGTTTCATCAGGAAGGTATCCTGAAGGATTTTATGAAATAGTACCGATGCAATTTCCTGAGTCTGTTTTTGATCCGGTTCAGAGAAGACGTTTTTTGCTTTCCCCGGCCGGCAAGCCATAAAAAATAAAAGTAAACATAATGTCGGGCAAACGATTCTGATCATAAGCGCTAAGATTTGATACTAACTACAATAACTAATTGCCGGTTATTTTTTACCTTTTTTCTTTATGGAGAGGCGTGTTTAATAACGATTCTAAAAATAGCATTTTTTTGTTTCTGCTGGAAGCCTTGGAAACATATCATTCGGCTTCATTTCTCAATACGATCTCTTTCTCCACGCCAATCTCTTTTAGAAAGTAAGCGTCGTGAGATACTACGAGGAGTGTTCCTTGGTATTCATTGAGGGCTGCTGCCAGGATCTGTAAATTCTGAAGATCGAGGTTGTTGGTCGGTTCGTCGAGGACGATCATGTCCGGCGCAGTTTCGCCGATGGTGAGGCAGCAAAGGACGAGGCGCATGCGCTCGCCACCGCTCAGAACACCACAGGCTTTATCCCAGTCGCCGGGCTGAAAAAGGAAGCGTGCCAGGCGGAGCTTGATCTCATGTTCCTGCAAGCCCGTATGGTTGAACTGTTGTGCCTGTTGGTACACCGCCAGTTCAGGCTGCAGGAGCGAGTAATCCTGGTCGATGTACACCGCTTTGCAGTCGGCCCGCTGAAGCGCGCCCGTAACAGGCTCCCGCTCTCCCAGGATCAGTTTGATGAGCGTTGATTTTCCGGAGCCATTCGCACCGCGGACGGCAATGCGCTCGCCACTAAGAATATGGAAGCTTTGGTTTTCGGGCCAGAGCAGCTTCTGCCCGTAGCTGTCGTTGATCTCGTGTGCGCTCACGAGTACTTTGCCTTTGTGCAGGTTGGAAGGATCGAAACCGAAGTGCATCTGTTCCATCCCGGGCAGCTTGTCACGAAGTTCCCTGAGCTCCTGCGACATGGCGTTCATCTTTTCTGAGTGAACATTTTTCAACTTTGCTGTGCTTTTCTCTGCCTGGTTGCGCAGGGTGTTCATGGAGATGGTCGGCAGCCCGGCTTTCTCCTGCTTCTGCTTCCCGCGGGCATCCAGCCGTTGGCGCCTTTCGGCGGTATCGCGCTGCACCTCTCTTGCTTTCCGCAGGGCTTTCTCCGCGTCCTGGATCTCTTCGTGCCGGGCTTTGTTTTCCTGCTGCTTTTGTGCGGCGTAAAATTCATAATTGCCGCCATAGGTTCGGATCCCTCGTTCGCTCAGTTCGTACACCGTATTAACGAGGTTCAGCAACTCGCGGTCGTGGCTCACCACCAGCAGTGTAGCTTTACTGTGGCGGATCCATGCATAGAGTTGCGCTCTGCCGGCGGCATCCAGATGGTTACTGGGTTCATCGAGGAGGATCAGCTCCGGCCGGTGGATGTCGGTGCCGGCGAGGAAAACTCTGGTTTTTTGTCCGCCGCTGAGGCTGTTCATGGGTTGTTGCAAATCGATGTCTTCCAGCCCCCAATGGATAAGGGCTTCCCGGCAACGCTCTTCGAGGGTCCAGTCGTTGTTCAGGACAGTGAGGTTGCTTTCGCTGGCATGGCCACCGAGAATTTCGGACAGCGCTTTTAAGGGGCCGTCGATGCCAAGGGCCTGTGCCACTGTCAGGTGGTTGTACTGCCCGAACAGCTGCGGAATATAGTAAGGCGATGTGCTGCGCGCAATACTCCCTTCCGATGGCTCCGCCAGGCCGGCCATCAGTTTCAGCAGGCTGGATTTTCCGCTGCCGTTGTTGCCCACGAGGGCTGCTTTGTCGCGTGTGTTGATGTTGAGGCTGATCCCGGAGAACAGCAGCTCTTTATTGGCATGGGTATATGCCAGGTTGTGTATGCTAAGCATGGTGAATCTTTCTTTGAAGAGGTAAATAAAAAACAGGCCGCCGGGAGGCGACGCGATCGGTTTATTTAAAAAAGAAAGAAAGTGCTACATGTGGACGTAAGTGTTTTGTGCGCGTAAAGGTAAGAAAAAAAGGAGATATATGTACCGAAGCTGGAGTGATACACTTTTTAGTCTCTTTACACCGCATATTTCCCCAGGTGAGTCATCGTAATCAAATCATCTTTGATGCTGATGCAGCCAAAGCGCTCCAGCTTTTCGAGCGTGGAAAGCACTTGTTCCCTGCTCAGGAGCTTTTTGTAATGTTCGTGCATGCGGTTAATCGTAGCGCGGCCTTTGCAGGTATGGTGTATAAAGCGCATGAAGGCATCGTCGCGGTAGCTATAGCCCTTTGCTTTGATGAAGAATTTAAAACAGCCCTTTTCCCTGATCACTTCCTGTGTGGTATTATAAGAATAGAGCAGTTCTGCCATTTCCTCATGCACGGGGTCGCGGTAGCTGTCGAGTGTGTAACGTTTTCCCTTATAGCTCTGATCGCGGAACATGCTGATGACCTTGCCATTGCGATCATGTGGCGCTGCTTTCTTATACAGAGGCGCCAGTACATCCAGGCGCGCTTCCAGTTTTTGCGACAGGCTCTGCAGCTCATTCTTTTCAATGGTCAATACGGTGACACCCTCTGTTCCGATCTTCCGCTTTAGGGCCTCGCTGATGTAAGGAAACATGGCAAAGTCCTCCATATAGCCGCAGGACCTCATGCCCTGGTATTTCCGGCCTTTGCAGCGGTACAGGCTCACTCCGTATTCCTGTAGTTCGTCGTCGATGAGCGCCTGGTTGCGTTCCCGCTCCCGGTAGCAAGGATAGCAGATCTCTTTCGGCAGCGTGGTGTCCCGGTCGGGAAGGATGAGCTTCCCGCAGCCGGCACAGGAAATAGCTTTGTCGCGCTCCTTCCAGTCGGGGCAGTCATCGTCGGCATCATCCGGAGAGGGAAAATAAAATTCCAGGCCGTACTTGTTCACGGCTTTGGCGGCCAGCTCTTTGGCAAAGGCTTCTGTCGTCTGATCGCCATCCGAGTGTACGCGCCCGAGGTAATACCAGACGAGGTCTCCTGAAACGGAAGGGTTCTCTGCATAGAGCGAAAAGGTCAGGTACCAGCCGCCGGTGTCGCCGTCCCATAGGGCTTGCAATACCCGGGCTTTGCCGCCGGTATTTTGGATCTCCTCATCCAGGATATCGAAGGACGTAATATCGGACATGTGCTTTATAAAGGTAAACGATGAAGATAAGAAAAAACGTGAGTATGATCCAAAAGGTAAAGCGCAAAGATGAGAACGGATCCCATTGAAAATACATAAATCCTATGACAAGTTTATGATGACCGTTTTTGGGATTAGCTTTTACAAGGAAGGATTGCCGGCGTTAGTTCTAAAGATGCTATTCCCTACATCTTCCACTGCCTCTGACCAGGCTTTGGGTACGCTGTTGCCCGGGGCCGACATCATCGTGATACCGCCCACCATGGCGCAGATGGTGTCCCGGTCGCCGAGGATGGAAACTGCTTTCCAGAGCGCTTCTTCAAAATGGTTTAAGTGATGGGAGGCGCACCAGATCACAAAAGGAACGGTGTCCTGTGCGGTCATGTTCACGCCATTGCCCAAGACTTTTTTCAGGGTTTCGGTATGGTAGGAGTAGGGCAGTGTTTTGGCTTTGGCAATGCGGGAGGTGGTATCGCTCTCCGGTAATTGTGTGAGGATAGCATCGGTAAACTCCCCGGGGCTCAGGCTCTTTCCGCCGAGCTTCATGCCTGTGGCAATCGCCGTGGCAACCGCTACGGCTATGGCCCCTGCAATGGCTTCCGGGTGGGCGTGAGTTACCTCTGCCGATTTTGCGGCGAGTGCTTTCACTTGTTGTAAGTTGTCGTAATGATATGCACCGATGGGGCATACCCTCATCGCCGCTCCGTTGCCCATCGATCCCTGGCCTTCGAAGACCCGGGCAGACACTGTTTGCCAGTCTTCTCCTTCGGCGATCTCGCGAAGCACCCGCCGTAAGGTGGCGCCGTAGCCGCGTCTGGGGTCGAGGTCGTGGCAGGCAATGAAGCGTTTCACCAGTTGTTCCTGGTTGATGTCGCCCTGTGCTTCGAGTTCTTCACATACAGAAATGGACATAACGGTATCGTCGGTAAATTCCCAGCGGGTGTCCGGGATGCTGCGGGTAGCAATCCGCTCAAGGATAGCATCCTCATCCCCGAAAAAACTGTCGCCAAAGGCATCCCCGATGGAAACGCCGAGCAGGGATTGCCTGGCTAAAACTATGCGCTCTGTGTGGTTCATGTGGTTTAATTGTCAGGTGTGTTTGTTTCATACTCCTCCCTCAATAAACCGAATACGAGGGAGTCTTCGATGATTCCTTTTTTACAGTAATGCCCTCTCAGGCGCCCTTCCCCGGTGAAACCGAATTTTGCCACAAGTTTCAGGGAAGGGATATTGGCCGGACCAATGAAAGCTTCCACGCGGTTGAGTTGCATGTGTTCGAAGCCATAGTGCAATACCGCCTTCATGGCTTCCGACATGAGGCCTTTTGCTTTAGGTTCTTCGCTGTGGAGCGCATAGCCGATCTCCGCACGGGCATGCTCGGTGTACCAGGTATGAAAGCCGCAGGCCCCGAGGATCTGATGGCTCGCTTTATCGAGGAGCTGGAAATTGACGAAGGAACGGTTGTGGGTGGAAAGGCCCTTGCGGTATTTCAGTTTTTCTTTTTCCAGGGCTTCGGCATCCGCCAGGTCCAATACAGTCATGATGTCTGTGTCCGGGAGCGTGTCGAAGATCTGATGGTAAAGCTCAGGTGTGAGTTTTCGCAGGATGAGGCGCTCTGTTTCTATGCTTTCAAAGGGGATCGGGGTAGGTGTATGGAAAAACGTTCCTGAGGCCATGGTTCGTGAAATATTGTTTTTTTAAATACCGTGTTGTAGTTCTTTTGCCCGACGGAGCAAGGCTATGCGCCTTGTTCCTTCCTCGTCGCTTAGCGTCTCAAAGCAAGCCTGTAGCTCGTCGAGAACGCTTGTGGGAGTCTGCCTCATAAAGTCCGTTTTTCGTTTCAGGGAATCAAAATCGCATAAAAAGCGTCCCAGTCCTTTGCGGATATTGTAATTCCTGTCAGATGCCAGGTAGGCACCGATGATGTGTTCAATGTAGTTCTGTCTGAGGATTTTATACGTCAGGCCTTCGTAGGATGGGTAGCCGCTCCAGAGCTTTTCGGAGCAGGCGTAAGTTCTGAGCAGCCGGATGATGCGTTCATTCAAGTCCGGAATTTCCTTTTCCAGCTCCCGTTCTATGTGATCGAGCGGAAAAGGAGTGAAGCCATTATTGACGTACCCGGCAAAGCATGCCGGTGCAATGTCGAGCCATGTGCGCTGTTGCGCTTCATACGCGTTGTGTCTGGATTCATCTTCCAGCTTCTCTTCGAGTGGTGCCCGAAGGCCTTTTTCTGCCAGGAATTGCAGGAGTGCATCTGCTTTGGCAAGGTCAGCATCGCCATACCATTTGTCGTAACGGATCGAATGGCCGTGATGCAGGCTAAATGTAGCGAGCATCAGTTGCCCTGTGTAAAACTCAATGGCGTAATCGCCACGACACATACAATGCGACCATTGCTTCGGCTCGTGAATTTTCAGGAGTTCGGAAAGCTCGTTTACGTCGGCAGGGTCGGTAATGCTTAGAGCGACAAGGTCATGTATTGCCTTACACTCCCGCACGCCGCCCTTTTTAATTACGATGCGGTCAGCGCCTGCAACTAATTTTTGTAAGCGTTTGTTCGTAGGTCGCGGACGCATCCTGTATGGGAGTAATTGCAGCCATCGCCACAGTCTGAAAAGCATCACCGTTATTATAAAATACTTTCCGAAGATAGCTCTTTTAAATGCTACAGGCAAGCCGCTCTTCTGAAAGGGCGTAGTTTTTCGTGGATCAAATCAGATAGTTTTATCTATTTACAAGCCTTACTGTATGCTGTAACTTTGAGGCAGATAACCTTGTTACTCATGAATTCCGATAACACGACGATGAAAGATTCTCAGGCTCTGGTGAAGCCTGTCCTGTTAGCAGCCATCTGCCTCTGCTTCCTGTTGCTGCAAACCTGCTACGAAAAAAAACATGCCAGGCCGGAAATCGTGCAGGAGCCGACATATATTGCCAAACTTTCCCCGGCTGTAGTCCCCGGAAAAACGGCGATGGCTTGCTATAGATTGTAGCAAAATCTGCAATTTCTTTTATTTGGTGTTTTTGCGGCTTATGTTTGCACAACAGAACACACACGCATGGTAAATATAAAACTGGTTGCTTACGAACAAACGCCTGAATTCAAACAACTCGGCCTCAGCCGCTTCGATACGGCACAGCTTCAAAAGCTCCTGGCCGACGACTACACGCACTATGTGCTGGAGAACATCACGCATGCCGATGGCCGGCACCTTTACTTTTCGATGATGATGTATAAGACCGAAGCCAGCGCCTTGCTTTATTATAAGCTCATCAACCGGAACGATGGCGAAAGCCTGGCCGGCAGCCTCGACGATGAGATCATCCGGCATATCGCCGCTGATCCCGAGCTTAATGTGTTTTATAAAGCACGAAGCAAACAAAGAGCGCTTGCCCGGTTTATCGACCGGCGCGCGTAAAGGATGACTCCGCGCGATGTGCGCCAGGGATCGCCGCGTAAATCCCCCGCCGCGACACTTCTTGGCAGGAATTGGAGCAAAGAGTTTCACGATGCGTCGCGACGGGCGCTCAAAAATATACCGCTCTGGTGTTGTTGATTAAATCACAGAAGCTTGCTGCTTAATGATAGGTTTCCAGTAAAATCAAACGCTTGCCTGTATCATCTAGCCACTCGCTGGCCACGTAGGTGTAATGACCCGGAAAATCCTCCAGCGAAAACTCATCTTCTTCCGGTATGTGCCGCTCGACGTCTGCATTCCAGAAATCATAGCAGCTATCCTCATGTATCCATTGAAGCTTATTGCCAATCGTAGCAATAACAAACGTTAATGCCTGTTGTGCGACAAGCGCCCGTAGTCCGGCCCTGTTCAGGTACCTTTGCCGGCAAGCATTTACCTCCCCGGCATCTGTCCACAAGCGCCTGAGCGGAGTTTGGGAAACTATCTTTTTGGAAAACTTCATGATGGGATCAGGCTAAGTGTTGAAGTGGCCTCGCATAGCGAATGCTTACCAATCCACCACTTTATAGTTCTTAAATAATTTTCCCCAGAGCCTGATGTCCGCATTCAGCGCCGTGACAATGGGGTCGTAGATCCTGGAAGCAGCGTCGTGAATGTCGAGTGGCATCACATGGCCCTGTTCCGCCAGTCTTTCCTTTTTTTCAATCGGGTTGCCGGTCGATACCCAGCCCACATCTACGCTGTTCATCAAAATTCCAGAGCCGGCAAAATCATCGGCCGAGGTGCGGGTCATCATATTCAGCGCAGCCTTTGTCATGTTGGTGTGCGGATGAAAGACCGTTTTGCGGCTGTAGGAAAACTGCCCTTCGGAAGAAGTCACGTTGATGATGAAGCGGGTAGGGAAGGAAGACTTTTCCAGCAAAGCTTTTAAGCGGCTGTTTAAAATAAAGGGAGCGATGTTGTTGATCACATTCACTTCCAGCAGCTCTTCGGTGCTCACGTCCGATAAGGTCGCTGTCCAGCTGTTATGGGGCCTGTCATCCAGGGGCTGATTGAAGATGTCTGTTTTAAGGATGGCGCCGGCCTCTGTTCCCGGTAGTAACGCCAGTACGCCCGCTTCCGATAGCTCGCAGGGATGTTTGATTTGTGTAAGGTCGGCAGCCGGGAGCTTCGCGCTTTCCTGCTCACGGTGTAGCAATTGACGGTAATAAGCGGTGTCGTATTTGATCGTTTGGGCGGCGTTGTTTACCAGGATGTCGAGTGCGTCGAAACGAGCGGAGAGGTAGCTTACAAAAGCATCTATGCTCTTCAGGTTGCGGAGATCCAGGCCATATAATTCCAGGCGCGCTTTCCAGGAATGGTAATCGCTTTCCTGCGAAAAGGCCATCAGCGCATCATTCGGGAAGCGTGTCGTCACCACCACGGTAGCGCCATCGCGCAGCAACTTCAGGGCGGTAGCAAAGCCTACCTTGATGCGACCTCCTGTGACGACGGCGATGCGTCCTCTTAAGTCGGCCCGTTGTTCCCGTTTCGAAAGCTGAAGCGCCGCACATTCGGGGCAAAGGCGGTGGTAGAAAGGATGCACTTCATGAAAGCGTTTGCCGCAGGCATAGCAGCCGCTTGATTTATTCAGGATCAGGCTTTCCTCATTCGGCATGGCATACTCATCCGGCTTTCCGGTCTGGTAATGGAATATATAGCTTTGCTGTTTGGTGGAAAGGTCTTCCTGCCGGCGCTGAATTTCCGTTTCTCTACGGCGTTCCCTGCGGGCATTTTTATACACCTTACTAATCAGGCCCTTCATGAAGTCCAGGTCGGGCACTTCGTCCGGGTGGTCTTTTACAATTCCCAATACCTTGATGCAGGCGGCCCATTCCTCCGGTGTAAAATCATAATCCCAATCACTTGCCTCTGCCATGTTTTTTTGAAATCGGATAAAAGGTCGGGAGTTGGCAGGACTCTAACCTGCGGCCTCTGTCATGATGTGACAGCGCTCTTACAAACTGAGCTACAACTCCCGGTTTTTATATGGAATAAATATAGAATAAAAAGCAAATACATCTGACTCTTAATGCGTTTTTTTCTGATGATTTATTTTTTGGCGCCTTCAGTTCGTCATCCCGCAGTGTGAGTACCGGGAACGACTATAGCGACATAAAAGGCCGGAAAACCTGCTTATTACAGTGTTTTTGAAAGCCGATGCCGATAGCGTGTCATCTCAAAAATAAGGAAGTCCTGTTAAAAGAGAGGGAGTCGACAGGAGTTTAACCTGCGGCCTCTTGTTTAGCTAACAAGCGCTCTTACTAACTGAGCTACGACTCCCGTTTTTTTATTGCAGGTTAAAGATATGAATTATCACGGGATGATGGTTTTCGGGCAGCTTAACATTTTTTCAAAGTTGCGCCCGCCAAATCACATGAATAGGTGATGCAGATGGTTTGCAGGGAGTTTAATTTTGAACTCACAAATCAGCGTATTAACCTTTAAAAACCACCATGCTATGAAAATCTTAAAACACACAACCGCCAAAATACTCCCCCTGATTTTGACATTTACCACAACAGGTATTCTCTTATTCTCGTCCTGCAAAAAAGGAGACACGGGGCCGGCAGGGCCACAGGGTCCGCAGGGCCAGCAGGGTGTTCCCGGAACAGCCGACATCCGCACCATCCTGTTCAACAACGTTGGCCAGAAATGGCAGGTAAGGGGAACGGAAAGCCCTAACTCTTACGCCATAGGATACAGCTACGTGGCGGAGCTGCTCCACGGGCAGGGCGACGCGTTTCACGACAGGGTATTCAAGAACGGAGCTGTCCTGGTGTATTATAATGATTTTAATTCCTACCAATGGAAAGCGTTGCCGGGCTCGATTAATGGAAACTCCCACCAGGTATCGTTCATGCAATCGAGTAACGCTTCGGAAGGGATCATCTGGCTTATGGCCAGCAGTACGGCCACCACGGCGCAAACCTCTCCCGGAACTTACATCGACGATGTGAAAGTGGTCATGATCGGTGGCGATAGCCATACGAGCGGTACTGTGGGCAGGCAGGTTCCTTTATCGGGCATGACACCGGCAGAGCGTGCGAAATGGGTATGCCCTGCCTTAAAGGATGTTGATGTGAACAACTATGAAGCCGTGAAGAAAGCATTAAACCTGAAGGATTAAGCGAAACCCTTAAATTAAACCCTCCCGTAAATCAGCCGGGAGGGCTTTATCATGAATAGTTACAAGATCATGAAGTAAACAAATGACGCTTATTCTCATGTTTTTAGTTGCCTGATATCCATATGAAGCTCATGATCATCAGTATAAATCCGGTGATGACCATGATGAATACCAAAAGCCGGTTGATATCGCGCAATGTCCGGCCTTTTTTTAAGAACAGGTTTCGTACAGGCTCCGATTCCAATAACAGAAGGGATAAGATCAGGCAGGACACAAGGGCGATGAAGCTTCCATAGCCCAGTGGTGAGCCTTTATGATCCGATAGCGCAAACAAAACAAAGTCGCTCAGCAATAAAACATTTCATACGATGCCAAAAACGATCACTACCGGTTTTTTGAAAGGAGTGCCACCCGAAACCTGCTTCTCCTGGATCTCCAGTGTTTGTTCTACAGAGCTGCTTCGTGAAGGGTCGAGAAAGCCTGAGTGATGAATCAGCCGCAGGAAAACAGGAGGATCTTCACACCAGAAAATAAGCTCTCTTTCGTAAGTTGCAACGCGGTGGCGGATCCGGATGCCGCTGCTCAGGGAATAGTAAGGTTCCAACGCAATGATATCGCCCGGCCTGAATACAAAGTTGCCATGCATGGATGCATTCAGCTCCAGCTTGCCGGGGCTTACAAGAAGTTTCGCAAAAGGCCAGGTCACATTGGCACCGCCTATTCTTGCTCCTCCGGTAATTTTAATAGTTTCCATTTGCCTGATGTGCGTTTGTTTTTTGTTCAGATAAGCTTCTCCTCTTTCATCATCTTCAGCGCTCTTTCGGCTTCTGTTGCTCCGCCGCTGGCAGAGCCCGGAAGCAGGATCAGCCGTTTTTTGATCTTCCCCGCATCATCCTCAAACTGCACTTCAAAACGGGAACGGCTCAGTCCCGCAATCCCTTTTACGAAACGCACATTTCTGATCCGCTTCCTGTCAATAACCGGGCTTGCAGAGTTGTTAAGGCTGGTTACAATTCCGTATATCAAATAGAAGACAAGAAGGCTACACAAGGCCGCCGGAAAGAAATGCCTTTTCAAAAAAAGATCATATATCCCATAGATCAGGGCAGAGCATAAAAGGCTATAGATAACGAGAATCCGGTAGATGGTATTTCCAACCGTTATGTTTGCCATATTCCCGGAAATGCCATCGCGCGTGAGCTCAATCCTGTCGGGTAAAAGATGGCAATAGCCTGTTTTAGTAGCAAATATTTTTTCTGTTTCCATAACAAACAAATTACTTCGTGACACAGGCGTATGGGTGAGGCCGTTTTCCGAAGGGCTGTCCTGCTAGTCGTTGGCCTTCCGGATCTGCTTCTCGAGCTCCGCTAAACTGCCGTAGGTTTCAAATGAAATGGTTTTGTTCATTGACCTTAAGGCTTTCGCCAGTTCCAGGGCCAGCTCCAGGGGTTCTATTTCAGAACCGGATAAATTCGCATCGAAGTCAATCCCCGCCAGTAAGCCCTCGTTATTCATCTCAATGCACCAGTTTTCCATAAACTCTGCAAGCGGAATTTCTACCACCTGGTAGTTGGCCCAGGCTTCTTTGGCGGAGGAAGCCGCTGCTGCCTCTTCCGACCAGAAACAAATAACCTCTACCGGCTCGCCGTTTTCATCATCATAATCAGCGGAGTCGGAGATCGCAAATCCTTCTTCCGATTCGAGTCCATACACGATCTTCGATTTGCAAACGGCTTTCGCGAAAGCGCCGGATTTTAGGGTGTTGTCGTCCTGATGCATCGTATTTTTATTAAGATGAGCGTTCTAAACTAAACTCTCCACCGGCGTACAGGTGCCGTTCTCACAGATGTAGCATTTGAGCTTGTCTTTGAAGATAGAAGACTTGTAAATGGATTTTCCCAAAAGCATGCGCAGGCATTCCTGCACTCCTTCGATGATGCTCGGGTGCGGGTGCATCATATCGGCCAGATCACGGATGCCCTGGTTGGTGTAGATCAGGTAAGCCACCGCCTGGATGGCAGAGCTTGCATGCTCTCCAACAGCCCGCATGCCCAGGATACGCATGCCATGGTCGTTGGTGACGATGATCTTAAAGAAACCTTTCGTCTTGCGCATGGCAACGGCGCGTGCGATGGTGCTGTAATCCAGCTTCACCACACGGTGGGCAATGCCTTTTCGGGTGAGGTCCTGCTCGCTCATGCCCACGCTGGCCACCTCGGGGTTCAGGAACATGATGGTGGAAATATTCTGGTAGGAGAGGGGCTTCACCGTTGGGCCGAACATCCGTACCACTGCATGCCGGGCCTCGCGCTCGCCCACATTTACCAGCGCCATCTCGGTGGTAACGTCGCCGGCTACATAAATGTTGGAAATATTGGTTTGCGTATCGTCGTCCCAGATGGAATGACGCTCATTCAGCTTTATGCCCACTTTTTCCAATCCTAGGTTCTCAACGTTGGGCACACGCCCTACCGATATCAGCGCTTTGTCCACCGTAAATGTTTCCGTGCGGTTGTCGGCATAGATCAGCTCGTATTCCACCTTGCCGTCTTTGATCTCCATGCGTTTCAGGTTGGCGCCGTGGTGGATGGTAGCACCCTGTTTCACTAGGCTGTCGCTCACCACTTCCGCCACATCTTCATCCTCGAAAGGTAATATACGGTCGGCTTTGTCAATTAAGTATACTTTGGTTTTGGCAAGGCCCGAAAAAATCGTCGCAAACTCACAGCCGATCACCCCGGCACCCAGCACTACCAGGCTTTTCGGCAGCTCTTTTAAATTCTTGATGCCGTCGCTCGTCATGATGATCTGCTCGTCGATGGCGATGTGCGGCAGGTAGCGCGGCCTGCTGCCCGTGGCAATTAAAATATTGTCGCCCTGCACCAGCTTCACATTGCCATCCTCTTTCATAATGCTGATGGTGTTCTTGTCTACAAAAGAAGCCAGACCTTTTTCGTAACAGAAGTGGTCGGGCTGTTGCTTCTGTAGCAGGTTCAGGTGTACCGTCATTTGCGTTTTGCGCTCAAACACCGCTTCGTTTACGGTATTCACTATGTCCTGGTAGTCTACGTGGTAGTTGGGGATCATCTCGCGGATGGAAGACACTTTCTGCGACAACTCCCACAGCGTTTTGGAAGTGAGCACGCCATCATAGACGCCTGCGCCGCCAATGCGTTTCTTTTCAACCAGCAATACCTTTTTCTTAAAATCCAGCGCGCGCATCGCGCCGGCATAGCCGCTGGGGCCGCCGCCGATCACGATCAGGTCATAATGTTCCATATTCAATTTTTGGTGTAATACGTTTTATTATTCAACACATCGTTGTTGTACATTTGGATAAATGCCTTGCAGAAATCTAGTAAGTTCTTGTTGTTGCGGGTGTTAATGAGGTTGTGTTGAAGCAGGCTGTCGCTTCGGTAATTGTAAACTTCCGTGAACTCATAATTGTTCAGCAGGTAGAACAGGCTGTCGTCCACGCAGTAATACGAAGGCTGATTGTAGAATACGCAAGGCTGGTGCTTTGCAGAGAACATATCGCTGCCAAAAGAATAATAAGGCTTGTCGTAATTCAGGTAGCTCAGCACAGTAGGCATGATGTCGATCTGCTGCACGGTTTTGCTTTCCATGACTGGTGTCATGCCCTGCTTGTAAAAAATAATGGGAATGGAATACTGCCCGATGGGATTAGCGTAGAACGGATCGTTGGATACGCTGGTGTGATCCGGGCAGAGCACAAAGAGCGTATTGGCAAACCAGGGCTGCTTTCTTGCTTCGGTAAAAAACCGCTTCAGGGCGTAGTCCGTATAGCCAATGCACTGGTGGATCTCCATCGTTCCCTTATCAAATTTTCCTTCGTATTGACGTGGGATCTTGTAAGGATTGTGCGAGCTCAGTGTAAACACAGAAGTCATGAACGGCGCTTTCAGCTTACCCATTTCCTGTACGGTGCGCAGCAGGAAGGGCTCGTCCCAGATGCCCCACTGGCCGTCGTAATCGTTTTCATCGTTGTATTCCGTGCGGCCGTAGTAAGCGTCATAACCGGCCAGCTTCGCGAAGGAGTCGAAGTTCATGGTGCCGTTGGTGCCACCGTGGTAGAACACGGAGTAGTAGCCTTTCTCTTTCAGCAAGCCGGGCAGCGTCTGGATGATGTTGTTGCTGTAGGCCGAATTGAGGTAATGGTTATCGAGGAAGCAGGGCGCGGAAGCCAGGATAGCCGGAATGCCGTTGATGGAGGTTTTCTCGTTGGCAATGGCATTGGAAAATACCACCGACTGTTTCATGAGGCTATCGAGGAAAGGTGTGTAGCTCTTACGGTTGGAGATGCCGGTAAATTCCTTGGAGAAGCTTTCGAGGGCGATCACGCACACGTTGTAGTTCTTAAACGTTCCCGTATCAGCTTCATGAACGGGGCTGTAGAGTTGTTTGAGCTGCGGCTCATCAAAGAACTTCAGGGGCTGGATCTCCGTAAGCTCCGCCGATTTCATCACCGAGAAAGGCGTGTTGATCACGATGGGAATGTACTTTGGAGAGGTGTAGAGGGCTGCATCGAGAAACACGATCGGAATGCGCTGGGTGCCGCCGCGCAGGCCAATGATGGTAGCGCCGACAATGACCACAAAAATGAGGAAATAGGACAGGGCGGTCTTTAAGTTTGCTTTCACTTCCACCGGCTGGTCTTTTTTGCGGATGCTGTAATGCACTTTCACCAATAGCCAGATCACCAGGATAAATACCAGCACCAGGTACCAGAACTCCATCAGGAAATGTGGTATCAGCTTCAGGATCTCCGACTGCCCGCCGAAGGTGAAGTTCACGACATCATAGGTCATGCGCTTCTGGATGTAAGGGTAGAAGGCGAAGTCAATGAAGTTCAGCAGCAGGCCAAAGCTGTTCAGTACGATGAAAATCACCGAGGTCAGGCGCTGGTAGCCTTTGCTGTAGTAAAACCTGAACGGCAGGATGCACAGCAGGATGTAGAGGGCATTGAGCGCGGCAAGGCTGAACAGGTCGAAGCGCAGGCCGTAGATAAACAGGGAGGCCAGCTCGCCAGTGGAAATGTCGGCGAAGTAACTGCGGTTACAGATATAGAACAGCAGCCTGCATAAGGCATACAGGGCAAAGAGGAACAGCAGCTGTTTGGCGAGGTTCCATAAAATAGGCCGGTAGGAGCGAATGGTCATAGTTTAAAAAGCACGGTTGATCCCGATCATCCAGCGGAATTGAAAATAATCTTTCTCTGCAAAAGGCAGGCGGTTGATGAGCAGCGGCATGTCGAAACGCACCGTCAGCGGCTTAACGCCGTAGAGCGGTCCGAATTTCTGGATCGTTAATGCCACACCCACACCTGCGTCGGCTATCAGGTCCGACATCACCGTGGCTTTGCCCGGCGCGTTGGTATTGATGGTGCCGGCATCGCCAAACAGGTAAGGATTGATCTTAATGCTGTTGTTGAGGCGCTTGATGTTCATAAAGCCGAACAGTTCGCCGAACTCGATCTCCGCGCTCGCCGAAGCGCCGGTCATGCCTTTGTAGTTAAAGACCATTACACCCTTGGCATCGGTGGCCGCCAGTACGTAGCCCGAGTAACCCCTCAGGTTGAGGCCGCCACCGGCGGTGAAGTGGTTGGTCACGGTGCCGTATTTTCCCCAATCCGGAGGAATAAAGCCCATGGAGCGCGTGTATTTATTTTCCATCAGCTCTTCCGGGTTGGCGCCCGAAGCGAAAAGCATGGATTCGTCGGCCAGCTTGCTGCCAAAGCCCAGCTGCGCAAACACGCGGGTGTTGATGTTGATCTTGCCCAGGTCGTTCCGGTTGATGGCCGTGTATTGCAGGCTCGAATAATCGTAGTCGTTCGTTAACGCCGTTCCGCGGATGTTCAGGTTCATCGTTCCCGTGCCGCGGTGGTAGTTGTAGTTATGGTCGATGCCCACGTTGATATAGCTGTTCAGCTTTTGGATCTGCCATTCGTTCTGGTTGATCAGGTAAACCAGGTCGCGTTGCAGATCGCGCACCATCGCTTTGTACTGGATATAAATGCGGTTGCGCTCATTATTGCTTTTCTTCTCAAAGCCTAAGAGAGCGCTTTCCAGGCCGTCCAGCGATTTCAAGGTGGCGTACACATTTGATTTTTTGATGAAGCGGGCCGTCGAAGTGCGGTAATTCAGTAAGAAAGACACCACATTGTAGTTGTTCCTGTTATTGGTACTGTCCAGGTAAGCCTGTCCGAAGCCGCTGCTGAACCAGGCTGTCACATCAAACACGTGCTTGGTGTTCATGTAGCCGCCATTGACATGGGCGCCGATCTTGATCCCGTCGTAACCGTTGTACCATAAGCTTGGACGGGCTTTCAGCTCATAATGCTTCCAGTCGAGCGGGTTGTAGATCTTGGAGTCGAAGGTCGTGTTCACCCGGTTGTGTTTCACGTTGTTGGTCATATCCACATCAGCCAGCCTGCGCGACGGGTCGATGATCACATTTTTCAGCTTGCCGTTGATCTGCACCGTTGCCGTATAGGTCGGCTTCACTTTCCCCCAGCCGATCCAGCGTGGCAGCACATTGGCCTTCACCGGTTTTTCAAACCAGGTATTCGGAATATAGTAGTGGTAGGCCGAATCGTTTTTATCCAATACGGTAAAGTCGATCGGCATCTGCATCTCGCCCTTACGCCTGAACTTGATCACATACTGTCCTTTCTGATTGCCTTTCTTTACACGCCCGATCTTGTAGTCTATCTTTTTGGTTGTTTCCAGCCACTGGTCAAAGAACCAGTTGAGATCTACACCGCTGTACTGGATCACCGAGTTGCGGAAATCTTCCGGGTAAGGATGGCAGAACTTCCATTGATCGAAATAATTCTGCATGCATTTATCAAAGAGGTAGCGCCCCAGCACGTACTCCAGGTTCTTGAGCATGGCTGCGGTTTTGGTGTACACGGCGCTGTAGCCGCCGCCATGGCGGATACCGCCATTGTAATCGTCGCTGTGTGTGTTGAGCGTTACTTCCTCGCCGCGGGTAGTCACGGCATTCATGTAGCCATTATAGATCTGGTCATCGAGGATGCGGTTCTGTTCCGTGAAGCGCTCCACATAATTGCTGCGCGGCTTCATCTCTATCTTGTTGGGCCCGTCGATGAACTGGTAGGTGTCGGCTGTATAAAACTGGGTGAAGCCTTCATCGAGGAATGCCCTGTAGGTTTCATTGTTGCCCACCATGCCGAAGAACCAGTTGTGGGTCATCTCATGGATCAGCAAATCCCGGTAGTTGGGATCGAAGCCCCCGTCGAGCGTCAGCATCGGGTATTCCACGCCGTCCTGTGCGTCGGCGCAGATGATTTTCGGGTAATGGTAAGGCCCGATGTTGTAGGTATTCACTTCCAGGATCTTTGCCATGTATTGCGGGCAGTTCTGCCAGCCTATAGCATGAGGCTCCTGCACCAGGGCCACGCATTTGATGCCCTGCCAGGTATATTCGCCGATGCGATAAGTAGGGTCGGCTGTCAGCGCAAAATCATGCACATTGATGGCAGAGAACTTCCAGGTCTTGGTGCTGCCGTCGCGTTTGATGATGGTAGATGGCGGCGAATTCCAGGGCTTCTTCGCAAAATTGGACAGGTCGAGCTTGCGGCGAAGCGTATCTGGCAGTACTTCCTGCTGGTTTTGTAAGGTTCCTGTGGCGTCGAGCACATAATGGTTGGGCAGCGTAAACTCCACGTGGTAGGAACCGAAGTCGCCATAAAACTCATGGTCCATGTGCTGGTCGGTATCCCAGCCGAATTTGCGGTCGTAAACCGAAATGCGCGGATACCAGTGTGTCACGTCGAAATGCTTGTTACCAAAGGCGTTGAAGGTTTTCATCCGGTTGCGGATCACTTCTTTCGCGTAATAGGTTTTGAAATTGATGTCGAAGGTTACCGACTCCCCCGGCTTCAGAGGCCTTTCCAGGTACACTTTCAGAACCGTGTTGTCCAGTTCGGTTTTCAGCTCCTTGTTTCCGGCTTTGATGCTTTCCACAACGGTTCCAAGGCCATCTTTGCGGTATTTGTTGAATTTCAGGTGGTAGTTATTGTTCTTATATAGGTCGGCGAGGTAAGAGCCTTTGGTTTGCGCGTTATTGTAAAGGTGAAAATACACGAAGTAAAGCTCTTTCGGAGAATTGTTCCAGTAGATAAGCTCCTCGTGCCCGGTGATGATATCGGAGCTGTCGTTCAGCGAAGCCCGGATGTTGTAATGCACATCCTGCTGCCAGTAGTCGGCAAAAGGCCTGCGGTTCTTCCAGTAAAGCGGGTTGGTTTGTGAGCGGTAATCGGCGTATTCGGTTTGAGCGTGGCAGGCACCCGTAACGACCAGGGAAACGAGGAGTAGGAGTAGTTTATTCATAGATAGCTGTTTATGTTTCTTATCCCGGCTATGCGGTGCCGGCATGTCTGTTATTCGCCATGTAGCTACAAAACAGGATGGTTTCATTCCGGATAATAACGTTTAAATATAGGTATTTTATGAAGAAAAGGGACTTAAATTTTTCACCGGATGACAAAGAAACGACAGGGCTGGAGCCGCTGTCATGAGTGAGCGTTCTTTGCGTGAGTGATTGAAGCGGAAATCTCCCGTCACGACGCGTCGTGACGGGAATTGCAGCTGAAAGCACGACTCCGCTGTCTCTTTTGCGGAGGCACGCCCATAAACTCGTCCTCAGCCAGAAAATAAACCAATCAGTAGTGATCTTACTCCTTCATCAGTTTCAAAAATAAGTCGAGCGCTTTTCTTTTGTCAGCATCCAGCTCATAGGAAATTTTATTCTTCAGGTAATCGTAAGAATCGAAGCCCGGTGTCGGATGCTTCTTTTCCTCTACCGCTTCTTTGATATGATCCACTCCGTATTTCAGCGTTTCATTGAACTCAGCGATAAATGCTTCGTCAATAGGTTTATTGCTCACCCAGGCAGCAAATACAAAGGGAAGGCCGGTATGCGTTTTCCATTCATCCGCGAGGTCGTAATGGTAAGGATGATCTTTGGTTGTAAGTCCGAAGGTGCGGTCGCCGATGATGACCGCCCCCGTTGTACCGCCGATCTTTTGCTCGAAGCCTGCTTCCGCAGGAATAAAGGTGATGTTCTTTTTCCAGAAATGGCGGTTCAGTACCCGCACCAGCATGATCGAGGATTTCGACTGGTAATCGAGCATGATGTGCGTAAGCTCTTCCAGAGGCTTGTGAGCAAACAGCTTCACGCTGTCCACCTTGCCATTGGCGCCGATGCAGTAATCGGTGATGATATGGTAGGAATCGAGCTCGGGAATGATGGCCACAGGCACGAGGCCGATATCCACACGCCGGTCCTTTAATTTTTGGGCACAGGTACTCGGGATATCGTATTCAATATGCGCCGCCGTTGTGAGCGGATGGTGTTTCAGTCCGTAAACAAAAGGAGTGGTATTGTAATAGTTGACAACAGAAAGGGTATACATGATCAGATCGGTTCAGGTTTTGAGGTGGTTGTATTGGCTGGATCAGTCGGCATGAGCTTCCTGATCTCCATAAAGCAAAGGGTAGCGCCGGTGACGGCCAGCACAGGCCCAAAGAAGATTCCCATATACAGGGGAAGGATCATGAAAAATGCGTATACCATGCCAATTCCGATGGCTGTGCCTTTATGCTGCCTGGTGAAAGCCGCGCTCTGGGAGATGCTCATGCGGTGCCTTTCGAAATTGTAGTCGAGCATGGTAAAGCCGATGTAGTACCATGACACGAAGAGCAGGAATGGTGCAGTGATAAAAAACAGGGGAGGGAAAAGGATGGTGAGGATACCGCAAACTGCGATAAACAGGTATTCGAGAAACATGTTGCGCAGGCTGACGCCGATGCCCCTGAAAATGTCTTTCAAAAGTTGCAGGCCATTGAAGGGGTATTTCTTTCCGGTCAGCTTTTCCTCGATGGATTCGGATAATAACGAGAAGAGGGGAGAGAGCAGGATCAATAACACGTATTTCATGAAGGTTCCTGAAACCATCCAGAAGAGGATCTTGAGCACCCAGCCCAGGATCAAACTGAAATAACCCGTGAGGAAAGGCTTGGCAAAGGAAAGCCAGGAGCCCGAATCGGGAATGCTGTTTACATCCAGCTGCCCGTTTATCCAGGCGCTGATGTATTCTGCCAGCTGCGCAAAGAGCCAGATACTGCCTGCCCACAGGAGGCCCCATACCAGGATGGGGTACAGGAAGTAATGCCAGAGCCCTTTTTCGAACAGGACCGGAATGCCCCTGAAACAATTGCCAATGGCTCTGAACAGCTCGGTGAAGAATGTCATGTTAATCTTTTTTCGGAGTTAAAAGTACTACAAATTCCAATAAAACAGGATAGATAAAGGCGTATAATGTTTACGTCGTGGTCATATGCCGTTTGAACTTGTATCCGGGCTATTCATCGCCATATCTTGTGAATTTAAGGAATAGCAGAAAAATAACAGACCACTCCTTCGGAGATCGTTTGTGCTCCTTACCGTTCAATGTGCCAGAAGCCATCTCATAAATACCTGTTGTCTCTTTGCGCGTCTTTTCCATTCATGTTTCGTTTCTTTTCCAGCCCAGACTGCGAGAGTATGAGCTTCGAAAAGAGCCTCGCCTGAATGAAAAATCCTGCGCAAATAGCCTAAAACCTATTTTTGAGATGGCTTCTAACGATTTTGTTGTTGTATTTTCCTGAACAGCGAAGCCTTGTTGATGAAATGCCAACAAGAGCGGGAATGTGCCGGCAGCTTCTTACAATTATGACGTGTAGTGAAAATGATCAGTCTGATAAGCGTTCGCATCAGGCATTGGGATGTAGCTGAAAGTTAATGCCGGTACTTCGCCTGGAATGCCAAAGGCGATTCACCGCTTTGCTTTTTAAATAAGCGCGAAAAGTAAGAGTTGTCCATGTAACCGAGGAGCTCTGCTACGCGGTTCACCGGGAGCTGCGTCTGTACCAGCAGGCGCCTGGCTTCCAGGATGACCCTGTCCACGATCAGCTGCCCGGTGGTTTTATTCAGTGTCGCTTTGCAGATCCGGTTCAGGTGCTTTTCCGTCATGCTCATAAGGGCCGCATAATCTCTGGGCGATTTCAGGGTTTTGTAATGCAGGTCTACCAGTCCTTCCAGCTCTCTCACCCTGGCAAGGTAATGTACCTCCCGGTGTCCGGCCTCCGCCACCGGGAGGCTACACCTGCTAAGCTCTACATAAATATAATTGGTCAGCGCCAATAATTTCTGTTGCTTCAGAGGCTTTTGAGCAAGTTGCTCCGCAACAATATCCCTGAACAATTGCGTGAGCGTTGCCAGGCTTTGTCCTTTTAGTACTACCAGAGGCGAGGCATAAATGGATTGGAAAAACGGGAACTGCCGGATCGTGGCATTGGTATAGGCTTCGTCGTAAAAGGCTTTGGTATGAAAGAAAATATAACCTTCCACATCCTTCGAGAGCTTCCAGTCATGGGTCTGTCCCGGAGAAAGCAAAAAAACATAGCCTGGTTTTACCGGATAGCTTGTAAAATCAATATCGTGAGTGCCGCTGCCTTTGGTGAACAGGATGGATAAATAAAAGTCGTGCTTGTGCGGAACGTGGATAAAATGGTGCTTTTCCAGGTGTTCCTTTAGGTTATTGGCATAGAAGCTGTCCTCCTGATGCTCTCCGTGAAATTTCCCGATGTTGTATACCGGGAGCTCCTTTTTTGCCATGAGCTAAAAGTACATAAAATGTCTGTATTGTGCTATAAGTGGTGCCTTTTTTACTTCAACTCCGCGACCAAAGTCACGATCTTTGTATCAGCAAACCGGATTATCACTAAAAAAAACAAGTATATGAAAACATCACTGGCAAATAGAGCATGGCGCATCGTCCAGGGGAAATGCCCTGATTGTGGTAAAGGCGATGTGTATGAAAAAAACCGGAAATGGATCCAGCTTCCGAAGATGAACCACTCCTGCGCGCATTGCGGCTATAACTTCAACGGGGAGCCCGGCTATTTCCTCGGCGCTATGTATGTTAGCTACGCCATGGCGGTTTTTGAAGGCCTCGTCACCTTTTTCATTGCTTCCCTGTTCATGACCGAGTTTTCCGGCCTTAGCCTGGCGCTGATGATTACCGGAGTTATCGTGGTCTTCTCCATTCCTAACTTTAAATTCTCACGCATCATCTGGATGAATTTGTTTCCGTACAGGAAATAGGGAGGAAGAGATTTAAGGGATAAAAGGGACGAAGGAACTGAAAAGACTAAAAAGACAAAGGGAAGGCATGAATCTATGGTCGCATCGTGTAAGCCCGCCCCGAAGGGGTCAAATGTGTATAGCTAAATTAACGGCAATAGATTGGAAGCCCGGAGAGCTTGAATAATCGATGATTTGTCCCGGCAACGAAAAAGGGACTAAAAAGACAGCATACCCGTTTTTTTAGTCCCTTTTGTCAAAAAATCCCTTTAGTCTTTACTAGCTCAAAGCCTGTTTCAAATCTTCGATCAGGTCTTCCACATCTTCCACGCCCACGCTCAGGCGCAGCAGATTCTCCACTACGCCGGCCTTATCGCGTTCCGCTTTCGGAATCGAGGCATGCGTCATGGTAGCCGGGTGGTTGATCAATGATTCCACGCCGCCCAGCGATTCTGCCAACGAAAATACCTTGAAAGAAGAAGCGATTTTAAAGGTCTGCTCCAGGGAAGCGCCTTTCAGCACGATGGAGATCATGCCGCCGAAATCGCTCATCTGTTTCTTCGCGATCTCATGGTTCGGATGATCGGTAAAGCCCGGCCAGTAGATCTTTTCGATCTTCGGATGCGTTTTCAGGAACTCGGCGATCTTGCGGCCATTATAGCAATGGCGCTCCATGCGCAGGTGAAGCGTTTTGATGCCGCGCATCACCAGGAAGCAGTCCATCGGGCCGGGATTGGCGCCGCAGCTGTTGAGGATAAAGTACAACTGTTCGTGCAGTTTGCTATCGTTCGTTACCAGGGCGCCCATCACTACATCGCTGTGACCACCGAGGTATTTGGTTACCGAATGCATCACGATGTCAGCACCCAATGCCAGCGGGTTCTGTAAATACGGAGAGGCAAAGGTATTGTCCACAGCCAGGATGATGTTATTGGCTTTGGCAATGGCGGAGCATGCCGCAATGTCGATGATCTGCATCGTAGGATTGGTAGGTGTTTCAGCCCAGATCAGCTTCGTGTTGGCATTCACGTATTGCTTGATGTTTTCGGCATTGCTCAGGTTAATGAAATGGAATTTGATCCCGTAGTTTTCATAAATTTTGGTGAACATGCGGTAAGACCCGCCGTACAGATCGTCGCCGGTGATCACCTCATCGCCCGGGCGTAATAATTTCATTACCGCATCGGTAGCGCCCATGCCGCTGCTGAAGCACACACAGTGTTTTCCGTTTTCGAGGGCGGCAATATTTTTTTGCAGGGCTTCGCGGGTCGGATTTTTACCGCGGGCATAGCCGTAGCCTTTGTTGGTTCCCGGCGATTCCTGCACGTAGGTAGAGGTCTGGAAGATCGGTGTCATGATGGCACCGGTTGACGGATCGGGCTCGGCACCGGCGTGGATCGCCTTTGTGCCGAATTTATGATTGGAAAAGTCTGACATAGCTTCTGAATTTTGGCACGAATTTAAGCTAAATTTAGAATTGTTTTAGCGATTATTTATCAGTAATTTTAAAAGCCCCCTTGAAATGAAAGCGGGGGATTTGTTGAAGTATTTCATCTGCATACTTTCTGTTTTGGCCGGCCTCGCATTGACGGGCTGCCATAAGAAAACGGAAGCGCCCCCTGATGTGGGCTATGGCTACGCTCCCGACCTCATCGGGAAATACGTCGTGTATGATGTGGATTCGACCGTATTCGACGATTTTGCCAAGGATACCCTCTATTACAAATACCGCATCAAGGAAAAGCTCAGCGAAACCTTTACCGACAACCAGGGCCGCACGGCCATCAGGCTCATCCGTTACATCAAGCGTTACGACCCTGCCAGAAGCTACGACCAGATGGATTGGACCGTAAAGGATGTCTGGAATTATACCCGAACAGCCACTTCCCTGGAAGTAGTGGAAGAAAATGTGCGCTATGTCAAGCTCACCTTTCCGGTAAAAACCGATGTCAGCTGGAATGGCAATGCCCAAAACACACTGCCGGCAATGGATTACAAATATCTGTATACAGACATGAAACAGTCGGTGAACGGAACCGTGTTTGACGATGTGCTCTGCGTCGAACAAAAAGACGATAAGCGCAAAAATGTGATCCACCGCCAGTATTATATTGAGAAATATGCCAGGAACGTTGGCCTGGTTTACCGCGAAATTACCGATGTATACTCCAACACCGTGGTAGCCGGTGTACCGGTGGAGCAGCGCATTGAAAAAGGAATCATTTATAAATTAACCTATATCACACATGGAATTGAATAAGAATGTAGTGTATACTACGCTGATTGCCGCTTTTTGCATGATGACCGCAACCTGCCTGAATGCCCAGACCAAATACTGGGTGAGGTTTAAGGACAAGAACGGCTCTCCCTACAGTGTCAGCAATCCTTCGGTGTTCTTATCGAATAAGGCCCTGATACGGCGGGCCAACCAGGGCATCCAGGGAGACATGACGGATATCCCTGTCAACCAAAGCTATATCAACCAGGTGAACGCCACAGGAGCTGTGGTATTCCAACGCTCCAAATGGTTCAATGCAGCTATCGTGATCATTGCCAATAGCACGCAGCTGGCGGCCGTCAATAACCTGAGCTGTGTGCTTGGCTCGGCGCCGGTCAACCGTTATCACGCTTCTACCAGGCCCGATGAGCTGGTGGCCACACCGCAGTCTTCTTCAAAGAAAAGCGCTTCTTCAAATTCCTTAAATACATACAGCTATGGGCCTTCGCTCACGCAGGTGAGCCAGATCAACGCGGACTGCATGCACAACAAGGGCTTTCGCGGGCAAAACATGACCATCGCCGTGATCGACGATGGCTTCGATAATGTGAATATGAACCCGGTATTCGATTCCTTACGTAACGAAGGGCGCATCCTGGGCACCCGCGATATTGTGGCGGGCAACACATCCGTGTACGAAGACGATGCGCACGGGGCCATGGTGCTTTCCTGTATGGCCGGCAACTCCCCCGGAAACCTCATTGGCACGGCGCCTAAAGCAGGCTATTACCTGCTGCGCTCGGAAGACGTCTTTTCCGAAAAGATCATTGAAGAGAATAACTGGGTGATTGCGGCAGAGCTGGCCGATAGCCTCGGCGTAGATATCATTACCACGTCCCTTGGCTATACAACGTTCGACATCACTTCTCAAAATCATACTTATGCCGACCTCAACGGACGTACTTCTGTGGCTTCCATTGCGTCTACCATGGCGGCACGCAAGGGCATTTTCCTGCTCAATGCTGCCGGCAACGATGGTAATAACCCCTGGCATTACATCGGCGTACCGGCGGATGCCGACAGCATTCTTACGGTTGGTTCTGTCAACGGCAGCGGGATCCATTCAGGCTTCAGCTCCGTGGGCCCTACGGCCGACGGGCGCATCAAGCCTGATGTGAGCACCATGGGCGAAGGCACTTATGTGTGTCAGCCCAACGGCATGTTCACTGCCGGAAACGGGACTTCTTTCGCCTGCCCGGTGATGGCCGGAGCAGTGGCTTGCTTGTGGCAGGCCAATCCGGGCAAGACCAATATGGAAGTGCTGAGGGCCATCCGCATGTCTTCTTCCAAAAACGGGAATATGGATAACGATTACGGTTGGGGAATTCCGGACCTGTGCCTTGCCAATGCCATCCTGAATGCGAATGTATCGGTGATGGAGCGCGTTAAAGAAAGTCTTCAGCTGTTTCCGAATCCGGCTCAGCATGAGATCAGCTTTAAGCTGGATGAAATCCCTGAAGGTGTTACGCTCATCGATGTTTTAGGGAAATCCGTTGATTTCAGCTACAGGTCCAATGGAGAGGCGTATACCCTGTCATTCAATCCGGACATGGCGAAGGGCGTTTATTTCATGACCATCCGTACCAAAAGCGGTACACTGCAAAGCAGGTTTGTGAAGGACTAGTTTGTATCAGCCCACTTTGAGAGCCTCAGTCCGGGAATAGTGATTGCATGCTCCCGACGCCACCTTGTCGGAAATGCTACAGATCGTAGCAGGTAAGGGCTTCCTGCTGTTGTATCTTTGTATAAGCGTTTTTTCTGCGCTTGCACTGCACATGCCAAAATTATATTTCGATTCACAGCGCTATGCCGACCTTCCGCTTCATTACGGTAAAGTGCCGCCCTGGCTGGCTGAGCGCATGAGCCGGCTCGGTGGTGCCATCATCGAATCGGTGATGCTGGAATATGGCAAAACAGAAGTACTGTCGCGCCTCAGCGATCCGCTCTGGTTCCAGGCTTTAGGAGCTGTGATGGGAATGGACTGGCATTCGTCGGGCATTACCACTTCCGTGATGGGCGCTTTGAAAAAAGCATTGAATCCCAAATTCAATGACTTGGGTATTTACATTTGCGGCGGCAAAGGAAAATATTCGAGAGCCACACCTTCGGAATTGATCGCGCTGGCAGAACGTACCGGCCTCAACGGAACTGAGCTGGTGAGAAACAGTAAGCTCAGTGCCAAAGTAGATAACACGGCGATCCAGGATGGCTTCCAGATCTACCTGCATACCTTTATCGTGACCCGGGAAGGCGACTGGTCGGTGGTCCAGCAGGGAATGAACGACAGCAATGGCATGGCACGCCGCTACCACTGGAATTCGGCGCAGCTGAAATCTTTTGTAGAAGAACCGCATACGTTTATTTATGGGGCCAACCAGGGTGAGATCCTGAACCTCACGCATAAGGAGGCCATGACTACCAAAGCGGGGCTGCTGGAGCTGGTGAAAGAGCCCGGCCTGGTCATCCCCGAAATGCGGAAGATCACCATGCCTTCGCATCACGATGTGCGCGAGGAAGACGTGGATATAAAACGCCTCGGCAGTATCCTGGCCCTGGCGCACGAACGGCAGGTCACTGATTTCGAATCATTGCTTTTGCTTGAAGGAGTGGGGCCAAGAGCCATTCAGTCGCTGACCTTGGTGAGCGAGGTGATTCACGGCACGCCCTCGCGCTTTTCCGATCCTGCACGTTTCAGCTTTGCGCATGGCGGTAAAGACGGGCATCCCTTTCCTGTTCCAACCAAAACCTACGATCAAACGATTGAGATCCTTCGTGGAGCGTTGGAGCGTGCAAAGCTCGGAAATACCGACAAACAGGACGCCATCAAAAATCTGACGCTGGCGGCGCAGGCCATCGAAAAGAATTTTGTACCCAATGCCAATTTTTATAAAGTGATCGAGCAGGAGCGGAGGGATGCCTGGAAGTATGGCGGCCGCACGGTATTCGGCAAATCGAAGCCCCCGAAGAGCCAGGGACAGTTAAATTTGTTCGACTAAACGTTGAGGCTTTCGCCCTTGTTGGTGTTTTGCTCTTGTTGGTGTTATCACCAACAAGGATTTCGGAGTGATTGAGATCACACAATTCTCGTTCTGAGCAACCATTGGCATGCACTTTTCTAAAGGAAATGCATGTCAACCTATCACATCGGCTGTTCCGGATATTATTATCCTTCTTGCCTTTGTTGGTGTTATCGCCAACAAGGATTTCGGAGTGATTGAGATCACAGAATTCTCGTTCTGAAGAACCATTGGCATGCACTTTTCTAAAGGAAAGGCATGTCAAGCTATCACATCGGCTGTTCCGGATATTATTATCCTTACTGGAAACATAAATTCTATCCACAGGGCTTACAGCCTAAGGATTGGTTGCGCTATTACAGCTCTGTGTTCAATACCGTGGAGCTTAACGGTACCTTTTACCGTATGCCTAAGCTCAGCGATCTGCAAAAGTATGCGACTGTAACTCCCGCAGATTTTCGTTTTTCGGTGAAAATAAGCCGCTTTATCACGCATGTTTCAAAATTAAACGGCTGCCGTGAAAGCATAAAGGAATTTCAGGATCTGATCCTGCATGGCCTGGAAAAAAAGCTGATGTATTTCCTGTTCCAGATGCCGCCATCGTTTCAGTATAATGAGGAAAACCTTGGGCGTATCCTAGACAACGTTCCCCACGAAGGCCGGCAGGTTGTGGAGTTCAGGCATTTGTCGTGGTGGAATGAGGACGTGAAAGCAGCCTTTCAAAAAGCCGGGATCACCTTGTGCAATGTCGATTTTCCGGGTCTTGATACTTACTTCATCCATACCAGCCCGCATTTTTACCTGCGTCTGCACGGGAGCCCGGAGCTCTTCAAATCTTCGTACGACCTCGAAACGCTGGCCCGTTTCTACAAACAGTTTCCGGAAGATGCCAGGGATTATACGGTCTATTTTAATAACACCTACTACGAAGCGGGTTACACCAACGCGCAGCAATTGATTAAACTCACGACCTATGCCTGAAGGACCATCCATTGTTATCTTAAACGAACTCCTGAAGCCTTATCAGGGAAAAGTAGTGCAATCGGCAGAAGGCAGTGCCAATATTGAGTTTAACCGCCTGAAACGTAAAAAAATCCTCGAGTTCAAAAGTTGGGGAAAACACACCCTGATCTGCTTTTCCGGCTTTTACATCCGGATCCATTTGCTGATGTTCGGCTCTTACAGCATCAATGAACGCAAACAAGGCAGAGAGCCACGCCTGAGCCTGAAGCTGAAAGATGCCGAGCTGAATTTCTACACCTGTGCGGTTAAGCTGATGGAAGGGCAGGTAAAAGACGATTACGATTTTGAAGCCGATATGATGTCTGATGAGTGGAACGGCGCGAAAGCATTGAAGAAAATCCAGAAGCTAAACGACGCGAAAGCATGCGATGTGCTGTTGGACCAGGAGATCTTTTCAGGCGTGGGCAATATCATTAAAAACGAGGTGTTGTTCAGGATCGCTGTGCATCCCTTGTCAGTGACAGGAGCCATGCCTTTGAAAAAGCAGAAGGAGCTGGTGAAGGAAGCGAGGAGTTACAGCTTTGACTTTTTGAAATGGAAAAAACAAAGTGTCCTGAAAAAGCATTGGTTGATTTATAAGAAGTCTACTTGCCCGCGTTGCGGCACTCCTGTTACAATCGCTCATCCTGGAAAAAGAAAAAGGCTCAGTTGCTTTTGTGATAACTGTCAGAACTTATATACTTAGATCGTTAAGTCCCCGTCCAGGTCAAAATGTGTAGAGAAGTAGTTCTTAAGCTGCACGGCCAGGCCTGTGATGGTGGCTGATTTTACAATGAATTCCCGGGCTCCCAATGTTTTAAGCTCGGCGGCCATCCGCTCATTGGCAGAACCCGACAGCATCACCGTTGGAACCTGGGAAATAATTTCCGTATTTATGATCGTAGTGAGGCATTCTTTGCCGGTAGTTGCACCCATGTACAGATCCAGGAAAATACAGTCGGGAGCAATCTCCAGACGGATGAGCGCCCTCAGCGCCTCCTGGCAATCGTTAAACGCGCTGCATGTCACGTCTATATCCAGCTCCTCAAGGGCTAATCGGAAAATTTCAATCTCTTCTGGGTCGTCATCTACAAGGAAACAATGGATCATTTGAAGGCTTTTTATACTATTAGGGAAATAAACATTAACCTTGTCATCACAAAATAATGCCAGTATCTGCTGTCGAAATTAATACATGACAGTGATGTCCCTTTTCGTTATGTCGTGACCAGGTTTACCGGCAGCTTGTAAAAATGACCGAAGCGCGCGATCAGCTTTTCTAATTCTGCATATTGTTTAGGACTTATCAGTTTGGATAAATGGTATTCCAGGTCTATCGATTTGGCTTTAAAGGTACGTCGCCAGGTGCCGGTAATTTGTCCGTCCAGTAAAACCGTATTGTCAAAGGCAACCGTTTTTTTATTCTCCTGATTGAATTGAAGAATGGCATCCCGGTTTTTATAGCCCATGATGAGCTCATCGTAAATGGGAAGCAGCGCCAGCCGGTTATTTAAAGGCCTGAGCTTCTGCGCTTCAAAATAATAGGTTTCTTTTTCAAAAATTTCTTTGGTAAAAAGCGACCCGCTCAACGCTATGCCTTTTTTGCAATCTGTGAGGCTTAGCCCCGACCAGGTGGCATAGTCTTTCAGCGTGGCTGGGCCGCGGCTTTTGAAGTAGCGTTTGGTAAGCTCCAGCAGGGCTTCGTCGCGTGTTTTTTCTTTCACGGGAGCTACACGCTCTTCGAGCAGGGCGTAGGTGATTTGGTTCCCCTGTTTTTTGCCGCTGCAGATCAGGGCGGCCAGCTCGGCGTGCATCATGATGCAGGTCAGGCGCACACCATCGCACAGAATGCCATTGGCAGCGAATAGGGTATTCAGCTCTTCGCGCGTGAGGTGCTTGTTTCCCTGTAAGGCTTTTTCTATCAGGCGATGGCATCGTTTGAAAATGGTTGCATCGAGCTCCGTTTTGCGGTACATGTAAGCATTGATGGCATTGACCCTTGGCGCAGTAAGCATCAGCATCCAGCGTAGGTCGGCAGCGGCAACGAGGTGCCAGGTAGGGCGGAGCAGGTGGGTGCGGATGATCTTACCTCCGCTTATTTCTTTTTCAATAGCCTCATCGTCAAGATGGGGAAGCCGCAGTCCGATGCCCCATTTACTTTGTGCATACTCCTGTCCCTGTATGGCGCCAAACCATTTCACAAGGTCGGAGGCTTTTTTAAAGCTGCTGCCATTCAGCTGTTGTGCCTGCAAACGCAGTAAGGCAATGTCGTTCAGTGTCATAGCTTCGGTTAATGAGAGTGGTGCTTTGCCAGTAAAGTGGCGTAGCGGAAGCCGGCAAAATCTTCCAGCTCAAAGCGCAGCGGAAACTCAAGCGAGCGGCATGCCTGGCTGCCATAAAGGAAATTGAAAATTGTATGATAATCGCTTGAGTCCTTGTGTTGCCGGTACAAGCTCTCCGCCGGCATGCTTACCTCCTCCGCTGAGGGAATGGAAGCCGGGGTCTGCTTCGCGACGAAGGTTTCCTGCTCTATATGCTCCTTCAGCGTTTGCGGTGCTTCATGCGATTGGCGGTATACAACACGCCAGGCGTATTCCAGGATACGTTGCCGTATCATGCTGCTTGAGAAAACCTCGCCGGTCCAGAATACAGGAGTGCAAAAATTCCGGCTCAGCAGCGCATTCATTCGGAATTTGCTGTCGTAATCGCTGGTATAGCGGTTGGTCCAGCCGCCTTTAAGATCGTCGGAGAGCGTGACGGCAATGTTGATGAGCTTATCCTTTTGCTGAAGAGATGCCTGGCGATTCAAGTCCTGCGATACTTCCGCGGCAATCTCTTCTGCTCCAAGCGTTTTCAATTCCTGCAGCTTTTCCCCAGCATGTTCTTTTGCCATGGGGTTAAAGCCGCCGAGGGGCAGGGCGAGGCCTCCCTTTGTTTCTCCCTGCAAAAGGTTTAAATAATCCCGGAATCTTGCTGGTGCCAGGGGCTTTTGATACAGCGCCAGCATAGCATCCATCACCGGTAGGACCTGGAATCTCATGTGGCATTTATTTTTTGAGTTTCATCTGCCCGACAATGGAAGACAGCTCTGCAATGGCTTCCGGCTTATCGGCGAGTATAGCTACGTGAAAGATCGTGCCTTCGCCGAGCTTATCGTACGGAATTTGCTGCTCCCTGATATACAGTCTGCGTGCCTCGTCCTTAAAATATAGCCATTCCACTTTTCTATCCAGAAAATTCCCCTTGATCTTTTCTGCCTGTGCAATAGAGAATCCCTGCTCCGTGTAGAAATAGGAAGGGTGATGGCCTGTGTAAACCATAAGACTTGCAAAGCTGGTGTCGCCAATCTCACAGATCTTACGGAATTTCAGAACCTCAAAATCATGGCCGGCATCTTTAGTAATGATGTAGCCCTCGGGCACTGTGATGCTGAATGTTTTAGCGCCGTCATAAACAGGCCAGCTTTCCGTTCTGGCTTTGCTGTTCAGTTTCCGGCTTCCCTTGCTGAGCGAAGAGAACACGCGTTCCGATAGCTTCAGGAATTCGTCTTTTTCCCGGAAGGCTGCCTGAGTAATGAAAGCGCTGATCCGGAACACCGTTTTGTCGGCTGTTTTTACGAGAAGCGTATTCACCAGGATAGCCTTTTGCGTAGTGTCGAAGCTGAGTGGCGTGGAAAGCACGGAAACCAACGAATCACTGTCGGTGAGCACCCGGCTTTTGAAATCATCGCGGTCGTCTTTGAGCGAGTGGTTCAGGAGGCTGCCGCTGCAAGTGGCATAGAGTTCCTGGGCAAAGAACACCATTCGCATGTCTTCGACATCGAATACGATCCTGGTTTCCGCATTCATATTTGTCCCGGCCGACATGATGCCTGTGCTCCTGACTTTATTTTCAGCAGAAGCCGGAAATAAAAAGAAAGCCCTGTCGTTGAGGATGGATTGCTTATTAGTAAGTGCTGCGGAGCCGATGGCGGCCTGCTGGGCATGGCAAAAAACGGAGCTGAGGATCAGAGTTAAAAGCAACAAACACTTCATATCATTTATTTAGATGGTACATTGTATGGCAGCCTGTCAGGGTTTAAAGTCTGCACCACTCGTTGCGATCTTCCCGGGCCCTGAGCGATTTGCCAGAATGTTAAAGATAGGGTATTTTAGAGCGCCTCGCTGTAAAAGGCGAAAAATTCCCGGAACAGGGAATAAATGTCGCGCCACTCGAAATAATGCGGGCTCGCACCGCTTACTGCTGTAAACCCTTCTTTTCTGAAAAGGAGTTTGATGCGGCTGATGTGGTAGTACTGTGATACCACGATCAAAGAGTTGATGCGCAGAGAATTTTTGAGGGCCAGGGTATTTTGTACGGTTTTGAGGGTATTGTCGCCATTGTTGTCAACCACGATCAACGAGTCGGGGACGCTATGCAGGAGCAGGAATCCTTTCATCTTCGTGCCTTCATAGTGTCCTTCCTTTCCCAGTCCGCCGCTCACGATCAGGCCCCGTACGCGTTTTGTTTGGTATAAGTGCAGTCCGCATTCCAGGCGCTTTTCCAGGCGTTGTGAAAGGCTGCCGTCGGCATTTACTTTGTTCCCGAAGATCACGGCATAGTCGGCGCTCCGGCCCTCATCTCTAAAACCATCACGGATGATGACGATGCTATGGATGAGCAGCCATGCCGTAAACAAAAGTATTAGGTATTTGCCGGTTTTTTTCAGCATTCTGTTTTCATCCAGGTGTTTAAAAGGGCGAAATTTCACTGGCAGCAAATTTGCAGAGAAAATTCCACAGTGTGCTTTTTAAAGATCATTATAAATTAAAATTATGTCTTTTTCACGTGTGTGGCAGGTGTGCATCCTGTTGATTTTTCTGGTCAGCCGCCAGGCTTCTGCCCAAAGGCAGACTCCGGATACCGTATACACCGGTATTTACATTACCAGCATTCACGACATCGATTTTAAACAAAAGGAATATACCGTTACTTTCTGGCTGTGGATGAAATATAAGAACAAGGCATTCGATTTTATCCAGAACCTGGAAGTACCACTGGCCAAGACCGTCACCAAATCCTATTCTACCATCGATAGCAGCGACAACCGCATCTATATCCTGATGAAATTGCAATGTGTGATGAAGGATTCGTGGAAGATCGATAAGTTTCCCTTCGACCGGCAGACACTCCGGCTCTCGATCGAGAACTCCCAGTTCGACTCCGAAGCTATGGTGTTTGCGGTAGACACGGTGGGCAAGCAGTACGATCCGCGCTATACCATCAGCGGCTGGAACATCGATAGTTTTCGGGTGTATACCAAAATCAAAGAATACGAAACGGATTTCGGGGATAAATCCCTTTCAAAGCCGCACACCGAATACAGTGCTTTCCGGGTAAGCATGCAGTTGGAACGGCAAGCCATCGGCCTGTTCTGGAAAATGTTCCTGGGCATGTACGTAGCGTTTCTTATCGCTTATGTTTGTTTCTTTATTCATTCCGAAAATGCAGCTGAGCGTTTTGGACTTGCGGTAGGCGCTTTGTTTGCTGTGATCGGCAACAAATACGTCATCGATTCATCCCTGCCCGAATCCACTACCTTTACGCTCGTTGATACCCTGCACGGCATCACGCTGCTCTTCATCTTCGCAGTGATCCTGTTCAGCATTTATTCATTGAAGTTAAACCGTTCATTCAAAACGAACCGTGCCAACAGATTGGACCTGATTGTGGGTCAGGCATTGCTGCTGATTTACCTGGCGCTGAATTACTATTTTATTTCAGAAGCGGTCAAAAACTGCTGATGCATGATGATGTTTCGGACCTGCTCTTTATAACAGCCCGCGGGGAAGGATTTCCGTCTGTACGATGCCGGACTTCTCCGGTTGCTTGCTTTTCCCGCCTTTAGTGTATGTAACAGGAATTTTATTCGCCTCGCCCGATGCCCTGAATGTTTCCATCATGTCAAGCCTGGTTTTAGCCTGCACCTCATCACTCTTGCTTTTGAGCTTAGAAGGCTTCAGCCATTCCTGCCCGAAGGGTTTGACGTTAACCAGCAACACCTCTTCCTTATTGAGTACCATGCTTTTCGGAACGCGTGCCGACTCCATTCCCAGGAGTGTGCCGAATTTATCGCCTTTATACTGTTTGGCTTCAAAGAAGGTTGAAATATCCTTATTGCTGTCGTTGTCCTTTACCACCCACAGCTCCACGTTACCTTCGTTGAATTCGATGGTTACGTAGTTAAGGTTCTCCATCAGCTTTTTAAAATCGCCGTGCTTAAGCGCAATCTGTGAAACGCTGTTCATCAGGGCCAGGCAGAAGTGGTCTTTCACGGTATTGAACGGTACATGTCCTTCAAACTCCACGTAAAATTCAAGGCCGGTGCCGTTGTATTGCTCATGGTCTTTTCTGCCGAGGTACATGTCCGACATGCCATCGGTGATAAGCACCGTAGAGTCGGCGGTATAGATCACGCGCATGATCTCGGAAATATGGGAGTGACTGTCTTCCGGCCACTTGATGCTGCGGAAACCTCCGATGTTCAAATAGATCAATTGCTCGTCCATCCTGCCGAAACTTTGGTAATGCCCGTGCCTGAGCCTTTTGGCTTCCAGGGAATCATCCTTGCTTTTCTGATAGGAAGGTTCCAATAAGATGCTTTGTTGTTGCAGCAGAGGCAGGCTCCATTCGGGGAAAGCCGGCTCTGAATGAGCCGTAAGGCTGCCCTTTTCCAGCTTCAGGTAAAGCCGCTGAAGACTGTTTCCCAGAGTAGCGTAGAGGCAGTCAAGCACAGAGTCGTCGCTCAGGCTTGCCAGGGAGCGAAATGTATTTTTGGTCTTAAGGCTTGTGTCTATAAACATTCCGATCTCGTCGGCCTGGGGCTCAAAGCGGATCAGCGACTCCATGTATTCAAATTCATCACCTTCTTTGAGGCGTGTGGCATAATTCCGGAGAGTATGATGTTTCAGATCCTCCAGCAGGTCTGCCACAGTCATAACCTTGAACACTACCGGATGGTTTTTCTGAAAGATGAACTGTACTTTCGTGAAAGGCGGCTGCATGCTGAACAGCGTGTCAGGATTGATCTCCGGAACAAGGCTGTCGATCTTGTCGTCAATGGCCTGCACCTCTTCCTGCATAGCCTCGTCCTGGTTGCTGTAATCGTAAACGGTACCGTTTTCTACAAAGTAAATACTTCCGCCCTGCGAGCCGTAGCGTGTTTTGATCTTTTCCTGGTAGTAGATGCGTCCTTCTTTCAGGACATCGTTGAGGGCTTCGCCCGCTTGCCGGAGGAGTTCGGAATGGTCTTGTGTCTGCATGGCCTTTATCAATTAATACCTGTCGGTAAAACTAGGCACTTTTTCCTTAAGCAGGGAAGGAAATGTACATCCGTAGCTGTCGGTTGATCATTCGTTTTGTTTGTTCACAGGGCTATTCCGGCCAGGATCAGGCATGATCTTCCAGCTTTAGCACCCTGTTTCCGGAAAATGTAAATACCGATCTGCCGCTTAGCTCCAGTACATCTCCTTTATTCATGCCATTCGGCAGGTCGTTGGCCAATGTGGCTTTGTAGCTAATCGCAATCTCCGTTTGATCGCCGCTGTGGTTAAAGCCGGTAATGGTTTGCCTGCGCTCTGTAAATACAGCGAGCGCCTGCTCAGCTTGTTGTCGAAAGGCTTCAAGCCCTTCAAGCCGCATGTTGCAGAGCCCGTTCAGGTAATTTTCGAAGACGATGTCAGGAGCCATGTCCGCCATCATGGTAGCTACGTCTTTGGCATTGTAAGCTTTCACGTAGCGGGAGATGATCTGTTCTTTTTCGGCAGCTGTCATGGTCATAAAAATAAACAATAAATTAAACTTCATTGAACAAGCATTGTTATCTTTGCACTCTCTTTTTTATCAATCTTCCTTTTTATTTGTGTTATGGAAAAAGGCCAACGCCTCCTTGTCATTCTCATTCTCGGCCTGCTTTCAGCTATTGGTCCTTTCTCTATCGATATGTACCTCCCAGGGTTTCCGGCTATTGCCAAAGACCTGAGCTGCCCGGTGGACATGGTTTCCTACACGCTGGCCAGCTTCTTTGTGGGCGTATGCCTAGGGCAGCTCATTAGCGGGCCATTGCTCGACCGTTTCGGGCGTAAACGTCCTTTGTACATCGGCATGGGGCTTTATATCCTGGCCTCTGTTGGTTGTGCGGTTTCTACGTCGGTGGAAGTGCTCATCGTGTTCCGCTTATTCCAGGCTTTGGGCGGTTGCGTCACGATGGTCGCGCCGCGGGCCATTATCCGCGACCTCTTCCCGGTAGAGGAAAGCGCGAAGATCTTTTCGATGATGATCCTCATTCTCGGCGTGTCGCCCATCCTGGCACCTACGGCGGGGAGCTTCCTCATTGAAGGTTTCGGCTGGCAATCGGTGTTCCTGGTGTTGGGCCTTATCTCCTTGTTGGTGCTGCTGGCGGTGGTATTCCTGATGCCGGAAAGCAAGCAGCCCGATCCGACGTTTTCCTTAAAAGCGGTGGATATCCTGTCGAGCTTTAAAACCGTGATGAAAGAGCGGCAATTTTACATGTATACCTTGTCAGGCTCCATTGCCGCGGCCGGGCTTTTCGCGTATCTGGCAGGCTCGCCATTCGTCTTACTGAAATTACATGGTGTGAGCGAGAAGGGCTACGGTATTGTCTTCGCGATCATTGCCTCCGGTCTTATTACGGCCAGCCAGCTCAATAATTTTCTACTCAGGAAATACACCAGCGTGCAGATCGTGAAGTTCACATTGATTCTGCAAAGCATTTTCGGATTGTGCCTGTTTCTCGGGAGCTTGTTCGATGTGCTTAACCTGTATGGGCTGATCGCCCTGATCTTCTTATTCCTGAGCTGCCAGGGCTTTAACTTCCCGAATTCAGCGGCCTTGTCGATGGCGCCGTTTGAGAAAGAGGCGGGAAGCGCCTCCGCACTGATGGGTTCCATCCAGATGGGCTTTGGCGCAGCCGCGGCTGCCATTGTGGGCATGCTCAACGCCAGCACTGCTTTACCGATGACCGGTGTGATGGCGGTATGCAGCCTCTGGGCTTTGGTCATTCTATTAATGGCCGGGAAGAAAAATGCGAGGCTGAAGGCGGCGGTTTGATCGCTGTTCCTGCTTGATCTGTGTTATCCGGCCCTTGTTGGAGTTATCACCAACAAGGGATTTAATCCGCGCTCCATTCCTTCGTCAATTGATCCAGCTGCTTCAGGAGAGCAGGAAAGCGGTAGTCGCCCGCCATGCGATGTACTTGTTGTGCAGCCTTTTGAGGATCAACACCGATGGCCGTGACATATAAAGGCTTCTGGCTCTCGCCTCTCAATACCGTTATTTTGTTGTGTTCGAGAGAGGCAAAGTTCGTCTTCGCCACACCGATCACCGGAATTTTTTCTTCCAGCGTTTGATGCAAATGGAAACCCAGTCCGGGCTTTCCCTCATCGTCCAGAAACACAAAACCATCCACGACGATCGCCTCTATGTCTTCATAAGGCAGTTTCCTGAAAAGATCAAGAATGCAGGGCAGCTCCCGCTTATAGAACTCGCCGGGTGTGTAGTCAGCTACGTTTTCCATATAGGCTGCATGAATGGCGAGTGGTTGGGCATCATTCCATTGCTCAAAGGCCAGGCATACCGTTTTGGCTTTGCCGCCCGGATCGTAATAAGTGTCGAATGCAAGGATCATAAGCTGCTATTGGTTTCGGTTGTCCATTCCCTTACCACAAAGCCATCTGCCGTCAGTTCCACATAGTACAATTCGTCATAGCCTTCTTCCCATACCGGAAGCTGCAATTTGTTGTACGTCGCTTTCAGGCCTTTCTCCGGGATGAGCTCTTTGCCCTGGCGCAGGCTGTTGCGGAGCAGGGCATCGCCGATCACCGATTTAAAATAATAGCCAATTACTTTATATTGCCGTGCTTTGGCGGCCCGGATATAGCCTTCTCTTTCTGCCCGCGTAGGATTGGTATTATCGATCGCAAAAGGCATTTGCGTGCTCAGGCAGGTTTCCATAAACTTCCCCAGGCGGTTCCTGGTGTTCAGCAGGTCGAGGGATAAGTGCATGTGCGATCTGAAAAAGCGCTCTTTGAAAAAGCTGCTTTTCCCACTGGCCTGTATGCCGCAAAAAATAATGGCTTCCATCGTGCTTGTATTTTTATAGAACGCTGATAACGTTGATTTTATGGATGATAATGATCTGGCTAAACCTCCTGCTAATAGTTCGATTTGCCTTTGGGGTGTTTGGTCTGAAAGGCTAAACTTATATTCATGTGTTCTGATCCGTCCTGTCTGCGTTATCTGCGTTCTGTTTGTTTCAACAAAAAAGCCCCGTCACGATTGACAGGGCTTCTTTCACAAAAAGGGAATATTCTCTTAGTAGTTTCCTTTTAATTTAACGCCCTGCTCAATTTTTTGTAAAGCAGTGATGTAGGCAGCAATACGCATCGACGTTTTAAAGTCGGCTGCATTTTTCCAAACATGGGCAAATGCCACTTCCATTTTCTCGTCGTGCTTGCTGTTTACTTCTTCTTCGCTCCAGTAGTAGCCGGCTTTGTTTTGTACCCACTCAAAATAAGATACGGTTACACCGCCCGAATTGGCAAGGATATCCGGAACCACGATGATGTTTTTCTCATTCAGGATCGGATCTGCTTCCGGCATGGTAGGTCCGTTGGCACCTTCTACGATCAGTTTCGCCTGGATGCTGTGTGCCAGCTCCTCGGTGATCACATTTTGTAAAGCTGCAGGAACCAATACGTCGCATTTGCAGGTAATGATCTCGTTCGCTTTGATTTCTGTACCGCCGGTAAAGCCTTTCAGCACGCGGTTATTTTTAGCAACAAAGTCTAAAGCCGCTTTGATGTCGATGCCTTTCTCATTGTAGAAGGTCGCGGTATGGTCGCCGATGGCAACGATCTTAATGCCTTGCTCGGATAATAAGCGGGCAGCATGAGAGCCTACGTTACCGAAACCTTGCACGGCAGCGGTTACCTCTTTCGGGTTCAGGTTCATTTTTTTCAGGGCGGCGAGGGTATTTACCATCACACCACGTCCTGTAGCCGCATCACGGCCCAGGGAGCCGCCGATCACGATTGGCTTGCCGGTAATAACGCCCGGGCTGTCTTCGCCTGTAACTTTGTTGAACTCATCCAGGATCCAGGCCATTTCTCTGCCTGAAGTTCCCATATCCGGGGCAGGAATATCTTTATTCACACCGAATACATCTTTCATCGACATGGCGTAGGCACGGGTCAAGCGCTCCAGCTCGCCTACGCTCATTGCGCGCGGGTCGCATTTAATACCGCCTTTGGCACCGCCGTAAGGCAGGTTTGCCACAGCGCATTTAAAGCTCATCCAGGCAGCCAGGGCCATCACTTCATCCTGGTTCACATCCATGGCGTAACGGATACCACCTTTAGAAGGGCCTAAAATAGTGGAATGCACGATACGGTAGCCTTCAAATACCTGAATCTTGCCGTTGTCCATCATCACCGGTAAGCTTACTTTTACCTGTTTGATCGGACTGCGTAATATCGTGGCAACGTCTTCAGACATATTCATCAATTTGGCAGCTACATCTAAGCGGGCTAATACGGCTTCGAACATAGATTCGTGAGCTGTTTCCTGTGCGGTTTGTGTCGACATATTCGTTTTAGTTTTGGTTAAATTTTTTATGTAGTTAGGGCTACAAAATTAGTAAAAATTCTAGGATTGCAAGGATTTTGGCAGAAAATAGGGCTTGGTTATCAACGCTGTTTTCTTGATAAATGCCGGAATCGGGGAGATGGCCTTTTTGATGGCTGAAGTCCTGTAAACCGACGATCAGAGGCCTCTCTCCATGCTAAAGCACCAGCTTCAGGTAAGCATAAATGAAGGGCGAAACGAACAAGAGGCTATCGAAACGGTCTAAAATACCTCCATGGCCGGGCATGATTTTTCCCGAATCTTTTACGCCTGCCTGGCGCTTGAGCATGGATTCCACGAGGTCGCCCATGGTGCCAAAAATACTCACCAGTACCGAGATCACGGCCCAGTGAACAAACGCCAGCTCAGTAAACCATAAAGAGATGATATAAGCGCATCCGATGTTGAGAATAGCTGCCCCGATAGAGCCTTCCCAGGTTTTGCCGGGAGAGATGCGCTCGTAGAGCTTGTGTTTTCCGATGAGGCTTCCTACCAGGTAAGCGCCGGTGTCGCTGGCCCAGATGAGCAGGATGATGCCGAGTACATAGTGAAAATTGTAGGGATGCATATTGACGGCCCAGAGGCTGGAGCCGCTATCCAGGCGCCATTCGACCGAGCCGTAGCACGAAATCGAAAGTAGCAGCATGAAAGGAACCACGGAGTAGATGATGCCGGTAATTGTATAGGTAAGGTTAAGGATGGTGTTAGGCTTATTATCAAACAGGGCTACGGCAAAGATCAGAAAGCCGAGCGCAAGGATCAATGGAAAAACGATGCGGACATGAAGGAATGCACCGGTTTGTGTGTTCGCGGCAACGCTGTATAGGAACAGTAAGGCGCCGCAAAGCAGCCCGATCACTTTATACGGTTTTGCGCCCAGCTTTTCGGCCAGTTGATAGAATTCATACAATCCCCATACCGATACCACAAAAAAGAGAGCGGCGAAAGACAGGTAGTGAAACAGGATACAGCTCAGCAGAACAGCCACAAATACGGCTGCTGTGACTGTGCGTGTGCCAAGTGTTTTTAGATTTAATGCCATAAAAAAATCCCTCTCTGATCGAGAGGGACATCTATTAAAATGTAAAACTTATTCGGAAACTTTAATGGCTTCGTAGCACCTGATCTCTCCTGCCGTTCCCAGGTATTCGGCTTCGATGGTTACCAGGCCTATTTTTTTGATCTGGTCCTTGTTCAGGGGCTTGGCCGGCGTCCAGGTATCGTCAACCAGTTTCAGCTCGATATCTTTATTCAATAGCACCTGGTTCAGTTGTTTTTGGGTCAGGAACACACAACCTTCATCTTCTTCTTCTTCCGCTGCGATCAGGATGGTACCGATAACTTTCAACTTAGGTACATCTGGTTTATAGGTGAATTCCAACCCGTCCTGGGTGTTTTGTTCAATAAATTTTATTCCCAATAAATGAATATCTGCCATAACAATGTTGCTTATTTATTAAAGGTGCAATTTTAAGGATTAAATCCCTGTTACGCAATTAAAAAAGCGAATTATTTCAATGCAGGGGGGATTTATGTTAATAAATTAAAAAAGAGGAACGTGTTAAATAAGGGTTTTGCGCTGCCTTCTTTTTCGCTCAGAGTAATTAAGGAACGTTAATCTCGTCGGTGGTCAGCACATTGCTCTTATGGCCGGCATTGTCGTACATCACCACCACATATTTAAGCTGTTTTACCTGCACGCTGTGCCTGTATTGCTGGAGCCTGATGCTGTATTCCCCGCTGATGGGTTTCCCTTTGTAGGATTCGGTCGGAGACCTGACCACATAGCCCGTACGGAGCGTATCGTTGAGCATGGAGGAATAGTAGGCCGTGTATTTCCCGGTAACCACATCCTTGTAGTAATAGGTCAGGAATAAGTTTCGTGTGGAATCGTTGATAGAGGAGAGGCCGATATCTCCATCGCCGTCGGTAAATTTAATAACCAGATCGGCCGTATCGCCTTGGTAGGGAATGAACTCCTTGTATTCAATTTCCGGCGTGGTGGGGTAGGTCGTTTTCTTGACACAGGAATAGCTGCCAAAGGTCAACGCCGCTACTAAAAATAAATATTTCCAAACAGGCTTTATCATAAATAAATCAGCATAAATTTACAAAAAAATCTCATTCCGCCGCTTTGCCATACGAAAAAGACATACGTCAAAAACTGTTTACTATTGCCTCTGAAGACGATTTTAACACCCTTGCCCTCGATGTATTCCGTTTCCAGCTTGAGAATAATGCGGTGTACAGCCGTTTTGTTAAAAGTTTAAAAACAGACCCGTCAACCATTTCCCATTATTCCGCGATTCCCTTTTTGCCGATCGAGTTCTTCAAGACACAGGAGGTGGTGTGCGGGAAGGTTTCGCCGGACGATGTTGTTTTCAGCAGNNAGCAGCAGCGGCACTACGGGGCAGATAACCTCACGGCATTATGTACGCGATCCGGGCTTGTACCGCGAATCTTTCTTGAAAGGCTTTGAGCTGTTTTACGGCGATGTGCGCAACTATTGCATCCTGGCGCTTTTGCCGAGTTACCTGGAGCGCTCGGGCTCCTCGCTGGTATATATGTTCGATGAGTTGATCAGGCACTCCCAACATCCTGCCAGTGGCTTTTACCTGCATAACAGGGACGAGCTTGTAGAAGCCATTAACAAGGAACAGCAAAATAACCAACATATCCTCCTGCTTGGCGTGACTTACGCCTTGCTCGATCTGGCGGAGGAGGGCCTTGTGCTCAGCGATCGCGTAACCGTGATGGAAACCGGCGGCATGAAAGGGCGCAGAAAAGAAATGATCAAGGAGGAAGTGCATGCCATCCTGAAAGCACAATTCGGGATAAGCGCCATCCACAGCGAATACGGGATGACAGAATTATTGTCGCAGGCTTATTCCAAAAAAGGTGGTCTGTTTGAGTGCCCACCCTGGATGCGGGTGCTGGTGCGGGATGCCAACGATCCTTTTTCCTATGTGAGGCCGGGAAGGGGTGGAGGCATCAATGTGATAGACCTTGCCAATTTATATTCCTGCTCGTTTATTGAAACAAAAGATCTGGGAAAACTCCATGAGCATAACCGCTTTGAGATCCTGGGAAGGTTTGACAACAGCGACCTTCGCGGTTGTAACTTAATGATCGCTTAATCGTTATGTGAAACGTGAAATCGGTCACCAGGGCTATTCAGATACATGGTTAATTAATAACTCATACAATGATTTAATGGCAGATAAAGATTTCTTTGACCAGGTGTACCAGGTGGTGCGCCTCATTCCCAGAGGCCGTGTGACGAGCTACGGCGCTATTGCAGCTTACCTCGGCGCCAAAGGCTCTTCGCGCCTGGTAGGCTATGCGATGCATGCAGCGCATAGCCAAAAACCCAAAGTGCCGGCACACCGCGTGGTGAATCGCAACGGCCTGCTTTCCGGCAAACACCATTTTGCTACGCCTTTCGCCATGCAGGAATTGCTGGAGAAAGAAAAGGTAAAAGTGGAATATGACAAAGTCGTTGATTTTAAGAAAAAATTCTGGGACCCAACGCTGGAGTTGGCCTTGTAGTTTCGACTTCGTTCAGCTAATGTATTAATGAAGTATCTGGGACTTTTTTTTATTCTTTGCTCAACCTGCGTCTGGTCGCAGGAGAACGGGCAGTTAACGCCACCTAAATTAAGATTGGGATGTTTCACCACATCTCATTTCAATAGCTTAGGGGGCGTTAACCCTTTTTTTAATGAACAGTCTGTCGGAGCATTATGTGCAATTAATCGTTGCGAATTTGCAGCAGGGATAGGCTTAGTATATGATTTAAAAGTGTCCGGAAGGAACCTTAATACATTGGGGCCGGCAGTGTCATTGAGGGTTGAGCTCTATAAGCAACAAAGGATAACAGTACCTTTGAATATTTATTTTAACTTGTATAAGAGAAATTATCAAACACCTGATATGATTGACAACACCGTCATCATAAATAACAAAGGTATTCAATCAGGAGTAGAATATAATTTACGAAAAAACGAATTGGTCATTTATGGACACTTCGGATTCAATAGCATTTACTATAAACAATACAATACAAGCAGGAAAGGTATTCCCAATCTATTCTCCAATAATTTTTTTATTCCTTCACTCTCTTTGGGTGCCAAATTCTACTTCAAATAAAGGCTGGTTGAAACGGCTGTATGTTACTTGCTATAATCCCGTTCGCCAAAAATGCTGCTGCCGATGCGTACCATCGTGCTGCCTTCTTCGATGGCAAGCGCATAATCGCCGCTCATGCCAAAGCTTAAGATCTTGTATTGAGGAAACGCTTCCTGTAGCAGTTTCACCTGTTTGAATTCATCACGGATCTTTTGAGTATCATCTGTGTTGGAAGCCATGGCCATAAAGCCTTTCACCGCCACATGCGGATAGTTTTTCAGCTCAGCTGAATGCAGCAAGGTTTTGACTTCTTCCACATCAAAGCCAAATTTGCTTTCTTCCTCAGCGATATGCAGCTGCAACAGGCAATCGATTACGCGCTTGTTTTTTTGCGCTTGCTTGTTGATCTCTTTCAGCAGGTTCAGGCTGTCCACGCCGTGGATCAGGTACACGAAAGGCGCGATGTATTTCACCTTATTGCTTTGCAGGTGCCCGATGAAATGCCAGCGGATATCTTTCGGTAAGATGGCTTCTTTGTCTACCAGCTCCTGTACATAATTTTCGCCGAAATCTTTTTGTCCGGCCTTGTATGCTTCCAGGAGCATATCTGCCGGTTTGGTCTTGGAAACCGCTACCATCGTCACATGGGCCGGTAGTGCGGATTTGAAATGCTGTATGTTTTCTTTTACGGGCATGTCTTAATTGGTCAGTGAGCGTTCCATCACATAATCGGTTTGCACATCATTCCCCAGCACAAAATCGTGCGATCCTGTTTTTACAAAGCCGTTGCGCTCGTAGAAGGCTATGGCTTTGGTATTGTGCTCCCATACGCCCAGCCAGATTTTTGCATAATCTTTTTCCCTGGCTTTGTCCATGGCATGCCGTAGCAGGAGCGTTCCCAGTTGCTTTCCATGAAAGGCCCGGAGAATGTAAATGCGCTCTATTTCAAGCGTGCCGGGTTTTCCGGGCATGGTTTGCGCCGGTACTTCATTCAGCTTCAGGTAACCTGCCGGCTCATCACCCAGGCGTAGCATGTAAAAGTGTGACCCCACTGTTTGCAGCTCATGGAGAAGCCTTTCCGGGCTTAGGTTTTCAGATACATACGTGCGCATGTCGTCTTCCGTATTATGCTCCGAGAATGTTTCGGTGAAAGATTGAATGCTGATGGCTCTGAGTGCATCAAGGTCTTTTTCATCAATGCCGGTAATATGAATATCGGGAGAGTGCATTATTCTTCAAGGCTATAGATCAGCAGGCCGCTGCGCATCTTCGGTTCCACCCAGGTCGATTTCGGCGGCATGATGTTATTGGTGTCTGCGATCCATTTCAGGTGTTCCATCGTTACCGGATACAGGCCGAATGACACGGCGGCTTTTCCTTCATCTACCTGGCGTTTCAGGGCAATGCTGCCTTTTACGCCCGGCACGAATCCAATGCGTTTGTCGGTTTTGAGGTCGTGGATGTCCAGGATCGGCGACAGGATGTATTTGGTAAGGATATCGGCATCCAGGCTTCCGATAGGATCATCGGGATTGTAAATGCCTTCTTTTACCTGTAGAGAATACCAGGTATTGCCAACATACATCGACAGCTCGTGCTTGCGGCGTGGCCTGAAATCGGGCTCATCAATTTTACTGACAATGAAATTCGTTTTCAGATGCCCGATCAGCTGCTCTACCGATAAGCCATTGAGGTCTTTCACAATGCGGTTGTAGTCGTATATCTTCAGGTGGTTTTCCGGAAAGAAGACGCCCAGGTAATAGTTAAAGGCTTCCTCGCCGGTGTAGGATTTCCGGCTGCTGCGCCTTAGCCTGCCGAGCAGGGCTGAGGATGCCGAGCGGTGATGGCCGTCGGCAATATAAATATGCGGAATGCCGCTAAAGCGCTCGGCGATCTGCTTGACCGTTTTACGGCTATCGATGATCCATACTGTGTGCCTTACCTTATCGGTCGTGCTGAAATCATAGTCGGGCCTGGTGTGGCTGATCTCTTCGGAAATCGCGTCGATCACCTTATCGTTGGGATAGCTGAATAACACAGGCTCGGCGTTGAACTCGCAGACATCGAGGTAGTCTTTCAGCTTTTCCTCGCGCTGGGTCAGTGTTTGCTCATGCACCCGGATCACGCCGTTCATATAATCGTCGATGCTGGTGCAGGCAATAATGCCGATAAACTCGTCATTCTCCTTGATCTGCCTGTAAAGGTAATAGCAGGGCGACTCGTCTCTCAGAAAGATCTTTTCGCGGACAAATTTTTTGAAGTGCTTTTTTACTTTCTGCAAACGCTCTCTTGATCCGGGTTTGGTTTTAACTCCATCTTCAAAATCAGGATTGATGACGTGCAGAAAGGAATAGGGGTTTCCTGCGAGCTTATCTCTCAGTTCTGAGGTATTATAACCGTCTACAGAGCGTGATGCAACGAGGTGTACTTTATCATGCTGTGGGCGTATAGCTCTGAATGGGATTACTTTGGCCATGTATATGTGTGTGCCTAAAGATACAGTTTTTTGTTCATCTACACCGCCTATACCTGCAAGGTTTTGAAAAGCTTACAGGATAGACCAAAAAAAATCTCCCGCTGTTGGGCGGGAGATCTTTTTAAGGATAAGCTCAGATTAGTTTACCATCGCTTTGAAATCAGCGTTGTCGCGTAATTTGATGAATTCAGCGTCATCTTTAGCAGCAGCTTTTAATGAACCGTCTTTACCGATCGCTGTTTTTAAGTTCGAGTTCACTTCAGCGGCGTTGTTAGAACGGGCAGCAGCAACAGCTTTCAGGTAGTATGACCATGCCATGTCTTTTTCTGTGCTGGCGTCAAGCGTTGTTGCAACAGCACCTGTGTTTCCGTTCAATAATTCAGCTAAAGCTTTGTTGAAGCCTTTGTAGTCGCCGAAGTTAGAAACAGCGTCAGAGTATTTACCATCGCGGATGTTTACGATACCTTTGTTGTAGTTTACTTCTTTACCTGCACCGGAAGCTTTGTCGTAATATTCCATTGCTTTTCTGCGGTCACCGGATTTAGCAGCGATGATGCCCAGGTTGTTCATCAGGATAGGGTTTCCGTTAGCAGTACCTTCAGCACGTTTGAATGCTTCACCGGCTTCCGATACTTTGTTCTGCATTAATAAAGCAACGCCTAAGTTGTTGGATGTTCTCCAGTCGCTTGCGTATTTTTTCTCAGCAGATTGTAAGATCTGGATCTGAACGTTTTGGTCGGTTGTTAACGTTGTAGCGTATAATAACTCTTCTACAGATAAGCTGTCAGGGTAAGTAGTCGCTAATTTAGAGATCATTTCGTCTGTGCGTGATTTTTTGTCAACGTTTACAGTTAACACGGAACGACGTAATTTCGGTAAAATTTTCTCAGCAACCTCGGTGTAGGTTTTAGATAAATTTTTGATCTCTTTTTCACGCTGATCACCGTCTTTGTACATAGTTAAAACGCGTAAGATCAGGTCTTTGTCAGCAATAGTCGATTGCTGCATCAATGTTTGGAAGCCATCCCAGTCTTCAGCCGTTGTCTGAGTGGTGTAGTTGGATTCTTCTTTACCGAATTTCTGGTCTTTGTTTTTGTTCTTTTTGAACTCGCCCATTAACGCTTTGGAACCGGATTTAGCACGGTCTTTTGCTAGGTTTTCGTTCAATGATAATTCACCGTCCGGAGAAGCATAAGCAGACACGTTGATGCCTTTAAACTCATACCACTGGCTGTTGATGTTGGTATTGATGAATGACTGTAAGTTTTTCATCTCGTCGCTTTTCAGCTCGGAAGCCCTTACATCAGACTTATTGATCACATAATAAATATTTGCTGTCTGGTTAGCCGGAGTCGTTTTCACGAAAGCGTCTTTAGCAGCAATTCCTTTCTCATCGTTACGCACCAGTAAAGGTGTTACAATGGTACCGTCTGCGATCTCAACCGGGGTGAAATCTTTGGTTTTTTTCTTCACGGCACCCTGAGCGCGTAATTCCACTTTAGCGACCTTCATGCCTGGTTCGTAGGCAAATTTCTCGGTTGTATAGCTAAATGTTCCACCTGTTGAATAGCTGATTTTCTGCCCTGAACCTGTTGCTTTTTCACCAACAAGAACGACAGGTTTCATCGCTTTTTCACCACCTGAATATTTTACTACAGGAGTAACAGTCACTGTGGCTTTTTTGGCAAAAACTTTAGCAGGATACTTACCGCTAACGGTAAATACTACGCTATCTCCATGCATTTCCAGGGGATTAGGTTTTACGTCATAGGTAATGGTCTTTTGTTTTTTGATCATTTTTCCTAAACCATTGCATCCAACTAGCAATGCAGTGGCACCGACAGCAAGTGTTAAATTTCGTAGAGTTTTAGTATTCATATTTTAAAGGTTAGAATGGATTTTTCGACAAAAATAGGAATTTATTAATTAAAGCCTAATAAATTTAGAGTAAAAAGCAAAAAAAAATCCCACTTGTGAGCACACAAATGAGATTCTGTATATTAATTGTACGCTGGTCTGAATTACTTGCTGATCGCGTTTACACGCTTCGCTAATTTTGATTTCAGGTTAGACGCTTTGTTCTTGTGGATGATATTCTTTTTAGCCAATTTATCAAGCATCGCCACTACTTTAGGTAATAATGCAGCTGCATCTTTTTTATCTTCAGTACCGCGTAATTTTTTTACAGCGTTACGGGTAGTTTTTGCATAATAACGATTTTGTAAACGTTTTGCGTTGTTTGATCTGATTCTTTTAATTGCCGACTTATGGTTTGCCATTATCTATAGTTTAAAAATTCTGTTCCTTTAATTTTGGATGGCAAATATACGGTTTTTTTTATTCCTGCAAACATTATCCCGTATTTTTCTGTAAATTATTGCCGGCAGGAGTCAAAACGGCCTGTTCGGAAGGTATTTTTAGCAGTGGCAAAAGGCTGTTTATAACAATTATTTACCAATTAATCCCTAAAACTTATTTTTGTAGACTATTATCGTATGAGAAAAACTGCCTGCTGCTTATTGATATTCCTGTATTGCTGCCATACAGCCCTTGCCCAGCAGCCCGCCGAGATACAAAAGAACATTGTGCCCAACGGCAGTTTTGAGAATTACCGGAAAAAATCGGGAAGCATCCGCCAGGCGATTCCCTGGCAGCAGATCGCCAGCGTCGATTTTTACCAGGAACCCCTTAGCAACGACAGCTCGGTCCATAAAGGCGCCCATTCGGGAAGCTGCTTTGCCGGCCTGCGCTACCAGAAAAAGTACAAGGAGTTTATGCAGGTGAAGCTTGCCGAATCTTTGCATCGCGGTAGCACCTACGAGTTCGAGATGTATATTCGCCTGGCCTGGTGGAGCAATGCCAGCCTCAAATCCATCGGCGCCCTGTTTACCAAAGCCGGTTACAAAAGCCAGGGCGATGTGGTGAAAACAGCCATGATCGATTCGGTAGTAAAGAAAGGAAGCCTGATCAATAATTACCAGTGGTTTAAGATCTCGGGCAAATACCTTGCCGATGGCGGAGAGAAATACATCACGATCGGAAATTTCAGTCCTTCTGTGAAGCGCGACATGATACGGCTGAACGTGTTTAAATTCGGGTTCAAGGAAGCCTATTATTTTGTGGATGATGTTTCGCTTGTGAGAGCCAGGGAACCCGTGGAAAAGGTGAAAGTGGAGATTGTAGGCTCGTTCAGCATCGATGATCAGGACTCTGTGCTCCAGGTGAAAAAAAACATTAAAGTGGGGGAGAGGGTACAGCTCAAAAATATCTTTTTCGAGAATGGCCGCTACTACCTCCTTCCCGAATCCTATGCAGAACTCAACAAGCTGGCTCAATACCTGATTCGCAACCCGAAGATGGAAGTGCAGATCGACGGCCATTCCGATAACTCGGGATCAAAATCGAAGAACCAGAAGCTTTCCGAGCTGCGCGCTCGCGAAGTATTTGAATACCTCATTAAAAAAGGCGTGCAGAATAAATTGTATTTTAAAGGCTATGGCAGCTCCCAGCCTGTAGCCGGAAATGATACGGAGGCCGACAGGGCCAAAAACCGCCGTGTAGAATTCGAGATTATTAAAAACTAAGCATGATCGTTCTTACGGTTGTCGTCAATCCGGGTGCAGGCGATAACCAAAAACGCATTTTTTTTCAGAGTGCTTGCCTCTGTGCCCGAAGCATCAGATTATTAACTAAAACACAGTTGACATAAATTAAACCCATAACTCCCTGCAATGAACACAGCTACCACGATCGAAAAAGACAATCCCCGAATCATTAAAGCATGGACCTTTTATGACTGGGCCAATTCCGTATTCCCGCTGGTGATCACCTCCGCGATCTTTCCCAATTTTTATGATGCGGTGACCGTTACCAAAAATGCGGCAGGCGAAATTGTGAATCACAACGTCAGCCTGTTCGGCTTTGAATTCGAAAACCAGAACCTGTACTCTTTTGTGTACGCCTTTGCGCTTTCCATCGTCGTGCTCATCACGCCTTTGCTGAGCGGTATTGCCGATTACCTGGGCAACAAAAAACGCTTTCTCCAGTTTTTCTGCTACCTCGGGGCGCTGTCATGCATGTGCCTGTTCTTTTTCAATAAAGAACACCTCGGACTGAGCTTCATTCCTTTTGTAACGGCCACTGTCGGCTTTTGGGGAAGCCTGGTATATTACAATTCCTACCTGCCGCAGATTGCCTCCGAACAAAACCAGGACAAGGTCAGCGCACGCGGCTTCGCCCTTGGGTATTTCGGTAGCTCTTTACTGCTGATTGTTTGCCTGGCCCTGGTCATGACCAAAACCTTTTACCACCTTCTGGGCGACCTCGATCAATACAAGGGGATTGATGTGCGTATTTCCTTTTTGCTTGTCGGGATCTGGTGGATGGGCTTTGCCCAGGTTACTTTCCGCCGTTTGCCCAATCACCTGGCGGTAATGCACGAGCAAAACAGGAAGGGGATTTTTTCCAAAGGTTTCACCGAGCTAAAAGGCGTATGGGCACAAATCAAGCAGCTTCCGAACCTTAAAAAATTCCTCTCGGGCTATTTCTTTTACAACATGGGCGTACAAACGGTGATGGTGGTTGCCGTTCTGTTTGCAAGGAATGAAATCGACTGGGGTACCGGCGAAGAGGCCGAGAAAACCNNAACCAAGACGACCTCCCTCATCGTCAGCATCCTTATCATCCAGTTTGTGGGCATTGCAGGCTCTTACCTGTTTTCGTGGCTCTCCACCATTGTCGGAAACATCAAATCCCTCATGGCTGCCATTCTTATCTGGATTTTCATTTGTGTGTTCACTTACCTGGTGGTGAGAACACCGATGCACTTTTATATTGTGGCTTTCCTGGTAGGCCTCGTAATGGGCGGGATCCAGGCACTGTCGCGAAGCACCTACAGTAAGTACCTGCCGGCTACGCAGGACCATACCAGCTTTTTCAGTTTCTACGATGTGGTAGAAAAACTGGGCATGATCCTCGGAACCGTGTTATTCGGCACCATCAGCCAGATCATGGGCGGCATGCGCCCGGCCGTGTTATCGCTGATCGTTTTCTTTATCCTGGGCCTGCTGTTGCTGATTCCTTTGATGAAGCATAAGGAAGCCAGCCCTGCGCTATAATACGGACGTTTTTCCGAACATGGTTTCATGTGTTTTACGGCATCTTCTGCCGGATCGTATGAAGCATGCCGGTGCCGGCGTTGCCAGGCCGTTCGTGGCAAAAAGCAGGAAGCCTTCTTAGCTGTGGTACCTGATCAAACCCTCCATCGGCGATTTGATGATGTTGCCTATGGTATAGCCCTGTTCTTTGGCCACATCCTCCAGCAGTTCGCGGTAATGGTAGCCGATAGAGCCTACTGAATTTACAGAGAGCTCTTTGGCATTGGTGTATTTGGACACCTGGGCCTTGAAGAACTCCCGGAAGCAATCCCTGATGATGTCTTTGATGCAGCTGTCATTATTGTAGGCAGACATGAATGTAACGATGCTGGCCAGGTACTTGCTTGGCATTGGCTTTTTGTAAACATTCTCCAGGATGATCTCGCGGTGGTAACCTGCTTTTTCGAAAGCCGCCACCAGGTGGGGAGGCAGCTCCCCGTCGAAATAGCGCTGTACAAAGGTACGGCCAATGGTGGCGCCGCTGCCGTGATCGCCAAACAGGTAACCTACAGAGGGGATGTTCTCAACAACCGACTCTCCGTCGTACAGGCAACTGTTGCTGCCGGTGCCGAGGATACAGGCAATGCCCTTTTCTTTGCCGAACAGGGCCCTGGCTGAAGCAAGCAAATCGTGGTTCACTTCCGATAGAATGTTCCCGAAAGCCAGGTACAGCCCTTGTTTCACCACCTGCACCTTATTGGGTGTAGAGCAGCCAGCGCCATAATAGGCGATATGCCTGATGTCGAAAAGCTGGTCCTGGAGTACAGGGATCAGCATATCCTTGATCTCGTTGTAAATATCCTCACTGCTTTGGAAGTAAGGATTAAAACCAATGGTTTGGTATTGGAAAATGATATTCTTGTCTTTTATCAGAACCCAGTCTGTTTTTGTAGAGCCGCTATCAGCGATTAATGTCGACATGTAAATGATGCATTTTGTTTAGTTTGAAACCAATATCCGGAACATCAGTTGTCAGTTCATGATCTCCTTTCTGTTGGTTCTGCTCAAGTTTAATATTATTTTCCTGTATGGCGAAGCTTTCCGGATTATTTTTTATAAATAGATCCTTGAACCGCCTGGTACTGAATTTATTATTGTTTCTCCCATTAGATGCTTGCACCGGCTGCGGTAAGATATTAAGAGATATCGCTCCCGGCTGAATGGATAGAGCCCTGCGCTCACCGGTGCTCCGAACCTGAAGGCTAAATGTCAGGATTTTGCCTGTGAAGAGGCTTACAAAATTTATAGGGGTATTCAGCCGGTCAGGTCTTTTTTATTATCTTTAACCCCTATGTTTAATTTGTCCCTTTTGCTATACCATTTCTTTCAAAAACGCAAAACGGTTTTTATCATATTAGTGCTCTTTTGTTGCGGGCTGCTTGGTTTCCTGGCTTCGAAGATCGGACTGGAAGAAGACATTACCCGTTTTGTGCCTTCCGATAAAAATTCGCGCTCCATCAATTCCATCCTGGAGAACTTAAAATCAAAGGATAAGCTCATCCTGCATTTTTCGGTAGCTAAGCCGGAACAAGCCGATCAGATGGCAGACCTTGCAGATTCGGTACATGCCGCCTTGCTCAGAACCCTGAAACCTACCGATTACAAAGACATCACTTTCAGGCTGGAAGACGATCGCATGCAGCAGGTTTACGACCTGTTTTACCGTAACCTGCCCTTATTCCTTGAAGAAGGCGATTATGCCCGGATATCGGGACTCATCGCTCACGATAGCATTGCCGCCACGCTCAAAAAGGATTATGACGTCCTGCTTTCGCCTTCGGGCATGGTGCTGGGCAGGTACATCCAGCGCGACCCACTGCACTTTACGCCGATTGCACTTAAAAAGCTGCAGGGCATACAGCTCGATGAGAACTTCGAGACCTATAACGGCCACATCGTTACCCGGGATCACAGGCACCTCTTGCTGTTCATTACCCCGGCGCATCTGCCAAACGATACCAAGGGCAACGCCCACCTGATCCATAGTGCCGACAGTATTGCCGACCAGGCTAACCTGAAAAGCGCCATCGTGAAAACAGAGCCTTTCGGCGCAGCGATGGTGTCTGCCGGAAATGCCGGACAGTTGCGAAAAGACAGCCTCTACACCACCGGCATTGCCGTGATCCTGATTGCCCTCATCCTCGGCTTCTATTTTAAAAACCCGCTGGTTACCATCTTCATTCTCTTCCCGGTAGCCTTTGGAATGGTATTCTCACTGGGGCTGTTGTTTGTGTTCAAAGGCGTGGTGTCGGCTATAGCCATTGGGGCAGGAGCGGTGGTGCTGGGGATTGCCATTAATTATTCCCTGCATTTTTTCACCCACTACAAGCACACCCGCGATGTGACAACGGTGTTGAAAGACCTCACCCTTCCCATGCTCATTGGCTGTACCACTACGGTGGGTGCTTTTCTGAGCCTGATGTTTGCCAAGTCGGAAGCCTTACACGATTTCGGCCTGTTCGCCGCTTTTTCGCTCATCGGCGCCATGCTGTTCTCGATCATTGTATTGCCGCATCTGTTGCGCTTCAGCTTTAAAAAAGAGGCTTCGGTGTCCCCGGAAGCCTCCGGTGCCTTGGAAAACGGGCATAAGCCACAGCACAGCAACTGGATCGACCGGATCACCTCATACCGCTACGATAAGAATAAGGTGATCGTGGTAGCTGCTTTCCTGCTGACGCTGGTATTTGCCTGGTTTGCACGGTCCGTATCCTTCGACAGCGATATGAACCGCATGAGTTTTATGACGGACAAGCTGCGGGCCGCTGAAAAGCACCTCGACGATGTCAATCATTTTGCGGCCCGTTCTGTTTATGTATTCAGCAACGGCGCCACGCTCAACGAAGCCCTGGACAATAATCAAAATGTGTCGGCCAAATTGCAGGGGCTGAAGGCAAAGGGCCTCATCAAAAAATACGCTTCGGTGAGCGCTTTGTTTATGTCGGAGCAGGAGCAGAAAAACCGGATCCAGCGCTGGAATGCATTTTTTACGGCAGCTAAGAAAGACTCTTTGAAGAAACACCTCATCGACGCAGGCCTTGCTTACAAGTTCAAGGAAAATGCTTTCGCCTCGTTTTACAATTTGCTGGAAGAAAGCCCTGGAACCTTATCTGCCGCGGATTCCGACACCCTGTCGAAGCTCTTGTTCAAAGAGTGGGTGGGGAAGGTGAACGGAAAACCTACTATCATCAACCACATCAAGGTAGAGGCAGAGAACCGCCACCTCATTTATGAGGCCTTTGGTGATGACCCCAATGTGGTGGTGTTCGACAAGCAAAACCTGACAGCGAAATTCGTCGAGGTGATCAGCTCTGATTTCAACACCATTTTGCTCATCACGTCTATCCTGGTATTTGGCTTTATGCTGCTGAACCATGGCCGCATTGAGCTGGCAGTCATCAATTTTCTGCCCATGTTCATCAGCTGGCTCTGGATCCTGGGAATCATGGCCCTGTTTGGCATTCAATTCAACATCATCAACATCATCATTTCTACCTTTATTTTTGGTCTGGGCGACGACTACAGCATCTTCATCATGGATGGCCTGCTTACCGAATACAAGTATGGCAAAAAGAACCTTGATTCTTTTAAATCCTCTATTCTCCTGTCGGCACTCATCACCATCATCGGTATTGGCGTGATGGTTTTTGCCAAACATCCCGCCCTCAAATCCATTGCCCTAATCACCATCATCGGTATGCTGTGTGTGGTTTTTATTTCTTTCATCGTACAGCCGTTGCTGTTCAATTGGATGGTGCTGAACAGGCGCTACAAAGGCAAACTGCCGTATACCGCCAAGTACATGCTCATTACCATCATCGGATTTGCCGGCTTTGTGCTGGGTTCGCTATTTATTACTCTCTGCGGGCTTATTCTCTTTACTGTTTTCCCGGCAAAGAGAGCAACCCGCAAGCTGATCTTTCATTATATCATCGTTTATGTTTTCCGTGCAGTGCTGGCCAGCTTTGTGAACGTGAAGAAAACCATCGTTAACACCGGCGGCGAGACTTTCCGGAAACCTGCGGTGATCGTGGCCAACCATCAGTCGCACATCGACCTGGCGCTTACCCTGCAACTCTACCCAAAGATGATTGTGTTTACCAACGATTGGGTTTACAATTCTCCTTTCTATGGCTGGATCGTGAAGCTGGCAGATTATTACCCGGCTTCCGAAGGCTACGAAAAAAGCCTGGTCAAACTCGAAGCACTGGTGAAGCAGGGCTATTCCATATTGATCTTCCCGGAGGGTACGCGCAGTGTGGATGGTGAGATCCACCGATTTCACAAAGGCGCTTTCCTGCTGGCAGAACAGCTGAAGCTGGATGTTATTCCCCTGCTCATTCATGGCGCCGGCGATACAGTAACAAAACATGATTTTCACTTCAAGGACGGCGCGCTTACGGTAAAGGTCCTGCCAAGGATCACACAGGATAATGCCTCCTTCGGCACCACCTACCAGGAGCGTACCAAACAGATATGCGCCTACATGCGCAGGGAATATGCGCTCCTGCGCGAAGAGTTTGAGCCGGTGAGCTATTACCGCTCCCGCCTGATCCGCAACTATATTTACAAAGGGCCGGTACTAGAATGGTACTGCCGCATCAAAACAGCCTTGGAGGGCAATTACGCCCTCTTTGAAAGCCTGATGCCCAAACAGGGACAGATCGTGGATGTGGGTTGCGGCTACGGCTTTTTGCCGTATATGCTCATGTACAAAGGAAGGCAGCGTACGATCCTGGGTGTGGACTACGACGACGATAAAATTGCCGTAGCTGATAACTGTGTCGACAAATCGGATAAGTTGTCGTTTGCGGTAGGCGACGTCACCAGCTTCGAATTCCCCGAGTCGGATGGCTTTATCATCAGCGATGTATTGCATTACCTCAAAGAAGAGCAGCAGGTACAGGTGATCCGCAATTGCGTGGCTAAGCTCAAACAGGGAGGTGTACTGGTTATCCGCGATGCCGACAAGGACATTGCCAACCGCCAGAAAGGCACCTGGTATACGGAGTTCATGAGCACGAAAGTATTCGGCTTCAATAAAACACAAACCGATGGCCTGCATTTCGTGAGTGGCACTCTTATTAAAGATACCATTGCCACATTTTCGCATCTAACACTGGAAGTGATCGATAATACGAAGCTGACTTCCAATATTATCTATGTGATACGCTATGCGTAGAGGCTCCGTAGTTGCAAATAGCCGGGCCTTAATAAAAGCTTTAAACAGCGTATTCGCAAAATAAGCGTATCTTTGCGGAAAATTTAAAAAGGGAGCCTGATCCCGGATCTAGACATGAGAAAAATTGTAGAATACCGCAAGCTTTTGGGAGTGGATAAAGATGTGACGGTAAGTGAGCTGAAAAGCCTGTACAGGAATTTTATGAAGGAGTATCACCCTGATAAGATCCAGGATAACGCGCAGCTGAAAGAAGAGGCGGAAGAAAAGAGCAAGCGCATCATTGAGGCCTATCATTTTTTAGTAAGCATCGCGCCGGAAACCATCGAGGCTACGCGTGAGGACTATACCAACACGACCACCAATTCGCAGATTGCCGATATTACCTATACGGGTAAGCGCCTGCGCATTGATTTCCAGGACGGAACGGGATATGAATATTACGGGGTTCCTGAAAATACCTATGTGAAGCTCATCAATGCCGACTCGCAGGGGCGCTTTGCCCGCAGGCACATTTATACCTCTTTCTTATACAGGAATGTAAATAAGGGCCGGTGAAAGCATGACTGTAGACAAGTACATTGCCCGGTCGGGTTTTACATCGCGCCGAAAGGCCATTGTGCTTATCGGCGAACAGCGTGTGAAAGTGAACGGCAGGCCGGCAACGCTTAAAACGCTGGTGGGAGAGGACGACACGGTATCCGTTGATGGTACGGACATAGAGCGGAAGGCATTTGTGCCAACGTATATTGCCTATCACAAGCCTAAAGGCATTGAATGCACCACCGAAAAAATTCCCAATAACATCATCGATGCCATTAACCATCCGCAAACCATTTATCCCGTGGGTAGGCTCGATAAGGATTCGGAAGGACTGATCCTGCTAACCAATCATGCGGAGCTTATCAATGCCATTGCCAATGCCGAAGCAGGGCATGAAAAGGAATACCTTGTAACCCTGAACCTGCCGGTGCGTACTGCTTTTTTAAATGAGATCGCGCAGGGCATTGAGATCATGGGTGAAACCACAAAGCCCTGCCGGGTAAGCCGGGAGCCAAATGCCAAACGGATCTTCCGGATTGTGCTCACTCAGGGTATGAACCGCCAAATCCGCAGAATGTGCAATGCCTACAATTACCAGGTCATTAAACTCCAGCGGGTACGGGTAATGCACATTGCTCTTGGCAAATTAAAAAGCGGGGAGTGGCGCGACCTCACAGGAGAAGAGCTGGAAGAGCTGTTGCGCCAGACCGGAAGCGTTGCGGCGGCCCATCTCCCTCATTTTTGATTTTTCCCCGTTTGCAGTTTAATAAATTAAAGTTATATTTGGTTGAGAACAAAAACCTACTATACAGGACGTTTATATGAAGATTTATACCCATCAGGCCACGCAATCTACGCCCTATATCTGCTTTGACCCGACTGCGGGCCGGCTTGACATTATAGGAAGGTCTATTCCTGAAAATTCGGTAGCTTTTTATAAGCCGTTATTTGAAGCGCTGGATGCTTATTCCGAGAATCCGGCGAAGGGCATTCGTGCCGTCATCCAGTTGGAGTATTACAACAGCAGCTCTTCTGTTTGCATTCTTAATCTGTTGAAAAAGCTGGAAGCTTTAAAGGACAAAGTGAGCGGCACTACCATCGAATGGCATTACGAGGAAGAGGACGAAGACACGCTGGCTGCCGGCAATAATTTTCAGTCCATCATCAGCCTCCCGATTCAGCTGGTGAAAATCTCGGAAAAGTAAATTGACTGTTTCTTATTATTTTAAAATCCTGAAACAAAGCCCTGCTTCAATGGCCACGCCATCCAGGGAAGTGGAATAATTCTGAGCGACCGTGTTTCCCTTTACCTGTTTGGGAGAGGCCGTGCCGGTAAAGGAACTCACCATGCCGAAAGCGCCCAAACGTTTCCAGAAATAATAGCGGGCTTTTGTGCCAAAACGCAGAATGCCGCCCGATGCGTTGTATTGTTGACTGACGTCGCTTTGCTTATTGGTGTAATTGACGCTAAACAAACCTGTAGACAGGAAAACGGACAGGTCGAGGCGCTTATTCACAAACACATGGTAGTTCACATCAACCGTCAGCTCGTTGGTGAATAGCTTCATGGTATTGCCCGGAGCATCCGTGTGATAGAATTCAGAAGCGTTCACCTTAAAGATATCCGTGCCGGCGCTCAGGCCCACACCCAACCGTTTGCTTAAGCCATATTCAATGATAAGCGGGTCCCGGTCGCCACAGATAAATTGGGAATGCATCAGCACCGGCTTGCTGCCGCTGATGTCGTTGGTGGTGTAATTGGAAAAGACCGAACCTTCGGAAACGCTGATCAGCAGAGAGCCTTTACGGTAGCATTGTGCGTGGACAGAACCGTAAAGGCAACTGAGAAAACAAACAACGAACAGGGTTTTGGCGTATCGTTTTACCATGATGTGATGTTTTTGCTATACCAAATATAGAAATTTTCCGGAAACCCTAAAAAAGAGCTTAGGTGCAAAGTCCGCAGAGAAAGCATGCGAAGAATAATGCAGCGTGCAGGGTTACAGACCTTAATGATACCGCAAGCTGCGTCAGCGATTGCAGCGTAAATCGCCCGTCACGACACCTCGTGACGGGAATTGCAGCGGAAAGCGCGCCCGGACGCCCAAAACATTCAGAATAGTTTACTGAATGTATCCAATGGACGATAGTGTATCTGCTTTTTTACCGATGTAGCCATTCTCATCAAGAGCAAAGGGCAAAGTGGACCCGGCAGGTCAAAATGTGCTCTCTTTTTATCACGGATATTAATAGTACATTTGTGAATCTGACAACACCATGAAATTTTCCGAATACCATATCATTCCCGAGATCAAGCAAAGCCTTGAGGAATCAGGCTTTAAGCGCCCCACCGATATCCAGTTCAAAGCCATTCCGAATATCCTGAACGGTGAAGATGTGCTGGCCATTGCTCAAACGGGTACGGGTAAAACGGCAGCCTTTGCCATTCCTATCCTGCACCTGATCTCCAAAGCGGGCGTAGGGCAGGGAATCCGGGCTATTGTGATGGTACCGACACACGAGCTGGCCATCCAGATCACGGAGGTATTCAACACCATTGGGAAATATACGGACGTGCGTACGCTTGGCATTTTTGGCGGCGTCGACCAGGACCCGCAGATAGACGCGCTCAGGCAGGGCGTTGATATTTTAGTGGCTACTCCGGGCAGGCTCTTCGATCTGGCCAGCCAGCGGTACATCGATTTGCGCAACATCAGGGCGCTGGTGCTCGATGAGGCCGACCTCATGCTGGATATGGGTTTTTATAAAGATATTGAAGACCTTATTAAATACCTGCCTCGCCGTCGCCAGACCCTCTTTTTCTCGGCCACCATCAATGAAAAGATCAAAAAGCTGGCCTATTCGCTGGTGAACAGCAGTGCTATCCGTATCCAGATCTCGCCCAAAGATCCCGTTTCGAAAAATGTGACCCACTCGGTGATGTTTGTGAATATGGATGATAAGCGCTTTTTCCTGGAACGCATCGTGAATGAGAATCCCGGAGCCAGGATCCTGGTATTTGTCAGGACCAAAGTAAGGGCCGAACGTGTGTATGAGGCCATGAAGCGGGTTAAGATCGACAGCCTGACGATGCACGGGGGCAAAGACCAGGACAGCAGGCTGGAGGTAATGGCGGAGTTCAAAAGCGGCAGGGTGAAATTGCTCATCGCTACGGATGTGAGCGCGCGCGGCGTGGATATTGCCAACGTGGATTATGTCATCAACTACGATCTGCCGGAAGTAGCCGAGAACTACGTGCACCGCGTAGGCCGTACGGGCAGGGGCAATCACAAAGGGATCGCGGTTTCGTTTTGCAGCCCCGAAGAACGGCCTGTGCTGGAAGAGATCGAAGCTTTTATGGATAAGAAGATCAACGTGCTGGAAGTGAAAAAATCCGAGTATACGGAAACACTGGCCCTTACGGATAATGCCGATGACAACTGGCGTAAGCTCATCCGGGATGCTGAGCAGGAAGATAAGAAATACAAGGGGAAGAAAAATAAGAAAAAGTAAAAACGGGCTGCCCCCGGCCCTCAGCGCACGCCGGCATTTTCATTCTCCGGTTTAGCAGCAATGGCAAGGTATCAGTCGATCCGTTTCAGCCAGTCGATGGCCTCCTCTTTGGAATTGAACAAGCGGGTAGGGCGCCTGGGTCTGTTGATCTTCAGGTAGCCATTTCCGATGATGCGAAGGGCCAGGCCTTTGATCACAAAAGCATCTGCTTTCAGCACAGCCGACACCTCCCTGGAGGCGGTATACTCACGGGCTTCCTTGCTGAAGGTGTTGTCTTCGCTGCAAATTACCAGTAGCGACGGCTTAAAGCGTCCGCTGAGCTTCTTAAACAGCTGCACCATATGCCTGGCATCGTCCACGCTTCCGCTGAACCCGTTTTCGAAGTGAAGCTCAATGATGTTGTCGGGCCGCATGAACAGGCTGTAGCCCGGGAAGCGGTGTACTTCCGGGGAATCAATGAATTCGGTGCCTTGTTCCTGTATCATGTTTTAAATTAATCCTATGATATGAATAAGTGCATGCGGATACTTCCTTGTTTAGTTGAGCATTTTAAGAAAATCATCTTCGCTGATAATCTTTACTCCCAGGGATTCCGCTTTTTTTAACTTCTCCGGTCCCATATTGTCACCCGCCAGCACAAAGCTGGTTTTTTTGGAAATGGACCCTGAGTTCTTACCTCCGTTCAGCTCGATCATTTCTTTGTACTGGTCGCGGCTGTGGAGCGCAAACACCCCACTGATCACTATTGTCAGGTCTTTCAGCTTATCGCTTGTACTCTGTTGCTGCTCTTCGCTTACCGAAAACTGTAGCCCGGCGGCAACGAGACGGTTGATGATGGCCTTGTTCTGCGGATTGGAGAAATAATGGTGCAGGCTCACGGCAATGATTTCACCAACCTCATCGATAGCCAGCAGCTCTTCTTTTGTGGCGTTTAAAAGCACATCCAGCGACTTCACTTTTTTAGCGATTTTTTTGGCGGTGGTTTCGCCCACATGCCTGATGCCAATGGCGTAGAGGACACGTTCGAACGGCACCTGCCTGCTGGCGTCAATACCGGCGATCAGGTTCTGTGCCGATTTCTCCGCCATCCGTTCCAGGGGAAGCAGCTGCTCTTTTTTTAGGTCGTACAGATCGGCGATGTTGTGGATCAGCCCCGCATTGAAAAGCTGCACGATGGTTTCGCCGCCAAGGCTGTCGATATTCATGGCGCGGCGCGATACAAAATGCTCAATGCGGCCGATGACCTGTGGCGGGCAGGCGTTTTCGTTCGGGCAGAAATGGTTGGCTTCGCCCGGATTCCTCTCCAGGGCAGTGCCGCACTCGGGGCAGTTGTGAATATATTCCGTTTTCACCGAATCGGCTTTGCGCTGCGCCATGTCCACACCGATGATCTTCGGGATGATCTCGCCGCCTTTTTCTACAAATACCTGGTCGCCGATGCGCACGTCCAGCTTCTCTATGATATCGGCATTGTGCAGGGAAGCGCGTTTTACCGTTGTGCCTCCCAAAGGAACCGGTTTCAGGTTAGCTACCGGCGTAATGGCGCCTGTGCGGCCAACCTGGTAGGAAATGCTTTGAAGCTCGGTGCTTACCTGTTCGGCCTTGAATTTATACGCAATGGCCCAGCGCGGCGACTTGGCCGTGAAGCCAAGGTTTTTCTGAAGCCTGATGTCATTTACTTTGATCACGATGCCATCCGTATCGTAAGGCAGGTCGAAGCGTTTTTTATCCCAATGTTCAATAAATGCCAATACCTCATCAATGCCTGTGCAAAGCCTGGCTTCTTCGGATACACGGAATCCCCAGGACTTGGCGGCCTGGATGCTCTCGAAATGCGTTTTGAAAGGCAGGTTTTCACCGAGCACATTGTATAAAAAGCAATCCAGTTTGCGCCTGGCCACCTGCGCCGAATCCTGCATTTTCATCGTGCCGGAAGCTGCATTCCGCGGGTTGGCCATCGGTGTTTCCCCGATCTCTTCACGCTCTCTGTTAATGGCGTCGAATACGGGCCTCGGCATATACACCTCGCCGCGGATCTCGAAGCGGGAAGGGAAATTGCCGTGCAGTTTCAGAGGCACCGATTTAATGGTTTTGGCATTGGTGGTTACCTCGTCGCCCTGAACGCCATCGCCCCGCGTAATGGCCTGTACCAGTTTTCCCTCCTCATAAATCAAGCTGATGGAAAGCCCGTCGAATTTCAGCTCGCATACGTATTCGATCTGCTGCCCGTCTGTTGTATGGCCCAAGCCTTCGCGCACCTTACGGTCGAAGTCGATCATGTCTTCCACGCTGTAGCTGTTGCTGAGCGAGAGCATCGGGTACTGGTGCCTTACGGTGTTGAAGGTTTTGGTGACCTGCCCGCCAACGCGCTGGCTCGGAGAGTCGGGCGACAGGAATTCCGGAAACTGTTTTTCGAGGGCGATGAGCTCCTCCAGCAATTTATCGAATTCAAAATCGCTGATGGTCGGGGTGTCTAATGCGTAATAATTATAATTGTGCCTGTTGAGTTCGGCAGAAAGTTCCTGGATTTTATGTTGTGCGTCGGTAGCGTTCATAGGGTTTGCAAATCTTTAACAAATTAGTTATTTTTGAATGGAATAACGAAGTAAATTTGTAAACAAAATTTCACAGCTTGAAAAAAATTGTTCTTCATAGTTTTTTTTCACTGATTGTTTTCACCTACGTGTTTTCATCAGTAGGTGTGCGTTTGGTAGCGCATTACTGCGGAGGATCGTTGGAGGAAATCTCCCTGTTTTCGAAACCGGCCAGCTGCTGCGGAGGAGAGGAAGAAGAAGAAACCAGCGACTGCTGCTCCAACGATAGCAAACATGTTGCCTTTCAGAAAGATTTTACGTTTTACACCCTGATTTCCGAATACAAAGTACCGGTTCAGCAGTTGTTCCTGATGGAGGATACACGCATCAGCTTTCTGCTGAATGATGCGCCGCGTTCCCTGTTTTTGATGAACCCGCAAAACCATCCGCCCGGCCTGGTGCAGGATGACATTGTGCAGCACAGTGTTTTAAGAATCTGATGTTTTTTTCCGCCTGACTTGTCGCTGTTCTATTGGCGCGGGCCCAGCCGGACTTTGTTTGAAAATCTGCGTCAGGGATTGAAGTGGAAATCCTTTTTGCCATGCCGCCAGGAAGGTGTTCCTGCAAAAAGATTGTAACGAAAAGCCCGCCCGGACGCCCTGAAATCATACGCATCATGCGATTGCATTAAGCAAAACAAACAACTAAAATCTTTAAAAACATTGACCATGAAAACCATCATCATCTTATTAATCAGCATATTTTTCTCTGTAAAATTGCAGGCACAGGTTGTTACGGCCACCGTATCCGTTAAAGGGAACTGCGATGAGTGCAAAGAACGCATAGAAAATGCCGCCGACATCAAAGGCGTGAAAACCTCAGCCTGGGATGAAAAAAAACAGGCGATTACCGTTACCTACGATTCCAAAAAAGTAACACTGGGAGAAATCGAAAAAGCCATCGCCAAATCGGGCCACGAAACCGGGCATGAGAAGGCAGACCTCAAAGCGTATAACGGCCTCCCGGCCTGCTGTAAATACGAGAACGGAGCATGTAAGAATAAATAAACGCCTATGAAAAAGTTATGCATGGCCCTGTTAGGGCTTATGAGCGCTTTTCATGGAGTGTCGCAGGTGAGGGGAAGGATCCTCGAAACAGGATCGAAAAAAGATACAACCGCGATCCCCGGTGTGATCCTTTTTTGGGAAAATACGTCCATCAATTCTGTGACGAACGAGAACGGCGTTTTTATTTTACAAACCAGCCCCGAAACGAACAGGCTGGTGATCCGCGCCACGGGCTACGATCCGGATACCCTGATCATCAAAGATACCACCAGATTCATTACCCTGGTGCTGAAAAGCGGCATCAACCTGAGCGAGGTGGATGTGGTTTACGAAACCACTGGAACCGAGTTGTCTTACATGAACCCGATCAAGGTAGAAACGCTCAACGAGCGCTCGCTTATGAAAGCAGCCTGCTGCAACCTCTCCGAGAGCTTTGAAACCAATCCGAGTGTGGACGTGAATTTTGCGGATGCTGTAACCGGCACCAAACAGATCCAGATGCTTGGGTTGTCGGGACAGTATGCGCAGATCACCAAAGAGAACATGCCTTACCTGAGAGGGCTCGCGAATGGCTACGGCCTCAGTTTCATTCCGGGAACCTGGATCCAGTCCATTCAGCTAAGTAAGGGCGCAGGCTCCGTGGTAAATGGCTACGAAAGTTTTACGGGGCAGATCAATACCGAGTTGCAGAACCCGGAAACATCCGACCGCCTGAACTTCAATACGTATATGAACGAGAATGCCAGGAATGAGTACAACCTCAACCTGAAACACCGGTTCAATGACAAATTTGCGGTGGGTATTTTATCGCATGCCAGTTTCAACCCTTTGGTGCAGGACCTTAATAAGGATGGTTTTGCCGATATACCCATCGGTAAGCAGTACAATATCATGAACAAGTACAGCTACAACTCCGGCAAAGGTTTCGAAGCCCAGTTCGGAGGCGCTTACCTCCAGGATGAGCGCAAAGGCGGCATGTTCCGTTCAACGGTGTCATCAGATACTGTGCCTTTATACGGCATCGAAATCCGGAATACCAAGTGGGAGCTGTATAGCAAAACGGGTTATGTGTTTAAGAAAAAACCCGGAACCAGCATGGGCTTGCAACTGTCTTACCTCAACCATGAACAGCAGAATCTGTATGGCCTGCATCGCTACAGCGGTTTGCAAAAGACGTTTTATGCCAACTATATTTTTCAGGGCATTATAAAATCGACAAACAATACCTATAAGCTTGGAGCCAGCTATATGAACGATGTGGTGGATGAAAGCTACCGTTATTTTAATTTCAGTCGCGACGAACGGGTAGCCGGTGCCTTTGCAGAGCTTGCCCATAACAGGGGCGAGCAGTTCAATGTGGTAGGAGGCTTAAGAGCAGATTATCACAATTATTACGGACTGTTTTTTACACCGCGCCTGCACATGCGTTATGCGCTTAAGGGAAATAAAACTGTTTTCAGGATCAGTGGGGGAAGGGCGTTGAAAACGGCCAATGTGTTTGGTGAGAATATGGCTTATATGGCCAGTTCGCGCGATTGGGTCATCAACAGCAGCGACCTGAACCTGCCTTATGGGCTGAAGCCTGAGATCGGCTGGAATTATGGCTTTAACTTCACGCAGAAGATGAAGCTCAATTACCGGGATGCTTACGTCACGGTAGACCTGTACCGCACCGATTTTGTTCAGCAGGTGGTGGCCGACCTTGATGCCAACACGCAGCAGGTGGTCTTTTATAACCTCAACGGGCCGTCATTCTCCAATACGGCGCAGGCGGAGTTCGGCTGGGAAATCAGGAAGCGCCTCCATGTAAAAACAGCTTACCGTTATGTGGATACCAAAGTGAGCTACAACAGCGGGCTGATGCAAAAGCCGTTTGTGTCGATGCACCGTGCTTTCCTGAACCTGGCTTACGAAACCCGTAACAGGCACTGGCTCTTTGACGCCACCCTGCAATACAACGGTAAAAAGCGCTTGCCGAAAACCCTGTCCAATCCCATAGAGTACCAGCGCGCCGCTTATTCGCCCGATTTTTACAATGTACTGGCGCAGGTTACCTATGCTACGAAGTTTGGCCGTTCCGATTTTAATATTTACCTGGGGGTGGAAAATGCGCTGAACTACAAGCAACCGAACCCGGTGGTGGCGAGCGATGCGCCTTTCAGCAAATACTTTGATGCCAGCATGGTGTGGGGGCCGATCTATGGCCGTATGCTGTATGCAGGGCTGAGATTTAAGATCAAATAGAATACACTGACAAAAACGATGCCGGGTGGAAGGTCGGCATGCGGGTATTGGCCTGTGTTGTTCCAACGACACAAGGGATAGGATTTTGGACCCGACCGGCCTGGCATCGTTTTTAGCTTTGATTGACGCTTTTTTTGTATTATTGCGTATTATAGAGCGTTGTCAGCAGCGCAGCCGTAAGACGAATATACAAGAACAATGCAGGATATACTATTTGACTTTATATCAAAATACATTTCTCTGACCGATGATGAGAAGAACGCATTACTTTCCCTGGACCTGTTTCATTCGGTAAAAAAGGGGACGGTATTACTCAAAGAAGGACAAAAATCGAAAGATAGCTACTTTGTTCTGAAGGGATGCATGCGGAAATACTACATCATAGATGGTGAAGAAAAAACCACGGCTTTCTATACGGAAATGGAAGTTTTGACTCCTCATTGTGTGATAAGCAAAACGCCATCGGAATATTACATAAGCTGTCTGGAAGATACGATCCTTACCATTTCAAATACGGATATGGAAGCAGAAGTCAACAGTAAATTTCCGAAATTTGAAAGCATGTGCAGACTATTGTCAGAAGAAATTTCAGCTAAACAGCAAATAGACTTTGACGAGTTCAAGACTTCATCGCCGGAACAACGGTATATGAATTTATTGCAGGCACGGCCTGACCTTATTCAGCGTGTCCCACAGCAGCAGCTGGCTAGCTTTTTAGGGATTAAACCGCAATCATTAAGCCGGCTGAGAGCCAGGATTTTCGAAAAAAAGAGCTAAATGAATTTCTTAACTTAAGTGAACGGGTTATCGTATCCGGGCAATCTACTTTTGCGTTATCATTTAATACTACTTAAAAAGATATGCAAAAGAAGATGTTATGGATTGGACTTGCCTTACAGTTGGCGGGTCTCCCGCAAGTTAAGGCTCAACATGCCGGACAAGACAGCACTTATAAAAAATGGTTTGTCGGGAGCACATTATTGCTGTTCGGGAATTTAGACAAAACGAATAACCCCGAATACATACAATTAAATGCCGGATACAGGATAACACCCAGGGATGTTGTTCAAGTCAGATTTAAAAGATCGGTTTATGCCTGGCCAATAGGGCTCCCTTTTGGCTCCCCGTCATTTGATAAAGCGGGAGAAAATTATCCCGGACATGCGCGCATCCTTGCTCCTCAGATAGGATACCAACGATTTTGGTGGAAAGGAATCTATACATCCGTTTATGTATTGAATGCTTTTGAAAAATACATGGATGAGAATAATAAGAAGATTGGAAATGGATTCACATTGTATACAGATTTTTATTTGGGTTACCAGTTTAAGTTTTTTAAAGACCGCTTCTTTTTTGAACCAGCAATCGGAATTAGCTATTGGCCTATAAGATCGAATGTTCCGGAATCTTTTAAAGCAGTAGAGAAAAAATGGCCGAACTACTTCGTTCAACCCGGGCTTGATTTTGGGTTTAAGTTTTAGAGAGGCGTTAACATGAATTGAGCGCCCTGTTCAATAAACAGCACTGTAAATAATAAGACATAAAAAAAAGCAGGTAAATCTCTCCCTGATTCAAAAGCAGAGCATATTAAAAAAAATGAAAAACAACATGAAAAACAACATTATGACATCCGTATTAATAATGGCATTTTTAACAATTGGGATTGGATTAAGCTCTTGTAAAAAAGAATGTTTAAATAAATTCAAAGAAGAAGTTTCAAAAAACTGCGATTCAGGTTCTCCAGATACGCTTCGCACTCCTGGCCGGGAACCACTGAATTAGAAACAGATAAAACTGTCTGGAGGCAACACAAAATCTGTTTCAGAACAACAAGTCAAAACATACTCTGTTGGAATGATGTATCGTGTTTCAGTAACATGTCCTTTAGGATCGTAATGTTTATCAGTAGAGTCTGGAAGATAGTTTCAGACTCTACTTTATGACTGGCCTCGTTCAACATACGCTGAAACACCAATTGGCGGGCTGAATCCAGGCATCATACTCCGATCACTAAGCCTACCATGAATTCAAAAAAAACTAAAACGTATTTCTTAACTTAAGTGTATGAGTTATTGTATGTCGCCAATTTACTTTTGCAGCATCATTTAAAAAAATAAAAAGATATGCAAAAGAACATGTTATGGATGACTCTTGCCTTCGTGTTGGCAGGCAGTTTACAGGTAAATGCGCAATATGCCAAACAAGACAGTGCTTACAAACGGTGTTTCGTTGGTAGTACTTTGTTTGTACTAGGTAATTTAGACAAGGTAAACCCACCCGGATTCGCTCAACTCAATTTAGGCTATCGTCTTACAGGAAAAGATGTTATTTCGCTTGAACTAATCACCTGGAAACATGCCTGGCCTCTTGGTATTAACCCTTTTTACAACAAGTCATACGGGGCGCCTGAAGAAAAATATCCCGGTTATATAAGAGAATATGGTATAGGTCTGGCTTATCAAAGATATTTCTGGAAAGGCCTTTATGCGGCGGTACACGCCATGCCTATGTGGCAAACATTTAATAATGAGAACGGTGATAAGGTGGGTGATGGTTTCATTATATTCAATACGTATCGGGTTGGTTATCACGTTAAACTCTTTAAGGACCGGTTTTTTATAGAGCCGTCTCTCGGGATTGCCGGCCGGCCGTACTATACCGAAATGCCTGTTGGTTTTAAAGAAAAAGATGACAAGTGGCCAAAATGGACACCGGAACCAGGCTTACATTTCGGATTCAATTTTTAAAAAACGATCTATCAATATACAAAGAACCAAGCAAATTATGGATACACAAAATACACTGGAAGACATCAAAGTCGGGGTAAAACAGAAGCTCTCTGCCTTGTGGGCAAGTTTAATGTTTATCATTATCTACCTTGATTATTTTCACTTATACATGCCGGGTAAGATGGCAGAAATTCAGACAGGGAGAGTGTTTGAATTTGGGATTACGCAGGGCTTCCTTTTGGTAGCACTCTCTGTCGTGATGATTCCGGCACTCATGATTTTCCTTTCCGCTGCCTTACCTGCTAAAATAAATCGCCCGGCAAATATCATTATCGGTGTAGTGAATATCCCCTGTGTATTGTTTAATCTGGCGGGAGAGTCGTGGATACACATGGTGCTTGGTGCTGTTGTGGAAGTCGTGCTTCTTTGTCTGATCATTCGCTATGCATGGAAATGGCCTCGTGTGAACCATGATTGAAATTTTATGAGGTTAGAAGCCATCTCAAAAATACCTGTTGCCTCTTTTCGCGCCTTTTCTATTCATGCTTCGTTNNAGCCTAAAACCTATTTATGAGATGGCCTCTAGTCACATGGGCGAAATTTCATTTATCCTTCACGAATACTATTTATAGGGCTTCCTAAAGAAGCTGATGCTCGACGGCATAGAGGACAATACCTACCAGATTTTTCGATCCTGTTTTCATGAGGATGTTTTCTTTATGGCTTTCTATCGTGCGTGGGCTTAGCTTAAGCTGAGCGGCAATATCTTTCATGGAATATTGACGGCAAATCAGCCGGATGATCTCCGTTTCGCGTTCCGTAAGATCGGAGGCGCTGAGCGAGGTTCTTTGTTTTTGCTTGGCCCTGACTCCGTTGAGCATAGCCTGCGTAACATCATCAGTATAGTAAAATCCTTTCAGCTTTACCGCGCGGATAGCCACGATGGCATCATCCAGTTTTTTATCTTTGGTAATGAAGCCGCTGGCGCCTTGTTTGAGCAGGGTAAAAATAGCCATATCATCATGACTCATGGAGGTGACCACGGTCCTGATCTCCGGGTATTCCTTTTTTAGTTCGGCAATAACGGCAGCGGCGCTGTCGGTGCTCAGCTCTGCATTGACCAAAATGATATGAGGCTGAGTTTTTTTTAGTTGTTGAAACAGTTCTGTCCCGTTGGAAGCCTCGAATGCAATTTTAAAATCCGTGATTGTTTCGAGCAAGGCTGATAACGACTGGCGAAAAAGAAGATGGTCATCTACAAGGGCTATTTTGAGTTTAGAGGCCATTGCTTAAAGGTAAGAAAAAACTAAAAAAATAGCGGCTTTCATTTGGAATCATTTTGCATGCACGTAAAAATACGTAGTAAAACCAGGGGTTTCACGGATATTTCAAAAACAGGAATAATACGGATGCAATACTGGGGCGAATGTCTTTACTTAGACATATGAGAGAAATTGACATATCCAATATCAAAATTGTGCTGCATAACCCCGCCTCTGTTATAGCCTGGTGCGAGGTATTGAATTGCACGGAAAAAGAGTTGTTGGGCGCGATCGCTGCGGTTGGAAATTCTGCCAAAGAAGTGGATGAGTACCTGGAACGAAAAAAATCGGATTCGGATAAAAAGACGGAGTAGAAGTCTGTCCTTCTCATTGTACGTAGAATATTGATCTTAACGGTTGTTTATGCAAAGAAATTATTTTTCACAACAGGCAGAAGAAATAGCCAATCTGGGAAGCTGGGAGATAGATCTGGTATCCAATGTGGTCCATTGGTCAGATCAGCTCTTCAGGATCTGCGGATACGAGCCCAATGATGTTACACCATCCATCAGGCTTGGCCTGGATATGGTTCATCCTGATGACCGGGAAGTAACGGAGTACCTGTTGCGACAGGCCCTTCAGTTCGGTAACGATTACAAAATAGAGAACCGTATTGTAAGGCCTGATGGAAAAATCCGTTACATCTATTCGCAGGCCACCGTTGATAAAGACATTGCCGGAAAACCAATGCGCCTGAGAGGCATTTTTTTTGATATCTCCGACCGGAAAGAAGCGGAGGAAGCCAGGCGACAGCAGGAAGAGCGTTACCATACCATCCTCAACTCCGTGATGGAAGGCTTTCAGATACTCGACCACGAGTTCAGGTATGTGTACTTGAACCCTTCTGCAATCCGGCAAAGCAGGTATCCCGAAGAAAGGCTGATCGGGCACAGCATGATGGAGCTTTACCCGGGAATAGAGCAGACGGAGCTGTTTCAGATCATGAAAGATTGCCTTGAAAAGCAGAGTGTACGCTATCAGGAAAATGAATTTACCTATCCGGATGGCAGCAAAGGCTGGTTTGAGTTAAGGATCCAGCCTTCAGCCGACGGGCTGCTGATTTTATCGGTGGATATCACAGAACGAAAGCAGGCCGAAGAACATAAACGCAAGGCCGATGCCCGCTACAGAGCCCTGATCGAAAACAGCTCGGAAGGCATCACGTTAATGGACAAAGACCATAAGGTCATTTACAGGAGCCCTGCCAACTCAAAAATTACGGGCTGGACGGAAGAAGATCTTGCCGGGAAGCATTCGCTGGAGGATGTTCATGCCGATGACCGGGAGCACCTGCGCCTTGCCGTGAAAAATGCCATGGAGCAATCCACAGACCCGGTTCCTTTTCAGTTCAGGGTAAGGCATAAGCAGGGGCACTCTATCTGGCTTGAAGGGGTTATGACAAATATGCTTTCGGACCCGGGTGTGGAAGCCATTGTTCTGAACTTTCGCGACATTACCGCACGTAAAGCCGCAGAGGAAAAGATCAATGAGATGAACAATGAGCTGGAGGCAAAAGTAATTGAGCGCACGGCCCAGTTCGAAGCGGTGAATAAAGAGCTGGAGGCTTTCAGCTACTCCGTGTCGCACGATCTCCGGGCTCCGCTCCGGGCGATCGACGGCTATGCCAACATGATAGAAGAAGATTATGAAAAGCTGCTTGATGAGGAAGGCCGGCGCTTGCTGGGCAACATCCAGCAGAATGCCAAAAAAATGAGTACTCTCATCGACGACCTGCTGGCATTCTCGCGGTTGGGGAAAAAAGTCATACAGAAAAAGCAGCTGAACATGAACGAGCTGCTGGAAGGGGTGCTGATAGACCTCAACAAAGCCCAGCAACACCATGCCACCATTCTTTCTGACGATCTCCTGCCGGCTTTTGGTGATTACAGCCTCATTCACCAGGTGCTTATAAACCTGGTGTCCAATGCGGTTAAGTATTCATCCAAAAAAGAAAAGCCGAGTGTCCATATATCCTCACGTAAAGAAGATAACTACGTGGTGTATACGGTCAGCGATAATGGCGTAGGATTTGATATGAAATACGCACACAAGTTGTTTGGTGTATTTCAGCGGCTTCATACGATGGATGAATTTGAAGGCACCGGCGTGGGCCTTGCAATCGTTCAGCGGATCGTGACCAGGCACGGCGGACAGGTAAAGGCAGATTCGACGCCGGACAAAGGCTCGGTATTTAGTTTTAGCTTACCTATACAGTAACGGATATGGAACACGAAATCGAAATATTGCTGGTAGAGGATAACCCCAATGATGCCGAACTAACGCTCCGGGCATTGAAAAAACGGCACCTCGCCAACAGAATTGTGCATTTAAAAAACGGGGAAGAAGCCCTGGATTTTATTCATGGGAAAAATAGCTTTGAAGGCCGGGATATCAGGAGCCAGCCAAAGCTCATCCTGCTTGATCTGAAGATGCCGAAAGTAGACGGCATTGAAGTATTGCGAAACCTGAAATCAAACGACGCCACTAAAATTATCCCGGTGGTGGTGCTTACCTCCTCGAAGGAAGATCCTGATATCAAAATATGCTACGAGCTTGGCGTGAACAGCTATATCGTCAAGCCCGTCGGATTTGAAGCGTTCATCAACGCTATTTCCGAATTAGGGTTTTACTGGCTGCTCCTGAACCAGAACCCAAAGTAAATGTGCCTCTGTTACCTGTACCATGAATGACCCGATAAAGATATTGTTGCTTGAAGATTCACCTTCTGATGTTGATATGATAAAGCGTACGCTGATGAAGAACGATCTTGTTTTTTCGATGGAAGTCGTATCGACACGGACAGGATTTGAGGAGAAACTCTTTGGTTTTGATCCCGACATCGTTCTCTCCGACCATTCCCTGCCTCAGTTCTCATCCCTCGAAGCGCTCGACATTGCCCGTCATAAGAAGAAAAACATTCCCTTTATCCTCATTACAGGCTCCGTGTCGGAAGAGTTTGCCGTGGAATGCATGAAAGCCGGTGTCGACGATTACATTCTGAAAAGCAGCCTCATCCGCCTGCCATCCTCCATTCATAATATCCTCTCAAAAAATAAAGTAAAGCGGGAGAAAGACATTGTAGAGTCGCTGCACCGTGAGCTGCTGGTGGCCTATAAAAAAATAGAAGAAAGCAGCAAGAGCATTACCGACAGCATCAATTACGCCAGGCTCATCCAGGACGCCATGTTTGTGGACAAAGGGATTCTGCGGAGCTACATACAGGATTACTTCATCATTTTCAGGCCGAAGGATATTGTCAGCGGAGATTTCTATTGGTTTGCCAGTATGGGGCAGAAACTGGTGGTAGCTATTGTGGACTGCACCGGCCACGGCGTTCCGGGTGCTTTTATGAGTATGATCGGTTATGGCATCCTTAACGAAATTGTAAATCTGCAGCACATTACCCAGCCTTCAGAGATCCTGAGGGAAATGAACGAGAGCCTGAATAAAGCGCTTCAGAAATCAAACGGCCAGCGAAGTTATGATGGTATGGACCTCGCTATTTGCACGATTGATAAAGAAAGCTCCCTGCTTGAATTTGCCGGTGCCAACAGGCATTTATATCACTATAGCGGCGGGCAGATAAGTCAGGTCAAAGGAGACAAGTCCGGGATTGGCGGCGCTCACCTCAATTCCTACAAAGATTTTGCAAACCATAGGATACAGCTCCATAAAGGGGACCGGGTGTACCTTTTCACGGATGGCTTTGCCGACCAGTTTGGCGGAGCAAAAGGAAAGCGGATGATGACCAAGAACCTGGTGAAGCTGATCGGCCAGACGGCTTCCTGCGAAATTACCAGTCAATGCCATAAGCTGAGCCACTACCTGGATAAATGGCAGGGAAAAAGTGTGCAGACGGACGATATTCTGCTGCTTGGAATGGAATTTTAGTGTTTCCTTTTTTTGCTGTGGCTGAAGCTCGGGCAGGTATCGCACTTGTTCTTGCCTCTGAACAGAAAGCATCCCGAAAACAATAAGGTGCAGGAAAGGGCTACAACGGTAAGAAGAAGAGAGCCGGGACGTTTCATAGACAGCTAAGGTAACGAAATCCAGATATAAATAAAACCTGTAAGCTTATATCTTACAGGTTTTTATGATTTACTGCCTGTTAATATCATTCCGGCTGAAAGCACCCGGAAACCTGTAAAACGGTTACATTTGTATATGAACTTCAAAGAACAGTTTTTACAGCAGGAATTTGTTCCCCTGTTGGAGCAATTATCGGACAATGAGGTAGGCTTATGGGGTGTTTTGTCACCCCAGGGCATGATTGAGCACATGTCGGATTCCTTTGGCTATGCCTACGGCAGGCTTCAATACACCAGGCTGGTAACGCCTCCGGAACAGCTTGAGGGCTACAGAGCATTTGTGCTCAGTGAAAAGCCCTTTAAGGAAAATACCAAAAATGCACTCATGCCGGCTGAGCCGCCGCCGCTCAGGCATGGCTCCATGACAGAAGCCATTGAGGAGTTGCGCAGGGAAATCAGAGCCTTTGCAGACTTTTATGCAGCACACCCGGGGCATAAGGAGCTGAACGCTTTTTTTGGAGAACTTAATTACGACGAACAGGTGCACCTGCTGCATAAGCATGCCTTGCACCATCTCAGGCAATTTAATCTGGATTAATATGGAACACCGTCACAGAGACGATAAACATCGCCGCAACGACCATGATGAAAACCTGATCTTTGGCACACGCGCAGTGATCGAAGCAGTAAACGCCGGAAAAGAGATCGATAAGATCATCATCCAGAAAGGCTTATCGAACCAGCTTTACTCCGAGCTTCGGAAAGCCATTAAAGACCTGGATATTCCTATCCAGATCGTGCCGCCGGAAAAGATCAACCGGATTACGGGAAAAAATCATCAGGGCGTGCTCGCTTTCCTGGCGCAGATTACCTATTACGAAACGGAGGATCTCCTGGGACAGGTTTTCGAAAAGGGAAAAGTACCTCTGGTGCTCATCCTCGACCGGGTAACAGATGTGCGTAACTTTGGAGCGATTGCCCGCAGCGCCGATTGCGCAGGAGTGGACTTTATCGTGATCCCCAGCCGCGGGGCAGCCCAGATCAACGCCGATGCCGTGAAAACCAGCGCCGGTGCCCTCAACCGGATACCGGTGTGCCGTGAGGATAACCTCAAGAACATCATTGAATACCTGAAGGAAAGTGGTCTTCAGATTATCGCCTGCCACGAAAAAACGGATAATTACCACTTCAATGCCGACCTGACCAGGCCAACGGCCATTATCATGGGCTCGGAAGAGAATGGTATTTCCAACGAATACTTAAAGCGAAGCGATATGCAGGTGAAGATCCCGATGGTAGGAAATATTGCTTCCCTCAACGTATCGGTGGCGACGGGCATTATCTTATTTGAAGCGGTAAAACAACGCCTTTAAGAAACAAAATATATGAAACCTGTCCCCTTCTGGGGTAGGGAGGAAAATGAAAACAATAGAAGATATACAGGAGAGGGAGCTTATCAGGGAATGTGTCTTTAAAACGGCGCGCTCCGGCGGAAAAGGCGGGCAGAACGTCAATAAAGTGGAAACGAAAGTGGAGCTATGGTTCGATATTCAGAATTCGTACGGACTTAGCGACGACGAGAAGGCATTGTTGTTGAAAAAGCTTGCGAACAAGCTCGATAAGGAGGGGAATCTTCATCTCCAGGAGCAGTCGGACCGGACACAGCTGAAGAATAAGGAGCTGCTGAAAGAGAAATTTTATAAGCTCATCCTCTCAGGCCTCAAAGTAGCGAAGCCGAGAAAAGCGACGAAGGTAAGCAAAGCGGTAAAGGCCAGGCGCCTGGAAAACAAACGAGTGAAAAGTGAATTAAAACAATCGCGTAAAAAAATACTATAAAGATGGCAAAGATACTGATCATTGACGATGAGAAGGCAATACGCCGCTCCATCAAAGAGATCCTGGAATTTGAGAAATACCTCGTAGACGAAGCAGAAGACGGGCAGCAGGGATTGGAAATGGCGCTGAAAGGGAATTACGACGTGATCCTGAGTGACATTAAGATGCCGAAGCTCGATGGGGTAGAACTGTTGACGAAGCTGATGGCCGCCGGAACGGAGTCGTCGCTGATCATGATGAGTGGCCATGGTNNTGGACACCGTAAAAAAAGGCGCTTACGATTACCTGGCAAAGCCTATTGACCTGAACCGCCTGCTGGTAGCTGTGCGCAACGCGCTCGATAAAACCACCCTGGTAACGGAAACCAAGATCCTGAAGAAGAAGATCAATAAATCCTACGAGATGATCGGCGACTCTAAAGCGCTGAACAGCATCCGCGAGATGATTGATAAAGTGGCGCCAACCGATGCCCGGGTCCTGATCACAGGAAGCAACGGCAGCGGGAAAGAGCTGGTGGCGCGTGAGATCCACAACAAAAGCAGCCGCGCCAATGCGCCCCTGGTGGAAGTGAACTGCGCGGCAATTCCAAGCGACCTCATCGAAAGCGAGCTGTTCGGGCATGAGAAAGGAGCCTTTACCAGTGCCGTAGCAACACGCAAGGGGAAGTTCGAACTGGCGGAAGGCGGCACGATCTTCCTCGATGAAATCGGCGATATGAGCTTATCGGCCCAGGCGAAAGTATTGCGCGCCTTACAGGAAAATAAGATTACACGGGTAGGGGGAGATAAGGAAATAAAAGTGGATGTGCGGATCCTGGCGGCTACCAACAAAGACCTGAAAAAAGAGATCGAAAAAGGAGAGTTCCGGGAAGATCTGTTCCACCGCCTGAGCGTGATCCCGATCAATGTGCCGTCGCTGAATGACCGTAAAGAAGATATTCCGTTGCTGGCAGAACATTTTATTAACCTGGTATGCAGCGACTATGGAATGCCCCTGAAAACGATTACCAAAGGGGCCATCACCGAATTACAGAAGAAAGACTGGACGGGCAACATCCGTGAATTCAGGAACGTGATCGAGCGCCTCATCATCCTTTGCGGAAAGGAGATCACCGATAAGGATGTGAAGCAATTTGCCTGAGGTAGATCTTTTCCTCCTTTGAAGGAGGTGGCCGAAGGCCGGAGGATCCTAATGAAAAATAAAATCTTGCCGAAGATGTGAAAAAAGAGATAAACCGGGTCATATATGTTTTATAAATAAAAACAGAGCAATTACAAGGTCAGGAATAGAACAACACCTCCCGCCCTCCGGGAACCCTCTTCAAAGAGGGAGTTTGTTTAGCTCACAAAAAATAATTTTCTGCACATGCAAAAAACAACCGAAGCAGATTCATACTATAACAACCTTGAGCAGATGAGCATTCATGAGCTCCTGGAGAACATGAATAAAGAAGACACCTCTGTTCCTTTGGCTGTCGCCAAAGCCATTCCACAGATTGAAAAACTGGTGGCTGTGATCGTTGAACACATGCAGGCCGGGGGAAGGCTGTTTTACATAGGGGCTGGAACCAGCGGGCGACTCGGGATCCTCGACGCCAGCGAATGCCCGCCGACCTATGGCATCGAGCAGGGAAGGGTGATAGGGCTTATTGCCGGTGGCGACACGGCCATTCGCAAAGCTGTAGAATTTGCAGAAGACGATCTGTCCCAGGGCTGGGAGGACCTCAAAGCTTATGGTATTAATGGCAAAGACGTTGTAGTAGGCATTGCCGCTTCCGGAACTACACCTTATGTGATTGGCGCTCTCGAAACCTGTAACCAAAATAAGATTGAAACAGGGTGTATCGTCTGCAACAGCGGTTCACCCCTTGCAGGCGTTTCTAAATTCCCCATAGAAGTTATTGTTGGTCCGGAATTCGTAACAGGCTCAACCAGAATGAAATCGGGCACGGCACAGAAACTGGTGCTTAATATGATCTCGACTTCTGTAATGATTAAGCTGGGAAGGGTAAAGGGAAATAAGATGGTAGATATGGCCCTGAGCAATAATAAGCTGGTGGACCGCGGCACGCGCATGATCATGAAAAATACGGGCCTCGGGAACTATGAAGAAGCCAAAGCCTTGCTCCTGAAACACGGCAGCGTAAGGAAAGCGACAGACGGCTTTGGGAAGTAATCATAGAGCGACATTTCCCGCTACTGCGGGGCATCTCTTCAAAAATGGAGTTTGTGTAACCTAAAAATGAGAGTTAAACATCAAACAGGAAATTAAACCAAATTCCTCCTTTGAAGGAGGTGGCCGAAGGCCGGAGGATGTCATGAGAAATAAAATCTTACCATATAATCCGGTCTTAAAAGAATTAGCTCAAAAGCTAAGGCAGCAGGGAATTTTGTCTGAAGTGTTGTTATGGAAAAAAATTAAAAATAAAAATTTGGGAGTTGAATTCCATCGCCAGGTTCCATTAGATAATTACATAGTAGACTTTTATTGCCATGAGCTCATGTTAGCAATAGAAATAGATGGAAACAGTCATGATTACTTTGAAGTCCAGGTAAATGATCTATTAAGACAGGAAACATTAGAGAAATCAGGAGTAAGTTTTATCAGATTTAATGATAACGATGTAAAGAAGAATATGAACCAGGTTATGTATGTTTTACAGCTTAAAATAGAGGAATTGCAAAGTTTGGGATAGAATAACATCTCCCGCCCCTTCGGGGCACCCTCTACAAAGAGGGAATTTGTGAAACTCAAAAAATGAAATCAAATCACTTTCAATGTCACAACCAAATAACCCTTTACACGGAAAAACCTTAGAGATGATTCTCGAAGAGCTCTTGCTGCGCTACCGTTGGGAAGGCCTGGCTTACCATATCGACATCAATTGTTTTAAGGAAAATCCGAGCATCAAATCGAGCCTGAAATTCCTGCGGAAAACGCCCTGGGCGAGGAAGAAAGTGGAAGACCTGTATTTAAGATCGTTTGAATAAATCTGAGTAAATTAGCAGAATCTTTCCGAGAAGCTTGAAAAGCACGTTTAACATACACCAATTCACGGAAGGCATTTTGTCTTCCAATATCTCCTTTGTCAGCAAGGCCATTACGCTGGTAGAATCTACCAGGCCGGAACACCAGGAACAGGCACAGCAGATCATCAATGCCATTATTGCATACAGCGGGCAGTCGTTCCGCTTAGGAATTACCGGCGTTCCGGGCGTAGGAAAAAGCACCTTTATTGAAAGTTTCGGCCTGGAAGTGATTGAGCGCGGCCATAAGCTCGCCGTCCTGGCAATTGATCCCAGCAGTCAGCTCAGCAAAGGCAGTATCCTGGGCGATAAAACACGCATGGAGCAACTATCGGTTCATCCGAAAGCCTTTATCCGTCCCTCGCCAAGCTCAGGCAGCCTGGGCGGTGTAGCCCGCAAGACCAAGGAAAGCATCATCATATGCGAAGCCGCCGGCTACGATTATATCCTGGTGGAAACCGTGGGAGTAGGGCAGAGTGAGACTGCCGTTCACCAGCTCACGGATTTTTTCCTGCTGCTTATGTTGGCCGGTGCAGGCGATGAATTGCAGGGGATCAAGCGCGGCATCATGGAAATGGCGGATGGCATGGTCATCACCAAAGCGGATGGCAGCAACGCCGATAAGGCTAAAGCGGCCCGCGCGGAATATGCCAGGGCGATGCATTTGTTTCCGCCCACAGAAAGCAACTGGATCCCGAAAGTACTGACCTGCTCCAGCACAGAGCGTAAAGGCATCAGCGAAGTATACGACATGATCGATCAATACAGGCGGCATACGCTGGCAAATGGTTTTTTTGAAATCAAACGGAACCGGCAAACGAAACAGTGGCTGCATCAGACCATCCATGACCTCCTGATCGACCGTTTTTACAATAATCCGGATGTCCGCCAGGAGATCGGAAAGATCGAGCAGCAGCTACAGCAGAATACCCTCAACCCCTACCAGGCAGCGGTGGACCTCTTCAAAAAACTTCATCCCTAAGTCCGTTTAAAATTACATTTATTAACAGCAATTTTGCTGAAATAGGTAGTATCTTTATGGGATGTCTTTTCAGCTTATTTCAGAATTTCAGCCGACAGGCGACCAGCCTACAGCCATTCAACAACTCGTAGAGGGCATTAACTCCAACACAAAGCACCAGGTGCTCCTGGGGGTGACGGGCTCCGGGAAAACATTTACTGCGGCCAATGTGATCCAGCAGGTGAATAAACCCACCCTGATCCTGAGCCATAACAAAACGCTGGCGGCACAGCTCTACAGCGAGTTCAAACAATTTTTCCCCAACAATGCGGTGGAATATTTTGTGAGTTATTACGATTACTACCAGCCCGAGGCTTACCTGCCGACCACGGGAACCTATATCGAGAAAGACCTCCAGATCAATGATGAGATCGAAAAGCTGAGGATCAGCGCCTCTTCCGCACTTTTGTCGGGCAGGCGGGATGTGATCGTGATCTGTTCCGTATCCTGTATTTATGGCATCGGTAATCCCACGGATTTCCGGAAAAATATTATTTCCCTGGAAAAAGGACAAGTGATTTCCCGCAATAAATTATTGCACATGCTTGTTGGGGCCTTGTACTCGAGAACCACGGCGGACTTTAACCGCAGTACCTTTCGCGTAAAAGGCGATACGGTAGACGTGAACCTGTCTTATGCAGATTACAGCGTGCGCGTAAGTTTTTTTGGGGATGAGATAGAAAGCATTGAAACCTTCGATACGCCCTCGGGTACAGTGATCCAGAAGTTCGATGCCTTTAACATCTACCCGGCAAACATTTTCGTAACTGCCCCGGGGACCATTCAGAATGCGATGCAGCAGATCCAGGAAGACCTGGAAAAGCATGTGGCATTCTTCAAATCGCAGGGCAAAGAGCTGGAGGCCAAGCGCATCGAAGAGCGTGTGAACTACGACCTGGAGATGATGCGTGAGCTTGGCTATTGCAGCGGCATCGAGAACTATTCGCGTTACATGGATGGGCGCCTGCCGGGAACACGCCCCTTCTGCCTTATGGATTATTTCCCTTCCGATTTCCTGTTGATGGTGGACGAAAGCCATGTCACCATCCCACAGATCGGCGCCATGTTTGGCGGTGACTTATCGCGCAAGCAAAACCTGGTGGAATATGGCTTCCGCCTGCCTGCCGCACTGGACAACCGCCCGCTCAAATTTGAGGAATTTGAAGCATTGACCAACCAGGTCATTTATATTTCCGCCACACCTGCGGAGTACGAACTGGAAAAAGCAGAAGGGGTGATGGTTGAGCAGCTGATCAGGCCGACAGGCATTCTTGATCCGGTGATCGAAGTAAGGCCGGTTGGCAACCAGGTAGATGACCTGCTGGACGAGATCCACAAAGTGGTGGAAAAGGACGAGCGTGTGCTGGTGACCACACTGACCAAGCGTATGGCCGAAGAGCTCACCAAATACCTGACCAAGCTGGGAGTGCGTTGCCGCTACATTCACAGCGAGGTGGATACGCTGGACCGCATCGAGATCCTTCGTCAGCTGCGTGTCGGGATGTTTGATGTGCTGATAGGTATCAACTTGTTGCGGGAAGGCCTTGATCTTCCGGAGGTGTCGCTGGTGGCAATTCTTGATGCAGATAAGGAAGGTTTTTTGAGGAACGTACGTAGCCTTGTTCAGACAACGGGCAGGGCAGCGCGTAATGTGAACGGCCGCGTGATCATGTATGCCGATAAAATTACGGACAGCATGAAGCAGACGATCGATGAAACCCAGCGCCGCCGGCAGAAGCAGATCGAGTACAACTATAAGCATGGCATTACGCCGAAGCAGGCCGGTAAGAAAATGCTGTTGCAGCCGAATTCCGGCGTAGAGGTAACAGTGGATGGCAAGTTGGTGAAAGCCTACGTCGAGCCGGAAGAGATCAGCTATGCGGCCGATCCTGTAACCCAATACATGAGCGCGGAAGAACTGAAAAAGCAAATCGCCAAGCTGAAAACCGCCATGCTCCGGGCCTCAAAAGAAATGGACTTCATGGAGGCGGCACGCCTGCGCGACGAGATGTACGGGCTGGAGAAGCTGTTGGCGGAGAAATAGTTACAGCAGGCTTTTCCAAAGTTTAAAACTTTGGAAAAGCCTGAGAATTGATCGCAAACCTGGCCCTACCCTGCCAGAGTTTTGAACTCTGGCAGGGTAGGGCCGAAAAAAAAACATGAAAACAGAACCATTTGTTAAAGGAAATTATTACCATGTATATAACCGTGGTAATAATAGCGGAGATCTTTTTTTTGAAGAAGATAATTACCGCTATTTCCTGAAACTATATAAAAAGTACATTGATCCTGTTGCTGATACTTTTGCCTGGTGTTTAATGAGGAATCACTTTCACCTGTTGGTCTATCTGAAGGAAGATCATGAGATTAATCATGAAGAGTTGACGTTTTCAACCATTGAAAAACCTAAGGAAATAAACCACTCCAAACAATTTTCACATCTGTTTAATGCTTATACGCAGGCTATTAACAAACGCTTTAACAGGACAGGAAGCTTGTTTGAAAAGCCTTTTGAACGAAAAAAAGTTACCAGTGAAGATTATTTTTCAAACCTGATTTTTTATATCCACAATAACCCGGTTCATCATGGAGTAAAGAAACGGATTCAGGACTATCCCTGGTCTTCCTATGATATTCTGCTTTCTGAAAAACCAACGACGTTGAAGCGGGAAAGAGTCATTAGCTTCTATGATGATGTTAACAACTTTGTCTATTACCATAATACCCAACATGATTGTGAAACGATCCGTGACCTGCTGATGGACTATGAACTTTGATATTGCTGATCTGTCATGAATCTTAAAAAATACATCATCCTAATCATTGTGCTCTCAGGAGCCTTTGTTTTGCTGCCTCAACAGCTTAAGGCGCAACCTGCGGATTGGAAAGCGGTGGAAACAGAATTTTACCGCCTGCTGAATGAGTTGCGCAGCAAAAAGAAACTACAGCCACTGGTGGCAGGCAACGCGGTATTGGATACTGCTGCCTTCGACCAGGCCCGCTACCTGAATAAGAAAGGGAAGCTTACACACGATCAGAATAACCGCAAAAAAGCGACGCCTTATAAGCGTGTTCAGTTTTATGGCGGCAGCTATACGGTAGTGGGGGAGAACTGCATCGAGATCTTTCTCAACACACCGATGAAAACGAAATATAGCAGAAACCCGGTCTCTGTTTCCACAGAAAAAGAAATTGCCGAAGCGCTTTTCCAGGGTTGGAAACATTCGCCGGAGCATTATAAAAATATGATCACGCCCGAATACCGCGATGCGGGCCTGGGCTATGCCTTCAATGAAAAAACAAACCAGCTTTACTGCACCCAGGTATTCGGAGGCTTTGTGCAAACGAAACGATGAGCTTTGATGAAGAATGTATTCACATCCTGGTTGCGGAATAGAAGGCATAGTTTAGTGTGTCCATGTATACTGACAAATGATTTTTTATGATTATAAAACGTTACCTCCCTGCTATTTTTACCTCCCTGATTTTTATAAGCCTGCCAGCCCTTGCACAATCCGTGAAATCGCCCTACAAGTCGAAACTGCCAGGAACACTGAACTGGACTGTTATTCAGACCGAATTTTATAAACAGCTGAATGCCCTGCGTGCCGAAAAAAACGTGAGCCCCCTGGTGCCTGGCGACGCGATACTCGATGCCGCTTCTTTCGATCAGGCGCATTACATGGATAGCACGCGGCGTGTAACCCACGACCAGAAGGTAAAGCGCAAGGAAACCCCACAGAAAAGGGTGTTTTACTATAATGGAACGCATGACCAGATCGGGGAGAATTGCATCATGTTATACATTGGTAAGGAAATGCAGGTGAAGTACTCCAAAGAACCTACGATCGCCCGCACGGAAAAAGAAATTGCCACAGCCATGTTCTTAGGCTGGAAAAACTCTCCCGGGCACTATAAGAATATGATTGCACCTGGCTATGATGTGGCCGGACTCGGTTATTATTTTAATAAAGACAGCAGTCAGATCTATTGCGCACAGGTATTCGGCGCCAAACCTTTTGTGCCCAGGAAAGGGCTCGATAGCCCCGACAATGCCTATGATGTGAAGGAGTCTGTTCCTTCGGTTTGTAATTGCTTTAATAATAAGGCCTGGGCCGATCTGGCAAAAGAAATTTTACTGACCCAGAATGGAGATACGGTTTACCTCATCTGCCGTAAGCTGGATAAGCTGAAGAGTTTTTTTAATAACGCAGCTGACGGTATATACCTGGACTTTGTGCTGAGAGAACAGTTTGTGTGCGAGAAGAATAACCTGCTCCATGGCTCGCCGGTCTATGATGGCTTTATGACCAGGCCCGTACTTTTTAAAGACATGATCCGCCATAACCAGGCTCCCGGCAATAACTTTTATGCTGCCATCGGCGTTATTCCTAAAGAAGTAAAGCAGCTCCGGTATGGCCTGAATTATGGGCTCATCAAGAATGGCTACTCCTGCCAGTATACGTACGTTAACTCTATACCCGATAGAAACCTGGATGCCCTGAACCTGGTTCCCAAATGGCTGGATAATTCTGAGCTTGAGGTAAAACCTGATACCTTTAACGGCATTCTGAAATTTAATATTCCTTTTGAAAGAGGCAGGACCGCTGTGGCAGAGGCTCAGAAAGCAGAGTTAATGAAGCGGATGGAGATCTATAAGCCATTTGTAAGGTCTGTAAAAATAAATACCTTCAGCTCAGTCGAAGGAAATGAGCAGGTCAATCTGAAGCTGCAACAGGAAAGAGCCGCTGTATTGAAAGGGATCATTTCGGAAGTCTTAAAAACGGAAGTTAATACGGAGGTAGAAGCCAGGGAAAACTGGGATGCGTTTTATAAGGAGATCGCTAATACGAAATTCGCCTACCTGGAAAAACTTCCCAGGCCAAAGGTGAAGGAGTTGCTGCAGTCGAAGTACATGCTTGACTCGCTGGATGTGATCCTGCGGTCGACGCGTATTGCACAGGTGCAGGTGGAACTGGCGGCTACGGTAGACAATAACTCAGATCCTTACATTCTCCTGGGGGCTTATCAGAAAGCATTGAAGTCAGGCGATTCCCTGAATGCGTTTGCCTGTCAGAGCCGTTTAATGAAATACCTGCGTGCTTACAGGATTACCAATAACGACATTACTTCTGTGGAAATCCCTGGAAACAGGAAATACATTGCGCACCTTACCAATTGGGTAGGGCTCGCTACCAACGACCCACAATTGTTTTACACCAACAAAACGCGGCAGATGGCGCAGCTGTATTCCACTATTGATACAAATTTTCTCCCTTTGCAGTTCAATTATAGCATCATGGCTCTGAAGTATATCCGTGAGCTGGGCGATACCATTATTCCTATTCCCCAACTGGAAGCCAAAATGAAAAAATGCTATAAGCTCAAAACTTCTCTCGATTCCATGTATGTGGACTATATGTTACTGAACTATAACATCATGACTGCTTACAACAATTATCAGGCGCATCGCTATGAAAAGATCGATAAGCCTTTGCAGGAGATCCGGAACTATTTCAACAGGCATGAGATCACTGAAACAGAAGGCGTGAAGCTGGGACTTCTGTTTAATATGTATGCGAAATATGATTGGACACTTGAAATTTTACAGCCTTTGCTGAAGCAATATCCTCAAAACAATGAGGTGTTGTTTCTCTTTATCAAAACATACTCGCCAAGCAGCGCCGATTTTATGAAAGACAGTGACTATGCGGCATTGCTTAGCCTGGCAAAAAAGAGAGACAAGGAGCGTTTTATGTCCTGGATAGATGACGAATGTTTTCAGTTGATGAGAAAACCCGAAATTAAAGCCGAATATTGTAAACCATGAAATAGCCATGTTATCCAAAACAAACACTTATGAAAAGGCGAACGTGTAGTATACGCTTGAGCCAGCAGGTGTGGAAAATGGCTATACGATGTGACATTAAAAAAACAATAATATCAACACATGAAAATAGCATCCAATAAATTATCAGCCCTCTACGAATTTTATAAAACAGAGCTGTCGGGCATGTATGATGCCGGTGAGTTGTATACTATTTTTGAAATTGTTTGCGAGAAATACCTGAAGTTCTCTAAAACGGATGTGAGGCAGCAATTTGAAGCCAATGTCAACCAATCCGATCTTATTTTAATTTACGATGCCGCCAAAGCCTTGAAAACAGGGCTTCCCGTGCAGTATGTTCTGAAAGAGGCATTTTTCTACGATTCGTTTTTTGAAGTAACGCCTGATGTGCTGATCCCAAGGCCTGAAACGGAAGAGTTAGTTGATTTAATTATCAAAACCGTTTCCGGGGCCTCTCAGGACCCGCTATTTGCTTCTCCAGGCGCACTGCTGGACATCGGAACAGGCTCGGGATGTATCCCGGTGACATTAAAAAAACACCTGCCGGCCATCCTGGCTTTTGGAGTTGATATTTCTGAAGCGGCCCTGGAAGTGGCAACGAAAAATGCCCGCAGGCACAGGGCGGATGTTCATTTTCAGAAAGTGGATATCCTGGCTCCTGATGCAGCATCGTTAATCTCAAATCTCAATTCTCAATTCTCATTACTCATTAGCAACCCTCCCTATATTGCCCATAGCGAAGCGGCTCAAATGGAGCAGCATGTGCTGGCACATGAGCCGCACCTGGCTTTATTTGTGGAGTACGACGATCCCGCTATTTTTTATAAACGCATTATCGATCTGTGTGAGAGCTGTTTAGCTCCGGGTGGATACCTGTTTTTTGAGCTAAATCCCTTATTTGCAAATGATATAAAAAACTATGCAGACCGCATTAATTTATTTAATTTTGCGGAACTCATCATAGATATGAGCGGAAAGAACAGATTCCTAAAAGCCCGGAAAAAATGACCCGTTTAAGCCTTCTTTTTCTTTTTTTAACCTCATTCGCCATCGCACAGGAAAAAATAGAAACCACTGTAGATGTCGCCGCGAAAGCCAGAGGAGGAAAAGAAGATGTGGACTATGTCTTCCAGTCGCAGGTCATTTATCCGGAAGCGCTTCTGAAACAGAAAATCGCCGAAGATGTAGCGATCTATTTCACGGTAAGCTCTAAAGGCGAGGTGAAAGACATCAGCTTCAAACAGGCTTACGATGAGGCCTTTAAGGAAGAAGCGAAACGCCTGCTGCGGTATTTTATCTTCGAGCCGGCAAAGATTGGCGCCACGCCCGTAGCCAGCACCTCTTTCCTGCTGTTTAAGTTCAATCCGGATAGCTACAGGAAATTTACAAAAGCCCGTGGTTTTGTCATTCCCAAAGACCAGGCTCTGTTCGACACCAGTTTTGTGATCCACGAAAGAGCCGATAAGTCGCCTGAATATTATAAAGGCGACAATGCCCTTCCCGAGTTTATCCTTTCCAACCTGGAATATCCTGATCTGGCTGCCCGTCAGAATATCCAGGGAACCGTGGTGGTAAGCTTCATTGTAGAGCCGAATGGCACCCTCAGCAATATGATAGCGGAAAAGGAATTCAACCAACTCTGCACTGCCGAAGCTTTCCGCATCATGCGCGAAACCAAATGGAAGCCCGCGGAGAAGAACGGAAAAAAAGTACGTTACAAATCAAAATACCCGATTGTGTTTAACCTTAACAACATCAATAAAGACAACTCCATGAGCGGCCAATAGCCCGTGATAATTACGAATAGAGGACGACAATACCAATGCACTGCATAAATCCTGATTTGTAAATTCGTACCGATTCGTAACCACTAACAGAAAAGACAAAAAATGATATGAACGTTTACTCCATCTCTCCTGATAAACACATTACCCTGGATGATATCCGTCAGATCCTGGAATCCAATATGGTATTGGAACTCTCGGCTTCGGCCAAAACGCAGATCACTGCCTGCCGCGATTACCTCGATCGTAAAATGGCATCTCAAAAAGAGCCGATCTATGGCATCAATACCGGCTTTGGCTCGCTCTGCAACGTGATCATTCCCGACAACGAGCTTGGCCAGTTGCAAACAAACCTCGTGATGTCGCATGCCTGCGGGATGGGCGATGAAGTGCCACTCGAGATCGTAAGGATCATGCTCCTGCTCAAAATACAGTCTTTGTCCTATGGCAAAAGCGCCGTGCAATTGGTAACGGTGGAGCGCCTCGTGGATATGTACAACCATAAAATTTACCCGATCGTTTACCAGCAGGGCTCCCTGGGCGCTTCCGGCGATCTGTCGCCATTGGCGCACTTATGCCTGCCTTTGCTGGGCATGGGAGAGGTGAATTACCAGGGCAATAAATATCCCGCAGACAAAGTATTTAAAGAAACAGGACTGGAAACCATCACGCTGAAATCGAAGGAGGGCCTGGCCTTGCTGAACGGTACCCAGTTTATGGGCGCTTACGGCGTGTGGTGCCTCTTGAAATCGTTTCGCCTCAACCGCCTGGCCGACCTCGTTGGTGCGATATCGCTCGATGCCTTCGATGGAAGAATAGAGCCTTTCAAAGATCATATCCACATTATCCGTCCGCACAAAGGCCAGCTGGAAACCGCGCGCGCCATCCGTGAAAACCTTTCCGGTAGCGAGATCCTGGCCCGGCACAAAGTACAGGTGCAGGATCCGTATTCCTTCCGTTGCATTCCGCAGGTGCATGGCGCTACCAAAGACACCACAGCCTACGTGAGCTCCGTGTTTGAAACAGAAATTAATTCGGTGACTGATAACCCGACTGTTTTCCCGGAAGAAGATGAAGTGATCAGCGGCGGAAATTTCCATGGGCAGCCCCTGGCGCTTGGCCTCGACTTTCTGGCCATTGCCATTGCCGAACTGGGTAACATCTCCGAAAGGCGCGTGTACCAGCTTATTTCGGGCATCCGTAACCTGCCGGCCTTCCTGGTAGCAAAGCCGGGATTGAACTCCGGATTTATGATCCCGCAATACACTGCTGCCAGCATCGTGAGCCAGAACAAACAGCTGTGCACGCCGGCCAGCATCGACAGCATTGTATCGAGCAACGGGCAGGAAGACCATGTGAGTATGGGAGCAAATGCGGCTACCAAGTGCTGCAAAGTGATTGAGAACGTAGAGAAGCTTTTCGCCATAGAACTGATGAACGCCTCGCAGGCTATTGAATTCAGAAGGCCGCTGAAGTCCTCCCCTAAAGTGGAAACCTTGCTTGAATCTTACCGGAAGCTTATTCCTTTTGTTCAGGATGATAAAATCATGTACCAGGAGCTGGAAGCCTCCCTGCAATTTGTAAAAACAATGCCATTAAATTAAACACCATAAAGAAATTTCCCCTCCGGAGAGCTTGCTCTGAAAGTTCTCGGGAGGACCGGAAAATTTAATCATGAAATACACCATAGCCATATTCTTTTTTCTATTGATGGGCAAAGTTTCGCAGGCCTGCCAGTGTCCGCTCACCTCACTCAGCCAGGCGGAGCTCGACAAATACGATATTATCTTTAAAGGCAAGATTGGCGATGTGAAGCTCAATGGCAAAAAAAGCGAAACGCTATTCACGGTCGATGAGCTCTACAAAGGCATGGTATCCAAAGAGTTTACTTTGTTGTTTGATAATGACGATGTATGTAAGCTGGAGCTGAGGCCTGGCGACGAGTGGATCATTTATGCAAACTACCACCAGATCGATAACGCCAAGCTGGACTTCTGCAGCCGCAGCCGTAAGTTCATTAAAAACAGCAAAGAAGATTTTTTTGCAGAAACCACGGGTGTATCCTACGATGAAGAGCTTACATTTCTCAGGGAAAAGCTCGGCCTGCATAAGGTACTGAAAGAAAACCCGAATAAGGCGGCAGAGAACCGCAACATCCTGCCAAACAGCAACCAGCTCATCATAGGCTTCCTCTGTTCCCTGGGCGGCTTGTTCCTGTTCTATTGGCTCTTTAACCGATTTTTTAAATAACAGAATTATACAACATGAAAGTTCAATTGCACAAAGCACATCCATGGCATGGCATTTCCTACGGAGAAAATGCGCCCGATATCATTACCTCTTATATTGAAATGGTGCCTGCCGATCAGATCAAATACGAGATCGATAAGGTGTCCGGCTATCGTAAAGTAGACAGGCCACAGAAATTTTCGAACATCGTTCCTGCCTTATACGGCTTTGTACCTCAAACGTTTTGCGGCGACTCGGTAGCAGAACTGGCTAACCTGCGCACCAACCGCACAAGCATTGTCGGAGATGGCGATCCCCTGGACATTTGCGTGCTCACCGAACGCAACATTACCAGCGGCGACATCCTGGTAGAGGCTATTCCGATCGGCGGTTTCAGAATGATCGATAAAAACGAGGCAGATGACAAGATCATTGCAGTGATGGCTAAAGACGAGATCTACAGCCAGTGGAAAGATATTACCGACGCACCGGAGCAGATCATCAACCGCCTGAAGCACTACTTCCTGACCTACAAGAACATACCGGGCGAGAGCAAGGCCATTGTGGAGATCACGGAAACATACGGCAGGGCAGAAGCTCACGAAGTCATTCGCCGCAGCATCGACGATTACAACAAAACCTACCGGTCGTACATGGATCTTGGCATGTAACATCAATCGTTAATAAATCACTGCAAGCTAATATGGAGAAACCCGGATTGATCAAAGGTGAAATTGCCGACTATCACTATGGCGAGGATGGCATTTTGTATTCCTATTCCAAAAGTACTCTGCGTACGGTAAAGAATATCTCTGAAAATATTGCGTTGGTAAAGCGCATCACCGGCAATAAAATTGTACCGCTCCTGATCTATTTATCCGATTCGCCGGTTCCGGATAAGGAAACGCGGCGCTTTTCCACAGAACAGCTCCCGAACGTGTACAAGGCGATGGCCATGGTGTCGAAGCCCGGCCTTTCAAAGCTTATCATGAATATTCTGTTCCGTCTGAAAACGCCGCCGATCCCGATGAAATCCTTTACCAATGACCGGGAGGCCAAAGCGTGGCTTGAACAGTACGTCTGAGGCCGTTTTAAGCTCAAGTGCCTCACCTGTAAGACGAATGGGTTTATTTTTCTGTTAAAAAATGGTTTTTTCCGCTTTTTTAGTACCTTAGGGTTCATTAAAAGTCGTTACAACGCATTAACCGGAAATGTATGAGGCAATTTCTTAGTGGCACTATGTTTTTTCTTTGGGCAGTGACCTCCCTCGCTCAAAAAAACAATAAGCTCCGGATGGGCGAAAAGATCCCTTTCTCAAAGGTAACCGTCTGGAACCAGGATAAAGAGAAAACCAATATCGACTTACCGAACAGCAAGGTGACAAACGATCGGTTTGTGCTTGTGTATTTCTATTCGGCGGCAACTCCCGTCAAGGAGCTGATTGCCTTTAATAACGACGTTGAGAGGGTTCTCAATAAGTATGAGAATAACGGCTGCAAAGGGGCAGGGCAGATCGAATACGTGACTATTTGCGTGGAAAAAGACTATGATAAATGGAAGACCATCTTATCAGAAACCAATTATAACAAACCGAAATTTACAGGCAAGAAAACCAACTACCAGGCCCGCGAAGGGCAAAAAGACAAGGTGGTGAGCGCATTTAAAGTTACGGAAATGCCCTCCCTGTTCCTGGTGAACCCAACAGGGCGCCTTTACATAGAAACCGATAGCATCGAACTGCTGGAAAAAACATTTCAGAACATTTGCCGCATCAATTCCTCTTATTCCACCGCCGACATTTCGGGCAAGCTGCTCATCGGCGATAAGAAAAAATTACCGCTCACCGAGCACAAGGTGTACCTCGTGAAAGAAAATAGAGATACCATCAACAACACCTCAACCGATAATTTCGGTGATTTCCGCTTTAAGCAGGTAGATACCACCCAAAACCTAAGCATCCGTATCGAGCAGAATAACAAGACCAAAGGAGGGCCGAAAGTTTTCCTGGCCAAGCAAAACGGGGAACTGGTATCCGAGCTTAAAAAAAATTCCACCGGCAATTTCGAGTATAAGCTTTTACCCATTGATGTAGAACGTCTTACCGAACTGGAGGAAGATGAGGATATCACCGTGAAGTATAAAAAGTTCAATGCTACCAATAAAAAAGACCTTATTGTAACAGAAAATATTTATTACGAATCAGCGCAGTATACCATCTTAACGGAAGGGGAGATTGTGCTGGATAAAGTACTGGCCATCTTAAACAATTACCCTTTGGTAAAGCTCGACGTGATATCGCATACCGATGCACTTGGTGATAACGCCAGCAACCTGAAATTGTCGCAGAACCGCTCGAATGCCGTGATCGACTACCTGGTAGCCAAAGGGATCTCCCGTGATCGCCTCAAAGCCATTGGCAAAGGAGAGTCGGAGATCAGGAACCGATGCCTGGATGGTGTGGAATGCTCCGACAAGGAACATGAATACAACCGCCGCACGGAATTTAAATTCATGAGAAATTAGTCCTGATTAATTGATACATTTACCGGAATCGTATTCCGTCTTTCGGGCACATTGTGAAGTTTATCAATACATATAGATACCAGTTATACATATTACTGGTTGTATTCATCGCGTATATCCCGCTTACCTGTTTCCAAAACACCCTGGTCAACGACGACATCGATGTTGCCTTATCGACCAAGTATTTTGCAGGCGAATGTCTGCAGAACGGTTACCTGCCGCTATGGAACCCTTACCAGATCTGGGGCTTTCCGGCGCATGCCGATTTGCAATATACCAACTGGAATCTCGAAACCCTGCTCACGGGAATCCTGTCCGGCTACAACTATATCATCCTGCACGTCTTATTTATCGGGTACCTGTTCCTGGCAGCGCAGGGAGCTTTCCTGCTGTTCAGGCATCTGTCTGAAAATGCCCGCACAGGTTTTTATATGGCCTGCGTTTATATTCTCAGCGGCCTGTTCATCGCCCATGTGCAATCGCTGGTAACCATTCTCGGCCTGGTGTGGCTGCCCTATGTGCTTTGGAGTTTTTTACGGTGGCTGCAGGAACCAACAATCAAACACAGCATTCTTCTTTGCCTCTTTTCTTACCTTTTAATGACGCTCGGCTACCAGGCATTTGTATTCATGCTCATTCCGCCCTTCGCTGTTCTCTTTATACATCGGCTCTTCGTTTCTTATCAGGAGAAAAAAACGGCGCTGATCCGGCAGCTGATCATCACAGGCATGCTCACGGTAGTGGCCCTGGCGGTGTTACTCCTGCCGGTACTGGTCACACAGTTCCAGGCAAAGCCTTTTGTGGGGCGACTCAACGGCATGTCGGTAGAGGAAGTGATGATGAACCCCTTTTCTCCGCTGAGCGCGCTATCCTTTATTAATCCTGTGCTTACCATTGGCCACGATGCCTGGTTCAACACCGAGCTCACCATGAGGAATGCCTTCCTCGGCCTGATCCCTCTCCTGGTAATATTCATCGCCTTATTCAAGCGGAACAAGAGCGCCATGGAGATCATCCTGTTGTCGTTTGCAGCCCTTTACCTGCTTGGTTCCCTGGGAGACGTGATCCCCGTGCGAAAGCTGATGTATTACCTGTTGCCCGGCTTCAGGCTTTTCCGCTTTCCCGCGTTGTTGAGAGTGGTTGCTTTACTGATGCTCTTATGTTATGGTGCCCTGAATTTTAGCTATGTGCTTGGCTGGTTGCAGGAGCACCGCAAAAAAAGGAACCTGGCTCTTTGTTCCCTGTTTTTACTGAGCCTGGCGGCGGCCGTTCTTTGTTTTGTAACATTCGAACACCTGGATTTTTTACGCAACGGGCAGCATGGCATTCATCAGCGGATAATTCATAGCGATCCCCGGGAAATAGCCATGTTCGTGAGCCTCGGGCAATGCGCACTCATTGCCATGGGATGGCTCTTATGGAACAGAACAAAGAATGAAACCGGCTTCTTCAGAAAACTGGCCCTGCTCACGGTAGCTGAGCTGACACTGGTGATCTGGACCTATGGGCAGTTCACTGCCTTCGGTAGCCCGAAGCCTGAAGATCTGCAGGCCAATTTTGCAAAGATGCAAAGCGGTTTCCCGTTTCCGTCGCAGGATGCGCTGAGCGATACGAAATACAAGTTCGGGCACCTGGATCATTTCTGGAAAAACACCGGGGCCTTCAAAAAGCAGGTGTTCAATGAGGATGCCTGGACTTCCTTTTATTTCAGTAATTACGATAAGCTCAGCTCGCAGTTGACCGAACTGAAAGACAGCCTGCAAAGCTATCCCTTCATCTACTTTTCTCTGCCGCATGCAGAAGAGCCTGTAGCGGATCTGCCGGTAGATACTTCGGCACGCTTCATGAAGAACACATTCCATGTCCGCAATGCCAGGGCCGATCTGCAATACACGGCTTTTTCTCCGCAGAAGATCGCCCTGACCGTAAAAAGCCATGAGCCTCTAATCCTTAACCTACAGCAATCCTGGTACAGTGGCTGGAGCGTGAAAGTAGACGGTACTGAAAAAAATATCCTGTGGAATGCCGGGCTTCTTATGTCGGTGTCTGTGCCTCCCGGTCTGCACAGCGTTTCCTTTGAATACAGCAATCCCTTGTTTGAAAAAGCTCTGGCGGTGAGCTATACCATGCTGGTGTTGCTCGTGGCGGCTTACCTGATGCTATCAGCGATGCCGCGCCAACGGAAACAGGTGTTGCTTTTATTTTTTCTGGCCTGTGTTTTTGGCGTATGTGCCCTGTTTTTCCGGCGCACCCCGAAGCAAGCGGAAGTGAAGAACGGCTTTACCTACGATTTCGCTACATCCACGCGTTACTACGATTTCAATACGAAATCCGAAATCGCTTCCAGCATCCGGTCTCTGAGGCATTTCCGGCCACGTAATATCCGCTACAGCTGGACGGATTATTACAATAGTCCCGAATTGCTGTATGCTTTAGGCATCGATCCTTCTGCTTTGCAACAGGAGATCGCTTCCATGAACAGCCAGGTCAGCTACCAATGGCGGGCAAAAGCAAAACGGGTCAATCGCACGTTGTTTGACAGTACATACGCCGATCAGACTTTTATTGATACCACACAGGCCAATACATATTCACTGCTGTTAAACGACACACAAAACCCTTATTCCAAACTGATTGCTCTGAATACAGCGGCCATAGAGGGTCGTGACCTTTACGGCTTTGTGACCCTCAAAGCACATCGTTTTTCCAACCCGATGGTTGTTGCGAAGATCAGGCACAACGATGGAACAGAAGAGCAGATTTATGTTGAATTAAATAAATACCTCCTCCACACCGGGGATTGGGAAGAAATACCTTATTATTTCGGCAAAAATATCAGGAAGCCGGGTGATGAAGTCAGCCTCTTCTTAATGAACGTGAATCCGAATGCCGTGTATGTCAAAGAGCTGACAACGGAGTGTTTTTAATTTCAGACCTGGCGTTCCGTGACTTCTAAGACGATAGTTTTAAGAATGCCTTTACAAAACAACTAAGGTCTATAATGATTTTGGTGATGTCTTTAACAGAATAGGTGATGTCTTGTGTGTTTTTCCCGATGTCTTTAACAAAATGCTCACCGTCTACGATGTTTTTAACAATGTCTTTAACGGAACAAGTGATGGCTTGGATGCTTTTAATAGTGTCTTTAACAAAATGCTCACCGTCTCTGATGTTTTTAACAATGTCTCCGGTAGTTAGGCTGTCGCCCTGAGCGCTTATCCGAACGTGTGGCCGGACGGCAGCCGAAGCTACCCGTTCAGCGTTTCCTGCAATACGGCAAAAGACCTGAACTCATGGAGTCCGGGAATGTGCATCTTGTAATACGCCATCAGGCAATCCAGGATATTCAGCCGCTCCGACCGGGAGAACAGCCGCTCGCTGTTAAGCTTGTAGGTAAATAGCTGAGCAAATAATTTCGATTGTTCCTCGTCAAAGCTTAGCGGAAAGCTTTGGGAGTAGGCGTGGTAACAGCCTTCGCGCGTATCGAAGTATTTATCCGACACACTTCTGTTGTTGCTTGGGTAGAAGCCCAGGTATTTGGTAAGCTCAAACAATACGTAAATATGAAGGTCGTAAAAGCCTTCGTCGTTCATGTCAAGCCACTGAAAGACATGCGTGATGAATTCATAAAGGCCCTCGTTGCGGCTTTGTTCCTTCAGGCACTTATGCAGTACCTCGTTGATGAACTGGGCAATGCACAGCTTTGCGAAATGCTGGTTCAGGCCCTGATAAATATAGGTGGGCCGGGCTTCCATCAGCTGATGGATCTCTTTATTCTCCTTCATGGAAAACACCAGCTCGAGCTGTGAAAGCGGCTGCACAAGCGCCGGTTTGATCTTTGACTTGCCCGTATTGCTTACCTGGATGTTAAGGCTCAGCAAACCGAAATCTTTGGTATAGATCCTCGAAATGATCTTCGTATCGGCATATTTGACATTGTGAAGCACAATGCCGTTGGTTGTTACGCGCATTTAGTTTATCACCAGTAGTTTGGTTACCGCCTTCTGTTCTCCGTCGGCTGTGGCGCAATAAACCATGTACACGCCCGAAGAAACCCTGGTGCCATTGGTGGTTTTCAGATTCCATTCCACCTGTCCGCCCTGCGACTTGGTTTCCCACACCACGCTGCCCGCGACATCCGTTACCTTCAGCACCGTTCCGTCGACCAGCCCGCTGATGTACACGTTATTGCCGTAGCCCGGCCGCACAGGGTTTGGAAACGCATGAACATTGGTGTAGCTTTCGAAGCCGTTGATGACAGATGTGCGGAACGATTGAATGCCTTTCTCGCTGGCGATGAACACATCGCCGGTAGTGCCATCCACCGCAATATCGCGAATGGCGTTGGAGTACAATTGGCTTTCTTCGGCAGTGAAATGGTGGATCTGTGTTTGTCCGTCGGCCGACAGGCAATACACGCCGGAGCTTTCCGTGCCGATCCATTTCCGGTTGGCGCCATCAATGGCAATAGCCGTAATGCCGTCTTTCTCCAGAAGGATCTGCACATTGCCGTCCTGTTCGATCAGGATCTGCTGGCTGTCCCAGTTAGAGCCGGTGAAGATGGTTTCCGGATTGTAAAATACCGTTACGCCTTTGGCAGTTCCCACCCACACATGCCCGTCAAGGTCTTCCGCCATCGAGTAAATGTCGGGTGAGGGCAGGGCCCCCGCTCCCTTGGCAGTTGAAAGGACTTTGGTGTTGTTATAATTGGGCGCTCCGAATGTTTCTCCGGGCTTGTAAACCATCAGCCCGACACCTCTTGCCAGCTGGATCCATACCTGGTTGTTTTTGTCAACCATGAGTTTTCCGGCGTTGGGGTTATTGGAAAAGAAGAGGCTGAAATCAAAATTGATCCATGAACCGCCTTTTCTCAGGACACTTAGAAACTGATTGTTCAGGCTGGACACCACCCAGAGGTTGGAGTTGTAGTCGTAGGCAAGGCCACCGATGCGGTTGTCGTGGCTGGAGCCGAATGCCACCCCCAGAGGGCTGTTGGACGATGTGAATACCCTTTGCGGAACATTTTTCCGGACCTCTACCACTCCCTTGTTCCAGCTGCCGAAAGCCACATGGTTTTTATCGTTTTTATCGATAGCCACACAGTTCAGGTCAAGCAGGGTATCAACCATGGGCGAGTAGAAGCTGGTCCATTTGTCGTCCTGGTATACATTCATATAAGGCGCATTGTACTGGTTGTTCCACATGTCGCCGAGGTAAGTGGAAGCAACGTACAAGTTTCCCTCTTTCACTTCCAGGTCGTTGGCCAGGCTGGTATTTGGCCCGTTGACATCGATGCGGGAGCTGGGATCGGGGTAGTTGCCGTAAGATTTCATCAGGCCCTGCCTGGCGTCTGCCACATAAAATATGCGGTAATTTGGTAAATGATCTTCAAAGCATACATCATTCACGTAAGCATAGTTGTATGGATCATAGCTATTGATGGATGACTCGTTATTATTGGAAGGGTTCATCAGCATGGCCCCGTTCTGGTCGATCATGAGGAGCCGGTTCAGGTGAGAATAATCATACAGGCGCTTGATCTCATAGGAAAAGGGTTTTTGGCTGAAATAGCCCCAGCTGTTTCCGTTGAACTGGAAGAGCGTATCTTTCATGGATTGATTGGACTTGCGGCGCTCCGAGTAATTCACAATAATTTTGGAGTCGTATTTGACGATGGCATTATAGGGCCCATTTGGCAAGCCCTGCACCTTGCGCCAGTTGGCAAAATTGGTCAGCAGCTGGTTGCTCCTGCCCACGTATATGCCCGAATCGGTGGCAGCCATCAGGCAGGTGTCGTTGCTGGTTACCTGGTTCACATTGAAATAGGAGCCCGAATTTCCGAAAAAGTAAGAGTCCTTCACCTCGATTCTGTTAAGGTCGAGTTTGATAATCCCGAAAGCACAGGCAATGTAACCGATGTTTCGGTCGAAGTAGATCTCGTTGATGGTTTTATCGCCTGTAATTGTTTTGCGTTCGATGTCCGGAAAATTGGTGATCACATCGTCTTTGATCAGGTCAATGTTAGAGTTCTCGTAAATCACCACCACCATGTTGTTGGCAGCATTGTAGCGGAGCAGTTTCACCCCCACATCCGACAGGCCGTTTATTTTGGTAAGCTTCTCAATGCTGTTGTCGTCGCTGTTGTATTTTACAAGCCCGCTGCCGTTGGAGCAATACACCAGCGGACCGGCTTTTACCACGCTTACCGCATTCGAATAATTAAGGTGATCGGTCCATTGGCCTACCTTTACCTGTGCCATAAAGGGCAAAGCGGCAAGCGTTGATAATGTTAAAAAAAGTGATTTGATACCCATAGGTTTAAAACAGCAAAAGCGTCGAAATATTGCCTCTAAAGGTATTCATTTTTGACCAGATAAAGGGCGCATTTCCAAAAGGTAATTATGGCCTGACAAATCTGGTTTTACTGCTAAAAAGTGCGGATTTCCCAAATAAAACCTGACATTTTTTCGGGTTTTATAGTAATGGCAAACATATTGCTGTTACCTTTACGAAAAAAAAATCAAAGACCGCAATGGAACAGAACGAACACGAACATATGAATCAGGAAGAAAATCAAAGCACTTCAGACCAGGAGCAGAATTCTGCCGGGCAGGAAAACACCACAGAACAGGAAATCGTGAACAAGGAAACCGCAGAACCTGTCAATTTTGAAGCTAAAATTGCTGAGTTGAATGATAAATATTTGCGTTTGTACTCAGAATTTGATAATTACCGTAAACGTATGATCAAGGAAAAAGCCGACATTATCCGTTCTGCAGGGGAAGATGTCTTCAAAGCCTTTATTCCTACCATCGATGATTTTGAGCGAGCCATTAAGGCCAATGAAAGCGTTGAGGAAGTTGAGCCTATTAAAGAAGGCATGAAGTTGATTTACAATAAATTAATGTCAACTGCCAAAAGCAAAGGTTTAGAGCAGATGAACCTGGCAGGCCAGCCTTTTGACGCAGACACGATGGAGGCTATTGCACACATTCCTGCACCCAGCGATGACCTGAAGGGCAAAGTGGTGGATGACGTGGAAAAAGGATATAAGCTGGGCGAAAAGGTCATTCGTTTTGCTAAAGTAGTTGTAGGAAATTAATAAGACGCAGGAACCATGAGTAAACGTGACTATTACGAGATCTTAGGCCTTAGCAAAGGAGCCGGTGAGGAAGATATTAAAAAGGCTTACCGTAAGCTGGCTATCAAATACCATCCCGATAAAAACCCCGATGACAAGTCGGCAGAAGAAAAATTTAAAGAAGCGGCAGAAGCGTATGAAGTGCTGAGCAGCCCGGAAAAAAGACAGCGTTATGACCAGTTCGGGCATGCCGGTGTAGGCGGTGCTGCGGGTGGTGGCGGCTTCGGTGGCGGCATGAACATGGAGGATATTTTCAGCCAGTTTGGCGATATCTTCGGTGGCGGCGGTTTTGGAGGCTTTGGCGGCGGTGGCCGTTCAGGTGGAAGACGCGTGATGCGCGGCTCCAACCTGCGTGTGAAGGTAAAGATGAACCTCAAAGAGGTAGCCAAAGGCGTTGAGAAAAAATTAAAGGTCAATAAATTTGTGAGCTGCCATACCTGTAAGGGAAGCGGCGCCAAAAGCGGGCAGCTTGAAGTATGCCGCCTTTGCAACGGATCAGGCGTACAGGTACGCACCCAGCAAACCTTTTTGGGCGCTATGCAAACACAAACCACTTGCAGCGGTTGTAACGGGGAAGGGAAAACCGTGAAGGACAAATGCAAAACCTGTAACGGCGATGGCATTGTACGGGAAGAAGAAGTGATCTCGATCAATATCCCGGCCGGTGTGGCGGAAGGCATGCAGCTTTCGGTCAGCGGTAAGGGAAATGCGGCGCCCCGCGGCGGTATCAACGGCGACCTGCTGGTGCTGATTGAAGAAGAGGAAGATCCGGAGCTGAAGCGTGATGGCAACAACCTGTTCTACGACAGCTATGTGAACTTTGTGGACGCTGCCCTGGGAACCAGCATTGAAGTACCGCTGGTGGAAGGCAAAGCCAAAATAAAAGTAGAGCCCGGAACACAAAGCGGCAAGGTACTGCGCCTGAAAGGCAAAGGCCTGCCGGATGTCAATTCCTATGGTACTGGCGACCTGCTGGTAAACATCAACGTTTGGACACCGCAGAACCTCAGCGCCGAAGAGAAGAAAACCCTCGAAGGATTAAGGGATTCCAAGAATTTCGAACCCAATCCCAACCGCAAGGAAAAAGGCTTCTTCGACCGCATGAAGGAATATTTTGAGTAAAGATAAATTAATGTGAATAAGAAAAAGCGACGGAGCAACCTGTCGCTTTTTTTGTGATGCATCCCCGGCACTTTCTTTAAATCTCCTATCACGACGCGTCGTGACGGGCGCCCCCAAAAAAATTATCCTTAAGGATCCTGATGAACGGCCTGCGTGTTTAATTTTTTTTATTTAGCGTCTTCCTTAAACACCCTGTTCAGGCGTTTCAGCAGCAACATCATGATGAGGAAAGCGAGCAGGAGCAACCCGAAATTCAGCCAGAAATAATTCGCTTTATTGTCGAACTTGTCCCAGTTCTTAGCCAACACGCCACTGAGCTTATTGCCAATAGAAGTTGCGAGCTGCCAGCCGCCCATCATCAGGGCCGTTAGCCTCACCGGAGAGAGCTTCGATACCATCGACAGGCCCATCGGGCTCAGGCAGAGCTCACCTACTGTGATGACGCCATAGCCTGCAATAAGCCACCAGGCGCTGGCTTTCGTGGCTCCGTTATCTGTGTAGTATACGGCAGCTACCATCACGAGTGTGGAGAGTGCGCTCACCAATAAACCGATGGCGATTTTTGAAGCGGTGGTCGGCTCTCGTTTGCGCTTGCGCATAAAGGCAAAGAACATGATGAGGAACGGAGTGAGGGTCACCACAAAGAACGGGTTAATGGATTGGAAAAGCTCGGTGTTGAACACAAACAGATCGGTGCCTTCCACCGGCATTTTTGTTTTGTCATAATTATTCATATAAGCCGGATACGACAGGGCTTTCACCACCTTGCCGCTATCGTCCTTCAATTTCCGGAACTGGGAATCGTACTGTGGGTTAAGCTCCTGTCTGACGTGGACAGTATCGCTAAATTCCATCGAATTGGCCGTATGCTTCAAGGCAGTAGGCACTTCGCGGTCGGTGTAATATTCGGCATAAGTAGTGAGTGCTGTTCCGTTCTGTTTGAAAATCGCCCAGAAAAGGATCACGATCAGAAAAATGGTGAACATGGTACCCAGCGGCTTCTTCTCCTCCGAGTTGGCTTTTTTATAAATAGAGGCATAGAAATAGATCACCGGGATGCAGAACATAAAGAAGGCATCGGTGCTACGGCTACCCATCACGGTATACACCTTGTCGGCGCTGCCGCCGATGGCATTCGGCAGGAACCAGCCCAGTAGGGCAAAGCCAAGGCCCACGAGCAGGATCTTCACAAACTGCATCAGGAAAGGCTTATCCTCCGGCTTAGGCTCCTTGCGGATATCGGCATGTTTGTAATGCTTCATCCCGGCCCAGAAAGTGATCACGCCCACAAACATCCCGATACCGGCCGTGATGAAAGCGCCGTGCCATCCGATCTTATTGCGCATGATGGCCGCAATGAAATTACAAAGGAAAGCCCCCAGGTTAATGCCCATGTAGAAGATGTTGTAGCCTGTGTCTTTTTTATCCTTGTATCTCGGATCGTTGAAAAGGTTGCCGAGCAGGGTAGAAATGTTGGGTTTGAAAAAACCATTGCCCACCACCATGATCACCAGGGAAGTATAAAAGGCCCATTTCTCGGGAATGGCCAGCATACAATAGCCAATGCCCATTAAGATACCGCCAAGGGTAATCGAGAAGCGGTACCCGAGCTTCAGGTCGGCGAGCAAACCGCCCATGAAAGGTGTGAGGTAGGCGAGAGCAATGAAGGTGCCGAATACATCGGATGCATCGCCGTTATCCCAACCCAGTCCGCCGCTGGTGGTGTCGGTCATGTACAGAAAAAAGATCCCGATCATCAGGTAATAACCGAAACGCTCCCAGAATTCGGTGAATACTAAAAAGAATAAGCCCTTAGGGTATTTGGATTCCTGTTTCATAAGGTCGTGTGATTTAAATTGAAAATTACCGGGAGAAAAATGAATTGGTTTTGTGGATTTGATCGTGCAATATAGCAGAATAACGTCTATTTTACAAAAAACGTATTGTGGAGAAGCACCTTGCGGGTAGGGATATCCTTCACTTCAATGCTGATGGTTTTGGATGGCTCACAAATGCCTTCCAGCAAAGGAATATAGGCTGTGTCGGGTTTAGAGAGGGAGTACTTCATGCCCGGAATGTAAGCCAGCCTGAACAGCGAATCACCGGTTGTTTTCACCAGTTGGGCATTTTGCAGGTGGATCACCAGGCGGTGTTGGATGCTGTCCGGAAAGTGGACCACGAACAAATCACCTTTGTTTCGGGCAATGGTATCGCTTTTGGCTCCCGTCTGAAAAAACAGGAAACGGTTATCTTCATGCCTGATCTTTATTTTCTGCTGGGCCAGAACAGGGAAAGAAGCCAGAAGAAATAGTATGCTAATGAGTTTTGCCAATGGAGCTGTTAAAGAATGTAATCAATGATGCTTTGTATTTCGTTGTTCTGTCAGTTCAGGTATTTTTCGCCTGCCTCTTGCGAAAAATGTATCGGGAACGATCGGGTATTAAGAAAACACTTCTCGATGCGATGCTTGCAAGGAGGCAGCAAGCATCACTCCAAGTCATACGCAATGAGCAGGCTATGCCCGTTTTTTCTTAAAGCGGATGTTTCCGAAAAAGTCCAGCACTTTTTTAAACACATCGAAATACAGGGTGATCATCAGCACGAGGCTCATGACCCAGATCACGGAGATATTAAACCAATAGGTTGAAAAGAAACTACCCAGGAATTTTTTATTCGGGGCATAAAAATGAGCGCCGCCGAAGTTCGATTCCGTAGGATCGGCATACACAGGGTCGATGCGCTGAATGAGCCTTCCGTCTTTTTCCAGGCAGGCTTCGCCGCTGATGTCGTTTGCATTCCGCACCAGTTGCGATAAGCTCTCGTTCTCATAATCTTCCTGTAACTTGATGAACGCCTCATTGCCCATTTTTTCGATCATGCGATGCACCACCTTTTCCTTTTCAGCTCTTTTCTTGTTCTCGCGCAGCACATAATGCTCGTTCACCTTATCCAGGAAGGCTTTCAGGGCAGCTGCTACCTCCGGCGTATAATCGTTGACATTGAGCTTGTCGATGTATTCGAACTGGTACTTGTTGTTCAGGAAAGCCTGTTCTTTCAACAGCTCGTTTTTAATCAGGGCCAGGTCCTGCGCCGTTTCTTCTTTTTTCAGGTACTCCTTGCTCTCCCTGGAAATCTTGCTCATCTTGCCTTCCAGCTTCTGCTTCCAGTAGTTCTTTTTGTAGCCGGCAATGCTGATGGCTTTTTCGTACTTGTAGAAATGTTTGAAATACTCGTTTTCCTTGAACTGGTTCACGGCCAAAGCCTCAAAAGCCCAGCGGCTCGCCATCAGTTCGCCTACAACAGGCACACCGCCCTGTTTGGCCAGCACCGGGTTGAGCTTATCGAACTTCACCACCACACCGGCCAGCAGGAGCTGCGGGATGATCAGGAAAGGAATGAGGATATAGATCGTCACCGCGCTGTTGAAGGCACTGGAAATATTCAATCCCAGCATATTGGCAAAACAGGAGGTTGTGAATAATACCAGCCAGTAGTCGGCAAACATGCCTTTCACACCCAATACAAGGTTACCGACCACGACAAACAACAAGGTCTGGAAGGCCGACAAGGCGAACATGATGATGATCTTGCTCCATAAGTAACTGCCTTTGCTCAGGTTCAGGAACGACTCCCGCTTGCGGATCTTGCGGTCGCGGATAATTTCTTCCGCACTCACCGTTAAGCCCAGGAACAAAGCTACTACTACCGACATGAACATATAAGCCGTTAAATTCTCATTTTTGAAAAATACATAGCCCACACTGTTATCCTCGTCGGTGTTGAAGTAGCGCACCAGGAAAGCCAGAATAAAAGCCAGCAAAGGCGCTTCCAGGAAGTTGATCAATAAATACTGTGTATTAGTGAGCTTGCTTTTGACGTCCCTGGTAATGAATACCTTGAACTGCTTGAACGGATTCGGGATTTTGAAAATGGCTTCCGGGATCTCGTCCTGGTGCTGGATGTCGCCGATCGTCGCCTCGATTTTCTCCACGTAGCTTTTGTTCCATTCACTGGGGCTTATCTTCCGGTTGTGGGTAAGGTTACCGTACTCATCCAATACCTTGCTTTCGATGATGTTGAAGATGAGCTCCGGGTTCACGTTACCGCAGTTCCAGCACTCACTTTCCTCGGCATTCACATGCTGCACCAGCGTTTTGAAATAAGAAACGGCATCAACCGGATTTCCGTAGTAGATCGGGTAGCCGCCCACATCGAGGATCTGCAGCTTATCGAACATCTTAAAGATATCCGATGAAGGCTGGTGGATCACCACAAAAATAAGCTTGCCTTTCAGCGAGAGCTCCTTCAACAAGTCCATGATGTTCTCCGAGTCGCGCGATGACAGGCCCGAGGTCGGCTCATCCACATAAAGCACCGAAGGTTCACGGATCAGCTCCAGGCCAATGTTCAGGCGCTTGCGCTGCCCGCCCGAAATGGTTTTCTCCAGTGGAGACCCAACTTTCAGGTCTTTGGTTTCCGAAAGGCCCAGGTCGGCCAGCAGGTTAAGGCATTTCCTAGCGATCTCTTCATCTGCCAGGTTGCCAAAGCAAAGCTTGGCATTGTAAAATAAATTCTGGTATACCGTGAGCTCTTCGATCAGTAAGTCGTCCTGCGTCACGTGGCCGATCACACCTTCCACCGATTTTTTATCGACGTGAATGTTCTTGCCATTGATGAGCACTTGTCCGCTGCTCGGAACTTCCACACCATTCAGCACGTTCAGGAGCGTCGATTTTCCGGCGCCGGAGCCACCCATAATGCCGATCAGCTTTCCGCTTTCCTCGCGGATGTTGATGTTGCGGAGCCCCAGTTTCCCCCCTTTGAATTTGTACTCAATGTTTTTGGCCTCAAACGAAATCCGTGCTTTGGAACTATCCGCCAGGAAGCGGCCAATGATGTCGCTGTAATAAATGGGCTTTACCTTCGAGTTCCTTAAGGAAGATCCCGGCGTTAAAATGTGCACCCGTTCTTTGGAAATGCCTTGGCCGTTGAGTTGCAGCTCAATGTTTCCGTAAATGCGCAGCGCATACATGCCTACGCTGTCGATCTGAATCACGCGGACATCCGAGGTCAGCGTATCGCAGTAAATATGTTTGCAGGCATTGTTATAGCCGTTGGGCTTGTTGTTGATGACCAGGATATTGGGCGTATTCGGTATTTTCTCGGCGGTATCTTCTATGAAAGCCCTGAGCTGGGCAAACTCTTCGTTGGAAATATTGAAGGTGTCGGCTACAGTAACTACAAATTCGTTTTCCTGTTCGGAGATCTCGTCGCTTGAATAAATGAATTCCAGCAAACGGATCAGCACGATGACTTTTTGCGGCTGTTCCAGTTCCTGGTTGATCTGCGTGCAGATCTTTAATACTTTAACGGAGTTGAGTGAGGTACGTTTGGCTGTTCCATCCTTTTTTTTGGAACTTGATTGTTGGGCTTCAATGAAATCGTCGAAAATAACGAGGTACTTTTCGACCTGTTCTTTGTTTAATTGTTGTTTGAGGAAAGACTCAACAATAGCCCGACCGGTATTGGTAATTCCATCAACCTTAGCGATGATGGCGAACATTTGCATTAAAGCCCTTAGTATTCGTTCACTCATATAATTTGATTAGAGGGGTGTTACGACAAATACGAAAGTTACTAATTATTAATAATTTAACAAATTTCCTTTCAAGTTTTAATCGATTATTTTTACATCCGTCGAATACATATGAATACATCGGGAGGGGAATACAATGCGGCTGAGATCGCGGCAAAATTCATTAATCAAACCAGCAAGCCTGTATTTTTAACGGGTAAGGCCGGCACAGGGAAAACCACCTTTTTAAGAAATATCATTGAGCATACCCACAAGAATGCCATCATCGTAGCGCCGACAGGCATTGCTGCAATTAATGCCGGTGGTGTTACCATCCATTCGCAGTTCGGCCTTCCCTTCGGGCTCTTTGTTCCCGACAGCAGTTTTAAGATCGATAATTTCCAGGTGAAGGTCAACACACCTTACACCATGGTGAAGCACCTCAATATGCGGGAGCAAAAACGGAGGTTACTGCAGGAGCTGGAATTGCTTGTCATCGACGAGGTGAGCATGCTCAGGGCCGATCTGCTCGACACGATCGACTTTGTGCTGAAAAGCGTGCGCCGCCAGCAACACAGGCCTTTCGGCGGAGTGCAGGTATTATTCATCGGCGACCTTATGCAGCTGCCGCCGGTAGTGAAAGAGGAAGAGTGGAACATCCTGAGGCAGTATTACAAGAGCATTTACTTTTTTGATGCGCAGGTTTTAAAGCATGAGAAACCGGTTTACATCGAACTCGATAAAATCTACCGGCAAACCGATTCCACATTCATCAACCTGCTAAATAACCTGAGAAATAATGCTGTGACTCAGGCCGATATCGATTTGTTAAACGCGCATTACAAGCCGGATTTCGACAGCCGTTCGGCACGCAATATCATTACGCTTACCACGCACAATCATAAAGCCGATGCGATGAATAAATCGGCGTTGCAGGAACTCAAGGGGCGTTCTTACGTTTTCAATGCCAGGATCGAAGGCGAGTTCAATGAGTATGCCTATCCTGTGGAAGCAAACCTGGAGCTGAAAGTAGGGGCGCAGATCATGTTCATCAAAAACGACATCAGCGGCCGGCAGCAGTATTTCAACGGGAAGATCGGTGTAGTGTCTTCCCTGAGCGATAAAGCCATTGAGATCGATTTCAGGGACGGAAGCAAGCCTTTCACCCTCGAAACCTATCAGTGGCGCAACATCAAATACGAGCTGGACCCTGTCACTAACGAGATTGATGAAAAAGACATCGGTGAGTTTAACCAATATCCTATTAAGCTGGCATGGGCCATTACGGTGCACAAAAGCCAGGGGCTTACCTTTGAAAAAGCCATCCTCGACATCAACCGGGCCTTTGCCCCGGGGCAGGTATATGTGGCCTTATCGCGGCTTAAATCGCTGGATGGCCTGGTGCTGACCTCGCCGGTGCAGTTCAATGCCATCTCACAGGATAAAGCGCTGGAAGAGTATGCGAAGCTGAAACCTCAGCAGGAAGAAGTGAAACAGTTGATCGACCAGGAAACAGTATTCTTTTTAAGAGCCTACCTGTTGAAGGTCTACGATTTTGTATGGCTTCATACCAGCCTCAAACATCATGCAGAAAGCTATGTGATGGCGGAAAACAAATCCACCAAACAAAAGTACCAGGGCTGGGCGGAGGAGCTGTTTGCCAGATTTGAGCCGTTGAAACAGAATGCCGATAAATTCAGCAACCAGATCCATGCTATTTTTGAGGGCAGGGAAGAAGGCTACCTGCAAAAAGTGCGTGAACGCCATTTGGCCGCGAAAAACTATTTCTACCCGGTGCTTAAGGAACTTTCGAATGCGGTGCTGGTGCATATCGAACTGTTGAAGGAGGAAAAGCAGATCAAACAGTACCTCGAAGAATTGCTTGAGCTGGAAAACTTGCTGTATAAGCATTTACAGCAGCTCGATAAGATGTCGCTGGTATTGGATCATGTGCTGAATGGCACGGCATTCGACAAGCAGAAGTTCAGGCAGAGCTCCGCTCAGCATGAGCGCCTGGAGCTGGTAAAGCAAAGCATCGCCATCGTGGAGAAATCCGCTTTTGAAGAGCGGAGAAGCAAATCCGCTTCCGGTAAAACCCGGAAAGAGAAAAAGCCACGTGAGCCGAAAGTCAAAAAAGAGAAAGCCACCAAGGTAACTAAGCCGGATACAAAAGCCTTAAGTTTTGATTTGTATAAAGAAGGAAAAACCGTTTTCGAAATCGCAGAACTCAGGCAAATGGCTGTGACTACCATCGAGAATCATCTGGCACATTATGTGAGCCTCGGGATGATCCCCGTAACGCAATTCGTTCCCAGGGAAAAATACGAAAAGATCCTGGAAAGCTATAAAAAACACGGCGATGGCTTGGCGAATCCGATCAGGCAGGAACTGGGTGACGACTATTCTTACTCAGAGATTCGCTTTGTGCTTGCCACACAAAAGCATCTGAAGAAAGAGTAGAGAACGCAGGAACGAGCGTATTCCTGAGGCTCGGCTAGTGGTGGTTTTCCCGGCAACGATGCTTGTTGGTGAAAACACCAACAAGGACGGATAGTGGAGAGTTTTGTTGTTTAGCCCCGTCAGGGGCTTGATAGTTTTAGAAAAAAAAACAGAATGCATTCAGCGTGCCGTCAGGTACGCAATCCTGTTCCTGAGGTTCCGCTGGTGGTAGTTTTCTCAGCCACAATGCTTGTTGGTGAAAACACCAACAAGGGCAGAAAGAAAGAGTAGGGAACGCAGTTACGATCCTGTTTCTGAGGTTCCGCTGGTGGCGTTTTCCCGGCAACGATGCTTGTTGGTGAAAACACCAACAAGGGCAGAGAGTGGAAGATTTGTTTTTTAGCCCCGTCAGGGGCTTGATAGTTTTAGAAAAAATAGAATGTATTCAGCGTGCGGTCAGGTACGCGATCCCTGTTCCTGAGGTTCCGCTGGTGGTAGTTTTCTCAGCCACAATGCTTGTTGGTGAAAACACCAACAAGGGCGGAAAGAAAGAGTAGGGGAGATTCTCAGTACGACGCTTACCGGTGCAAATACCAACAAGGGCAGGAAAGCAGCAACGAGGGCTTACTTTACCCGTTCCACATATTCACCCGTCTCTGTGTTGATCTTCAGCTTATCGCCGTTCACCACAAAGATCGGAACCTGGATCTTGATGCCACCTTCTACTTCAGCGGTTTTCAGCGTTTTATTTTTTACACCGTCTTCCGTATAAGTTACTTCAAGCTCTACATACTGTGGCAGCGAGCCATTCAGCGGCTTTTCGTTCTCATCGAAACGGATTTTCAGGATCATGCCTTCCTGCAGGAATTGAATGCTCTCGGCAAACAGGATCTTCGGAATATGGATCTGGTCGTAAGTTTCCTGATTCATGCACACCAGGAAATCGCCATCCATAAATAAATACTGCATTTCATGTTCATCCACACGAATAAGGTCGATCTTTTCGCCTGAGCGGAAACGGATCTCGCTTTGTTTACCGGTTTCCACATTGCGGCATTTGCAGGAATAAATAGCGTTTCCTTTGCCGGGAGTAATATGATCGTAGTCCAGCACCTGAACAAGCTCGTTGTTGTGCCTGATAAAGCAGCCTCTTGAAATATCGGAAGTTGTAGCCATGAAATGTGTGTTTAAATAAAGCGGAAAGATACTATGCCGGTTTGAGATAGGCAAACATTGTTTATCCCTTGCATAACTATTACCTCATTTGAACAATGCCCATAACGATCAAAATTATTAGAAATAGCGCGTAAAGGATCGCGCTACCGATTAACCCGATTTTGTTTAACAGCATATGCTTATTTTCAACAGGCGAGGCTTTTATGCCAATATATACTCCGAGAGGATTTATAGAACTGTTGATAGTAAGCAGGATCGGTAAAAGAATTGCATATTTTTTATCTACCTGATAATGAGCAAAGAGTACAGACAGCAACAAAACGAAAATGACAAAAGAACAAGAGATCATGAAAATTTTGAATGCTAATGGCGTCTTTTCTTTCATAGAGGGATAATGTGTATTCAAATATAATTATTATTCCAGCCACTTACCATAAACTTCCCGCCACTTACAAGATGGCGGGACCAGGAAAGCGATTGCCGTTATACATTTGATCCCGGATACCCTTATGGAATTTTTTGTGTAATTACCTCTCAATATAAAAATTTATGAAGCCAGCTGATTTTATCGTTCGTATTCCGGAGCCTTGCCACGAGGACTGGAACCGGATGCAACCCGATGCCAAAGGCAAATTTTGCAGCTCCTGCAGTAAATCCGTAGTCGATTTTTCCAACAAGACAGACGCAGAGATCAAAACCATTCTCATAGAGCACAAAGACCAAAAGGTCTGCGGGCACTTTAGGAAAACACAGATCGACCGGCCTCTGAACCTCAGCCTCGATCCAGGTAATTTGCCTTACCATGTCAGTATTACCAAAACCTTTGCCATTGCGCTGTTCCTGGTATTCGGCTCCCTGCTGTTTAGCTGTAAAGACGAAAAAGGAAATGACATTCCGGTAAAAGTAGAATCGCCTGAAATGGTAGCCGGCATGATTATGGCACCAGTTCCACCTTCCCCTTTAGAGGATTCGCTCAGCTCCTGCGATATGCTGACCGGAGAAGTGCCGGTTGATAATACAGGAATTGGTTATGCTACCGAAGAAGTGGTGAACGGAGGTATTGGCTTTGATGAAGGGCATGGTGTTGAGCCACCTCCGGTAAAAGTAGTAGATCCGCCGGAGATTGTTATGGTGGGAATGATCGCCTATGATTCTCCTCCTGCACTCAAAGATACGCTTGCAGATCATCCTGTCATAGATTCAAGCCTGGTGAATAAGGAAGCCAAACGTCTGACAGAATCCTCAATGCCGAAGCCGGATAAAGTATTCAGCGTATATCCCAATCCATCAACCGGCGAGTTTACTATTGCTTACGATCTGTTGAAACGTTCGGATGTAAAGATTGCGATTTACAACATGAATGGAGCGTTGATAAAATCGGTGACTGATACCAAAGGCCAGTACGAAGGGCGTTACCGCCTTCCCATAAATTTAAACGAATTGCCGAATGGCATTTACCTCGTGAGCCTCATCAACGGGGACAAGCAAAGTGTTGAACGCCTGGTAATTGCCCGGTAACTCCGTGATAAAACGAGGGAAATAAACGTGGGCGAACCAGAAATTTGCCACTATGCCTCGCTAAAAGCGGTGATCATCTTCTCCGCAATCACCTTGCTCATTTTATAATTCGATTCATGTGTCCAGCCGGCAATGTGGGGCGTCAGGATCACACGGTCGCTTTGCAAGAGGTATTGCATCGGGGCGGGTAGGGCTGAGGCATCGAGCTGCTCAAAGGAAAGCGACTCGTATTCCAATACGTCGAGGCAGGCGCCGGTCACTTTCCCTGCTTCTATGTGTTTTACGAGGTCGGCTGTATTCAGGCATTTGCCGCGTGCCGTATTGACGATATAAATATTTTTTTTGAAGGCAGAAAGAAAGGCATCGTTGATATAGTAATGCGTTTCTTCTGTTAAAGGCAAATGGATACTTAGTACATCAGCCTGCTCGTAAATTTCTTCCAGCGCAGCTTCCGCAACATGTCCTTTCCCAAAACCGGACTTGTATTTGTCGTGAGCCAGCACTTTGCAATCGAAGCCCTGCAGGCGTTTCGCAAAAGCGGCACCCATATTCCCATAGCCGATGATGCCGATGGTTTTTCCTCCGATCTCGTGCCCGCGGTTTTCTGCCCGTTTCCAGATGCCATGGCGTACTTCCATGTCAGCGCGCTTCAAATGGTTCATCAACATCAGGAGCATGCCCAGCGCATGTTCGCCTACGGCATCCCGGTTGCCTTCCGGCGCGCTGAGGCAGGTAATTCCTTTTTGGATAGCATAGGCCACATCGATGTTCTCCATGCCGGCTCCCACGCGGCCAATGCATTTGAGCCCGGGAGCGGAGTCGATGATGTCTTTGGTGATCTTAAATTTGCTGCGGATCACGATGCCGTCGTAACCGGGGATGAGCTGCATCAGCTCTTCCTTAGGTTTGTTCCAGTACAGGTCGCAATGAAAGCCATGCTGCATCAGGGTTTCATGCAATACGTCGTGGTTTGAGTCTATGCAGAGTATTTTTTTCATTGGATAGAATTTGCTCCGAAAATAGGGTCTGTCTCCACAGTTCTCATTCCTGTCTTTTTAGATGGGAAACAGAATAGTTACGGGATATCGATATATTTGTGTGTTTGCAGGGAGATCATCCATTTTGGATGTTCCTTCACATACTCCACAATCAGGGGAGTGATCTCATGGCGCTTGCTCCATTCAGGCTGCAAATACAGGTAACACCCTTCTGATACTTTCGCTGCCTGCTCTTCAGCCCATTTAAAATCATGCTTGTTAAAAACAATGACCTTTAATTCATGAGCTGCTTTATAATTCTCTTCCTTCGGCAGCATGGTTTTTTTGGGGGAGAGGCAGATCCAGTCCCAGTTTCCACTCAAGGGGTATGCGCCAGAGGTTTCAATAAACGTTTGAATGCCCTTGTCTTTCAATTTGCCGGTCAGGTAATCCAGGTTATAGATCAGAGGCTCGCCACCGGTGACCACCACTGCGGGTGTTTTACTCTCGAGCACATGCTCCAGGATGGTCTCGGAGGCTGTGAGCGGATGAAGGTTCGCGTCCCAGCTTTCCTTCACATCGCACCAGTGGCAGCCCACATCGCAGCCGCCAATCCTGATAAAATAGGCAGCCTTACCCGTATTGTAGCCTTCGCCCTGGATGGTATAAAACTCTTCCATGAGCGGAAGCTGAATGCCTTTATCCAGGAGTGCTTGCTGTTCGGTGTCGAGGCCGCTGAGTTTGTACATTTGGTGTTAGTGATTAGTGGTTGATGAATCAGTGAACAGTTAATGGGCTTTTTTGTTTTCTAATCACGATTCACTAAGCACGCCTTCACTCGTTAAAGGCTCCAATAAGTCAGTGATTTCATTTTGGTTTTATACAATCCTTTCACGTCCACTAATACGCCTTTCTGGGATAAAATGGATTTAAAGAATTTTTCGTCCAGTGTCTTGTATTCTTTGTGATTGACGGCAACGATCACGCCGTCGTAGCCTTTCGCCAGCTTGTTCAGGCCAAAACCATATTCATGCTTCAGTTCCTCGCTGTCGGCATGCGGATCCACGATCTCCACTTTTACACCAAAAGATTTCAGTTCTTTCACAATATCCGCAACTTTACTGTTACGGATGTCGCTCACGTCTTCCTTGAAGGTAGCGCCCATCACCAGTACTTTGGATTTGCTGATGTTCTTGCCGGCGGCAATGATCTTTTTCACGCAGGTTTTAGCTACATAAAAACCCATGCTGTCGTTCACATAACGGCCGCTGTTGATCACACGGGCGTGGTAGCCCAATGATTCGGCTTTGTGCGTGAGGTAATACGGATCCACGCCGATACAGTGGCCGCCTACCAGCCCCGGAGAAAATTTCAGGAAGTTCCACTTGGTGCCGGCCGCTTCCAGCACATCGTACGTGTTGATGTGCATGCGGTTAAATATGATGGACAGCTCGTTCATCAACGCAATATTCACATCGCGCTGAGTGTTTTCAATGATCTTGGCAGCTTCCGCCACTTTGATGCTGGAGGCGCGGTGAGTGCCAGGCTCTACGATGATCTCATAGGTTTTGGCAATGTTCTCAAGGCTCTCCGCATCACATCCCGAAACGATCTTCAGGATCTTGGTGATGGTATGTTCCTTGTCGCCGGGGTTGATACGCTCGGGCGAATATCCCACTTTAAAATCCTTAATGTATTTCAGGCCCGATTCTTTTTCAAGCACAGGGATGCAATCCTCTTCTGTACATCCCGGATATACTGTTGATTCATAGACCACGTAATCTCCTTTTTTCAGGACTTTCCCTACGGTGACAGAGGCGCTGATCAGCGGTTTCAGATCCGGCTGGTTATGCTCGTCGATAGGAGTGGGCACCGCTACAATAAAGAAATTCGCTTTTTTAAGATCTTCCAGCTTATGCGTGAATACAATATCCGATTTGGCAAATTCGGATTTCGGAAGCTCATTGCTCGGGTCGATGCCTTTATTCATCATGGCCACGCGCTTGGCGTTGATGTCGAAACCAATTACCTTTACTTTTTTAGCAAAAGCCAATGCAATCGGTAAGCCTACATAACCAAGGCCGATCACTGCTACCGTCGCTTTTTTCTCAATGATGTTTTTATAAATTGCCATAAACTCTTTTGGATACTGTTATTTATTTTTTAAAATGTTGTCAGGTCTCAGTGCATAGATCCTCTCGATGATATCCACAACTTTCATACCCTGAAGCGCATTTGTAGTCACTTTATTATTTCCTTTGATCGTGTCTACCACATTTTCGATCACGTTGTGGTGGTTGTTGGCCGATCCTTTGTAAGCGCCATAATCGTTAGCCGGGTTGGTTTCCGCCAGTTTTGGCATCGTGTAGTCTTTGATGTGGCATACCTCGATCTGGTCCATGTATTGTCCGCCTACTTTTACGCTGCCTTTGCTTCCTACAATGGTCAGTGAAGACTCCAGGTTCTTGTCCCACACCGCTGTCGAATAGTTGATGCTTCCCATACCGCCGTTCACGAAGTCAAAGCTTACAAAGCCGCTGTCTTCAAAAGCCGTGGAATGTTGGTGGTTGAAATCGGCAAACTTGGCCTGGATGTTTTTAATATCCCCGAAGAGCCAGTACATGATATCGATCCAGTGGGAGAACTGCGTGAAAAGCGTTCCTCCGTCGAGTACCTGCGTGCCTTTCCATCCGCCCGGCTTGTAGTAGCGCTCGTCGCGGTTCCAGTAGCAGTTGAGCTGCACCATGTAAATATCGCCCAGCAGTTTAGTTTCAGTAATCTCTTTCAGCCATACGCTCGGTGGCGAATAGCGGTTCTGCATCACGCAGAATACCGTTTTGTTGTGGTCGAGTGCCGTATGGATTACCTGCTCGCAGTCTGCTTTACTAAGTGCCATGGGTTTCTCCACCACCACATGCTTGCCGGCTTCAAGGGCTTTCAACGAGTGTTCGGCATGGAGGCCGTTAGGTGTGCACACGCATACGACTTCTATTTCCGGATGCGCAGCGAGCATATCCTCAACAGAGGGGTAAAGCTGTTCTTTGAAATCGCCAAGGCCAAGCTCCTGCTGTGGCATGGAGTCGCAGATCGCCACTAACTCACAATCAGGGTTGCGGCGTACCATTTCCGCGTGGCGCTTGCCGATATGGCCCTGTCCAACGACTCCGAATTTAATTTTTGACATGTTTTTAAGAAATTCTTTTGACAGTATTGTTCTCTAATTTGTAGGTTTGGCCGCTTTCAGGGCAGGTAGCATTTACGCCATCTGCGAAATCCAACCGGTGGCCATATTCACTCATCCAGCCTATCTGGCGCGAAGGGTTGCCTACCACTAAGGCAAAGGCAGGAACCGTTTTCGTAACTACTGCACCGGCCCCGATAAAAGCGAATTCGCCGATATCGTGCCCGCATACGATGGTAGCATTGGCGCCAATGCTGGCTCCTTTTCCCACACGGGTTTTGGCATATTCCGATTTGCGGTTTACTGCACTGCGGGGATTAATGACATTGGTAAATACCATCGACGGACCCAGGAACACATCGTCTTCGCAGGTAACGCCGGTATAGATGGAAACGTTGTTTTGGATCTTGACATTCTTCCCTAAAACCACCTCGGGCGAGATCACGACATTTTGCCCGATGTTGCAGTTCTCTCCTATTGTACAATTGGGCATAATATGGCTGAAATGCCATATTTTTGTGCCGTTTCCAATGCTGCATCCTTCATCGATAAAAGCAGAGGAGTGGGCAAAATAGGTTTTTTCCATAGTTCTTAAACAAGGTAGCAAATTTAACAAATTAACCGGAAACAAGGCAAAATTTGTGCCGTTTCAGGAAAAAAGATACATTGCCGCTTTATTTGTGCTGTCGTGAGTTTCCGCTTAAATATCAAGTATTATCTTGTTCATACGCTTGGCTTTACCAATAAGGAGGCAATAAGGGCCATTGGCTCCGGAAACCTGGTTGTAAACGGGCAGGTGGTTAGGGAGAATATTGAGTTTGATGAGACCTCGGAAATTCTTTACAACGGCACAGTCCTGAAGCCGGATACGCCCTTTACGTACATTGCGCTATACAAGCCGAGGGGCATCGAAACCACACATAACCCGGAAATAGAAGCCAACCTCACCACCATTTTTTCCTTCGAGAGGCACATGGGTTTTGCGGGGCGCCTCGATAAGGAATCCGAAGGCTTGCTGATCCTCACCAACGATGGAAAATACATCCAGCGCATGTCGTCGCCGGCCTTCGAAAAGGAAAAGGAATACCTTGTTACAGTCAACCGCGAACTGACGGATGAGTTCCTCGAAAAGATCCGTGGAGGGGTAGACATCATGATCTGTAAAACCAGGCCTTGTATTGCAGAAAAGGTTTCGGCTTTCGAGTTCAGGATCATCCTGACGGAAGGCAAGAACCGGCAGATCAGGAGGATGTGCAGGGCCCTGGGGAGCACTGTTACCAGGCTGATCAGGCTGCGGATCGATCAGGTGCAGCTTGGGGACCTGAAACCCGGAGAATACCGCAGCTTTAGCCTGACTTCATAAAAAAAGCCTTCCCGTTTGGCAGGAAGGCTCTTCAATGTTTTGTTGGGTACTCGTCTTATTCTACGATCAGCTTTTCAATACCGCTCGCGTTTTTTCCCTGTACGCGGATGTGGTACACACCGGCGCTTAGGCCCTGGATGTCGATGGCTTCATTGTATAAACCCGGCTGTAAATCCGGTTTTGCAATCGATTTTACAACCTGACCCAACGCATTCACAATATCAATCGTGTAAGATTCTTTTTGTGTGAGCACGAAGTGCAGGGATACTTCTTTGTTAGCAGGATTTGGATAAGCCTTGAAGATAAGATCATTCAGCTTTTTATCGGCAAGTCCCAATACCAGCCCGGATAAGGAGGATACCTGATCCTGCCTCTGGTTATTGATGCCGGCTGCAGGAGCATTGATATTGGAATAATTGACCGTAAAGAGCGGGAATTTATTACCGCCTACGTAAAAATTATAGATAACCATGTCCATGGTTCCCGTAATGAATCCACTGGCCAGGCTAAACGAAACATGCTGAGTGGTTTTGATGCGGAGGCAATTGGTGTAGTTGGCAGCACCGCTGTTGAAATTCAGTGTTCCTGTTCCGTCGGCGGTTGTATTGATGGTGCTGGCAAAAGTTCCGGTTAAGGTGCTGGCAGTCACAGCGCCCGCGCCTGTATCGTTATTCACGTAACCGAAAGAGATCGGGTAGTTCGCTACGGTGGCCGCGTTGGTGTTGTAATTCAGCACAAACATGCCCGCGTCGAGGCCTAACAACTCGTACAGGTTGGCGCTGGATTTGAAATATGAGCTGGTGTTGCCATCAGACTGCACGATCGTTGTACCGGGAAAATTAGACGCATTGGCATCTGTTGAAGGATCAATGAAATTGTTTGTCGTCAGGCCTCCGGTTTCGCTCAAACCGTCTATATTCCAGGTGACATTAGTTCCGGAAAGGGCCATCGGCAGAACAATGGAGGTGTCCAGGTCCTTGGTGTCGTAAGTCTCGCCAATCACAGGCTCATTGAACGCTTTGGTCAGTGTAATCTGAGCATTCACCTGCGAGATGGCCATAAAAGAAAAAGCAAGTAAGTAGATTTTTTTCATGTATCTGGTTGTTAAAGGTTTATTCAAATATAATTTTTTTGAGCCGGAAAAACTAATGAATCTGATTTTTTAGCACACAGGAAACTTTATATAGCGAGATGAAGCCTCAGCGACAAGACCTGAATTGGTCCCCTGTCGCTATTGTAGGCCGGGTTCACGATGAGCTGGTAGGTGAAAGAAGGAATGAACCGGCCATTCAGAAGGCTTAGGCTATAATAGGTTTCCAACAGGTTCTCGGGCCGGTAGTTCAAGGCGCCATCGCCAATAATAAAGCCCAGTCCGCCTTTTGAAAGGTAAGCCGCATGCTCGTTGGAAAGCCCGGAAACACAATATGCAAAGCCCAGCACATCATCGCCGCGTTTCCAGCGGTTACCTTTAATGCTGGCTCCTATGCTGAAAGCCCTGTCTATTTCCGTAAAGCACCAGGTTTCATTTTTTCCGTCGTTCCACGATGCCCTGGCAAATACGCCAATATCATCCGTTATACTTTGCTCCAGGTTGACTCCGGCCCCATACTTACTTCGGCCGTATTGCCTGCTGGCACTGATGTCGTAGGTATTGACGATAAAGTTGGGATTGCTTGTGTCGGGAGTGCTGATGAGATTGGGAGCCGTATAGCTTCCCATAAAAGCCGTATTGTAAAATGCGAGTGCACTTATTTTTCCATTTCTCCCGGCCAGCCTGTATTTGTATTTAAGTTCCGCGGTGCTCGCATTGGCTTTACCGATGTGCTGATCCATCATGTTGCCGTTGGCGGTGGCAGGCATCATGCTGATGGCATATCTGGCTTCCCAGCGTTTGCCCACGAACTCAAGAATGACGGCCGGGATGTAGCCCCGCGTGTTGGCGGGATAATCCCAGGCCCCGTTGCTCATCAGCCCCCAGCTGAGAAATTGGGTACGCGGGTCATGAGAATACGTGTTATTATCGAAGAAATCGGCCATGGAAACCTTTCCCGCGATCAACGACAGGTAGGTTTCGGGAACATACTTCCGGATCCTGTTTTCGGCATCCTCCTCCAGCAGCCTTGTTTTTCCTAAGGCAAAAATCTGATGGAAATAGGCCCGCGCTATGTAAACCTTCGGTTCAGGGCTTCCTACCCGGAACGCTTCGCCATTGGTGAAAGCCGCTATGCCGTATGCCGAAGATAAACCAGAGCCACCGGCAATCTCAGGATTAACGATCACTTTCGCATGGCGCCATAGACGGAAGCCTGTAAAAAGCGTACTGGTGAGTGTTGTTGCCCATTGCTGCTCCGGTAGCTGGCTGTGATCTCCGGTATAGAGGGCGTGAAATGCAGGCCTGAACTGGCTTACGGTAGTTTCCTGGGCATGCAGGGTGAACCATTTTTCTTTTTGGCGAGTGGAGTCCTGGGCTTTACACATGCCGCAGTAAAGGAGGCATGACCATATCACATGTGATTTTATCATCAGCTTATAGATTCTGTATTCATATCAGAGGGCATCGGGGAATATTACAGTAAACTACGCGCCATGATGTTCGTTAAAATGCAATCTGGTATTGCAACACAAGCTGCCCCCTGCGGGCAGATCTGGTTTCCGAAATATCGCCTGTGAGAACATTGGTGTTGAACACCGGGCGGCTCTGGAAATCCAGGGATAGTTTCGAGTTTTGCCCTGCCATGATCCAGTTAAGTCCCAGGTTGCAGATAAGCACAGGATCCTTTAATTTTTCATAACTGGCATAGCTTCCGGAGGCATAGGGTTGCAGGGTGCCGTTTTTGCCAAACAGGTCCTTTCGGAACAGGTAAGCTGCCTGTGCATACACCACCTGCCCGGTGCCGATGAGGGGCACTGCGTTTCCGGGCCCGTTGAAGCTTGCCGATGCATTGGTGCCATTGGCAACGTTCATAGGGCCGGCATTGCGGATATAGTTCGGGCCAAAATCATAGTGCAGGAAAGCAGCGTAGGCAGTTACGGCATTTTGCTTATCCTTGTCGAGGTAGGAGTCGTAAAACACGTCGAAGGCAAATTGCTGCAAGGGAGTAGAAACCGTATCGATCCCCCCCGGGGCAGCAGGATCCGGCTGTCTGTACCACATGGCATTGTTCTGATGCGCAAAGCCCCCTCCGATATTCAGTACCCGTTTTTTTCCCAGGTAGGAGCCCGCGCTATAGGGCAGAAGGTTGCTTTCCCGATCAAGGAACTGCCATTTCACATAACCCTGGTAAATGATATCGGGCGCTTCGGTAGAGTAGGCCGCAGTATTGGTTCCGCTCAAAGGCGCAATGGCCGCGCCCCCGGGAGCTGTAGCAGATGTTTGCACCGGAAATGGATTGGCAGCAGAAACGCGGTAATCCAGCCTTCCGATCTGCCCTTTGGCATACACACCCATCCGGCGCACGAACTGGTCGTTCACATCATTGGTAGGTTCCTCAATGGTAGGCAGGTCCATCCCGAGTATGCTTCCTACTGCGGAAGAAGTATAACGTGCTGTTCCGTTCCAGCCGCTCAGGCCGGCTCCCAGCGTTATATACTTGTCATAAACGTTATACTCGGCGGTGACATCATGAAGAAAAAGCCCCGGCTTACGGGCAGAAATACTGTTCACATTGTTAAGCCCGAACTGGGTGTAGAAAAAGATCTTTTTGGTGACCTGTCCCATCACCTGGAAACGTACTCGTCGCAGGCCTACATCGAAAGCGTCTTTTTTTGGGGTGCCCGAAACCGTGGAGCCGGGATTATTGTCGTTGTACCTCAGCCATATTTGCGAAAGCCCGGTACCCTGCACATAGCGGGTACTGTCGTCGCTCAGGTATATTTTGAGGCCGTCTTTAAAACGTTGGCCGGGTGTTGGGGTACTTTGTGCGGATACTGTAGAAATGCCTAAGGACAAGAACGCTCCCAGGATGAATGCAGGTGTAAAATGGTTCATCATGTATTTTTTACCAACAGCAGCTGATGAGCTGCCGTTGCGTTAAACTGCCTAAATGTATCGAAAGAAGAGCATCAGCCTGCAGGAATTTACAGATCTTAATAACAATGTGCTTTTGAAATGGTCTTGCCAAAGCCCCGGCTTAATTAAGGTAAAAAACTATGAAATAAAATACCAAAATCAGCCGGGACCCGGCAAGGGTGTTTTGAGCCTGGCTCAGTTTCAAAATCGCAGCGTATCGGGTGCCTTGAACATGTTAGTGTGGGTTAATCTTTTTAAATGACGTTCAGAAAATGAGTGCCCTTAGCCGATTCAGGTTCGTATGACAGGCACTGTTTGAAAACACTGGCTCAGACCGGTACCACCACATGAACATGCGGCAGGTTAAAAAGAATCAAATGCGAAAATTGCGAACTTCTATGTAGATAGGGTTCGTGTGTTTTTCTGCCAGAGGTGGGGCAGAATAAACGATTGGCTGAACGTTTCCGATATGGAAAAGGGACCCAAAGAATGGCAATAAGAAGGATTGAACAAGCAGGCTTTTTTCACTTTCATTCTCGTTCTTTTCGAGAAGTAAGTTAGTGCCCGAAGACGTACTCTCTTCTTTGGTGGAAACCGCATGGGACTTGCTGTGTGAGGCATCGGCCTTATGAAGGGGTGTACGGAGATTTTGTAAGGTATTAACGCTGAATGAAGCGGTAAAGCAAAACAGGAACAGTAAAGAAAGATATGTGGTTTTGCAGAATTTCATAAAGCCGGAAACAAATGTAAACTAAAATTTGAATATGCCAACACAAAATTCCGGCTTTAACTAAATTTGGAACCGGGCTTAAAAGGACCTTAAAATCAAGGGCAGAATTTTCACTGCCGGCCAGCGAAAATGACTTAGCAGCCGCTATGCGACGAATGATTATCTGTCGGAAAATCCTGGGTATGCCCATAGCCTTTCAGAGAAAATTCCTAAAGTTGAAACCGGAACAGGTGTTGAAAACAGCCATTAACGGATCAAACTGTGTTCTTTGATCTCATTCAATAGTTGGTCTTTGGCTTTGTTCTTCGACTTGATATGAATGAAATTCCCGTTTCCAATGGAGGCGATATCCTTCAGGTTGCTCATCGCATCCTTATCATCGCCAAAGGCAATAGTAGAAAGCAACACCTGCTTATCGCCCTGTTTAGACCTGAACTTTTGCTGATCTTCGCTGTAGAACCTGAACTTGCCGTCAGTAGCCAGGATGATCTGGTTATTACCTCCGCTGATGTAATGCTGTAAAGCTTTATCGAGGCTGAATAAAATAGCCTTATTGCCTTTGGTAAGGCCGCGGGCCTTAAGCTTTCTCACCGCTTCACTCAACTCTTCCTTGTTATTGCCGCTCAGCCCCTCTTTCAGAACCTTGACGGAATCGGCGTAGGAAATCAGCGTTACGCGATCTGTCGGGCGCAGGTTTTCAATTAAATAGTTTATGGAATATTGAAGAACTCCCAACTTCGTAGAGTCTTTCATCGAGCTCGATACATCAACCAGGAACACAATGTTGTTGGGCTTGTAAAGTTCCGGGCTAAGGACACTTTCGTCTTTTATCGGTTGTGGCTTAGTGGCTTCGGCCGGCTTCTTTTCCGTTTCGTGGATGATGGGTTCCGGCGTGACCTTCGGCGTATTAACGGCCACGGTATTGTCCGGGATCTTATTGGAGTTGTCCCGTTTTGGATGATCTTCATACACCACTATCGGCGGCGTTTCCTTTACGCCGGCACGGTTGGGCCTGCCAAAGTAGAAGCAGGCGGTTTTGTCGTCGGTTTTAATGGATTTGATGGTACCCGATAAGCTCAGTTGAAACGGCTGCCCCTCGGCGCTTGTGATAAGATTGACAGGCTTGCTGAATTTCCCGGTGGCCTCAGGAATAAATTCCACGACAATGAGCGTGGTATCATTGGGCTTCATTGTTTTTTTGGAAGCCCGGACCGTGATGCCTTTCTCCGCGTCGGCGCGCAGCAGGTAGAGGTTTTTCGCCAGCGTATTCTGGATCACATAATCGGCGCGCACCTTATAAATGTTTTCCTGGCTGCCGATGTCTTTATTCCTTTCATCCACGATGATCGCACTGTTTTGAGAAAAAGCCCGGAAAGAAAGCAACAGAAAACCAATGAAAAAGCGCATGGACTAAGTTAAGCATAAAAACGCAGTAATCATAGGCGCTATAACTCCAGCCTGATGCCGAAGCGGTAAAAGAGGTTTATTTTTTTATTCTGGTTGACGGCTGTTCCCACATCGAATCGGAAGACCTGAAGAATTTTGTCGAGGCCAACGTACACTTCATTGTAATTGCCGTTTTCGGTAACGAGGCCGTTGATGCCCGCTACCTCATAGAATTTGGTCTTTCTCAGCAAAGGAATTTTCCCGATGAAAAAGCTACGGAAATTATGCGAGACGTGGTACTCCAGGAATTTGGTATTGGTGCTGTATGTGTAATAATCCAAGGCATGAAATTCGGAGATCTGTGTACGGGTGCCCGGAGCATAAAATTCCCAGGCGCGTGGATTAAGCAGGAAAGCGGTTTGGTTGCCGTTGAAATGCTTGTAGTCGGCGAAATTCATCCCGCTGTTATTAAAGAAAGCGCCGCCGCTTACATCAAACTTAAAGGCGCCGATGGCACGCAGGTCGATGTCTTTGCCGATCGAAAGCTCAAGGTAATCGTAATTAAAAGCGCCTGTGTTGAGGGATATCCCTTTTTTATAATTCAGTGAGAATTCCGGCCATTTGGTTTCGAGCATGCGCTTATGGGTTGGGTAGCTTTCGTATTTGGCAAAAGGAATGAATTTAAAGCCTAATTTGAATTGCAGCACATCTTCCGGGTTAAAGGCTTTGAGTTCGCTGTAAGCCCCATCATTAACCATGGGGTTGTTAGAGGTGAAGTGCTTGTTCTCGTCCCCATACCAGTAATAAAAACTATGATTGATCATCGCTTCACGGTGCATGTACTGCACATCGGCATTGCCATACAGGCCGTTCGCCAGCTCGCGGTTGTAATTCAGCTGGATCATGTCTTTCTGGTACAGCTTCATGTAATTGCTTTTATCGAGCAGGGTATAAGCCGTATTCAGCAAGCTGCTGATCGGGTTATGGCTGTTGAACTGCTCCATGTAGCGGCCTCCTGTAACTGCAAGGCTCTGGCTTCTTTTCGGATCGAAGAGCCAGTAGCCGTTAGCGCCGCCACTCCAGAGTTTATTATCCACACCATAATGCAGCATCGTGCCAAAGCCTTTCTGCGTACGGGTATTCTTGTTCCTTGTGTCGAAAAATGTTCTGACGGTAGCGTTGATGCCTTCTACGGTATTATAGTTGAAGATGTCGAGCAGGGGATTGGTGCCAAAATAACTTCCTTTGACCGCGTTACGCTTACTTAGTCCGTTCAGACCGAAGCGCCATTTGCTGTCGGCTTTGGAAACCGAATCGATGTATTCCTTGCTTTCCATGCGTTTCAATAAGCTATCCCCTTTCTGGTAGTATTTCGATTCTTCCTGCGACAAGATGCTCGGCCTTGTGGTCGACCAGTAGCTCGTATCTTTCTTATTGGCCTGATCGTCGATGCGGAACAGTTCGTTGCTGAAAAACTTCTTCGGGAAGCTTCGGTTTACCTGGTAATTGGAGATGGTTGCCGTGCTCAGGTCCGTCGCTCCAAAGCCAAACACTTTGATGTGGCTGTAGATCTGCATTTGCAAAGGTACCCAGATACTGTCGTTCACTTTCACCATTTCCTGCTTGATATGAACGGTATCTACGAAATCGATCTGCGCATCCTTGGTGATAAACAAATCGCTGGAAAAGATCTGGTAATTGTCGCCTTCGTTGATATACATTTCACCATGAAAGAGCGGGTCGCCCTTACGCCTCGGGATGATCTCAATCTTATGCACCGGCTTGGCATCCACATAAAACGTCCCCAGGTATTTGTATTTGTAGCTCAACAGGGACCCCGTTGCCAGCGGCGAAATAAAAGGGCGCTCGGAGTACCCCTCCATGTTTACCGATGGCTCATAGAAATTCACGAATACATCTTCCACGCGGTTCCAACTAAAACCGGTCTTTTCCCCGGCCACTTTACTGGCGATCATCTCTTCTTTTTTACGGTCGGGATTCTGGGTATAATACTTCGCTACCGATTCCGACATGTAGATGAGACCGAGATTCGTACTGTCTGGCATGTCTTTTTTGTTAATGAAAAAAGGAAGCTTTTTAGGGATCTGTAAAAGCCTCACCGTGCTTTTCATATACACATCGGCAGAGAAGGATTGCACTTTTTCCTTGTTCTCCTTTCGGCGCCTGATGGCTTCGCGCATGATGGCATAGGCAGGGTCTTTGGAATTGCCTTTGATCATGACCTCTTTGAGCTGAACATTCTCCGATTTCATATGTATGATGAGATCGGATGTTTGTGTGTTCATATCGATCTTTTCTTTGTGCTTCACGTAACCCAGCGTCTGGAAAGCCAGCGTGAGGTTATCGCCTTCTTTGACGTTGAGGGCAAATTCGCCATCGGCATTAGAAGTCGTTCCGTTCGTTGTGCCTTCGATGTACACATTCACAAAAGGTAGTTCGGTGCCGTTCTGGTCTACGATCTTACCTTTCACGGTAATGTAGTTTTCCTTCACGCCAAGGCTTCGCATGATGAAAGCCATATTGAAAGCCGCTTCCTTATAGGCATTAAATCTGCCGGATGCGCCACCGTGGCCGGCGTCCATGTTGGTTTTGAACAGCAGTAAATTCGTATCCGTTTTCAGCTCCCTGAGCTTCGCAACCCATTTGGCCGGCTCCCAGTATCCTACCTGGGAATCGTTATAGCCCGCCGTTGCCAGGATATCGGGGTAAGCTGTTTTTTGCACATTATCGTAAGGTGAGTAAGACTTCATATAGTCGTAATAGTCTTTTTGCCTGGGATTTCCCCATTCCTCAAACTCAAAGGTGGTGAGGGGAATGCTCTCATCCAGCATGGTATTGATCACATCCACAAAAGGCACATTGGCCACTACACATTTGAACAGGTCAGGGCGCATGTTGGTCACAGCTCCCATGAGTAAGCCGCCGGCGCTTCCACCATTGATGGCCAGGCGGTTCTTATTGGTATAGCCCTGCGCTATGAGGTATTCGGCACAGTCGATAAAATCGGTAAACGTATTTTTCTTATGAAAGAGCTTGCCGTCTTCATACCATTGATTGCCCAGGTCGTTGCTGCCGCGGATGTGCGCCAGGGCATACACAAAGCCCCGGTCGATATAGCTGAGGGTGCTGGTCGAAAAATCAGCAGAGTTCGTTGCTCCGTATGAACCGTAGGAATAGAGCAGGCAAGGGTTAGTGCCATTGAGGCTCAGCCCTTTTTTATACACTAAGGTAATGGGCACAGAAGCGCCGTCGCGGGCAGGAGCGTAAATGCGTTTGGTTTCATAGTCAGAAGATTTAAATGTGCCCAGGATGGTATCTTCTTCGATGATCTTTTTTTCCTTGCTCACTAAGTTGTAATAAAATGTCCTGTAAGGGGTCACCATATTGGAATAGCTGAACTCGATCGCCGAGGATGTCTCATAATCATAATCCACAAAGCCAAAGGAGATTTCGTAAAGGCCGAGTCCGGGATCCAGAATTTCCGTTTCATTGGTTTTTAAGTTGGTGATCTTCACCCGGTCCTGCGCATTCTCCTTTTCCTCGACAATCATAAAATCTTTGGTAAAGCTCACGTCTTCCAGCAATACCTTAGGGTTGTGGGGAATGATGTCTTTCCAGTTGGTGGGCGCAGGCTGGCTGATCTTTGTTTTTGCCAGGCGGTAATTGATGGCATTGAGGTTCGTAGTGATCAGAAATTCATCGCCTTCCAGGTGGTTGAGGGTATAGATCACACCCGGTTCCCGTTTCAGGAAGAGCGTGGGTTTTACAGCACTTCCATCCGAAGGCATGTACCAGCCCTCGCGGCATTTGGTTTTTCCGGAGGTGAAGAAAATATACCGGCGTGACGAGGAGCGGTGCATGTCGATCTGGAAGGTCTTGTCGTTTTCCTCAAATACCAGCTCATCTTCCGCTGCCGGCCTTCCGATCACGTGCCGGTATACCCTGTATTGCCGTAAGGTCTTATCTTCCGGCCTGGTGTAGTAAATGGTTTTATTATCCTCGGCCCAGATCATGGCCATCACATGGTCCAGCTTCTCACTTGTATATACACTATCTTTCCCAATGTGCTTCAGGTAATAGGTCAGCACATGGTTGCCTTTGCTATCGATGCCATAATACAGCCATTGTTGATCGGGGCTGATATTATAGCCGGAAACATTGATATAAGGCTGCTCCTCTGCCAGCTTATTGATATCCAGGATGACTGTTTCCGTAGCATTGGCGGTGTCCTTTTTCCGGCACATAACAGGATAGTCCTTTCCTTTTTCATAGCGGTTGTAATACAGAAAGCCTTTGCGCTTCGAGGGGCGCGATGTAAAGCTCTCTTTTCGCCTCGATTTGAATTCTTCATACAAGACCTTTTGAAGAAAGCTACTCTGTTTCATCACGTTATCGGCGTAAGCATTCTCTGCGTAAAGGTGGTTGATGACTTCCGGTGCGTACTTATCGCGCAGCCAGAAATAGTGATCGATAGTGGTATCCCCATGAATAATCAGCTGGTTGGGGATCTTTTTGGCAACAGGCGCTGTAAATTCAGGCTCCTGAGCCTGCAAAGCCCGAATGCTCAAAAAAGAAAGGAAGAAAAAGAGGGTAGTTCTGATCGCCATATTCAATATTTTGAATATAACGGTTTGAAACCGGAATATGTTACACGGAGGTAAAAAAGTTTTGGCCCGGCAACCTGGTCTTTTGCGTGAAGATTTTAGCAGGACTGCAACACCGCTGGGCCTGCTTTTAGCATCGTACCAGCATTGTTATTCCACTTTACTGTTTCATTACCTTCATCGTTTCATCCGTATTGCCCGACCGAACCTGCACGTAATACATACCATTTGCCAGCGAAGCGATATTCACAGTGATTTTATCCTGCGCGCTGCTGCCTGTGTATACCAACCGGCCATTTAGGTCGGTCACGCGGATGTGTTTTTCCGCACCGTTAGGCCATTCAACAACAAATTCTCCTGAATTCGGATTGGGGTGGATGCTCAGGCTTGGTTTGAGGCCGGTAAGCGCGCCGATACCCGTGCAGGCACTCACTACAATGCTGGCGCTCGCAGTATTGGCGCAGCCTGTAGAAGCCGTGTAGGAATATACGGGCGTAAAGGTTCCGGTAGTGGCGGGGCTAAAGCTGTTGGCCGAAACCTGTGTGCCGCTGTATACACCGCCCGCAGTAGAACCGGTAAGGCTAATGGTTCCGCTGTTGACACAGGTTATCGTGCTGGCAGGCGTGAGCGTTAAAACCGGTAAGGCGTAAACCGTTATACTTGACACGGCCTGGTTTGTACAACCTTGTGCATTGCTCCCGGTGACTGTATTGGTATATACGGAGCTCGGCATGGTTGTAAGCGACGGTGTCAGAACCGCTGAGCCGGTTGAGTAAGTATAAGAACTGGCGCCTGTTGGTGTTGTCGTAAAGGATTGTCCGGAGCAAACCGATCCGCTGTTGACGGCTACCGTCGGCGCCGGGTTTACGGTTACGGTTACAGGTGTGCGGGTGGCGCTAACACCGCAGCTGGTGTTGGTTTGTGCATAGTAGGTATAAGTTCCTGCGGCGAGGACAGGAGTTACATAGGCTGTGCCGGTGCCGAGAGATAGGGTAGAAGTAGGCGATGCGTACCAGCTCACGGTGCCGGTGCTTGTTGCGCTGAGCGTGGTTGTTTTATTGGCGCAGATGGCCTGTTGAGCTGCTGCCGTTGTATTGGCCGGTGCTGCCGGAACCGTGCAGGGCATGGCACAGCAGTTGCCGCCGCCGGAAATGGATTTGGTGGCATTGGCCCAACAGCCATATTGCAGAAACTGGAAGCGCAGGGTTCCACCGGTTTGTTGCGTAAAATAGTAGGCGATCTGGTCGGGGGTATTACATCCACCCTGGCTGGAAGTGGTATTGCAGCTGTAACCGCAAATGACAGAACCATAGCCATTAGGATTGCTGTAGCCGGCCGGAGGCGCAAAGTTGATGGTGACGATGCCGGAAGAAACACCGCTAACGCTTGTGGTACTCACGTTGGGAGTGCAGTTTGTATTAGGGCTGTTGTTATAGCCGGCATAAATTACCTGGGTAACGTTGGCAGAGAAAGTACCTGCAATATTTACCCTCACCGCCTCATACGAGCAGATGCCGATCTTTAAATTGGGAATATTCACATCCACGTCGATGGTCATTTCTCCTCCATCGTAGTTGGTGAAAATGACCAGGTTGCCCGAAGGGTCGCAAACAGTCTGGGCTTTCAGGTTGGATGCTGATGAAGCAATTAATAAAAATCCTGTAAGAAATCGCAGGTAGATGTGTTTCATGTTTTATTGTTTTTAGAAAACATGAATATATTAAAAATAAACGAAGTTTATATGGCTGGTTATTCCGGGATAATCACCTCAGTTTTTCATTGTTGAGATGTCGTTCCGAATCCCGCCCTGTTTTTTTATCAAGATTTTTTTTCAGGGCTTCCTCCAGGTTAACGCCGGTTTGGTTGGCGAGGCATATCAGGACGAAGAGCACATCCGCCAGCTCATCGCCCAGGTCCTTGTTCTTATCCGATTCTTTTTCGCTTTGTTCGCCATAGCGGCGCGCCACGATACGGGCCACTTCACCCACTTCCTCGGTAAGCATGGCCATATTGGTAAGCTCGCTGAAATAGCGTACTCCGTACTGTTTGATCCAGGCATCGACCTGTTGCTGGGCTTGTTGGAGAGTCATAGTTAGATTTTTAGATAGGAGTATTGAGATAAGAGATCAGTTTTTTTCTGCTTCACAATCTCACATCTCAATACTCACGTCTCACTTTTTAATAGAGTCTGCTTCGTATCTTTCAATGATCGCTTTTACCAGGCGGTGCCTGATCACATCCACAGAGGTAAGCTCCACAAAATCGATGCCTTCCGTTTTCTTCAGCAAGCGCACGGCCTGCTGCAATCCCGAGGACTGGTTTCGCGGCAGATCGACCTGTGTCATATCGCCTGTGATGATGAATTTGGCATTGGCACCCATCCTCGTCAGGAACATTTTCATCTGGCTTTCGGTTGTATTCTGAGCCTCATCGAGGATCACAAAGGCATTGTCGAGGGTACGCCCGCGCATAAAGGCCAGAGGTGCGATCTGGATGATTTTGCTTTCGATGTACTGGTTGAGCTTGTCGGGCGGCACCATGTCGTAGAGCGCGTCATAGAGCGGCTGCATGTAAGGATCCAGCTTTTCCTTCAGGTCGCCCGGCAGGAAGCCGAGGTTTTCACCTGCTTCCACAGCGGGGCGCGTAAGGATGATGCGTTTCACCTCTTTATTCTTGAGCGCTCTCACAGCAAGGGCTACAGCCGTATAGGTCTTGCCCGTACCCGCAGGCCCGATGGCAAAGAGCATATCGCTTTTCATAACGGATTGCATCATTTTGCGCTGGTTGTCGGTACGCGCCTTGATGACCATGCCGCTGTTGCCAAACAAAATAATATCGGAGCCCGAAGCTTCTTCTTTGGCCTGAAGGATGTTATCGCCCGTTTGGCCCAGCAGGCGCTCTATGACGGTATCGGTAAGCAGGCCGTTCTTGTGGTAGTAGTCTACCAGCATGTTCAGTTTCTTTTCAAAGAGGTTGATCTCGCTTTCTTCGCCCAGTACTTTAATGGAATACCCCCGTGCAATGATCTTCAGCTTCGGGAAGTATTTTTTGATAACATTCAATTTTACGTCGTTTACGCCGTAAATCTCTACAGGCTCTATGCTATCAATCGTAATTGTTTTTTCTGTCAAGGTAGTATCTTTATGTTAATAATCGTGTTAATCAAATGCCGGAAGCACTAAAAAGTATGCCTAAAATAATATTTACTTTTGAAATAGATCCATACATTTTTTTAACAGGCGGTTTTTAATGTATAAAACACCTGTTTCCGGATGTTGTTTAAACTTTAGTGCCTGAGATGCCAGTTATTACCATTACCACCGATTTGGGCTATCGCGATCCATACCTGGCGATGGTAAAAGGCATGATCTACTCCCGTCAACCCGATTGCAAAGTAGTGGATGTGGCCTGTAGCGTGAACCGCCATGCGCACAGCGAAGGTGCCTTTGCCCTTAAAAGTGTGTTGCCTTATTTCCCCGAAAATACGATCCACCTCTTTGCGGTGAAATTTCTGAACTCTTCCGAAACGATCGATAACCTTGCGGTGGATAATACCCGCTACCTGCTCACAAAGTATAAAGGGCAGTACATTATTTGCCCCGACAATGGCGTGCTGACGCTCATCGACAAAGGCTTTCATGAGCCGGTGTATCAGCTGTATTATGAGAATGAGCAGCAGCACCCGTTTTACCTCAGGGATGTGTTTGTGGATGTGGCCATGAAGCTGATCGGGGGAGTTCCGCCGGAAGAGTTTTCTTCGCCGGCCCAGGATTACTGCAAGCTCTATGCCTTTGAAACCTTTGCCACGCCCGGAAATATACAGGGGATGGTGCTTTACGAGGATGATTTCGGCAACCTCATTACCAGCATCACCAGGGAGGAATTTGAGAAAGCAGTGGGCAACCGGCGCTTTTCCATTTCGCTGCCCTCAAGCAATATCACGAAGATCTATAACACCTATGATGATGTGAAGATCGGCGACGTGGTGTGCTTTTTCAATTCCATGGGGCTGCTGGAGATCGCCTCCCTCGGGCAATCGGCTACCAGGATCGTGATCCGGAAACATGTGCTGAGCAAATACAAGATCGACCGGATAGTAATAGATATTTATGATTAAGAGACTGGTAAAAATGACCTTCAGGCCTGAATCTGTGGAAGAATTCAAGGCGCTGTTCGATTCAAAAAAAGAGCTGATTGCCGCCATGGAAGGCTGCTCGCACGTAGAGCTGTTGCAGGATGCGGATAACAAAACCATCTTCTTTACCTACAGCCTGTGGGAAGATCCCAAATACCTGGAAGCCTACCGGAACTCGGCGCTTTTCAAAGAGGTATGGGCAAAAACCAAGGCCCTGTTCGATGCAAAGCCTGAAGCCTGGAGCACCGAAACGGTGAGTTTGAGCAAATAATACGAATAAGCAGGAATATGCGAATGCCGCAGATTCTTTCTGTTTGCATATTCACATGTAATTCGTAGTTCCATTTGTAAACCCTGATCTGTATATTCGTATTCATGCGTAATATATAGTATATTCGTAGCTTATTAACCCTGCTTATGATCACAATTGTTTTGCTTATTCTCAACGTGGGCTTTTCCGTTTATGCGATGGAAAAGCCTGACATTAAGTTTAAGTATATCTTTCATCCGTATTCCATTTACCATTTCAGGCAGCACTACCGTTTTCTGTCGCATGCCTTCCTGCACGGAAGCTACCTGCACCTGGCATTTAATATGTATGCGCTCTGGATCTTCGGACCGGTGGTAGAAAAACAGATCATGCCTATCCTGGCAGGCCCTATGGGCGAGCCCGACAGAAAACTGGGAACGGTATATTATATTCTCCTGTATACGGGTGCTATTTATGCTTCTTCCATTTCAGAATATTTCAAAAACAAAAATAACCAGTACTATACATCGCTGGGGGCCAGTGGCGCTATCAACGCGATCATCTTTGCCTATATTTTATGCGCCCCCACCAGCATGCTCGGCTTCTTTTTTATTCCCATGCCTGCCTGGATCTTCGGGATCGCCTACCTTGGCATCAGCTATTACCTGAGCAAGCGTAAGCAAAGCGGCCAGGCGGTGGACAATATTGGCCACGAAGCCCATTTCTGGGGCGCTATCTATGGTGTTGTGTTTACACTGGCTGTGGGACTATTGAACAAAGACGTGTTTTTCAAGTTGATAAGCATTCATTAATGAAAGTGACATTTTTAGGCACCGGCACCTCACAGGGCGTTCCCATCTTATGCTGCGAATGCGAGGTGTGTCGTTCAACCAACCCTAAAGATAAGAGGCTTCGTTCCTCCATATTGGTGCAAAGCGGCCAGGCCAATATCGTCATCGATTCGGGACCGGATTTCAGGCAGCAGCTGCTGCGAAAACAATTAAAGACGCTGGATGCCGTGGTGTTTACGCATGAACACAAGGATCACATTGCAGGGCTCGATGAAGTGAAAGCCTTCAACTTTTTTAATAAGGTGCGCATGCCGGTATATGCCACCGCTCGCGTGCAGGAAGCGCTGAAGCGTGAGTTTGCCTACATCTTTGCCGATGAGAAATACCCTGGCATTCCGGAGGTAGACCTTTATACCGTGCGCAACGAGCCTTTTACGATCAAGGAAATCACCTTTACGCCCATCGAGGTGATGCATTACAAGCTCCCGGTAAAAGCTTACCGCATCAAAGATTTCACGTACATCACCGATGCCAATTTCATTTCGAGGGAAGAAAAAGAAAAGATCAAAGGCTCCAGGATCATCGTGATTAATGCCTTGCGTCGCGAGGAGCATATTTCGCATTACACCCTCGATGAGGCTGTGAACCTTCTGAAAGAGCTAAAGCCCGAAAAAGCCTACCTCACGCATATTTCGCACCAGATGGGGCTGCACGATACTGTTTCCAAAGAGCTTCCCGGCTTTATCGAGATTGCTTATGACGGGCTGGAAATAGAGATTTGATTATGTTGATATAGTGAACAGGATGAGATATGTGTTTCTCATAGCTGGAAAGGTATTTCTACCGTGATTTCCGGACTGTTTTTTCTCCGTTTTCCGTGAAATTGACGGTAATATTTTAATAAAACTTTACAATTGTTCATTTGTTATTGCTGATATTCCGGCATGAATCGTAAATTTGAAGGCTTTTTAAACAAAGTAGAGATTATGATGAAATCGGATGTGTTATTAGGCCTGCAATGGGGCGACGAAGGAAAAGGAAAAATCGTTGACGTTTTAACTCCTAACTATGATATCATTGCCCGTTTCCAGGGCGGACCGAATGCCGGCCACACGCTGGAATTCAACGGTATCAAGCACGTGTTGCACACGATCCCCAGCGGAATTTTTCATCCAACGGCACTCAACGTCGTAGGAAATGGCGTGGTGATCGACCCGGTGATCTTCAAAAAAGAGATCGATGCGCTCGTTGGTATGGGCGTCGACGTTAATAAAAAACTGGTGATCAGCAAACGCGCGCACCTGATCCTGCCCACACACCGCCTGCTGGACGCCGCCAGCGAAGCCGCCAAAGGAAAAAATAAGATCGGTTCCACGCTGAAAGGCATCGGGCCAACCTACATGGATAAAACCGGCCGTAACGGCCTGCGCGTGGGTGATATCGAAAGCCCTGATTTCAAGGAAAAATACAATGCCCTGGTAGATAAGCACAAGCAGCTGCTGGAGTTCCATAAGTTTGAGTATAACCTCGCCGAGCTTGAGCCAACCTGGTTTGCGGCCATCGAAGAACTGAAGAAACTGAGCTTTATCGATACTGAGCATTTTATCAACGACGCCATTAAAAAAGGAAAAAAGATCCTGGCCGAAGGAGCGCAGGGCTCTCTGCTGGACATCGATTTCGGCTCTTATCCTTTCGTTACTTCTTCCAACACGATATGTGCCGGTGCCTGCAATGGCCTGGGCATTGCCCCGAATAAGATCGGGAATGTGATCGGGATCTTCAAAGCATACTGCACACGCGTGGGCAGCGGGCCTTTCCCCACAGAGCTCGACAACGAAGTAGGTGAGAAGATACGCCAGGTAGGCCGTGAATTTGGCGCGACTACAGGCCGTGCGCGCCGTTGCGGCTGGCTCGACATTCCGGCCCTGAAATACGCCATCGACATCAACGGCGTCACCGAGTTAATGATGATGAAAGCCGATGTGCTTTCTGATTTCGATACCTTGCAGGTGTGCACGCATTACATGCACAAAGGCGAAAAGATCGATTACCTGCCTTTCAGCATAGAGCCGTCGGATGTGACGCCGGTATATGAAGAGGTGAAAGGCTGGAACGTGGATCTGACAAAAATGACCAGCAAAGAGGCTTTGCCGAAAGAATTGACAGACTATGTGAAGTACATCGAGAAATTAGTGGAAGTACCTATCAGCATCGTTTCTATCGGCCCGGACAGGACACAGACTATTTTCATGTAATGTTCTATTCCCCGCTGACAAGAGGGGATGGCCGGAGGCCGGGTGTGTATTTGCTCTTTGTAAAATATATTACTATTTTTAAAAAATTATAGCAGTGAAACCTAAAGTTTTATTAGAAAATAAACAATTAGAAGTAACACTTACCCGCCTTTGTTATCAGTTAATAGAAGTTCACAACGATTTTAGCAACAGTGTTATCATTGGCCTGCAACCGCGGGGAATTTACCTGGCGCATCGTATTCAGAAATTGCTGGAAGGTATCTTAAAGAAGAAAGTACGTTGCGGAGATCTGGATACTACCTTTTACCGCGACGACTTCCGCAAAAAAGAGCTCAAGCCCAATAAAACCAATATCGATTTTATCATTGAAGACAAGAATGTGATCCTGGTGGATGACGTGTTGTTTACCGGCCGCACTATCCGCGCAGGACTGGATGCCATGCTGGCTTTTGGCCGGCCTAAAGATGTGGAGCTGCTGGTGTTGGTCGACAGGCGCTTTAGCCGCAACGTGCCTATCCAGGCAAAATACATTGGCCTGGTGATCGACTCTATCGAAACGCAGAACGTGAGGGTAGAGTGGGCGGAAACCGATAAGAAAGACCGTGTCACGTTAATTGATAAATAACATGAGGCCAAAAGCTGAAGATCATATTCCGTATTTCTCAAGGTACATTGAGCTGGTGCCCGAGAACGATGTTATTTCCGCCCTGGAGAACGACCAGGATGCCTTTTTAAGTTTCATCAAAAGTATTCCTGAAGCGAAGGCGGACCATGCTTATGCTCCCGGCAAATGGACGATAAAGCAGGTGATCAACCACGTGATCGACACGGAGCGCATTTTCAGCTACAGAGCGTTATGCTTTGCTCGTGGCGAACAACAAACGCTTCCCTCTTTTGAGGAGAACGACTATGCCGCCAATGCCAATCTCAGCCATACAGACCTGTTGATGCTGGCCGAGGAATTTGATGTGGTGAGACGGTCGACTATTTTTTTGTTTAAGCAACTGGGAGAGAAAGAGCTGCTGAATAAGGGAGCGATGGCATCGGGTATTACCAACGTCGTATCGCTGGGCTATACCATATGCGGGCATGGCAAGCATCATGTAAATGTAATGAAAGAACGGTATTTTTAAAATCATCAAGGTGGTTTCGAGAGCCTCAACCACCGGTTACCGCTGGCTGAGGCTCTCGAAGCCAGAAACATACAGGAAATTTATAAATCAATAGCTAACCAACTCAACCATTCTCCAATTAAACTATGAGCAGCTTAAGCGTTAACCATCTATTAGGAATTAAGAATATCACCACCGGGGATATTCAGTTAATACTGGAAACCGCTAAAAACTTTAAGGAGGTGATCAACCGCCCCATTAAGAAAGTGCCTTCCCTGAGAGATATTACGGTTGCCAACCTCTTTTTCGAGAATTCCACGCGCACCCGCTTATCCTTTGAGCTGGCGCAAAAGCGCCTGAGCGCAGATGTCGTGAATTTTTCTGCGGCATCCTCTTCGGTAAAAAAAGGAGAAACCCTGATCGATACGGTGAATAACATCCTGGCGATGAAAGTGGATATGGTGGTGATGCGCCATTCCAGCGCCGGTGCCGCCGAATTTTTATCGAAGCGCGTCAACGCGAAGATCGTCAATGCCGGCGACGGTGCCCACGAACACCCGACGCAGGCTTTGCTCGATGCCTTTTCCATGCAGGAAAAACTTGGCGATCTCAAAGGAAAGAAGATTGCCATTATCGGTGACATCCTCCATTCACGCGTGGCTTTGTCCAATATCTTCTGCCTGCAAAAACTTGGAGCGGAAGTAAAAGTGTGCGGCCCTACAACACTTATCCCCAAATACATAGAATCCCTTGGTGTAAAAGTGGAAAGTGATCTGCGCAAAACCCTCGAGTGGTGCGATGTGGCCAATATGCTGCGGATCCAGCTCGAGCGGCAGGATATCAAATTCTTCCCGTCGATCCGCGAATACACGATGCTCTACGGCTTGAATAAGGACTTGTTGGATTCTCTTCCTAAAAAGATCGTCGTTATGCACCCGGGCCCGATCAACCGCGGCGTGGAGATTACCAGCGATGTGGCCGACAGCGATCAGTCCATTATCCTCGACCAGGTGGAGAACGGCGTGGCAGTGCGTATGGCCGTGATGTTCCTGCTCGCCGGCAGGCAGTAATTCATCCGTTCCTGTTAAAAACTTAGGGCTTTATTTGCTGTGTAAATTCATTGTGATATGTAAAATCATTAAATTTACATAAAACCAAAAAACCACTCACCCTATGAAAAAAATTTACGTTTCGTTTCTTGCCCTTGTTGGCTCCTTTACCATGGTGTCGCAAACAGCGCCTACCTGCTCCCTGGATGCGGCCTTTATCGCCAGTAATAAAGTAGGTGTATGGCCCGACAGCGCTACTAACTTCATGGTCGGCACCGTAGGCGTGCCTTACGTGCAGAACCTCACGGTGAAAGTACCGAAAGACACCGTTCAGAATCCGGTAAGGATCTGCTTTACGCGTTTCGAGGTGTCTACACCAACCGGCGTGACCAACTACAACATGCCTCCGGGCCTGATGCTCGGCTCTTCTACGGCAGCTGTCGCTAACGGAACCGTGAACGGAGCGCCTTCCCTGAAATTCCCGGGCAATGCCAACAACTGCGCCAGCATCTACGGAACACCGACCACAGCCGGCACCTACACCTTACAAATGCAGATCTCAGCTTTCGGAAACCCTGGCCTGGTAACCTCTACCTGTCCGTCGTCGCCCAATGTGAGCACCGGCAGCAACATCACCACACAAACGCTGAAGTATTACATCATCAAAATCAACCCTGCCCCTGTAGGCCTGAAAGAAATTTCCAAAGACAAATTCGGCGTGATGCAAAATGAGCCGAACCCGGTTTCAGGCACAGCAAAAATCCGCTATTACGCAGAAGAGCAGGATGCCGCAACACTCACGGTATACAATGCCCTTGGTGCTGTTATTCACCAGGAATCCGCCAAAACAGCGATCGGCGAAAATGCTTTTGAAATCAATGCAGCAGGCTGGGCTTCCGGTATGTACATCTATACCGTGAAATACAAGAACCATGTAGAAGCCAAGCGCCTGATGGTAAACCACAACGCTAACTAAATACTGCCTTTTTTGAAGGTGTCCTCATAGCTTATGTCTGTCCAAACCTTCGAATTATTAATACTAGGAAGTAGCGCCGCTACTCCTACATCTTCCAGGAATCCAACCGCTCAGCTGCTTAACATTGCTGAGCGGTTTTTTTTGATTGACTGCGGCGAAGGAACGCAGATCCAGATGCGGCGCTATAAGACCCGCTTCCAGAGCGTCAATCATATTTTCATCAGTCACCTGCACGGCGATCATTTCCTTGGCCTGCCCGGTTTCCTGGCCAGCATGCACCTGCTGGGGAGAAAAAACGAGCTCACCATTTACGGCCCCAAAGAACTGGAGGAAGTCATTTCCGTTATTCACAAATATTCCGATACGTATTTAAGCTATCCTCTCCGCTTTGTCGCCACACAGGCAGAGCACAAAGAGCTGCTCTGGGAAGATGATAAGGTGGAAGTCTATAGTTTTCCTTTGCAGCACCGCATCCGCACCACCGGCTTTTTATTCAGGGAGAAGCCGCTGCCACGGAATATTGATAAATACAAACTCGAGAAGCTGGAAGTGTCTTTCTCAGAGATCCACAAGCTCAAGAAAGGAATGGATGCGGTAGATAACCACGGGAACACCATCCGGAATGAGGAGCTCACCTTCGACCCTCCGCCGCCCCGCAGCTATGCCTTTTGCAGCGACACGCGTTTTTTTGAAGGGCTTGCAGAATCCATTGCAGGTGTCGATCTGCTGTACCATGAAGCAACCTTCCTTGAAGACCGCATCGACCGGGCAGCGGTTACCTTTCACAGTACTGCCTCGCAAGCAGCGCAGATGGCGGCACTCGCCAATGCCAAACACCTTCTGCTGGGGCATTTCTCTGCCCGCTATACGGAGCTCGATGACTTCCTCAACGAGGCAAGGCCCGTGTTTCAGAACGTATCTCTGGCAACGGAAGGCCGTACCATCACGCTCTGAATGCAAAAAAGCAGTATGATAAACTCATACTGCTTTGTACCTGTACACAACATCCGCATGTTTCAGCATCAGTTTACCGGAGCCGCTTGTGGCCGGCAATGACAGGAAATAACATCTGCCGAGGGATGGCCGGCGATAATGGCTTCGATTTCCGATAGCTGAAACTGTTCCTGCTCAACCTGGTAAGAATTGATTTTTTTGATGGAGTGCAGGTGTCCGTAATATTTTGCAAAGTAATGGCCATAGGTTTCAAATTCAGAGAATACCCAATAGTCGCTTGTTTCTCTTTCCACAAAATCGATCAGGCCTTTGGCATTTCCAAACAAGTTGGAAATTAATTCCCCGATGATGTTACGATCGAACAGCATGATCTCCGAAATATAATTGACGCCGGGAGCCGGGTCCAGGCCCATGTGCTCAATCACCTTGCGAAACACCGGGTATTCAAAATCCACGCTGATCAGAAATTCGCCATAGCTGATGCTGATTGGCCTGTTGATGATCGTGTCAGCGTCAATGACTAAGAACAGATCCCCGGTAAATGGTTGCAGGAGCTTGAACAGTTGCTGTTTCAGCCATCCCTTGCCATAGCGTAGGACCTTTACCGATCTGCCGGGCAAGTCGATCTCTTCATCCCGCACATAAACAACATGCGGGAGCTTGTGCCTCACTTCAAAATTACTGCACACGTATACCTTTCCTTTAAAATTGCGGATGTGTTTCAGCGAATCGATGCAGTGATTCAGCATGGGTTCATCTTTTTTTGCACAGCAAATAAAACAATCAAAATCCATGTTCTCTTTTTTAATTCAGGTTGAAAGAACCGGTAAAATTCAGGATTCACTCCTTTTCTTGAAATGCAGAGCAGGGGAACCGCGATTTTACCGGTCTTTTTTTATGAGTTCAGGTTACTGCGATGGCTTGTCTACAGCAGATAGCTTTGCAATTATTATCCGGTAACAGGGTCCGCAGTTGTCCAGTAAAGGGCTTCCAATGCTACGCGTTCGCAACGCAGTGTATCGCCGGAAACAGCCTTGGTAGCGCTGATCACATAGTACAAGGTGTTTGTGCTAATGTTCGGAACCGTAAAAGCCGCATCCAGTGCGCTGCTTTCACCATTACTGGATGAAGTTGCCGGAGCCACGCCCGCTTTCGCCGTCGTTACTGTCGGGAACATGATCTGCCGCTCGAATTTAAAAGAGCCCACAGTAGATGGAACTGTGTAAGTACCGATCAGTGTTCCACCCACGGCGTCGGAGGTATTGAGGTACAGTTTGATGGTTTTGACATTGGCATTGGCGGTAGCTCCGAACCAGGCTGTTACATTCACCTGATCGTTTGCGGCCAGCACACCCGAGTTGATGACGGTAGAAAACACCTTTGTTTCGGTAGTGCCGCTTGCCGAATTTACCGCCGCGCTCAGGTGCAGGGCACGCTGGCCTTTTGTGAGCTGGGCTTTTGTAAGTCGGGTATAGCCGTCGAGAGAAGCATAGCCATTGACAGCTCCTTTTTTAGAAACTTCTTCGCGGGCATTGATCTGTCCCTGTACTTTCTGAAATGCCGCTAAAATCGTGTCGGTAGCAAGTACGGCACTGTTGGCACCGGTAACAAAACCCGTGAGTACATTGGTGATGCCGGAAGGCAATTGTGCCACCGGTACTTTGCCGCTGGCATCCAGCGAAGCGTAGCCATTAGCCGTGCCTTTCTTGGAAACCTCTTCGCGCGCATTGATCTGTCCCTGCACTTTTTGAAGGGCTGCCAAAATGGTGTCTGTTGCCAGAACGGTGCTGTTGGCTCCTGTTGTAAAGCCTGTCAGCTGGTTGGTAATTGACGAAGGCAATTGCGTAGCAGGAACCTTCCCGCTGCCATCGAGAGAGGCGTAGCCATTCACGGCGCCTTTTTTAGAAACTTCCTCACGGGCATTGATCTGTCCCTGCACTTTTTGAAATGCAGCTAAAATAGTATCTGTTGCCAGGATGGTGCTGTTAGCTCCTGTAGAAAAACCTGTGAGCACATCGGTGATACCCGATGGCAACTGAGCTGCCGGAACTTTCCCTGTTCCATCCAGGGAAGCGTAACCATTTGCCGCGCCTTTTTTCAGGACCTCTTCGCGGGCATTGATCTGCCCCTGGAGTTTTCCGAGAGCGGTCAGCAGAGAGTCGGTCGAAACAACAGCGCTGTTCTGCACGCTAAGCCCTACAAGGAGCTCAGCAAGTACCCTTGCCGCTGTGTAGTATTTACGACTTCCTTCCGCAATGTCGGTTGTGGTAAGCTCAGGAAGCTGTTCCGGCGGGATCGTCCCGTTGTCCAGCTGAGCGAATTCGCCCTGTGCAATCAGAAAATCAATAAGGTCCTGAATGGTTGTCTTGCGGGTTTGTGATTCATTGACCAATACCAGCAGATCGTTGATTGTTAATGTGTTTGCAGAAACGAGTTCTGTGATGCGTTTGTTTGCCATTGTTATTAAATTTAAAGGGTTATGTTTTTTTGTAATGTTGCAGAATAAGGCGCGCTGGCATAAGGGTGCATTCATTCTGTTGCATGAACAGATGGCTGGTCGTGTCATGCGGCATTATTCTGCAACACATGTTATCAGATTAAGAGCGATCCGGAATTGTCTTCCAGGTTTATGTTTCCACCATCTTCCTGTGCGAGCTCAAACAGTTGCAGGATAAAGACTTTGTCCTGCAGGTTGAAAAGCCCCGATGAGTTCTCTGCCTGCACCCGGTAGCGATGATAGATCGGTTGATCATCTCCGTTTTTCCGCGGAAGCAAGGCTGTTGCCGTATGGTTTACGAAATCAGGAACACCGCCGGCAAAGGGAGGATAACTCACCGTACCGGTTTTTTGTTGCGTGTTGTAGATTTCTACCCAGTTGCCGGAATCATTCATCTTCTGCAGGGAGTAGCGTCCATTGTAGCAGGTTGCTTGCCAGCTGATCAATACGTTGCTATACTCCTCATCCGTAACGCCGCCTATCAGAAATTCCAATTCAGGCGCAACAGGATTAACGACATCGATGAGCGTTGCTTTAACCATATCGGAAGGATGGGAAGGGATCTCTACGATTTCGGCTTCCGCAGTACCTAATACGTCGCGCACATCGTTTACTTCGCGTATTGCGACAATCCTGTACACCAGGTCTTCACCGAAAAGCGGAAAAGCATCGTTTGCAAAATCATCGACCACTGGATCTCCCCATGCAATGGTTTTTACTTTGGTCATGGTACGGGTGCTGAGCGCATCCGTTTCTCCAATGGCGCGGTAAATGTCCAGCTTTGAGATCTTCTCGCTTTCGCTGTAAGGATTGAGCTCGAATACAATGCCTGCCGGAATTTCTTCCGAAGGATTTTCCAGGCGGGTCAGCGCTTTTCGGATTTGCGGCCTCTCCGGATAAAAGGAGTTAACCATCACCACAGGGCCAAGTGTATCGCTTACGTCGCTGAACCTGAACTTGTCGTCCATTTCCATGGCGCGGTAAAAATACAGGCAGTTCGAAGCACCGTCCAGTGTATAATCCGTGAAGCGCACATAGGTCTGATCATCGAGCGTATACTTCCGTACCATCGGGTAAATGTCGTTTGACTGAGGATCGAGCAGAATGCCATTCGTGTCGCGGATCACGGAAGGAGCCGAAGACGTCTGCCTGCCCGTTTTCAGATGCATGAACAGCGGAGGCTGCTCATTCAATGGAATAAAGCAATCGCTCACCGCTCGTTTCAAAAGCTCTGCTGCCGTTATCGTACGTCCGTATACCGTATAGCTTGCCGAGAGTGAAAAATTCCGGGACGCTTCGAATGGATAAAACAACTCAGGATCGGTCAGAAGCTCAATCGGAATAGTGCTTTCAAACGGGATGTAGAAGCTCTCATTATCAGGCATCGGCCATTGGAAGGTTCCTGCGGTAGTTTCGTAAACCGCAAACTCTGCCGGGATTCCGGGCCTGGAAGTTCCATTGATCAGGATCTTCCAGAGCTGCGGATCAAACTGCACCTCCGGCGACAAATCATGCAACGCTGTTTTGATATCAGCCTGTGTTTCTTTTTTATAAAGCACATCCAGCAGTTTATCGTTGGTGGATTTCAGGAAGACAAGCGCATAAGGAGATCGTCCGCCTGTTGTATCCACCTGCGTATCGAAGGTGTAGGTACTCTTCCCGAAGAAATCCGGCCTGGTCGCATACAAAGGTCCCTGCGGCAAGCCTGGTGCGACAGGCATCGTAATTTTCTGTGCCAGCAGGGTAGAAGGCGGCGCGAGGTAAGAGGCGACATTTTCCACTACATCCACAGAACGTACAGACATAAACGTCTTCTTGTTGCTTACCGCCGGGTCGTTGAGTACCGGCATTGTAGCCGCTTCATCGAAATGAATACCGGAAGGCGCCACCGCTGCACCGGAAACCGGGTTCAGGCCATTCGAGTAAGGAAGGTACAGCCTGTAAGAGGGATGGTAATTACCTTTTGCAGTGACATCATCCAGATCGATCGTGTACTGATCGCCGCTTCCCGGATTAGCCGGATCTTCGGCTGTGAAGCCCGGATCCTGGATCACAAGAGCAAGGCCTGTAGTGGTAGTCGATGTCAGGTTCCCGATGTAGGATACAGGATAAGACTGCATATCGCCTGCCACTGTTTTTAAACGGATCGTTCCTTTGTACCAGCTAACGCGCGGGTCGGGGTGCGGCGTTAAGGTATGGTTCATGAATACCTGGATATAGCCGGTGCCCATGCCATTCTCCGCAAGCAGAGGCTGGAACGTGACAGGAGCCGTGATGCCGCCAACCACAAAGCGTGTTTTAGAACCATCGCTTTCGGTTCTGTATTCAACATAAGCAGCGTCGATTTCCATTGGCGGGATAAAGTTGCCTGAGATCGACACGCTGTTGTCACTTTCATTCAGCCCGCTCAGTGCCCTCAGTACATTGAAGCTCACAAAGCCGCCGGTAACAGAAGGTGCCGGAACCGTTTCCACAACGTTGAAGGTCGTCACATTCTGAGTAAGGTTATACGTGCCGCTTCCGGATACAGTATACGCATTGTCATTCGCCCTGTTTCCAAAAATGAAAAAGCGGCTGCCGTTGGTCAGATCCATTGTCCGGTTGCCCGTCATCTTCACCTGGTTGGCCGTGAGCGACACAAGAGGCGTGCGGATCATGTACTCGGCACTGATGCCTGTGTAGTCGGAGATTTTCAGCGCTTCATGCAGCTCGATCACTGTGTTGAAAGCAGTTGTGGAAACCGACTTGATGCCATACTTCACCACATTGGTAGCAGAGGAGCGCAAGCCGATTGAGGCATTCGTATAAAACTTTTCAATATAAGCACGCTGCGTGTGCTTCAGGTCCCAGTTAGCGGCTTCCGACAGGTTCTCTATCACAAAGAACAGATCGCCAACCTGCGGCACCGTCAGCGTTTCCTGTGTGAGGAATTGATTCTGGTTGGAAGGATCGGGTGCAACCGCCTGGTTCTGCTTCAGCGCTTTAACCCTGAACCACGGACTGTTTCCGGGGTTCTGCACCTGCTCGATGAAATACCCCTGATCCCCGGAGCTGAATAAGGATCCCACAAAGCGCGATGCCTGCCCGGCAAGCACCGATGGCACCACTGTCTGGGCCGGGAAGCTGCTCGTCATCTGGTAAGATCCTGTTTTCACCAGCACCGTTTCCACATCCACCTGTATCACCTCCGTGATCTTTCCTTTCACGACCAGCGGATCGTTTTCACGGAAGAAAAATTCTGCGTAGTTAACCGTAGGATGCGCATTGTTCTGAATGTGGTTCCAGTCGAAGGTCGTTCTTACCAATGTTTGATCGGGCTCGGCCGAAAGCAGAGCGAGCTGTTCCTGTTCAGCGATGGTCGTGAACATGAGCGACTTTTCCGCAATCACAGGTTCTGCCGGATCTTCATCCTGGATGAGATGCGTGGCATAGTTGAAAGGCGGAAGCAGCCTGGTGATTTTCGGGAACAGCGTTGTCACCTCTTTCACATTGCTCAAAGGCGAAACGCGTGAGAACCAGTTGATGGCATAAGCAGCGTATGCATGCGTGCCTTCTTCCTCCTCGAGGTGGGTGTACAGCCTCGGGCCGCCGTTTTCAAGAATGATGGTTGTTTCGTCGAGCCCCGTACGGTCTTCAAATGCCGGATCGTGGTTCAGATCCGGTTTGCGATAATCGCTTTCATTCACTTCCTTGTATTTTAAGCCATAACCAATCGCCTGGGTTTGTTGCGCAAGATCAACGGGTGTTGATTCGTAAAAGAAAGGGCCGAAAGCTTTTTCATAAGCATGAGGCGCCCGGTTCAGATTAATGAAGCGCAGGTTTTCCTGCGCTGTGTAACCGTCGGCATCTGTGATAACGGCAGGCTGGCCTGTGGCGTTGTCGATGTCGGCTCCGAAGCTGAGCTCCTGCAATACAGGCGCGGCAGGCAGGCGGCTGTGGTTCTGCGAAATAAGCGGCAGGGTCATGTACACATGCGAATGATCGACTGTGCCATTGTATGGAGCGTCCAATCCTGTTTTGGTAAGGTATTGCATGCAGTATACATAGTAGCTCTGGTAATAGCCCCTGTCGAAGGTAGTATCGATGTGTCCAAGGCCCAGGATACGGGCCACGTGAAAGTCCAGCGACATCAGGCGGATCATATCCAGGCAGCTCATGGTCTGAAAGGTTTCATCGTCCGGATCGTTCGATGGGAAAGAAACGACCGCCCTCGGATCTGTTACACTCTTTTTCAGGTAAGTATGAAGAAAGGTCTGAAGCCCTTCCGGGTCGTTGTTGCTTTCATTCAGCGAATCGAAGGAATAATCCGGACCCTGCCATCTGTCGATGTAATTTTGAGCGTCGACGGCAAACTCGCCCGAAACAGGAGTGATGCTGAACTTAGGCCAGGTGCCGTGAATCTCCGAAGGCTTCAGGCGGTCCTCCATAACCGCGTTGTCGAGTGTAAGCGCGAAGCTACCCACCTGTTGCCAGGCTCCGGTTCCGGCATTGTTTTCCCTGATAAAATCCTCGTAGGTGATCAGCCTGATGCGCTCGATCTTATTGTTGGTTTTATCAAAACGGATGCGCTCGGTATTTTCACTGAAAAAATCAAAAGAAGTGTAGTTGGCGTGCGTGTGCCGGTAGTTCAACTGCTTCTCATCCGGTTGCAGGGTATTCGGGGTACAGACAGCTTCTATGCGCATCGAATAATTTCCGGAATCAATATCCGGGTCGGCTACGGAAGATAGCATCTGCCAGTAGAACGACAACTTACCTGTGCAAGATACTTCGATGATACCGGTATACGCGTTCAGGATCTTGCCCCATTGCGTGGATGGGTTGTGCAGGCCGGCAAGCGTATTGTACAGGGCAGCATCGGTAAAGAAGATCCGCATTTGCGATTCTTCGTTGGTATTGCTGTTGTCTACCGGTAAATCGATCGACCAGTAAGGAACCCCCTCAGCAGTAGTGCTGAAGGAGTCTGGCTTTACTGAAGTGTTCCATTCGATGAAATGCCTTCCGAAAAAAGGGAGTTTGTAAATATTGACCACGTCGTTCGGCTTATTAAAGCCTGAACTGGTTTGGTAAGGCGTGCTTTGGGCGTAGCCGCCCTTTGGCAGGTGGTTCTCTCCGAGAGTGCCGAGCAGGTCCCAGCGAAGGTGGCAGCCTGCAATTGTTTTGTCTGCTCCCGACGATCCTGCTGCTTCCAGGTAAGTGTACCCGGATTGGAAGAGCGGGGAGTTCTGAATGTTTACTATAGCCATGGTGTGTATTGATTAAATCTGGTGGTTATTTAAATTGATTTCTATGATTTCTTCAGCGGCATCCACAAACTGGATCCCATTGTAGTTTTTGTACCTGAACGTGAATTGCAGCGATGCCGTTTCATCCATTTCGAAGCTCATGTCCGAAGGCGTGATGAAGATGGACGAGCGGTCGGGTGAATGCAGGATGCTATACAATTCAGGGTTTGCAAAAGCGGTTCCGTTAAAGGTCCTTACTTCGAGGGTCGGCTGATCCTGTGGCAATTTCGGATTATTGAACGGCTCCGGGTTCCGGATGAGGATGCCTCTCAACTGCCCGTTCGAGTGAAGGAGGTTGAACTCCGTCGTAACGGCAGTCTGCAGGGCGTTGGCATCCAGGGCAAACACGCCTTGTATCAGCCTGTCGAAGGTGCCGGCGTATTGCAGCTTCAATGCATCCTGTCCGGGAGCCAGCGTATCGTTGAGCACCTGTGCCGCCAGCGTGTAATCTGGAACGACAGGCAACTCCAGCGGATAAATGGCTTTTTTCACCGCAACATGATTTTCTTCGAGCAGGATGTAACTGTTGACCTGTTCCGAGAAGTTGGCATAGCGCGAGGTCTGGAAGACGTAGGAATGTACGACCGATGAAAACGGCGCTGCGGCAAATCCTCCGTTGATGCGGGCATTGTAGTGCGCCACAAACTGAGCGGTATAGAGCTTCAGCGGTTTCAGATCTACTTCCTTCACCGAAGAAATATCGACCGGGATGAGCGGAACTTCCTCAGCGCAGGAGCTTCCTCCGGCCAGCAGGTTGTTCAGCAGCGCAATGTCGTGGTTTACCGAATGGATCAGCGAAGGCGGAACGCCTGGTGCCGATGTGTGCGGGATCATGTTCGCCTCAAAGCCTCCCGGCGTTTGTGCCGGCGGATTCGCTGCCGGTGCCGGATCAATCACCCTGATCTCCAGGGAGGATTCGGCAACTTTAGCAGGCAGGTGATCTTGATCTACCCAATTGTTGTAGAAGTGGTACACATAATTGTAGAGATAGAACAAGCGAAGCTGCGCATTTTCATAGAACAACGGCTTGGCATTTACCAACGACCCATCGGCATTCGGATAGGATTTGTCGTAGTCGATGTAGGACTTCAGGGAGCTTAAGCGGAACTCATCCTGTTTACCCTTTTCACTCAGCGCGGAATAATCAGAACGCTCGTGCTGGCTGATCGTGCTACCTTCCAGTCGCGGATAGGCGTGGAAATGGCCTATCGGCCCCGCCGTTCTGAATCCGTAAATATCTGCGTTTGCCTGCAGGCCGCCGGCAATGGACTGTCCTTCTCTGAACATTCTGTCTTCCGTTTTGAAACGGATGGCATAAGCCGTATTTGGCCTCCATACAGGTTGCAGGGTTTTGTTGATCGCATCGAACATAGCCTGGTTTGCATCCAGCTGTTCCTGCGTGCCGGGGATTGTTTCATTCAGCATATAATCCTCCAGACTGAGATAGCACAGTTCATAAAGTGCGGCAGAACATTCCGATACACAGTAAGCGATGGTTTTACAGATGGTGAGCCTGCACTCGATGTGAGCATTGTTGTTTCTCGAGATGAAGGTGATGATCCAATCGTTGTTTGCTCCGCCGGAATAAGAGGCCGGCACAATGCTGGTAATGGTTACGGCATCGGCAAGCGTATTGCCAATAGGCGCGTTCATTACCAGGAGCTGGTACTGGCAATTGAAGCCATGATTGTCGCTGATGGTAAAGCTCAGTCCTGAAGGCGAATAATAGCCCTGCGTCAGCATCACCTGATCTCCGGGCTGCGGCTGAGCCGGGTATAACGTGGAGCCGAAGAAATTCTGGTACTCCGTTTCGTACTGGCCATACAGCTCAACCGAAGGCTGGATCAGGTGGTTTTGCTGGATCAGCGCTTCAATGAAATTGAAAACATCGGTGCGGATCCTATTCTGGTTTCTCACAGGCACACAAAACAGGGGTTTCTGAAGCCTGCATTGTTCTACGGTAATCTCGATCTTGTCAAACGCACCGTCAGGCTGCGTGTAATAGATCGGGCCATTGTTCGGATTCTCCGATTGGGTTCCTACGAGCGCATAGGTATAAGTGTTCAGCCCATTGACAACCGGCCCTGCCTGCCTTTGGTAATACTTCAGTGTAAGCTCCGTGGCCTGCGAGCGCAGATCCAGGTGCACATCCTTAATGGTTTCATTGAAGAATATTTCCAGCGTGCTTTCCGGCTCCACATACAGGCCAAACATGTTAGTGATGCCATTTAGGACCACACCGTCTTTCTGCGTCACACGGAAAAGAACATTCTGATAGGAGTTCAGGGTATCCGCTGCAAAGATGCGTTGTTCGTCTTGCGGCTGAAACGTAATGCAGGTATGGCCTACAGCATCGCCTGGACAGAAAATGGTACTGTTATTCACACCCATGTCTTCAATGTTGAAGGCGTTTCCGGTCGTCGAAGTGTAAGACAGCGGGCTGGTAGCCAGGATCCGGAGTTTGTTGTTGAGGCCGGGAGCCTGCTGCTGCCAGTAGCCCCATTTCATCGTGCCCAGCGCGATCGGGTCAATGGCATTTACCACGGTGTCGGGAGCATTTTCATACATCGGGAGCAAGGCACTGTAAAAATCGTAGGGCTTCCAGGCCGGAGAAGGGCTGTTATTTTCATTCCAGTAGAAGATCTCGATGTCTTTCAGGGAATATTCATGCCTTACCCGGTCGGACTTACCACGAAGCGGCGGAACAAATTCGACGTAGCTGGCAGGTGTCGATAAGCCACCGATCTTTCCGAGGTTATTGCCAGGTGTAGCAACCATGTTGACTCCTTTTTTGAATTCGATATCAAAGAAAGAATCCATTGGAACGCGGTAATCGTCGGCACCGCCATTGATCCAGGTATCGGGTGCAGGAATAGTACCGGCACCGGTTGTATGGCTGAGTGCGTAGGTTTCGCCGGTTACCATATTGGTCATTTTAGCGGCCTTGCGTACATCGTTCATATCACGCTCATCTGCTTCACCGGAGTTGGCGCCAATCAGCGAGTTCGGTATCATCAACAGATCCTCATTGAAGAACCAGGTAAGCTCGAAGCGCACACAACGTTCTTTCTTCAATACTTTTACACACACTTCAAATTCGCCGGTAACCACATGCGGTTTCGGTGCTTCTGCGGCGAGCGTAGCGGCACCTGAAACGGAAAAGCCCAGGCCGCACACCTTAATGCCCACAGTACCGCCAAGCTTGATGGCACCACCGATCTGGCGCGGGCGTTTACTGAACTTGCCGAAGGTGTCGATATAGGCTTTGAGTTCTGCGCTGATAGGCCCGAATTTTTTGACAAGCTCGAACTTCACCCCGGCACCCAGCCTCAGTCCTCCCGATGAGATCATCAGATAGAAGTACATGTTGAGGATGTCGAAAAGGCGCGCCTGGATCCTCCTGTCCTCAGGCAGTTCACGGCCTACGTTGACATACCAGGAAGACGAGCTTCCCCAGAAGAAGCCCAGCTCGATCACACCGTCTACAGTCACGATCTTGCCGTCTTCACGCAGCTTGTAATTCACACCGAAGCCGGCTTCGATCGAGTGCCTGGTGATGGCAATGATGGCGAAGAAGGGAGGGTCTGGGTTAGCATCGATGCCGATGCGCTCTTTCAGGAATTGTGCCTGCCCCTGGAAGAGGAATACATCAGGTAGCGAGAGGAGGAAAAACAATTTGGAGGAAAAAATCTTGCCTGAGTCGGAAGAGGTAGCCAGGGATACACCGGCTCCAAGGCTGAAGCCTTCCTTGATGTCGAACTTCGATGCCTGGATGCCTTCCTTGTAATCAGGATCGATCTTGGCTTTGTAATATTGCCACCATTCCCCGTCTTCCGGAACATTGGCAGCTCCTTTGGACGCCACGTAGCGCTTGGCGAGCAGGGCGCGGAAGCCATAGATACCAAGGCCTGTAGCTCCCAACGGAATCGGCGTGGACATTTCGATGTCGAGGTCGATGAGGAACGCCGGAACTTTTGGTGTAAAGCGCATGGCTGCGCTGGCCTGCAAACCCCTGAATTTAGGGATGCGCACATCCACACCACCGATATACTCCTGGGCGCTTTTCAGCAGCTCGATCATTTTCTCGGATGGAGGAGGAGTTGTGTTCGGAATGCGCGGTTCGGCGATAGATAAGAACCCTTTGATCGCAACCGCTGCGTCTTCAGGATTGGCACCACCGGGGATGATGATGTCTACTTTCAGGCTTTCGAGGCGGATAAACCAATCGAATGCGCCGTCATCAACCGTGTAATAGAACTTGATGCCCTTGCCCTGTGCGTCGACCGCAGAAGGCTTGACGCTGATCCCGCCGTCGAAGCCGAAGTATTTGTAATCGCGGCCATTCTTTTCGTAGTTGCCGCTGTGAATACCGGTAACGGAAACCGTGGCTACGCCGAAATTCACGGTGTAGGCTTTCGGAAGCGTGATCTTGCCCCCTTCGAACTCGAACTTACCGTCGTCGTAGATCAGCATTTTTTTGATGTCGAGCTTGTCGGGCAATAAGCTGCCGAGTGGGGCAGGGGGATGGATGTCGAGCTGCCCGCCTACACCCAGGTAGAAGCGGCCGTCGGATCCGGCTTCGCGGCCAAAGAAGGCACTCTGGATCTCGAAGTCGAAAGCTTTTGGAATGCTGATCTTTTTGAGCGGTGGCTCCGCAGAAGCGACGATGTTGAACTCACCGTTCTGCCCGATGTGGATGTCGATGTCAATGACGACCTGCTCCTCGTTTTCATTCTTGAATCCCGGAATTTCGAGTTTCCCATGAATGGAAGAGCTGATGATGGCATTCTGCTGGAAGACGAGTTCAAACTCGGATAAGGACACTTTGAACTTCGAGCCGAACTTCAATTGGATCAATCCGTCTTCATCATCCGGATTTGTTGGGCGCATGCCAATGGTTCCGGAGATACCGCCGGTTCCCACGAGCAGGTTGCTCACAAAAAGCTCCGCCGTAGAAGGCGGAATGTCGGGCGAGTTATGCCCCCAATCCGCAGGAAAGCCGATGGAGCCTTCGGTAATGTATACACCGATGAAGTCTTCGGGCCTACCGTCGGCTGTGGCTTCGGGGATGTTGGTGGTTCGGGAGAGGTCGAGTTTCATGCTTTCGACTTCAAGGGTAAAGCCGGTATTGAGAATCCTTGATTTTTGGAAACCAAAGGTATTCTCGCTATTAAATGCAAGTCCTCCTTCCGTATTAAAAGACACCGAGCCTACATTAAACCTGAGTTTTGATCTTTCTTTTTGATCTTCGGGCAGATTGGAAGACTCATCAATGACATTGCCGTTATCGTCCAGCGGAAGGAAAATTTTTCTTGGAAATTCGAGCGCCAGCCATAAAGATGAGAGCGTGAAACTTAATTTTGGAATTAGTAGTTTAATTAAATCCGCAACGTTGATGTCGGATAAATAGTCTTTAAATAAGTTCTTGATATTATCCAGAGCGTCATTTAAGTTTGAAGACAGCAAAAAATTGGCGAAAATATATTCCACTAATCCTAGCTCCATTCTTTCCAACAGGTCGATTACCGGGTCTTCCGCGTTGTAATCTATCGAAAGATCGCTATCTGTCAGATCATTGTAGTCTTCCAAAAATGCTTCAATGGATCCTAAACCATCATAATTCGATTTCAGGAAAACGAGCAATAGTTTATGCTCCGAAAATCCCAGGTAGTTTAACAGCATTTGAAAAAACTCTTTCGGAGTTTCCGCGAACTCGGAAATTTTCAGAGAGCCATCGAAGCGCTTTGAAGGTTTTATGAAGATCAGTTCCACATCAAATGACGTGTTGTTGCCATCAGGGTTCAGAGATAGCTTTAGGTCCGTTCCGGGAACATCCAGGCTTATTTTTTCTTCGAGCACAATGGTAAGGGCATAAGCGCCTGAACCGTGATTGGAATGTGTTTGGAAAGAAAGGTCTTTAAACTTGAACCGGTCGAAAAAGCTGCTCTGATCCGTCAGGAATTTGTTTAGAATGCTTGGTACGTTCTCAAACGTTACCAGTTCTGAAAGTGATTGAAGGTTATTGCTTGACATGTTAAATTTGATTAGGGTCCGCCAAAATATTTGCTATAATAGTTCGGTTAGGATGGTCGTGATAAATACGGTTGACTGTTGTGGTAATATTTGCCGGGCTAGCTTCTTCCCACAGATCGGCTCCACGGTTGATGATAGGCTGGGTATTGTCGATGCTGGCGCTGCCTGCCGGGTTCTGAGCAACGGGGCCAAACTCGGTATCTGATAAAGATCCTTCGCTCAGGTCATAAAAGTCTTCATTACCCTGAGTTGTGGTACTTATTGCAGGTCTCAGATCATAAAATCCTTCCGGAATCCATCTTTCTGTAATTAACCACCTTACGGTAGCCAATCCTCCCGATGTCAAATCCTGCGGATCCGCACCACTCAGGCCAACGATGGAGTTTGAAAAGATCCATCCCCAATACCTCGTTGCAGAATCGATCCGTTGCGACATCTTGTGATAACTGAAATTGGCCGGCGCTATAAAATTATCCTCGCCTACCAGATCATTATCATTAGCGACGCTGGTAACGGAGGCATTTCTCCAGCCTATAAAGCTTCCGTTAAAGCTATTTGCAGGAACAGGAGCATTGGTACCTATACTCTTGAAGAATAAATGCAGGGAACCGAAAATCGCGTTTTCGTTTTCGTAAGCCTGGATATGATCCCATTGTTTTTTTGTGATGAAGGTTGCGTGCTTATACAGCTGGCTGGCAGTGAATGCAGCATAGGTCAGGTACTCGTTGCTGAAATTCGGTTCTAAATTTCCAGCCGCATCTCTGAAATACTGAACATTATTCAGATTATCCGGAACGCCATCGCCACGGTTGTTCATCAGGTTAAACTGCCACCTGTACCTGTTATGATAAAGTGGATCGATGTTTTCGGGAATATAAAGCGCTGGCGCTGGATCCTGGTGCCCCGAAGGATACACGAGCTTGGGTCCGGTATTGAGCGATACCCTTGCCCTGTAACAATACCTGTCAACCAACCCGATCAAATGACCGAACTCATGCGCTGCTGTGTTTCCAAGCGTAGCGGCAAGCTGGACTTTCGATCTGTTTGCTGCATTTGCGGTACCAACATTGGGGTAGCTACAATAAAAAACACCTGTTCTTCTTGAGGTAACAAAAGCTCTTCTGGTAGCGATGCTTTTAATAACTGAAATAACAGACTGAGCTGGATTGATCCGGTAATAATCCGACGGCACAGCGAGGTCTATCTTAATGTCGGCCCCCACCTGGTAAGGATCGTCCTGGCTTAAATTGACAGAACCTGTAAAAGGAGGGATTCCGGCAGGCTGATCGTTAATGCCGTTTGTGTTATAGATCTCCCATGTTCCCACATTGTTATCTGTATCAAATACCTGCTCGATATTCCCACTCACATACTTTTTCATTTCGACCAGATCTTTCCAGGGCATATTAATTCCCCGCGCGAAAAGCATATTCGATTCAACGGTTTTGATGGTGACAAAATTATTGCCAAGCGACTGATGATCTCTCATAACATGGCTTGAGCCCAACCGTGAAGCAGAAGCTAAGCCAATAAGGTCCAGGTTGGCGCGAACATCATAGCTCGGATAAAATATATAATGGTATACCGGCCCTGAGCTCCCTGCGGAATCAAACTCCTGCAGGATGATCCTGTTTTCGGAAGGGTGTTTTTTAAATCCGCGGATAACAACCTTAAAGCGTACATATTCGTTGTTGGCCCCATCTGTGTCTACACCATCGTGTACAAAGCCCAGGTAGGTCTTGAATCCGGTCAGTGAATTGGCACCTGTAAAATTCGCATTGTAAATATTCCATAGCTGAAACCATTGAGCAGAAGTGAATGTAATGCCTGTAAAGCCGGTTGTGAAAGCGCTCAGCCCCCGAGCCGGGGGTTGTTGTCGAACGGAAAATATGCTGCTGAATTGCCTTGATGCATCTGCAATCTGAGCTTTACCCGGATCACTTGCCGGTAAGGTGTCGGTAATGGATGAGATATCAATGATCTTGGGCTGACTTGGCAGGTTAATAGTTTGTTCCAGCCGGTTATAAAGATTGCCGCTTCCTATTCCTGAGAAAAGGGGAAGGTCATTAGGAATGCTGGAAATACTGTTAACCACTGCCGGGGTGGCTGTTCTGTCAGCCCTGAAATTCATTCTGCGTGAGCGGTGCGCATTTGCAAAAAGGGTGCGGAAACGAATGCCGCTGTTATCAATAGCCTCGCCGATATCGGCCATGTAATCCGAACCATCGCCCTGAACATTATTCCAGTATCTGCTGTTGAGACTTGTGAAAATTCCCGATAAGGTAGAGCCAGATGGAATCCGTTCTGTTCTTTGAAAAGGCATCCACAAATTATCGAGGTATTCATAGTTTTTCAGCTCCTGGATCTTTGTTGCATGGATATTATCGGTGTAATAAGTATCATTAACATTTGCCGACGGAGTAGGGGGAGGGTTATCATTAATTGCGGTTTCATGCCTGATAATATACAGACGCACATACTGCGCTAATAAAATCTCTTCGTTGTTGTCGACAATATGAGTTAAACCAAAGTTAATCGGACTTGTGTATTCTGTTGTGTCGAGCCTCAGACTGAAAAACTTTGAATTGGGATTTAAGTCAAGGTTTCCTCTCGCAGCTGTGGATGAAGCTGGCAGAGAAGTTACACTTACCGCAGTATCTGCATAGACATCATACTTAGCCCGCTTCACCGAAGTGTTTAAATCGTCTCCGTGTAGTCTGAACCCCAAAGAACAGCTTAGCAGATTTGTTTCAGGCGTAGCTGTTGTTGCCGCTACATTATCAAAATGCGATTCCAGTTCCACAAGGGGATAAGATCTTATCATCGATCCATCCGCATACTTTTGTTTGGAAGAAATTTCTGTACGTATTGACGACGTTGAGCTGAAACTGATGCGTAGGTCTTTGATCTCATTTGCCAGCTCACCGTACCGGTGAAAATAATTGTGTGAATTACCGTATTGATCCCTGAGGTCCACATAGGTCTTGTTAAAATTGGAAAAGATTCTGTCTGAAGAATTACTCGCCAATGGAAACAATAAATAATCACTGATCAGTCTTTTTTGAGATGTTGTTGATGTGGGAAGCGGAATAGTCAGTGTTGCGGTACCAGCTGCGGCGCCACCTATTGGTCCTGCAAAGACCCCTTTCCGGTGCAGGGTGAGTGTATCTCTCTCGTTGACGGATTGACGGGCGAAATTACCGAAATAAGCAGCAGGGTCCATGTAATTTAAGATCGCTTCTTTAGCATTTTCATAAATGAAGCGTTCTGAGGGATTGCTTGTAAAATCTGCCGTAGTATGTGAAAGACCCGATCCTGTGAAATCAAAAATGTGGGCTTTACTCATGGCATCTTCGTATCCGTCAAATCCATCGATAGCTGAGTAATTCCGATGTCCTCTTACAGTACCTACATCGCCGAGAGTTGGATGGAAGCCATAATTATCGAGTAGAATCTCAAAGCCGAATACACAGTATGAGTTATCAGCAAAAGTACCATTGTCGCCTTTATTGGCAAAACGTCCGATTTCATCTCCTGCCGTAACGGAGAACGATAAGTTACCGCCGAAGAGATCATCAAGATAACTCGTATCAGAAGCTGTAATACCAAAGATATCGTTCAGCCCGGTGCTGGATCCGATGATAGGGGCAGGAACCGGGCTTCCCGCAACGCTTGCGCTTGCAATGAGGTTGTTAACCCATTGTGCTGAAAATCCATTTGTTCCATTGTTTATAAAATTCCATGTACTGCCGCTTAACGTGGCAATCGACTGGAGGAGCACGGATTTATACACAAAGTATTTTATCCTCGGGTTAACTTCGCTCTGAACTGAGGGTTTAAGAATGATATCAACCAAGCCGGTATCCACCATGGAGCTGCCGGACAATTGCCTGATAGAGCGAAAAATAATTGAGCCGTTGCAAACAGCATAAGCTGAAGGCCGTTGAGTAATTCCACCAACAGCAGTCTTTGCAAAGTGCATGGAAGAAACATTGTATTTGTTGATCGTAGCGCCTGTAAGGGGAGAAAGCGGGCCAAAGGGCAGATGCCGTCGTTCGGCGCCAACTCCTTCGGCTGTTCTGTCGATCCTGTCGACATCCGTAAAGAAATGAAAATTTGCCATAATAGTAATTTGGGTTTTAATGAATGTATTTTTTTGTTTTTTGTTTCTACTCTGCCTGTGCTAAAACAGAAGACACATCAGAGCCGCCCCTGCACAACAAAGTCATCCTGCCCCGCAGCAAGCCACGAATGGTCAGGTACGCTTTTGTGCACAAAGCGAATCGGTAATTGATCGCGAAAACAGTGAGCATGCCAGGGCCCGTGATGCGTTACATCAGGCAGCTTGGGCTATAACAAAGCACTTCATAGCTGTGTAAATTGGAGCGGGCGAGGCTCAGGTTTTCGGCAAAAGTGGTGGACGGTTTGTCCTGCCTTCTAAGAAGGCGAAATGAACGGTGTTGCTTTCATGATCGGGGGAGATGGGAAAAAGTGAGTACTGTAGTGGATTGGGGTGTTGGTTTAAAGAACGGAAGCAGGCCTGCTTTATGTGTGTTTGATCAAATTGTTTTTTGAAATTTTTACCGGTGTTCCATAGGAAAACAAGAGCAGAAAAAATCTTTTTCAAAGATACGGTATTTAAACGAAAAACGTAGCAATTTATTACTACGTTTTGTAGTAATTAAGATTTTTTCAAAAAAGAAAAACGCAAGTGATTCTCTTTCATGCGGTTTAATTTTACGCCTTTTTTCGTGGCCGCCTTTATTGCAACGCGTCAGGGTTGCGATGCCGAAGCGTCCTGTTTTGTGGTCAATTCTTCCGCACAAAAATCCGCAGGATCGAAATAAAAATGGCTTATTTCTTTTTAACGCAATTTTAATTTATGGATCTCTTATCGTTATTGCCATTTTTTTACCGGCAAATCCGGAGAGAATTTTATTGCCGGGCAGACCATCTTAAATGCCGGCGCTTATGATCTTAATTTTAGGGTTTGCCTCTGGATTTAACAACCGGTGCCCAAATTGTTAATTCCGGTAATTAACGTCCTCTTTTTGATAAATTTCGCCCGATAATTTGCAGGTTTCGATATAGAACGTATCTTTGTTTAAAATTAATCTAAATAAGGTTTTTTGATAATGATTTCAGTTCTCATAGCAGATAACAATTACTTAAGCAGATTAGGGCTTTATACATTATTAAATACATCGCCCAATTTTGAGGTGGATTATGTGGAAGATGGCAGCTTCGACGGCCTTGTAGCTTCTATCAGGAAAATCAAACCGCGTATTCTGATCCTCGATTTCGAATCGCTGAACTACAGCGTACAGCAGATTGCCGGCCTTATCAAAAGCTTCCGCCGCATGCAGATCCTGGCCATTACCGGCTACCTGGAAAAAAAGGAAATGCAGGCTGTGCTCGACGCCGGCGTGAGAAGCTACCTTCTGAAAGAGTGCGACCGCGAAGAGATCATTGAAGCTCTTCACGCTACCTATAATAATGAGCGCTTCCTCTGTGGGAAAGTGGCTTACTACCTCACACAGCACGAAGATGCCACCCGCATCAAACCCGAGCTGCAAAAAGTATCCTGCCAGGGCCTGGGCATTACCGACCGTGAGCTGGATGTGATCCGCCTCATTGCGGAGGGCTTATCCAATAAGCTCATTGCCGACAAGCTGGAGCTGAGTACGCACACCGTTAATACACACCGGAAAAATATCATGACCAAGCTCGATATTCCCAATACGGCGGGCATTGTGATGTTTGCCGTGAAGAATAACCTGCTCGTTGCCTGATCGATGAAATCCTCCTTAGCCATCAGCGATTACTTTATCCTGCTGTTCATCGCCACCGTTTTTTTCCTGGGAGCCTACACGCTCATTAAGTTCATGCGGAAGAAAGATTGAGCTTCCCGGTTTGGGATGATGAGACGCCTGTTCAGGGCTTTTTTTAATTTCTTTTTACAAGTAATTTCGGAGGCCTTTCCTTGTAAGCGAAAAGATTTAGCTATCTTTGTCGGCTAGTATGCAAGAACAAATTTTAATCCTCGACTTCGGTTCACAATTCACCCAATTAATTGCGCGCCGCCTGCGCGAAATGAATGTTTATTGTGAGATTCATCCTTATAATAAAATTCCAGCCTTAACTCCCGACATCAAAGGGGTGATCCTTTCAGGCAGCCCTCACAGCGTGCGCCAGGAGAATCCGCTGAACCCCGATCTGGAACAGATCAAAGGCAAATTGCCGGTATTGGGCGTGTGCTATGGCGCCCAGCTCTTATCGCATTTCTATGGCGGAGAGGTCGGCAAGTCCAATTCCCGCGAATATGGCCGTGCCAACTTAAGTTTTGTGGAGGGCTCCGACCCCTTATTCAAAGGTGTGCCAAGCGGATCGCAGGTGTGGATGAGCCATGCCGATACGATTATTAAAGTTCCTGAACACTATACCGTGATTGCCAGCACCGCCGATGTACGCGTGGCAGGCTATGCCATCAAAGGCGAGCAGACCTGGGGCATCCAGTTCCATCCCGAAGTATACCATTCTACAGATGGCACGCTCCTGCTCACCAATTTCGTGAAAGGAATCTGCGGCTGCAAAGGCACCTGGACCTCCGATTCATTCATTGATACCACCGTTTCTGAACTGAAACAAAAATTAGGAAGCGACAAAGTGGTGTTAGGCCTTTCCGGGGGCGTGGACAGCTCGGTAGCTGCGGTATTGTTACACAAAGCCATTGGAGCCAATCTGCATTGCATTTTTGTGGATAACGGCCTCCTGCGTAAAAACGAATTTGAAGCGGTACTGGATTCTTATAAGCATATGGGCCTGAATGTGAAAGGCGTAAATGCCAAGCAGCGTTTCTACGATGCGCTGAAAGGCCTGTCTGATCCCGAAGCCAAGCGTAAAGCCATAGGCAGGGTTTTTATTGATGTGTTCGACGACGAGTCCAAAACCATTACCGATGCCAAATGGCTCGGGCAGGGAACGATCTACCCTGATGTGATCGAAAGCCTTTCGGTAAACGGCCCTTCGGCAACCATTAAATCCCATCATAATGTCGGTGGCCTTCCTGATTACATGAAGCTGAGCGTTGTAGAGCCATTGCGCAGCCTTTTCAAGGATGAAGTACGCCGGGTGGGAAGGGCATTGGGCATTGATGCCGCCCTGATCGGCCGTCACCCTTTCCCGGGGCCTGGCTTAGCCATTCGCATCCTCGGCGATATTACAGCCGAAAAAGTACAGCTGCTACAGGAGGTAGATTCTATTTTTATCGAAGGCCTCAAATCTGCGGGGCTGTATAATGATGTGTGGCAGGCAGGCGCCATCCTCCTTCCGATTCAAAGCGTGGGCGTGATGGGCGATGAGCGTACCTATGAAAAAGTGGTGGCGCTCAGGGCAGTGTCCTCTACTGATGGGATGACTGCCGATTGGTGCCATCTGCCTTACGAATTCCTCGCGAAGATCTCGAATGAGATCATCAATAAGGTCAAAGGCGTCAACCGGGTGGTGTACGACATCAGCTCCAAACCTCCGGCTACCATCGAGTGGGAGTAAAGCAAGCGGTTAAAAGAAGGAGAAACGGTTGTGAATAGCGGTAGCTGAGGCACCAAAGCCACACCATCGCACAATTTTAATTTTATGTCGCCCTGAGCGGAGTCAAAGGGTTTTCAAATCAGATGAATAAGCAGAAACATATCTTTTTAAAACGGGCATTGTCTTTTATCATTTGTCTTTGGGCATTTACTTCTTTTTCGCAAACCAAATCCACGGACATCCGCAGCATCAACGGCAAAAAATACTATATCCATAAGGTGGAGAAGGGGCAAAGCCTGTATGCCATTTCCAAGCTCTACAGCATGGATGTAAACTCCATTCTTGCAGAAAACGATGAGGCCATTGACGGCCTGAAAACCGGGCAGGAGTTGAAAATTCCGATGGAGTCGCTGATGCAGAAACCAGCCATCGACACCAATAAATACGTGTATCACCGCGTGAAAAAAGGAGAAACGGTTTATGCCATCACAAAAAAATATGCCATCGACGAGAAAAAGCTGGCAGCCTGGAATCCGGCGTTGAGCGCAGGCTTAAAGGAAGGCGATTTTGTGATTGTCGGGGAGAAGAAAAAAAGCTTTGTGCCCCTGACAAAAGCAGTGGTGAAAGATACGATGCTCTATACCGTAGCTGCCGGAGAAACCGCGTACGGCCTCACACGCCGCTTCAACATTACCCAGGAAGAGTTTTACCGCTGGAACCCGGGCGCCCAGGCAGGCGTGAAAACGGGCCAGGTCGTGAAGATCCCCAAAACAACCTTAGTCCAGGTCAGTCAGCTGACGATGGATAACAGCCAGGCTCAAAGCCAGCCCACAGTTGCAGTTGCTGCGGGCAGCAAGCCTAAAAAAACAAGTTACACGATTGGCTTATTTCTGCCATTTAAATTAGCGGAGAGCGAACAGCTCGACATCGAGGCGCTGGCCCGCAGCAAATCCGGTTTTCCGGCCACACAGGCTTTGGCCCTCGACTTTTACACTGGCTTCAAAAAAGCGGTAGATTCGCTTCAGGCAAAGGATTTCGACATTACCCTGAACATCTACGACCTGCAGGAGCGCGATTCGGCCAGGGTACAAAGCATCTGCCGCTCCGAAGAATTCAAGTCGCTCGATATGATCTTCGGTCCATTGTATCCGGGTGCTTTCAAAACCGTGTCGTCCTACGCAGGCCCGTTAGGCATTCCCACGATCTCGCCCCTCACACAGCAAAACAAAATCCTGTTCAAAAACCCCTTGTCCAGCAAGATCACCCCTTCACAGTTTACCATCATCGAGGGCCTGGCCGATTATTGCATCGACTCCCTGATGCCGGGCAGCAAGGTCATCCTGGTGAATACCACGGCCAAAGACCAGGCTTATGTGAAAGCTTTCAAAGAGCGCTACAACACAGAGCTCCTGCGCATCGGCAAAAGCATCCGCGACAGCATTACCGAGGTAAAAGGACTGGCAGGTATTAAAAGCGCTTATGTAGCCGGCAGAAGAAATGTAGTAGTCTTGCTTACCAATAACCCGGTATACCTCCAGGACCTGATCACACAATTGTACGTATTCTCCAATAAAAAAGACATTGTGTTGCTGGGATTCAGCAACGTGCCTAATATCGATAACCTCGATCAGGATTACCTGAACGACCTGCATTTTACCTTTGCCAGTTCCACGGGGCTTAACTGCAAGGATTCGCTGCAACAGCGCCTGGCGAAGTATTACCAGAACATTTATACGACCGATCCGGGCGAATATTTTTTCCAGGGCTTCGATGTGGCCATGTATTACCTCTCACAGCTCAGGGCGCAGGGCCCCGGCTTTGTCAGCAGCCTCGACCGCTTTCCGGCTCAAGGCCTTAGTACGGGCTTCGAGTTTTACAGGCCTGATGAGGAAACAGGCTTCGAAAACAGAGCCGTGTTCATTTACAGGTATTCAGATTACAAGCTACAAAAATTAGGATGGAAGTAAACCGGGAACATATCTCCGCCTGGCTGCAAAACCTTCAGGACGGTATCTGCCAGGCGCTGGAGCAGGCCGACGGCAGATCAACATTTAAGGAAGAGCAATGGAGCCGGGAAGAAGGCGGTGGTGGCCGCTCCCGCGTGATGGAAAACGGAGCCGTGATCGAAAAAGGCGGGGTCATGTTTTCGGCCGTAAGCGGCAAAGCCCCTGACTTTTTATTTAAAGAGCGCGCACATAGCGACTCGGCACAGGCAGGCAACCACGAAGGCCTGACCTTCTTTGCCACCGGTGTTTCTATAGTGATCCATCCCCAGAGCCCGATGGTTCCCATCATCCATATGAACATCCGCTATTTTGAGATGAGCAATGGCACACGCTGGCTTGGCGGTGGCATCGACCTCACACCGCATTACATTGTGGATGAGGATGCAACCTGGTTCCATCAGCAATTGAAAGCCGTGTGCGATAAACATAATCCGGCTTACTACCCCGAGTTCAAAACATGGGCCGACAATTATTTTTACATCGCCCATCGTAAAGAAACACGCGGCATTGGGGGTATTTTCTTCGACCGCCTCAACCTTCGTGATGGCATGAGCTTTGAACAGAACCTGGCATTCTGGAAAGAGGTAGGCGAAGCTTTTGCACCGGTTTATACGGAGCTGATCCGCAGGAACAAAGACAAGGCCTTTGATGAAACCAATAAGCAATGGCAGCTGCTACGCCGCGGCCGCTATGTGGAGTTCAACCTGGTGTACGACAAGGGAACGAAATTCGGACTGGAAACCAACGGGCGTGTGGAGTCTATCCTGATGAGCCTTCCGGCTCAGGCCGGCTGGCTCTATGACTACAAAACAGCAGAAGGGTCGCCCGAGCGGGAAACACTGAACAAGCTGAAGAAAGGCTTAGCCTGGGCCTGAGATACGTGATGAGTAACTTATTTAAATATTTCCTGCAGGGCCTGGTGCTTTGTATTCCTTTCGGCATCACACTCATTGTGTTTCTGAAGCTGTTTCAATTCTTCGAAGGACTTTTTTCTTTTGTGGGCCTTACAGGGCATCCGGTGCTGGATACGCTGATCTCCATTGTGTGTGTATTGGTCATCATCACCGTCATTGGCGTACTGGCTTCTTCTTTTTTGTTCAAGCGCCTGTTTGCATTCTTTGAGGAAAAACTCGAACACGCCCCCTTCATCCGCCATGTCTATTCACCGATCAAGGATTTCATGAACGCCTTCATGGGCAACAAAAAGCGCTTTACCAAGCCGGTACTGGTGCTTACCAACCCGCAGGCCAATATCGAGGAGCTGGGTTTTGTGACGCAGGACAACCTGAGCGAGTGGGGCATCCATGAAAAAGTGTCGGTATACCTTCCTTATTCCTATTCCTTCTCGGGCCGCCTGGTCTTTGTTCCCATCAGTCAGATCAAACCGATTGATGTGGAAGGCGGCGAAGCCATGAAGTTCATCGTGTCGGGCGGTGTGACGGATGTGGAGAAAGAATAATATTCCCTGTTCATCTTTTGCTTTTGGGCGGCCGGGCCTGTCTGCCGGTAAGGAGGCGCAAACTCTTCCGGAAAAAAATCCGCGACAGGGATGCGCAGGGTTCAGTTCTTTTCAGGGCACCGTTTCTTTCGCCCTGAAAAAACCGGAGCGTAGCGGAGCCCGCAGCAGCCCGGCCCGCAGGGAGTCGCCCGACTACTCAACAGATATTCTTCAAAAAATTAAATGCCTGATTTTAACAAAAAATTGTCATCTTGCAATGAGATGTATGGGAATTACCATTACTTTTAAGATAGTGAAATCAATCACTGATTAAAACAACACATTATGAAAACAGCATTAATTTTAGCAGCCTCCCTGGCTACCTTAGCCGCATCCGCTCAGCGTATCGAATTAAGGGAAGGGAGCGAAAAATTCTCTACCGGCTCTCAGAATGCCATCAGCACCACGATTTATGCCAACACCAAAGATGATGTGCAAAGCGCGTGGAAAAGCCTGATGAAAGATTATAAGAATGAAAAAGTAAAAAGCGATAAGAACGAAGTGTTTGGCGATAATATCCTGATCAAGGAGTTCGGCAATAACCCGGTGGACGTGTATGCTACCTTCGAAGAGAATAAAAAAGAGATGACGGTAAAGATGCATGTGGCCTTCGATCTGGGCGGCGCCTACCTGGCCTCCTCCGATAACAAAGACAAATACCAGCAAGCCGAAAAGATCGTTAAGGATTTTGCCGTGAAAATGACAAAAGAGCCTTTGCAGCAAAAGGTGAAAGACGCCGAGAAAGTGCAATCGAAACTGGAAGACGAACAGAAAAGCCTTGAAAAAGATAATAAGAACCTGAAAAGCGATATCGAGGACAACAAAAGTAAGATCACCAAAGCAGAGAAAGAGATCAAAGAGAAAGAAGTAGAACTGGAAAAGAAAAAAGGTGAGATAGAAATTCAGAAGAAAGTGGTAGACGCCAGCGCCGGCGCGGTAAGCGAACAGGCCAAGGCTTCCAAAAAGATCCTCGATAAATTGCAGGACCAGCAAAAAGATATTGAGAAAGATATCAAAGGCCTGAAATCGGACATCGAATCCTGCAACAATAAGATCAAAAAAGCAGAAGACGATATTAAAAAGAACGAATCGGACCAGGACAAGAAAAAATCGGAGATCTCCAAACAAAAAGACGCGGTAAGCGACGCCAAAAAGAATGTGGATAAAGTAGATTAAGGTTTTCGTTTTGTTTAAGATTGAAAAGCTGATTCGTAAGGATCAGCTTTTTTTTCAGATCGGCGGTTCCGCCGCGTTTCAGGCGGAAATTGCCTGCCACCCGCGATGCGTCGGGACAGAAGCTTTTGGATACTTTTGGCTTCAAAAGTATCAGGGAAAAAAATGTCATGCATTCTTTTCCAGCTAAGGAAAGAACCCGAATATGTGCTTATCTTTAAGCGATGGGAATCCTCCGAACCATACTGGCACTGGCCGTTGTTGTGTATCATTCGTATAAGATCTTCGGACTGCGGCTCTGCGGAGGTCAGGTAGCCGTGCAATCCTTCTACATGATCTCCGGTTTTTACATGGCGCTGGTGCTCAACGAAAAGTATACCGGCAAAGGCTTTTACAAAAGCTTTATCATCAGCCGTTTTTACCGTATTTTCCCTGCCTACTGGGTGGTGCTGCTTTGTGCAGTACTGGTGTCGGTAGTGGGGCTTTACGGCTTTGGTAAGCCTTATTACCTGGCGCGTTACCTGAGCGGCAAGGATTGCCTGTCCTGGGCAACGGTACTGTGGTTCGGACTGGAGAATATCATCGTTGTCGGGCAGGATATCCTGTACTTTTTGCGACTCGACGAGTTCTGCCAGCCACACCTGGTGTATAATCCCTTATCTTTCAGGCACACCGGCTATCAGTACCTGTTTGTTCCCCAGGCCTGGTCCATCAGCATCGAATTCGTTTTTTACCTGGTGGCGCCCTTCCTGGTCACCAGAAAACTCCGTTGGCAATTGCTGGTAGTGCTGCTGAGCCTCGGCCTGCGCTATTTTTTCGCCACAAAATTATACCTGAGCTTCGATCCCTGGACCTATCGCTTTTTCCCTTTCGAGCTGGCATTTTTCATAGCCGGAAGCCTGGCCTACCGCTTTTACAAATGGCTGGAAACCAGGCCTGCGAAGCCCTGGATAGGCTACCTTGCTTTAACAGTGCTTTTGGTGCTCATTATCTTTTACGACCAGATCATTCTGCCGGAAACAGGAAAGAACTATGCTTTTTATATCCTGTTCCTGCTGGCGCTGCCTTTTATGTTTTACAGTTTCAAAAACAATAAGACCGACCGCTACATCGGGGAGCTTTCATTTTCCATTTACATCATTCATCTCCTGGTGGTGAGCCTGCTTCGCAAACAGTTCTTCGGAAACCCTTATCTGCTCGACTATTATGGCTATGTCGTTATCGTCATCACGCTGCTGTTGGCGATTGCGATGCAGCGCTGGCTGATAGAACCGCTCGATCGCTACAGGCACAAGCTCAGCAGCAGGTAAACGGCTCTTAATAAATATATCTTCCTGTTTTCCGGATGGCAAGCAGCAATTTTCAACAAAGCAAGGTGAGCGGAAAAAAATAAAAAAAATGAAATATTTTTTTGCGGATAAGAAAATAGTTGTAAATTTGCACTCCATTAATTAAGCAACGGACCTGAAAAGAGAAGTTCATTAATAAAATGGCCCGTTCGTCTAGGGGTTAGGACACGTCCCTTTCACGGATGAAACACGGGTTCGATTCCCGTACGGGCTACTGAAAGTAGCAAAAAACCCTCAGCAAATGCTGAGGGTTTTGTCTTTTATGCCTGTTGATGTAATCGGAATCATGGATCAGGTTCAAAACCTGTGGACTCAGCAAACTTCGGCAATACCTCTGTATCGTGCTCTGGAAGACTTTGATTTTGGTGTTGAATTACCTAACGCGTTTCCACACCTGCGTTTTGGTGAGTTTACCCATGTATCCCCGAACGTGCATCGTGTTTTTATCTTTCAATGTAATGATCACATTGGCGCTGATTCCCATGCTTGGAATGTACACTTTTCCTTTCCAGCTTTGGTCAGACTGATCGAACTTGAGATCGTATAAGGTATGGATTCCTACCAGCGTCCTGTCTCTCAGGCCCGGCTCCGTATTATGCCTGTCTTTTTTTGGATTCCCTTTGCTATCTGAGGGGCGCGCAAGCATGATCACTTTACCAAAATAAAGCCCTTCGTTTTCATACACCTGAACGAGGGCTTCATCATCATCGGTATTCCAAAAACCGACAATGCTATTCTTATCGGTATTTGACAGGTAGCCGTTGCCAATCATGTTTAAACAAAACAATGGGTATAACAGCAGTCGAAACATGTTTACGGTCAGTCTTACGATCCGGGAATCAAAATTAAGTTGTTTTCTTGTAATTGAAAATAGCCCAGGCATTAAAGAATACCGCCATGGCGCTCACGATCATAAACTGGTGCTTAATATCGCCGAAGCCGCTGCCTTTGAGCACCACCATCCGCATCACCTGAATGAAATGCGTTACCGGGTTGAAGTTCGCAACTACTTTGGCCCAGGCCGGCATACTGTCCACCGGGGTAAACAAGCCGCTGATCAGGATAAAGATCATCATGCAGAAAAAGGCCAGCGACATGGCCTGCTGCTGTGTGGCGGAATAGGTGGAAATCAGGAGCCCAATACCCAGCACGGCAATGAGGTAAACTGCCAGGAACGCATAGATTAACCACAGGGAGCCTGCCGGAACAATGCCATAGATCAAACGACCCACGCCCAAAAGACCTACTGAAAATACAAACAGGCCGATCACCCAAAAGGGGATGAGCTTTCCTAAAATGAAATGGTATTTTTTCACCGGCGTGACATTGATCTGCTCAATGGTGCCCACTTCTTTTTCTTTCACAATATTCAACGCACACATGTAAGCCCCGACCATTGTTACCAATACCACCAGGATGCCCGGGACCATAAAGAAAGGGTAATTCAGGAAAGGGTTGTACCAGTTGAGGGAAGTGACCTCTATAACCGGCAGCTCGCCGGCACGTGCCGGTGCGATCCACTCCAGGCGGATCTCCGAGTTGAAATTGGCAATGATGCGCGACAGGTAAGCGCTACCAACAGAGGCTTTCGTTCCGTTGATGGCATTCGCCGCCAGGAAGAGGCTGCCGGAATTTTGAGACACCAGGTCTTTTTCAAAATGGTTCGGGATCTCCAGGATCAGGTCAGAGCGGTCTTTCTGGAACTCCACGAAGGACTGGTCAAAGGAATGGCTGTAGTCGTTAAGCTTAAAATATCCTGAAGCCATGATCTTATCCGTCAGCCTCCGGGAGTAGGCGGAGTGGTCATGGTCCACCACAGAGATATTGACATTTTTCACCTCGTAATCTGCAGCAAGCGGCATCACGATGAGCTGAATGATGGGCATTGCAATGATAAGGCGCAGAATGCCTTTGTTGCGGAAGATCTGCCTGAATTCTTTCTGCAATAAAAATACAAGGGTTCTCATGCCAGTCTTATTTTAAATTTCTTAATGCTGATCGTCAGCAGAGCGGCTGTCATACCTGCCAACACAAGCGTTTCCTTCCAGATCGCCGAAAAGCCGAGGCCCTTGATCATAATGGATTTTACAATGGTATAGTAATATTTCGAAGGAACGATATTGGAAATGATCCTGAGCGGCAGGGGCATGTTTTCGATGGGAAACATAAAACCACTGAACATCAGCGTTGGCAGGAGCATGCCCATGAGCGAGATGAGCATGGCGCTTTGCTGCGAATCCGTACTATTGGAGATCAGCAAACCCAGGGAAAGCGCTGTAAGGATGAACAGGGCGCTGACGGCATACAGTAGCAGAATATTCCCATGTATGGGAAGATCGAGCAGCGTGACACTCAGGATCAGGATCACCGTGAGGTTTAAGAGCGACAGGAAGAAATACGGAATGGCCTTGGCAAAAACCACCAGTATGGGGCTGAAAGGGGAGACCAGGAGGATTTCCATCGTGCCCAGTTCTTTTTCCCTGACAATGGATACGGAGGTCATCAGCACACAAACCAGCAACAATACCAGGGCGATCACTCCCGGCACAAAATTAGTAGCGCCCTTTAGGCTGGGATTGTAGATCATGCGCAGATCGGTATGGATCCGGAATGGCAAAGAGTGGCCCTGTAGCAGCTCATTCTGGTAATCCATGATGATGGAAGTGGCAAAAGTGGTGAGCGTGGTGGCGGTATTGGGATCAGAAGCATCGGCAATGATCTGCACCTGGGCTTTATTGAGGTGGAGCAGGTCGTGGTTGAAATTAAGCGGAAAGATAACCGCCAGTTTGGTGTTGCCTGCTTTAAAAGCCGCCTCTATATCGCGGTGGCTCATCAGGCATTTGTGGATGCTGAAATTGCCGCTGGCTTCGATCTGATCGGTGATGCGGTGTGAAGCCACGTCGTTGGCGTAATCGCAGACAACGATTTCCGAGTTTTTAATTTCATTCGTAAGCGCAAAGCCGAAGAGCACGATCTGCGCTACAGGCAGGCCAAACAACAGCAAAAGGGTCTTTTTATCGCGGAAGACGTGATAAAACTCTTTACGGACAAAAGCAAGAAACTGTTTCATATCAATCGGCTTTACGTTTTGCACCCCTGGCCAACTCAAAAAATACCTCGTCCATCGAGGCTGCTGAGAATTGTTCTTTTAGCCTGGCAGGCGTATCCAGTGCTTTGATTACGCCATCTACCATCATGGAAATGCGGTTGCAGTATTCCGCTTCATCCATGTAATGCGTGGTCACAAAAATGGTGATGCCTTTGTCGGAAGTATCGTAGATCAGGTCCCAGAATTGCCTTCTCGTCACAGGATCAACCCCACCGGTAGGCTCATCCAGGAACACGATCTTTGGCTCATGGACCACTGCCACCGAGAAAGCGAGCTTCTGCTTCCAGCCCAGCGGCAAAGATCCTACCAGCTGTTTCGCTTCCTGCTGCATGCCCAGCGTTTCAATCAATTCTTCGCGCTTCAGCCTGAGCTGCCTGTTCGATAAACCATAAATCCCTCCGAAAAAATTAATGTTCTCGAGCACGGTCAGATCTTCATAAAGCGAAAACTTCTGGCTCATGTAACCGATACGTTTTTTGATCTGCTCCGTTTGTTTATAGATGTCGAAACCGGCAATGGTGGCGGCTCCCGACGAAGGCGCCGACAGGCCGCAGAGCATTTTCATCGCCGTTGTTTTTCCGGCGCCATTGGCTCCCAGGAAACCGAAGATCTCTCCCGCATACACCTCAAAGCTGATCTCATTGGCGGCAATAAAATCACCGAAACGCTTGGTAAGCTTATCTGTTTTAATAACAACCTCTTTCATGTTTTCGCATGCATTAAGCGGATGAAACAATCTTCGATGCCTGGTGTGATGGGTTTGATCGCAATGTCCTCATAGTTTTTTTCCTCCAGGTGTTTTTTCAATCCGGTGATACTGTCTTCTTCTTCCCTGTGAAAGGTGAGGTGGTGGTATTCGCCGAAGGAATAGCAGCTTTCTGTTTCAGGCATCGCTTTCAGGTCTTTCAAAAGCCGGCTCATCAAAGAAGCTTTGATCGCATAAAGCGGTTTGGGATACTCGTTGATGATCGCATCAGGTGTATCGATCGACAGGATCCTGCCATCCTGGATCAGCGCAATCCGTTCGCAAAGGCTGGCTTCATCCATGTAGGGCGTCGACACCAGGATCGTAATCCCCTGCGCCTTCAGGCGTTTCAGCATGTCCCAGAATTCCTTGCGCGAAACTGTATCCACACCCGTTGTCGGCTCGTCGAGGAACAGAACGGTAGGGCGGTGGATGAGGGCGCAGCATAAGGCCAGCTTCTGCTTCATCCCTCCCGAAAGTTTCCCGGCCCTGCGGGTTTTGAAAGGCTCGATCTGCACATAAATATCCCTGATCAGGTCGTAATTGGCCTCTACCGTTGTTCCGAATACGGTCGCAAAGAAACGGAGGTTCTCTTCGACCGTCAGGTCCTGGTAGAGTGAAAATTTGCCTGGCATGTAACCCACCTCTTTGCGGATGCGTTTATAATCGCTCACCACATCAAACCCGTTGACCGTCGCGCTTCCGCCATCAGGCAGGAGCAGCGTCGTCAGCATGCGGAAGATACTTGTTTTACCGGCGCCATCCGGACCGATCAGCCCGAAGAGTTCTCCTTTTCTCACCGAAAACGAAACATCCTTTACCGCAGCCGCAGCCCCTTTGCGATAGGTCTTTGTCAGATTGTGAAGCACCACGTCATCCATCCTAATTGAATTTTAATTCGCCGTACATGCCTATTTTATAAGAGCCGTCATTTTTTACCATCACTTTAATGGCGTACACCATATTGGCACGCTCATCCTTTGTTTGGATGGTCTTGGGAGTAAACTCCGCCTTATCGCTGATCCAGGAAACCCTGCCCTGGGCCTGCTTAAAGCCACCTTGTCCGTCATCCGTATGCACAGTCACCTGCTGGTTCAGCTTCAGCCGGGGGAGCTGATCGCCTGTGATATAGGCCCTTAAAATGATCGTGGAAAGATCAGCGATCTTATACAAAGGCCTTCCCTGTACCGCTGTTTCGTTGGCATTGGCATATTTGTTCAACACAGTGCCGTTGATGGGATTAATGATCCTGCATTTGCGGAGCTGGTCGTTTACCTGTTCCACCTGGATGCCGAGCGGCACCGTTTCTTTCCCAATTCCCTCCGATGAAATATCCAGGGAGGAACGCTGCGCTTCCGTTTGTTTTTTGATCAGTTCAATCGAGGCGTTGATATCATCGAGCTGCTTGGTCGTAGCTGCGTCGGCCTTTACCAGGTTACTGATCCGCTTCTGCTCTTTTTCAGCCGTTTTCAGCTGCTCCTTCAGGGCAGCGAGCTGAACGGCCACATCGGGCCTTTTGCTCAGCACAGCGTCGATCTGCGCTTCCAGCTGCTTTTTTTTCAGGTAGAGTTGCACGCTGTCGATGTAACCGATGTACTGCCCGGCCTTCAGCGTTTGCCCTTCTTCAATCGTTAGCTCTTTGATCGTTCCGTTGACTTCCGAAGAAATCAGGATCTCCTCCGCCTCAAATGATCCGGAAGCATCGAAGGAAGCCTTGTCGCTTTTGCAGGATCCTAAGAGCAGCAGCGAAGAAAAGCACAGGAGTAAGGAGTTCGTTTTCATAAGTTTAAAAATTTATCGGTGGTTAATTTCCTGAGGTGGTTTGGTAGTTGTACTGTGCCATAAGCAGCTGAATGGAGTGGAGCAGGAGCTGCTGCGCGGCCTGGTCCTGCGCATTGACATAGTTCAGGTAGTCGAGCGCCGTGATTGTGCCGTTAGACAGCTGCTCTGCCGAGGTATGCTTCACCTTCTCCCGCAGGGCAACGATCTGTTTGTCGGAAAGAAGGAGCTCCGACAATTTGCTGATCTCGCTGTTCTGCTGCTTCAACACCACAGAGGTATTGAAGAGGAAGGTTTCTTTCTGCAGATCGACTGCATCTGCGCCCAGGCTTTGCAATGTTCTTTCTTTTCTATACGTATAAAACCCGGAGATATTCCAGCTGAAGCGTGCGCCGCCAATATAGTACGTTCCAAAATCGTTGCTGAGCATGTTGAGCGTTGGCCGTCCGTAGCCGCCCTGAAAGAACAGGCTGAGCCGCGGCAGATTTTTGGCGAGGAGCAGCTTGTTCTGCAACATAGCACGTTGTTTTTGTACTTCAAATACCTTAAGCTCCGGACGGTTGATGCCGGAGGAAGGTGCTTGCAGCGGCGGCTCTTTCAGGGAAACAGTTTCAGCAAGAGGCTTGTTCACAAACACGGACAGCATATCGGTGAAGCCCCTGCGGTTTGCCTTCAGCTCGATGCTTCTCTGCTCAGCTTTCAGCAATTCGGCATTCAGCAGGTCGGCGTTGCTTTTGAGAGCAGTACCATTGGCAATGGCGGCATTGGCTTTCTGAAGGCCTGAGCGGATATCTTTTTTCAGCAGTTCGTTTTGTTGGAATTGAGCATCGATCAGGAGAATGCCGAAATACATCTGGTTGATCCGTTCCCTGAGCTTGTACAGCTCCACCTCCAGTGTTCCAGCATCAGTCTCCGATCCCGCTTTGAGCAGGGCCTTCTGTTGCCTGATGATGAATGGATCCGTGAGCGACTGATTGATCTCGCCGTAGATCCGGTACTGATCTTTACTTAATTCGGCTATAGACATTCCCGGAAATGAGATGGGGATCTTGGTTACCTCCGATTGGTAAGTAGCCTGCCCGGCAATCGTGAGCTGGGGCAAATAGCCTTTGGAAGCATTGGCCAGCGTGTAGTCCCGCGTCTTATCGATCAGGGCCATTTGTTTCACCAAAGGATAATTCTGCCGGGCCAGCTGGTAACAAAGCTCCAGGCTGAGCGCCGTATCCGTCTGGCTTTGCAGCCCGCTCAGTAGGAAAAGCATGCCAGCTACTAAAGGGAGTGTTCTCATGGATGTATGTTTTAAATATGTTTTTACCCAAACGGGTAATTTAAGTGCAAAAAAATTTATGCCTTCAGCGCCTGTTTAATAAACAGTTTGATCACTTCCCGCCGCTCCTGCATCAGCCCCTGAAACTCTTTGTTGTCGAGGCCTGCCACCACCTGTATCATCGGCCTTCCCACATATGGAAAGATAATCATGGAGATCATGTTCATGAAGAGGTGCCTTGGGTCAATAGGCCTGATCCGGCCTGCATCGATTTCCTTTTGCACCGAATCAATAAAGCTGGAAAAAACGTTTTGGATAGAACCGTTCAGGTGTTTGGCGATGAACCTGTCGGGATCTTTATTCAGCTCCATGATGACAAAACGGGGCAGGGAAGAGTTTCGCGAAAGCATGTTCATGTAACCGTCCACAATCAGGTCGATCTTTTCTTCCAGGGGAATATCCGTTGACAGGATCGCGTTGATGTTGCTCATCATGCGCTTCAGTGCCATGCCGAAGATGGCATCAAACAAAGCATCCTTGCTTTTGAAATAGTAATGCAGCAGGCCTTTGTTGATGCTTGCCTTATCGGCGATCTCCTGCATCCGCGCGCCGTCGTAGCCTTTCTCGTGAAACACGCTTTCGGCGGCTTCCAGAATTTTTTGCTCAGTGCTGTTATCTGATTTCACGGACATCGGGGCAAAGGTACGTCTTTATTTACCCATTTGGGTAAAAATTTACATTCAAAAATTGGACGCCCTGATTTACAATGACTTAAAATTAACAGAAATCTTAGCCATTGCTTACAAAGATCTTAAATATTTGTCACTCTGCTTTCGAGAGTCTCAGGCATCGTATCATGTTAAGCTCATTAAATGAGAACCGGTGGCTGAGGC
>DGQK01000038.1 GCA_002390745.1 Bacteroidetes bacterium UBA4416 | reverse complement strand
CAGGTAGCGGAAGTTGTCTCATAAAAGAAGAAACAATCCACCGTAATGTCATATACCATTAAGCCTTCCGTAGGGCTTGCAATGGCAAGCCGCTGAGCCGTGGTCATCCTCGGTACGAGAACACCCTGCGTGGTCGATTGCATTTCCAGGATCGCATTAGGGTTCGGCGTGGTTGTTCCGATACCGACATTGTTCTGGGCGCTAAGCGGGGTAAATGCCAGGCCCGCACCTACAGCAAATAGAAAAAGGATGTTTTTTTTCATAGTTATCAGATTGAGGAGTAAATTAATTAAAGACTGTTACGTATCCCTGGAATTTAAACTCTTTGCTTCCGGAGGACGCGTTTAAAATGTAAAAATAAGCGCCATCGGCTACAGACTTTCCGTTCTGCGTGCCATCCCAGTGATCCTTAGGACTTGTCGACCGGTATATCCGTGTTCCCCAACGGTTGAAGATCAGAAGGTCGTAGGTTTTTAATCCGCTGGATTTGATGGTAAAGATATCGTTGATGCCGTCCCCGTTAGGAGAGATGACATTCGGAATAACAATATCGCCGAGGATCTCAACCACATGAGAAGCCGAACCGCTGCAACCTGTGCTGTTCGATGCAACGAGCACTACCGTATAGGTACCGCTTCCCGGAAAGGTATGCGAAGGATTCTGCGATGCAGAGCCCGTGCTGTCGCCAAAATTCCAGCTCCATTGAGAGCTTCCATTGCTGAGGTCAGTAAAGGAAACATTGTTCATATCATCGGCAAAGCTAAAATCAACGGCAGGCGGCGGAACCACATTGGGCATGCAGGTAGCCGGCAGGGAATTACAACCTCCGGGGCCTACAGCAATCACGGATACAGAGCCAGTGCCTGTTCCCCAGCTGGCCGTCACATTGGACGTGCCCTGCCCGCCGGTAATGGTTCCATTGGCAGGAAACGTCCATTGATAAGAGGGACTGTTTCCGGTTAAGCTAAAATTATTGTTGGCTGAATTCTCACAAAGCGACGGGCAGTTCAATACTGGTGGATCTGGCCTGACATTACTCAGGATATAAGGATCGCCAGGGTTTGCGAAGTTCCAGCCTGTGCGGGTGCGGGTGGCAAAGGCCCCTGATGTTCCTGCCCCCAGCGCATTCATGTCATTCCAGATAGTATTCGTGGTCCGCCATTGAGCCATACCCGACCAGCTGCCATCAGTAGCTGTTATATAAAATAAGCGCACATCGGTGGGCGATGTTCCTGACACGCGGTTGATGGAATGGAAATACAAAGGATTCAAATCACACGGCACGCCATCCGTCTGACCACGATCAAAGCTTTGGCTGCTGGCATCTACATTATTCAGGCGCACCACATAGGTATTGGCATTGGCATTGGCCGGCGTCAGCTCTACCGGGCGGTAGCGCAGGGTACCGGTGCTTGATCCGGTAGGAAATACATAGGCGGCACTGCTGTTGGTTTCACGCGAAAAGGTTCCGGGGCTCACACTGCTCACGAAGCCTTCGCTGCCAGGTGTGGTATTATTACTCACGGCACCTGGCGCTGTATTCAATACAAAAAAGGTCTGCCCTTGTGTTTCGAGCTCCCTGTCGTTTATCTGGAGCACTCCGGCTGTACCGGTTTTAGCATCCACTCCCTGCAATGTTTTTTTGCGGTTGGTGCCTGTACCCGTTCCTGTCAATTCAAGGTCGTTGAACGTAGTTGACGTTCCATTGGTACTGGTAATAAACTGCTGGGTATTTCCATTCAGCCTCACTTTGGAAGTACCTGCCGCAAAGCCGGCGCTATTCACCCAGTCCTGTTCCACCTCATAAATACCGTTGCCCGAAACCGTGCTTCCGGTTTCTATGTTAAACGTTCCAGCTATCGGTAACGTTGAGTTTTTGGTGATCGTAAGTGCTCCGTTATTTAAAAAGGCAGTGGTATTGGAGACGTTCATTCCGCCGTTTACCAAAACGACTGCTCCCGGAGTTATACTGAGGTTTGCAGCGTTTGCTGTGATGATCTGTGCTTGTGCCAAACAGTGTATAAACTGTACACCAATCGTTATAAGGTAAAGTTTTTTCATGATTCAGGCAGAAAGGAGTTAAAGCTAATTTAACAACAATTTAACATCATTCTGTTTACATTCTCGTGTTCCTACACTTTAGCTGAGTAAAACAGGACTTTGACTGTTTAAAGACGTTTTTATGCCGACCAATAACCCAAACGGCTATCAGGGATTCTCCTGTGTGGAAATCTCTACGCAGTGGATGTCAGTCTGCCCTGGCATCAAATTTATCTGCTTGTAAGCTGAATTCTTATTTAGAACACATGATGGAAAACACATTACATGGAAAGAAAGTCGCGATCCTTGCCACGCATGGATTCGAGCAGTCGGAATTACAGCAACCACTGGAAACACTGGTAAAGGCCGGTGCCACCGTTGAGATCGTTTCCCTGAAAAAAGGAAAGATCAAAGGTTGGAAAGATAAAAACTGGGGCGATGAATTTGAGGCTACGAAAAGCATTGATGAGGTGAAGAGTACATTATACGACGCTTTGGTGTTGCCGGGTGGCGTGATGAACCCGGATGCGCTGAGGATGAATGAAGATGCGGTAAACTTCGTAGCCGATTTCCTGGAAGAGGGCAAACCGCTGGCTGCCATTTGCCACGGGCCCTGGACGATGATCGAAACCGGTCTGCTGAAAGACAGAAGGCTGACGTCTTACCCCTCTATCCGTACCGACCTTGAAAATGCAGGTGCTATCTGGGAAGACGAGGAGGTTGTTGTGGACAATGGTCTGGTAACCAGCCGCAGCCCGAAAGACCTGCCTGCTTTCTGCAGGAAGATGGTGGAAGAAATTATGGAAGGCGTACACGATTAATCTATATATCTCACAAATAGCATGGCCAACATGTTTGTTTGTTTTTTAAACAGCAGTTCCTTTAAAACGGGAACTGCTTTTTTAATGATGTGCGGGAGAGCCTGCGTACAGATCAGAAAACCGGCGGACATATTCTCTTCATCCGCATCACAAGAACCGACCTGCATTTAAAACAGATACAGGCATCCTGAAAAATCAGCACGGGGAATTGATTGTTTCAAATCATATCGGCCGGATCAATATCTTTGACAAACATTTCTTAGTTCAGAGTTCTGTCCAACATAAAAACACATAGCACGGAGGCTTTCCGAGAGAGGTACATCAGAGGGGAAGAAGAAACGAATGCTCTTCTGAAAGCGGACTATGGTAAATTTTTCATCGTGCAGGTTCAGGATCTGATCAGATTGATCAGGCTTCCTGTCCCTCCTACCCGGGCCACCACGCATACTCTCATCTACCTCACTTCCGGAGAAGCCAATATTACCATCGGAAGCCGCTCCTATACCATCTATCGGCACGAGTGCGTGATCGTTCCTGCAGGGCAGGTCTATTCCTTTGCCAGGCACGATATCAACAAGGGCTTTCTCTGCAATTTTCATAACGACATCATTGTTGGAAAATCCGGAACACCGGACTTGTGGAAGCGCTTTGAATTTCTGCAGGTCTGGGGAAATCCTTTCATCAGGCTTCCCAAAGACTGCTCGGCGCATGTGCTGCAACTTTTCAAACGCCTTTATGCGCATTACAATGCTCACGGGCTTTCCAGGCCCGGGCTTATCCAGGCCAACTTCATTGCCTTGCTGACTGAGCTCCATGAGGTTTACAAACCTTTGTCGGATAGCCGGCAGACAAGTGCCGTAACACTCACTAATAAATTCAAGGAGCTGGTGTTTAAGCATGTTCGCACCAAACACCTGGTAACAGAATACGCCGCATTACTGCATGTGAGCCCCAATCATTTCAATAAACTTGTGAAGCAGATTACCGGCAGGTCGCCTATCAAATGGATCGACGAGGCCATTGTGCTCGAGGCTAAGGTGCTCCTGCACCAAACGGAGCTGCCGGTAAACGGCATTGCCGCGGAACTGGGTATTAGCGATGCCTCCTATTTCAGCAGGCTCTTCAAAAAGTATGAAGGGGTGACTCCTCTGCAATTTCGCCAACGGATTGAAAAGTCCTGAAAGAAGAGTCTTATGTCCTCTCCTGTTTTTGATTCTGCCACTTTCTTTGCAGAATAATTTCCGCCATGTTCGATAGCCCGTTATTCTTTCTGCTGATTCATTCCCTGTTACGCTGGCTCGTCCTGCTTAGCCTGCTGTACGCCATTTTAAGAGCTTTCAGGGGACTTTCAAAAGGGCTTGCTTTTTCAAAAACAGATAACTCGGTCAGGCACTGGACAGCTACCATTGCACATATCCAGCTCATTGCAGGCATGATCCTCTACATACAAAGTCCTGTCACCTCTTACTTCTGGAGAAATTTCGCTGAGGCAATCCGGCAGGTGAATACGACTTTTTTCGGACTCGTTCACATCTCTTTAATGCTGCTTGCCATTGTGCTGATCACCATCGGGTCGGCCCTGGCCAAACGCAAACAGAGCGACCCCGAAAAATTCAGAACCATGCTTATCTGGTTTAGTGTTGCGCTACTGATTATTCTCCTCGCTATTCCCTGGCCTTTTTCACCCTGGGCGACAAGGCCTTACCTGAGAACTTTTTAAACGATGATACATTTTTCTTTTTCTTCAGCGCTTAGCCGACTAAGATTAGTGGGCTGGCTCGAAGGCAGCTCGCTTCTTCTCCTTGTTGGGTTCGCAGTGCCACTCAAATATATTTTTGATATGCCTGTTCTTGTCAGGATCATCGGGCCTGTGCATGGCATCTTATTTCTACTGTTTATATTCCAGGCTATCAGCACGGGCATTGAACAGCAATGGGAGTTCAGGAAAACCACCTGGAAAGCGCTTGTTGCCTGCCTGATCCCCTTCGGAACTTTTTACATCAATGCCAGACTTCTTAAACCAACTCTGCGGGAACAATGAAATACACGGTAATTGTCATACTCGTACTGATTGTTCTATATGCATTCTATAAAACGTATCAGCGCGTTCACATCGACAAAGGGCTGGATGTGCTTATCAAAGAAGGTGCTGTTATCCTTGATGTAAGAACGCCTGCAGAGTATGAGGACGGACACATCGCAACTTCCGTCAATATTCCTTTAAGTAAATTAAGAACGGCTTTTGTTTCCCTGGATACGGGAAAAACATATATCACCTGCTGCTCGCACGGACTGAGGAGCGTAAAGGCTGTGGAGATCCTGAAAGAAAGAGGTTTTCGCAGGGTATATAACGGCGGCCCCTGGACGGAGCTGGACCTCTGCACGCGCCCGGCAAAAAAGCCATAGCCGCTCATGTAATTTTCGGGGGAAGAATCAATCCATTGTGTATCTTTAGACACAACCTTTTCGCCCGACAATGATCCGTTTCTCAACTTTAAGAAAAACCGCCTTGTCTTTTCCTGAAGTAACCGAGGAGCCTCATTTTGAGAAAACATCTTTCAGGATAAACAAGAAAATTTTCGCCAGCTACGACAAGCAGCAGCATCGCGCCTGTATTAAATTATCGGAGATCGATCAAAGTGTATTTTCTACATACGATAAGCGCATTATTTTTCCTGTGCCCAATGCGTGGGGAAAACAAGGCTGGACATTTATTGACATGAAGCTTGTACCGAAAGAGATGTTTGAAGATGCGCTTAAGACTGCATATTGCGAAGTTGCACCAAAAAAATTCGCTGCCTTAATTCAAAAAAACACCTGAAGTCGCTGCGGGAAATACTGAAAATAACATCTGAGCTTTCATTGTTTTTTCAGAATGGATCGAACAATACGCCTTCACGTTTCACTCTTGATAGTCAAGACTTTCAGCCACATCCGTTTAAAAAGAAATACGTAAAAGTACGTGCATTTACCAGATACTTAACAGAAAAAAATATGGCATTAAACTGATTTAAACATCGATGAAGGAAAAAATAAAATCATTTATGCATGCATTGTATTAAAAAAATCAATATTTTAGTTTTTGTCATACCGCACATTTTATGAAGCCGAAAATCAGTATTGCCATAGCCGAGGATCACGTACTATTCAGACAAGGAATGGTGTCATTACTCAATGAGGAAGAAGATATCAGTATTGTATTTGAAGCCGGCAACGGTCAGGAACTATTGGATCGTTTAAAACACACGGTTCCTCATGTTATTCTTCTTGACATCAGTATGCCTGTGATGGAGGGTAAGGAAGCGCTTACACAGATCAGGGAATTATACCCTGAGATAAAAGTGATCATGCTGAGCATGTATTATGAAAGCAGCTATATTGCCGAATACCTGGCGAAAGGTGCACGTGCCTTTCTGCCGAAGAACTGTGATATAGAGAAAGTGATCGATGCCATCCGAACGGTTCATTATAAGGGTTTTTATTTCGACGATGAAATTTCGGGCCTGCTGATGGACAAGCTCATTCATGTAGAGAAGCAGCATGATGATAATGTGAAGCTCCGCCTGACAGAGCGGGAGACACAAGTGCTCAACCTGATCTGCCTCGAAAAGTCAAACAAAGAGATTGCTGAGATCCTGCACATCAGCATCAGAACTGTTGAAGGGCATCGCCAATGCATCATGGCAAAAACGGATACAAAAAATGTGCTGAGCCTGGTGATGTTTGCACTCCGGAACAAGATCATTTCTCTTCCGTCCTGACCGGCTTTACATTTCCTGCATGATACACGCACGTAATTTCACCTTCTAAAAACAGGTAGTAGAACGTATTTACAAACGTTTGTGAAGGGTATACCTTTGCTGGAGTACTTCCCGGCAAACGTCATGTATTCCTTAAAAAACATCATGTTCCTGTGGGCATTTCTTTTCCTGGTCTTCAGCGCCAGCAATGCCCTATCGCAATGCTTACCTACAGGCACGTCATTGCCTGCGGCGATCACAAACAACAGCGCTACCGGCTCTGTGGGCTGGTCGAATCTTCTGAATGGCCTTTCTTCGAACAATTCTTATATTTCCTGCGGAAGCTTACTGGGTGTTCTGGCAAGCGCGCAAACCAATTATATCCAGGCTTCAGGCTACGGTTTTGCCATTCCGTCCACAGCCAACGTGTGCGGCATCGAAGTGCGGATAGAGAGAAATGCCTCCGGCCTGCTGGTCGGCTCATCGGTGACAGACAAAAACGTATTTTTAATGAAGGGCGGAGCGCAGGTTGGAACCAACCATGCAACGGGAGCCGGCTGGACAGGATCGGATAACGTAGCCATATACGGCAATAGTGCCGACCTCTGGGGCACAACCTGGACACCCACACAAATCAATTCCAGCAACTTCGGCGTTCTTTTCTCTGCGCAGATGAACGCCGGGCTGGCCTCTTTGTTTTTAACCGCCAACATCGATGCGATCACCGTTACGGTATACTACGATGGAGGTACGCTTCCCGTAGAATTCGTTTCCTTCCGCGGAGAGCCCGAAAGCCAGTCGATCCGGCTCGAATGGCAAACAGCTACAGAGCAGAACAATGCCTGCTTTCAAGTGGAGAAAATGACTCCGGATTACAGCTGGAAGGTCATTAAAAGTATTGCCGGCAAAGGAAACTCTTCGGGGATAGTGAATGATTATCTAAGCTATGATGAAACCCCGGATACGATCAATTACTACAGGATCAGGCAAGTGGACATAAACAAACAATCATCATTTTCAGAAACCATTTCTGTAGATTATAAAGCACCTCAGGAGCACAGGCCATTGGCATATCCTGTTCCTTGCAGCGATATCCTGCGGGTAGTTTGCAGAACGGAAATCCGAAAGGCAGAGGTTTACTCTTCCGAAGGCCTTGCTACAGAAACCGGATTTGAAGCAGAGGAAAGCGGCATACGCTTCAAGACTTCCTCCCTGGCACAGGGAGTTTATTTTCTGAAACTGCACACGTCTTCCGGGGTCATGGTAACCCGGTTTATCAAAGAGTAAGTTTTTCAGATCAGTGTTTCGATCTGCCTCTCTCCATCGGCTTCCCCGGCCGGGAGCAAGCCTTTCCCGAATTCTTTGAGCCGTCTTTCATACCGCGTTTTCAAACGGTCCGGAATCGGGATCGCATTTCCTTCTTCATCGATCCTGACAAACTTCACATTGGTATGGGTGACGATCTCCTGCTCACCGGTATACACGTTGTGCTTTCTCACTTCCATGTAAAGCTCTACAGACGAAATTCCGAATTTGATCACGCGCCCATAAATTTTGATGATATTCCCGACTTTCACCGGCTTCTTAAAAACGAGCTCGTCGAATTTGATGGTAACCATGCGTGGCGTATCGCAGATTTGCGAGGCATAAGAGCCTGCTGCATCGTCGATGAGCGACATCAGGGCCCCTCCAAACATATTTTCGTGGACGCCTATGTCGAATTTTTTGCAAATGTATGTGGTGATCAATTCCATGTTCCCGTTCAGTAATGTATAATCTAATGGATGGTTCCTGCTGCAACCGTGTTATTTGTATTTTCATTGATAAGAATAAATGCGCCGGTATGGCGGTTATCCCTGTAACTGTCGAAGCTTACGGGCTCAGCCGTTTTGATGATCACCCGGCAGATGTCGTTCAGCTTCATGGTGCCATCATAGGGCAGCTCTTCATAAGAGTGGATATCTATTTTCGCAGCGATGTCTTTAATCACCGCTTTGGTCCGGAAACTGTTTTGCTGAAGCAGAATTTTTTGCCCCGGGATAAAGGCAGTATTGTCCATCCAGCAAATCGTCGCAGAAAGTTCCTTTTCGGTTTTCGGCAAATGCTCTACCGGAACAATGCTGTTTCCGCGGCTCACGTCGACATCGTCTTTCAGGTGCAGGATCACAGGCATGTTTTCGGAAGCTGATGCAATTTCCTCGCCGTTACGTTCTATCTTATCAATCAGGGTTTCGATGCCTGATGGCAAAACGGCCACGCGCTGCCCCTTCCTGTAAACCCCGCTGGCAATGTGACCTGCAAAACCACGGTAATCATGCAGCGCTGCTGTTTGCGGGCGCACGACATACTGCACCTGAAAACGCGGCAGGTCCGTCCTGCCACTCTCGCTGACCTCTACCGTTTCCAGAAAATCCAGCAACGTCTGCCCCTGGTACCAGGACAGTTTTTCCGACTTCTTCACCACATTATCGCCGGCCAGCGCACTGGCGGGCATCACCGTCAGGTCTTTCAGGTTCAGATTCCGGGAAAAGGCGCGGTAATCCGCTTCGATATTCCTGTATACCTCTTCAGAATAATCCACCAGGTCGATCTTGTTGATGCATACAAGCACATGCGGAATCCCCAGGATGGCAGAAAGTACAGAGTGCCGTTTGGTTTGGTCTGTAATGCCGTTACGTGCATCCACCAGGATGATCGCGAGGTTGGCATTTGAGGCGCCTGTAAACATGTTGCGCGTGTATTGAATATGCCCGGGTGTATCGGCAATAATAAATTTCCGTTTTTCGGTGGTGAAATATTTATAAGCCACATCGATGGTAATACCCTGCTCCCGCTCGGCCCTCAGCCCGTCGGTCAGTAAAGCCAGGTCGATCCCGGCGTTCTCATTTTTAGCTTTGCTCTGCCTGGTAAGCGTTTCAATAATGTCTGTTGATATCGAATGGCTATCGTAAAGCAAGCGCCCGATGAGCGTGCTCTTTCCGTCATCAACGTTTCCTGCTGTAAAAAATCTTAGTAGTTGCATGTGTTAGATATGAGTAGTGAGATGAGAGAAAGTACCTGTCTGCTGTCCCTTCCGTCTCTTTGTCTTTTTAGTTCCGTTAGTTTTTTAAAAATAGCCTCCTTTTTTGCGGTCTTCCATGGCGGCCTCGCTGATCCTGTCGTCCATACGAGTGGCGCCACGCTCGCTGATCGTAGTTTGCTTCAGCTCTGCAATGATGTCGTCCACGGTATAAGCTTCGCTTTCCACGGCGGCCGTACAGGTCATATCCCCTACGGTACGGTAACGCACTTTTTTAGTTACCAGCACATCGTTTTCCTCCAGCTGCACAAACTCATTGGTATTCATCAGCTGCCCGTTCTCGGTGAGAATGCATTCCCTCTCGTGTGTGAAATAAATCGATGGTAAGCCGATATTCTCACGCTTAATGTAATTCCATACATCCAGCTCTGTCCAGTTACTGATCGGGAATACCCGTACATTTTCACCCTTGTTGATCTTTCCGTTGTAGATGTTCCAGAGCTCCGGGCGCTGCATCTTCGGGTCCCACTGCCCGAATTCGTCGCGTACAGAAAAGATACGTTCCTTGGCACGTGCTTTTTCCTCGTCACGGCGGGCTCCACCAATGCAGGCATCGAATTCAAACTCCTCGATCACATCCAGCAGCGTATAGGTTTGCAAGGCATTGCGGCTCGGAAATTTTCCTTTGCCGTCCTGGAGTTTTTTAGTACGGATCGTATCTTCCACATAGCGCACAATCAGTTGCTCGTCAAGCTTCTTAGCAAGCTCATCACGGTACTCAAGTGCTTCCCTGAAATTATGGCCTGTATCCACATGCACCAAAGGAAAGGGAAATTTGCCCGGCCTGAACGCTTTTAAAGCCAGGTGTACCAGGCAAATGCTGTCTTTTCCACCGCTGAACAATAATGCAGGGCGCTCGAACTGCCCGGCTACTTCGCGCAAAATGTAGATAGCTTCCGCTTCCAGTTCATCTAAATAGTCTAATCGTTTATTCATATTTTGTTTCTGTACTAATCGTTTTTTTCACGTCTGTCCTGTTGTTGGTCCGGTGGCTTCAAGAGCCTCAGGTACCGGGCCGACAGATAAACCTTCTTCTCTTTTCTTCAATCTCGTTGATATCTTCTTTGCCTTCTACTGACTATGCAGCCCACATTCCTTCTTATCGTTTGTCTCCCACCACCAGCGGCCTGCCCTGAAGTTCTCCCCTTCCCTGACGGCCCGTGTGCAAGGAGCACAGCCAATGCTTACGAAGCCTTTATCATGCAGGGGATTATATGGAATATTGTACCGGCGGATGCAGGCTTTCACGTCTTCCAGGGTCCAGCTGAGGATAGGATGGAATTTTACGATCTGGTTGGCGTCATCCCACTCCACGGAAGGCATGTCCTGCCGGTTTTCCGACTGGTCGGCGCGGATACCGGTAACCCAGATCTTATTTCCTTTCAGTGCACGTTTCAGGGGTTCCACCTTGCGGATGTAGCAGCACTCTTTCCGGTTGGCCATACTTTCGTAAAAGCTGAATGGACCTTTCTGCGTCACAAGCCGTTCTACTGCTTCTGTCTGCGGATACATCACGGCAATGGGTGTTTTATAGCGGTCGAGCGTAGCGCTCAATACCGAATAGGTCTCATTGAACAAACGGCCTGTGTCCAGGGTAAACACGTTCACCGGCAAATGATTGGCAAAAATAAAATGAGAGATCACCTGGTCTTCATAGCCCAGGCTTGTCGAGAACACCACCTGCCCCGGAAACTCCGCTGCCAGGATGGCCAAAGCCTCCTCGGGCGATTTACCTTTGACCAGTGTTGTTATGAATTCAATTGTGTGCATGTTTCATGTATCCATACCGGGGCATGATATCCATTCATGTTCCCTGGGCTTATGTATTCGTTATTCGTCTTGATATTTTTTTTATGTAGCCCTCTGTTCATTTTTAGCTCAATGCCTGCAAGAGGTCGTTCAAAAGATCTTCTTTGTTTTCAAGGCCTACCGATATACGGATCAGCCCCGGCAGAATGCCGACCGACAGGCGCTCTTCCTCACTGAGCTTACAATGCGTGGATGAAGCCGGATGTGTGACGATGCTGCGGGCATCGCCAAGGTTTGGCGAGATTTTCAGGAGCCTGAGCTTATCCAGGAATTCAGTCGCTCCTTTGTAGCCGCCTTTGACGGTTACGGTGAGGATGCCGCCGCCTGCTTTCATCTGTTTCCTGGCAATGCGATGGTGAGGATGCGATGGCAAAAAGGGATAAGATACGGTCTCCAGCTTCGGATGGTTTTCCAGTGCCTGTGCAATATAAAGTGCATTATCACAGTGCCTGTCCATACGCAAGGCCAGTGTTTCCAGGCTTTTACTCAGTATCCAGGCATTAAAGGGACTCATCGAAGGGCCGGTCAGCCTGCCGAATAAGTAAATGTCGTTGATAAGATCTTTTCGTCCCACCACAACACCGCCCAGTACGCGGCCTTGCCCATCCATGTATTTTGTGGCCGAGTGGATCACAAGATCAGCGCCAAATTTCACAGGTTGTTGCAGATAGGGCGTTGCAAAACAGTTGTCCACGATCAGCAGGAGGCCGTGCTTTTTTGCCACAGCAGCAACCACTTCCAGGTCGATCAGCTCAATCGCCGGGTTGGTGGGCGTTTCAAGATAAATGAACTTTGTTTCGGGCTTTACCAGCTTTTCAAGCTCTCCGGCTTCATTGGTAGAGAAATAAGAATGCGTCATACCCCATTTCGGGAAATATTTGGTAAAAACGGCATGCGTGGCACCGAATACCGAAGAGCAGGAAATGACATGGTCTCCGGATTTCAGCAAAGCCATAAAGGTGGTGAAGATCGCCGCCATTCCGGAAGCTGTTGCAAATCCGGCTTCCGCGCCTTCGAGCAGGCACACTTTGTCAATGAACTCGCTGGTATTAGGGTTCACATAGCGCGAATAAATAAAATCGTCCGACTCATCATTGAAAGCAGCGCGCATCTCTTCGGCTGTATCAAATACAAAGCTGGAAGTCAGAAAAAGCGGCGCCGAATGCTCGTTATAGGCTGTGCGCTCCAGCTGTGCCCTGATGGCCTGTGTTTCAAATTGCTTATCCTTCATAATTAGGTGTTTCGTTGATTGTTATAGTATTGATGTTGACCTGATTGACGCTGAGCGTGTAGCTGATCTCTGCCGTGGGTTCCAGGATCTTTGACACAGAGCAATACTTCTCCAGCGACAGCTTTACAGCCCGTTCCGCTTTCTCAGGATCCACCTTGCCTGTTATCTTAAAGTGAATGACAATTGTTTTGAAGATCCGGTGCTCTTCCACTTTTTCCGTATGTCCTTCCACTTCCACCTCAAAAGACTCCACTGATTGTTTTTGCTTTTTAAGCATCAGCAACACGTCGATAGAGCTGCAACCGCCTGCTGCCGATAAGAGCAGCTGCATCGGCCGCATGCCTTTTCCTTCGCCACCGATCTCTTCCGAGCCGTCCATTGCCAGGCTGTTTCCATCTTCGTTAGATGCCAGCATGTGGAAATTGCCTTCCTGTTTTTTGATTGTAATTTTCATCTGTGATTCAATTAAACTTAGGGTATACTTACAAAGATATCAATTTAAAATTCCTGCACTCCGTTCACTGTTGTATATTTCATCGTGTATTTCACGCCTGGATTCAGGTATTTGTAAGCGCTGTGGCTCATCAGTGCGGCCTCATGAAAACCGCAGAGGATCAGCTTCAGCTTGTTCTTATAGGTATTGATATCGCCGATAGCATACACCCCGGGAATGTTGGTTGAGTAATCATCTGTGTTCACCTCAATGGCATTCTTATCAATGTTCAGGTTCCATTTCTCGATAGGCCCCAATTTAGGACTCAGGCCAAAAAGAGGAATGAGATGATCAGTAGCAACAACTGTTTTTTCCTGCGTTTTCGCATTGACCATTGTCACTGTTTCCAGCCTCTCGCCGCCATCCACCGACATGAGATTGGTATTCAGCAATAAGCGGATCTTTCCTTCCTCTGCAAGCTTCATGACTTTATTCACGCTGTCGGGCGCACCCCTGAAGGATTCGCTGCGGTGCACCAGGGTCAGCTCCGAGCAGATATCGCTCAGAAAAATGGTCCAGTCAAGCGCGCTGTCGCCGCCGCCTGCTATTACCATGCGCTGCCCGCGGTATTTTTCAGGATCAAGCACCATGTAATTAACACCTTTTCCGTTTTCAAATTTCACAAGGCCTTCCACTTCAGGCTTGCGTGGCTCGAAACATCCAAGGCCTCCGGCAATCACAACCACGCCGGCGTTGATGCTTGTTCCCATATTGGTCGTGATTATAAAATCGCCTTCCCCGATCTTGTCGAGCGACTCCACGCGCTCTCCCAGAGTATAGCCCGGATTAAAAGGCTCTGCCTGCTTCACGAGGTTGTCGATCAGGTCTTGCGCCAGCACGGAGGGATAACCGGGAATATCATAAATCGGTTTTTTGGGATAGATCTCCGAGAGCTGTCCTCCTATCTGCGGTAAATAATCAATGAGGTGGCAACGCATTTTCAAAAGTCCTGCTTCGAAAATGGCGAACAAGGCAACCGGCCCTGCTCCGATAATGGCAATATCTGTTTTAATCATAGTATTGGGTGATTTTAAAAAAATAATCGTTTTAAACTGAGGATGATGACTACTAAACCCACAAGGATCATAATTGTTTTTGCGGGGATCTTGTTCGCTAAATAAGCAGCGATAGGGGCTGCAATAACACCGCCGATGATCAGCCCCACAATAATGCTCCAGTGCGTCAGGCCGATGAGGGTGACAAAGGTCAGGGAACTCGACAGGGCAATAAAGAACTCTGCCAGGTTCACGGAGCCTATGGTATAGCGTGGGTTACGGCCGCGGGCAATCAGCGTGGAGGACACGATCGGTCCCCAGCCGCCGCCACCTATTGAATCCAGGAACCCACCTGCCATCGCCAGCGGAAAGATCCTCCGGATGCGTTGCCTGTCGCGGTGTTTGCGAAGAGCTTTCACTAAGATGATGGCGCCGAGCACCAGGGTATATATGGAAACCAGGGGCTTGATGATATAGTTGTACGCCTCAAATGACGATAAGATATAGGCTCCGAGAATAGCGCCAATCACTCCCGGGATAAGAAGGCTCTTGAACAGCCTGGTATTGACATTCCCGAATTTCAGATGCATCAATCCTGAAACGCCGCTTGTGAATACTTCCGAGGCGTGCACACTTGCACTCGAAGCTGCCGGTGAAATCCCAAACGACAGGAGAAAGGTTGTGGCCGTTACACCATAAGCCATGCCCAGAGCCCCGTCTATCATCTGCGCCACAAAGCCTGCCAGGATGTACAGGAGGATGGATGAATCAATGGACTGAGCCAGGTGGTAGGCATAACCACCAATGATATCGGGCGAAAGGAAATAGCATAAGAGATACCCGGAGATGAGCAAGCCGGGTATCGACAGGCTGTAGATCCAGATACGCTGACGGCTGATGCGGTTGATCTTGTCCGGGTTCCTGAGCAAAGTGGAGGTAATTTTATTCAGGTGTTTTACTTTGTCTGTAAAATCCCCTTTCAGGTAAGTCCTGATCTTCGAGAGGTTGTCAAGCGATTCATTGATCTCCGATGGAAACGATTCTTCAAACATCTCGCGGATGCGCTTCGCGAGCGTCGGGGATTTGCCATTGGTGGAAACGGCAATTTTGATGTTTCCTTTCTGAACAATAGAGCCCAGGTAGAAATCGCATTGTGAAGGTGTGTCCGCCACATTGACCAGCAGCCTTTTCTGCCGGGCCAGGTTTCGGATCTCCCGGCTTTTCTCCGGATCATTCAGCGCAACAATCACCAGGTCGGCGATGTCAAGATCCTGAGGAATAAACTCACGCTCATGAATGCTTAGCTTTTCATTTTTTTTCTGAAAGGCCCTGATGGTCTCGTTCACCTCTTTCCCAACCAGCACAATCTGCGCACCGGGGCTATTGAGGCTTATGGCTGTCAGCTTTTCCAATGCCACTTTTCCGCCGCCGACAATCAGCACACGAAGGTCATCGAGCTTCATGAAAACAGGAAATAAGGTATTTTGCGGTTCTTGTATCTTGCTCATGGAAATTAGTTGCGGTCTTTAAATTTGAGATCGTAGGTGAGGCTGAAGTAATAGAGCGCGCCGATGGTTGGCCCGGCAGCATATTGAAAATAGCGGCGATTCAGGATATTCGTCCCGCCCAGTTTAAGAGATGTACTGATTACCTGGATTTTGTAAGACACCTGCGCATCGAAGGTGTAGTAGGCCGGCACATTGCCTGTAGCCAACGGACTTTCCCAGAGGTAGTTTTCCTGCCACTTCCAAACAACGTTAAATCCGAAATTGCGGAATAGGTCACGGTTCCCGAATTGCACGTTGGCCGACCATTTTGGCGTGTTGAAACCGGTAATGAAAATATCGTTCTTTTCCAGCGTTTTCAAATCGTTGTAATTCAGATTGCCGGATATAGAGTATGTTTTGAAAAAATTATAGCTCAGCCTCAACGAAGAACCATAACTGAAATAAGTGTTTTTCGCATTGGTAAACACGCGATAACGCGTATTGCGTGTTTTGGTATAAGCGTCGAAAGCCGCACTGTCTGAGCCTACCGAGCCGGTAGTTGGCACAGCCACTTCCACCTGTCCTAAAAACCCTTTTTCGATGTTGTAGTAAAAGTCCCAGTCGACCACCAGTTTGTTATTGAATAATACTGCTTTGTACCCGGCATCGAATGCCTGAATATGTTCGGGCTGCATCTGCGGAAGGTCGGCCACGTTTAAGAGTCCTTTGTTTTTAAGAATGGCGGCATTCCGGGATAGGCCTGCGGCCACATCGGCATTTACCGCTCCCGAAAATTCATCCACCGATGCTTTTGTATAAGAGTTTTCCAAAAAGCCAAGGCCATCATTCACTTTCGCCAGCCCTCCTACCCTTCTCACACCGCCATTGTTAACAAAAGACAGTGCCTCGAACAAGGCCGGAAAACGGTATCCGTCCTGGTACGAAAAACGCAGGTTGTGCTGTTGCCGCAAGGTATAGACGACCGCCACGCGCGGGTTGAACTTCCCTTCAAAATCAACGTTCTTATCGTAACGCAGAGAAGCCACGAGCTTTAAGCGGTCCTGCAACAGTTTTTTAGTAGCCTGTACGAAGCCCCCCGCTTTCGAATAGTATACGGGCTTACCACCGGGTGTGGCGCGCTCTGCCAAAGGCTTGCTGAAGTCCACAAAATTATTGCCATCCGGGATTACCTCATTCAACCGCGCATCAGCACCTATCAATACATCAACAAGTTTTGAAGTATAGCGGCTCAGATCGTATTGCAGATCGGTGTGGTAGAGCCTGCTCTTTTGCCAGAGCGCTGCGCCCCCTGTTGCCGGCGCATCTTTGATCAGCGAGGCATGATCCCAGTTATTGATATGAATGATGGTTTGCTTCGCTTCGTTGAATGCGTCGCTGCCGGGCGTGAATCTTCCGGCATCGGCCTTTTCCCTGGCGAGCTGCTGCGCAGTAGCAATATCCACCCCGGCGTTAACGGCATTCTGCAAAGCCGTCTTGTAATCATTGCCCCAGGACTTATTGTCTTTGAAGGTAAGGTCGAGGTTATCGGCCAGCGGTTTCAGGTTATAGGAATCCCCGGTATTTTCAAGCGATGTATAAAGCCTGAAGGTGATTGCTTCTCCTTTAAGGTCGATGCTGTGATTTTGCAGCGTGGCATTCTTCAGCTGGATCTTGTTCCCCCTCTGGAACAGGCCATCCATTTGCCCATAACGGTACTTGTAGCTGATCTCCGTTTTATCGTTGATCTTATAATGTAAAGCCCCGTCCAGCTTAATATTTTTCACGGTAGGATCAGCAAGGTCTTTTTCATTCCAGCCCGTTCTTCGCACATTGAAGGTTTGTGTTTTCCCCTGGTAATTGATCACCACCGGCACGTTGTTGTTGCTTTCGTTGCCATAGCTGTTCCAACCGTCGTAGGCGGGATTGAGCTCCTTGCCTGAAAACTCCGGGAATTTGGGATTAGAGGAAGCCAGCTCATAGGGATTCTGATCCGTAGTATTCGACGAAACCCAATCCACACCCTGGAAATAAGAAGCATTCAGTTTAAATGCAAATTGATCGTGATGCCCAAACGTGTTCGCGATACGGAAAGCCGTTTCGCTCATCAGGCTTTGCCCGTGATCGATATTGTCTACATGATTGATCCCCGTGCGCTGATAGACACTCACACCTTTGAAAAGGTAAGGGCTTTTGGTAAAGGAATTGGAAAGGCCATTGATGGAGTTGACGCCATATAAAGCCGACGAAGAGCCCGGAATGATCTCCACACTGCGGATATCCAGCTCGTTTGGGCCGATCGTGTTACCCAGCGCCATCCCAAGGGTTGGCGATTGAATATCCACACCGTCTACCAGCTGCGTGAAGCGAAAATTGTTGGGAGAATTAAATCCCCGTGTATTGGGTACTTTGAAAGTGAGGCTTCCTGTGGTCATTTGCACGCCTTTCACATTTTCCATAGCATCAAAAAAAGTAGGCGCCGGGGTTTCGCGAATGGTGATGATATCCAGCTTATCGATAGCCACCGGCGATTTTAAAATGCTTTCTTCTGTTTTGGATGCGGAAACCACTACCTCATTAATGAGCAATACCTGGGGATTCAGCTTAAGATCGAGATTGCCGGTGGCAGTTTCCACCACGAAGTCCTGGCTTTCATAGCCTACAATACTGACGTTAAGCACGAAGGGAAATTTCAAAGGCGCTTTCACGGTAAATTTTCCGGAAGCATTGGTTGTTGTTACCACATGCGCTTCCTTGATCTGAACAATAGCACCGACAAGGGCTTCACCCGATTTCTGGTCATGAAGTTCTCCGGAAATTTGCAGTAAATTATTCTGAGCAGTGAGGTTGCTCAGCAGGTACAAAAAAATAAGTAAAAAACATGTTCTCATACAGATGATTGATTCTATTTTAAATGGATGTATAAACGCTTGCATAAAAAATCATGCGTTAACATCGCTCAAAATAGATCAGGGTATAAATGCGGTATTTGCTTTCCACTACCCTTGTAAGCTAGTGGAAAGCAAATACCGCATTT
>DGQK01000048.1 GCA_002390745.1 Bacteroidetes bacterium UBA4416 | reverse complement strand
GAAGCTTCATTGAAGATCAGGTGCGCCTCGTCAATAAAAATACACAGTTTCGGCTTATCAAGATCGCCCGCTTCGGGAAAGGTGGCATAGATCTCGGCCAGGAGCGATAGCATAAAGGTGGAAAATAATTTGGGTTTATCCTGTATATCCACGAGGCGTATAATAGAAGCAATGCCCCTGCCATTGCTGTCAAGCCTGGTAAGATCGCTCACCTCAAAGGAGCGTTCCCCAAAGAACAGCTCTGCCCCCTGCGATTCGAGTTCGATCACCGCACGCAGGATGGTTCCTGCTGAAGCCGTGGAAATATTCCCGTAATTTTTTTTGATCTCTTCCTTTCCTTCATTGGTGGAAAACTGCAGCAGGCTCTTAAAATCCTTCAGATCCAGCAACGGCAGCTTCTGATCGTCGGCATATTTAAAAAGGATTGCCACGATTCCGCTTTGTGTGGCGTTTAGTCCCAGGATTTTCGAAAACAGCACCGGCCCGAATTCGCTCACTGTCGCTCTCAGCTTCACACCATGGGCCTTTGAAAGCGACAACAGCTCTACTCCCGTGGCTGCCGCTACATAAGGAATACCAATAGCAGCATGACGTTCTTCAATTTTAGGGTTGGACGTACCGGATTGCGCCAGGCCGCTCAAATCGCCCTTCAGATCCATGAGCAATACCGGGATGCCCTTGGCGCACATGTTTTCAGCAATAAGCTGCAAGGTCACCGTTTTTCCCGTTCCGGTAGCTCCCGCAATCAGGCCATGCCGGTTGAGGGTTTTAAGAGGCAGCCTCACCTGCGCCTCCGGATCGGGTGTGCCGTCCAGTATAGCAGCCCCCAGTACAATATGCTCTCCTGTTGTGTTATACCCTGCGTTGATACTTTGAATAAATGCCGCTTTATCTGCCATTGTTTTTTTTCTAAAAATAAAAAAAGCCCCCCGAAAATACCGGGAGGCTTATAAACAATTTAAAGGTTTTTATTTACCGCTGAGAAGAATGACATATCCCACTTTTTCATAGAATTTCTTCTTGTCATCCTTAAAGGTGATTTTGTATACATACGTATCTTGTTTCACGATCTCACCGGAGTTGTTTTTAGCACCGTTCCAGAACTTATTCACATCATCCGTTTTGTAGATCATTTCGCCCCAACGGTCGTAGATGTATAACTGGAAGGTTGAATAATCAACGCCTGTAGGAGGCAGGAAGATCTGGAAGGCATCATTGAGTCCGTCGCCATTTGGTGTGAAGGCATTTGGCACATACAGCACCACATCAGGATTTACCGTTACCTTTTTCACTGCTGTATCCTGGCAGCCGTGAGGGCTGGTAGCAATGAGCGTTACAAAGTACTCTCCTGAGTTTGTAAACAGATATACCGGGCTTTCATCAGAGCTTCCGCCCAGGCCTGCAAAGTTCCATACATACGTGTTGTTGCTCAGATCAGATGTCAGGTTATTGAACGTTACCTCACCGTCTACCACTGTTGTTACATCCGGCGATGGGTTGAAATCGGCCACCGGCACAGGATAAACCGTGATAGATGTGTTAAGCGTAGAAGTCGTTGTACAGCCTACGTTATCAGTGTAAGTTGTTGTTACGGTGTAGCTTCCCGGAGTAGAGTAAGTATGGGAAGGAGCAAATCCGCTTTCGTTGGTGCTGTTATCACCGAAGTTCCAGACAAGCGTTCCTGTATTGACAGTTGTCGGATAGAACGATGTTACAAACGGATAGTTACATCCATCAGGATCTGACGTATTCAATACCACGATCGGTTTCGGGTTTACAACAATCGAAATGGAACTGGTTGCAGAACAAAGGTTCGGAATAAACGGAACCGGGTTTGTGCTGTATGTCAGAACATGGGTACCGGCACCGGCTATAGCAGGATCAAAGCTGGTTCCGCTGACACCTGTTCCTGACCATGTACCGCCCGCGTTGGTCGACAATGGCGTAAGATCAACAATCGGCTCGTAGATACAGAATGGACCGGTGCCTGTTGTAGCAGGATCCACATAATGCGTTACATCTACCGTTTCTGTGGCCACAGCGGTACAAGGCCCGTTTACCAACGTGTAGGTAATGACGTTCTGCCCAACGATGCTGGACGAAGGAGAGAATTCACCGATGGCTGTGATGGAGGTTCCTGTCGTATTGGTACCCCATGTGCCTCCTGTTGGATTTACCGTCATGGTTTGCGTTGCAAAATTATCGCAATATGGCCCTGCAGGCGTAATTGTTGGCTGAACAATAGAGCTTACCGATACTTCAATAGAACTGCTGGAAGGACATAAGGTGGCTGTTGGATTGGACTGTGTGCTGTAAGTTAACGTATGTGTACCTACGCCTGCTACATTCGGGTCGAAGTTACCACCAACGATGCCCGGACCTGTCCATGTACCTGTAGGGCTTGCTGTTGTTGGCAGCGGAAGCACCGGGTTGGTATTACACTGAGGGTTCAGTGAAGATGTAATGGACGAAGGAATGTACTGCTCGATAGAAACGCTGGCTGTTCCCATAGCCGAACAGGTTCCGGCACCAACCATGTACGTGTAAGTGTTGCTGCCGATAGCAGCAGCAGCAGGTGTCAGAATACCGGCACTGCTCATACCTGTACCTGTCCATACGCCACCAGCAGGAGCTACCGTCATGGTAACCGGCCCTGCATTTGTGCAGTATGGCCCAACAGGTGTAATTGTAGGAGTCAACGGATTGATCACCGTTACAGTAGCCGCTTGTGTCTGAGCACAGTTGGTCTGACCGATCGGATTAACAGTCACGGAGTAAACAGTTGTTGTTAATGGGTTCACCACTGTTGTATAGGTGTTGGTAGGATTTAAGTTGGTCGTAGGTGTCCAGCTGTAGGTAAACAATGATGGATTCTGGCCGCCACAGTTTGTGAAGCGGATGTTTGGCCTGTATGTATTGTTAGGTCCATATGAGTTGCCTGTAGCGATCGGGCAAGCTACCGTACCATCCGAATTGTACCACCTTACAGAAACGAAAGGCGTCACAGAATACGGAGAGGCAGAGTTTTGAGTATAGCTCGCTGTCTGAGAGTTACATACATCGATCAGGAGGTTGGATACGCCATCCCACTCGTAAGGAGTCGGGAAGTTATACGTGTTCCAGCCAGTAGTGACGTTGATGGAAGCAGCCGAATACACCTGGGTCAACCCTACCTGATCGAAAGAGGACGAGCTCAGGTCAGTTACCGATGTACATTTCATTTTGATGGAGAAGTTAGGATAGGTTGTCGTACCGTTGATCTGGGTCACATTCCATGAAATACTGGAGATTTTTCCCGGCTGGATCCCTGCTGCCAATAATTCGGCGGCTCGGTATAGGATCTGGTGACGTGTATTTCTATACCAGTTACCATAAATGGCCGGGTAGCTGGTCGTTGTATTGACCTGCGTTCCTGTTCCCATGGTGATCTGGTTTGGAGATGTACAGCCGCCTGTTGTGGAAAGACCGCAGGTTTGAGGGGTAATGTTTCCGAAGTTAACTGTTAAGGTTGTATTCGTGTTCACACATATTGTCGGAGACGTTGGTGTGAGCGTGTAGCTGAAGGTAAACGGGCTTACCGTGAACGTTGTGTTATACAGGCACTGACCGTCGAACACATCTGCCGTATAGGTACCGATCGACAAGCCGCTCACGCTGTCTTTTAACGCAGTGGTGTTGGGAAGCAAAGAAGAATAGCCGCCCGGACCGGTCACGGTATAGCTGTATGCCGGTGGAGCAGATGTTTGAAGATTTACAACTGCATAGGAGTTGTTGTTACCCGGACAAATGCTCTTGATGTTGCTTACATAAATGCTTCCTCCCGGAATCTGGTTTAAGGTATATTTAATAGAATCTTTACAACCGCTTGCTGTTGTGTAGCAAAGGATGTATTGCGCCCCGTTTACCGGGTTGTTGATCGTTAAGGTTGGGCTTGTAGCGCTGGCAATGAGTCCTACCGGGTTGGCCGTATACCACTTATAGTTGGACCCGCCGGGTTTATTGATCCAGGCTGTTGTACCACAGAAATTACTGCTCAGGCTGTAGAATAATGGTGGAGAGATACCGACTGCGACCGTAGCTGTTGCCGAGCCACATTGAGGCGATGATACGATGACACTATAGGTGCCTGGTGAGAGGCCCGTGGCTGTCGCTGAGTTCGTACCGACGGGAGCCCCGCCGCTGTTCAGCCACTGGTAGCTATAGCCAAGACTACTTCCTGTAGAGCTGACATAAGCCGTACCGCTGTTTCCGTTCTGGCAGGAAGGCGTGGAGCCAACACCGGTAACAGAAATCGTTGTCACAGAAATCGTTGTTGTAAAAACACTGGAGCATCCATTAGGTGCTGTAACTGCACAGGTAAAGACCTGCCCTGCCGATACAGGGCTAACTGTTGCCGTACCTGTATTGCCGCCGTTGGCAACCGATACAGGGCCCGTAGGGCCCGTCCACTGGTAGGTAGAATAGCCACCCGGAGCTGTTAAGACAGAGGTATTGGAGCCCGCACAGAAGCTGGCTACGGCGCCACCCTGGCTGCACTGGGCATCTACGTAAGCATAGCCCCAGTGACCGCCTTGTGAGCAACCGCCAACATAGAATTCAACGTTTACCGAAGTAATGGCCGGATAGTTGGAAAAGTCAAAGGCAAACGTTTGCCAAGGACGGTATAAAGCATCATAGGTGATGGCCGATTGTTGCCATAAGGGGTCATACAAAGGGCTTGATGGATTGGTTACGTTAGGGCTGCAGGTAATGGTATATTGGGAGCATCCCGGTACAAGGTTACCGTTTTGATCGGTTACGCGAACCGAGAAATAAGGCTGCTCATAGGGCTGGTGACCGCCGTTCTCCAAAATCAGTGCATAGGATACCGAAAAGTTCTTATTATTCGGGTTCAGGGCCATCAGGTAGTTTAATTTAGCCGCCCTGTAGTTACCATAGCTGGCCGGGCTGTTTAACCTTACAGAAGCAGGGCCGCCATTAGGATTCACAAACGGGATCTCCGAAACCGTTTGTGTACCGATAACCCTTGACGCAATGGAATCCCAGCCTACCACGTTCGGGTGAACGCTGTTTGTAGCGGGTGTTGTCATAACCGTATGGTAGTTCGTGACGTTCATCAATCCTACGTTCATCCCTGCACCGTTCTGGATGGTTGCAGCCGTTGGATTGTAATTTGGGTACGCTGCGGTAGTAGCGCCTGTTGAAACCGTACCGTAGCTTCCGGTCCAGTTGGCAAAGGTATATTGCTCGAAGCCCGCATTAGGGCAATATTGGTTCTGAGGAGTATTCGGGCCAGGAACAGGCGCCGGAGCTCCGGGACGTCCTGCCTGGGCATTTCCGTTTAAAAAGATAGTCCCTACATTCTGGATCCCGGCAGATCCATTGGAAATATGGCTGTGTGATTGTCCGTGGTTATGTAAGTATTCTATGTGTGCAGATTCAACAAAACGCTCGATATCAGAGGCAGGAACACCTTTTTGTGCAGCATCGTTGTATGCTGCTTTTATATCAAATCCGTCCGGCAACTGTGCCATTGCCAGTCCTGTCGAAAAAACAGAAAACGTAAATAATAAGTACTTGCGGAGATTCATAGTTTTCATGCTAAATAATTTGTAACCCAAAGTTAAGGTATAATCAGATAAAGATTATGCCTATTTACTCGTTAAAAGGGCAGTTCTACTAATTATATAGCCAAAAAACGTTAGGAACCCAATAATGGCGGCTCCATGACGTGTCCGCAGACCGAACATGTCCGGAGTTTTTCGGAGGAGTAAAACGTTTTAAATGTCTTCTGAAACTGGGTGGTAATATCGTCCAGATCGAAGTATTCTTCGTACAATTTATGATTGCAGTTTTCGCAGAACCATAGCAAGCCGTCTTTTTCCCCGGGACGTCGCTTTCGCTCCATGACCAGGCCAATCGTGTCCTTAAAGCGTTTAGGGTTATGCGGGACCCTTGGTGGTAGCAGAAAAATATCGCCTTCCCGGATATCCACCTCTACAGCTTTCCCGTCTTCCTGGATCTGTACCTTGATGTCGCCCTGAAGCTGGTAAAAAAACTCTTCGCTTTCATTGAAATGGTAGTCTTTCCGGGCATTAGGCCCACCTACGACCATCACGATGAACTCGGCATCCTTATACACCACCTTGTTGTTAATAGGTGGTTTCAGCGACTCGCGGTTATCGTCTATCCATTTTTTAAAATTGAAAGGCCTTGTGACGCTCATGGTTGGTACTTTAGGATTGCATTTTTAGACTTTAGAACGCTGCCCGTTCTCAAAAAGTTACAAATTAGCCCGGAAATTTTTCCGAAACTAACGAACCGGCTTAGTTTCCAGGAAACTCTGCCTTCCTTTTTTCCAGGAAAGCGGCTACTCCTTCTTTAAAATCGCCTGTTGCGAAGCTTTTTCCGAATTCTTCGATCTCTACTTCGTAGCCATTAAGCTTGTTGTTGTATCCTGCGTTGATCACTTTAATGGCTGTTTTTACAGCTACCGGCGACCTGGAAACGATCTTTGAGGCAATGTCAAAGCATTTGGCCAGCAATTCTTCCTGGGTGGTGACGTAGTTGGCAAGGCCCCATTTGTAAGCATCTTCCGCACCAAGCATATCCGCTGTTACGATCATTTCAAAGGCTTTTCCTTTGCCCACCAGTTGCGCCAGACGCTGCGTGCCGCCGTAACCCGGGATCACGCCAAGGCTTACTTCCGGTAAACCCATTTTGGCATTTGAACTTGCCACGCGGATGTGGCAGGCCATGGCGAGCTCCAGTCCGCCGCCAAGCGCAAAGCCATTAACAGCGGCAATTACCGGTTTGGAATAGTTTTCAATGAAGTTAAAGATCTTGAAATGACCCAGTGAGCTCAGCTGCTTGCCTTCTTCCACGGAGTAATTGGAAAACTCGGCAATATCCGCACCGGCAACAAATGCTTTTTGTCCGGAGCCGGTAATGATAAGTGCCCGGATGCTTTTATCGTTTTCGGCATCCACCAGGAGCTCATGCAGCTCTTCAATGGTTTGCTTGTTCAGGGCGTTTAATTTGTCGGGGCGATTGATCGTGATAACCAATACATTATTTTTAATCTCGGTGAGGATATTTTCAAGTGCCATTTCTGTGATCATGTTTTGTAGTTTTGACTGTGATTTAATATACTGATAAACTTGCTTTCCGCGAATTTATTGCAAGCAAATATAACGGGATATCAATTACTAAGCCAAAAAGTTATTAACCTGTTTTTTGGTGTTGCTGCGTTTAGACGAACCGATCATTCCTATCTTTGTACGCATGATTATCTATGCTATACCAGGCTTTGGCACAACAGGACACTTATTTTCCAACCTGCACATCAGGGGAGCGAAGCTGGTTGTGCTGAACTGGCCACACACAGAGGCCGACGATACCATGCAGTCGTACGCGCGTAAATTCCTGCCGCAAATCGACACCTCGATGCCTTTTTGCCTGTTGGGTGTTTCCTTTGGCGGTATGCTTTGCGGCGAGCTCAGCAGGATCATCAAACCGCGGAAGACCTTTCTGATTTCCAGCAGTAAATTCCGACGGGAGTTGCCCTGGTTTATCCGGGCGCTCAGGCATGTGCCCATCCATAAGTACATCAGCGAAAGCAGGCACCGCAAGCTGGCGTACTACGGTCGCCGGATAATCGGCTTTGAAAAAGCCTACATGCCTGAGTTTATGGCCATGGTGGAGAGTATGAACGCTGATTACTTCCGGCACTGCATTCCTATCATCGTTAACTGGGACAGAACCGATGCTCCTGAAAATACCGTGCATATTCATGGCTCGGCCGACCGCCTCATCCTGTATGGAGGCGTGAAGCCCGACCATACCATCAAAGGCGGGACGCATGCCATGGTGGTGTTCAGGGCTGATGAGATCAGCCTGATCATCGAAGAAGAACTCGGGAGATTAACCTGACAGCAGAGGAAGAAAGGGAATTAAAATCAGTAACCATAAAGACATTTAAAAACCGGTTAATCAAATAGGCTTATGCGGCATAGATCTAAATGAGCTTACATGGTTTATCCGGTTTCTAAAACGGCTTTTCTATATGGTACGATCTACCGCGCTTCGCGATAAACCATTTATTCAGAAGGTCCTGCCGGTTGTAGCGCATCGGCTCGTTGGTTTCCACATCAATGAGGCTCGCGCCTGCCTCCTGCAACAAGGCCTGGCCGGCAGCGGTATCCCACTCCATCGTGGGCCCGAAGCGAGGATATTCGTCAGCTACGCCTTCGGCTACCAGGCACATTTTGATGCTGCTGCCGCTGGTGACAATATCTACCTGCTGGTGTTTCATTTTCAGAGCTTCGATGTGCTGGTAGGTTTCCGTGCTCATGTGCGAGCGGCTGGCCACCACCACGTAATTTTTTCGTGACGAGGCGAGCGGCATTCTTTTAGCCACCACGTATAATTCATCAAGGGAGGTCTGTGCAATGTTCTCCACCATATTCATAAAATCATGGCGGTCGATCTTAAATGCGCCGATGCCTTTGGCTGCAAAATACAGGTCTTTGAACACCGGAGAATAGATCACTCCGATGGTTGGAAGGTGGTCTTCAACAAGAGCAATGTTCACGGTAAATTCGCCATTTCGCTTCACAAATTCTTTCGTACCATCTAGCGGATCCACGATCCACAGCTTTTTCCAGGATTTACGCGTTTCATAGCCGATCTCTTCGCCTTCTTCACTCAGCACCGGGATCTCAAAACGTTGCAGCTCATGCACGATCTTCGCACTCGCTCTTTTATCTGCCAGCGTGAGGGGCGAATGATCTTCCTTATACTCAACGCTAAAATTGGTGTCATATACTTCCAGGATCTCATTGCCGGCCAACACGGCCGCTACGATGGCCTGCTGCAATAGTTCAGAATAATTCATGGTTTAAAAAATCAGCTTAAGGCGTTATACACGATCAGGGATGAAAGGTAAGCCAAACCACTCATAAAAACTAATTGGATCGCCGGCCATTTCCAGTGGCGGGTTTCACGGTACGTCGTTGCCAGGGTGCTCATGCACTGCATGGCAAAGGCATAGAACACCAGCAGCGACCAGCATACTGCCACGGTGTATACCGGCTGGGCGGTCCCGTATTTCTTCTCGGCCATGAGCTTTTCCCGGAGGGTTTCGGTGTTCTCGGAGTCGCCGGTGCTGTATATGGTGGCCATCGTGCCTACAAATACTTCGCGTGCGGCAAAGGAGGTGATGAGTGCGATCCCGATCTTCCAATCAAAGCCCAGCGGCCTGATCGCCGGCTCTATCTTTTTCCCCAGAATGCCGGCATAGGAGGCTTCCAGCTTTTGTGCGTTGATATCGTTTTCCGTGAGGTTTTGCGACACCGCTTGTTTTTCAATGTCTTCAAATGTTTTTCCCGGTGCATGGCTGGTGAGGAACCAGAGCACAATGGAAATGGCAAGGATGATCTTTCCGGCATCGAATAAGAATACTTTGACCTTATTGAACACAAGCATCAGCACCGTACGCATCTGGGGCCTGCGGTATACGGGCAACTCCATGATGAAGTAACTTTTCTCGGTTGTTTTCAGAACGTATTTCAGGATGATGGCGGCGATGAGCGCTGCGGCGAAGCCGAGGAGGTACATTCCCATGAGCACCAGGCCTTCGTAGCTGAAGATCCCGTTGCTTTTTTTGTTGGCAAACATCATGCTGATGAGCAGGGTGTACACCGGAAGCCGCGCCGAACAGCTGATGAGCGGCGCTACCATAATGGTGATCATCCGGTCTTTCCAGTTCATGATGGTACGTGTACTCATGATGGATGGCACGGCGCAGGCCACACTGCTGATCATCGGGATCACCGACTTCCCATTGAGGCCGAAGCGGCGCATGATCTTATCGAGAATAAAGCTGGCGCGGGCCATGTATCCGGTGTCTTCGAGGATGGCAATGAAAAAAAACAACAGGGCGATCTGGGGCACAAAGACGGCGATGCCGCTGATACCGGCGAGCACGCCATTGACCAGAAGATCGTTCAGCTTTCCCTGCGGAAGGGCTTCCGCAGTGAGGTTCATCAGGTAGACGAATCCATTTTCGATCCAGGACATCGGGTATTCGGCCAGGAAAAAAATGAATTGAAAAATAACAAAGAGGATCAGCAGGAAAAATAAAAAGCCGAAGATCTTATGCGTGAAGAAATGATCGAGCTTCTGCGTGAGGCTTTTATCGAGCTGTTGTGGCTGCTTCACGCTTTTGGCTACCATGTAGTTGATGGAGGTAAAGCGATGAATGTTGTCGGACAGCTCAAACTCCGTGATCAGCTCTGTGTTTCCTCCATTCAGGAAAGAGGAGATCACACCGCGGTAGGTGTTGATTTCGGGCAGCAGCTCCTTTTGCCTGGTGAAGTTGTAGAACACCGTGCCGGATGGAACTGCATCCAGGATGGCCTGCCTGAGGTCGTCGATGCCCTTTTTATGGCGGGAGTCGACCGGGATGACCTTTACTCCCAGGAGTTTTTCCAGTTCTGCTGTGTAGATGGTGATATTGCTTTTTTCTGCCTCATCGATCATGTTGAGGACCACCACGGCAGGTATTTTGAGGTCGAGGATCTGTGTTGCCAGCAATAAGTGGCGTTTAAGATTGGAGGCATCGAGCACGATGACAGCCACGTCCTGTTTTTCTGTTTCGCTCAGCAGGGCTTTGCAGGCCACTTCCTCGTCCATGGATTTTGGGAAGAGGCTGTAGGTTCCCGGTAAATCGGTAACGGTAACGGCTGTCTGCTTCCAGGTATAATTGCCATAATGTTTGTCGACCGTGACACCGGCATAATTCCCGGTTTTCTGGTTCAGCCCGGTAAGGGCGTTGAACAAGGTCGATTTTCCGCTATTGGGATTACCGGCCAGGGCAATGGAAATATGAGGCAAAGGCTGAGACAATCCTAGTTTTCGGAAATAACATTAACCTGCACTGTAGAGGCTTCCTGTTTGCGAAGGCTCAGCATGTAGCCTGAAACTTCGATAGCAATGGGATCGCCCAGTGGCGCCACATACGAAAGCTTCACGGTTTCGCCCGGAAGGCAACCCATCTCAATGAGTTTCAAAGACAGGAACTTATCACTAAAGCTTTGGATGGTGGCCGACTGGCCTTCTGTAAGTGTATCAAGCGTTGACATAATCAGTTATTAAAGTTACGGCATTTGAATGGGATGGGCTATACCTAAAAAAGGGTATGAGCCGGCTGTATCTTACTGCCTCCGGTAGCATTATAAAAACAAACTATCCTGTATGAAACACCTCCTGCTCGTTCTGCTCATCGGCCTGCAAAGCATTTCGTTGTGCGCCCAAAGCCTTGTCCCTACTGATAAGCTGGCGCTGCTCAAGGGCACGGTCACTAATTTCAAGGGCAAATCGCTGCCCAACGAAACGATCATTTTCAGCAATGATAAAACAAAGGCGGAGGTTAAGGTTCATACCGACGCCAAAGGAAAATTCGAGGCGTTGATCCCGGTCAATGGCGTCTACAGCCTGAAATACAAGAATTTCACCACTGATGTGGACTACACCAAAATGACGGTGCCTGCCGACGCACAGGCCACGTATGAGATCCAGGTGAAGATAGACCCGCCGGTGAATGTGGTGCTCAACAACGTGTATTTCGATACGGGAAAATCGACCCTGAAAGCGTCTTCCTCCAAAGCGCTGAACGACCTTGCAGAAGCCTTAAAGCTGAAAAGCACGATGGTGGTTGAGATCCAGGGCCATACGGATAACGTGGGGAAAGAGGAGGACAATGTGAAGCTTTCGCAGCAGCGCGCCGACGAAGTGAAACACTACCTGGTGGCCAAAGGCATTGACGAAAAACGGATCAGCGCCAAAGGTTATGGCCCGTCGATGCCCATTGCGGACAATGGCAGCGAGGAAGGCAAAGCCAAAAACAGGCGTACGAGCCTAAGAGTGATCAAGGAGTAGCATCGACTGCGCTCAGCGTGCCTGCTCAGTGCAAAGGCTCTGCTCGCAAGACATGCTCAGGTTATTCCGGAACGATCCTGCTAACGCTGCGGATCACCCGAATTGGCATTAAAAGTTAAGCGCTTACCAGGCTGGCTTTCAGGATGCTTTCAAACAGGGATTTACCATCGGTATTGCCGAGCAGCGTGTCGGCCGCCCTTTCCGGGTGCGGCATCATGCCAAACACATTCCTTCCGGCATTGCACACACCGGCAATGTTATCTGTAGCGCCGTTGGGATTCGCCTCTTCGGTGATATTGCCCTGCTCATCGCAGTATTTGAAAAGGATCTGGTTATTGTTCTTCAGGGATGCCATGGTTTCGGCATCCGCGAAATATTTTCCTTCGCCGTGGGCAATCGGAATTTTCAGGGCATTGGCCGGAACCGAATTCGTTAATACGGTATCGGTTGCCTCTACTTTAATGTGAACGTTTTTACAGATAAATTTACGGCTGTTGTTGTGCAACAAAGCCCCTGGTAACAGGCCGCTTTCGCACAGGATCTGGAAGCCGTTGCAGACGCCCAACACGAAACCGCCTTTTTGAGCATGGGCCATAATGCTGTCCATGATCGGGGAGAAACGCGCAATCGCGCCGCTTCTCAGGTAGTCGCCGTAAGAAAAACCTCCGGGAAGCACAATGTGCGTGCAGCCTTCGAGGTCGGTATTTTTATGCCATAGTTTTACGGTTTCCTGTTTCATGATGTCGCGTAGCACGTACACCATATCTTCATCACAATTAGAACCCGGGAAAACAACTACTCCAAATTTCATGTTTCTGCTTATTTCGTTTATTGTTTTAAATCTGCGCTACAAAAGTAGGCAAATCCGGCGAAAAGACCTGATTATTTTTAAACAGATTGTTGCTTCCCGGGTTACGAAGGATCTTTTTGGAAACTAGCCTCTTCCGGAACCGGTGGCGTCCGTATTATCCGCCGGGGCTGTTTCTTTGGTGCCGGCTTCTTTTTCTTTCTTCGGCTTGTCTTTCCCTTTGTCTTTTGCCCTGGATTTACCTTTGCCCTTTTCGTCTTTCATCTTATTGCCCTTATCCATGTTTCCTTTAGCAGGACGGCCGTGCTCCTTTATCTTGCCTTTCAAGGCATGGAATTCTGCCGAGCCCGGCTTGATCCCGGCTTCTTTGGCAATCACGCCCCAGCCCTTGTCTTTATTCTGCTGATAGCTCTTGGTGATCTCCTCCACAGGCTTTTTGGTGGTTTCCGCTGTCTGCGCGATCATGTATACATCCGCCGGCGGAATGGTTTTTACCATTTGGTCGACTTTCGCCTGGTCTATCCCAAACTCTTTGGATAGCTCTTTAGAAAAAATCAGGGGTTGGTCTTTTGCTTTTTGATTGATCTCCTTCAACGCATTATCTACTTCTATGTCGCCTGTTTTAGGCTCAAAGCTGGTCGTTTGTGCCTGTATGGTAAAGGCTGAGGCAAGCATCAGGGCGGCAATTGTTTTTTTCATGTTGGCAAAAAATTAAATGAATTAATATTGATTTTATGGGGTCATACTTTTCAATAACCTTGCCACATATTTTCCGACGATATCAAACTCAAGGTTGACGGTATCGCCTGTTTTTAATGCCTTGAAAACAGTGTTCTCGTAGGTGTAGGGGATGATGCACACCGAAAAGGAATCGTCGTGAGAGTCCACCACCGTGAGGCTGGTCCCGTTGATGGTGATGCTTCCTTTCTCTACGGTAACATTTCCACTGGCAGGATCGTATCGTACCGTGTAGGTCCAGCTGCCGTTGTTATCGGTGATTCCGATCACCGTTCCTGTCTGGTCCACGTGGCCCTGTACGATATGCCCGTCGAAGCGACCATTGGCCGGCATGCAACGCTCCAGGTTCACGATGTCGCCCTCCTTCAGGCTTCCGAGATTGGTTTTCCGGAGTGTTTCATCAATGGCTGTTACGGTATAATCAGGCCCCTGCGTTTTTACCACCGTAAGGCACACGCCGTTGTGCGCCACGCTCTGGTCGATCTTCAGCTCATGGGTAATGTTGCTGCTAAAAGTAAAATGTACATTCGTGCCTTCCCGTTCGATTTTCTGCACGGTAGCCAGTGTTTCGATAATTCCTGTGAACATAGTCGTTTCGTTGTAGTAATTGCTCTCGTCTTCAACACCCGTGATATGCTTTTTGTTCATGCGTCCTCAAGGGGCCAACAAATCTACGCTTTAAGTTTTAAACATTTCCAAAGTTTGGAGTCCAACATTTCCAAAGTTTAGAACTTTGGAAATGTTAGAACTTTGGAAATGTTGGAAGTTTAAAAGAAGGCTCTTACCTGCGCTCCTCCGATGTTTACCACTTTGGTGCCGGGCGATTTGCGGCCGTCGTAATTGATGCTCACCTGGATATTGTTCGTGATGTTGCGCTGATAGGTAAGCCCCCAGGTATAGTTATAGCCGGTTTTAAGGGCATTGAGCATTTCGTAGGCTATGGGAGTATTCTCGAGGTCGTTGTAGGTAATGGAAATAAAATTGAATTTGCCGGTAAAGCTTCCTTTTTCCACCTGGTTGTATTTGAATTCGAGCCCGAAGTCGTTGATCTCCGCTTTCTGGAAGCCTTCGTAAATGATGTTCTGCTTCACGCCGTATTTGTAGATGAGGCTCACGCGGAAGGCGGTGTTTGGCTGGTAGCTAAGCTTTTGTTCCAGGTCGAAATATTCGATGGCGTAATTCCGTGTGGAGAAGAACAGCGACACGCTTGACTTATTGCCGTAGATATTGGTGCTGTTGATGCTCCAGGCCCTGGTCACGTTCCAGCGCCAGCGCCATTCGTGCGTTTCGTTGCCCCGGGTTTCGAAGCCATTGGTGAGCAGCTGCTTGCTGATGTTGTTCTGATACGTATAATCGGTGCCGAATACAGCCGCACTCTGGTTGAAGAACAGGCTTTGGCGCAGGGAATAGTTGAGCGCTGTAATGGAGGTGTCATTCAGCCGCACATCGAAAGGATCGAAGGATAAGAGCCTTCCGTTATCATTGGATTTTTTATCGATGCGGTATACGGACTGTGTGGCAAAACGACCGAGGAAACGCATGGCTTTGTTGACTGTATCTTTGAGGAAAACGGCAGGGCGCAGGTTGAGGGAGAAGCTGAACTGGTCGTGCAGCACTTTTACGTATTGGTTGGTAGGCGTATACACACGGATGTACAGCGCCTGATCGGGAAACTGGGCGATTTCAAATTCGTTGAGCTCTGCCACACCGTTTTCATTATAATCTTTCCAGGCGTAGGTTCCCTGCCCGGCTGCAACGAGCAGATAGTAGTATTCTTTGCGGTTCTCGAGGCCGTAGCCTGTTTCGTAGAACATGCTCGAGGTCACAAAGCCTTTCATGAGGCGCGGCGAATATTCCACCCGGCCCAACACGGTATTATCCGGTTTCAGGAATAAGGGATTGGCATTTTTCAAATGCAGCTCGCGGTAGGTGACGATCACCGAGAAGGGATGGTTGCTAATGGTATTGATGCCGGCCGAAAAGCCGGCATTCTGCGCTACGGTGGAATCTTTGAGGATCGCGCTATAGGCCTGCTTGTCCCTGCGCTCGCGGTAGAACAGCTTGAAGAGGTTGCCGGTTGTATCCTTGTTGGTGATATTCCCTTCCCACTCCCAGAACTGGTAGCTGCGGGGCAGAAGGCTGTCGGAGGTAGTGGTGCGGAATTCGTTGCGCTCAAACTCATCCAGGAAATTGAGCTTGAGCTTCCATACGTTCTGTGATACCAGCGACTTGTGCCTGTAAAAATTGCTTCGCTGCGAACCGTAATTGCTCGTAAGGTAAGAGCCGCTATAGTTGAGAGAGGTTGTCCTGGTATTGTAAAAACTGGTGATGGCGTGCTTAAGGCCCTGATAAAAAGAACCTTCGTCAAAAAAATTAATGCCGTAGAGAAGCTTTAGCTTATTGCCCTTCTGGATGCCGGCCTGCAGAAAGCCTACATTTTGGTCGGTGTTCACCGGTGCGCTGATGGGGCGGTTCCAGTCGCGCTCAAATTCCACAGCCCTGTAGCGCTCTATGGGATTAAAGTATTTCTGGATGTACTCGTAGCCCACATTATAGATGGCATTCAACGATTCTTTTTTAAGCGTGTCGGCCCTGATCACGCTTTGGTTATTGCTGTTCAGGCGGAAACCGTAGCCGTCATCATCGCCTGAGTTAAATTTGCTGAAGGTGTTGATGTCGTTTTTTGTATATACGCCTTCCAGGTCGATGGTGTGCAGCTTGTCAAATTCGTAAAACCCACCGGCTGTGACCATCTGTTTCTTTTTGGGTGTTACCAGCGGAATCACCGGTTCGTAATTTCCCTGCAGCACGCCGCCAACAGGCGCTACCCATTTATAAACCTTTCCGTTGGCAGTGGTGAGTTGCTGAATGTAGTTTCCGTTATTCTCTCCCACATAGCTGAACTTCACGCGGTAGCGTGCGCTGTCGGGGTTCAGGGAGTAGAGGTAAATGCCGGGATAGAGAAAGGCTCCCACAACGGTATCATGCTTCCAGTAAAACACATCGGTATTGTTAAACTCCGACAGGGTGGCGCCACTCGACACGGCTTTACTGAGCGTATCTCCTACGTTGAACAGAACCAGCTTTTGCTGCTCGGTGAGGCTTTGCTGCAGGGTTTTATTTTTATTATCCTGTTCACCGTACACATTCAACCTTAGCTTCAGCTTTTTCATCTCGGCTTCTTCGCCGAAGAAATACAGGGATCGGGCATAGTTGCGCTCCGCATACTGGAACTCGGCGATGATCCGTTTGTCTTTGGTGATGATCTGTTTGGCAGTAAAGGTAAGCTCGGCGGTATTGTAGTCGATGATATAGTCGTTTTCCTGCCCGCGTTGCAAAAGCCTGCCGTCGATGTAGATGCGCTCTGTTCCGGAAAGCACAATGATAAATTGCTCGTTGTCGGCGCCACGCAGGCGGTAAGGCCCCTGGTTGTTCTCGGTTCCCTGGATGACATTCCGCGCAAACTTGCCCTTGCTCACCGCTCCGCTGGCCTGTGTTTTAAAGAGGACGGGCGTTTTTTCGATGGTGTCTTTATAGAGGTTGGAAAAATAGGCTCCCTGCGAGCGCTTGTAGAAATTCATGAAATAGCTGTTGGGCCTCTGCAGCTGAAAATCCCCGACGATGAGCTTGCTGCTTTCATTGGAAAGCTGGATAAAGACCTTATCGAATTCCTGGAGCTGCGCCGTGGTGCCATCGGCCTGAAAGGGAATATTGTCGTCGGTGGCTGCCAGCAGGAGATCGACATCCTGGGTAAGCTTCCCGCTAACCTGCAGGTTGAGGCTGGAATTCACCACGACGTCCTGGTTATTGCCAAAGCTGATTCCGCGGCTAATACTGCCGTTCTTGCTGAGCCCGTCGGTGATAAACGATTCGCTGGCTTTATCGGGGCTATAGGAAATGGTAAAGGGATTGGAAGGTAAAGAAAGGTCTTTGGTAAGTACGGACCGATTTTTATGGTAATAGCTTTTTTCAAAATTATAAGGAAAGGTTCTGTAGGAAACAGCCAGGGCATCTACCGGTCGTTTCTTAAATATAATGGCCTTCAGGCTGTAGTTGATCCTGTACGTACTGCTGTCGACGGGTTCTCCGCGCGAAAAGAGCTTTACCGTTCCGGGAATGAGGCTTAAGCTATCGAGGTAGAGCGTGTCGGATTTTAACAGGTAGTATTTTTGTTTAGAGTTGATTTGAGCCTTAAGCTGAAACACACTTCCCACCAAAAAAAACAGTATGCAGGCAATCCTCAAAACCACGGTTGTATATAACGGTTTATAAAGATAGAAATTGTATTTTTAACGCATAAACTATCTTTCAGATGCGCATTATCACCTATAATATCAATGGTATCAGGGCCGCCATGAACAAGGGCCTGGCAGATTGGGTAAAGGCCGCCGACCCGGATGTGCTTTGCCTGCAGGAAATCAAGGCCACTCCCGACCAGGTGAACACCGCGGTGTTCGAGGAAATGGGTTATCACCTCTATTGGTATCCCGCACAGAAAAAGGGTTACAGCGGCGTGGCTATTTTCAGCAAGGAAAAAGCGCAGCACGTGGAATACGGCTGTGGCATTGAACAATACGACTTCGAAGGCCGCGTGCTGAGGATCGATCTGTCGCATTGCTCGGTGATGAGCGTGTATCACCCCAGCGGAAGCAGCGGCGACGAGCGGCAAAGCTTTAAAATGAAATGGCTGTCTGATTTTCAGAACTACATCAACGACTTAAAGGCGAGGATCCCTAACCTGGTACTCTGCGGCGATTACAATATCTGCCACAAAGCCATCGACATTCACAACCCGAAATCCAATGCCAATACTTCCGGGTTTTTGCCCGAAGAGCGTGAATGGATGGAGCAGTTCATCGGTTCGGGCTTCACGGATTCGTTCCGTTTTTTCAACCAGGAACCCCACCAGTACAGCTGGTGGAGCTACCGCGCCGGAAGCCGCGGCAAGAACCTCGGATGGCGAATTGATTACAATCTTGTAGCCAACCACCTGGAACCGCACCTCCGCCATTCCGCCATCCTGAATGATGCGATGCACAGCGATCATTGCCCTGTATTATTGGAGATGGGATTTTAACAAAATTGGCTGAATATTTTAGGATTTGTAGTTTTAAAGTTTATATTTGTGCTTACTATAACTTTTACGTACCACTATGAGAAAATTATTTGTTCCTCTATTTGTAAGTGCCCTCGCACTAGGATTAGCGTCCTGTACTTCATGCTCCGAAGAAAAAAAAGATGATCACGGAGGCTCAGAAGGAAAAGGTGGCGTTTATTTGGGTGGCGTTATGCGATTGAATGAAGTGGAAGCTTTTAAAAGCCTCAATCCTATTGCGGTTAATGAGAATGTCGGCTTTCATATTGGCACTCAATTATTTGAAGGTTTGGTAAAATTCAATCAGAGCGACCTTTCTATAAGTCCGGCTATCGCTTCACGCTGGGAAAGCAATGAAAACCAGACGGAATGGACCTTCCACATCCGCCCGAATGTCAAATTCCACCCCGATGCCTGCTTTCCCGACGGGAAAGGCCGCGTGCTGACAGCCAACGACGTTAAATACTGCTTCGATAAATTATGCACCGCCGATCCGAATAATGCTTTATTCGACGTGACTTTCAAGGACCGTGTGGTTGGTGCCAATGAGGCTTTTGCCTCTTCTAAAGCCGGGAAGAACATTTCCGTATCTGGTGTTAAAGTAACGAACGACTCAACGATCACGATTTCCCTTAAATCTCCGTTTGCCGGCTTCCTGAACATCGTGGCCATGCCGGGATGTTGGATCTATCCGAAAGAAGCGGTTGATAAATACGGCGCGGATCTCCGCATCCATCCGGTTGGCACCGGCCCTTTTGTCCTGGAAACGGTGAAAGAAGGCGAAGTACTCATCATGAAGAAAAATCCTGATTATTACGGCTTCGATAAAGACGGCAACAAGCTGCCTTACCTCGATGGTCTGAAGTACTCATTTATCCGCGAGAAAAAAGCGGAAATCCTTGAATTCAAAAGTGGCAACCTGGATATGGTGTACCGCTTGCCGGTGGAGATCTTCCACGAGATCATGGGAGACCTGGAGCATGCCAAAGAACGTAAAACCGATTTCCAGATCCTGAATTCTGCCGCACTCAACACTCACTACCTGGGCTTTAACACCCAAAGCGGGCCTTTTGCCAACAAAAAGGTACGCCAGGCGTTCAACTATGCCATCGACCGTCATAAGATCGCCGACTTTACGATCCAGGGCGAGGGCTCGCCGGCAGATTACGGCATGGTTCCTTACTCCGAGGCTTTCGAAAAAGACGGCTATGATTTCAAAGGCCTGAAAGGGTACACCTTCGATCCGGTCAAAGCCAAAGAATTGCTGAAAGAGGCGGGTTTTCCTGAGGGAAAAGGCTTCCCGAAAGTGACGCTGCACATTAACAGCGGTGGCGGAGACATCAACGTTTTGGTGGCAGAGGTGATCCAGAAAATGCTGAAAGAAAACCTGAATGTGGATGTTTCTATCAATACCGCTCCTATGACCGAACACCTCGAGCAGGTACACCTGGGCAAATCCGACTTCTTCCGTCTTGCCTGGTATGCCGATTATCCTGATCCGGAAATTTTCTTAACTGTTTTCTATGGCCAGCACGTTCCGGCAGACCCGGCAGAAAAATCCTTTATCAACCCTACCCGCTTCAAGAACGCGTGTTTCGACTCCCTGTTCTCGGTTTCCTTCACAGAGCCTGATAAGGCGAAACGTTATAAGCTCTTATCACAGGCTGAGCAGGTGGTACTCGATGAAGCGCCCTTCATGCCTATCTTTTATGATGAGAATTACAGCCTTGAGCAGTTAAATGTGCGTAACTTCCCTCAAAACCCGATGAACTATTTTGATTTATCGGTGGTGTACCTGGTACCGAAGGATAAGATGCCAAAGAAATAATTTTTAGATGATCCTTTTAAAAAGACCTCCTGTAGATCCGGGAGGTTTTTTTATTTCCTGCATGTGCCGTAACCGAGCGCTGACTTCAAATCGCAAGCAGACGCAAGCCGTCAACCGCCAGGGATGATGCAGCTATCCAAGGCATCACACAATGATTATCAGAACAGCTTCACCTTATATTTTTCCGCCATTTTAGCGATCTGCTCATCAGGAATCCGGTGCACATTGCCATGGCCATGATAGTTCTCGACAGTACACACAAATACGGCATACCCGAATTGTGCTGCCAGCTTAAAATAGGTTTCCAGCTCCCAGGCAATGGTAAAAGTATTGTGCAGGATGATCTTCGGCATTCCCTGTTGCATGGCTGCTTTGGTTTGCGCTTCGCATTGCTTATAGGCCAGGTGGTTATCCTTAAACTCAAAATGATAAGAGCCGGTAAGGGGATCCGTAAAATAATCATCTACCGAAAACACAGGGTATCTGCCCTGCTCGCTCAACACGGCCGCCAGTGTGCTTTTCCCGCTTCCGGGAAGTCCTCTCAACAGGATCAGGCAATGTTCGGTCATGGGTATAAAAGTACAACAATCATGTGAATAGGGATCCGCTTCTTTTTCAAGGATACTATGCATCCGTTTATTTTGCGGGCGGCTGGTAGTGCATCAACTTATTTCAGGGCGAGAGATTCAAAATAGAAAAAGTCCTACACGCATGCAGGACTTTTCCGTGGGCAATACCGGGCTCGAACCAGTGACCCCTGCCTTGTCGAGGCAGTGCTCTGAACCAACTGAGCTAATTGCCCCTGAATTAAAAAAGCCTTCACAGGGTGAAGGCTTTTTGTGGGAGTTGAGGGGTTCGAACCCCCGACCCTCTGCTTGTAAGACTGATCCAAGTGGTTCAAATTGGTCTTTTTTGGATTTTATTGTTTTATATATTATACTGTATATCAGTTGTTTATATTTTAACGTGCCTTTTGAGACCATTTGAAATTTACCCTGACTTGTACCAAACTTGTACCAAACTTGTACGGATTTCATCTTTTTGACTTACCTTTGAAACAGAAATCTACTAATAAAATTGATTATGGCAACAGCAAAAATTATACTCGATAAAAGAAGGAAGGATAAATCCCTGATCGATCTCGAAAATGAGATAGATAAAAATATCTACCCTTTACGGATCCGGATTTTTAAGGATGCGGATTTCAGAGAAATTACTCTACCGTATAAATTCACCACATCGGAATGGATTGAAAAAGAAAACAGGGTGGCAAAAACCTATCCAAATTTCAACCGGATTAACTCTGCAATTCACGAACGTTATTCAGCGGTAAATACAACTTTATCGGATCACGCTCTTGCAATTGAAAAAATGGACCTTGATGCAATGAAGGAATTTGTAGTCTCTAAAATTAACAGCAAGCTGAATGAAAAACATGAACCGGAGGTGCAGGAGTATGTAGATAAATCAAGACCAAAAGAAGAGCGTAATCTTTACCTGGAAAAATTCGGTCAGGTGATCATTGACCGGACACGCGATAAAAAGAAAAACGGAACAGCGAAATGGTATGAAGACGGGATTGCAGCCTTTAAAAAGTTCAATGATGGAAAGGATATTCTTATAGCTGATATTACAATTACTTTCCTTGAAAATTTTGAAGCGCATCATCTTTCTATTGGAAATACATTAAATGGCATTGGCCCCTATTTGAGAGCGGTAAGATCAATTACAAACAAAGCTGTTAAGGAGATTTTAAAAAACAAAAGGTTCGATAATTATCCATGGAGTGGTGGTTATATTGTTAAAGGTGAAGACACAACCCCAAGACCTATTCGTATGAATGTAATTGAAGATATCCGCGCTTTAAAATACGGTAAAACTGCAGCTGAATGGAATGCACAGAATTATCTCCTATTTATGTTCAATAACCGCGGTATGAATTTTATAGATGTTGCTAAGTTTAGTAAAAATAAAGTTCTGGATGCTAAGTACTCAAATGGAAAATTACTGTCTGGAAGGCTTGAGTACAAAAGAAGCAAAACTAATGTAAAGGTGTCCATCAAACTTACTCCTGAATCTATAGATATTCTGAATAAATATGATATCTATAACAAAGCAGGCCACGAACTTGTATTTCCTATCGGTTATGAAGAAAGTAAAACCGGGCGCGCAACTTATTCTCAAAAAAGAAAACGGGTTAACAAAACGTTGACCAAACTCGCAAAAGATGCAGGTCATGATGACGTGGAGATCACAACTTATACTCTGAGATATGCCTTTGGTACGGAGTTACGCCGCAAAGGTTTTGGGCTTGACGTAGTTCAGGAAGCTCTTGGTCAAAAAGATTCCAGGTCTGCTCAAATCTACACTGAGGATTACGAAGAAAGTGTATTAGATCGGGTAACCGAAATGATCGTTACTAACGCACCTGCTCAGAAATCCGCGAAGAAAGTGAAGGGAGGTGACAAAAGAGTAGCTGTAGAAAGCGCGGTGAAATATAAAAAAAAGACGGCGAAAGCAGCTTAATTACCGCTCAGTTGGATTTATTAAAAAAGCCCGGTTGCCTTTGCTACCGGGCTTTTTAGTTTCCCTTTTCTAATGTCAAAATTAAAAGTTAACTTTAACATTCGTTCTTTACTGAAATTTAGCGTTAATCGCTTGCTATGGTATAGAGAATTGCGACATCTTTTTGATCCACCGGCAAATGCGAGGGACGCCCTATATGGGTGTGTCCTTCTCATTTCGTTTGGTGGATATTGGCTGTCGCAAGCCATCTATGCCGGGCGTATGCTGTAAGGTGCACACCCGCCATATTGTTAAAGGGTGTGTTCTCAAAAAGGTCATACCCTTTTGCTTTTAACATAACTAAGTAATAACTATTTTTTCTTGTTCAGGTGCACAATAACTTGTATTTTATTGAGCCTTAGCGAGAGTAATATGTTTTAAACCTTTTGTCATTCTTTCCGTCTAATAAACAGGAGAATGAAATTATTAAATGAGCCCACTTGTAAATAGACAAAAGATGATCCTGGATTTTATTAAGTCCTGCGACGAGGCGTTGGCACATGAACCATCCAATGCACAGATTATGAGACTGCGCGGGTTAATGTATAATGTATTGGGTGAATATGACAAGGCACTATCTGATTTTGAGCAAGCTATTAAATCTGCTCCTGCCGATGCTGTAACGTATTATCTGAAAAGTGAATCTCATTATAGAAAGGACGAGTTTAATAAGGCCAAGCAGGACTATATGCGCGCCCTAAAATTGCAGCAAGATGCAAAGTTTACAGAAGAAGATATTATTAAAGCTACCGTGACGGATTCTAACGATTTAAAGGAGATTAAAACCGTTATTGAATTTGAGAAGGAACAGGCCATTCTCAAATTTTTTGAAGCCTTAGGATCAAATTAGTCAGGTAACTTTTTTAAGCCAGGTAATGGCCGACTGTTTGTTACGGAAGATTTTTGAAGGAATTATAGGTTTATCCAACATCAACCAGGCATTTCCTAAAATATATAAAAGCGGATTAGTGGTATAAACGGCACAGGCAGTAATAAATTCCCATGAATCGTTTGTGTTGAAATATTCCCGCGCCGATTTATCAATTGAAAGTAAGTCGCTCACATCTACAAGAATGGGTCTGGGCTTATCTCCAAACATAAATTTCCTGTCGTTAACTATGCTTTTAGCAATGTCAACATCAATAACAATATCTTTTTTGAACTTTGTGTGTATAATTCCATCGACCGAGCACGACGTCGAGTGAAAAAATACTTGTTCTTTAATATTCATATTTTAGGGTCAGTCGAGGGTTTGGGAATATGTGGTAAAGCTTATTTGATTAAATGTTCAAGAACATCCTGGGTAATAGGTTTTATAATCACCTGCCTGATTACTGGGAATTGTTTTACCCTATCTGTATCTACGGGGTTTATTGAGGCAGTGAAAACATGTACCAGAAGTTGATCGGACAGGCCTAAGCGTTCCATCTCCGATAGAAAACCAAAACCGTCCATCTCAGGCATATTAAGATCAAGAAGAACAGTATGTAGTTTTTTATGTGTATTGCCGCTGAAAAATTTTACGGCATCTTTAGCCGAATTAAAAGGCTTAATAGAAAGATCGATACCATAAGTGCTAATCATCTTTTCAATGAGCCAAATGTCTATGGGATTATCGTCAATCACTATTACCTCTTTATTTACTAACTTCATGAACCAAATGTAGTTTGATCCATTCACGCATTATACCTTTCATTTAAGGTGTTCTTACTTATGTAAGATTTTTCAATTTTTCGATCTTCTATTTATAACACAAACGTGAAAGGCAAACTTTTAGAAGTTTGCCTTTTCTATTCGTGACTTTTATCACACTTTCCATATGTATTATAACGGAAAGAAATTTATAAAGGTTACGTTTTTATGAAAAGAGTTTTACCGATCAGTTTTGTTTGCATTAAAACAAAGTTAGTGAAACAAAACCTCGTGCGATAAACTAAATGATAAGCGGCGAATATTTTAGATTTAAAATAGTTAAACAGGAGACCTGTTTATCCCACCTAAAATTTAGAAATGCCAAAAAAGGGCGGTAAACCGCCCTTTTTTGGTGAATTATTTTAAATATATTTGTTCTTAGCAGAGAGATAAAAATACTTTCTTTGTTTGGAGCCATATTATTTATAAGGAAATCAGTACTAAATTTTCGCAGCTCTTATAAGATATTCCACTTAAAGCCTTGATTTTCTATTTTTTCTTTTCATACTTACAGCATTCCGGCAGGTCTGCGTATGCGCCAACTTCTGCGTTTTGATTTTCAGTATCGTGACCGACAGCTGCAATATTTTTTTCGATCTTGTCGCGAGAAATAATTGTGCTGTCAAATGATGCGGTCAAGATCTTACTGTCCTTGTTCCAATCAGAAGTTCTTATTCCATCCACCTGCAGCGCTTCTTCAATCCGATCTTTACACATATCGCAGTTCCCCCAAACTTTAAACGTTATGGTGGTGTTTGCCGTTACGCCTGTGTTTACTCTTTTGCCTCCACATGATGCAATAAAATAGACACAGAAAAGTAGAATAGATATTTTAATTATTTGTTTCATTCAATTATAATTTTTTGAGTTACGAGGTTGCCTTTGTTCTTTATTTCCAATATATACATACCAGGAGCCATACCTGAAGTAATTATTTGCGAGGCGTTCTCATTTATATGTTCGCGGGTGTAAACTGGCATTCCAAGTGTATTACGCAGCGTGAAAGTGGCATTCTCAAATCTTACATTTTTTGCTACAACATTTAGTTGTTCCGAAGCAGGTATTGGATAGATAAGAAAATTGTCATTATTCATTGCATACTGCTTTATTCCCGTAGTAAGGCTTGTAACCATAAACTGCCCCATCATTCCGTCGTCCTCGTGCATAAGAATATGACAATGGTACATATACGGAACAACAGTATCTGTGAAAGTAGTGAACTTCGTAATGAAGCGGACTGTTTCATTCGAAGCGACCAATACAACGTCCTTTTTTGCGCGTTCATAGGCAGGTGGTGCGATCCCATCTCTGTCAAGCACAAAAAATGGTACATCATGCAAATGGAAAGGATGAGCAATCATTGTTTGATTGGTCAGTTCCCATATTTCAGTGTTATCCAAAGGAATTGTATAATCTATCCGCATCATATTAAACGTGCTGTCGTTAAAGTAGAACGGCCCATCCATTACCATCATGCTATCGGCGGTAAAGTTGATGGTACGCGTAATGCTTGCCTGGTTTACTGTGTAAGGCGTTATATTTATCAGCGTAGAAGGTATCGTCGTAACAGGATTGGCAGTTTGAGAAGATACATTGATCTGCATAACATTAAAGTCAATGCCGTTTATAGGACTGTCCATCGGCGGGCTATTAGGTGGCATAGGCATGGTTGGACCGCCCTGCACGCCCATAGGAAGCTCAGAAGCATAACTTTTGAGATAAATGGTTTGGGTGTTCATACCTGTAAGATTAACCAGGATCTCAGCTCGTTCAGCCGGACTTAAACGAATGCGCGTAGCACTAACAGGGGCGGGTAACAAGCTGCCATCACTCGCTATAATGGAAAATGTTTTGTTGCCACTAAGGCCAAAGTTATAGCTGCGTTCCCCACCCAAATTTAATAAGCGAATGCGAACAACCTGTGCAGGCATGGTAGCAACAACTGTATAGCCATAATTCGCACGGGCACCATTTACAAATATAAGGCTGTCTTCCATGCCCCGGTGCATAATTTGATTTACACTATCCAGCTGTTGTGATTGAACAATGACAGGAAAATCGTCAATGCCATATTTGCGTGGCAAGGCGAGAGCGGCTTCAGCTGCGTCTTTCACAATTATAATTCCTGCAATTCCCTTCATGGTATGCATGGCAGTTTTACCCATAAAATGCGGATGATACCAGTATGTTGCGGCATCATTCATTACTGTGAACGAAGGGTTCCATGTTACGCCTGGTAAAATGGTAGTATGTGGTCCGCCATCCTTATCTGGCGGAACATGCAGACCATGCCAGTGAATAGTGGTTGTGTCTCCAATTTGATTGTTTACGCTCATGTTCACTGAGCTTCCGTCGTACAGCATTAAGGTTGGTCCCAGGTAACTGCGGTTGTTTACACCAAAGGTTTTTGTTTTGGGGCCTGGCACAAATGCCATGCTATCCTTATGAAGCAACAGGCTAATATTTGCTCCGGACAAGGTGTCCGGAATATAAAGCGCGGTTTGTGCAGTGACCGCGAATGCAATAGAACAAACAGATATGATTAGAATTTTTTTCATTGGTTAGAATATTATTGATCTTAAAGAACCCTTCACAAAATAGCTCCGATGTTCACGGCTATTCAATAACGATCTTTTTTGTTTCCGAAACGCTGTTCCCTGAAACTTTAAAAAGGTAGGTCCCTTTTGGCAGATCTTTTACGTCTATTTTTTCCTTAAACTCACCAACCATTCCTTCTTTTTTTACTGTCTGAACAAGTTTACCGGTGAGATCGAAAATTTCAATATGGATGGGTTGCGACTGTGCTAAAGAAAGCGATACCTGAACTGATTCTTTTGCAGGATTAGGAAACAAAGCAAAGTTGTTCAAATTATTTTGAACTTCTTTCACACCAACAGTACTTACGGTTTGTACTACCACGGCAACTGTTCCGCTAAAAGCGAGATTATCAGCCCAGAGGTAGTCATTATTTGTCGGGTTAGAACCGCTGGCGTTAAGTATAATCATTAGACTATCAGGATAATTAAGTGAGTCCATGTACATTAGGTTCATGCTGAAATTCGACCAGTTCATAGCCATGCCTCCCAACGTCTGCTCTGCATGGGCAATGGTATCACGCATTTGCATAGTCGTGTTCCACTTGGTTGTAATAACCTTTACAGAACCCTGACTACTGCCATAGATCATGTGTTGCCACTTTCCGGTGAACGTAGCCGGTCTTTGAGTAAATGGCACTCCTGATATTGGCTGCAAAGACATTGTATCAAGACGGCCACACACAGCAATGCCGGGAACAACAACTGCGCCAATAGTTTTCGAAGTTAACTTTAAATAAGAGTTGCCTGGGCTACCAGGTGTACCTTTAGTAGCAGTGTACATACTTTGTGTAGCTGTTTTGTTGTTCATTGTGCTCCAATCAGCTGGATTATCATAACTTCCCATAGAATTCCAGTTTTCAAAGCCCCCATTAGGAATTTGTGCGATTGCTGTTGTTGAGATAGCTGCTACAGCAAGCAGCGTGATCATAAAATTTTTCATGTTTATCTATTTAAAATTTGATTAGTAAATACAAGTGCAGAAAGCCCACAGCTATTAGCGCAGGCAATAATCATGTACACGTAAATCAAATTCTAAAACTCCTGTTATGGAGATAGATCTTCCCGGGATCGGGATAGGGGGGTGCGTTGCAATCCGGTAAAGAAAATAAATCAATTACCAATTTTTCAAGATGAACCTGAATTGATACCGGCGAAATTAAGAGCTCTTTGCTGTCAGGTTGAGAAAGCGTTTCCTTAGTCGCCAATTCCTGAGTGTCTTTTAATTTAAAGGCGTAGGATTTATCCTTGCAGCAATGGCTATTCTTCATTTTGCTGCAACAGCAATCATCGAGCTCCTGTGTAAATGAAACCTCCTTCAGTCTATTGCCGCAATAATGTAAGCTCACAGATATTCCACATGCTACTAAAAAGTAGAATATAGAAAATGATATGATCAGGAGCTTTTTCACCTAAAACAAATATAATAATTATTTAATAAGCTTTAATTGTTAAATTGTAGCCTGGAAGCTCAGTTATTTGGCAATTTTGGAGCCATGGTGGCTTAAAAGGCCGGTAGGCCGGCCTTTGTATAAGTTTCGCTTGTCGATTTACTTTCGCTGGAAGCGCTTAAGCGTATAGAAGCGGCCGCGGATCTATCTTTGCGCCTGAAGGGTCTGTCATGGTGAGATGCAGATGTGGCCCCGTGCTTTTACCAGTGTTGCCGGACAAGCCAATCACGTCTCCCTTTTTTATTTTATCTCCTTTTTTTACAAGCTGTTTAGAAAGATGAGCATAACCCGTAAAGTAGCCGTTACTATGGCGAATGATAATTTGATTGCCACCATCACCACCGGAGCTTACTAATGATACTATACCATCAAGAGGCGATCTGATAGAAGTGCCAATTGGCACTGAAAGGTCGATGCCATTATGAAACTCTTTTGGTTTCCCAGTCTTAGGATCGGTGCGGTAGCCAAAGCCGCTTGTAATTTTTGCCACCACGGGTTTTAACCAGCTTTGCGCTTTACCCGCTACTTCTTTTAGCTGCTTGCGATTTTTATGCACCACAATACCAACGGCAATCAGTCCGGCCGTTATGCCAAGACCCCAGTAAATATGTTGGCGTGTGATATTCATACTTATGCGGCAGCTAATAAAGTGGTGGCTTTGCGACGGTACCGGCGGATCAGGAAAAAGGCTCCTACGCCAATTACAATCACTGAGAGTGTGATCACAGCGCCGGTCTTATGGCGCTTTACAATGGCAGTAGGGTTTGTGAGCAAATTCGCGTACATGCTCACAATTTTTGCCATGCGGTTCATATAACCTTTTTCGTAGGTCATGCCCTTGAAAAAGTTTTTCCGGATGTTAGACAGCGTAGTAAAAAACTTGTCTGCAGGCAGCTTATTGATCTTGCTTACTTCGTCGCCGGAAAGTGTGAAGGATTTATATTCTTTAACTGTGCCGGGGCCCATTAACTTATTAATGGCCTGGCGCGTGTGCAGTGGGCCATAGCTGCCAGAGCCATACACACTGTCGAACACCAGGTGAGCCACACCCTGGCTTTGGATGGTGTCACCCTGAACGGGATCCCAGAATTTTGTTTTAGCGATTTTTTGCGCCAGCTCAGGGGTAAGGTTTTTTATGTCGCTCACCGTTGGGCAGCGATGGAAATAATCGCCATAGGCAATGGCTGAAATACCATACTTGGTGCCAATCAGCTTGCTGCCCGGTTTACCTTTGGCAGGACAATAGTTCGCTGAATCGTTGGCAAGCTGCTGGTAACCTCCTTCAAAACCTTTGGTTCCTTTCCATATCTGAATAAAATCAGCCATTCTCTTTTTTCTTGCAGCTGCATGGTTCTTTCGGCGAAAAATGATCGACAAGCAACACAACCGTATGCACGGTTACTGTAATGAGGAAAAACGTATAGAGGAGCTTCATTCCCTTGCTTTGTCCGTCCATTATGATTGCTGCTGATCTGTAATTTCCTGAAGCCGGTTGCGGAGCTGCTGGTTCTCTTTCTCCACGCGTTCCACTTTGCTTTCCAATTCGCCAATGCGTCGGCGCTGCTGCTCAATCTGCCGTTTTAATTCTTTGTTTTCTTCTGCCACTGTTTCAAGCTCCTTCACCCGCTTCTCCAGCATTTGCGACCATTGGATCCAGTTATCAGAAATTTGCTTTTCAGATTGGGCATCCAGGTTGCGGATCTCGGCTGATTGTTTACGAGCCTCTGCACGGTACTTCAGAAGCAGCTCTATCAACTTCCAAAATCCGGTAGCGCTGAATAAAATGGCAATTAGTTTTAAGTAGTCCATAAGTGTAAAAGGGTTAAATTCTGCTTATCATGCCAGGCTATACTTCACCTGGTTAATGTGAACTGTTGCACTTACATGGAGGCTGCGCTCGATCATAGCCGTAACGTTTAATGTGATCTCACCTGCACCAAACGTGAAGCTTATCGCGGGTGTAAAACCGGGATCCTGGTGCGAATCGATCAGTGCAGGTTCCGTACCTACCCAGCTCATCACCCCGTTCAAATTACGAACAGCGCCTTCATACACGCCTGTCCATGTAAGACCTGCTGTGCCAATGGTGCCTGAGTTTTGAGTAACCGCGACATGCACTGTAAACTGTTGCACGCTGTTGTTAGGTGGCAGCCAACGGTTAGCGCCGGCTGAGTTTCCATCTGCGGTGATTGCCACGGCTTTGGTTCCGGACGGGATCAGCGCTAAGAGATTAAGAACACTGTATTGCGCACTGCCTTTCACATTGTAAAATGCACCGGCAGATTTAGCCCATTCATTAAAAAGAATAGCATCGGCATAAAGGCCAAGCGACGAGCTGTATGGAGCATTAGCACGGTTATTTTGACCGCCAAATACAGCGGCGAAAGCAGCAGCAGCTGAATTGCCAGCTCCTACTCTTGGAACGATAGAGCCTTCACCTGCGCCGTTCTGAAAACGTAGCAATGTGTTCAGTAACACAGCCAGCTTCAGGGGCGTTAGTGCTTTACTGTCAATGTTACCGGCATTTACTTCGGCCTGGGTGGCAATACCAAGCAAACCGGCAACATCCTCAGATGCCTGCCTGCCGTCAAACAATCCTTTCAGCTTCAACGGGGTTATCGCTTTCGTATCATCTGCACCCGCTAATGCTTCAGCCTGCGTGGCTATGCGCATGAGGCCAAAAATATCCTCAGTGGCATGCCTGGCATCAAGCATGTCTTTTAAGCGGCGTGGTGAAACCGCAGTGGTTAAGCTTTCGCCGGTGTTTACTTCGTCCTGACTAGCCAGGCGAATATAACCGGCAATGACTTCTGTTGCTGCTTCCAGGTTGGCCTGAAGTATTGTCCAGTTGTTTCCAACGGCTGCATCAGTGCCACCTGCGTTTGTCGTATTGCAATAAATGACATCGCGCAGGCCTACATTTTGCCCGGCAACACCGCCGATCTTACCGGCCACGTTAACCGTGTAGGCTTCTCCTGCTACTCCTGCCGGGTAATTGGGATTGCCTGAGCAATCAATCAGTCCTTTGTCTTTCCATAGCCCGGTGACTTTGTTGGCGACATAAGCCGCCAGCTTTGCCGGAGTAACAATCTTGTTATTGTCAATACCGGCCATTACCTCGGGGTTTGTAGCGATCTGCGCAATGCCTTTGGTATCTTCGTTGGCATCTACCACAAGCGCATTGCTACCTCCCAGGTTGGCAACCTGGAAGCCCTGCCCGTCAAAAACCAACAGGTAGATTTTATTCGTGGTGATATCTCCTGCGTCGAGATCCACGAGGCCACCTGGCGTTGGTTTTTTCAAAAATTTTAAACCGCGATTACTCACATTTACATGCACCGCACCGGTGTTTGCCTCTGCAAAAGCAATTTGCAGAAGCAAACCCTGACGGTATTGCGTAATGGCGGTATTCAACGTAATGGTGTATTCGTTTTGTCCAAGCCCAATCCCAAACCCACCAATGGAATGATCGATTGGAAAATCGCCAACGATGTTGAGATCGCTGAGACTGACGTTACTTTGATATCCTCCTATAAAGCTCATATTGGTACTTTTTTAATCGTTATGTAGTTTTGTTATTCCAGTTTGAACTTGGTTTGTGTGATGTTGACAGTTACCATGACGTGAAGGCCTCTCTCCTTCATGCCATCCACCGTTACCACAACCTCCTCGTTGTTAGGCTGGAATTGTATGGTTGGGAAAAAGCCGTGATCCTGGCGCGTGTCTCTCAGCGTAGGTTCACCTCCCACCCAGGAAAGCGCTCCAACTGTGTTCTTCACGCAGCCTTCAAAAATTCCTGTCCAGGTATCACCTGGTGTACCTTGCTTGCCATTGTTTTGAACGATGGTTACCATAGCGGTAAAGTGCTGAAGCGTGTTCTGCTCTAAAAGCCAACGGTTGCTGTCTGCGGCATCAGCACCATCGAGCGTAAGTTGTGTTGCCGGAGCTGAATCTGGAATATTACGGAACAGGCTGATCACGCTGTTCTGCGCGCTACCTGCCACGTTGTTAAAGCTGCCACCTGACCTGGCAAATTGCCCATGTAAGATTGCTTTTGCAAACTGACCGATAGCTACGCTGTATGGTCCGGATGCAAGGTTATACTGCCCGTTAAGGATCGCTGCAAATACTGCGGAAGCTTCATTTCCCACTCCGTTTTTAGGTACGATTGCGCTTGCGTCGGAACCGGCTGTATATCGCAGCAGGTTGTTCAGCAGGGTCATTAGTTTGAGTGGTGTAACGATGCGTGAATCGTCAGCGCCTGCATTTACTTCAGCCTGTGTGGCTATCTCTGCGAGGCCACGCAATACTTCGGTAGCGCCCAGGTTGTCGAGCAGTGTTTTAAGCCTGAGTGGCGTGACGATTGTAGCGTTGTCTACACCGGCATTTACTTCGGCCTGCAGGGCAATCCTGGCAATACCGGCAATGGCTTCTGTAGCAAGCTCAACGGTGGATTGAAGGACTGTCCATTTATCCCCCACCTGTGCCTGTGTTCCACCGGCATTATCCTGGTGGCAGTAAATGATTGCGCGTACTGCAACATTCATTCCAGCCGGGCCACCAATTTTTCCGGCAACACTTACGGTATAGGCATCACCAACCTGTCCGGCAGGATATGGTGGATTTGCGGAGCAATCCATCAGGCCTTTGTCTTCCCAAAGATTGGTAAGTTTATTCGCCACATAGGCGGCAAGCTTGGCCGGGGTTACGATCTTGCTATTATCCGCACCGGCGTTGATGTCGGCTGTAGAAGCAATTTTTGCGATCCCTCTCTGATCTTCAGTTGCGTCGGATGGCAACACGAGTGAGCTGCCCTGATACAGATTAGCCACCTGGAAATACGTGCCGTCGTAAATCAGAATATAAACTTTGTAAATAGCAAGATCACCTTCATCCAGGTCAGTCAGCACGCCATTCGTGATCTTCTTGATAGGCTGCGGACCATTGCCGTCAACATTGATGGTTGCCGGACCTGTGTTTGGATGCGTGAATTTGACTTCCAGCGGAAGACCTGCACGATACCCACCAATGGCAGGGTTCAGGTTTAATACATACACGTCTGTTCCACTTGCCACACCATATCCGCCGAGCGAATGGTCGATTGGAAAATCGCCGACAAGTTGCAGCGCGTTAAAATTGAAATTGCTTTGATAACCTCCGATAAATCCCATGTGATTAAATTTTTAATGGTTAATAATTATGTTTTATTGATGTTGTTATTTGATAATGAGGCAGGTTCCCAGCACCACGGTACTCACCAGGAAAAGGTATTTTTGCCAACGCTCTTTCCGGCATGCTTTATCGCTTTGTCCCAGCTTTAAGTTGAGGCCACTGATTTCAGTTCGCTGGTTGGTCAGCATTCGTTGCTGGTTCTCCGTCTTTTCATTCAGCTTCGCCATACAGCTGTCGTTTGCCGCCTGCAACTCGTAGAGTTGTTGTATTTGCGTTTCGCTTTTTGTGAGCAACGAATCGCAGTAGCGTCCTTGTTCCAGGTATTTGGCGAGGCTTCGGCTTTGATCGAGCGTAAAACAAAACAGGGTGTCCTTATCCTGCTGTTGTACTTTAGGGGTTAAATTTTGAGAAGAAGCCATACAGCTCAATGCTGTTAAGGCTATCAATACGACTAATTTTTTCATGCTGTTGTTGTTTTAATTTATTAATGGTTTGTTTGGTGGCAAGCAGCTTTTGCCGGAGTGTATCTGTTTGAAATTTGTAGTTCCTGATCTGCTTGTCAAGAGAGGCGTTGCTTTTGATAAGTGAATCATTTTGTGTTTCTATCCAGCTCGCCGTGCTGCCATCGGCGCGAATTTCACTGTCCTTGCAGGGAGGCCGTATCAGTACGACCAGCGTGAGCGCTAAACACAGCGCCGTAAGAATGATGATAACGATGTTACTTGTTTTCATAGTTGGTGTGTTTTTTAGTTTATTTATCTGCTGCGCCGTCGCTCAGCTTTTTTAGCTGCTCCTCGTCAAGTAAATGCTTACTGATACTTTCCGGCAATCCGTGTTTAGCCAGCCAGTAAAGCAGTGCCTCTACAATGAACTTGTGAAATACAAGCGCAAAGACGAATGATTGGAAAAGGTTTTCGATGTGCTGCACCGAATAGCCACGTAGAAAGTACAGTGCGATGCCATACGCAATTCCAACGAGGATCACGCGGTAACGTGTGCGGGTTTGTGCGCCAGTTACCTTTTGCAGCCCTTCTGTTACTTTGTAGTGATTGATGCCATAGCAAAGAATAATGAATGTGTTAATGTATGACCAGTCGAGCGAGGTCATGTAATTCTGAATGTTGGAGATAATAAGCGTAAGTGTTTCCATGGTTGTGTTTTTAGATGATCAGGTGCCGAACAGAAGTGTATCAACCGATTTCAGATCGGCCCTGTCGCGTATGTTTTTGTTTTTTATTTTTGTAAGCAGCGGGCTTAGCTCTTTTTCCGATGCGCGGGCAAACGCTTTCTGTGTGTATGTTGCAAGCCACTTTACTTCCCAGGCATAAAGCTTATCCAGCCCCTCTTTAAGGTGCTTTACCTGGTCGGCGCTCAGCTCCTTGCTTTGTTTTTTTGCTTCCTCCTGCCACACACTCACCAGCTTTTTAATCATGTGATCTTTTACCTGTGTATAGGTCAGGTATAGTGTACCTGCAGTGAGAGAGACTGAGAAAACGGCTATGACTGCTTTTTTCATGAAGATGGTTTTTAGGCGAACATTTTTTTAACGACCATGCTGGCCGCAGTTCCCAGCGCTGCGGCGGCAACCACAGCTGCTACGAATTTGAAAATGGTTTCATTTGTCAATGTGATCTTGACATCCGTGCGCAGACCTTCATCTCCGAATGTGTTGTCAAGATATTTTTTCAGCAAGCCGGTCTTTTGATCTTTTTTATCGGCGCTTGCTGCTGTATTTGATGTGCTTGTGCTCATGTAAGTATTTTTTTAGGTGGTTCTGCTAAACGGTAAGGCGGCATCTTTTTTACGATCTCCATCACCTGGCCAACCTCGTCTTTAGCCAGGCGGCTCTTCAGATCGTCAATGAGATTGATCTTACTACCTTTGGGATCCATGTAGTACTGATAGGCTACCTGCGATACCTGTACGTGGTCTTTCAGGGCGCGGAATACGCTGTAAATCTTGTTTTCGTCGTCGTCAAAAAATCCCCAGCTGTCGCGTATGTCTTTTGCATAGGCTCTCGCGCTGGCCACAGTAAGCATGTACATAGGCTTACCGAGTTTTTTTCCTATGGTTTCCCAGTAATGGAGGTCAAAGGCCTTGCTTTCAACCAGGCCAACGGTATCAGGCGCAATGTCCCGTTGCAATTCACTAAAGAATGCAACAGCCTTTTGATCACGTACTTTTTTACGGTAGTGAATGACTGCAACACCTGTCCACACACCGGCGATCAGGATCACACCGCCAATGATCAGCGTTTTGGAATTGTTGCGGGCGAGTTGTAGTGTTGCAGCTTTCATTTCAGTAACGATGCCGCCCTCCCTTGCGGCGTTAACGAGGCAACATCACCAGGTGTGGCATTGCTGGCTACTTTTACAACTGAATAGAGTACAGCACCAATCACAATGGTTAGCACAATGGGCACGCCGTAAACAAGCATTTTTGTAATGCCTTTGCCAAGGCCCATCAGGCTACCGCCAAGGTCGGCAGCGGAAGCAACAGCGGCGGTGGCGAGATTGGTCACGTCAATATCATGCTTCTTGAAGAATGCATTAAAATCAGGACGTGTTGTGCAGGATGCAGTAGAGCCGTTTACCTGCCAGGTTTTCAGCCAGATCGTCTTTGCGTTCTCTGCCCCGAACTTCGCATCCAGCTTTTTGTAATAGCTGATCCACTCTGAGCATTCAGAGCTTTTTTCGGGGATGATTATGTCCTGTATAATGGTTGCCATTCGTGTTTATTTGAAAAAGGTGGTTACGCGCTGCTGAACTTCTGCGGGTGACAGGCCAGGTTGATTTTCGCGGATAAATTGATCCAGTCGCTTGCGCAGCTCTACTTCACGCTCCCTAGCTTTGTTCTCTGCCAGTTCGGTATAGATCCTGCGGCCAAGCCACACACCCGCAGCCAGTATCAGCACCGTTCTCATACGTCAGTTTCGTTGGTTTCAGGAGCGGTTGTAGTAGCGGTGCTGGCTACACTTTCTTTTTTCACCTCGGTATCTGCCTTCCTGTAAATGTTTTCTTCAGGCACCCCAATAGAGCGCAGCCATTCACCCACATTAAAGCTCGGACAGGCCTTGCCGTTTGCGTTAGGTGCCTCGTTGTGGCCGAGCACCAATATTTTCGGGTGACGCTTGATGGTGTATTTTACATACACTTCCAGTGTTGCCAGCTGTTCTTTTGTTCGTGTGTCCAAAGGATGTTTGTTTTCTCTGTCCATTCCTCCCGCATAGACAATATGACGTGAGTTGCCGTTCAGGCCTACCACACCATTGCTGATCTCCCACTGATCTACAAAATCGTCGGTATTGAACGGAATAATATTTACCAGGTCGCCGTTCAAATAGATGATGTCGGCATAGCCGGGGCGGTTCCAGCCACGGCCGCCCTGATTAACAGGGCTGGTGTGCCAGCGAATGATATCGTCTTTGCTTACTTGCCTGCCTTCAGGCGTGGCGGTGCAATGCAGCACCAGGTAATTGAGTTTGTTGTTTGTCATGGCTATTTATGTTTGATTAATGATGTGTTTTCGGGTGGGCTCAGAATGTCGCGTACTTCCAGCTGGCGGTACCAGATAAGAATGCTTACTGAGTGCAGGCCGGGCAGTCGGAATTGCCAGTTCATTTTACCGTCGATGATCGTTCCGGCCAGGTCGGTTACTTCTGCAACGTTAAGTGTGGCTTGTGGGCTGGCGTATAGTTCAAAAGACAAAGGCTTGCTGCTGATGCGACCGGTGGGCGTAAACTTGCTCATCCGGAAGGTATTCAGGCGTTCGTTGCCAGTTACTACAAACTTGACGTGCTGCACGATGGCCGGGCTGTTCTTCAGGTCTTCTCTCAACTCCGCATAATCCGGATTAAATACGAGCACACTGCTTTCATCCAGATAACCAATGATGTTGATCGTGTTGCTGCTTGTGTCAGAAACATAAATGGATTTATTAAAACTGCTGAAGGCACCTCCAATGTTCTGCTTTCCGAAAGCGAGACCATCTATTTTGCTGTTATCCGGACGAATGATCGTGAGTGTATTATCGCCACGGTTCTGCACGTACAGGTAATTATTGTAGCTGTCAAAAAAAGCGTTGTAAGGTTTAAGACCGGTGCTTAAGCCGACAATCACAGCATGTGTGATGGCATTGATTTGGTAAACCGTATTGCTTAATTCTGCAACGGCATACATGCTGTTATTGGCGGGATTGTAGGTAACAGAAACAGGATATTGACCAACACCTGCAATAGTGGTGATGAGCGCGTGCAGATGATCATAAACCGTAATGCTATTGCCGAGGGAATTGGCAACGTACACGTCGCCGTTCACAGGGTTCACACCAATGCCAATAGGATCGTTGCCAGCGGGGAGCGGAGAAGCGGCCAGCTCTGCGAAACTTTCAGCATCTATCACCGTTATGTTATCGCTAACCAGGTTAGCGGTGTAAACACAATTATTCACCGGGTTAAAGGCAACTGCAACAGGCCGCACACCGGCAGATACCATAGCGACGACGTTCAAAGCCAGGTCAATTACAGCGATGTTATTACTCACCGAGCAGGCCACGTAAGCGTAACCGTAACGGCTGCTTGCGGTATTAGTATTGATTGCTACCGAAACAGGCGAAGTAAAACCAGGGAAGGCCGGTTGAAGCTGAATGATTTTTATAAGTGCGTTGTTTTGATCAAGAACAGTAACTGAGCCACTTAGCTGGTTGGCGATATAAAGGCACTGGTTCGCGGGATTAACTGCCATACCTTGCGGATGTACGCCTGCAGGTACACTTATCATAGCCGTGATCGTATGGTCCTGAACATCCTCCGCCTGCGGAGGGTTTACTATTTGTTGCCGGTTGGCACCCCACAGAAGCACTTCCTTTTCTTCTGCAGAAGTGTTGCGCACAGTGATCTGTACTTTCGGAAAGTCGCGGTAAATATCAGAAAACGGGTTGCCTGACCAGGTAGTTGTTTCGCGCGCGGTCCATTTGCGCATCATGTTTTTGTAGGCGGCTTTACTGAAGTCGGTTGGAAATACACGAAGTTTTTTCTTTTTATTTTCCTCGTCGTTCGATACATCGATTATGCCCGGACGCGTACCAAAGCGCTCCAGGTCGCTCTCATACTTTTCATCGAAGGACTTGCGCTTGTAGGGTTTCTTCAGTGGCAGGATCTCTTTGTTGCGTTTTTTCGGAATAGCATCATCAGCAACGTCAATCAGTTTGATGCGTGTGCCGTAACGTTTCACGTCGCGTTCGTAGCTTTGGCTTTTCTCATCCAGCTTTAGCACGGTGCGCAGATTGGCATTCGTAGCTTCAAAGAAATTATCATCTGTGCCATCGTAATGCTTTTCTACAAGACCTTCATTCTTGTCCGCATCATTGGTGGCAAAAAATTCCTTCAGCTTTTCAGCCAGGCTTAATCCTATGTTTGCGCGTTTTCTCATGTGGTGTGCATTTTCAGGTTCTCACGTCCTGAATAGTTGTCGATGAAATTCACAATGTCTTTCACCCGGTTGCTGTGGCCGGGGCCAACTGATTCCGGATGGGAGTTGAATATTTTAGTGGTGGCGTACACCGCCTCGGTTCTCGGAAAGCCGAGATCCAGGTAAAGTCTTAGCCCATGGAGGTCGGCTGGTTTCTCAAGGCGGGTCGGTATCTGAAAGTGATAGCGCTCGTGAAAAAGCACGATAAGCCTTACGGGTATTGTGTATTTGGAAAAAGCGGATTGCGATACCTGTATGCGACCCGATTTCCTGTTCGTGCGTGCCGGTGTTACCAAAGGGTTTCCCAGTTGGTCCTCAATAATCGGAAGGTACTGTATCAGAAAATCGCCGTCTGCGCTATCATACACCCCTGTGGGCAAATAGCCGGCGCGTGTAGCAAAGTCCTGTGCAAAATGGATAAAGCGATGCACATCGGGTTCAGCCCATACGCTGCGTGCGGGCATTTTTTCCAGTTCAAATTTTTCAAGATGAAAACCCGAATCATCCCCATACGCTTTATCGTACAGCTCAACCATGAGCTGGTCGGGTGAGATGGGAAAGGGCAGTGTAAACTCTTTGTAACCTGGATTTTTACCCTGGAACAGGTTTTCAGAAAAAGGAATGCGGCGGCGAATGTAATCTGTGTTTGGCTTGGAAGCGTCATAACAGGTCACGCCAAGCGCACAAGGTTCATCCGCGCGGATGCCCACCTTTACTTTAAATTGCTGTTGATGTGATGGAATCGGAATGACCATGGCTTGATAATTAGGCTGCTTGTAACGGCTGAATAACCGGGTTGTTTACAGGTATAGTGGTTTGTACTGCTGCTGGCTGCTTGTTTTTCATAAGGCGCGACAAGCCATACAGCCCCGCGAGAAGAAGGACAGCGCCACCGACATACACCGCTACCGGCGGCATACCCAGAATTTTCTTTTCCGGTGGCGGTGGGTCGCCGGTACCGCCAAAGCTCATCTGGTAATCCGACGGTGTATCCGTTTTAAAATACTTGATCACATTCTGAGCGGTGCTGGCAACACCTTCAATACCTCCGGCTTTATCCAACAAAGCCTTCGCTTTGTCTTTCAGATGCGTGGCTTTATAGGCTTCTGCCTGCTTCACATTCGTGTCAGCTTTATCAGCATCAGTCTTAGCCTTTGCTGCTGTTTGTTTTTTGGCGTTGCGTTTCGCTTTCAGCTTATCTAAGAAGTTGTCATAATCGTCTTCATAGCGTTGCATGATCCGCACGGCGTGGTCTGCTTTTATCATGTCTCAATGGTTTAAAGAATGTATAGAATGCGGAGCGTGGAGCCGTTCACTACATAGGGCAGCGATTTGTACCCTTTGCCTACGAACGAGTAGCTTTTGGCTTCGCCCGGTGGCAATGCCACTCCGTTGAACGTAGCTGCATTGCCGCCAATGTTTTTTACTGAAATAAAAAGGGCTCCCTGTGGCGTGTTGCCATCCACGTTTACTTCGGTTTCCTGTGGGTCTGCTAAAATGTCCATGGTTTATGCGTTAGGGTGTAAGTTGCTGTTATGCGGAAGGCTTGCTTCCATTTTGTCGAGCCGGTACATCGTATAGCCGATAACCACTACCGTCAGGCCGAGGAAGCCCCAGCCGATCCACTTTCCAACACCCGATGTCTTGTCGTTGGATTTGTCAGCTTTCGTTTCCGTTTTTGCGGCTGGTTCATCGTAGCTGCTTTCCGAAGGCTCTTCGGTTTCTGTGTTTTCTGAAGGCGTTTCAGCCGCCGGTTCTTCCTGGGCAGATGCGGCCTGGTTGTCGGCATTACTTTCTGTTCCGGCATTCATTTCCGGGCTTTGCGTGTTTTGCGCGGTGTTTTCCACGGATCCAGCATCCTGGCTGTTGTCGGTGTCAGTTTGCGTAGCAACATCCGGCGTGGCGGCTGCTGCGGCTTGCGCGGCTTCTTCTTTCTTTTTGTTTTTGTTGAACAGGCCGAAGTTGCCCATGATGAGCCGTTTTTTAGGGGCAATGCCGGGTTTGCGGTCCTGGCGTTTTTGCATGAGCCTCCCGCCTGGCTTATTGGGTTTCCCTGCTTTCTTCTCTGCCTTTTTTTGCTGGCGGGGTGCAGGCGCTCCGCCTTTGCGTTTGAAGAGGTAGTCGTAGTTTTCTTCATATCCGGCGTTTTGGTCAAATATTTCTCCGATAATCATGGCTGTTTTTTTTTTTAATGGTTGATTAAGCTGCTTTGGCATATACCACCGGTGCAGCGGCCGGCTTTTTATTCATGATGACATAACCTACACCCGCGATGACGATCACGCCAACAATGCCTGCTACGATCATCATCGTATTATCATTTCCGCTTGCCGGTGGCGTACCACCTCCCGGAGGCTGTGCACCAGCCTGGTTAAGCATGCTGATCTGAGCTTTTTTCTCGTCGATCTGAGTTTGTTTCATCTCATTCTTCAGACGGCGCTTCTCATTAGCCAGCTCTCTTTTTTCCTGACGTTCGCCGCGCCTGTCGTCTTTGCGCTGCTTTTTATCAGCCTTATCATCCTCCTTCTGCTGTTTCTTTTCAGCACGCTTATCTTTAAATTTTTTAAAGAGATTGTCGTAGCCGTCGTCGTAGCTGACGTAGTTGGAAAGACCTGTTAATCCGAAATTGTTTTTCTGTAATATCATGGCTTATGTGTTTAATGGAATGGTTGATGGTGTAGCTTGCTGCCTGCGGTTGAAATAAACCAGCGCTGTAACGGCAAGGCCAATCACAACAAAAAGCGCCAGCATCATGTACACCTTGTTTTTTCCTTTGCTGCGGTCATTCGCAGCCACCTGGCTCTTGTAGGCATAGATGCCCTGTATGGTATTGGCTGTGGCCTGATCTCTTGCCTGTTTTCCTTTCAGCCCCTGGCCAATGGCTCCGCCAATGCCTCCAACAGCGTTGGCTATACCAGCCCATAAACCTCCGCCACCTGATCCACCGGATGACTGGCTGCTATCTGCACCGGACTCAGCCTTTTTTTTACCGGAGAACATGGATTCAAAATCGAAACTGTCGTAGGTATTCTCCAGCGTGCAATCAAGAATTATACTGGCCAGGTCGTTGTTAAACTCAGCATTGCATTCGCCAATGGCTGAAAGCAGTGTATCTACCAGCTCTTTTTCAGAAGGCTCTTTTTCAAACGTAACACTGTAGTCTTCCAGCAGCTCGCGAATGGCCTGCGGCTTGTCAGCAATCACAATACCGATTACCTGCAGCAGCACTTTTGATTTTTCAGTGAGCCTGGCTTCAGGCAGCGGTTGCTGCGTTTTTGGCTGTTCTTCTTTGATAATGCGTACCATGTTTAGCTGAGTGCTTTACCGATAATGATCCCGGCCAGTACGCCAATAGCTATCTTCAGCCAAAGGCCATTCTCCTGGTTCTCCTGGATCTTCTGCGTTTGTTTTTTTCTTCGCTTAAGTTCATCCCATACGGTTTCCACCTGAGCCATCAGCGGCTTATCTTCAGGCTTGTCTTTCGACTGCTTTTTAATATCGTCGTAGAGCTTGCTGAGATCGTCCACCGAAAGTTCAGAGAGCTTGTCAAGCAGCTCCTTGGTTTCGCCGGAATAAGAACTATGGCAGCCACAGTAGCTGCTCTCGTCCGCATTATGTCCCGACGTTTCCAGGATCAATTGCTTTTCAGGATGGATGTTGATCAGCTCCTTAACCACTGGTTCACCTTTTTTGCGCACCAGCAGCTTCATGGCTTTAACCAGCTCATCGGCCTTTTTCGGCGGCTCGTAGCCGTATTTATTCAGGATTTTGGCTGCCTCTGAGGGCTTCTGCAACACGATGTAGTCTATCCTGTTCTGCGCTTTTCCTTTGCACATGGTGATTGATTTAAAAGGTTCGTAATGATGGATTTAAAAAAAGCCAAAGCAGAGAAGGGTTTCCCGCCTTGGCTTCTGTTTAACCCTGCTGAAATTGCTTACCTGCGTTTTTTGAGCAGGCGCTTACGTGGCCCCATGTTGCCTCCGCCTCCACCATTGATAGGGCGGCGTACAACTTTGCGCACCATTTTTTTGATCTTCGGTTTAACACCGAATACAGGTCTTGGCGACTGTTTGGCCAGGTCGATCTGAGGCAGACCGGTAGGGCGTGGCGCGGTAGAAACTTCTGCCACGTTCTGACCCATGAGCACATTGCCCATATCAACGCGAGCTTTGATGGTGAAGGTTAAAGTGGTTTTTACACCGGCCTTCTGGAAGAAGCGAATGCTGTCCTGTCCGGTAACGTCCATCTCAAACGCACTGTCGTCAATGAGGTTGGGATTGGTGTTTTGCGGAGAGGTAGCGTTGCGTGGCTGGTAAGGGTAAGAGTTGGCAGCACCCGCAGCCGATTTACGAAGGATCCTCCACACGTTGTCGAATTGCAACGGATCGGACACGGACATTTTCATACCCTGGATCTTGAATGGATTGGCTTTGCTTTCCTCGCGCACTTCGTTGTGCGAACTTTCCTGCACTGTTACGAGTACACCGGCAGGTTGCGGAGCGTTTTCGTTACCGCCAAAGATGATCACCTCGGCATCTGCGCCGCTGGTGTTGGTAACGGTAACGGTTAAGGTGCGGTCGTTTGGATTGATTTTACCGATGGAGGCCTGCGCATAGCTGTCGTAGCCGTCTTCATCGTAGCTGTCTTCCCCGATGTATTCTACCTCTTCGTAAGAATCTTCATCGTAGGAATCCTGGCCTTCGAGGCCTGTGTCGAATCCGTCTTCGTCGTAATTATCGTCGTAATCATCGTAACGGTCTTCGGCCTCCTTTTCATATTTGCGAATTTCTTCGTTATACTTGTTCATGGCTTGTTTTGATGTTGGTTAATAAATGGTTTAATTTTTTCGTTCGCTGCAAGGCATTGTGATATTCACTCCTTACTATTTGGCATCCTTGCTCTTGGCGGCTGCCCGTTTTTCTTTTGCTTTGTTAACTGCGGGAATAATGAGCGTTTGAGCTACTACAACTGCAATGGTGCAGCCAATAGTGGCTGTTACCAGAGTTACTACGGCGGTGATGCCGACTTCCTTCCAGTCAATCTTAGAAACTACTTCGTTTGTCATGGCGTTGAATTTTTATGGTTAGATTTTAATCTGCTGCCTTCGCGTTAATCGGTATTTAAACCATGCGAACCTTGCGGGATCAAAATTCCTTCAGATAGAGCTGGATTACTAAGCAGTGGATTTTCAGAAGTGACAACTTTTACAAACAGGCCCTGTAAACACTGCGCTTTCAGGCATACATGACTACAAAAAGTTATAGCCCGATTTTTACCGTAATTGCCCTGCGGATAATTTTTTCAGAGAGAAATCCACCGGTTTTCAGTTTGGCCATAACTCATAAAATTTGTATATTTATGGCCAAACTGAAAATATGATTGGAAGAGAGATAGAACAGCAGATCTTACTTGATGCGTTAAGCTCGGGAAAGTCGGAGTTTATTGCCCTGTATGGCCGCAGGCGTGTGGGCAAAACGTACCTGGTCAGAAATGTGTTCGGTGACAAGATCACATTTTCCCTGACGGGGCTGGGGCGTGCAAGCCTGCAACAGCAGTTGGATAATTATAACCGTGCTGTAAAAAAGCAAAACTACAAATACGATCCCGCTACCAGTTGGATGGAGGCTTTTGACCAGATCAGTAAAATGATCTCAAAGTCGAAACAGAAAAAGAAGGTCATATTTATAGATGAGCTGCCCTGGTTTGATACACAGCACTCAGGGTTTATACAGGCGCTGGAACATTTTTGGAACAGCTGGGCTTCAGGCAGAACGGATATCGTACTGGTTGTATGCGGCTCTGCGGCCTCATGGATGATAAATAACCTGATTAACAACAAAGCCGGGCTTCACAACAGAGTTACGAAACGCATCAAAGTAGAGCCATTCAATTTATACGAGTGTAAATTGTTGATGGAAAGTAAAGGCATTGCCATGGATTATTATCAGTTAGTTCAGCTCTACATGGTACTTGGCGGCATACCCTTTTATTGGGAGGAAGTAAAGAAAGGCCAAAGTGCTTCTCAGAATATTGACCGATTGTGTTTCACGCACAATGGTTTGCTATTGACAGAATTTGATAACCTCTTTAAATCCTTGTTTGACAGGGCAGAGCGTCACGAAGCAATAGTACAGGCATTGGCAAAAAAAGGCAAAGGCCTTACGCGGGATGAAGTAAGCAAAGAGAGCGGACTGCCCACGGGGGGCGGCTTAACACGATTGCTGGACGAGCTGGAAGAAAGCGGGTTCATCAGGCGTTACATTCCCTTCGGTAAGAAGTCACGCAACGGCCTTTTCCAGCTCTGTGATTTCTTCTCGCTCTTTCATCTTAAGTTTATCGCAGGTCAAAAACGTTTCGATAAAGATCATTGGGTAAAGCTGATTGATAGCACAAAACACCGGGCGTGGAGCGGCTATGCGTTTGAGCAAGTATGCATGTATCATGTGCCGCAAATAAAAAAAGCACTGGGTATAAGTGGTATTGCAACCGAGAGCTCTTCATGGCGAAGCACTACTTCTGCCAACGGTGCACAGATAGATCTTTTAATAGACCGCCGTGATGGTGTAATAAGTTTATGTGAGATGAAATTTTCGTCAGAGTTATTTGCGATTGATAAAAAATACGATGGAGAGCTACGCAATAAGCTCACGGCATTCAGGGGCGAAACGAAAACCAAGAAGGCCGTGTTTTTAGCTACAATAACAACTTTTGGATTGAAGCCAAATTTGTACTCCGGCAATGTGCAGAACGATTTAAAAATGGATGTCTTATTCGAACAGGCATAGTAAAATGGAGTGTAAATCCAATTATACAAGGCGGATATATGTTATGTTTTTAAAACAGGTCTATTATTAGTTGATTATTTGTAAAAACTGCTATCTTTAAACTCAATGAATCTGGCATGATTAATATAGGATTTAAAAAATGAAGGCCGATCTTAGCCACCTACCCGCAAATAAGCAGGCAGAACTAAAAGCTATAAAGGATGCGCTCATTCCAAAATACTGGGAAATTGAGATGATCATTCTTTTTGGTTCTTATGCCCGTGGTGATTGGCAAAATGAAGAATATGTGGAGAATGGGGTTAGATATAGCTATATGTCAGATTTTGATTTGCTGATTATTTTGAATAACAGTGACAAAGCCAATGCTGATACCTTTTTGTTTTCCATTTTAGATAAGCTGGAAGCGCTTAATTTTGAAACAGCTATACATCTTGAATTTGAAAATATACAGTTTGTAAACCAACAATTGCAGGAAGGCAATTATTTTTTTAACGAGGTTAAAAGAGATGGTGTTGTTTTATTTGACACCAGCCGCTATCAATTGGCGGAGAAGAGAGATTTAAGTCTTCAAGAAGTTCAGGCAATTGCACAGAGAGAATTTGAAAATTGGTTTGACAGTGCCGAAATGTTTTATGAAAACTTTGAATCCAACTTGTCTAAAGGTGAAAGAAATCAGAAATATTATAAAATAGCTGCTTTTGAATTACATCAAGCTACTGAGCGATTTTACGCCACCATTCAATTAGTATTTGCTGGCTATAAACCAAAAACGCACGATTTGGAAGTATTAGGAAGACGCGCCAAAAGCCTTCATATGGAGTTTGGTAAAATTTTTCCTAAGGCCAGCATCATAGAGCGCCAGCGCTTTATGCTGTTGCGTAAGGCTTATGTGGATGCACGTTATAAATCAACTTATAAAATTACCAAAGCAGATCTTGATTACCTCGGCGAACGCGTAATGCTGCTGCGCCAGTTAACAGAACAGCTTTGCAAAGAAAAAATAGCAAGCTTTACCAGCTAACACATATCCTGCTGATAAGAGAGGTGAAATAATCTCAAATAAATCAGCAAATATGAAAACAAAAGTAAAGCCACTAACAAAAGTGCCGGGTTTGGGTGATATCGAAACGCCTGAAAATAATCCTGTGCTACTGCATTTTATCAGCCCGCTGGAGCTTGCTGCCTTCCAGCATAAATTTAAACCCTTTAAATACAATCTCGAAGGTGTAATGCTTGATATAGAGCCTTATATGTGTAAAGAGTTGTTTTGGGAATCACGACGTCGCGCAGCCAAACTTCGTACACTCATTCAAAAAAGCCGGCAAAAGGTTTTAAAGCAGGATCCTGAGCTCAGGCATTTCCTACACATGCCTCTTAAACATCATAAGCTTCCTGTGCGTGTTTATCATATTTTAAAAGGTAATGGCTGTTACAATATGGCTGAAGTTGCCCAAAAGGGTGAGCATGGTTTAAAGCGTATGCGTGGTATGGGTAAAACCCATGTTGCTACCATTATGAAAGTGTTTATAGATAACGGCTGCGGAGCCCTATTTTCATAAAGTTATGGAAAGTAGATCATGTCATCAGTGCGGTGAAGCATTCTATGGCCGAAGCGACAAAAAATTTTGCGACGAATATTGTCGTAACCTGCATAATAATAAACTCAATAGTGACATAACTAATTACATGCGTAACATAAATAACGCGCTTCGAAAAAACAGGCGCACCTTAGAGGCGTTCTATCTTAATAACAGTAAGCGTATTCGCTGGCAACAACTGGCCCTCGAAGGATTTGATTTCTCGGTTCACACACATTTCCAACCCTCAAAACGCGGCGGCCAGTGGCTATATTGTTACGAATTTGGGTATATATATTGTAAGCCTGATATTATTCTTATTAAAAAAAGAAAATTGCCTAGTGCACAGTAGTTGATAAGCGAATTTCTACAAATACTTTAGATGAAACATGGAGCAAGGAAATTCTGAAGACAACGTATTGATTTTTGAGTATGACCTTTATCTTGACTATGAAGGGCTATTCAACCTTAAAATTTTCAAGGATAGCAAAGGCGTTTGGTTTGATATTACCTATGAAGACTTTCCGGCACATTATGAAAAAAGCCTTCATAGGTAATATCAAACCAAA
>DGQK01000037.1 GCA_002390745.1 Bacteroidetes bacterium UBA4416 | reverse complement strand
CAGAAACGATATTAGTATCTGAATTAATCAGTTTTGACAAAGACCTTGCATTAAGCTTCTTGATCTGTTTTTCTCTTTTCAAAGCCGATGCTCTGTCGATATGTTCCTCAACAAAAACCAGGATCCAGGGGCCTTTATTTTTGGTGTACTCAGACAGACCCTGATTATGGGCATCCAATCTGCGTAAAGGGTTTTCAGTTTCACCTTTGTAATAAATCCCGTAGTGTTCCGAATATATAATGTATACGTAATGCATGAAAAGCAAAAGTCCTTGAAAACGTCTGTTTTCAAGGACTTTGCGGTCTGGACGGGACTCGAACCCTCTCGTCACCAGTGACGAGACGTGACAGGCTTCATTCTACCACACTCATGCAGAAACGATATTCGTATCTGAATAATCAGTTTTGACAAAGACCTTGCATTAAGCTTCGTGATCTGTTTTTCTCTTTTCAAAGCCGATACTCTATATAATGTATACGTAATGCATGAAAAGCAAAAGTCCTTGAAAACGTCTGTTTTCAAGGACTTTGCGGTCTGGACGGGACTCGAACCCGCGACCTCCGCCGTGACAGGGCGGCATTCTAACCAGCTGAACTACCAAACCGTTTTTGTGTTCTGACGGCAAAGAAACTATAAAAAAGGGAAATAAACAATACCTTCGTATTTATTTTACACGATTTTTTTATGGCTTCTGCCGGCCTATTTCGTAAAACCCGCTTCGCCCCTACTCCCAGCGGCTACCTGCACTTAGGAAATATCTTTTCCTTTGCGCTCACCGCTGCCCTGGCGGAAAGAACCGGCGCCGGCATCCTGCTGCGCATCGACGATATGGACCGCGAACGGGCCAACCCGGATTATATTCAGGACATTTTTGACACCTTACGTTTTCTTGATCTTCCCTGGACAGAAGGGCCGCAGGATGCTCAGGAACTTGAATCCCACTATTCCCAGCGCCACCGGTTGAATCTTTACAAACAGGCTTTAGACAAACTTCTTGACTCGGGATTGGTTTATGCCTGTAGCTGCTCCCGTGCTCAGATCCTGAAGCAAAGCACTGACGGCGCTTACCGGGGCACCTGCCGCCACAAAGGCCTGGCGCTGGACACACAGGATGTTGCCTGGCGCCTGAATACAGAATCCGCCCAAACAGTTTCTGTAAAAACCCTTGATGGCACCTGCCTCAACGCAGCACTCCCAAACGACGTGCAGGATCCCGTCATCCGCAAGAAGGACGGGTTTCCCGCTTACCAACTCAGCTCTGTTGTAGACGATGTGTATTTCGGTATCGACCTGGTGGTGCGTGGACAAGATCTGTGGCCTTCCACATTGGTACAATTACATATTGCGTCGCTTTTAAAGGAAGACCATTTTCTAAACACGGCTTTTTACCATCACCAGCTGATCCTGGACAGCCATCAGCGCAAGCTCTCCAAAACGGCGGGCGATACCTCGGTGCATTACCTGCGTAAGCAGGGTTGCTCCGCAGAAGAGGTTTACGAACGCCTTGGAAAGGAATTACACCTCTCCGGGCCGCTCAAACATTGGAGGGATCTGGCTTTTCTACTGCCTTAACCTACCACCTTATGGCGAGGCCGCTACACAGCGAAATACCGGATTAAGCTTTCTGTTTCTTTAAACTTCGCAACCGAAAGAAAACAAAAGCTCTTTCGTACTCAGCTAAAAAAATTAAAATTCACAGCGCACCGCCCCGCGTTTGCCAGCCCTGTACGCTTCACCTTAGAAAAAGGTTCTAAAAATTAAAGCGATTCCATTCCGGATAAGCGCCGCATCTGAGGTACGGTGAATCAGGAACCTCCGTCAACTCAGGAAATTTAATCAAAGAAAATCCAGTTCACGCCGAACTTGAAAGCCCGGTCGTTTTGCAGATAGCCCGGCCCGAGGGAATAATGACTTCCCATAAAGCCCTGCGTCACATGATCGATCTTCACAAAGATCCTCACCGGGCGGATGCGTGCATTCAGGAAGAAATCAACGTAAGGATAATCGCCTACACTGACACGGGTTTGGGTATAGAATACATTGGTGGCAGGCATGTAATTATAGCCATAGAAACTGCTGAAGTACTGGCAGCTAAAGCCTACCTGCAGGTTCAGGGCTTTTTTAAACAGGTTGCCCTGGTAATACAGGGAGCCACTGAGCACATGATCGGGCACGCTGATCACATTTTCCTCTGTAGATGCCTGATACACATAACCTGCATTGAGCCCCAGGTGCTTAAAGAAAAGCATATCCTTCCGGATAAAGCAAGCCATGCTCTGAATCGTAATTGGAGCCTGCGACGGCGTAGCATCGCTGTTGAAGAACAATTGATTATCCGTATTCTGCACATAAGCCCCCATGCTGAAACGGTTGTCGGTGGTAGAGATGCTGAACATGCCTTGTGCCTTATCGGTCGGAGAGAAATTATTCTTCCACACAAAATGATTGCTATAGATGGAATTATAAATATAATCCGCATGCCGCTTCTCGATGCCGGCCTTCGCCTGTACTTCAAAAGGGACTTTGAAAAGGCTGTAAGCAATTCTGAAACGGTATTTGACGCCTGCCTCCAACTGGTAATCGTTTTGATTTGATCCCTGGTAAATATAAGCGGTTTTGACAAACGCATTGAATTTGCTGGTATTGACAAAGAGGCCGGCATCCACGCTATTGTTCATGAACGTGGTATCGTCGTATTGGTGGAGCTGCGTGAATTCATTCCTGATACCCAGTTGCAGGCTCGCGAAGAGGGGGCGGATCCTCAGGGTATAATGCGCGGCGTTGCTGATCGTTCGCCAGTGCGTGGAATCCATAGTGGCAGCGGTATCCAGGTAATAGTATGGATAGTACTGATCGGTGGCCAGCCCGTTATCGATGTACTTGCTATAGTTTCCCGTATAGTTCAGCTTATAATCCACAATGTGCGACAGCACCGTGGAGCTGTCTTCTACGGCGTTGAGCCTGTACCACGGATTGATTTCCACGGTGGTAAAGCGCACTTCACGCCGCGCCTGGTTCAGGTAGACGGGAAGCAGCTGCTTGGTAATGCGTGGGTTTATCTGAAAGAGGGAGTCATTCGAGATTCCGCCGCTTTCGTTGTGCTTTAATTTATTGAATAAAAAATACCCGTAATAGCCTGCCCTGCCCTTCTTACTTGTGTAGTTGGAAGAGGTGTACAGGTTATCCGTAAAGCTTACCTGCCTGCGGTAAAAGCCGATGCTGCTGTAGCGGTTGAGGCGCAGCGTCAGGTTGAGCCTGTTCTTAAAGGTATGAGAAAACACCATGCGGAACATCTGCTCCTGCTTGGTACCGGCAATACCGGTGAGGCTGCCGTAAGGGCCTTTGGTCTGGTAGAACTTCACCTGCCCCTCATAGATCATATCGTTCTCGTAAGGCGGCTGATAAAACTTGAAGCCCAGTGAACGCTGCTGGTATTTCAGGAAGAGGGAAGCCGACGGCAGGCCCAGGTTCCCACTGCTGTTTCTGGGATAATAATTCTGAAAATCCGTGAGGCTGGTATCTGTCGGGTTGTTCTGAAAGCCTTCCATATTGCCCCTGGCCTCATTGGTAAGCGTCCGCACATGGCTGCTATCGGTGATATATACCACCTGCGCCGGCGAGATGATACAGGCCAGTAAAAAACAGGCGCATAAACGAAACGCGTTAACCGTATTAGTTGAAAAAGGCATTAAAGGCCGAAAGGTACAAATTTACAACTTATCGAAGAAATGCTCTTCCACATCAAAGGTCGATTTGATCCCCACCTGGTTGAAATCGGATTCCAGCCACTTGGTGGCCGTTTGGCGGCCCCGCTCCTTGAGACTCAGCAGGAAATCCCAGGACGTGTTCATTTTACTGCTGTAGCTGAGCTGGCTCAGGGCATCGTAGCCGGAAATCGTATGCACGAAGATCTCGCGGTTTGCTTTTTCATCGGTTTTCAGGATCCCGTTGCGGATGAGCTCATTCCTGTAATGGATCAGCTTCATTTCGTTGATCAGGCTGCTGTTGAAGGAGATTTCGTTGACCCTGTCGGCAATATCGCGGGCTGTGGTCGGAACGGAATTAATATTGATGGAATTAATCTTTATTAACACAATGTCCCTCAGGGTTGTATTGGTAATGATCGGGAAAATAGGCGGATTGCCCATATAGCCTCCATCCCAGTAATAATCCCCGTCGATCTTCACGGCCTGGAAAAGAAACGGCAGGCAGGCCGAGGCCAGCACCGCATCTACCGTAATTTCCTTATTGGTAAAGATCTTGGCGCGATTGGTTTTCACATTGGTCGCGCAGATGAACAGCTTCTTTTTATTGTACAGCTTCAGCTCGTTGAAATCGATCAGGTCGGTCAGAATATCGCGAAGCGGGTTGTAATTAAAGGGATTAAAGTTGTAGGGCGACATGTACTGCGTCATGTTATTGAAGAACATATAACCAGGCGAATTGTAAATATCGCCGCCGCCAAAAAGCCTGTCGAAGCCGCTGGGCTTAAAAAGGCCGCCTGCCTGGGCAATACGGCGCCACAATTGCTCCAGCAGTTGCTTGGCACCTTTGGGTCCGCCTACATGCAGGCCATAAGCGCAGGTTACGGCATTTACTGCTCCGGCACTGGTACCGCACATCGATTCTGCAATCAGGTGGTCTACTTCCAGTAACCTATCCAGCACGCCCCAGGTGAAAGCGCCATGTGCACCGCCGCCCTGCAAAGCGATCCCTACTTTTTTCACTTCAGAGTCACTCATTCTATATCAAACATATTAATCCTAAATTCATTCAGGGGTTTCTATCCAACCAAATATAAGTATATTCCTTAAGGATCAAAACTAAATAAGACGAGGATATTATTTGGGGCGATAAAGTACCATGCTCCGGCTCCGCCCAAACAGCGGCCAATGCCACGCCTATACCTTTTACTTAGGTTCAGATGCCTATTACACATCCGGACGCCGTTGAGTACTGCAAGTCCCGGTTTTAGCAATAGCTCGCCATTTCCAGGATTTTTCACCAAAACTTATGGACCATCCAAATAAAAAGGGCCGCCAGCAAACACCCTGCTGCGGTCATAATAATGTCTCCGTAATCAATCGGGCAATCCATGAATTTCTGAATTATTTCCCACAAAGTCAGTCCCAAAAAAGTAAAAAAAACAGCAATAGCTAAACGCTTTTTATACGAATTATTTGATTTGCCTTCGTTGAAAACGATAGCCATATACAAAAATGAAATTGAGCAGATTCCTGTTGCAGCAAAAAAATTAGGAAGTGTTCCCTGTAAAAACATTTCAATGCCGGAAAGCTGAATGTGTTGTGGCCTTATTACCCTTTGAATTAAAACAACACACAGAAATGAAACTAATCCAAAAACGGAAATGACCATTGATTTTCTGTCATTCCTCAAGGATGGATTCAGGTTTCTTATCCTGTCAATAAATTTCATAGATGAATACGATTACAGCGATGTTAATACAAATTCAAAGCCAGTGTTTCGTTCCGAAATGCAGACTTGTATAATGACATACCCTACGTCGCGCTCCATGTTCGGGTGAGGTTTCAGAGAATACACTATCACCGTTAAAAGAGCCTACAAATTCTCCTTCACAAATTTGAGCATCTTGGTATACAGGTGCGTTCGTGTATAACCGCCGTAGATCCCATGATTTTTGTTAGGATAGGTCATAAACTCGAACGGGATGTTATTCTTCACCAGGGCATTCGCCAGCTCCATGGAGTTCTGGTAGTGCACGTTATCATCCCCGCTGCCATGCACCAGCAGGAATTTTCCTTTGATGTTTTTCGTAAAGTTCACCGGTGAGTTATCTTCGTAACCGCTTTTATTATCGGCAGGCTTGCGCAGGAAACGCTCGGTGTAAATGTTATCATAGAATTTCCAATTGGTAACAGGCGCTACCGCAATGGCCGCTTTAAAATAATCAGCGCCTTTGCTGATCAGTAAGGATGCCATGTAGCCGCCATAGCTCCATCCCTGGAAACCAATCCGGCTTTTATCCACATACGGAAGCGTACCGATATATTTTGCAGCGTCGATCTGGTCGAGCGTTTCCAGTTTTCCCAACTGCAAATACGTGCAGTGTTTGAACTCTCTTCCACGGCCCAGCGTTCCACGTCCGTCCACACATACCACCATGTAGCCTTCCTGGTTGAGCAGGGAATGCCACCAGAAATCAAAGGTTTCCCAGGCGTTGTTGCATTCGTTGGATCCCGGACCATTGTAGGCAAACATATAAACCGGGTATTTCTTCGCCGGGTCGAAATTATGCGGTTTCATCATCCAGCCGTTGAGCTCCACGCCTTCCGTATTTTTGAAGGTAAAAAATTCTTTTTTGGACAATTTGTACTCGCCCATCCTGGCTTTCAGGTCGGCGTTGCTCTCCAGCACTTTGATGAGCTTGCCATCGGCGCTGTGCAATTCGTATACCGGCGGCGTGTTGGCATTGGAATAGGTGCTTACATAATATTTAAGGCCGGTGCTGAACTCTGCCGAAGTCGTCCCATCCTGCGGCGACAATCTCTTTTTAGAACTGCCGTCCAGCTTCACGCTATAGATGTCGCGATTGATCTGCCCGTTCTCTGTAGAGATGTAATATAACATGTTCGATTTTTCATCGTAGCCTTCAAAAGAGATAACATCCCAATTTCCTTTGGTGATCTGGTTTACCAGCTTCCCGGTGTTATCATAATAATAGAGGTGGTTGTAATTGTCCTTTTCGCTGCTCCAGATAAAGCCTTTGTTATTCGGCAGAAAGGTCAGGTCATCGGTAATGTCGATGTAGGTTTTGGACTCTTCTATTAAAACCGTTTTCGTACTTCCATCGGAAGCATTGGCATACAGGAGCTCCAGCTTGTTCTGCAGGCGGTTCATGCGTTGCAGCGACAATACATTCTTATCCGTGGTCCATTGGATGCGCGGAATGTAGATGTCCGTTTCTGTACCGATATCCACTTTGGTAGTTTTGCCTGTGGCTACGTCAAAGATGTGCACCGATAGGATCGAGTTATCCTCGCCTGCTTTCGGGTATTTAAACGTTACTTTATCCGGGTACAGGTTGTTGTTATATGTATCAAAAGTATATTCCTTTACCTTACTTTCGTCGAAGCGCACAAAGGCCAGCTTACTGCCATCAGCATTCCACTCAAAATAATTGGCCTTGCTGAACTCCTCCTCATACACCCAGTCGGCCCAACCGTTCTTGATCTCGTTTAATTTCCCATCGTTGGTTACCTGCGTTTCCTTGCCTGCACCAAGGTCTTTGATAAAGAGGTTATTGCCCCTCACAAAGGCTACTTTATTTCCAACGGGTGAAAAGGTGGCAAACATTTGTTTTCCGCCTTCCGAAAGCTCCTCCGTTTTTCCGGATTTGATATCATATACATAATTCCTTTGCAGCGATGAGTGACGGTAGATCCTTTCTGTTTCCAGGGAAAAGAATAATTTACTTTCATCGGGGCTGAAGGAATAGCCGCTGATATCAATGGCCTGGTCTTTATATTTCACGGCCGATCCTTTTACCAGCACAGCCACCTTTTTACCGCTCCTGAGATCGTACTTCACAATGTTCTGAAAATCGCCGTCCTGTTCGAGGTCGGTATAATGCGTTCCGTCTTTCATAACGTTGAAGCCTCCTGCGGAAGCAGGCATAAAGGCATATTTGGACCAGAGGTCGTCGACGGTGATTTGTTTTTGCGCCTGCACAGGCTGTAAAAGGGCCAGCGACAAGCCAACCGACAGGAATACGTTTTTCATCATAAATCTGGTGTCTTTAAAAAAATAGTGTTTGCAGGCATGAAGGTAATCATTACTCCCTATTGACAAACAGTATTTTACTCAAACGGTAACTATGTTAAATAAATGAGTTGAAATTGATATGAATTTTGAGTAGATTAGCATTATCTAAACCTAAACCATGCAGACTTTCAAAACCATTATTATTGACGACGAAGAGAATAGCAGAAGCAACACGCGCGCGATGCTCGAAAACTACTGCCCTGAAATTGAGATCATTGCCGAAGCCGGAAGTGGAATTGAAGGAAAAAAAATGATTCAGGAACTGAAACCGCAGGTGGTATTCTGCGATATTAATATGCCGGGCATGACCGGCCTCGAAATGATTGATGGCCTGGTGCACCGCGATTTTTGCCTTATTTTTCTGACAGCCTACAGCGAGCATGGCATCAACGCCGTAAAAGCAGGCGCCATCGACTACCTGCTGAAACCTCTGCTGCTGAGCGAGCTGCAGGGTGCGGTGAAGAAAGTCGTGCAGCATTACGAGCAGAAAGGCGGCTCGACACCGGCTGCCGCCAGCAACGATAAAAACCTCGTCCTCATCAATCACAGCAAAGGCTTTACGCTGATCGACTATAAAGACATCATCTGGCTGGAAGCTTCCGATAACTACACGAACCTGTTCCTCAACACCGGGAAAAAAATTGTCGCATCCAAAACCCTGAAAGAGTTTGAGGCCATTCTTCCTACCAACGTATTTTTCCGTATTCACCGTTCATCGCTTATCAACATCGACTTTATCAAAGAATACTCGAATGCGGAAGGCGGCACCATCATCATGGCCGATGGCACGAGCATCCAGGTTTCCAAAGCCCGCTCACAGGAGTTCAGCGAATTCATCAAGACCCGCGCCGTAACACCTAAATAAGCAAATAACCGTTTCAGGATACACATCTTCAAGCAGCCCCTGCCATCAAACAGGAGCTGCTTTGTTTTTGGCCGGAAAAGAATGTTCATTTCAAAAAACGTCATCAGCGATGGCTAATGCATTTGGGCGTGCCTCCGCAAAGAGACGGCGGAGTCGCGCTGTCGCTGCAATCTTTTTGGGCGCAGCCCGGCTTCGCCCGTGTACCCAAAAAGGATTTGCGCTACCATCGCTCACGCAGCCACACACTCATCCATAAGTGACCTTGATTTTGGGATGATCCGGGCAGGGATAGAACGAAAATCCGTTTACGGAACGCAGTGGCGTAAACGATTGCAGTGATAGCCCGGCCGGCCCGGCACTGACGTGGAAAAAAAACATACGCGCATCTTTAAACCAGGATAGAAAGCCTGAATATCTGTCAAAGCGCCGGGACGGGCCCGCCAAAAAAATAACCTCTACGGGAGGAGTTCTTACAGGTAGCTTTATCTTTTGATAACGGTTATTTGTCGTTCGCCCGGATATTTGAACCATTTGCCATTCCTGGTTCTTTCATTTCATATATTTTCCCTATTTTTATGTGCATTACATGTTTTTGAGAGCGGCATATAGCATTTTTATTTTCTTACTTGCATCAACGTCCTGGTCACAAAGCAGGAGTTTTTCGTTTCAGCATTACGGGCCCGAAGATGGCCTGAGCAATACCAACGTGCTTGCTATTAAACAGGATAAAAACAACATCCTGTACCTGGCCACTGAAAACGGCATCTACCATTTCGACGGGTATAACTTCGGAAAGATCAAGCCCAACACCATTCTGAAATCAAACAATATCCGCAACATCGATTTCGACCGGAAAAACAACCTCATCATCATTAACCGCATTGCAGGCATTTACGAATACAACCGCAAAAGCAATGAGGCCCGCCTGCTCGACAGCCTGAAGTTCAACACGGTAGATGAGCTGATCGTGGAAAAGGATTACAGCTTCTCTCTCACCGACCAGATCAAGGTAACCGCAATCGACCGGAAGACGGGCAAAACGATTGAAGACGAGATCAAAAAGGCAGATCAGGGCAACCAGGCCTTTGCCATTTTTAAAACAAAGCAAAACACCATCCTGATAGGCCGCTCGGATGGCCTGTACCGCTTCGAGAAAGGCCGTCAGGTCAAGATCCCTTTCAAAAAGCCTTTCCCCGTTTATTCGATCACCCAGGATACAGCAGGGATCATTTACCTGGGCAGCGACAACGCTATTGTATGCCTCAACAGTACCACCATCGAAAAGGTGATCCCCGTAAAAACACAAAAGGTCAACAGCTTTTTTCCGGGAAATAACTTCACCCGCGTCAGCAAGATCATCGTGGACAAGTACAAACGTATCTGGTTCAGCACCGATGACAACCTTTACCTGATCGAGAACGGCATGACCTACGATGCTTTCGATCTGCTGGGAATTGACAAGGTGGTGATCAACTGCCTTTACAAGGATACTGACGACAACATCTGGATAGGCACTTTCAACGACGGCGTCTACTTCATCCAGAACCCGCTGTTTCTCAATACCTCTTTTACTTCCGATGGCAAGATCCTGCCGGTAAGCTGCGCCGCCTTTGTAGATAACCAGGTGGTGGTAGGCACCAACAATGGTTTATTCATTTACGATTATGCGACAGGCAACACGCAGACCGTTGTGAAACCCGACGACTTGTTTTACGAATCGGTATTTGCAATTACGCCCATAGGAAAATCGGTGGTATACGCCAAGCTAAACTCCCTCAGCTCGACAAAACGCCCCTTCATGATCGGGAACGCGGTGTATAATTTTGTGCCCGTAACCTCGCGGCTCTTCCGCTACAACCCACACACAGGCACAGCCTATACGGCCGACGGAATAGGAACCTTGTACAACATCTCCAACTTCAGGCCCGACAAGCCGGGCAAACCCGACACCATGATCTCCTTCCCGGATTACCGTACCAGGATCAACACGGTATTTGAAAACGGCAACGAGGTACAGGTAGGAACCTCCGACGGACTGACGACCTACTCCAAGGCCACAAAAACCTATAAGAATTATGCGGCGGAATTATTCAACTACGCTATCTATCATATTGCAAACTATAAAGGAAAAACCTACCTCGCCCACGAAAACGGAATTACAGTGCTCGAAGATTCGAGGCTGATCCAGGAAATAGGACCGCAACGCCTCACCACGGTGAAGAAGATCCGGTTTTACCAGAACAGGGTATGGATTGCCACGCTCGACGGCCTTTTCATCTGCGACGAGCAGCTTCGCCCGATCGTGATCTACAACAAATCGAACGGCCTGCTCTCCAACACCATCAACGACATTGTGTTTAACGGCAATGTGTGCTGTATCTGTACCAACAAAGGCATCACCATTTCTTCCATTGACGATCTGCTGGCCCAGCGCAGGTCCAACGATAAATTATTCATTACCTCTACAAGCGTGGAGGAAAAGGAAACCAACCTCATCAATAACCAGCTCATTATGGGCAGCACGGAGTCGGACGTAACCATCAATTTCTCCAGCCCCTTGTTTGTAAAGCCAAACAAACAATACTACAAATACCGTTATGACCAGTCGAAATGGATGCCCCTCGACAATGCGAACCTCCGGCTGACAGCGATCAACGGCGGCACTCACAACGTGAGCATTATCAGCTCTTACGACAACATCAACTGGTCGGAGCCTGTCAACATCACCATCAAAAAGGAAGTGCCGTTCAACGAGAGCAACTGGTTTGTGATCGCCATCGTGTTGGGCTCACTGCTGGTATTCACCGGTATTGCCTTTATCTGGATAAAGCGGATCCGGGTGAAGGCGACCAGGCGCGTAAAGGAAGAAAGACAGGTAAACCTGCTGAAACACCAGGCGATGAACTCCCTGATGAGCCCGCATTTTATCTTCAACTCACTCACCTCTATCCAGAATTACATCAATGCCAACGACTCGCTGAAAGCCAGCGAATACCTCGCCAAGTTCTCGCGGCTGATCCGTATGATCATTGAAAAGGCCTCTCAGGGCGATATTCCCCTGCACGAAGAGCTCATCAGGCTAAACTATTACCTCGACCTGGAAAAAGAACGCTTCAAGGGAAAATTCGATTTTTTCATTGAGGTGGAACCTGGGATAAATACGTACGACATTAAGATCCCGAACATGATCATTCAGCCTTATGCCGAAAATTCGATCATTCACGGCATTTTACCAAAGCACGAGCACGGCAACCTGCACATCTATTTCAGGCGCCCCACCACCCATACCCTGCTCATCGTGATCGAAGACGATGGCATCGGCTTTAACAAAGCCCGTGAAAATGCGAAGGCAGGCCATAAATCGCTGGGAACCAAAACTATTGAGAACATCCTGGAGCTGAACACCAAGCTGACGGGAAAAAAACAAACCGTGGAGATCATTGATAAAACCGACCTGCCGGAACCATCAAATGGAACCCGCATAACAATAACCTTACAGATAGACTAAGTAAACATTTAAAATAGTATTTTTATTTTTTTGTATAACACTGCACGATAATTGCATAGCATTGCCCGAGTTGATTAAACGCTTACACATACTTTTTTTTATTACATGTTGCTGTTTGTCTGGCATAGTGAGCGCGCAAAAACCGGTTGGCCTCATGCCTGACACGATCGTGGTGTGTGCAGGCGACTCCTTCCTGGTAAAATTTCCCGAGGAGCGAGTAAGTCCGGGAGCAACCTACGAATGGACCTCACCGAGGATCATCATCCAGAATGCCAAGCAATTGTATGTGAAGGCCAAAGGGCGCTACACCGTGAAGATCTATGACGGCAACCGCGTGCTGTATGACACTACCTACGTAAAGCTCAATGAAAAGCCGCGCTACAACATCCGCGATACCATGATATGCAGCGGCAGCATCCTGGTCATAAAACCCGAAACCAAATACAAATACAGCTGGGGCAACGGCGATCCTTCGGAGAACCTGAAGATAGACAAGCCCGGAAAATACTGGATCAAACTCAATAACAAGGGCTGCTACTTTGCAGATACCTTCCGGGTAAGCGCCGCCAATGGAGTTGTTCCCAACTTCGGCAAAGAAGTGCTGGTATGCGAAAGCGACAACAATAAGATCCTTTCGGTACGGGCTCCTGCGGATACCAAACTGTACTGGAATACCGGAGAGAACACCGCTGCCATCAACGCTACCAAAGAAGGGGTGTACTGGGTAAAAAGCACTTCCAAAAACTGCGGCACCAAAACCGACAGCGTTACCGTGAAATACAAGAACTGCGATTGCGATATGTATATTCCCAACAGCTTCACGCCTAACGACGACGACCGCAACGATTACTTCGCGCCGGTGTTCCAGTGCGAATACAGCTACTTCCTGCTTACGATTTTCGACCGCTGGGGGAATACCGTATACACCTCAACCAATGTAAACGGCCGGTGGGACGGCAAGTTTAAAGGCAACCCCTGCCCCGACGATGTGTATGTCTATAAGATCGAAGCGGTGCAGCGAAACTCCGAAAAAAAGGTCAGCCGCAGCGGGCATATTTCACTCTTTAGATAAAGCATGCAAAGCAGACGCATCATCTTTAGCTTATTGTTGTTACAGGCCCTCTCACTTTTTTCACAAGACAAGCTCATTCAGATCAGGCCTTTCGGAAGCAACCCGGGCAACCTGAAGCTGATGTTTTACGATCCGGGAAACATTACGGAAAAGGCACCGCTGGTAGTCGTACTGCATGGCTGTACGCAAACAGCCGCCAGCTGCGCAGAGCAAACAGGCTGGAACAAGCTGGCAAAGCAGAATGGTTTCTTCATCCTGTATCCCGAGCAACTGATCTTAAATAATGCCGAGAATTGCTTCAACTGGTACCGCAGCGGCGACCAAAGTAAGGAAAAGGGCGAACCCGCTTCCATCCTGCAAATGATAAGCTACCTGAAACAGCATCAGCCCATCGATTCGACCCGCATCTATGTGATTGGCCTGTCGGCCGGAGGCGCGATGAGCAGCATCCTGATGGCCGTGTTCCCGCAGGTGTTTGACAAAGGCGCCGTGATGGCCGGCGGTCCTTACAAATCGGCAGAGTCTGTCGTGAAAGCAGGGCCTGCCATGCTGGGCATGGTTTCCAAATCGCCAGAAGACTGGGGAAACCTGGTCAGGGAACAGAATCCGGGTTACCGGGGGCGTTACCCTGCGCTTCTCGTATTCCACGGAGGAGCCGATCCTGTAGTGAGCAGCAACAATGCCAACCAGCTCATCAAGCAATGGACAGACATTCACCACACGGATTACGAGGCGGATGAGCACCAGGAACAGTTCAAAGGCCATGAGGATGTCGAGCAAAGCATTTATAAAGATCAACACGGACGTGATGTAGTAACCTACTACCGCATCAAAGGCCTTGGCCATGCCGTGGCGCTCGATACCGGCCATTGCCCAAACCAGGGCGGAAAGACGGGGCTCTTTGCCGTGAATAAGAATTTCCACAGCACCTGGTGGGCGGCTCATTTCTTCGGCATCCTGAAAGCGGAGTACTGCATTACCGGCGATACGGTGGTGAACGCAGGGCAGGAAGGCCTCTCCTACGCTGCTCCTTTTCATGAAAATGCTTACTACAACTGGAAAACACCGGCAGGCATGTGGATCACTTCCGGCGACAAGACCAACGCTATTGTGCTTAGCGCCGACCATACCGGCGGTTACCTGGAGCTGACCGAAACCCGGCCGGATGGCTGCCGCTATGAAGCTCCCGCGCTCCGGATCCGCGTGAAAGAGTGAACAGCGCTTCCCGGTCGCTTAAGAATCCTGTAATGAATCATTAATGGCAATGCCCCGGATGGCTGCGCTCCTTTCACCTCCTTCCTGCACGAAACCCTTTTCATTTCCGGCTTCCGCTAGTTACCAGGCACGCGGCATCTTATCTTTTCGGCAACACGGGAAGTACCTGAGCGAGCAAAAGATTTCTTTTTTTAGCAAAAAACTGTAAATTCGGTTTTTTATAGGTCCTCTTTGGTGAAACTCAGAAAAATACTTCTCTTTCCCCTGGCCGTTTTGTACGGCATCGTCACTTCTGTACGGAACCTCCTCTACGACTGGAAAATCCTTAAAAGCAAACGATTCGATGTGCATACGATCTGTGTAGGCAACCTGGCCGTAGGCGGCACAGGTAAAACACCGCACGTGGAATACCTGATCCGCCTGCTGAAGGACCAATTCCGGATTGCTACGCTGAGCCGGGGCTATAAGCGGAAAACAACCGGCTTCCTGATTGCGGATGCCAACAGTACAGCGCAGGACATCGGCGACGAGCCTTTGCAATATAAATTTAAAAATCCGGAGCTGACGGTGAGCGTGGATACCAACCGCCCCAATGGTGTGAAACACCTGCTGGAACTGGAACATCCGCCAAAGGTGATCCTGCTCGACGATGCCTTCCAGCACCGCGCCCTGAAGTGCGAACTGAATATTGTGATCAGTGAATACAACAATGTATACCTGCATGACTATATGCTGCCGGCGGGCAACCTGCGTGAGCCCAGAAAAGGCATCAAACGGGCCGACATCATTATTATCAGCAAAGTACCCGACAGGGTCAACGCGGTAGACATCCGTAACCTGATCAAGGATATAAGGCCACTGTCGCACCAGCACCTGTTCTTTACCTGGCTGAAATACGGCGAGCTCAGGGGGCTCAGAAACCCGGAAGAAAGCATTCATACCCTCGACGACCTGTTCCGCTACAGGGTTGTTGTATTTACAGGGATCGGCAACCCGGAGCCCATGGTAACCTACCTGAAGGAATATGCGGCTTCGGTAAAGCATATTCAATACCCCGACCATCATGCCTTTAGCCTGCAGGATCTTGCGGGAATCCGCAATGTGCTCGACTCCATCGAGGGTGGAAATAAGATCGTGGTAACTACCGAAAAAGACGCCATGCGATTAAAGGATGCCGATTTGCAGGATGTGGTAAATACATTACCTTTGTTCGTTCTTCCGATCGAGGTCGATTTTAAGGACAAGGAACAGGAATTTAATGAAACAATCATCAACTATGTTAGAACAAATAAATTTTACCACAAAAAGTATTCTTGACAAAACCAATCAATTCAGGCCTGAGGTAGGCATCATTTTAGGAACAGGCCTCGGCGGCCTCGTAAAAGAGATCAATACGGAGTTTGTGATTCCTTACGGCGAGATCCCGAACTTCCCGGTGAGCACCGTGGAGGGGCACAGTGGTAAATTAATTTTCGGAGAGCTGGGCGGAAAAAAAGTCATGGCCATGCAGGGCCGCTTTCACTTTTATGAAGGCTATACCATGCACCAGATCACCTTCCCGGTACGGGTTATGAAAGCCCTGGGCGCTCATACCCTCGTGGTTTCCAATGCCAGCGGCGGAATGAACCCTTCCTTCGAGATCGGTGAGATCATGCTCATCAATGATCAGATCAACCTGTTTCCAACCAACCCGCTGATCGGCCCCAACATTTCCGAATTGGGCCCCCGCTTCCTCGACATGAGCGAGCCTTACGATAAAAAACTCATTGCCAAAGCGCATGAAATTGCGAAAAGCAACAACATCAAAGTAAGCGAAGGCAGCTATGCCGGCCTTACCGGCCCTTGTTTTGAAACACCTGCCGAATACCGCTACATTGCCCGCATTGGCGCCGACACCGTTGGCATGAGCACCGTGCCGGAAGTGATCGTGGCCCGCCATGGCGGCATGCGCGTGTTTGGCGTAAGCATTGTGACCGACCTCGGCGTGGAAGGGAAAATTGTGGAAGTAACGCATGAAGAAGTGCAGCACATTGCCGCCTCTGCCGAACCCAAAATGAGCCTGATCGTGCGGGAAGTCATCCGGTCGATGTAAGAAAGGACCTGAGGGACTGAAGAGACAGATGGGATTGAGGGACGAAAGCCAATCGACGTGTGCTTGCCAAAACAACAGACATCCGGCAACTTACAATGGACAATGCCTCTGCTCATCTTCATAAACAACCTTTCATCCTTATTAACCTTGCTCTATCATAAATACTCCGCGATCTTTGCATAAATACTCCGCGAATTGGCGACTAAACTATACTACATGAAACATCTCTTACTCCCCATTCTGTTAATCGGTTCCCTCCTGGCGAAAGCTGACGAAGGCATGTGGCTGCCACAGCTGTTGAGCGCCATGAACATTAAGGACATGAAAAAGAACGGCCTCAAGCTGACGGCCGAGCAAATATACAGCATCAACAAATCGAGCCTCAAAGATGCTATTGTGCAATTTGGCGGCGGCTGCACCGGGGAAGTGGTGTCAAGCCAGGGCCTGCTCATCACCAACCACCATTGTGGTTATTCTTCCATCGCCTTTCACAGCAGCGTGGAGAAGGATTACCTCACCAAAGGCTATTGGGCAATGAATAAAAATGAAGAGCTTTACACGCCTAACCTGACAGTAACCTTCATCAACCGCATCGAGGATGTCACTGCCAAAGTGATGAAAGGCATTACCGCCAACAGCACCGAGGCGAGGGTTGACTCCATTACGAAAGCCAATATCAAACAACTGGAGAAAGATGCCGTAACGGGCACGCATTACGAGGCTTTTGTCCGCCCTTTTTTCTATGGCAACGAGTATTACTTGTTTGTGACCGAAACCTTTAAGGACATCCGCATGGTGGGCGCTCCGCCTTCTGCCATCGGCAAGTTCGGCGGCGAAAGCGACAACTGGATGTGGCCGCGCCACAATGCCGATTTTTCGGTATTCAGGATCTATGCCGGAAAAGACAACAAGCCCGCGGAATACAGCCCCGACAATGTGCCCTACACACCGAAGCATGTGGTGCCTGTATCGCTGAAAGGCTACAAGGAAGGCGATTTCACGATGGTATACGGCTTCCCGGGAAGAACGCAGGAGTACCTGTCGAGCTACGCGGTAGACATGATCATGAACGAAAGCGACCCCTTGAAAGTGGCTTTGCGTGAAAAGCGCCTCAACATCATGAATGCCGACATGCGCCAGAGCGACGCGGTACGCATCAACTATGCAACCAAATACGCCGGCATCGCCAACTATTATAAAAAATGGATGGGCGAAATGAACGGTCTGAAAAAATACGATGCGCTCAGCAAAAAACAGGCTTTCGAAAAACAATTCATGGCCGCGATCGCCGGCGAGCCGGCTAAACAGGAAAAATACGGCAACCTCTTCAACCAGTTCGAAAAGGTATATACCGAATACCGCGTGCTGAACAAGCAGGTAGATTACTACAGCGAATGCCTGATGGCCATTGAAGCGTTTACCTATGCCCGCAGCTACATCAACCTGATGGGTGAGCTGAAGAAAAAACAAAAAGGCCTGACCAATACCTTCGATACCAACCTGGCCGAATACAAAAAACTGGCCTTCTATAAAGCCTACAACCAGCCTACGGATATCAAAATCTGCCGCGCCATGCTGGAAGAGTACATCAAAGGTGTGGCTTCTGCCAACCGGCCACCGGTGCTGGATTCGTTCATCGTAGCCAACGGAAGCGATGCCAAAAAACTAACGGACTTCCTCTTTGCCAATACCAGCTTCGTCGATAAGGCCAAAACGGAAGCCATGCTCAACGACATCGAAAAATACCCGAACCTCTACGAACGCGATCCGGTGTTTTATGTAACCAATGCCATCATCAAATATTACTCCACATCAGTGTTCCCGCAATTCCAGTACGACGAGCGCGAGATCAACGAGCTGCAAAAGCTTTATATCAAAGGACAGCAGGAAGTGATCAAGGATAAAAAGTTTTACCCGGATGCCAACTCCACCCTGCGCGTGGCCTACGGCAAGGTGAGCAGCTACGAGCCGAAGGATGGTGTCATGTATAATTACTATACGACCCTCGATGGCATTATGGAGAAATACATTCCGGGCGACGAAGAATTTGATGTGCCGGCTAAGCTGATCGACCTTTACAAGAAAAAAGATTTCGGACAATACGCCAATGCCGATGGAAAGATGCAGGTGGCTTTTACCGCCAGCAACCACACCACAGGCGGCAACAGTGGCAGCCCGGTATTCAATGCCAAAGGCGAGCTGATCGGCACCAACTTCGACCGCAATTGGGAAGGCACCATGAGCGACATTATGTACAACCCGAACCAGTGCCGCAACATTACTTTGGATGTGCGCTACACACTTTTCATCATCGATAAGTTTGCGGGGGCAGGCTATTTATTGAATGAGATGAAGCTGGTGAAATAAGTTTTTATTTTTAAAGAAAAGCCCCTTACGATGAATCGTGAGGGGCTTTCTTGTTTGGGATTATTTTGAATAGTTCGGTAAACCGAACTGTTTATTCAATAGATAATATCTAGTTTAGCCAATATCAATTAATAATTCCAATAACCGTAAAGACAAACAAGAAAGCTTTTTCGAACATTAGAAATATTTAATAAAAAAGTAAAAAAGCTCTACATAAAACTAACTCTTTTGTAAAATGAATAATATGAAATTACCAGAACCTATTAGCAGAACTTTTACAGGACTGATTTCCGATATCGAAAAAGGACAAATCAAAATTCCTCAATTTCAAAGAGAATTTGTTTGGGACATAAAGAAATCTGCTAAACTTATGGATAGCATCGTTAAAGGATATCCTATAGGAACTTTCATTTTTTGGAAAACTAAGGACAGGTTAAGATCAGTAAGAAATTTAGGAAAATTCAAACTTCCGGAACCAAACGAAGGAGATTTTATTGACTATGTTCTAGATGGACAGCAAAGATTAACGAGCCTTTTTGCTACATTAAAGGGCTTGAAAATAGAAAGAGATGAAAAAACAGATGATTATGATGAGGTATATATAAATCTTGACGCTAATGACGACGATGAAATCGTAATAATTGACAAAGAGATGTATAGCGAAAAAGCATTGATACGCCTCACAGATTTACTCTATGGACCATTGTCAGTATTATTTAACTTTGAGGAAAGATATCATCCAAGGCTACAGGAATTTAAAACCAGAATCGAAGCTTATAGCTATTCAATAATTCTCATAAGAGATGCTGAACTTGATATTGCAACTGAAATTTTCACTCGAATAAACGAAGGCGGAAAAGCATTAACTGTATTCGAAATAATGGTAGCAAAAACCTTTGACTCAAAAAGAGACTTTGATTTAGCTGAAAAATACAGTGAACTGGTTGAAAATCTTAGCAATATTAATTATGAAACAATTTCTGACGCTACCGTTTTGCAAACAGTATCGATTTTACTCGAAAAAGAATGTAACCGAAAAACTATCTTAAAACTTAATAAAAAAAAATTTATAGATATTTGGGGGGAAGCAATTAATTCAATTGAAAAAACATGTGAATATTTTAAAGGCTTTTATAGAATTCCAGTTTCACAATTATTACCCTATAATTCTTTAATAATCCCATTTGCTTATTTTTTCTATCATCATAAGGATAAACCAACTGGAATAAAGCAAAAGTATCTTCAAGATTTTTTTTGGCGTGTAGCTTTGGGGATTAGGTACTCTTCTGGAGTTGAAAGCAAACTCGCACAAGACATTAAAAGAATTGACAAAATTCTAAAAGAGGAATTACCGCATTATGATTGGACAATTGACTACAGCCCAATTAGATTAAGAGAGCAAAATGGCTGGTTTAGTACAGGTAATGCATGGATAAAATCGCTACTGTGCATATATGCATATCAACAACCTAAATCTTTTAATGACGATTCAATAGTAAATATTAGCAATGACTGGCTTAAACAAGCAAATAGTAAAAACTATCATCACTTTTTCCCTAAAGCATTTTTAGAAAAAAAAATTGATTGGGATTATAAACAATATTGGATTAATCATATTCTCAACATAACAATTGTTGATGATTTCCTGAATAAAAGAGAAATTTCAGCTAAATCACCGTCTTCATATATGAATAAATTTTCTAAACAGAATAGTGAAATTGAACAAACAATGAAAACCCATTTGATAGGAAACATTGAAGCGTTCGGAATTTGGGAAGATGACTATGATAAATTCTTAAAAGAAAGATCTAAGGCTCTAAGTAGAGAGATAAAGAAAAGGATTATACCACAAGAGACGGATAAAATATTATTAGCAGAACAAGGAGATGAAACCAGTGAAAATGAAAAGCAGTTAAATGAAATAGAATAATACCCCGCTCCGTAGGATTTGTAAATCCTTCGGCCATACACGTCATTTAAAACATGAGCCATCTCAAGTTTTCCTTCAAAAAAACAGAAAAATATTTATGACTTGTTTGTAAAGCAACAATGAACTCATGGCTATCGTACACGCACGGTAATGTGCTTTAATCCTAATCATTACCTTAAAGGCATTAATGGTTAAAGAGCCTACAGTATTGCTTGTTTTTCAAAGTCGAATGCTTCTTTTTTTGATGCCTGCGCTTTTTTGTCGTAGTAGGTAATCAACAGGTCTTTTTGAGCGTTTAATTCGGCCCATTTTATCGTTTTTTCAGGGAAAGGTACTCTGGCCGAAACGCCACTGGTTAAATTATATAAAATGACTTCGTCGAGATGAACTAACACCAGCAGGTTGTCCTGAAAAAAATTCCCGAGGAAAGTGGCCGTAGAGATTCCTTTGTAGGGCAGTTTGATCTGCCTTAAAGTCAAGGTATCAATTAAAAAACCACCCGACTCCCAGGGAATAAAGACAAATCTGCCGTCGGGTGAGTCCATCGTATATTTATCAAGTCTTTGGTCGAGCCGGTTCCAATCCTGAAAATAGTGTTCATTCGCATTTTTCCCCTTAATCCATAGGTCTGCAATATGTAGCATACGCNNGTCCCAGCCAGTCAGCCCGATTCTGATGTCGTGATATTTTGAAGCTAACATCTCTGTCATATCCGTGGAGTGTTTTTTAATGGGTTTGGCCTGGCGATGAGTGTTGAACATGTCAACATAAGCACTTCAGCCAGCGAATTCCAAACCGCTGTTGGAGTAATCTTTATATCAACAGCTAAAATACAAAAAGCAGAAAGGATG
>DGQK01000015.1 GCA_002390745.1 Bacteroidetes bacterium UBA4416 | reverse complement strand
AGGCACTGGCGGCGGCGGCCCGGCAGGCGGCACTTCCAACGTCGGGAGTTTAATCTCAGCTTCCGGAGGTGCGAATGGCACTTCGGTTTCCAATCCTACGATAGGCGGCGGCGGCGCAGGCGGTATCGGCTCTGGCGGCACTATTGCCAACTATACGGGCGGTACAGGCGGCGGCGGCTACTGGACCTACTTCGGTGGCGGCGGTGCAGGCGCAGCAGGTTCCGTATCCAATGGCACCAACGGCGGCAATACCATTGCCTGGACAGGCGTATGCCAGACTCCCGGCGGATCGGCCGGAACAGGCGGCGGCGCTCCGGGCGGCAGCGGAGGCAAAGGTGCTGGCTTTACCGACTCGGGGTGTAATGTCACGAATCCTTCGGCCGGCGGCAACAACTTTGGCGGCGGCGGCGGTGGTGGAAATGGTAACGGCGGTGGCCCGGGCACCGGTGCAGGCGGCTATTGCCAGATCAGCTGGCTGGGCTGTACAGCTCCTGTGGCTCCAGGCAACGCAACACCAGCCTCTAACCAAACGATCTGCGCAACCAAAACAACAACCTTAAGCGCAACAGGCACCGGCACCCTCAACTGGTATGCTTCGCCAACTTCTACCATGAGCCTTGGCAGTGGCGCGGCCTACACAACGCCTACCTTATCAGCAGGCTCGTATACCTATTATGCGGCCTCTACCAACACCTGCAGCGAAGGACCACGCACGGCCATTACCGTTTCTGTCAATCCCTTGCCTGTAATTTCTGCCGCCACTACGGGCTCTGTATGTAGCGGACAATCTTACACATTTGTGCCGACAGGCGCCAGCACCTATACCTATGTTGCCGGTGGCGGCAATGTACAAACACCGACGATTCCATCAAGTGTTCCAAGCGCCACCGTTTCNNGTTAATGGAACAAGCGCGGCAGGATGTGTGGGAACAGGCAGCTTATCGGTGGTGGTTTACTCCCTGCCTTCGTTGACGGTGGTAAGCACTCCAACCTTATTATGCAGCGGACAATCAGCCAAATTAACGGCCTCCGGCGCCGGCACTTATACATGGAGCTCAGGAGCTACGACCAATACGATTTCCGTAAGCCCTACTGTTACGACAACGTACTCGGTTACCGGGCAAAACAGCAGTACCGGTTGCGCAAATATCGCCAGCTTTACCCAATCGGTGACTACCTGCACGGGCATCGAAAGCCTTGCTGCTCATGAGCCTGTGCTGAGCATTTACCCGAATCCAAGCAAAGGTGATTTTACGATTGCCTCTGACAGGGAAATCACGCTCTCACTGGTGAATAATTTAGGACAGGTGGTGAAAACAGTTTCCATCAATGCCTCCACGAATTACAAAGCCGATATCAGCAACCTGGCGAATGGCATCTACAGCATCCTTAGTGACGATGGCCGGCAGGCGATCAAACAGAAGATCGTGGTTGCCAGATAAATTTATTTTTAAAAAAAAGTGAAAAAGGGAAGCCTGTGGTTTCCCTTTTTTAATATCCTTTTCAAAAAATAATTACCTTTAGAATAGCGGTTAACCCTAAACCGAGAACAGATCCTCCGGCATATGAGAACAGGCATTCTACTCTTTCTTCTTGCGCTATCGCTACCTGCTTTTCATCAGAGAATTCATGCGACCACTTTCGGTCAAAAAGAAAAATTAAAATTCATCATCTTATGTTACCGCTTATCTCCTCCTTACGATGACGAGATTACTGCCCTTAATCAGCTTGCCGATGAGTATAGAGCTTATGTAGCACCTGTGGTCATCAGGGATGAAGACTTAACAAAATACAAAGAGCTGTTTACGGGGAATGAATTCAAATCACTGGAAGATTATATTTTAAATAAAACGGCTTATCAAAAACGTTCTACCAGCTTTCCGGTGATCCTGATCCTTGATAGAAACGGGCAAGTGAAACATGCCTGGAGTGGTGATAGAAGCGACGGTTTAAAACGGGAAGAGTTTTACACAAAGATCAAATCCGGCTTGCAGGCCATTGCAAAAGAAGAATAATCAGCGAAGCAAAAAGAGGCGCATCGGAATTTTTGTTACGGCGGCTATGGAGAAACGCTGCTCGTCGTAAGAGGAAAAGTCCTCGACTTTATCGGGAATCCGGGAAAGGAAAAGCCCGACCACATCAAAGAAAAGCTAAATGAGTGGATTGCCTTATGTGACAATCACGAAAAGTAATAACGCGTTAAAACAAAAAAGACCACCTCTCCCGAAGTGGTCTTTTTTTATACAGAGTCAAAAGCCCTATTACTGGGCCTTCCGGTAATGGGAAAAGGCCATCGAAAAATTACCTCTTCCTGCCGTGATGGTACGGAGGTCGGTCATATAACCGAACATCCTGGCGATGGGAACATCCACCTGGATATATTTCATACCGTCCTTGTCGTTGAGGCCCGAAATAATGCCATGGCGTTTGTTCAGGTCGCTCACCACTGCACCGGTATAAGCATCAGGCGTTATCACCTGCGCCGACATCACCGGCTCCAGCAGATAGGGCTCACAATTGGCGAGTGCATGCCGGAAGCCTTCCTGCGCACAAAGCTCAAAGGAATAGGCATCCGAATCCTTCGCATGGAAAGCTCCGTCGAACAGCCTTATTTTCATCGACTGGATCGGGTAACCGTGCAAGCCTTCGTTCAGACATGCCCTGAATNNCTTCTCCACCGCGGGAATAAATTCCTTAGGAATCACACCGCCGCTGATGTCGTTGATGAACTCAAGCCCTTCGCGGCCTTCATCACCCGGCCCCATCTCAAAATGGATCACGGCATATTTGCCGCTTCCCCCGGTTTGCTTGATGAACCTTTCGCTATGCGTCGCGGTATTCGCCAAACGTTCCTTGTAAGCTACCTTAGGTGTGCCCTTACGCACTTCCACGCCGTGATCGGTTTTCAGCAAGTCGATCTTAATATCGAGGTGCAGTTCGCCCATGCCGCTGATGATGGTTTGCCCAAGCTCAGCATCGCTCTTCACAAGGAAGGTCGGATCTTCTTCCGCAAGCCGCGACAAGGCAAAGGCGATCTTTTCATAATCGGCCTGTGTTTTAGGCTCAATGGCTACCGAGATCACCGGATCGGGGAAGTTCATCGATTCCAGCACCTCCGGATGACGCACATCACACAAGGTATGGCCTGTTTTCGACTCCTTCGTTCCTACGACGGCAACGATATCCCCTGCATAGGCCACGTCCACGCTGTTCTTCGCATTGGCATGCATCTGGTAGATCCTCGATATCCGTTCGCTTTCCCCGGTAATGGCGTTCAACACAAAGTCGCCCGTTTTTACATGACCTTTGTAAAGCCTGAGGTAAGCGAGCTTCCCGTGCTTATCGGCCACCACTTTGAAGATCAATCCTACAAAAGGGCTGTTCACATCATTGCCTTTATCCAGGGGGCTTGGCAATAAGGCCACCACCTGGTCGAGCAGGATCTGCACTCCTTTGTTTTTAAAAGCCGAGCCGCAAAGCACAGGGACGACGGTATTTTCCAGACAGCCTTTTCGTAAAGCCGCCATGATGTCTTCCGCCCCGATCTCCTCATCGTTCACATACTTCTCCATCAGGCGCGGGTCACTATCACATAAGGCTTCGATCATATGCGTTCTCATCGATTCAGCCTGAGCCATTAACTCCGGAGGAATTTCTCCCACGTCGATGTAAACACCCATATCTCCACTCTGGCGGACGGCCTTCATCTGCACGAGGTCTATCAATCCTTCGAAGTGTTCTTCGGCGCCGATTGGCAGCTGTATTGCAATGGCGTTGGCATTCAGCTTTTCGCGAATGTCTTCCACCACCTTCATAAAATCAGCTCCCGTGCGGTCCATCTTATTCACGAAGGCCAGGCGGCTAACGTTGTACTCATTCGCCAGGCGCCAGTTCGTTTCTGATTGCGGCTCGACGCCGTCAACCGCCGAGAACAAGAATACCAGGCCGTCCAGCACACGCAGGGAACGGTTTACCTCTACGGTAAAGTCGACGTGGCCCGGTGTGTCGATGATGCTGATCTCTGCGCCTTTCCACTCGCAGCGCGTGGCTGCGGAGGTAATGGTGATGCCGCGCTCGCGTTCCTGTTTGGTATGGTCCATGGTGGTATTGCCATCATGAACTTCTCCGATCTTATGATTGACACCGGTGTAATACAATATGCGCTCCGTTAAGGTTGTTTTACCCGAATCTATATGCGCGACGATTCCTATATTTCTAATGATAGAAAGATTTTTCATAATTTAAAAAGTAATGATGGTGAACCGATCAGGCCGGGAAAGCCCTTTCCTTACAGGACTGCTCAGTAAAATGTTTCAGACAATGGGATTCTCGCCAATCACCGGGGTTTTGGTGATTGGATTAGGAAACAGCGCGTATGCGGATTTGTGTTCTCACAAGTTTGTTTTCTTCCAAATCAAGACGATTTGATGCGGCAAATGTACAAAGATTTTTATTCGCCTGTATTTTTTTTGAAAAAAATAATTCGAACGGATATGAACGTTAAAACGATGAATCTCCTAAAACCATTGATGGGAAAGGAACTCCGGCTATCCACTCTATTGTGATTCGTGCTTTTACGTGACATCCAATAAATTCATCCGGGCGTACCCTTCGGGCCGGGCTGTCACGACTCGCTCTTGATGACGATGCTCTTCATCACGGAGCTCAACCAAATCGCTCTATCCCTTACGCTATAAACACATCAAATGAGCTTTACTCCATCAAAAAAACATCAGCCGGATTTTTATTAGTAAAAAAAAATTCATACCTTTTTAGGGGTGTCCCATACACTGAATAAAACTGCTCTATGAAACACGTACTCCTTCTGCTCTTCTTCTTCTTTTCTGTTCGGGTGCAGGCACAAGTTCAAACCGACCTGTCTTTGCCTTACCTGGTGCACGAGCCCACCGTGAAAACAGAGAAGCCTCCGGTCCTGATTTTACTGCATGGTTACGGAAGCAATGAAGCCGACCTTTTCGGCCTGCAATCGCATTTCCCGCCGCATTTCCTCGTGGTTTCTGTGCGTGCGCCGATTGCCGTGGCTGCGAACAGCTTTCAATGGTTCCGCATGGAAACCGCCAATGGCGTGATGAAAGGAAATCCTGAAGACCTGAAAAGCAGCCGCGAAAAGATCAAAGCCATGATCCCGGAACTGACGGCCAAATACAAAGCGGATCCTAAACAGGTGTACCTCTGCGGCTTTAGCCAGGGAGCGATGATGAGCTATGAAGTAGGATTAACGGCCCCTGAGCTCCTGAGAGGGATTGCTCCTTTAAGTGGAAAGATTTTTGAATCCCTGAAACCTTTCATAAAATCCTCTGCGGCCCTCAAAGCCCTGAAGATCTTCATCGGTCATGGCGATGCCGATACCCGCGTGGCCTATACCTATGCAACAGGGGCCGAGGCTTACTTAAAGAACCTTGGATTACATCCTGTGCTCCATACTTATAAAGGACTGCAACACGCCATCAACGAAACAGAACTCAAAGAGCTCCGCCTCTGGCTGGAAGGGACATAGTGCCGGCAAAAAACAAAGGCCATGCAGCTGTTATGCAAACTTACAGTGATACTATTGTTAAAAAACACATTTTGTCCTGTAAAGCTGTGCTAAATCAGATATCTTGATTTATATTCACAGGATTCTACAACCTAACTGATTTCATTATGAAAGCGCTGATCGATAAGGTAAAAGACACTAAAATTTGCTTATCCTATTTAGGTTTATTCAATGACGACATCACCACCAGGCTTATTGCGATCAGCGAATATTACCTCGAAAACAAAACGGATCTGGGAAAGCTCAAGAACAAAGTATCCTTGCTCATTGCCGAATGTTTCCAGAACATCATCCGGCACAGCGGCATGAAGGATCAGCCGGGCTTGCCGACCGACAATCCTGATTTTTTTCAGCTAAGCATCCTGGAAGACCGCGTGGTGCTGTCATCCTGCAACCTCATTGACAACGATCGCATCGATGCCCTCAACGAAAAAATGATGCTGGTGAATTCGCTGAGCAGCGAGGAGCTCAAGCAGCTTTACCAGGAAGTGCTGGCCAACGGTTCCTTTTCCGAAAAGGGCGGGGCAAACCTCGGCCTGATTGAGATGGCAAGGAAATCGGGCCTTCCGATAAAATATGCTTTCCAGGAATATACAGGTACGCAATCCCGCTTTTTCCTGTCATTGGAAGCCGCTACTACCAAAGAGCGGATCAGCGCGGGCCCCGACATCCTCTACCACGTTAATTCTTACCTGGACCTCCGCGATCATAAAGTGATCATGCTCTACAAAGGCGACCTGTCGAAAGACATTATTGTTTCGCTCATCAACATGCTGCAGAATAATTTTATTGATGACAGAAAGCCTTCCTCCAAGGAAAAACGCTTTATGGTATCCCTGATCGAGGTCCTGCAGAATATTTCCAAGCACGGTAAAACCATCAACGGATCGAAGGAAGGGGTATTCTGCATCAGCATGCTGAAGGGCGACTATATTATTGACAGTGGCAACTATATAGAGGAAGCGAGCCGGGAGGGCCTGGAGAAGACCCTTACAGACATCAGCGGCATGTCGGCTGAAGGAATCGGCAGGCTTTATAAGGAACGCCTGCTTGACAATGTGATCACCGAAGACGGGAATTGCGGACTGGGCTTACTGGAGATTGCCAAAAACTCGGGCAATAATTTCAGATACGCCATCACACGGACACCCGAAAAAGAATGGTTCTATACGATAAAAATTAAAATATAAGGTTATGCAAACGCTTGTTATCCCACAAACCAATGAGACTCCTGAAATTGTGCTGGATGGTTCTAAAGGAATATTTTCATTTGCAGGAAAGTCATTTCCGGAAAACGTCAATGATTTTTACAACGATACGCTGAAATACCTGGAAGCTTACGTGCTTCAACCCAAAGACAATACAACGCTTGAGTTCAGATGGCTTTATTTTAACACCGCCACCTCCAAGATGATCGTAAAAATCATCATGCTGCTGAAAACGGTGAACAAATCCGGAAAATCCCTCCGTATTCAATGGTTTTGCAGCCCCGATGACGATCTGATCATTGAAAAAGGAAATGAGTTCGCCGAATTGCTGGGAGCTGATTTTTCTATCCACTACCTATAAACCAGGCTGGCCGGGTTTACGCCCTGGAGTGTAAACAGGCTATACATAAATACAGGGTTACGCTTACGTTTTTGTTTATGATACACATTTACCGGAGATATATAGTTCTTTTTCTTTTCGCATTCATGCTTGGTGAGGGAGTATTCGCGCAAAACCGGCAAACGGATTCCTTAAAACTTGTTTTGAAACATGCCGACAGCGATACCGTAAGGATGAGTGCTCTTGTGCGTTGGGCAGACCTGTTATCGGATAGCGATCCGGAAGAGGCGCTGCGACTGTACGACCAGGCTCAGAAGCTCGCAGAAAAAAACCTGTCGCGCAAATCGGTCAGGATCAACGACAATGGCTTTTCATCAGGCACTATCCAGGATAAAGCAAGCGCTGAGGAGCCGATGTCGACCCTGAAAAAGAAGTACCTCCGCATGCTTGCCGGCTCCCTGATGGGAAAGGGAGACGCCTACGGCAGCTTGAGACAGGAAGATAAAGCCCTGGAATCATACAAGCAGGCAGTAAGCGTATTCACAACACTCAAAAGCAACAGGGCTATCGCAACCTGCTACCGCCGTTGCGGGCAGCTGATGTTCAGCGGTTTGAGGAAGAAAGAAGCCCTCAGCTATTACACAAAGAGCCTGGCCATTTCCGAACAGGAAAATGATAAAGCCGGAGTTGCAATGGCCACGGGTGGCATGGCGCTTATCTACGAACATCTCGGGCAGGTGCAGGAAGCCCTGCGCTACTACGCCCTGAGCATGAAAGGCTATGAGGCGGTAAAAGACGCCGATGGTGTAAGCATCGCGCTCACCAACATTGCCAATGTGTACATGGCACAAGGCGACATGGAAAAAGCCCTGCTCAACTATCACCGGAGCCTTAAAATTTCGGAAAGCCTCAAGGATAAGATAAACGCCGGCCTCACACTTAACAATATCGGAAACGTATACTACTACCACGGGCAATACAATGAAGCGCTCGGCTACTACCAACAATGCCTCGAACTGGCAAAAGAAGTCAATGACAAGCCAGGGCTGGCACGCAGCTATATCAACATTGCCAGCATTTACCAGCTCCAGAAGAAGCTGGAGCCGGCCCTCGACTATTTTAAAAAAGGACTGAAACTCAATGAAGAGCTTGGCGACAAAACCGGGGTCAGCATTGCTCTGAATAACATGTCGGAAGTATACACGCTGATGGGAAAGCTCGACACCTCATTGGTGTATGCCACCAAAAGCCTGGCCATGATCAAGGAAGCCGACAACATGGAAATTATGACCAGCCTCTACATCAACGCCTGCAATGTATACCTGCTCATGGGAAATTATGACAAAGGCCTTGAATATGGCCTCATAGCACTTAAATACAGCAAGGAGCTGGGCTATCCTTACCTTCAAAAAAACATCAGCGAAAAACTGAAGGTCATTTACCAGAAAAAAAACAACCCGGCAAAGAGCCTGGAGATGTACGAGCTCTACGTGACCATGCGCGACAGCTTAAGCAATGAGGAAAACCGTAAGGCGATGTACAAGACCTACATCAAACACGAATACGAAAAGAAAGCCGTAGCCGACAGCATCAAAGCCTTTGATGAGAAAAAAATCGCCGATGCCAAATTGTCGGAAAGCCAGGCAACTATCAAGCAGGAAAGAACCCAAAAACTGGCCCTGTACGCGGGCTTCGTGCTCATCCTCATCTTTACCGGATTTATTTACAACCGCTTTAAAATCTCACAGAAACAGAAGAAGATCATCGAAGTGCAAAAATCCTTTGTTGATGAAAGCCAGCGCAAGATCATTGCAAGCATCAATTATGCCCGGCGCATCCAGTCCTCCATGCTGCCGGCTACCGAGGAAATCAGCCACTTCTTTCCGCAGAATTTTGTTTTCTTCAAACCTAAGGACATTGTCAGCGGCGACTTCTATTGGTTTCACCATGAAGACGACTGCTCCTACCTTGCGGTGGCCGATTGTACCGGCCATGGGGTTCCGGGAGCCTTCATGACTATGATTGCCCATTCCCTCCTCAATGAGGTCGTCATCGAGCAAAAGCTCACCTCGCCCGATAAGATCCTGGAGCAATTGCACAGCCTGGTATTCAAAGCCCTGAAGCAGCACAAGGGCGACGAATACTCCCAGGATGGCATGGACCTGTCGCTGGCAAAAATCGATCATAAAAATCAGCTGCTCCATTTTGCCGCAGCGCGCAACAACGGCTTCCTCGTGCATGACTCGTCCATTGAGGTTCTGAAAGCCACATCGAAATCCATCGGGGGTCTGTCCCTGTTGGGAGAAGTGGAGCCTGAGCGGAAATTCAATATGCAAAGCATTGCGCTGAAACCAAATTCCCTGCTCGTTCTTTCTACCGATGGTTTCTTTGACCAGCTCAACGACGAAGATAAAAAATTCGGCACCAACCGCTTCAAAGAGCTGATCCTAAGCCTCTACACCCAGAATGCCCATGACAATTTCGGGCTGTTGGAAACGACCTTTAACAACTGGAAAAAAGAAACACCGCAGCTCGACGATGTGCTGGTGCTGGGTATCAGAACCTGATGCGTGACTTCCTGCCAGGTGTTGACGCCGCTGAAGAGCCGCTGATTCACAGGCCGGAAAAGCCCTTTGTAGCAAGGCCGCTCAACTTACAAACAGAAATCCGTACTTTTGGTACACCAAAAACCCGGCATGGAAATCAAGACCATCGAGAATTACCTGAAAGCGCTGTTCCATTTATCCAATGGTAACAAGACTTCCGTTACCAATAAAGAACTGAGCTCTTACCTGCATTTCATTCCGGCTACCGTTACAGAAACGGTGAAGAAACTCAGCGAGCTGGACTATGTGATTTACGAAAAATCATATGGCACGCGCCTAAGTCCACAGGGCCTGAAAATGGCCATCGACATGGTACGCCGGCACCGCCTTTGGGAAACGTTCCTGGTGCAGGAGCTGGGCTTCGAATGGGATGAGGTTCATGACATTGCCGAAGAGCTGGAACATATCCAGAATAAAAAACTCATTGCGCGCCTGTCGGAGAAACTGGGGCACCCGCATTACGATCCGCATGGCGACCCCATACCCAACGAGAAAGGCAAGTTCCTGAAAACAAATTTTATCCTGCTCGCGAATGTACGTGACAAAAAGCAATACGTCATTCGCCAGACACTGGACCACAGCAAGGAATTCCTGAACTACCTCAAGGAGAAGAACCTGCTGATCGGCCGGAAGATCAGCATCCTGAAGCGGGAGATGCTTGACCATTCCATTTCTTACAAAACCGACAAGGAACAAGGCATCATCACGGAAACACTGAGCAAAAAAATTGTAGTGGAAGAGATCGGCTGAGTGCCGTAAGTGTTGTCCCCTACTGGCAGAAGCATATTGGCTCCGCTTTCCTGTTGGTGAGAACACCAACAGGGGCAATCATGGGAAGAGATGATCACACCAACAAGGGAAATCAAACTCCGTTTCCTGTTGGTGCAAACTCAACAGGGGCAATCATGGGAAGAGATGATAACCCAACAGGGGCAATCAGAAGAGATCGGCTGAGTGACTGGTTTGGTTGTTCCTCATTGGGAGAAGCTACTCGCTCCGCTTTCCTGTTGGTGATAACACCAACAGGGGCAATCATGGGAAGAGATGATAACACCAACAGGGGAAATCATTGAAAGGTGTGATAACACCAACAGGGACGAAAAAAGCCTGTCGCGATGATCGTGACAGGCTTTCTGTGTTTGGTGTCTTTCCCTTGCTAAGCCAGGAGCAGATCAGTTTCCCTGTTGGTAATAACACCAGCCAGGGCGATAAGTAGGCTTACTGGGTAATTCCTAATTTCTTGGCGATAGCCGCCGGAAGGGCTTTTTTATGCAGCATGATGCTGGTGGTTTTATAAAGCACATAGGCTTCGGATGCATAGAAATAGCCACTGCACTCGTTGCGCTCCGTGCCCCACGAATTTTTCACGATGTAGTACGGCGTATTGTTTTGGTCTTTCGCCGTACCCACAATGTGCATCCCGTGATCGTCCTGTGTTTCGTAGTTGTCGAATGCAAGCTGGCGGTTTTCTGCCGTTACCTTAAATTGCGGCTGCGGTTTTTTAGAAAGCTCTGCTTTTTCGTCGTCAGTCATTTCAGAAAATGCTTTTTCGGGAACGATGGCGAGGCCGTCTTTAAACCGGAAGCCTTTCTCGCTCACATCGGCGGCCCAGGCAAAGGTGTAGCCATTGTTGATGGCGTGTTGCATGGTTTCCTGAAATTCGTTGAGCGGTAAGTTGTACATCTGGTCCCAGTTCCAGTTGTCGGGCACTTCGAGGGTAAACTTGCTGTAATACGGATGGTGGGTGAAAGAGGTGAGGTACACATAGTCATCCGGGTTGATACCGGTTGCTTCGGCGTAGCTCTTCGGTGTGTACTCTTTTCCTTTGTAGCTGAATTTTTCAGGCACCTTTCCGAGAAAAGCATCGCAGGTGGCTTCCACAGCTGTATGCACTGCTTCAAAATCTATTTTCGTATTGTTGTCGTTGACGGCTGCCGATGTAATGCCTTTCAGGGTGGCTTCGAGCACCGCGTGGTTGTGCAGGTCTTTCGGATTTTTTTTACCGGTGTATACTTCTTCCGGCACCATGCCGTACTCGCGGATCACATGCACCACGTCGGAAAAGCCTCCGCCTTCGGCCATGTTATTCTTTCCGTGCATGCGCACATAATTGTCCGCTTTCAACGGATAGGCCCTACGGGCTACGTACATTTCCGAAAAATTATACTCCTTGCCTTTTCCCATGCGCATCAGCTCGCTTTCGAAAAAAGACATGGATGAAAAGGACCAGCAAGTCCCGGTTTGGTTTTGGTTTTGCACAGCGGAAGCGTCGAGGGATTTCACCACGGTGAATTTGTAGTCGCTGCCTTTCATGTTGGTGAGTGTATGACCAACGGTCATCGATTGCTTGTAGTCGGCGCTATTAGCCGGTGTTTGTGCCAGCATGGCCGAAGCCGAAAGCGCAAGGACAGGTAAAAAAAGTGTTCTCATGTATTGAATGGATTTGTATTTAGTCGTTTAAATATACAGTTAAAAAATGCCTTATCAAACAGGAAGCACACGGATGGCGCATTTCCGGTTTAGTTGGTTTGTTTGATGTATTTCAGCAGAAAGGAAATTTCGAAAATGGTGAAAACCAGGTACTGCAGCATAAAGTGGCAGGCAAAGGCGAGGCTGTCGCCTTTGCTCACCTTCGAGTAGATGAGCACGAGTACAAGGCATACCAGCAGGCGCGCCATGCTCATGGCCAGGGTTTTAAATACAAACTCCTTGGAGTTCTTGTCGCCCCTGGTGAGCAGCGCATTGATGCCCAGGGTAGTGAGTGCGAAAAAAACCGTCGGGATCCAGAAGCGCGTGGTGTTGAGGTACGCGCTCGGCACCTGGCTCAGGCCATAGGAAAGCAGGAGGCAGCCGATGCACACAACGGCAAAACGCAGAATGTATTTTTTTGAATCGGGCATGGAACTGGTGTTAGTCTTTTGGTTTGATCACTTCCCTCAACACGATGTAGAGGGCGATGGCAACAGACAGCAGGCTGAGAACGATCGTAAAGACCGGTGTATGGTTCTGGTAATGCTCATCGAGCTTATGGCCGCCATAGGAGCCGCCGGCAATGATCACCGCCATCTGCAGGCCCAGGCTGCTGTACTTCGCGTAAGAATTAAGCGGTTTTTGCGGTTTCCTGTTTTGGTTCTGCTCCATTGGAAATATTTTTTACAACAGCGCCCATATTGCAGGTTCCGGTAAACGTGGCGTTTGGCTCAACCGAAATTTTTCCGGCAACAATGTCTCCCAGCATCCTCGCCGTAGCCTTCAGCGACAGAAGTTCCGTCACATTCAGCTTCCCTTTCACCTCTCCGGAAATATCGGCATTCTGACATTGCACATCGCCTTCCAGGGTTCCTGAGGGGCCAATCACCAGCTTGCCGCTGATGCTGATATTCCCTTTCAAATTTCCATCAATGCGTACGTCTCCGTTGGAAGTAATATCACCTGTGATGGATGTGCCGCTCCCGATAAGGTTGATGGAAGCTCCTTCGGTCACTGTCGATTTAGTTGCTTTCTGAAACATGATACCAATTTTTTTAGAGCGACGAATATAGGAAAAAAATCATGGTTTCCCGAACAGATGCCCAATTATTCGGCCAAGCGCCGGGGAGTTTAGAGGAATTTAACCTTGCTTTTTTCCGGGGAAAAGTTCTACAGACTAACGGCAGCTTCATGAGCCCGATCTATGCCGGACGGAGCAATTTCTGAAACGGGTTCAGGCTGGCTGTTACACAAAGGTTTTAATAAAGCCGGAAGATTGATTACCGGTAATGATCTTCGAAGAAAGGCCTGTAATAGTCCACTTTCTTTTTACGGGCAAAGCGTTGCAGGTTATCCTCTGTAATGGCCATCACGGTAAAGAGCTCAGGCTTTGCTTTTCCGGAAAATACTTCCTTGTCTTTCTTCAGGTTGCCGATGTATTTCATCGCTGTTTCCGCATTGTCAAAGGTCTTCACATACACGATCTGATCTGTGCTCCCGAAGAGGCTGCTCTCGATGCTGAGGTTGCTGATGCCGTAATACTTGCTGTTGAAGTCGCTGAGGTCGGCTTTAAACTTGTTGGCCATATCGGCATCATCCGGAAATACAATGATCACGAGGTGCTTTGCTTTCAGGTTGAGCGAGAAGGTATCTGTCATTGCCGCGCCATTGCTGGTTGCCTCGCTCGGATGCTTCATGTTATACAATATCTCGAGAAGCACCTGGGCCTCCTTGCTCACCTGGTCTTTCGGATACAGAGCCTGCATGGTGCGCAGCGCCATCTCCAGCGAATCGGCGCCTTTCATCTTCCCGATGCTCATGGCTTTGATGAACGCAAACTTAGGCGAGTAGTCGTTTTTTCCGTATTTGGCTTCCGCTTCCTTACTCAGCGCATAAGCCTCCTGATAATTGCCGCCGCTGTATTTATCATAGGTATTTACATAGAACACCTCCACCTCGTTGGCCTGCGTTTTTTTCTCGGCTTCGTAATTCGGGTTTTTGATGAGCTGCGAATATTCGCTGTTCGGAAACTCGTTCAGCAACTTGTTTTTGTACTCTTCCGCTTTCGGGTTGTTCCTCACCGACTGGAAAATGCGGTACAGCTGGTAATAGGTGGAAGGCCTGAACTTATGCTGATCGTAGCGTTTGTTAAGCTCCTCGAACGTGGCAATCGCTTTTTTGTTGTTTTTCAGATCGTCCTTATAGGTGCTTCCCAGGTTGTAGTAGGCGTCGATGATCTTTGTGTTCGACAGCTTCATCAGGCTGTCGGTCATCGGCAGGTCTTTCAGGTAGTACTCCACATTTTTTTTATCCCTGGCTTTCGCTTTCTTTTTGGCGGCAATGCTATCGGTACCCGCCACAACGGCCGTATCTTTCTCTTCGGCCACCGGATCATCGAAGCTGAGCGATTTCTGGCTTCTCCGCCAGTTATCTTCCAGCTTCCGGTTTCCCCATTTTTTCACGAAATCGTTTACACCAAAAGCCACCAGGGTAGGATTGTAAAAATACCAATCGCCTTTGGCCCCGATCCCAAGGTCCGTCATGCCATTGTTAGGAACGGCCGCATTGTAGTCGGGGTTCGCATTCTGAGCCTGCAGGGCTTCCAGCGCCTCCCGTTTTCTGTCTTCCTCTTCTTCTATCCTCTGGATCATTTTGGCAATGAACTTCTCACGCTGCGTTTCGCTCATCTTCGCTACGCGCTGCAAGCTGTCCTCGCGCTGTATCGTGCGGATATAGCCTACCAGGGTTTCCAGTGTTTTTTTCCGGTTCTCGATCTCCGTATAATCCTTATAGTCTTTCGGGAGCATCGTCATCGTGCTGTCGTAGTAGGCGCCTGAGGCTTCGTAGTTGGCCTGCTCAAAATTGATCTCGCCCAGCTTCAGGTAAGACAATGCCTTTTGTTTAGGATTCTGCGTGCTGTTCTGGATGGACAACTTGTAATTACTGATCGCTACCGGCTCGTTCTTTTCACGTTCCGAGATCTCGCCGAGGGTATAGTAAATAACATCGAGGTATTCCTTGTTTTTTTCGTCACGCGTCATCTTCAACAGGTCGCGCTTCAGCTTGGCCGTATTACCGTATTTCAGGTCAACGAGCCTGGCCTGTCTCATGATGGCATGGAACACGAGATCATAATCCGGCTTGGCGGAAATGGTTTTCTGATAGTAGTCCCTGGCTTTTTTGTTCTCGTTCTTTTCCTCATAAATCTGGCCGAGGATAAACGCATAACGCGCCCTGGTCTTCTTAGGGGGCTTCGCTTTGATGGCTTCGAGCAGGGCTTTCTCCGCCTCTTTATACATGCCCCTTTTCAGGTAATAATCGGCTTGCAGGGCAGGCAGCTCCTGCTTGGCATATTTGGAGATCTTCTTGTCGTCTTTCAGTAAACCAATGATCGGCTCGGCCTGTGTGACGGAACCGATTTCCAAATAGGAACGGGCCAGCCATACCATTGCTTTGTAGCGGTCGGGCGATTTGTAGGTGCGGATCACATATTCAAAATCCTCGATGGCCGAAAAGAATTCGCGTTTGTAGAAGTGGGAAATCCCGATGACATTCCAGTTGTTGTCAATCCAGTGGCCCGCCGTCGGGATCTCGTTGCCCTTTTTATCCTTGATGGTGTGCCGCTGGATGCAGTTGGAAGATTTCTTGATGGCTTTGTCGAATTCGGGGAACGTGGCTTTCGCTGTTTCGTTGGTGGGCACCAGGAACACAGGGAGCAGCCTGTCGTAATCGAATTTATAATCGCTCCGGATCTTATCCTCTCCTTCCCTGATGCTTTCGGTAGCGTAGTAATAGCCATTGAAGCGCGCGGTAAGGTTGTGGTAACCCCTGTGAACAAAGGTATTTTTATTTGTACGGCAAGCGGCAAGCACAAGTACCAATACCAGCGCCGGAATGCTATATTTGGAAAATGATCTCAAAAACAAGTTGCAAAAATAAGCTAATAACGTCAAAATCGTAAATTTAGTATAATTTTGTGCAGAACGTATGCCTGAATCCAAAAATAGCCGTTGGAAGATCTTTACCGAGCAGTTGCGCAATAAATACCGCCTGGTGATCCTGAACGACGATTCGTTTGCCGAGAAATTTGCCCTGCGCCTCTCGCCTCTCGGGCTCATCATTCTGCTCGGTTCCATTACCATCGTGATGACGACCTTCGTGATCAGCATTGTAGCCTTTACGCCGCTGCGGGAATACATTCCGGGCTACGGCAATGTAAATGACCGCAAAGAACTGCTGAGCCTGAGCGCCAGGGCCGACTCGCTCGAAAAAACACTGGCTGCCCGCGACTGGTATATGGACAATATCCTCAAGGTATTTGAAGGCCATGCGGAAGGCAAGCCCCCCAAGCCCGCCAAAGATTCGACGGGTAAGTACCGGAACCTCGACATCAAGCCGAGCCAGGAAGACCTTAAGCTCCGCAGCGACATTGAAACGAACCAGCTGGTATCCACCAGCGATAAGGTAAGCGCCAACAAGATCGGGGCCATCAGCCACTTTTTCTTTTTCACCCCGGTCAAAGGGGTCATTACCTCGTCCTACAATCCGCGCGATCAGCATTTTGGGGTAGATATTGTAGCCAAAGAGGATGAGCTGGTAAAAGCCACCCTCGATGGCACGGTGCTGTTTTCGGGCTTCACGGCCGACGACGGTTATGTGATCCAGATCCAGCATGCCAATAACATCACAAGTGTATATAAGCACAATGCCAGCGTTACCAAGCATACCGGCGACTACGTGAAAGCCGGAGAGCCCATTTCCGTGATCGGGAATACAGGCGAAAACACCAGCGGCCCGCATCTGCATTTCGAGATCTGGTACAATGGCTTTGCCCTCAACCCGCAGGATTATGTGGTGTTTTAGACAATAGCTCCGACTCCGCTTGTCTGCCGACAGGCAGGCTCAGCCGCCATTTACACCAGAATCGCATCCAGCCATTCTCCGGAAGCAGGATTCAAGGCCACCCAATGTTCCGGCTTCTGACAGTGGCAGCGAGTCCCGACGCGTCTGGATCAGCCACTGATAGATCAACTCAGTGTTTTAGGGCAAAACACGGCCTTCGGGAGCTTCGGGCAACGAAATAACACGTCCGGATTTCTTCCCGTAACTGTTAAAAATACCCGCCTCTATCTTCCTAAAACGTAAGGAATTACAAGCCTTCCGGAAAGCCTAATTTTTTTAGGTTTATTTCGTCTAAATCCGGAAAAAAACTTTTCGCTATTCCTAATTAATCCATACATTTGCACCCGAATTTAAAAGCTTACACTTTCATTTTTTCGTAATGACTAATAAAATCAATATATTCAGGAAGTTTTCGGGTGTGTATTTGGCAGTATTTGCCCTGTTTTTCATGGTTTCCACAAGCCTGTCGGCATCAGAGCCGCAGGAAGACGGTGTCATCGCACAGGAAGGAAACGGAGCGCACGTGGTTGATCCGCATGCCAAAGGCGGCAAGGAAAAAGTTAATATTTCCGAAGTAGCGTTTGAGCACATCCTGGATTCACACTCCTGGCATTTGTGGGGCGAGCATGAGCATGCCGTGTCCATTCCCTTGCCGGTGATCCTGAAAACAAATAACGGGATCGTGTTCTTCATGTCTTCAGAATTCCATCATGACGTGCACGGCAAAGTAGTGGTTGAGCGAAACGGCGAGCGCTTCGTGAACTTTGAGGAAAAAATCTACTATGCTTCTGCCGACACCAACGAGCATGGGCAATACCTCCAAACATCCACGGGTGCAAAAGGGGAAATCGAAGTGTCTAATGCTGCTGTGCTGGATTTCTCGATCACCAAGAATGTGACCCAAATGCTGTTTTCAGCGATTCTCTTGCTTTTAATCTTCACGTCTATTGCCAAAGCTTACAAAAAACATGGCGTTACCAGCGCCCCAAAAGGCAAGCAGTCTTTCTTCGAGCCTCTCATTGTTTTTGTGCGCGACGATATCGCGAAAGGAAACATTGGCGCCGGCTCCGACAAATATGTTCCTTACTTGTTGACTGTATTCTTCCTGATCCTGATCAACAACGTATTCGGTTTAATCCCTATTGGCGCCAACTTAACGGGCAACATCGCTTTCACCCTGGTATTAGCTACTTTCACACTGATCATTGTAAACATTAACGGTAATAAAAATTACTGGTCGCACATTTTCCTGCCGCATGCGCCTAAAGCCATCTGGCCAATCCTGATCCCGATCGAGATCGTTGGTATCCTCACCAAGCCTTTCGCCTTAATGATCCGTTTGTTCGCCAATATCGCTGCCGGCCACATCATCGTGATTTCTTTGATCGGCCTGATCTTTATCTTTGAATCCTATGCTATTTCGCCGGTATCTGTCGCTTTTGCCTTGTTCATTGATGTGTTGGAGTGCCTGGTAGCATTCTTACAGGCATACATCTTCACGATGCTGACAGCTCTTTTCATCGGTTCTGCCGTGGCAGACCACAATGAGGATGGCATGCACACCACGGATGACGATCATCTGGTTGAAGCAAAACACTAATTAAAGAAAACAATTAATAACCAATAAAAACCAAAAACAAATGACAGGAAGTATCGCAGCAATCGGTGCAGGCTTAGCCGTAATCGGCGCAGGTATCGGTATCGGACAAATCGGTGGACACGCAATGGACGCTATTGCACGTCAACCGGAAGCAACTTCGAAAATCCAAACAGCTATGATCATCGCTGCAGCCCTCGTAGAAGGTGTTGCATTATTCGGTGTGGTAGTTGCTTTGATTTCCTAATCAGCTTCAACAACAAAACCAAAGCCGCTACGGTTGGTATCGGCTTTGGTTTCTAAAAAGTCATTTGCAGACAACGATTTGAGTTATCAGCACAGCAGTGCACCCAGTATAAAAATTAAAATAGAGAAAAATGACCAGTACATTCATTTTAGCAAGTTTAATAGAGCCTTCAGTTGGTTTAATTTTTTGGACCACCATTACCTTTGTTTTATTATTGATCTTATTAGGCAAATTTGCCTGGAAACCGATCTTATCAGCGATCAAAACCCGCGAAAAAGGAATTGAAGATGCTTTGGCAAGTGCCGAAAGCGCTTTGAAAGACATGCGCGAGCTGAAATCCAACAACGAGAAAATTTTAGCGGAAGCACGCAACGAGCGTGATGCATTATTAAAAGAAGCACGCGACACGAAAGAGGCGATCATTGCCGAAGCCAAAGCAAAATCCCAGTCGGAGGCCGACCGTATCCTGGCTTCTGCCCGCGAGCAGATCATCAACGAAAAAAATGCGGCTGTTGCCGAACTGAAAAACCAGGTAGCCTCCTTGTCTATCGAGATCGCCGAGAAAATCCTTCGCAGCGAACTGTCGAGCGACGAAAAGCAAAAAGCACTGGTTAACAATTTAATGAAGGACGTAAACCTTAACTAATCATGATAGTTGCATCCAGATATGCCAAATCCTTATTAGACCTTGCGGTTGAAAAAGGCCAGCTCGACGCCGTTTATGCGGATATGCTCCAGGTAAGCGACGTGGCGGGCGGTTCAAGGGAATTCATCACCTTCTTAAATAGCCCGGTGATTAATACGGATAAAAAAATTGCGGTTTTAAAATCGATCTTTGAAGGAAAGCTCAACGCGTTGACCTTAGGTTTCCTCACGCTTGTAGCCGGTAAGCGCAGGGAATCAATCATCCCTGAAATGGCTTCCAGCTTTATCGATCAATACAGGGCTCATAAAAATATCCTCACAGCAGTTGTGACTTCCGCACAAGGGCTTGATGCAGCTACACGTCAGAAAGCGCTTGACCTGGTAAAGACCCAGCTGAACGGCGAAATCGAGCTGGTGGAAAAAACAGATCCTAAACTCATCGGCGGGTTTNNACTGAAAATCGGCGACAAGCAGATCGACCGTTCAGTATCGCGCCAGCTGAGCAACCTCAAAAAAGAATTAACCAATAAGGCATTTAATTAATAGCTGCATGAAAAACCTGCTGTTCATTCCTTTCTTTCTCATGATGCTGCTGGCCTGCGGGCCCGGCAAACGTGAGGCGGTTGCGATGAATGACCAGATGGTAAGCGCTGTGGACAAATGCACGAATGCGGAAAACGCGTTCTTTGAAACCTGCGCCAGCTATAACCCCGCTAAAATTGATCCGGCGCTGAAAGAGCTGACGGCGGTTTGCAAACAGGTGAAAGCGGAACTGGAAGCTAAGAAAGTGCATGAGAAATTTGCAAAGTTTAAAGAAACGACTGAGCACCTGGTAAATACCTATGTGGGCCTGGAGAAAGATTATGCCGAATATGCACGCTTGTATAGCATCCCGACAGAGAGCTTTACTGCGGAAGACGAAGCACTGACCTCTACAACTGCGGGAAAAATTACGGATACGCTTAAAAAGGAGTACGACGCATTTAAAGCCGTTCAGAAGGAGTTTAGTAAAGAGTTTGGCTACGCGCTCACCAAATAAATAACTAATTAGTAAGGACTAAAAATCATAAACTCAAAACCATGAAAGCAATTTCTCCCCTCATCCTGATTGCCCTGCTTGCGTTTACGGCCTGCAAAAAGAAATCGTCCGACCCTGAACCGGATCCTGCTCCTACAACAACGACCACTACCGGCGGCACGACAACAGGTTCAAATCCTACGATTGATGTGAACTCTGTTCCTCAGGTATCTTATTCTCTCGACGGCACAGCTGTGTCTTATGTAACGGACGGCACGCACTTTTTCGGCGGAACAGGCTCAAGCGGCAATACCAACTGGACCTACGACTCCGGCATTGACAATGGAAACTCAAAAACCTATTTTAATATTACCAAAGGTACAATCACCACTGCAGGCGGCTCTCCGGACGATGCTACCTTCAAAACACTTTTCCCGGTTGCCTCCGCGCCTTACTCTGTGAATGCCGCAAACGGTGTGGAGATTTCTATCTGGGACAACAATGATGTGCAGTGGAGCACTTCCTTCGGTACAGGAAACCAAAGCGGTTCTACCTTCAACATTGTTCAGACAAAAGACGAACAGCAAGGCTATTTATATGTGAAAACCTATATCACCTTCTCCTGCAAGGTGTATGACGCATCCGGAGCGATGAAGACCATTACCAACGGTAAGTACGTCGGACATTTCGGAAATATTTAATTTAAACAGGTAATTTATAACAACAAAAACCATATCACATGGCAGAAGTAAAACCGGCAGAAGTATCTGCAATCTTAAGACAACAGTTATCGGGCTTTAAGTCGGAGGCTGAACTGGAAGAAGTTGGATCCGTATTACAGGTAGGCGACGGTATCGCCCGCATCTACGGATTATCTAAAGTTCAATCAGGTGAGCTGATCGAATTTGAAACAGGATTACAGGGCATCGTACTGAACCTTGAAGAAGATAACGTAGGTGCTGTATTGTTGGGCCCAAGCACAGGGATCAGCGAAGGTTCTTCTGTGAAACGTACCGGCCGCATTGCCTCTGTAAAAGTAGGTGAAGGCATGCTGGGGCGTGTGATCGATACCTTAGGAAATCCTATCGACGGTAAAGGCCCTATTACCGGAACAACTTACGAATTGCCTATCGAGCGTAAAGCTCCTGGCGTAATTTACCGTCAGCCGGTAAACGAGCCTCTGCAAACAGGTATCAAAGCGGTGGATTCCATGATCCCTATCGGTCGTGGCCAGCGTGAGCTCATCATCGGTGACCGCCAGATCGGTAAAACAACGGTAGCGCTCGATACCATCATCAACCAAAAAGAATTTTATGATGCAGGAAAACCTGTATTCTGTATTTATGTAGCTGTTGGCCAAAAAGGATCTACGGTAGCGAACGTGGTTCGTACGCTGGAAGAGAACGGCGCGATGGCCTATACCGTAGTGGTAGCGGCTAACGCTTCCGACCCTGCTCCAATGCAGTTCTACGCACCATTCACCGGTGCTGCTGTGGGTGAGTTCTTCAGGGATACAGGCCGTCCGGCACTGATCGTATACGATGACTTGTCGAAACAGGCTATGGCTTACCGTGAGGTGTCCCTGTTATTGCGTCGTCCTCCTGGACGTGAGGCCTACCCTGGTGACGTGTTCTACCTGCACAGCCGTTTATTGGAGCGTGCCGCCAAAATCAATGCTTCCGACGAGATCGCTAAAAATATGAACGACTTACCGGAGTCTTTGAAACCGATCGTGAAAGGTGGCGGTTCATTAACTGCCTTACCGATCATCGAAACTCAGGCCGGTGACGTTTCTGCATACATCCCTACGAACGTAATTTCCATTACGGATGGCCAGATCTTCTTAGAGTCTAACTTATTCAACTCCGGTATCCGTCCTGCGATCAACGTAGGTATCTCGGTATCGCGCGTGGGTGGTAACGCTCAGATCAAATCCATGAAAAAAGTAGCGGGTACCCTGAAATTAGATCAGGCGCAATACCGCGAGCTGGAAGCCTTCGCTAAATTCGGTTCTGACCTCGATGCCGCTACCAAATCCGTACTGGATAAAGGTGCCCGCAACGTGGAAATCCTGAAACAAGCCAACGCAACACCGTTCCGCGTAGAGCAGCAGATCGCTATCATTTACTTAGGTACTAAAAACTTATTGCGTGCGGTTCCTGTAAATAAAGTGAAAGAGTTCGAAAAAGAATTCCTGGATGCGATGGAGCGCAAGCATAAAGCAACGCTGGATGCTCTGAAAGCAGGAAAATTCGACGACGAGATCACCGGTGTTCTGGAAGCTGCAGCGAAAGAATTAACCGCAAAGTATAATTAATTAGTGAATTATTGAGATAGAGAATTGGTGAGTTGAAAAACTCACTAATTCTACAAATCATTAACTCAAATTTAATAAGATGCCAAATTTAAAAGAAGTAAGAAACAGGATCACCTCGGTAGGCTCAACGATGCAGATCACCAGTGCCATGAAAATGGTAAGTGCTGCGAAGTTGAAACGTGCACAGGATGCGATTACTCAAATGCGCCCCTATGCTGAAAAGCTCCAGGAGATCCTGCAGAATGTAAGCTCGAGTTTAGATACTTCTGAGAACGCGTATGCAAGAACCGGCGCTGCCAAAAACATCCTGGTGGTGGTCATTTCTTCCAACCGTGGTTTAGCGGGAGGCTTCAATGCCAACGTGATCAAGAAAACGTGGAACCTCATTAAGGAAGACTACAAAGGGCAAAATGTATCGGTGATCACCATCGGCAAAAAAGCCAACGACGCATTCAAACGTTCGGATAATGCCGTTCATGGCACCGACCTGCCTCACAACCTGAACGAGGTGTTTGACAACCTTACCTACAATACGGTTGCTCCTATTGCCGAAAAGATCATGGATGCCTTTGTAGGCAGGCAATTTGATAAAGTGGTATTGGTATATAACCAGTTCAAGAATGCAGCCGTACAGGTAGTACAGGCCGAGCAATTCCTGCCGGTTGTAGCTACCGCCGGCCAGGGCTCCGGCTCTGCAACAGACTATATCTTCGAGCCGAGCAAGGAATTTATCGTGAGCGATCTGATCCCACGTTCTTTAAAAACACAATTCTACAAAGCTTTACTGGACTCTCATGCTTCCGAGCATGGCGCGCGTATGACGGCGATGCATAAAGCAACCGACAACGCCAAAGAAATGCTCCGTAACCTGAAGATCAGCTACAACAAGGCCCGTCAGACAGCCATTACCACCGAGATCCTCGAGATCGTAGCCGGTGCGGAAGCCCTGAACGGATAAGCTACTCATCCCAACGATTAAAAAAACCCTTTGCGTGCGAAGGGTTTTTTTATGACATCCTATTTAACAATTAACAGGAAACGGGCGTAGCTCTTAAACTATTTATGATAACCGGCGTTAATCACATATAACACGGAAGTCAATTTTATTATACGCATCTTTACCGCATAACGCATACGAATGATCATTGTTTTGTTTTTCATCGCTCACTGGTACCTTTCCCTGTTCGGACAAACATTTTTCCTGCACCGCTATGGCGCGCATAAAATGTTTACGATGAGCAAATCCTGGGAAAAATTCTTTTACATATTTTCCTGGATCACACAAGGCTCTTCTTACCTGAACCCCAGAGCCTATGCCATCCTCCACCGCATGCACCACGCCTACAGCGATACCGAAAAAGACCCTCATACGCCGCATTTTTTCAGGGAAGTTTTCACGATGATGATGCACACCAAGCGTGTGTACAACGATGTGCTCAATAAGCGCGTCACAGTGGATGAGAAGTTCGACCGCAACTTCCCGGAGTACCCGGTGATCGACCGTATTGCCGACAGCTGGTTTACACGCATTGGCTTTGGAGTAGCCTACACGGCATTTTACGTGGCTTTTGCTACCCATTGGTGGATGTTCCTGCTGCTGCCCATCCATTACCTCATGGGCCCTGTACATGGCGCCATCGTCAACTGGGCAGGTCATAAATATGGCTACCGCAACTACAATGAAAAAGACCATTCAAAAAACACCTTTATCCTTGACCTTCTGATGATGGGCGAGCTCTTCCAGAATAACCACCACCACCGCGGCTCCAGGCCCAACTTTGCAGCCAAATGGTACGAGTTCGATCCTACCTACCCGATCATTATTTTGTTTGACAAGCTGGGCATTATTCGGCTGGCCAGGGTGCGGAGGAAATAGCTTGCTTATCCGCACCACATGCAGCCGCGCAAGCCGGGCGCGTTGGTTCTTACCTGCTGATTATGCAGGCACTGGATTCTCCTCCACCCGCCATTGCTCATACACCCTCAACAAGCATCCTCTCTTTCCGACAGGCCTGATTTTGAAAATAACTACCTTTACGCATCCAAGCCACAGATCTGCTTTTCTATTGACTGCGCTATATGATTGAGAAAGCCTACATTCAAACCTATGGTAACGGAAAGATGGAGCCCGAACATCGCGGCATTCAACGTGTGCTGGAATCCAGGAACATTCCCGTAAGCCTGTTTACGCAAAAAAAAGTAGACCGGCGGCAACTCGACCTGTCGCCAAAGTGCCTCGTGGCAGGAGAAGCTTCGGTAATACCCAAAGCCTTGAAGCAGCTACAGCTAAAGCCTCCATCGCCGAACACCTACCCCGAAGCACTGAGATACATGCTGAAGCGAAATGTCTGGGAAAGCACCTTAAAAGCCGTGCTGCATGACCTGGATGTCAATCCCTTTCACAGCGGTGTGTTTGTAAAGCCGAGAGACAGCGCCAAAAAATTTACCGGTTGTGTGCTCAACTCCATGTCCGATCAGTATCTTCTAAAGGGCGCTTCTCTTCAAACGCCGGTGTGGTGTGCCGAAACGGTTCATTGGCTCACGGAATACAGGGTTTTTGTGGTTAACGCGCACATCGCAGGCATCAGGCATTATTGGGGCGATGAGCACATTTCTCTTAATTTAAACGAAGTGGAAGAAGCTATCAGGCGTTTTGAAGTCTCGCCTGAGCGGACCAATGGTTATGGGATTGATTTTGGCGTGTTGCAAAACGGGGAAACGGCCCTGATCGAATGGAACGACGGATATGCTCTGGGCTCTTATGGGCTCGACGACAGCCTTTACACCGACCTGATCATCGCACGCTGGGAAGAGCTCATGCAGAATGCCGGTTTCTCATAAGGTTCCGGATATAGCTGGGCATGCAGGGGCAAGCCGCAAGTAGTTCAATCTTTTTTTCGTCCATCAGTAGCTGTTTAACTATTGTTTCACGATCGCTCATCAGCGTTTTCATCCTGCATCAAATTGCTTTAAACCGGCTTTTCGCGCTTTCGGATAGTTCTGGTTTACAGGCCTTTCGGAAGACGTTCGATATCGGGCCTGGTAAAGCTCACCGGCCAGTGCCGTTTCTCATACTCCAGATCACAAAAAGCAAGCAATGCTTTCCTGATCGGGGCAAGCAGCTCTTTATAAGAGCCTTTCAAAACAGCAAGCTCTCTTTTTTCCAGGTCATCGATTTCCTCTGCCTCCGATACCGTCAACCGGAATTCTTTAAGCCCGGTGCGTTCAAAATAAAAGAAATAAGTATCAGGCTCAAGCCACCAGGTTACCTGCCCGGTTTTATGATTAAGCAATCGCACGATGCTGTTATACAGCTCCTCCAGGGGCTCGTTCAATACAGCGGATGCCTCAAACTGCAGGCTTAAGGAGCCTGCCTTAAGCTCCACAGGAAGCCAACCGTGATGAGGTGTTCCGAATGCGATGGATAAGGGTTCTTTCATCTCTGCGGGGCAAACATCATGACAACCAATAAAGCCAGGCCGGCTAATATCAAAAGACCTATATAAATATAAAGAGTATAGCTGGTCCAATGCTTAAAATCCGTGGCCATCTGGTCGTAGCCGTTCTTTTTCAGCTGCTGATGCAGAAGGTAGTAACAGAGAAACAGAAAAGGAAATCCCAGAAACTGCAACTTAGTGCCGGAACCTGCAAACGACGTCAACCAATAAAACATGGCACCTATAAAAAAAGGAAGCAACAGCATTCCCACCTTATGGTACCATACAAAGGGCTGCCGGCGCTTTTCAGGAAAATCTTCCTGCACCTGCTGAATCAGAACAGGCTCACTATGTCTTCGCTTCAACTCTTCTTCTGCAGCCAGCAGAGCCAGAGGCGGATATTCTTTCCGCCTGCCTTCAACAATCTCCAGCAGCTGCTGGTCGCTCATGTTTTGCATGGATTCTAAAAATGAATGATCGCTTTATTGCATGACCCATAAAAATAAAAAGCTCCCGCCGCAATATCATGCGACGGGAGCTTTCCGGATTAAAACCAGTTAATGTGCACCACCATCGTGCTCGCCTTCCGCCAAAGGAACGGTTTGCGGGATAAAGTCGTGCTCTGCACCCGGCTTGCTGTAGTCATAAGCCCAACGGTGTACCGTAGGCAATGCACCAGGCCAGTTACCGTGGATATTCGCCATTGGCGTAGTCCACTCTAATGTATTGGAGTTCCATGGATTTTGAGGCGCTTTCTCGCCGCGGAACATGCTGTAGAAGAAGTTAAATAAGAAGACACCTTGTGCCAGGGCTCCGAGGATGGCAAATACTGTTACCACTTCGTTGATGTCCACTAAGTTGTCGAACATCGGGAACTCGCTGTTGGTATAGTAACGGCGTGGAACGCCAGCCAGGCCTAAGAAGTGCATCGGGAAGAATACGCCGTAAGCACATACGAAGGTCAGCCAGAAATGCAGGTAGCCAAGTTTTTTGCCCATCATGCGCAGGAACATTTTCGGGAACCAGTGGTATACACCGGCGAACATACCGAAGATGGCAGACAGACCCATTACAATGTGGAAGTGAGCTACCACGAAGTAAGTATCGTGCACCGTGATGTCGAGCGTTGAATCCGCTAAGATGATACCGGTTACACCACCCGTTACGAAAGAAGAAACCAGGCCGATAGAGAATAACATGGCCGGTGTGTACTGGATGTTACCTTTCCATAAGGTCGTGATGTAGTTGAAGGCTTTTACCGCAGAAGGGATCGCGATCAATAAGGTGGTGAATACGAACACAGATCCCAGGAACGGATTCATACCGGTTAAGAACATGTGGTGACCCCAAACGATGAAGGATAAGAACCCGATCGCTAACATGGAACCGATCATCGCCCTGTAACCGAAGATCGGTTTGCGGGAGTTGGTAGAGATTACTTCTGAAGAAATACCTAAAGCCGGCAATAATACGATGTATACCTCCGGGTGGCCTAAGAACCAGAATAAGTGTTCGAATAATACAGGGCTGCCACCAACGTTATCCAGAGGACGGCCGCCGATGTAGATGTCTGATAAGTAGAAGCTTGTTCCTAAGCTCCTGTCGCAGATCAGCAATAATACGCAGGAAACGAGCACCGGGAACGATAATAAACCGAGGATAGCAGTGATCAATAAAGCCCAAACCGTTAAAGGCATGCGCGTCATGGTCATCCCTTTAGTGCGCAGGTTGATGATCGTAACGATGTAGTTGATACCTCCTAACAGGGAAGATACGATGAACAGGGTCATAGAGATCAACCATAACGTCATACCGAGCTTGGAGCCATCCATGGCCTCAGGTAAAGCCGATAACGGAGGGTAGATCGTCCAGCCGCCGGAAGCAGGGCCGTGTTCAATAAACAGGGAAGACAACATGATGCAGCTTGAAACGAAGAAGAACCAGTACGACAGCATATTCAGGAAGCCTGAAGCCATATCGCGCGCACCTACCTGGTACGGAATTAATAAGTTTGCAAAGGTTCCGCTCAATCCGCCGGTCAGTACAAAGAATACCATGATGGTACCGTGAATCGTCACCAGGGCCAGGTACATATTCGGATTCAGGATACCGTCCTTACCCCATTTATCACCTAACATCGCATTGATGAAGCCGAATTTCTCACCCGGCCAGGCAAGCTGCATACGGAAGATGATAGACATGGTCATGGCAATAACGGCCATCACTACCGCCGTGATCAGGAACTGGCGGGAGATCATCTTATGATCCATGCTAAATACGTATTTGCTTACAAAACTCTCGTGATGCTCATCATCATGCGCATGAGAGTGGTCATGTCCTGTGTGTTCTAATGTTGCTGTGTGATCGTGTGCCATATTTTCTTTATCTATTATATTACAACAATTTTTTTCTGATTCTTTTAGTGTGCTAATTCAGCTGTTTCGGATTTCGCTGCGACGGTTTTCACTGCTTTTTGTTTTGACAGCCACTCGTTGTAGTCTTTTTCAGTGTCTACAATGATTTTCATCTGCATGTTGTAGTGAGATGTACCGCAGATCTTATTACATAACAGGGTGTAATCGAACTCGATAGGCTCCTCCCCTTTGGCGGCGCGCACCTTGTTGATTCCTGCCATCATGTTGATCACGTATTTATCTTTACGCATCTCTGCAGTGGTTTTGTTGGGAATAAATTTGAACTCGGTGATCATACCCGGCACACAGTTCATTTGTGCGCGGAAGTGAGGCATATATGCCGAGTGGATCACATCGCGTGAACGCATTTTAAATTCGATCTCCCTGTTTACCGGGATATGGAATTCGTTTTTCACAATGATGTCGTCGTTTCCGGCAGCATCGGTGGTGTCCATGCCCACAGAGTTCGATCCGCTGATCTGGCGGTAGTCTGTAGAGCCCAGGGCTTTATCTTTACCGGCGTAACGTGCCGTCCAGTCGAATTGCTTGGCGTAAAGCTCAACCGTTACTTTGTTAGGATCCGTTGAGCGGTCGGTGATCTCGTTCCAGTATTTCAAACCGAAGATGATGATAAAGGCCAGTACCACAGCCGGCACAATGGTCCAGATCATTTCCAGGCGGTTGTCGTGAGCAAAGAACGCTGCTTTCGTGTCTTTTTTTCCGGAATATTTATAAGCGAAATAGAACAATACTGCATTGGTAAGGAGGAATACAATCGTGATCAGGTAAATGTTATAATCCCACAGAACGTCGATTTTCTGGCCATGCACGGAGGCTGCATCGGGTAAGCTGCGGTCGTTCCAGCGGTCTACCTGCCAGAAGAAGAATCCAAAAAACACGAACATGAACGTCAGCATCAGCTTCCCGTTAAAACTATTATCACTTTCGGTGACAGCCCACTCTTTGGTCTTTTTAAACTCACGCGATAGCTCAATAACCCTCATTAACTGATGCACAGCGATGATTAAAAGTACAAGTCCGATTAAAATTAATAATTTCATATGGTCGATATTTTTTGTTTTTTGTGGTCTTAGCCAGGCCGCTTTGAGTGCATGATCGCCGCAGGCTTGTTTATGACGTTAAAATTGGTTTCGTTAATACGCTTGCTTACTGATTAAATAGAGTGATGTAAACTTTCTGACAGGAAAGGGTGGTTTTTTACCGCTAACGGACGTTTAGAAAGATTGTTTAATACCACGTAAATGAATAATCCTAAGAAGAACAGGAACGTTCCGAGCTCCATCCAGCCTAAGCCGGTCCAGTGGTGGCCCACAGTTCCAGGCATTACCACCATGATGATATCGAGGTAGTGACCGATGAAGATGATCGTGCCCACGAACATCAGGAAGAAGAAGTTGCGTTTGCTGTCGCGGCTCATCAGCATGATCATCGGGAAAGCGAAGTTTACGAACAATACCGTCCACATCAGGGCTTTGTAAGATTCCCAACGCGTCTGGAAGTAAGTCACCTCTTCCGGAATATCCGCATACCAGATCAGCATGAACTGAGAGAAGTATAAGTAGGTCCAGAGGAAAGAGATGGCAAACATCCATTTACCCATATCATGTACCGTGCTCTCAGTCACAAATTCCATGTAACCTAATTTTTTCAGCCATACGATCAGTACGGTGATCGTGATCATGGCGCTTACCCACATACCGGAGAAAATGTACCAGCCCATCATGGTAGAGAACCAGTGTGTATCGATGCTCATGATCCAGTCCCAGGCAGAAGTAGAAGACGTTACCGCGAACACAACCATGAACCAGGCGCTCAGCTTCACATTTTTCCAGTGAAATCCTTTTGACTCTTCCAGACTTACCTTGTCAGCATCCAGGGAATTTTTGCGTAGTTTCCAAGTAAACATCACCCAGGCAGTCATGTACAACAGAGTACGGATCCACCAGAACACGCCGAAGTACCCTATTTTACCGGCAATTACGGCATCATAATTCGGAGACGCTTTGTCGGCTACACCTTCAGCCATCCACGGATAAATGGTATGAGCATGAAACTGGCCCAGGATAAATAATAATAACAGGAATGATAAACCTACAGGCAGGTACCAGGTTACTGCTTCGATGATACGCTTGATGCTGGTAGCCCAGCCTGCCTCTGCCGCATATTGCAGGCCCAGGAAGAACGACGCGCCTAAAGCGATAGCCATAAAGAAGAACGACCCTGTAAACACATTGGCCCAGGCACGGGTTTGATGGTAATGGTGATCATCGGGCTGCTTATCAAACATAAACATACAGATGATAGACACTAAGCCGATGCCCATCATAATAAATGAGGCCATTTTCGCTTTGGAAGGTACTACGAAGTTTAGTTTATCAGTGTTCATATTAAAAAAATTCTGTCGTATTTATAAAATTCGTTTTTAAAATTATTTAGCCGCTACAGTGGCTGTTGGAGCTGCTTTCGTGCTGTCAGTCGCTGCTTCTTTAGGTCCTTGTAATTTTTGTACATAGTGTACCAGCTTCCAGCGCTCTTCCTGAGTCAGGATGCTGGCGTGGTTACCCATTAAGCCTTTGCCGTAGGTAATGGAGTGGAAGATCTTTCCTTCCGGAAGGTCTTTCAGCGTACCATTGTATGCAGGAGGAGCACCCGGCAGTTTCTGGCCTACTTTACCGTCGCCGGCACCGGTAGCACCGTGGCAGTGCACGCAGAATTTACCATACAGCACTTCACCGTCTTTTTCAACCTGAGGCGTTAAGGCAATCGGGTTTTTCAGGTACAGGCCGGCCTGCTCATATCCCTGAGGTGTATTCGGATACACATAAGGCAGATAGCCGCGGGCAATCGTTCCTTTGACAGGCAAAAACTCCGTAGAATACATGGTGTCACCGTCAATCTCGCGGGTACCATACACTTCCATCGAAGGAGACACATACATATCCGGCATAAATTCTACACCCGGGCTGTTGGCGTCTTTTTTTCCGCATGACGTAAAGCCTGCAATTAAAGTCGCAGCTGTAAGACCGAATACCGTTGATTTTATCGTTTTATAATTTCTTTTCATCTTCATAAACAAAGCAATTTGTGTCAAATTAATAAGCCGGCTCGATGTGGATAGTACCTTTGTAATTTACCTCTTCGGCACCGGTGGAACGTAAGATCTCGTCTGCTTTTTTAGATTGCTCGTCGTTCAGCTCCAGGTAGATCATGAATTTATCGTCGGTGGTGCGGGGATCCGGATTTTTAGGACGGGCGCCCGGTACCAGCATGCAACGCAGCAGGTAAGTCAGCGCCATGCCGTGAGCCGCGCAGAATACGGTTGCTTCGAATGTAATAGGGATAAACGCCGGGATATTGAAATAATACGCCCAGTTTGGTTTACCGCCGATATCATTAGGCCAGTCGCTGATCATCATGTACCACATCATCAGGGTAGCAAGCGATAAGCCGGTGATGCCATAAATGAAAGCACAGATTGCCAGGCGCGTACGCGGAACACCGATGATAGGATCGATGCCGTGGATCGGGAACGGGCTGTACACTTCTTTTACACGGATACCTGATGCGCGTAATGATTTACATCCTTCCAACAAAGGCACTTCGTCGGAATAAATGCCATGTATAATTTGTTTAGTTGCCATAGTCTGTTAGTATACTATATCTGAATTCTTAAATGTCTTTGTTTACTGTTAGTGGTGATCGTCGTGAGCGTGCTGTGCCGCCAGTTCTTTGTGCTCCTGGCCCGATGCTTTCAGGATGGTTTTCAACTCAGCCTGGGCAATTACCGGGAAGGTACGGGAATACAATAAGAACAGGGTGAAGAACATCCCGATCGTTCCTACGAAGATGCCCACGTCGATGAATGAAGGCGTGTAGGTATTCCAGGTAGATGGCAAATACGTACGGCATAAGGTAGGTACGATGATCACGAAACGCTCGAACCACATACCGATGTTGATCACGATAGAGATCACAAAGGTAAAGGCGATGCTGGTACGTAATTTTTTGAACCAGAAGAACTGTGGAGAGAACACGTTGCAGGTCATCATTGCCCAGTACGACCAGGCCAAAGGACCGGTTGCCCTGTTAAGGAACGCATATTGCTCCCATTCCACACCGGAGTACCATGCTACGAATAATTCGGTTAAGTAAGCAACCCCTACGATAGAGCCGGTTACGATAATAACGATGTTCATGTACTCGATGTGTTTTACCGTCAGGTAAGCTTCGAGTTTGTATACTTTACGAACAATGATCATCAGCGTCAATACCATCGCGAAGCCGGAAAATACCGCACCGGATACGAAGTAAGGAGGGAAGATGGTCGTGTGCCAGCCCGGTACGACCGATGTGGCGAAGTCAAAGGATACAATGGAGTGTACGGAGAATACGAGTGGCGTGGATAAACCGGCAAGTACTAAGGATACCTCTTCAAAACGGCTCCAGTGACGGGCGCTTCCGCCCCAGCCAAAGCTCGCTAACGAGTAAGCCATTTTCATTTTAGGCTTGATCACGCGGTCACGGATCATCGCAAAATCAGGGATCAGGCCGATGTACCAGAATACGATCGATACGGTAGCATAAGTCGATACCGCGAACACGTCCCACAATAACGGTGAGTTGAAGTTAGGCCATAACGAACCGAACTGGTTTGGTAAAGGGAATAACATGTAATCTAACCACGGACGGCCGGTGTGCAGGGTTACGAAGATGGCCGCACACAATACCGCGAAGATGGTCATCGCTTCGGCAGAACGGTTGATGGCCATACGCCATTTCTGACGGAACAACAACAATACCGCAGAGATCAATGTACCCGCGTGACCGATACCGATCCACCATACGAAGTTGGTGATATCCCAGGCCCAGTCAACACCGTTATTGGAACCCCAGGCACCCACACCCACACCAATGGTGTAAGCCAGGCAGCCGATGCCCCACATAAAAGCGAGTACCGAAATGGTGAATAAAATATACCAGAATTTGCTGGCTTTACCTTCTATGGGCGCAATGATGTCGTTTGAAATGTCGCGGTAAGTTTTCTTACCGATGATCAAAGGTTCCCTAATCTGTGATTCTGCGTGCATATTATTTTATATTCAGAATTAATATTATGTTCGTTCTTGTTGACTATGAATGGTGCTCTCCGGCGTGTGCTTTTTCTGTATCATGGCCGGCAGCAGCGTGCTCCTCGTGAGTGTGAATCGCTTCATCCTGGTTCCTTACTTTCAGTAAGTAAGATACCGTAGGCTTGATGCCGATCTCTTCCAGTAACAGGAAGTTCTTATCATCCGTACGCCATTGGGATACCTGTGAATTTTCGTCGTTAAGATCTCCGAAGATGATCGCATTGGTAGGGCATGCATCCTGGCAGGCCGTTTTAATGGAACCGTCCACCAGCGGCGTTTGGCTGACTTTCGCTGCCAGTTTACCAGCCTGGATACGCTGTACGCACATGGAGCATTTTTCCATCACACCGCGGCTGCGAACTACCACATCCGGGTTCAGCACCATACGGCCCAGGTCCTGCTGTGCAGGGTTGATGCCTGCGAAGTCAGGATTTCCATTGTAGTTGAACCAGTTGAAACGGCGTACTTTGAATGGACAGTTGTTCGCGCAGTAACGGGTACCGATGCAACGGTTGTAAGTCATCATGTTCAGGCCTTCCGTGCTGTGAGACGTTGCCAATACCGGGCAAACCGTTTCGCAAGGGGCGTGGTTACAGTGCTGGCAAAGCATCGGCTGGAAGGTCACTTTCGGGTTAGCCGAAGGATTTTCCATGTCGATGTACATTTGCTTGGTAGCCAACAGGCCTTCGGCCTGTGCGCTTTCCTTCGTTACATCCGAGCTGTAGTAGCGGTCGATACGCAACCACTCCATGCTGCGGGTTTTGGAAACTTCTTCCTTACCCACTACCGCAATGTTATTTTCTACCTGGCACGACACAACACAGGCCGCACAACCGATACATGAAGTCATGTCGATGGTTAAGCCCCATTTGTGGTTCATGCGGGGATGAGCATCCCACAGGTCGATCTGTTCTACCGGCTTCTTGCCGCCGCCATGCACAGGCAATGCAGCAGCCGGATTCCAAACCTCTTTCGGTTTGTCTTTATATTCTTTTAAAGAAACCTCGCGCAGGATTTGCTCCTCACGACCCATGATGGTATGTTGGATCTGTGTAGCCGCAAAGCGGTGGCTTCCTTTCGTGTCTTTGAAAGACACTGAGTAAACTTCGTTCTGGAAGGTATCATTCAGTACAGAAATGAACGGGAAAGCGTTCACCCCTACATTAGCCGCTACTTTCATGGAATCACCTGTTCGGCCATAGCCTAAGGCTACACCGATGGTGCCCGGAGTCTGGCCCGGCTGAGGATATACAGGAAGCTTCACTGTCATCCCGTTTACCGTCAGCTCCACGATAGAGCCGTCGATGTCCTGGCGCAGCATTTCATTCAGCTTCTCTTTTTTCACGTCGATAGGCGACATGGTAATGTAGTTGTCCCAGGTTACTTTAGAGATAGGATCAGGCAATTCCTGCAACCATGGATTGTTGCTTTGGTTACCGTTGCCCAGGCCTATTTTTTCATAGATCACCAGCTCGTAGTTGCTGCCTTTATTAGCCGTAGCCATAGAAGCCGCTTTGCTGTAATCCGCTACCGGGTAAGCCGTTTCCACAGCCGGCATCGCTTTTGCGTTGGCGGCCGGTTTAGGGCCTGCCGTCAGCAATGCAGAATCATTAGAAAGCACTTCAACACCCGCTACACCGGTCATGATCACCTGTCCGGTAGAATCATTGAACTGCATCGGAGCATCCACGATCTCTTTGTAAACACTTACTTTCAGAACACCATCCTGTAAGGTATTTGCCCAGAAAGAAGCAAAATCCCTGTGTTTTCCCTGCTGAGGGAAGATGTGGTTATTCCAGAAGCCTTGCAGGTAAGACAAATAATCGGTTTTGATACCTGACCATTTCAATAAAGAATCCTGTGCCTGGCGTGTTCCTTCGTGACGGGGAGCCGCAAACACAGGATGAATGGTAGGTTGCTGTAAAGAGTAATGACCGCGTTTCGGCTCGGCATCACCCCATGACTCTAAGTAGTTATGATCCGGACAAACCACATCAGCCAGGGCTGCTGTTTCATCCAGCGATTGAGCAAACGATACTTTCGTTGCAACCTTAGCATAAGCAGCCGCAAAGTTCAGCTTGGCAGGCGCTGTGTATACCGGGTTACAGTTATAAGTGATCAAAGTCCCTACTTTACCCGCAGCCATATCAGCTACCAGATCGATAAATTCTTTGTCGTCGGCTTGTTTTAATTTGAAGTAGTTGTCGTTATCTACAGTTGTGCCGTAGTTACCGAGCATTTTATTGATACCGGCTACCAACGTCTGACAGTGCTCGTCGTTAGAGCCGCATACCACCAGCGATTTTCCTTTATTAGCCAGCAATTCTTTCGCTGCTTTTTTAAGGCCTGCCGTTGCTTCAGGAACCGATAATTTAGCGTCCGCGCTTACAGAAGTGTTTCCGGTAGCGGAAGCTACTTCGTTGAATAAGGCCGTCAATACTTTTCCGTACTCAGATGGCTTCACCATGTAACGGTAATCCGCGTTAGCGCCCGTTAAGGTCATGTTGGCCTCAAACTGGAAGTGGCGGCTCATATCCATGCTCTCGCGGGATACTTTGCGTCCTTTCACATACTGGCCTGAAAACTCTACCGGATTCAGCCAGGTTCCCAGGAAATCGCAGGCTACACCCACAACGGTTTTCGCTTTGCTGAAATCGTAAGAAGAGATTACTGCTTTACCGAATACATTTTTATTGGCTTTTGCCAGGGCAGCATAAGAGATCGCGTCGTAAGTGACATGCCTCGAGCCGGGGTATTTTGCCAGGAATGATTTGATGATCGCTTTTGTAGAAGGGCTGATGATCGTGGAGCTCAGGATCACTGCGTTTCCTTTCGCAAGGCCGTCAGCTACCGTTTTGTCGGCATTGGCCCAGGTCGTAGGATTTTTCTTCAGCAATGGTCCGTTTAAGCGGGCACCATCGTATAAGCTCAGTACTGATGCCTGGATACGGGCTGTAGAAGATCCGTTGGTCACCTTCGAAAGGTCGTTGCCTTTCACCATGATCGGACGGCCTTCGCGTGTTTTTACCAATACAGAAGCGTAGTCGTGTCCGTCGTAAAACGTGGAAGCATACCAGTTGGCAACACCAGGAGTGATCTCTTCAGGCTTCACCACATAAGGGATCGCTTTGTTTACAGGAGTTTCGCAGGCTGCCAGGGCAACTGCGGCTGTAGAGAAGCCCATCACCTTCAGGAAGTCGCGGCGGCTGGTGCCTTTCGCGTCCTCTTCTTCGGATTTACCAGCCAGGAATTCCCCGATCGGCAATGGTTCAGCAAACTCGTTTTTTTTGCTTTGTGTGAATTCAGGACTTTCTGTTAGTTCAGGTAATCCTTTCCAGTATTTTTTTGACATAGACATCAGTTATATTTCGTAATTACCGGTTGTTAAAAATTAATAGTGACATTTAGCGCACTCAAGCCCACCGATCTTATCTACGGTAAACTTAACATCGTACTGTCCTTTGTATTTTTCTTTTAAAGCTTTGTGTAAGCGATCGTAGTATGGGTTTCCTTCCATGGCCACTTCCGTTTTGCGGTGGCACTCCACACACCATTTCATGGTAAGAGGAGCCTGCTGCTCGGCAACCGTCATTTTTTTCACATCGCCGTGGCAGGCTGCGCAGTCCTGTTTGCCCACCACCACGTGCTGTGAGTGGTTGAAGTAAACGTGGTCAGGCAGGTTGTGAACCTTGATCCATTTCAGAGGATTCTGAGGAGCGTCGTACTGAGCTGTTTTTACGTTGAAACCGGCAGCATCATAAATTTTGGCGATTTGTGCCTCAGAACCTTCGTTGGCTGTTTTGCTGATCCCTTTGTGGCAGTTCATACAAACGTTAACAGATGGGATACCGGCGTGGCGTGATTTTTCAACCGTATTGTGGCAGTACTGGCAGGCGATCTCATTGTCGCCGGCGTGAATCTTGTGAGAGAATTTGATCGGCTGTTCAGGCTTGTAGCCTTTTTTCGTCTCCCAGTCGTAGTATACACCGATATCGAAGCAAGCATTCCAGCAGCCTTTCATACCAACAAAGCCGATGATAATCACAAACACGCCCACTAAGCGGCGGTGCCCGCTGATCCATTGTTTCACCTCCTGGCCGAAAGTAACATCGCCTGTTTCTGGCTTGCCCTCTTTGCGGTTGTATGTATTTTGTAAGGATTGACGTACGCTGCGCAATGCGCCGATGATGATCGCAATAAGCACGATAGCGCCAAGCAGCAGGTATAAAGGATCGATGCCGCCTTTGGCTTCTGTGGATTCACCTCCACCTGTAGGACCTTTAGGGCCGTCAGCAACTTTTTCTACCGGCGGAGCTTTGATGAAAGCGATGATCGCATCCACGTCCTTGTCGCTCAACTGACCTTCGAACACGGTCATGGCCGCATTTCCGTTCTCACCTTTGATCTTTTTAGCATATGCGTCGCCGCTTGCCGTTACCTTATCGCTGTTCAGGATCCAGGCATGAGCCCAAGCCTCTTTTGTAGCGAAAGAACCCTTTTGGATCCGGTCGAAAACACCGGCCAGGCCGGGGCCTGTGAGTTTCTGGTCTGTCACGGTATGACATACCGCACAATTAGCTTTGAATAATTTGGCTCCATCCTGAGCTTTCAGGCCAAATGAAAAGGCAAAAAAGAGGAAAACCGCGCCAAATAAGGATTTTAAAGAGAAATGAGACATATGGTTGTGCATAAAATTATATCTGATTTTTGATGTTTTATGGCAGTTTAATGACACTATAATGACAAAAATTTCCGCACAAAAATAGCAGAATGTTGATTAACTGCCTTGGAATTTTTAGTTTTTCTTAACATCTGCACTAATTTAGAGAGATTCTAAATAATAGTGGATTTCTCAGAAAAACCGGGAGTAGCACTAAACGGTCATGCGAATTAGACGAACAAGGTTCTTCTGCAAACCAAAAGCCCCGATACCATCGATCAAGCCCTGCTGTTAATCCTCCCAATAATCGATGATCAGGCCGTCATTCGGGCTGATCCCGACCGAGCGTTTTTCAGTCCCGAAATTCAGGATGAGCGCATCGTTCAGGAACTGCTCGTCTTCCCTGCTCAATTCGATGGCTTCGATGCTTTCCCCGATCACGTCTGTCCACATTTTGGTGGTGGACGCATCGATCGGGATGATGCGGATCTTATCCCCGAATTCAGCTTTCAGCGCGGCCTTTTCCTCCTCGAAGTTGAAATCGTCGATCACTTCAATGCCCGTGCTCTCTTCATTGCAGGTAATCACCAGCGTGCTGTCGTCGCTGAACACCAGCTCCACATTGTCGATCAGGTCGATCTGCGCATTGGGGTTGAGCCGGTTGACCCAGAAATAAATGATGACTTTTTTGAGCGTTTTTCCTTCGGCGGAAGTCAGCAGGCGGAGTTGGTGATCGGTAAAGTGTGACATTAGATAAGGATTAAAGGAACGGTTTAGAAACTAAAGGGATTACAGAGACGGAAAAAGTTCAGAGTGGCAGAGAGCAGGATACTACATACTGCCTTCTGCCTGCTTAATCCTGCCTACTCCATAGACAGCCACTTCCTGGCCGCACCACTCATGATAACGGCTTTATCGCCATCGGAGAGCGGCGCTTCGCGCACTAACGTTCCGGGCACTGCCTCTCCCAGCGGAAAGGGATAATCGGAGCCCTGCACCACTTTATCCACACCCACCAGGTCGATGATGTATTGCAGCATCTTGTGGTCGCACACATGCGAATCGACCCAGAACCTGCCCAGGTACTTCTTCGGGTTAAATTTGTTGTCGATGGCTACCAGGTCGGGCCTGCACTCCCAGCCATGCTCGATGCGGCTGATGGTAGGCAGGAAAGAGCCGCCACCATGAGCAAAGCATACTTTAAGCTTCGGGAATTTTTCGAAAACGCCGCCAAAGATCATGCTGCATATCGCGCGGCTGATCTCTGCCGGCATGCCTACCAGCCAGGGAAGCCAGTATTTGGTCATATGCTCCTGCCCCATCATTTGCCAGGGATGTACCAGGATAGCCGCATCCAGGCGCTCGCAGGCAGCCCAGAACGCATCGAACTGAGGCTCGCCCAGGTTGATGTTATTGACATTACTGCCTATCTGTACGCCTTTGAAACCAAGCTTCATGCAGCGCTCCAGCTCCTTTACCGCCAGAGCGGTGTCCTGCATGGGTACGGTAGCCAGGCCTATGAACTTATCGGGGTATTTGCTGCATGTCTGCGCTATATCATCGTTCAGGAATTGAGAAATCTCCAGGCCATCCGCCGGTTTGGCGTCGTAGCTGAACATGACCGGAATCGTACAGATCACCTGCATATCAGCTTTATGCTCCGCCATTTCCCGGATCCGTACTTCCGGATCCCAGCAGTTCTCCACGATCTCGCGGAAGCGCTTGTCGCCCTGCATCATCCAGGCCCTGCCGGGCGCGTGGTGGTCGAGCTGTATGAAGTTTCCGTAGCCGAATTTTTTGGTAAAATCGGGGATGTGTTTGGGAATGATATGGGTATGGGTATCGATGGTGAACATAGAGAAGGAATTTTGACTGCGAATATACGATTGATTACGCATTCATGCGCAGCGCTGCCGGAAAATACGCTCCCTGCACTTTGGTTACAACCAGAGAGAACCCGCAGCCCAGAACAAAAGGATGATCAGCGGAGCCTTATAATGCCCGAGCTTTTTGATGAATGGCTTCAGGATCGAAAGTCCTTTTTTGGTGAGGTAGGGCTTGTAGGACTGAAAGATCAGCGCAACGGCATGCTCCGTTTTTTGCTCGCGGTTCATCTGCGGGTAATAGATCGCCACTTCCTGGTGCCAGTAAAGCCCGATGATATTAAGGATCTGCGAATGGGCATGCGTTTCTTTTTTCAGCTCCTCAGAAGCCAGCCCGCTTTTCACAAGCTGCTCATTGAGCATTTTCCACTGATCGAAACGCTTATCCAGCACTTCCTGTAGAAGCTTCTGCATTTCGGGAAGCGCCGTAATCAGCTCTGCATAGCGCCTGTTAAAGATAAATTCATAGTCGAGCTGCTTATTGATGATGATGAGGCACTGATGGTAGCAGAGGGATAGCGGATCGCGGTGTTCCGGATTCACCGGCAGGGAAAGCGCGCGGTCGATGTCTTCAAGCAGCCGGCCCATCAGCGCATAAAAAATAGCGTTGCGGGTGGGAAAATGATACGTCAGGTTCCCCGAGCTGATGCCGATCTTCCGGGCAATATCCCGGGTGCTTACCTGCTCAATCCCATGCCGGTTGTACAGCTCCAAAGCCGCTTCCAGAATATCGTTGCGTGTTTCACTCATACTACAAAATTAATTATTTTTAGCACAATGTGCTAAATTCAAAAAATAAATGGTAATTTTGGGACGTTGTCCTAATTTATAAAAAACACATGGCCCTTACCGATCAGATCATTGAAAATCCCGTCATGGGAGACCGGGTGAAATTCCTGGTGACCGCCGCCGACTCGGGCGGAAAATTATTGAAAGTAGAACTCTGGTGTAAGCCGGGCGCCAAAGGATCGCCGAGGCATTACCATCCTTTGCAAACAGAAACCTTCGAGGTGATCCGGGGAGAGCTCGGGCTCGAAGATGAAGGAAAAGAACGGGTGCTGAAAGCCGGCGAGCGCTACACGGTGCTTCCGGGCTCGCCACACCGCTTTTACAATGCCTCCGCCAGCCAGGACCTCCTGGTAGAAGTGGATGTGCAGCCGGCGCTGAAAACAGAGTTCTTTTTTGAAACGATGTATTCGCTTGCCAACGAAGGAAAGACCAACGGTGAATCCTTACCGAAGAACCTCCTCCAGTTTTCGGCGCTCCTGCACGAATACTATGGCGAAATGTTTGCCGTAGGTCCTCCCGTCCTGCTGCAAAAAATCATCGCCAAAGGCCTGGGAGGCTTTGCAAAGCTCCTCGGTTACAAAGGGTTCATTCCTTTCCGCAACAACTAATTATCCACATCCCCTTTACCTTATCGTTTGAATTGTATGAAAAAAGTACTTAAGTACACGGCCATTGCCGTGCCGGTAATTCTGCTGTGCATTGCAGCTTATGTAAAATTTGCCTTACCGGATGTAGGCCCGCCCGAAGAGCTCCACATCGGGGCAAGCCAAACCCGGGTGGAAAGAGGGCGCTACCTGGCCAACAGCATCTGCGCCTGCATGGACTGCCATTCGACCCGGGACTGGACTAAATTTTCGGGGCCCCTGGTAGAAGGCAGCCTCGGAAAGGGCGGAGAAACCTTCGACCGGAAGTTCGGATTTCCCGGGACATTTTATTCCAAAAACCTGACACCGGAAGGCATCGGAACCTGGACAGACGGCGAACTCCTGCGGGCTATTGCCAGCGGGGTAAATAAAGACGGCAAAGGGCTGTTCCCGGTGATGCCTCATCCCAGCTACGGTCACATGGAGCGGGAAGACCTGTATGCCATCATTGCCTACCTGCGGAGCCTGGAGCCTATCAGCAATACAGTACCTGAATCGGAGGCCGACTTCCCGATGAGCCTGCTTATCAACACCATTCCTCAAAAGGCAGACTACTCGAAAAAAGACGATCCGGAAAATTCCCTGGTGCACGGCGAATACCTGTTCAATGCAGCGGCCTGCGGCGACTGCCACACCCGCCAGGAAAAAGGCAAGCCGGTGAAAGGCATGGAGCTGGCCGGAGGATTTGAATTTCCGATGCCGACAGGCGGCGTTGTGCGCTCGGCCAACATCACTCCCGACAAGGAAACGGGCATCGGAAACTGGACAGAGGCCGCTTTTGTAAGGCGCTTCAAACAGTATGCAGACTCTGCCTATACGCCCCACACCGTAGAAAAAGGGACCTTCAACACCAGCATGCCCTGGATGATGTACAGGAACATGAGCGAACACGATTTAAAAGACCTTTATGCTTTTTTGCAACGTGTCAAGCCGGTATCCAACAGCGTGGAAAAATTCACACCCTGATCCCTTTGCGGGTTGCTTTCTGAAAAGCCCTGTTTGCCGGACTTGTTAATATGTAATGCGTGTTACTGATAACACGCTGAAAAGCGGGAAGAAGAATTTCTTAATTTTCCTTCCCGCTTTTTGATCATTATAACCAAACCACCATGCAAGACATCATTGACAAAACCATCGCCTATGTGCAACAGGAGCTAAGCCACGCCGAAGCCGGCCACGACTGGTTTCACATTGAGCGGGTGTATAAAAGCAGCTTAAGCATCAACGCCGCCGAAAAAGCCGATGCCCTGGTAGTAGCACTGGCAGCCCTGCTTCACGACATTGCCGATCCGAAATTCCATAACGGTGACGAGGCCATCGGCCCGCAGAAAGCGGAAGCCTTTTTGCAATCGATTGGTGTTGCTAACGATACGATTGTCCATGTAAAACGCATCATTGAAAATATGTCGTTCAAGAACAGCTTCGATAAAGAGGGCTTCAGCTCCCCGGAGTTGCAGGTGGTACAGGATGCCGACCGCCTCGATGCCATCGGTGCGATCGGCATTGCGCGCGCCTTTACCTATGGAGGTTTCAAGAACAGGGTGCTTTACGATCCTGCTATCAAGCCGGTAACGGAGCACACCAAAGAAAGCTATAAAAATACGACGGCGCCCACCATCAACCATTTTTACGAGAAGCTGCTCCTGTTGAAAGACCGGATGAATACGGAAACCGGGAAAGCGTTAGCTGTTAAAAGGCATGAGTTTATGTTAAATTTTCTGGATCAGTTTTTTGCGGAGTGGGAAGGGAACATGTAGACCCATTCTTAAAAGTGCCTGGTTTTTGTGACTTTTCATCAAAACGTGCTATCTGAATGGCCCGGAGGAGGCTAAATCTGTATAGTTTGTAACCGTTCGTTAATTAGTCGCCTCCTCCGTCTCTATCATGACGTTAAGCAGGATTCGCTTGAATTAAGGAGGCAGAATATTTGGCTCCTACGGAGCCAGTGTTAGTTTGACGCAGTGTTTAATAATATTTTGCTCCTACGGAGCAACTGGAGTTCCATGTTTGGCTCCTACGGGTCCAATATTGGTTTGATGTAGTGTAATAACGTTTTGCTCCTACGGAGCAACTCCTGTACGTCGTATGTTATTCGCACAGGCTTCTATCGCTTGCCCGCAGGGAAAAACATGGTTAGAAGAGGTGTAAATTTTCCTATGACATGAATAGGCTTCCCTATCTTGCCCCGTAGGGGCAAAACATGATCTCCCTGCTATATGTCCTTTGACCTGTTTTTCTTTAATTTAATAGCATTACTCTCAAGGCTTGGCAAAAACAATGATGGAAACCTTCCGAATAGCTTTGGGGTTTTTCAACAGTGCCAATTCCCTTTCCTGTTTACCGGATGCATAGAACAGAAAAGATGACCTGAATCTCATTGTGTAGTTCCGGTACTCCGGAATATAGTCTTACCTAAATATTATTCACTTCAACATCAGCTCCCGGATGTACTTCACCGGGGCGCTGCCGTAGCTCAGGAACTTTTCATGGAATTCCTTCAGCCTGAATTGCCCGCCCTGTTTCTTTTTCAGCTCTTCTCGGAAATCATAGATCTCCGTATAGCCTGTGAAATATGAGCAGAGCTGCACCTGCGTTACACTCACGCGCTTCCATTTGCCTTCGGCTTCGGCCTGTTGCTGAAAAGCCTCGTTCACCAATAGCTTAATCCCTTCTTCCCTGCTCAGGTTATTTACATGCACTCCGTAATCCAGGATGGTGTTGCAGGTGCTGCGCAGGTTCCATTTGTAATACATGAGCCACATTTCCGGCGAGGCTTCCGCAGCGCCATTCTCCGCGCCGTAGCCGTTTTCCAGCATCATGCGCTCGGTGTACACCGCCCATCCCTCGATCATGGTGCCGTTGCCAAAGATGGATTTGATGATGCTTGGCGACTGATTGGCATACACCAGCTGCGTGTAATGCCCCGGAATCGCTTCGTGGATATTGAGGATCTGCAAAATGTAATGGTTGTATTCCCTCAGGTAGCTTTCAATGCGGTCTTTGCTCCAGCCCGCAAAGCTACCGACGTTGTAGTAGGTATTCCCGTTCTTGTCATAGGGGCCGGGCGAGGAAATAGAAGCTCCTGCCACACCCGCCATATAAGCTGGCTCTTTGCGCACTACCAGCGGCTTGGAAGGGTCGATGTAAATAAGGTCTTTGTCTTTGATGAATTTAACCAACACCGGGATCTGGCGTTCGATCTCCGTTTGAAAGGAATCTGCCGGCACATGTGTTACAGAGATCTTATCGATCACCAGCCTGATCAGCGCCAGCGAATCTTTGGGCTTCGGTGTGTGGCCTTTTTTTCCCACGCTGCCTTTCTCAGGCTCTGTCATGTATTTATCCCAAAGCTGATTGGCCAGCACAAACATTTGCGCATGAAGCTCTTTCTTATGCTCCAGGGCTTTCTGATAGATCTGCTCTGCTGTATACCCCGATTGAATGTCGTGTTCAAATTTTTTGGTGTACAGTTCTTTACCAATGCGGAAGCTTCGTGCCTCTCCACTTTTCAGCGTTTTCAGCCAATCTACGTAGCCGGTAACCGCCTTCACGGCCTCTGCCGCCCTGGCTTTCATCGCTCCCTTATCAACAGCCTGCCCGGCCCTGGCAAGCGCGGCATCCAGGTCTTCCTGAAACGTAGACAGGCCTCCGAGGTTTTGATCGATGGCCAACTGCACATGTTCCGCAGTCGGGTTTTTGATCTGATTTTTTGCCGCTTCGTAATAGGCCGGAATGTTTTTCATCTTCAGGTAAAAATGCTTCACGCGCACATCCAGCGAATCGTAGTTGTTGGCCAGCATTTCCGCAAAGCTGCCGCAGACATTATAATCCGAAGGATTCCACTCATAAGAGCGGAAGCTGGTGTTATACCATTCGGTTGATTTCAGCTGGCTTTCGATCAGGTGATAATCCGTTTGGTTATTGTCGGATAAGCGCTGAAGGTCAAATTGTTTCAATGAGTCGAGGTTGGCCCTGCAAAACGCCATTTCCCTGCTCCGCTGCGCCTCATCAGGTACTACCAACACGCTGTCGTACTTATGATAGCCCTGGCTGCTGGCCCAGCCGGGATACAGCTCCCAGAGGCGCTCAATGAATTGCTCCTTATAGTGGTCGAAACGCACGTCCTGCGCTACAACTGCCTCCTGCTGCCTGGTTTCGGTGTGGCAGGCCAGCAGCAAGGCAAGGCCTGTTCCCATTGCGAGTTTCTTCATGAATAGATGCTTAGTCAAACGAATGTAGGAAATAAGTCAGAAAAACAATCCTCGGGCAGAACCCTGCTCTTAAGCGCATTTTCCTGTTATAAAAGTAGCCCGATACCTGCCGCTGCACAAAGCGTTAAATAAAATTAATTAAAAGTGCATCGTGAAAAACTTTCAGAAAGGGCTTTTCTTTTTATAGTACTTTTGAAGGACTAATAAATTTAGTATGGAAGAGAACAGCTCAAATGAAAAACGCCGGAAATCAGGCTTATTATGGATCTTAATTGCCCTGCTGGCCATTACCAATGGGGTCACCTTCTGGATGTACATGCAGGAGAAAAATAAGCTTGGAACGGAGGTGATCGTGAAAGAGCAGGTGATTGTGGAGCGCGACAACGTGAAGGGCGAGCTTCTGCAGCTGCAGGAGGATTTCAATAGCCTGCAAACCAACGATAAGGCTCTGCAAGCAGAGATCGAGGCAAAAAAAGCGGAGATCGCACAATTACTGGAAGATGCCGAGAAGCATAAAGGCGATGCGTATATCATTTCCAAATTGAAAAAAGAAACCGAAACGCTGCGCCAGATCATGCGCGGCTATGTGCGCACCATCGATTCCCTGGGCACGCTGAACAAAACCCTTATCGTGGAAAAAGACAATGTGCTGAAGGAGCTGGACAGCGAAAAAGGAAAAACGACGTCCCTCAACAAAGAGAAAGAGGCGCTCAATGCTACCATCCAGAAGGGTTCTATTCTTACCTGCTTCAACGTCACAGCCAAAGGCGTGAAATTTAAAAGCGGCGGCAAAAAAGAAGTGGAAACCGGCAAGGCTTCCCGCGCCGAAAAGATCAAAGTATCTTTCACCCTGGGAGAAAACAAAATTGCCAAAGCGGGAGAGAAAACCGTGTATGTGCGTATCGTAACGCCTGACGGCAAAGAGATGGCGAAAAGCTACGACGATAATTACCGCTTTACCTTTGATAGATCTTCCGGTTACTTCGCCGGCAAGGAAACCCTTAATTACGCCAATACGGAGATCAGCGGCGTTACTTACTGCGAGGGCCAGGGCGAAATGGTATCCGGCAAATACATCGTGGAAGTGTGCTGCGACGGCGTGGTGATCGGCTCTACTACGCTGAGCCTGGATTAACCTTTCCTGCTATTCACTTTAAAAAAAGCTGAACATCCGTCATGTTCAGCTTTTTTAGTACCAGCAGGCGCAAATGTTACAGAATGCCATTAGCGGCTGTATTGCTGCTTCTTGAGAAGCACACAAATGGTTTCCAGCTCAAACACGATCTTTTCGAGCTCTGTGCGGATAAAGCCCATTGCCTCGGAAGACGCAAATACAGGGGCACTGAGGCTTTCCCTTGCAGCTTTGAAATCCGGAAGCTTGTCAGGCATCACCGCGCCTTTATTTTGCCCCGAGATCCAGGCAAAGACCTCATCTACCTGGCTGAGGTAAAGCGCCAATTCCGGCAATGGCCGGGTCCGTTCCACCTCGTTGATGATGAGGGCAAAAGAGGTGATCTCACGCGCCACGCGGATACAGGCACCTACCTTGGCGAAGCTCAGATCGACCTGCCGCTGCACATTCTGGGGCTCTTCATACATGCGCTGCACACAGGCGAATACGTCGTTGTTGGCTGCTTCTGCCAGGCGCCGGCTTTTATACCAGGATTCGCCCGTGGGCAATTGCCTGTTGAAATACGCGATGACCTGTTTCAGGTACAGCCTGTTCTGCTCTATGGCATTGGAAAATAAGGCCGGGAAGCGTTGCTCCTCCCATACCGGCCAGAAAACATAGCTCGCCACAATCGCCAATGCCGCCCCGATGAGTGTGGAAAGAAGGCGCCAGCCGATGAGTTCCCAGGATCCCTGCTTCGAGATCTGCATCATCACCACCATCATCACCGTTACGAAAAATACTCCTACTTTGTAATTGTTGCGGAGGAAGTAAGCCACCAGGAAAGAGATCACCACCAGGAGCCCCACAAAGGCCTGGTGCGGCAATGGCAGCAGCATGACCACGCCGCCGAGCACAATGCCGGCCACTGTTCCTACCGTCCGTTCAATACCCTTTTTGCGGGTGGCTCCATAGTAGGGCTGTATGACGATGATCATCGTCAGCGCGATCCAGTGTCCATGGTCGATGTTGAAGAACTTAAAGATGAACACGGCAATGGTGAGGCCAATCGCCACACGCAGGGCATAGCGGAACTGCTGGGAGTCGATATTGAACATCTCCCGCACAAATTCTACCAGCACACGCGGCTTAAGGCCTGCCAGGAAATGGTTGAAGGACAGTTTGTAATTTTCGAGGTAATCGCTTTTTTTGAAATTCAGCTTCTCCCTGATCTGTGAGATCGTTTGCTGCATGTAGTGATGCGATTTGTGCAGGGACTCAATGAGGTGCCTGAGCGCCTGCCTTTCTTTTTCTGTGAGTGTCAGCTCCTCACAGGCCTCCTTAAACAGGCCGATGGCGATCTCGCAGCGCTTCACGCGGATGCTGGCCATGGTGAGGTCTTCAGCCCTGAGTGTAAAAATCACAATGGAAATGCGGGCTGTAGCCTGCGCTACGGCAGACAGGGTTTTGTAAAGGGCGGAATTTTTCACCGGCCTGAGATCTTCGCTGTTAAGCACTTCCAGTTCTTCATGCAGGGTATTGAGCGCTGCACCGAAAAGGGAGGCCGTTTTCCGGAGCTCCATCATCATATCGTAATGCTGGGCCTTCAACCGGGTGTTGGTTTGCCTGCGTGCAAAGAGGTCGATGGACTGATCGATGGCCTTGCGGATATCCATTTCCTTTCCGGTAATAGCCAGGGCGTCTACGCTCTTATCTTCTGTGATGTAACGGAGAATAAGGGCATCGAGGTATTCCGTGTTTTCTTTCCACACTTTGGCCACTGATCGCCGCAGCGGGTTGGAAGCGGTGAATGGAAAAGAGAGCACGGTAATGAGGATGGCCCAGAGGGCACCGCCAAACACATAATAGCCGAAGCTCAGGGAGGTTTGAAAATCCACAGGGTTGGCCAGGCCAAAAAGGTAGAAGAAGCCGACCGCTACGCCAATGCTGGACCCATAATCGCTCCAGTTGCGGATGAGCGCGGCAAACATGCCGATGATGAACATCCCTCCTACCGAGAGTAACAGGGAGCTGCCGGCATACATTCCCACGAGGGCCGCAATAACGATCAGCACCGCTTCTATGAACTGGATGGTGATTTTACGGTAATGTGAGCCTCTGTAATCGATGAGCGACAGCATATAGGCGCCAAAGGCCGCCCAGATGATCTCGTAGGAGAAGCCTTTCCATAGCGGAAGCACGATCAAAGGCACATTGAGCGCCAGCACCACCCGGATAGCCCAGCTGATGGTGGGCTCCAGGTATTCCTGATGCAAAATGGTATTGAATTGTCTGATCGGCTGAAAGCGCATAAGGCCCGTTTAAAAGCGCAAAGATAGGAAGCGCCTTCATAATAACAGGATGGCAAACTATAAAATACCTAAAAAACAAGAAAAGCCTATTGCTTTTTGGGAGCCGTTTTCTGCTCAGGCAGCGGAGCTTCCACCTCACCCATTTTCCTGTTTTCGGGCGATTGCGGCTTTGCCGGAGTGTGTTTCTCCGGCTTTTGCTTCGGTGTTGATGTTGCAGGATCTTTCACGGGCGTTTGCTTCGCAGGAGCTGCCTGACCAATGATATAGCTTTTAGGCTGGGCAGTAGATGTTATCACAGCTCCGGTCCTCATTACACCCGGCTCAGGCTTCGCACAATTGGCTTTTTCTTTGTCGGCAGGTTTAACCTTCACATTCCCGGGTTCCACCTGCTCTTCCACCATTACATCACCTTTGATCGGTTCTTTGCTTTGAGCAGAAAGCGGTGTGGCACCAAACAGCCACAGCCCGAAAGTAAAAAAGAGGATCACGGCAAACCGCTTGGTGAATTCGAAACGCTTGAACCGCTCGAAGAACGCATCGAAGGACAATGCCGTGAGCTGTCTTTCCTCGAAGCGCCCGCAGATTTTTTCCTCTCTGCGCCCGGCAAAGAAGTCCCTGATCTCTTCCAGTGATCGCGTGCTGAAATCCACAACTGTTTTCACACATTTGCCGCAGAAAGCGCCTTGCTCGTTTGGAGTCATCTCGCTCCAGTTTTCATGACATGGTTTTTTGATTGAAATTTCCATAAGGCAGGTTTTTAGCATTGGGATGCCGGAAATTTTCGGATTCCACAAAAATGTTTTCAATCACGCCGCCTGTAAACAGGCTCTCTTTTCAAAGGGGCGGGCCTTATACCTTTTTTTGGAGGCTCAGCCACCCATACCTGATGCGAAACCGTGATTTTGCTCCAATCAAACGCTTTTGGTTGCGTAATGATCGCTACCGTTCCCATAGTGATCTCTGGCCGGAGCTCTGCGAGCGTAATGTTGGTATATGTCGTTACTTGTGGCAGACCAATTACTTCCGGCGCTTTTACTACCGTATCATTCGTGAATAAGGTATCACTTTGGGCAATAGCAGAAGAATTGCCAAACAGCCACATGCCGAATGTAAAATAAAGAATAATAGCGAAACGCTTCGTAAATTCAAAATGCCTGAAGCGCTCAAAGAAGGCGTCGAAGGATAAAGCGCTCAGCTGCTTGTCCTCAAAGCGCCCGCAGGTGCTCTCCTGCCCGCGCCCGGCAAAAAAGGATTTAATCTCATCCAGGGACTTATCCGTAAAATCAGTCACGGTTTTCACACATTTACTGCAAAAAGCGCCCTGTTCGTTGGGAGTCATATTATCCCAGTTTTCATGACAGGCTTCGTTGATCAAGATTTCCATAAGGCTCAGGCTTGGTTAGAAACCCTAAGATCGGCTTTTTCATGACCAGGCAGAACATACAAACTAAGTCAAGCGGATGGTTCATGGAGTGAAACCGGCGTTATGCGGAGTGCCTCATTTCAGGTGCTCTATTTCGCCTCCTATTGCGCGTATCAGGCGGACCTTACTTTACAGCTTCCACCACAATGGTGATGTTCACTTCGTCCGACATCACCCAGCTGCTTTCCCCTACCTTATAATCGAGGCGATTGAGCTTAAAGGTTCCTGAAAAGGTGGCCTTGCCGCCGGCCTCTGCAAAGCTAAAAATGACCGGTACGGTTTTGGTCGTTCCTTTGATGCTCAGGCTGAAAAACCCCTTAAACTTTCCATCGTCGCTTTTGCTGAAGCTGGAAGACTTCATGGTGATCTTCGGGAATTTCGCGGCATCAAAATACTCAGCCTTTTTCAAATGGTTGTCGCGTGCGTTGATGGACGTATTGATCGTATTTACATCCACCGACGCCTCTATCTTATTGCCGAAGCCTTTCGCGGGGTCGAACTGGATATCGGCCTCCAGGCCTTTGAAACTCCCGTCAACGGTGAGCCCTGCATTTTTGATCTTAAACGTCACGCTGGAATTGGTAACTTTCCAGACCTGGTTTTGTGCCGATCCCGTCAGGGAGATCATGACAGCAATGACGATTGCCAGAATTTTTTTCATAAGCCGTGGGTTAAAAGGGTTTGCCATGGGTGAGCGAAATAATTTTTTTTGTCAGGGCCGGGAACAAACTCAATGTTTTTAAGGCCAGCTGTGTGCTTGTTTTTTTACCGAATACATTCTGCAGGTAGTAGCCTGCTTTGATACGTGTATGAAATGCCGAGTTCCATGCCTGGGTATACCGGGCGATCAGCTCGTCTTTTGTCAGTTCTTTACGAAGGTACGCATTTATTCCCTCCGCCAATAACACGGAAGCCCGCATGCCCATGCTCATGCCATTGCCGCATAACGGTGAGATAGAGCCTGCTGCATCGCCCAAAAGGAACATATGGCTGCTGTACGGTTGTTTCTGGCGGAACTGTACATTACTGATCACCAAAGGCTGGCGGCTTACAAATTCCGAATTGCTGAAATACTGTTTCAGAAATGGGTTTTTATATAAGACCTGTTCTTCCATCTGTGCAATGCTGTTCCCGTTCTTCCGGAGGTTCTCCGCAGAAGACAAATAGCATAAACAGTACCAATCCTGATCTACTTTGGAGATTCCGCAATAACCGTCGTTAAAGTTGTGCAGCTCGATGCGGTTTTGCGGCAGACTGGTTTTGATATGGTACTTTACACCGATGTGGTTTCTGCTGTTTTTTTCTGCTCTATAATCACCTTGCTCCTGCACAAAGGCCGGTGTGTATTTCCCATAGCTTCCGCAAACGATTTTTGATTTAAAGCTTCCTTTTGTCGTTTGAATCAGGGATAGTCCTTCTGCCTCCAGGTAGCTTGCTTTCTGCACCTTGCATTGCTGATGGATGCTGACTCCTTTTTTGACGGCCAGTAAATACAATTCGTAGTCGAGCGTATAGCGGCTGATGCCGAAGCCTCCCAGGCCAAGTGGAGTCTCAAGCATAAAGCCCTGTTCGGAGCTGATGCCGAGCTCCGTGATGTAGGGGAGATCCCATTCCTTTAAGGGCAATCCGATCCTGATCAGAAACTCATGGCTCTCCATCGAAATGTATTCGCCACACACCTTATGCAGGGGAAAATCATTTTTTTCAAACACAACCACGCGCCAACCTTCGCCGGCCAGCTGTATGGCCAGGCATAGCCCCGAAAGGCCTCCGCCGATCACGGCACAATCGTATATAACATCATCGCCCTGCATATACAATGACCTGGTGCCTGAAAGCCCATTTGTTTTTTACAGAATAGTGTGTTGCACCGGCTTTTTGGAGGATCTCCAGCCATTCGGCTTTTTTAAAGCCCCGGAGCACCGAAAGGGGCGCATCGTTTTTGACCAGGTAGGATTTTGAAAAAAATTTCGTCAACCATTTGATAGCGTAATAAGCGATTGGATTTCGCTCCAGGTCGTTGATCACCAGTACCGTTTTTCTGTCGAGCGTAAAGCGGACCAGCTCTATCAGCTCTTCCTCGTTCAGGTGGTGGCAGAACAGGCAGGCATGCAGCACATCAATATGAGGCAGATGGCGGAAGCTGTTGCGGTAATCGTCGCAGATAAAACCGATGCCGGTGCCGGCGTTATTCTGCTTCGCATAGCTGATGCATACGTCTTTAATATCGACTCCGAACAGGGATATGCCATAGCCTTTTTTGAGCCGCCATTGATTGATGCGCTTGAGGGTGTCGCCGCCTCCGCAGCCGATGTCTACCAGCGTGCAGGGCTTTCCGGGCTCCAGGATCTTTTCCAGGGCCGAAAAGGTAATGCGATATCCTCCCAGCAAATGGTTGATGCGGTCGAGCTCTCTGAGGTTCAAAAAAAGATCGGCTTCCGGAATGTGGTCTCCGTCGAGCAACTCTTTTTTATGGCTCCTGCTCTTAAACATATTGCAGCTGCATGGTTTCGATACTGAGCCCCGGGCCGAAGGCTGCTGCAAACACCTTATGGCCTTTCACAGCCTTGCCCTGCTCTCCGAGCACCTGCTTCAATACAAAGAGAACGGTGGGCGACGACATATTACCAAAGTTGCGCAACACATCGTAAGAAGGCGACAGCTCGTTGTTGTGGAGATTCAATGCGGCAGCCACATCGTCAAGAATTTTCTTGCCTCCCGGATGGATGGCCCATTGGTGGATCTCTTCCGGCTTCAAACCAATCGTATCGAAGAGCGGCTGCATATTCTCTTTGATGATGGAAGAGACATAAGAGCTTAAATTCATGATAAAGCCCGTTTCGGAAAGCTGCCAGGCCATATCGTTGTAGCCGTTGCCTGCCACGATGGAATCGAAGCGCGACACTTGTATGGCATGCTCCTGGTGTGCCGGCGCTTTTCCGCTCAGCAGCACGGCAGCCGCGCCATCACCGAAGATCAGGTTCGACAGGATATAATCGTCGTTATAGCGTTTCTGAAAATGGATGCTACAGAGCTCGATACAAACGATGAGTACCTGAGCAGAAGGGTCCGCTTTACAAATGGTGTCTGCCTGCCTGAGCGCAATGATGGCCGCATTGCAACCCATAAAGTTGATGCCTGTGCGGCTCACCGTAGGATTGAGCTGTAGTTCGTTGATGAGGTCGATGTCGTTGCCGGGGGCAAACATGCCAGTGCAGGTCACTGTAATGAGGTGCGTGATGTCTTTCTTAATCTGGTCAAAGCCTTTGATCTTCTGGATGGCTTTGACTGAAAGAGCAACAGCATGTTTACGGTAAAGCTGCATGCGGCTGCTGAGATCCGGTTCGGGCAACAGGCTGCGGTTGGGTGCAAAAAATTCGAAGTCACGGGGCTGCGAGCCAAAATCCCTGATCACGGAATAACGCTCACGGATGCCCGACCTGCGCGAAACGATCCGGATCTTACGGCGCTCGGTTTCCTCGTCGGTTGACTGGAGGTAAAAATCCGTAAAGGTTTCCTGTGAAAAACAATTATCGGGCAAGGCGGTCTCTATGGCACTTATATAGCTCACTGGCAATGGTTACTGATCAATAAAACACTAAAACAGGCATTCATGCATAAGGCTGCTGCAAGGTTCATGCCCATGGCATATTTAAAGCTGGCATGCCTTGGGTCTTTCCACACCTTGTAAAACCAAAACATAAAATAGGCCACCAGGGGAATGAAGAATAACTGCACCGTATAAAACTGCTCAATCCGCCGGATGTGATCAAAGTACAAAAAATAAAATACATTGCAGGCTGCAAACATGACGATGGTAAAGAAAAAAGTGCCGCGATAGCCGAGGCGGTAGCTGAGTGTAATGACGCCATCTGCTTTATCCTGCTCGTGCTGGTAGATCTGTGTGAGCGGATAAGCGCCTGCGATCTGGAAAGAGCAGGCCAGCATCATAAGGATTCCTGCCTTATCCAACGGCATCAGCCGGCCGGTGATGCCTGCAACAGACATGTAGTAAGTAAAGGCTCCCTGAAAAAAAACGACGGTGAGAAAGCCGGCAAAGGCGTATTTCTTGAGCCTTATCCAGGAGGAGCTGTAGGCTTTTGAGGCAAGGATGTATAGCAGGAGGCAAAAGGCAAATTGATAATTGATCCATAAGGCGCCAAGGCAAAGGGCCAGCAAGTCCATGATCACTGTCAGGTAAAAGAGGGCTTTGCCTGGCTGGGGCGGATGCTCGATGCCACCGATGCTGCCGGTATCCTTATCGATATAGCTGTTGTAGCCATTGCTGGCAGGGTATACCAGCAGGTGAATGATGAGGAAGGAACTGATAGCGTGGTGCAGGTTGATTTCTGCTACCTGGCTGAGCGCCAAAAGAAATACCGGCATCAAGAAGAAGGAGAAAGGAATTCTCAGCAGCGTAATCGTGTTTTTCAGCTCCGGCATAAAAGACAAATGTAAGGCTTATCTGCTTATATTTACGTATATACAAGCGTTTTAGATGCCCCTGGGAATGCATTGCAGGATAAGCGCAGGCAGCAGCAGGCGTAGGGACTTTAAACCTTGGAAAAAAACAGGATCCTCATTATCCGGAAACGGATCTTTCGGGTTGGAGCTTGGCATCCGTGCCGGGGTGTTGCCGGTTCAGGTGTGTCTTTGTTCAACCCAGGAGGGAAGGATTTTTATATGCGGCGGCTTTGTGGCAATAAATGGTTATTGACAATGCATGAAGAGTTCGGGCAGTCTTCGTGAGGGACGTGCCGCATGGAGCCTGAAACGGGCTTCCTAGCGAAACACGATCACTGCTACGTCTTCTGACTTCGTTGTATACCTTGTGTTCATCATATGCTGTGTTTATGCGTTCAGCTTGTTACAGATTGATTGTAAGCCTGTGGCAAACCTACCACATTCCATCACAACCCGCACCTGCGAATTTCCGTAGTTTTTACATCACTATAAATGAGTATTTCTCACTGTTTTTTGATTTTTACCATTTTATTTATAGTGTTACGATATCCCGTTTATCTAGGCATTCAGACGGAAACCTAAGGATAACCTTAGGTGGCTTCCAAAATTTTTAACAGTTGAATTAAAAGAGTATTTATATCTTTCGTGCCGATCACCCGAACGATATTGTTGAATACCTGCTTGCAAACCGAACGCTGTATATCCATCATGCTGGCCGATGACCACAACCTGGCACGCCAGGGATTCAGGGCATACCTCGAAACCAATGAGGATGAGTTCCTCGTCATGGGGGAAGCGTCCAATGGTGTTGAGCTCCTGACGCTGATAGCGGAGGAAGAACCCGATGTGGTATTGCTCGATCTGGAAATGCCGCACATGAATGGTATTGAAACACTGGGCGTGTTATCGCGCGATTATCCTCAGGTGAAGGTCATCATTCTGAGCTCACACTATAACGAGTTCCTGATGGCTGAGCTGATGATTGCCGGTGCCAGCGGCTATCTGCCCAAAAACTGTTTTGGCGATGAGCTATTCGAAACGATCCGCAGGGTGCACGAGGAGGGGTATTTCTTTAACGGCTCTGTATCCAGGCAGGTCGTGAGCACGCTGATCTCCGAACGCAAGATCCAGTACCTGATCTCCGAAAACATCCTGTCGAAACGCGAAATAGAAGTGCTCCAGCAGGTTTGCAACGAGAAGCAGGCCAAGGAAATTGCATCTATTCTGAACATCAGCGAGAGCACGGTGGAGTACCATAAACGCAACCTCTACCATAAAACGCAAAGTGAATCGATTGTGGGACTGGTAAAATATGCCATCCGCACGGGCATTGCCAGCACCGAACCAGGAAACTAGCATAGGGTTCATTTCCGGATGATGAATGTTTATTATACCCGATGCTTTTCGTGGTTTGCATCCCTATAAGCTTCATTTTTTATGACAGACGCGGGTATTTTTTACAGGTGCGCTCTTCAGGATCCAGGTAAAACTACGCTCTCAGGATAGCGCTAAAGAAGAGAAAAACCACGTAAAATTACGTGGTTCTGGTTATTTTTCCGTCATTTTTCGCTCAAAACCCTGATTTTTTATCTCACCGGTTCACTTTTTAATAGAGTATAGTGCTATATTGGCAGCGTATGAGAAAATTCCCTGGCACTGCACCGCTCCACTGTTTTTCATTACATCCCTTTTCCCGACAAGAATGCCACTTACTGAAACACCGGTTTCTTACCCTTAGCAGGGCCGGCTGCAACATTCTTTTACAAGCTACAGAAATGGCCACCGAACAACGGGATGTGTTTGGCAGCCGTACCAAAACCGGAAGGGGCTCATGTATAAACCATAGGGCGGTACCTGATCATACACCCAGCGGCGCCAGGGTCCTGTCTAAACTTTCTTACCAAGAACTTCCTTCTATTTATGATCAAAGCGGTAATCATTGACGATGAACAAAGCAGCATAGACCTTACATCAGCCCTGCTCAGGTTTTACAGCGATCGCATCAGCCTTGCGGGCAGCGGCAATTCTGTGGAAGAAGGCTATCAGCTTATCCGCATGCACAAGCCTGACCTTGTTTTCCTGGATGTGCACCTGGAGGGCGGCTCGGGCTTCGACTTGCTGAACAAGCTTGGCAGCATCGGCTTTAAAGTGGTGTTCATTACTGCCCACAACGAGTTTGCTCTGAGGGCGCTACGCTACAGCGCGATGGATTACCTTCTGAAGCCACTCTCGCCGCTCGATTTTTCGGAAGCCGTGCGCAAGGCCTTGCAGGCCATCAACCATGATGAAGTGACCCTTCAAATGAAAACGCTTCTGCATAACATGGGCATGCAACAGCAGCGCAAGGTGGTTTTCAAAACGCAGGAGAAAATATACTCCATCGACACGTTCGACATCATCCGGTTCGAATCGGAAGGAAGCTACACTACCGTATACCTTAGCGAAGGAAAAAAGATCATCGTTTCCAAGATCATCAAAGAGTTTGAGGAAATGCTCGCTCCGGAAGGTTTTATCCGAGTGCATCAGTCGCACCTCATAAACCGGAACCATATGTTTTGCTTCGAAAAGCAGGACAATCTCATTACGATGAAGGACAGCTCAACGGTACCGGTATCTACCCGCAAAAAGGAAATGGTGCTTCACCTGATCCAATCTCAAGGGACTATGAAATGACACAGGCCGGGAATTTTATACTCATCCAGCTGGCACCAAAAATGTATGGCTTTATAAAAAAAGATGTATGATACAGATTTACCTTTTCATCAATTCGGCGTTCTACCTAGGCTTTAGCCTGTGGTGCCTTTTCAAAACCGATGCTACAGCAAGAGCCCTGGGTTATCACTTTCTGAATAATAGTGGCAAGGTGGAGTACCTGAGCGTTTACACCGGAATGGAGCTTGGCTTTGCGGTATTCTTCGCGGTGTCTGCCTTCTTTCCTGCTTTCAGGCTGGGCGGATTGTTGCTGGCAAGCTGCCTTTACATGGGATTAATGATTCTACGGCCGATCAGCGCCATGCATTACGGCAATGTTTCGAAAATAACTTACGTGATCGGTTCGCTTGAATGGGCCCTGGGTATCTGGGGCATCATCCTGCTGGTAATGGCATTGAAAAAATAGAACCTGAACAAAGCAGGAGGGCATACGTGATCAATACACAATAAAATTCACGTCGATGCCATTGTAAACCGAAGGTGTCAGCCCTTTGAAATTCAATTGGCGAAACTGTTTTTCAAGGTCGGCCCGGGCTTCTTTATTCTTTGTATTGGCTGTAACATCAGTCACTCTACCTTCTTCATCCACACTAAACCAGATGCTGATGGTGTGAGTTTTGCCTTGCTCTTTGAGCGATTCCGGCATTATCAGCGAAGCCTGCACTTTCTGGCTCATGAGCTGTACGAGGGCTTTGTCCGGAGAATTGGCCGGGGCATAGTTTGCAACGAAGATCAGGGCGATGAGAAGGGAAATGGTTTTCATAACAGAGGTTTTTGGTTGTTTAGGCATAGGACGCCGCTAAAAAGAGAAAAGTTACAGAGAATGAAAAAATCTTTTTTCATACATTCGCTTTATGCTCGTGCGCCTGGCCTTTCTCCTGTTTTTCCTGCCATATTGCCTGGTGGCCCAGTACCCTGCTGTGCCGCAGAATTATGTAACCGATCTGGCCGGTGTGCTGAGCGCGAAGCAGCAAGCATTGCTGAATGAAAAACTAAGCGCTTTTGAGAAGAGCAGCAGCAACCAGATCTTCGTTTACATCGCGCCTTCCCTTAACGGAAACAACCTGGAAGGTTTTTCGCAGGAGATCTTCCACAACTGGAAAATAGGAAGTCAGAAAAATGACAACGGTGTTCTGATTGCCGTGTTTGTCACGGATCATAAATTCCGTATCCAAACCGGCTATGGCCTGGAAGGCAGCCTGCCCGACCTGCTTACAAAGAAGATCCAGGATGAAACGATGCGGCCTTATTTTAAACAGAACGATTTCTACACGGGACTCGACAAAGGCGTGAGCGAGCTGATCTATTACACGGCGCATGCCTACGAGCCTGAAGAAGAAAGTCCTTATAAATACATCGGCAGCTGGCTGCTGGGCTATACGGTCAATGTTCTGCTGATGGTCCTCTTTTCGGTATTGCTTTTTAAGAAGAAACCGGCCAGGAAAAGGACAGCGCTTGTGAAAGGCATTCTCTTCGGCATTGCGTTGTTGCTGACGCTTATTCCATGCATGGGCGCCGTTCTTTTGTTCTTCATGCTTTTCTTCGTCATCAACTTCAAAAAAGGAAGCGGCAGCTCGTCTTATTATTCGGGCTCGTCCTATTCCGGCGGTGGCGACTCGGGTTATTCCTCTTACGATTCGGGCTCCGATTTCAGCGGCGGTGGCGGTGGGGACTCCGGCGGTGGCGGCAGCAGCAGCGACTGGTAATGCCTCGTGGGGATGATGCTTCTCCAGGATCCGCGTCTATACTAAATTGTGCCTGCCTGTTGCCTGTTTACCGGCAGGTCATGTATACTGTCTATATACCTGTACGATGAACGTATTACCACAGCTCATAATCCAGCTGCGCGTTCTCCACACGGTAGGTAGGCGTTTGCTTTCCTTCCGATAAACGGTTCACTTCCTCCGACACGAATTTCTGCAATTCGCTGAGCGTAATGATCCTGTCGCCATTCTGGTCGGCGCTGTACTTTACCATCCCTTCCATCAGGCAATGGGTAAACAAGCCGTTATTCCACTTCTCTCCTTCCAGTGCTTCCTGTGTGCCTCCTGCCGAGGAGATCACCGTTACACCTGAGTTCTGGCGCAGGTCGGAGAAGATGGCTTTCGACAGCTCCATTGCTGTGCTTTGTGTAAAGCTGGCTCCTGCAATGCTCCGCGTTTCTTTTTTCCCGCCGGCGCCTTCTTTGCCGGGCTGTGCTTCTTCATCCACTTCCCCGCTGAAACAGGCATCAATGAACATCAGTTTACGGATCGGCTTCATCTCTTTAAACAGGGTTTCGAAGGTGTTGTAATTCACCGAATTGATTTTAGGGTCGGTAAAATCCGTGTAATAGGTCGGAAAGTAATAGCTAAAGTCTGCATCAAGGTAACCGTGGCCGGCGAAGAAGACCATCACCACGTCGTTGACGCCCGCGGTTGCAAAAAACTGTTTCAGCTGCTTCACCGAATCGGTGCTAAAGGACTGGTTGTACAGCTTTTTGATCTTCGTTTTGTTGAAAGACTTAGAGCCTGACATGGTCTGCGCGAGGTCGCCGGCGTCCTTCACCGCATAAGCCAGGTTAAAATCAGTGTCCCTGAATTTTTCGCTCGCCACCACTACGAGGTACAGATCGGGCTTTACATTGCCGGTATTGTTGAAGAGCCTCACGATCCGCGGGCTTTCAAGCCCCTGCTCGTCCTTCACGCTAAACTCGAAGCGGTTGATGCCGGAAGAGGTTTCAAACGAGAAATTCTTTTCATAGCGTGCTCCCTGCGCCGGAGGTACTGGCTCCGAAAATATCTGCGTCCCGTTGTTGTAGACATTGGCAGTAGCCAGCTTTCCCTGGCCTTTGTTGGCGCTGAGCGAGAAATTGACCTGGCCGTTTTTCCCGGGATTCATCTGTACATCCTGCACGGAAGGCAAGGTCGAGAAATTCACTTTCGCACCGGGCTTCAGCCCGAGCACACGCATCCGTTTCAGGTACGCGGTCTCGTAAGCTTTGATGAGGCTGCTGTCGGAGCATCCGAAAGCACGCAACACATTGTGCGGCTGATTGAGGTACGCATCGAACTGCTCAAAGCTGAACATTTCCGACTGGTATTTGAAGCGCATGTTCTTCACAAAATCCTTAGAGCCCAGGTAATGCATTTGCGAGCTTATCAGGAAGAAGTTATCGCCGCTGGCATTGGCGAGCTGGCCGATGATGCGTTTGTTTTTCAGGTCGGCAAAGGTTGCCAGGGAGCTTGATACGCTCGTGATGATCAGTTTATCGAGGCTCTCGATGAAAAAGCACTTCGGCGCCGACAGGTGCATATCGCTCAGGTCCAGGATCTCATTCCCTTTATCGTCATATACTTTGAACCAGTTGCCATAGGGCACATACATCGCAAAGTACTTTCCGCTTTCGCTGCTCTGCCCGAATGGAATGATCTCCGGCGTTTTGGCGATTGTTGTGCTATACAGCTCCTTTCCGCTTTCCACATCGTATTCGCTGTAAAGGGTTTCCTTGCCGGGGTTACCGCTATAATCCTGTTTCAGGTACCAGATGCCGATCTGCGTTCCGTTTTGTTTGATCTTAAAATCATAGGGATAATAGGTGACAGCATAATCCGCGATAATGGCCTTTTTTGCCATATCGATCTTCACGATGGCACCTACCGGGATCTCTACTTCGTTGCCGTTGATGCTTTGCTTTTTTGTGACCTGCCCGGCTGTGTACACATACTTGTTGTCGGGGCTTATCAGCACGCGCGATGTTACTGTCCAGGATTCGCTTTCATATTCCACCTTTTTCGTTTTGCGGTTCAGGATCCTGTACTTCCCTGCATCAGGAATGAATACCAGTTCTTTGGTGAAATTAATGGCCTTATCGGGGCTTCCCGCTGCCAGCGAGAACATGCCTTCGTATGTTTCCTCCTTCATCGTTTTCAGGTTGAAGATGTGGAGGGTCTTGTAATCCGAATAATAATACTCTCCGTTAAGGAATCCTGACATAAAGGCGTACACATTCTTCTTCAGAAATCTGGTATATTTTTTCCTGTTGATGTTGTAAACGGAGAGGTTCAGCTTGTTGAAAGACTTCCCGGAATTGACCACGGCTTCGGAATCATTCAGAAAGATCAGCCCATAAATAAAGGACGTATCGGATCCTGAAATATCTTTCAGCTCTGCATATTTGGAAAAGCTGCGAAGGTCCCAGAAAAACCCTGAGCTGCCGCCATTGGTAAACATCCAGCGTTTACCGGGGCTGATCTCTGCCGAATTAATTGCATTTCCGAGTGTGACGCGTTCCGAGATCAGTTGCATATTTGCCGGATCATGCACCCTCAATGCTTTGTAGGGGTAATAGCCATTGGAGATGATCCGCTTGCTTCCGGGCGATACGCGAATATTGGTAGCAATGGTTTTATGCGATCTCACGAGCTTCTTTGTTGTAAGATCAATGAACTTCAGGCCTTTGGTAGTGGCATACACTGCCAGCCTGGTGCCGGTGATGAAGTCGATATCATAAACATATTCATTGCCGGCAAAGTTCAGGGTGTCCGGAACGGAGAGTGCCGGGCGCTTGTTGATTTCCTTATAGGTTTTCTTATCATAGAAATCATAATCGTATTTCATCATGCGCACTTCATGCACGACTTTTTCTTTTTCAAGATCCATGATGAAATAGTTGGTTGCCGTGAAACACACCAGCAGCGAATCGCGCACGCGTGTCTTTGTTACAGCGCCTGTCCCTGTAATCACTTCCTTCACCTCCGACAGGTTGCTTAGGGATTGCTTATAGATGGCGTTTACCGTTCCCGAGGTTTTGGCCAGGAGCACTTCCTGGTGTTTTTTATATAAAGCTGTGCTGACGATATAATCCGTTACCGGGAACACATGCGAACTCAGAGCAAGGCCGCGGTCAGCATCGTACAGCAAAGTAAATGAACCAATAGCCACGTACAGCTCATTTCCTTTACCGGTGAAAAACACGGTGGAGATGGGCAGTGCGCCGTAATACTCACTGTTCGGCAATCCCCGGATGAGATCAGCCGTCAGGATCTTCTTCTCCAGTGATAATTTCCGGTCTTTAAAGCCAAAGATGAATAATTCATTATTCACCGTCACAGTGAGTTTATCGCCCTTTTCATTCATGGAGAGGTTTTTGGCGAGGTAGCCAAGGTCGTATTCATCCACCACTTCCGCGGTTTCTGTATTGTAAATCGTAAGGGAATTGGCACAGAGGGCAAAGTACTGCTCCCCGGGAAAGAACTGTACAAAATCGTAATAGCTGTAACCGATCTCTTTCGGGATAATGATCTTTACATCTTTGAGCTGGGCCACACAAAGGCTTTTACCTAACAGGAAAAGGAGGAGTGGAAGGAATTTTTTCATAAGGCTTGCACAGTGGTTTCGAGAGCCTCAACCTCCGTGCGGCGACTGAGGCTCTCGAAGTCGCCATGAACTGTCTTTGAAATTCAGATTTTTTCAGGTCTTAAAAGCCTGAAAGATTTGCGGTGAGTACTACTCCAGTCCCTTCAAAATGCTTTCGTCCACCAGGTTCGGGAGCGTCACTTTCAGGTTAGGGGTGCGTTCCATTTCACGCCTGATGGCAAAATCAGCTTCCTTGTTGCGGGCCCAGGAACGACGGGCAATACCGTTATTCACATCCCAGAACAACATGGATTTCAATCTCCGGTCGGCATCTGCACTTCCATCCAGCACCAAGCCAAAGCCACCGTTGATGACTTCTCCCCAGCCCACGCCTCCGCCATTGTGCAAGCTGATCCAGGTAGCTCCGCGGAAGCCATCGCCGACAAAATTCTGCACTGCCATATCCGCCGTGTATTTCGAGCCATCGTAAATGTTAGACGTTTCACGGTAAGGAGAATCTGTACCGCTCACATCGTGGTGATCGCGTCCAAGCACCACCGGCGCCGAGATCTCTTTCGCCGCAATGGCCTTGTTGATCGCTTCCGCCACCTTTACACGCCCTTCGCTGTCGGCATAGAGGATGCGGGCCTGCGAACCCACCACCAGGTTGTTTTTCATCGCATCCCGGATCCAGATAATGTTATCGCTCAATTGCTGCTTGATCTCTTCCGGCGCTGTTTTATACATCTCTTCCAAAACGGATAAGGCGATCTCATCGGTTTTGCGAAGGTCGTTTTCCCTGGCACTTGTGCATACCCAGCGGAAAGGGCCAAAGCCGTAGTCGAAACACATCGGCCCCAGGATGTCCTGCACATAGGAATTGTAGCGGAAGGTCGCGCCTGTATGCCCACCTTTCTGCGGCTTTTCTGTTTTGTAAATATCGGCTCCTGCCCTGCCCGCTTCCAGCAGAAAGGCATTGCCGTAATCGAAAAAGTACATGCCTTTGGCATTCAGCGTATTCACCGCGTTGGCATGGCGCACCAGTGTTTTCTGAACTTCTTCTTTGAATTTATCCGGATCGGAAGCCATCATCGCATTGCTCTCTTCCAGCGAAAGGCCGGCAGGATAGTAGCCGCCCGCCCATGGATTGTGCAGGGATGTCTGGTCGGAGCCGATGTCTACCGGCATATTTTCTTTCACGAGGCGCTCCCACAGATCCACCACATTGCCCTGGTAAGCCAGCGACACGGCTTCTTTGTTGGCCTGCGCTGTTTTAATTCTCGGGATAAGGGCATCGAGGTCTTCAAAGACTTCATCCACCCAGCCCTGCGAGTGGCGTGTCTTCACTGCTTTCGGATTGATCTCGGCTGTCACGGAAACCAATTCCGCAATTTTAGCGGCTTTGGGCTGTGCGCCGCTCATCCCGCCCAATCCGCAGGTCACAAATAATTTCCCCCTCCGCTCTTCCTCCGTTTTGCAAATCTTGCGCGCAGCATTCATCACCGTGATCGTGGTGCCATGCACAATGCCCTGCGGACCGATATACATGAAAGAGCCTGCCGTCATTTGTCCGTATTGCGTTACGCCCAGGGCGTTGAACCTTTCCCAGTCGTCGGGCTTGCTGTAATTGGGGATCATCATGCCGTTGGTTACCACCACACGCGGCGCATCTTTGTGTGAAGGGAATAAGCCCATCGGGTGGCCACTGTATAACACCAGGGTTTGCTCATCCGTCATGGTTGCCAGGTACTGCATGGTGAGCAGGTATTGTGCCCAGTTCTGGAATACCGCACCGTTGCCGCCGTACGTGATCAGCTCATGCGGATGCTGGGCGACCGCATAATCAAGGTTATTGCTGAGCATGTGCATGATGGCTGCGGCCTGCAGGCTTTTGTGCGGGTAATCGAGGATAGGCCTGGCATAGATCTTATAGTCGGGGCGGAAACGGTACATATAGATCCGTCCGTAGGTTTTTAGCTCTTCGAAAAATTCTTTGGCAAGCAGGGCATGGTGCTGCGGCTCAAAATAGCGAAGGGCATTCTGCACCGCAAGTTTCTTTTCATCGGCATTGAGAATGTCCTTACGCCTTGGTGCGTGGTTAATTGCCGTTTCGTAGGCTTTTGGCTCAGGAAGCTGCGAAGGAATGCCTTCGAGTATGTGTTGTTGAAATTGCTTTAATTCCATAGTAAACGGATGATCGCGTAATGGTACTGGGTTCTGAAATTTTTAACTGTGTGAATTTAATACTAAAAAATCAAACTATAATGCTGTATACTTGTTTAAAATTCGATGAAACAAGCAGCTATTTTTTGGTTCCGCAGGGATCTTCGCCTGCATGACAATGCGGGTCTTTATCATGCGCTGAAAAGCGGCGATCCTGTTCTTCCTGTCTTCATTTTCGACAAGCATATCCTTGGTAAATTAAGCCACAAAGCGGACGCCCGCGTGGAATTTATTCATAAAACCCTTACTGCGCTCCACGAGGAACTAGGCACTCACGGCTCGTCCCTGAAGGTGTTACACGCAACGCCGCTTGAGGCTTTTGAGGAGCTGGCTAAAGATTATGCCATCACAGGCGTATACACCAACCACGACTATGAGCCTGAGGCCATTGCCCGCGATGCATCCATTAAAGCATTTCTCGACAGCAAGGGTATCGGCTTTCATACATACAAAGACCAGTGCATTTTTGAAAAAAACGAAGTGACCAAAGAGGACGGAAAACCCTATACGGTGTTCACGCCTTACAGCCGCCGGTGGAAAGCAGCCATGAAAGATTTTTACATCAGGCCTTATCCTAACAAAAGCTATTTCAAAAATTTTCTTTCCTCAGCTTCTATGGCAATCCCATCGCTGAAAGCGCTGGGATTCGAAAAAACAACAGCGGTGGTTCCGCCGAGTGACCTGGATAAGGATCTTATCCGGCATTACCACCAAACCCGTGACATTCCGGGCATCAAAGGCACCACGCGCCTGAGTGTTCACCTGCGCTTCGGCACGGTAAGCATCCGGGCTTTGGTGAAACGCGCCATGGAACTTAATGAAACATGGCTGAACGAGCTCATCTGGCGCGACTTTTATATGATGATCCTTTTTCATTTTCCGCATTCGGCTAAAGACTCTTTCAAGCCACAGTACGACCGCGTGCATTGGCGCAATGACGAAACGGAATTTGCCGCCTGGTGCGAAGGCCGGACCGGTTTCCCGATTGTGGATGCCGGGATGCGCGAGCTGAATGCCACAGGCTTCATGCATAACCGGGTGCGCATGATCGTTTCCAGCTTTTTGGTGAAGGACCTGCTGATCGACTGGCGCTGGGGCGAAGCTTATTTCGCGGAAAAATTACTGGACTATGATTTAAGCGCCAACGTGGGTGGCTGGCAGTGGGCAGCGGGAAGCGGCTGCGACGCGGCTCCTTATTTCAGGGTCTTCAATCCTACGGAGCAGCAGAAAAAATTCGATCCCGATTTTACCTACATCAAACGCTGGGTTCCGGAATACGGAACGAAGAATTATCCCCAACCGATCGTAGATCATGCCGCAGCCAGGCTCCGCGCCCTGAGCGTGTACAAAGAAGCCCTGAGTGATCAGCAACAAACGCGTTTGTTTTAGGCGGCTTATGCCTGAAAATCAATGGCTATGCTGTGCAGTCCCTGTTCATGGCGGTAGGATAATGCAAAGCCATAATAGTCCACAATTTTCTTGACGATGGATAAACCAAGGCCTAAAGAACTGTTCGGTGAATGGCTGTAGAACCTGTCGAAGTTGCGATTGGACAAGGGCTCTGTGGCATGACCGGTATTGGCAATCGTTAAGCGCCTGTTTTCGAGTGTGATCAGGATCCTGCCCTTTTCCACGTTATGCTGAATCGCATTTTTTAAGAGGTTATCGATCATGATCTCGGAAAGCGAAAGATCCATGGAAACGGATACCTCTTCGCTGTAGCTTTCCGTTAACGTGATCTGCTTGTTCTCGATAAAATCGGTGAAATAATGTATCCGCTGCTTCACCAGCTCCGCGATGTCCGTATTTATGAGGGTTGTGTATTGCTTATTGTCGAGCTTGCATAAAAGGGTTAGTCCTTTGCTGATGCTGAAGAGCTTATTGACTGCTTTTGTGACATCCGTCAGCAAAATGGCCTGCTCATGGGTCAGATCCTTATCCTGAATACAACGCTCTATTTTGCTACTGATCACTGCCAGCGGCGTTTGCATTTCATGCGTCATGTTCTCCGTAAATTCTTTCATGGATGTATAATCCGAAATCATTTGCACCGACATTTTACTGATCTCATCACTCAAGGTCATAAATTCCTTGATGGTCGTTTTCGGCGGATCGATTTTTTGAAGTTTATGGACTGAGAATCTTTTAATGTCCCTGATCAATTGATAAAGGGGCGAGAATAAGCGGTAATACACAAATACATTTATCACAACCAGCACAGCAGCCATCAGCAGCGCTGATATGAAGATTAAAGCGGCAAGGCTTCCCGTTAATCCTTCATCCTCATCAATTGTTTTGATGATGGACACCCTGTAGGCTTTCCCTTTTTGCATAACATCAAAAACGATTTTTTTGGATGCAAAATATTCTTCTTCTCCCGGCTCTTCCATCTCCGCGTCTTCAAGCACCGGAACATCGTGCTTTACCGACGCAATGGCTTCTATTTTCAGCTCATCTCCTATGTTATGATTAAAATAGTCTATATCCACTCCCTTGGCCAGTTTCCTCAACATGAAGTAGCGTTCAAGGTAGAGATGCTCGATCGTTTCCTTTTCAATATTGTTTTTCAGAAACACATAGAAGGAAAATTCCCCGATAAAGAGGATCAGCACCGATACCACGGCATTGATGATGATGTTTTTATAAACGAGTTTCATGGAACAGATCTTAGCGATGATCGAATTTATAACCTATGCTATACACGGATTGGATGTAGTCTTTACAGCCCATGGCAACCAACTTTTTCCTAAGGTTTTTGATATGGGTATAGATGATCTCATTGGAAACATCCATATCTGAATGGCTATTCCAAACACTGTAGCTGATCGCATCTTTGGTAATTACCTTCCCGGCATTAGCGATAAAATAAAGCAACAGATCGTATTCCTTGCCGGTAAGCAGTATGGGCTTGTCATGAATGGTAACCGACAATTTAGGAACGTCGACTTTTATTTCGTTATATGTGATCACGTTTTCTCCCTTGTGAAAGTTTCTCCTGATGAGTGCTTTCAGCCTGGCGTTTAGCTCCGATAAATGAAACGGCTTGATCAAAAAGTCATCTGCCCCGGCATCCAATGCATGTATCCGCAGGTCAAGCTCATCGTTGGCAGAGAGGACAATAATACCGGAAGGAATTTTTTTTCTCTTCACATAATGGATCAGGTTTATACCGTTTCCGTCCGGCAATTTCAGATCCAGCAAAATAACGGCAAATTCGCATTCCTCAAGGAGCCTGAGGGATTCATCATAACGGTAAGCCTGCTGGCAATGGTATTTAAAATCTGATAAATATTCCGCAATTTCTTTCGCCAGATTTACTTCATCCTCAACAATAAGAATATTCATAGCTTAAAATTCAGGAAAATAGTTGACATTTTCTATTCTGTAAACCAAGGATTTTCATTTTTAGGTGCAAACTGCCCAAAGTTCAAAATAACTACAGAAAGTTTTATTTATACGGATTTTAAATAATAACTCAGAATCTCTTCAGAATCTAGCCTTAGTTTTGTAATCAATTTAGCCCCATAAAATCTTACAATGATCTTTTTATGAAGAATGCATGCTGCATTGTTTTGGCTGTTGCTTTTTTGACTGCCTGCAAACACAAAACGTCGTTCGATAGCCTGAACGAAGTAAGTTATAGCCGTGATATTTCACCTATCATAAGCTCCAATTGCGCATTCAGCGGATGCCATGGCACAAGCGGGCACAGAAAATTCGATTTAACTACCTACGAGGGCTTATTGCGTGGCGGGATCACAGCAGGCTCTCCTGAAAACAGCCAGGTATACACTTCGCTGAAAAGCTACAGCGAAGAAAACCGTATGCCCCTAAAGCCATATGACCAACTCAGCGAAGATCAAATTCTCCGGATCTATGTATGGATCGGACAGGGGGCAAAAAATAACTGACATGAAACACACACGCATTTTCCTCTCATCCTTCCTTTTTGCTGCACTGCTCAGCAGTTGCTACTATGATAATTTTAAAGAACTTCATCCCGATAGTGCCCTGCCAAATGCTTCGGTTACCTGCGACACCTCGGGCCTTATCAGCTACTCCCTGCAGATTGTCCCGGTCCTGAATTCGGGGTGCACACCAAGCTGTCATAATGGGGTTGGGAGCGGCCATGATATGACGTCATATGCTGCCGTCCATACGGATGCCCTGTCCGGAACCCTTTACGGAAGCGTTGCCCAGGACGGAAGCGCCCAGTCGATGCCGCAAAACGGCGCTAAACTCCCGGAATGCGATATTGTAAAAATCAAAAAATGGGTAAACGCCGGTGCCCCGAATAACTAATACAATGATGAAAAAAATAATCCTGCCTGCCATTATTCTTATGGGGCTACAGATGCCCGCCCAGAGCCCGGAAGACCTGCTTAACCTGGTAAAAGAACCACCAAAAAAAGAATACGCCACAGCTACTTTTAAAACCACCAGGCTCATTAATTTCCATACGGTTGAGATCTTAGGCCGCAGAAGCCTGGACTTCAGGATCTCCCACCGTTTTGGAGATTTTAACAGCGGCGCTTATAATGCCTGGGGGATAGACGGCGGGGCCAATATCCGCCTGTCGCTTGAGTACTGCCATGGCAGCCGCTTAATGGTTGGTATAGGAAGGACTTCCGGCAAAAAAATTGCCGATGCGTTTGTAAAATACCGCCTGTTGAAGCAAACCACCAATGGCGGTGGTATGCCGGTAAGTGTTACCCTGTTTTCGGGCATATACCATACATTTTTACAACATGTGACCATTAACGGCGAAAATAAATACCAAAACATATCGGACCGGCTTTCGTATTGCAACCAAATTATGATCGGACGGAAATTCAACCAGCGCTTTTCCCTGCAACTCACGGCCGCGATGGTACATGTGAATCTTGTGGAAAGTGTGTTTGACAAAAACGATTGCTTTATTGCCGGTGTTGTAACGCGCTATAAGTTTACGAAACGCCAGGCCATTACGCTTGAGTATGGCCATCGCATCAATAAATACAGCAGCACCACGTATTACGACAGCTTTGGCATTGGCTACGACCTGGAAACCGGCGGGCATGTATTTCAGCTGCATTTCACCAATTCTTTTGGCCTCACCGAAGATCAGTATTTTATGTACACAAACACGAGCTGGGACAATTGGGGCATAAGGCTGGGCTTTAATATTTCCAGGGTATTCAGCTTACAGGGAAAACATCAAACCGAATAAACTCATGAAACCAATAACAGCGCTTTTTTTGATCCTGTTTTGCAGCAGGATGCATTCACAAATTTATGTAGGCGAAACCTGCAAAATCATGTTCTTCAGTGAAACCAAACTGGAAAACATCGATGCCATTAACACCGTAACCAAACCCGTACTGAATGCCGCCACCGGCGACTTTGCCATAAAGGCCTCACAAAATGCATTTACATTCAAATCGGCTTTTATGCAGGAGCACTATAATGAAAATTATGTGGAAAGTGAGAAGTTTCCGTACGCTACATTCACCGGGAAGATAACTGAAACCGTTGACTATACTAAAAACGGCAGCTATCCTGTGCACATGGCCGGGAAGCTCGACATGCATGGCGTTACCGTGCCGAGAACAATCGAAGGCACTCTTACCGTAAAAGACGGGAGGCTCATACTGGACTCGAAATTCAATGTGAAGGTGGCCGATCACAACATCAAAGTGCCGTCGCTGTATGTCGAAAAAATTGCGGAAAGCGTACAGGTAACCTTTCATGCAGAAATGGTTCCACTTAAAAAATAATATTAATCCAATATCACAAAAAACCATGAAAAAAAATCTACTCCTTAGTGTTTCCTTAATAGGTACCCTGCTGGTATCATCTGCTTTCATCATCCGCTACAGTACCGGCATTGCAGGCCGCACAGGCTCTCCCGGCGAATCTAACTGCACGGCATGCCACAATACAGGAACGGCTGTGGGAACCACCAGTATCTCTTCTACTCCTTCTTTTTCTGCCAACCAGTATGTGCCGGGACAAACCTATACCGTAAGCATCACATGCACACATGCTACCTTAAGCCATTTTGGCTTTGGATGTGAAATATTAGACGGAACCACAAGCGCGGCAACAAATGCCGGCGTTATGACCGGGATATCGGGTTCAAGTAAACTATTGACTTCAGGGACAAGAAAAAATGCGACCCACATTTCAACCGCGACAGGCACGGGAAGCCCGTTCTCAAAAACCTTCAACTTTCAATGGGTAGCCCCGGCCTCAGGTACTGCTGCTATTTATGTAGCAGGGCTTGCCGTGAATAATAACGGCAACGATGGCTCGGGCGATGCTATGAAAACAGCTTCTCTCGTGCTGACTGCCGCAAGTACTGGAACTACTTCTACAGGCGTGCAAGCGATCGACGCGATATCAGGTTCTTTGAATGTTTTCCCGAATCCCTCTTCAAATGAACTCAACGTGCAATACAGCCTCCTTAATGAGTCTGTTGTCAGTGCTTCGTTGTATGATTTACAGGGAAAAGAAATAGCGACGCTGTTTAAGAGCAAAGAAGGCTTTGGAGTTCATACCGAACAGGTAGCCTATCCTGCCAATATCGCGCCCGGCGTTTATATGCTCAAACTTAGCATTAACGGCGCGCTGACAGGTCAGAAAATGCTGATTAAAAACTAAGCGTCTCGGCTTCCTGATCACACAGAATAAGACAGTACGACACAAGCGCCTGCTTTATTGGTAAAGTTGATCTCAGCGTCGATCTGGTTGGCGAGCGACTCAATAAGGCTGATCCCCAGCGACGACTCTTTTCTCTCTTTCAGATTGCCAAAGCCGATGCCGTTGTCGCACAAGGTGATCCGGACCACATTGTGTTCCTGCTCCATCTTCAGGTCAATCGCCGGTTTATGCGCATGCTTTGTAAATGCATGCTTCAGGGAATTGGTAATCACCTCGTTGACGATGAGGCCTGTGGGAACGGCTTTGGTGATGGGAATATCCACGTCGATCGTTTCTTTGCTTACATGGATGCTATGATCCTGCTTATGGCTGCCGATGATTTCATCCGTGAGCTCCTGGAGGTACTGGCCGAGGTTGATCCTGGAAAGGTCCTGCTTTTTGTAGAGGCGCTCATGGGCCATGGCAATACTCATGACGCGGTTTTTGGCATCCAGCAGAAGCAGGCGCGCCTCCTCGCCCTGTGCGTTGTTTAGCTGCAAGTTCAGTAAACCTGAGATCACCGCCAGGTTATTCTTCACGCGGTGCTGGATCTCTGCCAGCAATACTTCTTTTTCCTTCAGCGAACTGCCGATCAGCAGCTGCGATTCTTTTTCCTTGTTGAGGCTCTGGATCAGCTCATTGTTCTGCTGGTTGATGAGCCTTACCACCAGCACAACCAGGATGATCGTGAGCGAGATGGTAAGCACGGCATTGTAGATCAGCAGCACCTGGTTATCGTTCTCCGTAACGCCTTTCAGCTTCATGGCAGGAATATCGAGCATGAGCGACAGGAGAAAGCAAAGCAGAATGATGGAGAAGAAGATAAAAGTGCGGATGTTCTTTTTGAAAGGATTGTGAACCAGGGCCACGCAAAACACCACAGGGAAAAAGTACAGGTAATTGGCTACGGAGATCACGTACTGCTGGCTGATGATGAAAATGGTGACATTGATGGAAATCACAAAGACATAGGTGGCCGCGTTGTGCATCCCGCGCGCATTGAACAAAAGGCTCAGGGAAGAGGCAAGTGTTGAAAACAGCACGACCGGTGTAGGATAGCTGCCTTCAATAAAAAACAGGGTCGTGACGCCGATAAAGAGTCCCGACAGGGTAATCAATGCGAAAAGGTTCACGATCCTGATCTCCCGTTTATCGTAAAAGGGCAGGCTATCATTCGCGCCCAGATTTATAAGTTTCCTGAAAAGCATAATCAAGGGAGTGGGGTATCTTCGGGATGAAGATACAGTTTATTCCCGAAAAAAAATTTCAGATAATATACAGGATTGGGGCGGGGTGTTACCCTGGCGTTCAGCATTTATGCCAGTTGCCGCGCTTTTCTAACAAACTGAAAATTTAGCTTGACTCTTTTCTGTGTTCGTCCGATTCCCTCAGCAACCACTTGACTTTCTTTAAATCCTTTTCTACCTTTAATTGCCGGTGCATGAAAACAAGATCAAGCCCGGCACCCGGCACACCCATTTAACCTCCTCGAATGAACCGACGCAATTTCCTACTGACTTCTGCCGCTACGCTCAGCGCACTGGATCTGTTTTCCACCATTGATAAAAAATTCAGCGCGGGCCTGGAAAAGCAGTTGTCGAAACTGGAGAACCAAAGCTTTGACGCTTCTGTTGAAAACGAGGATTTTTGGGGATGGGTCCGTCAGAATTATACCATTTCGGCTAACCTGATCAATTTGAATAACGGCGGGGTGAGCCCTCAGCCCAAGGTTGTTCAGGATGCGCATATCCGCAATTATCAATATTCCAACGAGGCTCCTTCCTATTACATGTGGCGTATCCTGAATGAGCAGAGAGAAGGCCTTCGCCATAAATTGGCGAAGCTTTGCGGTGTGATGCCGGAAGAGCTTGCAATTAACCGCAATACCACGGAAGGATTGAATAGTATCATTTTTGGATTGGATCTAAAAGAAGGCGATGAAGTGGTCTTAAGTACCTTTGATTATCCCAACATGATGAACGCCTGGAGGCAACGCGAGAAACGCGATAAGATAAAGCTGGTGTGGATCCACATTCCCCAGCCTGCCGAAGATGACGCCACCATCGTTAAGCTCTATGAGAACGCCATCAGCCCCAGAACTAAACTTGTTCACATCACGCATCTCATCAACTGGACGGGCAATATCGTTCCTTGCAGAGCCATTGCAGACATGGCACACCGGAAAGGATGCGAGGTCATTGTAGACGGCGCTCATTCCTTTGCCCATATTGATTATAAAATCGAAGATACCGGCGCCGACTATTTCGCCACGTCTTTGCACAAGTGGCTGGGCGCTCCTTTTGGAAGCGGCTTGATGTATATCAGAAAAGACAAGATAAAAAAGGTATGGGCCCTTCTTTCAAGTCCGGAGCCCGATGGCGATGACATTAAAAAATTTGAAAACCTGGGAACGCGCTCTTTTGCCTCTGAAATGGCTATTGGCACTGCCATCGATTTCCATAACATCATTGGCGCCAAACGCAAGGAAGCCCGTTTGCGGTTTTTAAAAGATTACTGGATGGAAAAAACGGTAAACTTCCCTAAGGTGAAACTCTCCACTTCCTTCAAGCCCCAATATTCCTGCGCCATTGGACATATCGGCTTCGAAGGCTGGCAGGCGCAGCAGATTGAAGCCAGATTATTTGAAAACTATAAGATCCATACCGGCTCTACCATCCTCGAAAAGGTAAACGGGATCCGTGTTTCGCCTAATGTGTATACTAACCTGGAGGACCTCGATTTTCTGGTAAAAGGCTTAAAAGAGATTTCCCTGTCAGACCCGCCTTCCGGAAAATAATGCAAAAGGGCTTTGCCATGTTATAGCATGGCCTTGCGGAAGGGGTATCATGCTTTTGTATCGTGCACTCACAACATCTTCGTCCAGCTGAACTGATCCTTGCGGATGCGCCAGATTAACCCATCAATCACATAATGGAACAATTGCGGGAGGGCCAGCAGAGGGACAATGACATTCAAGGCCTGTTTTGGCAGCGACACCCGGATGTTTTGAAAAAGCGAAAATAAGCCTCCATGTTCTTTCCACACCAGGGCATCCCAGAAACCCTCTTCGATATACGCAATAAAACATAAAGGAAGCAGGAAAAGCAACAGTGTAAAGCGCCCGTAGACAACTTTCAGGAAAGTACCCTTTTGTGCATTCAGCTTCTTTCCATGGATCCACACAAGAGCCATGTAAGGGATTCCGTGACATGCCACATTGAGAAACGTAAACACAAAATCGCTGTTATAATACACGATGCCAATATACCACGACAGAGCCGTTCCCAGTACTACAAGGTTTTTCTGAAGATTAATTGTCCTGGTGCGGATGCTGAACACAATCTCCGAAATGCCGTAAATTGCTAACACCAGCCAGAAGGCAGCCATAATGAGCAGAGGGAACAGAGGATGCACCATCCCTGTTATAAAATCGTTTTTAACGAACCAGGTAAAATGCCTTCCCGGTGATACATGCCAGTACAGGACCGGCAGGGCCGTCACCGCATAAATGGTGATGGCTGCTATGCGGCGGCGTATTTCATTATCAGGCTCTCTCCTGGAATAGATTTTCAGGAAACCATATTGCTGCCTGATGAAATGATATACTGCGAGGTAAGCCAGGCAACGCCAGAATAACAAGCTGTTGATGGAGTGCAGCAATACGCTGATCACCAGCAGCAGCAAGGGAAGACCGATAAATAATTTCGGGTGCTTAGCCACTGTTTCCTTATCAGCGTAAGTCCTATAGAATGTACTGTAGACATGGCCTACATCAATGAACACGATGAGAAAAAGCCAGAGTGATTCGGGGAAGACATCATTGTGAATGAGTTCCACCGGCAGAAAAAACAACACACTACAACACAGGAAGGGAACTCCCAGAATTCCCAATGCTTCCAGCCAGGGCTTTCCGATCCAGTTATGCGCCTGCAGTTTCAGCATGAAGTTTCAGAATGGCGTTAGCAGCTCCGATGCCCTGCGCAAAGGCCTCTTCAAAAATAGAAATTCCCGCCAGGTCGGTATGTGCCTTATAGATCTTGCCGGCTAAAGGTTCTGCCGCCTGCTCTTTTTCTTTTCCAAAAATAAATCCGGGCTTAGGCTTGATCATGCCATGCCCCCAAAGCCTGACATCGATATTCGTGACCATGCGTTCGATATTCGGATGCGCGGGCCTGAGGTCAGCCAGGATCTCCTGCACCCAGCTCTCATAGGGCTTCTCCATAATGGCGTGCCTGGCCTGCTTCGATGGAAGGTCCGTCAAAGGAAGGTAATACGTAAGCACGTAACTATCTTCATAACGGTTCAGGTGCTGATGACAGGCATTGACATAACCCAGTGATTTACTGTGATACAGCACATTGTCCCATGACAGAGGCTCTCCTTTGTATTGTGTAAGGCCGGTCACCGTGATGTTGGCCACCATCCAGGGACTGTACTCAAAGGCTTGAAGCGCCGATGAATCATGCAGTTCCGGAGGCAGAAGGTAACGGTTGATGTATTGCGGCGTTGCCAATATCACCTGTTCGCAGCGGTAGGCAATACATTCCTGCGTGAGGGCATGGTAAGCAACAATCTCTACCTTATCATTCACGAGGTTCACAGAAGTGATCAATTGATTCGTCCGGATCTTTGATTTCAATTCCTTTGATAAGCTGTTTACCAGGAAGGCATTTCCTTCCGGCCAGGTGAGCACTGCCGAAGACTCTGCATTGGCCGCTTTGGCGCGCCTGGCACAAAAATAATGAAGGCCGGCATAGGCGCTGGTATCCTGCAATGTCGATCCGTAATCATCCTTGCAGCAGTAATTAAGGTACCAAAGCAGGTAAGGCGAATCCCATGTTTTCGCGAGAAGGAAATCATGAAAGGATTGCTTGTCCAGATCCCGGAATTCCGTATCCTGTGAGGATTGAGAGATGGGAATTTCAAAAACGGGTTTTCCATCGGAGCCTGTTTTATGCTTATAGTCTTCCACCAATTTGAAAAAGGCAGCGATCTGCTCCTTCTCCTGTTCAGGAACACCAAAAGACGGAACCAATCCATCCTGCCAGTGCCCGTTGATGAACAGGCGCTCTTCAGGATCGAAACATAAATAATAATCATTATAGATGGGAAGGCCTGCCTCATCGAACCCAGTGATGATGTTCTGCTGCTCCAGAAAGCGGATCAGCCCGGTGTTGCTGTTGTTGACGATGGGCAGATAATGGGCGGCCCAGGGAAATGAAGAAATCGTATTGCTCCCGGAAACCGCATTCCCACCCTCTTTCGCGGCGAGGTCGAACACTAAAAAATCGCTGAGCTTATGTTTGTTCAGATGCCAGGCGGCGCTCAGCCCACTCACACCGCCGCCGACGATCGCTACCGGAAGGTCCACCACTTTAGCGGGCTTGCCCTTAAAGCCCTGGCGGATCAGGTGTCCTGTGCCCGAGTTATCGTTCACCATGCCTCCGGTAGGCGCATGAGGCTGTGAACAGGACGTTGTCGATGCCAAAGGCACCAGGCTCAGGGCAGATGCCGTCAACAAGGACCGTTTGATGAAATCCCTACGCGACAGGCTATTGCAGGTGTGTGTATCTCGACCACTCATGTTCAAATAAACTCACTAATACCTGGTTGTTGAGCTTGTTCTTTTCTTGTGTATCCGAACGCATGTCCTCCGGAAAATCCGTCATGCTGTTCCAGGTTATCCGGTTGAAAAAGCGGGTATTGACAGGATGGTCTGTCATGGGCGAGGGATGTTTTTCGCAAAGCACATAGCCCCACTCGCCGAAAGAAGGCACATAGCTGTGGTATGGCGTTGTTTTGAAACCGGTGCTTTGAATCGTATTGTTGATGCACCAGAAAGACTTACTTGCAAAAAACGGGGACGTGGACTGTACAACCGCCGAGCCTTGTTCGCCAAGCGCATCGTAGAGTAATTTATAAAACGCGGTGGTATATAGTTTACCGACCGAGTAGTTTGACGGGTCCGGAAAATCCACAATGGCCAGATCAAATTTCCCGCTATTCTGTTTCAGCCAGATAAAGGCATCCTGGTTAATGATGCTGAGCTTAGGATTATTCAGTGAATTGCTATTCAAATCAGTAAGCAGGGGATTTTGCTTAAAAAGCTCAATCATATCATGGTCCAGGTCGACGAGGGTAATGTGCTCTATGCCCTTCCATTTGAGCAATTCCCGCACCGCAAGGCCATCACCACCGCCCAGCACGAGGACATTCCTAGCTTTGGGGTTTTTAAACAGCGCCGGGTATACCAGCGACTCGTGGTAGCGGTATTCGTCGCGCGAGCTGAACTGCAAATTACCATTGAGGTAAAGGCGGATATCGTCGTTGCTCCTCGTCACAATGATGCGTTGGTATTTTGAACTTTTGGAAATGATGATCTTTTCCTGGTAAGCCAGCGACTCCGACCAGCTGAGGATCGACTCGCTTGCCGCGAAGCATCCGCAGAGCAGCAGCACCACGGCCACCGATGAGGATTTGAGCATCACCTTGACCTTCTTCGCCGCCCGCAGGTAATCTACCATGAAATAAGCAATGGCGGCATTGAACATCCCGAAGAGGTAAGAGGTTTTCAGGAGGCCCAGGAAAGGCACCAACACCAAAGGGAAGAGCAAAGAGGCTAATAAGGCCCCGACATAATCGAAGGAAAAGATCTTGGCAACGAGGTCGTCAAAGGAGAAGCGGTCTTTCAGGATGCGCAGCATTAAAGGGATCTCCAGACCTACCAGGGTGCCGATGATAAACACCACCAGGTATAAAAAGAACTGGAAGGAAGAGATAAAATTGAAGCCGATGAAAAGCATCGTGGAGCTTAAGCCCCCGAAGACTCCCACCAGGAGTTCCACGATGATAAAGGTTTTGAGAAGGTCGCTTTTGAAATACTTGGAAAGGTAAGAGCCGACGCCCATGGCAAAGAGGTACACCCCAATGACGGTGGAGAACTGCGTGACGGAATCTCCGAGCAGGTAACTCGCGGCAGTGGAAGCGACCAGCTCATAAATGAGCCCGCAGGTAGCGACAACGAATACCGAGAATAAAAAAACAAACCGCATGCTTAGTGAATGGCCGACGCGATGATGATGGCAAGGCTGAGCATAAACGCAGCAGCCACAATAGCTACTGAGATGTTGTGTTTTTCAATGATCTCTTTCCACAGGCTGTGTGGCGTGAGCCGGTCGATGAGCATAAAGGACAGGATCAATACCAGGATGCCGATGCCTGCAAATACCAGCGAGTTCAAAACAAGGTGTAAATCTATCATGGGTGTGTGGTTTTATTTGTGGTAGTAATGATGGTTCGAATGATGACCCCTCCGGGAGCTGCTGCCATAAGTCCCCTCCTGGCCTTCGTGTTCCGTTTTGGTGTTGTTAAACACCAAAACGCCGTTGAGCTGCATATAAAGATAGCCTGAGAATACCAGGACGACAAACACCATGTATATTTTTAAAGCTTTCGAAAACGTAAATCCCATAGCTGCGTACTGTTAGTTCGTATCATAAGGTGAATAATCGCTGTTGCTCCATTGCTTCCGCTCAAAGTTTTTCCGCCTGAAGTAAATATAGAAAGGAAAGGCCAATAAACAGAGTGCCGCCAGCCAGAAGTTGAGCATCAGGCTCACGTTTTCGATCACCACCACATCCAGGTTTCCGGCAGGCTTGGTGCTGTCGGCTGTTGTGGTCACATTGTAATGGTATCGTCCTTTGCTCAGGTTTTCGACCGTGAGCGTGGCATCGCGCGATCCTTCGCTCCAGGCTTCTCCACCCTCATAGCCATAGTAATATTCGACCACGCCGCTGAAATAATACTGCTCACCTGTAGTTTCATTGACGAGTGTAAAATCCGTCTCCAGCCAGGTATTGTCGAGGTTGGAGCTGATGCAGAAATCTGTAGCGCAATGGTTGGTCGTAATCTCAAAAGGCCGGGAAATGTAAGTCTTTTCCGCGGAGTTATCGGCCGATGTAAAGCTCTGGGAGGAAACTGCTTTGGGTTTGGTTACGAAGGAGGACAGGAGGATCTGCGTCAGGATGAGCAATCCGATGGCCAGGGCCGTCAGCTTTACAAGCTGCGGACGCGCCATACTATAGGCAAAAGGCTGCGTTGGCGCCACGCCTTCCCAACGTGGCAATACCACCGGCTCCTTCAGCCAGCTCTTCAGGGTTTGGTGACTCACGTATTCTCCTTCATACCACCAGGCTTCATGAGCCGTGCGCTCATAGCTCAGGATATAGGGCGGGTTCACATAATCATCGCAGGCCGGGAGCTCTTTGCCGCTAATGTCGGAGAGGAACTCCCCTTCGGCATGGCGGATCGTGTATTTATAGCGGCTGTAGAGCTGAAACTTTCCTTTCTCAGGATGTATGGCTTCACGGGTGAGGTTAGACCTGTTATAAAAACGGGATGCTGTGAGCAGGTTATAATGCCCGTCGCTTTCGCTGAGTGTCCGGCAGCCTTCCACGGGATGGAAGAGCTTATACTCGGTCCAGGAAGTTTTATAAGAGGTTTCCTCTTTCGTGAGGTAATTGATCAGTACAAAGTCTGCATCGTCAATATGAAACACCGTGCCGATCTTAAAAGTAGCCCGGGGAGATTTGGTGAAGGTACCTCCCTGCCGCAGCCGGCGCTTGCCGTCATACTCATTATAGGTCCCGCAAAAGGAACAGCAGAAGCCCTGTGCCTTCTGCTGGGTATAGACCTTCGCAGGCTTTGCACACTGGGCACAGCCGAGCAACAGGGGCGAAGGATATGTATGACTATTTATACCACTCATGGATCGCTCTGACGGGGGAAAGGTTCAGGTCTTTAAATTCGTAAAATTTTCCGGATAAAAGAGAGGCGTCCTCCCTGGTGATGAAAGCAAAAGCACCCTCGTTCTTTTCTTTGTAGAAGCCACAGCACACCGCGCCCGTGTATGCAGGGAAGGCGAGCTTTCCGGTGCCGCTCAGGGAAATGTACAGAATTTTATCCATGCTGCAGCAATACGCCTTTCCGAAAGCAGAGAGCTCCGTTTCTCTACCGGGATTTACTTTTTTAAAGGCGTTCGGGTGGATTTTCCGGATCTCTTCTGCCATCAAAAAATCACCGTCGTTCTCGACCAGAAAGCCCGGCTGCCCGTCGTTCCACTGGATAGCATGAAGGTTGAAGCTGGAGCGCTCAAGGAAAATGGAGGTACAGCCGGTAACGACAAAGGCCTTATCACCCAGCTTGCCACGGCTGTTATTCACAATGGCTGAGGCCGTTTCCAGCCCGTTGAACATCGCTTCCCGCGATGCTTTAAACGCATTGTCATGAATGAATGCCTCCTGGCAGGCCGTACAGGTATAATAGTACTCATCGCGAAGCCTTTGGCCCATAGGCGCTTTACATTGGGGGCATGTATCCGTCATTTCCATCAGCGCTCGATGATCTGCTCTTTTATGTCGTAACTTTTGAAATAGCCTTTCAGGGCTTCTGCCAATTGCAGGCTTAAGGTATAATTATTCCGCGTATAATCGCATAAATACACGTCGCAGGTATAGTACTCAAACTCCGGCCAGGTATGAATCGCCAGGTGTGATTCGGTAAGGCACACGACGCCCGTGAAGCCACCGCCCTCAAAGCTGTGAAAGACCTTGCCGACCTGCACCAGCCCGAAATTAGTCAAAGCCCGCACGATGAATTGCTCAAAAGCCTGTGCATCCCAGAGGCATTCTGCCTGCTGCGCCTTGGCATTGATGAGGATATGTGTTCCCGGCACCAACTTATACAACCATATTCACAATGCGCTTGTGAACCACGACGATCCGTTTAGGCTCTTTGCCATCCAGGAATTTCAGGGTATTCTCGTTCTTCCGTACTTCCGCTTCCACCTCTTCCACGGTTAAGGTGGCAGGCAATTCCAGGTTGAATTTCACCTTGCCGTTGAAGGACACCGGGTAGTTGATCGCATCGTCCACCAGGTAAGCCTCGTTGAAGTCCGGGAAAGGCGCCAGGGCAATGCTTTCGTGGTGGCCTAATTGCTTCCAGAGCTCTTCGGTGATGTGCGGCGCATAGGGCGACAGGCAGATCAGCAATGGCTCCAGCACCGCGCGCTTATTGCATTTCGCATCGGTGAGCTCGTTCACACAGATCATAAAATTACTGACCGACGTGTTGAAAGAGAAGCGCTCGATGTCTTCGGTAATTTTTTTGATGGTCTTATGTAAGGTCTTTAACTCGCCTTTGGTAGGTTCGTCATTGGAAACGGCGAAGGAGCCCGAGCCATAAAATAATTTCCACAGCTTTTTCAGGAAGCCATGCACACCCGTGATGCCATTGGTATTCCAGGGCTTGCTTTGCTCCAGAGGTCCTAAGAACATTTCGTACAAACGTAAGGTATCTGCTCCGTATTTTTCGCAGATGTCGTCGGGGTTCACCACATTGTACCAACGCTTGCTCATTTTAGTGACCTCATATCCACATATATATTTACCGTCTTCTAATAAGAGTTTGGCAGTTTTTAAATCATCACGCCAATTTTTAAATTTTTCAGTATCTAAAATATCATTCTCGACAAAATTCACATCAACATTATGAGTCGAAACACTAAGGGCTGTAGTTTTAAATTTTGAATAAAATTCATCTCCTAATTGCTTCTCTATCTGTTCTGCGATAGTTTCTCGAGCGATTGCACCCTCTTTTACAATTAGATCATAATATCCTTTGGAAATAAATAAATTTAATCCTTCAACGCGATAAACATAACTACTCCTTCCCTGAATCATCCCCTGGTTGATCAGTTTCTTCGCCGGCTCGTCGATCCCGATAAAGCCCAGGTCTTTCAGGATCTTGGTCCAGAAGCGCACATAGAGCAAATGCCCTGTCGCATGCTCGCTGCCGCCAATGTAGAGGTCTACCTGCTTCCAGTAATCCATTAATTGCTTGTCGGCAAATTTTCCGTTGTTGTGCGCATCCATGTAGCGCAGGAAATACCAGGAGCTTCCGGCCCAACCCGGCATGGTGGAGTATTCGTAAGGATATTTTTCCGTTACATCCCCCGCCCTTCGGGCACCCCCTTCCAAGGGGGAATAGAACCAGTCCTTCGCCCTGGCCAATGGCGGCTCACCGTCCTCGGTCGGCAGGTACTTATCGACTTCCGGCAGCACCAGTGGCAATTCGCTTTCCTCCAACACATACGGAATGTCGTTCTTGTAATACACCGGGATAGGCTCTCCCCAGTAGCGCTGGCGGCCAAACACCGCATCGCGCAGGCGGTAATTCACCTTCCCTTTGCCCAAGCCTTCTTTTTCAATTTCTTCAATGGCTTTCTTAATGGCTTCTTTTACTTCCAGCCCGTTTAAAGCCATGGAATTTTTCATGGTTCCTTCCTTCTCCGTCCATGGCTCTTTACTAAAGTCATGCTCACGCGTTGGCTCAATGACCTGTGTAAACGGGATCTCAAAATGCCTGGCAAATTTATAATCACGCTCATCATGAGCAGGCACAGCCATTACTGCACCGGTTCCGTAGCCCGCCAACACATAATCCGCAATCCATACCGGCAATACTTCCCCCGTCAGCGGATGAATAAAATCCGTACCCGTATACACGCCGGTGATCTTATTCACATCGGCCTGGCGCTCCCGCTCACTGCGGTTCTTCGCCTTCGTCACATAATCATCTACCTCGGCCCTGCGGTCTTCCTTAGTCAACAGAGAAACCAATTCGTGCTCCGGTGCAATGGCCACATAAGCCACACCGTAAACAGTATCAGGTCTTGTGGTGAATACTTCAATAAACGTCCCCTGATGTCCGTCCACTTTAAACTTCATGGAGCTTCCTTCGCTTCTGCCAATCCAGTTGCGTTGTGCTTCTTTCAAACTGTCTGTCCAGTCGAGCTCCTCAAGCCCGTCGAGCAAACGCTGCGCATAAGCCGTAATGCGCATGCTCCACTGTTTCATCATCTTGCGCTCCACCGGGTGGCCGCCACGCTCGCTCACGCCGTCCTTGATCTCGTCGTTGGCCAGCACCGTGCCTAAAGCCGGGCACCAGTTTACGAAAGATTCGCCGAGGTAAGCCAAACGGAAATTCATCAGCACATCGCTGCGTTTTTTCTCGTCAAACTGTTTCCACTCTTCCGCCGTAAAAGCAATGAGGTCCTTTTCAATGTCTCCGGTCAGGATATCGTGTGTTGTTCCTTTGAAGCCTTCTGTATTGAAGATGTGGATGAGCGTGTCGATGTGCTCCGCTTTATCCGTGCGCGGGTTATACCATGAATTGAAAATTTGTATGAAGATCCACTGTGTCCATTTGTAGTACTCCGGATCAGAGGTTCTGACTTCGCGGTCCCAGTCGAAAGAGAAGCCGATCTTATCCAGCTGCTCGCGGTAGCGGGCAATGTTTTGCTCGGTCGTTATTTTCGGATGCTGCCCGGTTTGAATGGCGTATTGCTCTGCCGGCAGGCCGAAGCTGTCGTAGCCCATCGGGTGCAGCACGTTGAAGCCTTTATGGCGCTTGTAGCGTGCAATAATATCAGAGGCGATATAGCCCAGCGGATGCCCCACATGCAGGCCCGCGCCGGATGGGTACGGGAACATATCCAGTACGTAGTATTTGGGTTTATCACCGCCGTCTTTGGCAGCAAAGGTTTTGTGTGTTGCCCAGTATGCCTGCCATGCCGTTTCTATCTCTCTGAAATTGTATTCCATAATGCCTTGATTTTGCGAGGTGTAAAGATAGGATTTACAGGCGAAGAGGCAAAGGGTTTTCCGGGGAATTAAAGAGGGTTTAAACGCCGGTGGCGTGGAGAGGAGCCGTAAAGAGAAAAAGAAATGAATGTGATTTTGGGCGTGCCTCCGCAAAAGAGACGGCGGAGTCGTGCTTTCCGCTACAATTCCCGTCGCGAAGTGTCGCCACGGGAGATTTCCGCTGCAATCACTCACGCAGCAGCCTCAACTAAAAAACGCAAAGATCCTCTGCGATCCTTGCGTCTTTCCTTGCGCGCTCTGTGGTGGCGATTACTAATATTTTATTCCCGAAATGCCGATGTTCTCGATCGGGTGCCAGGTCGTTTTCACTTCCTGCAGATCGGTGATGTAGTAGGGTCCCCGCTCTTTCTCATCACTCCAGTTCCTCACCCATGTAAAGGCACGCTTCACATTCAGGGAGGCATTTTCGCCGATCACTTTATTGAACTCTTTTTCATCATTGCAGTTGATCACCGCATTCACATCCATGTGCGAGGAGAAATGTGCGTGCAACTCTTTCCGGTTGCCCGTCACAATATTCACAACTCCACCCGGAACATCGCTCGTAGCGATCACTTCCGCAAAGGTAATGGCGCAGGTCGGCTTCGTTTCGGAGGCCAGCACAATGCAGGTATTTCCGCCGGCAATGCAGGGCGCCAGCACAGACACCAGGCCCAGCAGGGCTGTGGATTCATCCGCCATAATAGCTACCACTCCCATAGGCTCAGGCACCGAGAAATTAAAATGCGAGCTCGCCACCGGATTCACCGCGCTGTACATTTGCTGATATTTGTCGCACCAACCGGCGTAGTACACCAGGCGGTCGATGCTTTGCTCCACTTCTTTCTTAGCAGCGGCTGCCGTATAGCCCAGCTGCTTCAGTTCTTCCAGGAACTGCTCTTTCCGGCCCTCCAGCATCTCGGCAATGCGGTACAGGATCTGGCCACGGTTGAACGCTGCACGACCGCTCCAGCCGCTAAAGGCACCACGCGCCGCTACCACAGCATTCCTGAAATCTTTCCTGGATGATAAGCTCACATTCACCGTCATGTTGTTCTTTAATTTTAAAGGATAATACCGGCCGCTCTCCGTCCTTGGAAAAGCCCCGCCAATAAAGATCTTGTATGTTTTTAAAACTTCTATTCTGTCCATGTCTTGGTTATTTCCGATTAAGCCTGTTCTTCTTCCCCTCTATCAAGAGGGGACTGAGGGGTGTGTTGTTCTAATGTGTTTTCTATAAATACCGATAGTGAATTTAATACCTGTTCAAGGTTATTCCTTACTTCTGCTTCTGAAAATCGTAAAACGGTAAATCCTAACTTCTGTAATTCTTTATCTCTACGCTCATCTTCCACTGCCTTAAAGTTGTGGCTATAACCATCTATCTCGATGATGAGCTTTAGCTTATAGCAATAAAAATCAACGATATATTCCAGGATGGGCTTCTGCCTGTGAAAATCAAACCCATAACATTGTTTGCCTTTCAGCTTTTTCCATAACAAAATTTCACCGGGAGTGGAATTGTTCCTCAGCTCCCGCGCCTTTTCTTTTAAGTATGGATGGTATGTGATCTTCAATGGTTATGATTTTTTACACACCCCTTAATCCCCTCTTTTTAGAGGGGAGATAGAGGCATTCCTTCAAATATGACTATCCGTAATTTTCAATTCGACTTTTCTAAATTATTTTATATCCTATAAGATTAACACAACTTTTCGTCTCTCATCCTTTGCGCACTATGCGCCTCCTTGGCTTCTCTGCGGTTATTAAAACCTGAGATACGGCATCAGTCCATGCAGTCCGCCTTCCCTGCCGAAGCCGCTTTCCTTGTAGCCACCGAAGGGAGAAGTCGGATCGAATTTGTTGTAAGTGTTTGCCCACACCACACCCGCGCGCAGTTTCGTGGTCATGTTGAAAATACGCGAACCTTTGTCTGTCCATACTCCGGCGCTTAAGCCGTAAGGAATATTATTCGCTTTTTCAATCACTTCCTCCACAGTGCGGAAGGTCTGAATGGCCAGCACCGGCCCGAAGATCTCTTCCTGCGAAATGCGGTGCGACTGCGACGTATTCAGGAATAAGGTTGGGCGCACAAAAAATCCTTTCTTCGGAATGGAGCAGGAGCTCTGGTACATCTCCGCTCCTTCGTTCACGCCAATTTTTAAGTACTCATTAATTTTGTTCAATTGCATTTTGGAATTGATGGCGCCGATGTCGGTGTTCTTATCCAAAGGATCACCAACGATCAGGGTTTCCAAACGTTCTTTTAATTTGCGGATCACTTCATCGGCCACGCTTTCCTGCACGAATAAGCGGGAACCTGCACAGCAGACATGGCCCTGGTTGAAGAAAATCCCGTTCACAATGCCTTCCACCGCCTGGTTGATCGGCGCATCTTCAAAAATAATATTTGCGGCTTTACCGCCCAGCTCGAGTGTCAGTTTTTTATCGGTACCCGCCACTGCCTTCTGGATCCATTTGCCCACGTTGGTGCTTCCGGTAAAGGCAATCTTATCTACATCTTTATGATTCACCATAGCAGCGCCTACCGGCCCATGCCCGGTGATGATGTTCACCACACCGTCCGGCAATCCGCTCTCCTGAATGATCTCCGCTAGTTTCAAGGCCGTCAGGGAAGTCGTTTCTGCCGGCTTCAATACCACGGTATTTCCTGTGGCGAGAGCCGGTGCTATCTTCCAGGCAGCCATCAATAACGGAAAATTCCAGGGAATCACCTGCCCCGCCACGCCAAGGGATTTCGGGTTTCGGTTCGGGAAAGCATATTCCAGCTTGTCGGCCCAGCCCGCATAGTAAAAAAAGTGATTGGCTGCCAAAGGCACATCAATATCACGGCTTTCGCGAATGGATTTGCCGCCGTCCATGGTTTCGATCACCGATAATTCGCGCGCACGCTCCTGGATCAGGCGGGCGATGCGGTAAATGTATTTCGCACGCTCTTTGGCGGGCATTTTGCTCCAGGTCTTGTCATAAGCGCTGCGGGCGGCTTTCACGGCCGTATCCACGTCTTTCTCACTGGCTTCTGCAATCGACGCAATTTTTTCTTCCGTAGCCGGATTAATGGTATCGAAATATTTTCCGGAGCCCGGCTTTACAAATTTGCCGTTGATGAACAGCTCATACTGCTTCTGCAAGCGGATGTGATCTGTGGATTCCGGCGCCGGAGCATATTTCCAGTCGCTGAAGAATTCTAATTTTTTAATGTCTTTTTTTGCCATACGTATTTTTAATGGGTGAGTTGATGAATTGTTGAGATGGAGAATTAAACCGCCAACTCTTTCATTCAATCATTCACTATTTAATCAATCGAAATGTAATCCTTGCTGAAATAAACGCCCCTTGCTTCCTTCTCCAGTTGCAGGATCAGGTCGTTGGCCAGAGAGCTCGCACCAAAGCGGAACCATTTGTTATCCAGCCAGGCATTGCCTAAGGTTTCATGCAACATCACAAGGTATTGAATCGCGCTTTTCGCCGTGCTGATTCCCCCCGCAGGCTTCATGCCTACCATGATCCCGGTTTTGAAATAATAATCTTTGATCGCATCCAGCATCACGAGGGTAACTGGCATCGTAGCCGCCACACCGATCTTCCCGGTAGAGGTCTTGATAAAATCCGCACCGGCATAAATGGCGATGTCGCTGGCGCGGCGTACGTTGTCGAGCGTGGATATTTCACCGGTCTCGAAGATCACTTTCAGGCGCGCCTCGTATTTTTTACAAAGCTCTTTGATCGACGCAATCTCATCGAACACAAAGCCATCGTTGCCTTTCAGGAACTCACCCCGGCTGATGACCATGTCGATCTCGTCGGCTCCGTTTTCCAGGGCGAACTTCGTATCCAGGAGTTTGATCTCCCGGGTGGAATTACCGCTCGGAAAAGCCGTGGAAACCGAAGCCACCTTCACCTTGCTGCCTTTCAATGCCTCCTTCGCTGTTTTTACCATCGTGGGATAAACACACACCGCTGCCGTGGTTGGCAGATCGGGCAGCGCATCGTGCGGATGCATGGCCTTATAACACATCTGTTTCACTTTACCTTCCGTGTCCTTTCCTTCCAGGGTCGTGAGGTCGATCATATTCAGGGCCAGTTTCAGCGCCTGTACCTTGCTCCCTTTTTTAATGCTTCTCGTATTGAAACGGGCCACCCGTTCTTCAATGCCGACCTGGTCGACCGTGGGGTTGCTTCTGAAATCGTATGCCATGTTAATATTAATTAATTCCGGATTATTCAATCAAAAATACTATAATTAATTGTATTTTTAACTCTTAAATGTCTCTTTCTTTGGGCGATTCCCGCAATATATTTTCAGGTCAAAGCCAACAGGTAAGTTCTCACGATAAAGAGCGTTTGCTCTCACAGAAAGGCCTGGTGATCTGGATGACCGGTTATTCCGGTTCGGGCAAAACGACCCTGGCTTATGGCCTCGAGAAAAAGCTTTTCGATACAGGCATCCTCACAGCCGTTCTGGATGGCGACATTCTGCGACAGGGCCTTACCAGCGACCTGGGCTTCAGCAACGAGGCCCGCACGGAGAATGTGCGCCGCACTGCCGAGCTGGCAAAGCAGCTGGCCAGTTGCGGCGTAGCGGTGATCTGCAGCCTCATTACGCCTACCAATGCGCTGAGGGAGCTTGCTGCCGGCATTCTCAGCGAACAGCGCTTTATCCTGTACCACATTGCCACGCCGCTCGACGTTTGCGAAAAACGCGATGTGAAAGGGCACTATGCCAAAGCGCGTGCCGGGCAGATCAAAGAATTTACCGGTGTATCCAACCCCTTTGAGTTACCGCTGGACGCACAGTATAGCATCAATACGGCAGGACAGCGCGTGGAAGAAAGCCTGCAGATCATGTTCAACCATGTGTTCCCTTTAATCAAAACCTGATGTTTGCTATCTGCGATAAGATCATTCAGAAAAACAAACTTAAGCCGCACAGAAAACTGTTCGGCAAGTATACCTTTTCCTGCTTCGACGATATGGCCCTCATCCCCAGAGAAGACTGGGATGCTGCCGTTAAAGACCATAATACCTTTCTCTCCTTTTCATACCTCAGCATCATTCATCAACAACGCACGGAGAACTTCCGGTTCCGTTATGTGATCGTTTATGACCATGAGAAACCGATAGGTGTGGTCTATTTCCAGATCAACGACTTTTCGGCCTCTTTGTTCGGCGAGCTCATTGCCCACCAGATCAGCGAGCTGCAAAGCAAGCGTGCCTCTGTTTTTAAAAAGTACATCCAGCACAGCGAAAACGAAACCATCATGCGCCTGGTCACCTGCGGCAATAACTTCATCAGTGGCGAACATGGCTTTTACCTGGACATCAACAGCCGGAAAATCAAATTTCAATTGCTGGAAGGGGTCATCAATGCGGTGGCCCGCGGGGAAAAGCTGAGGGGCAAGATTTCCGCCATCCTCATCAAGGATTTTTATGAACAAGCTTTCGGCGATAAAGATTGCTGGTACTGCACCAAGTTCCTCCACTTTAACGTGGAGCCCAACATGATCATCGATCTTCCGGAAGGCGTCAGCAGCCTGACAGATTACATTAACTGCTTTTCCAAAAAATACCGCAACCGCGCCAAAAATATTTTGAAAGCCAGCGCCGCACTTACCAAAAAAAGGCTGACGGGAGAAGAGATCATCGCTTATAACGATACCCTGTACGAGCTTTACATGCAGGTGTTCAGGCAGGCCAAGTTCAAGCTGGCACACTTATCGAAAGGATATTTTTCGGATGTGGCGAAAGCGGAGGCCAGCCTGTTTTACATCGATGCCTGGTTCCTGGATGGCACCATGGTTTCCTTTGCCAGCGGCTTTTACCTCCCCACGGAAATCGAAGCGCATTACATCGGATTTGATTATGCCATCAATAAGGACTATGAGCTCTACCAGACTATTCTGTACAGTTATATCGAAGAGGCCATTGCCACCAGAAAAACAAGCATCAATTTAGGAAGAACCGCTTCCGAAATCAAAACGACGGTTGGCGCCAAAGCGCATGAGCTCATCTGCTACATCAAGCCGCAAAACACCGTTTCCAAGCTGATTCTAAAACCCTTCATGCAATTCCTTCAGCCAACGGAATGGACTCCCCGGAACCCGTTTAAGGAAGGAGAATAAACCCGACAAACCTCTACAGGGCACATCATTGAACTGACCGTGAGAAAAGTCGGGGAATACCGTTCATGTTCTCTCAGGAAGGATTGCCCGCGAAAGGGATGGAGCGCTTGTATGAGCTCCTTTATTTCTCGCGCAGTGGCGTGAGAAATAAAGAGCGAGTAGCGACAGCCCGGCCTTCCGCGCTGTACTTCCGCGGAAGGGACGCCCAAAGCTCAAATCCGTCATTGGAAAAAATTCTCAAAAAAAAAAGAGCGCCTTTTCAGACGCTCTTTCCCGGAAATAATAACAATCTTACCGCTTAGTGTGTTGCTAAATAGTCAGCGACACCTTTATGATCTGCTTTCATGCCTTCTTTGCCTTTGCTCCAGTTAGCAGGGCAAACTTCACCTTTTGTTTCGAAGTATTGCAAAGCATCTACCATGCGCAGTGCCTCATCCACGTTACGCCCCAGAGGAAGGTCGTTGATGAGCTGGTGACGCACCACGCCTTCTTTGTCGATCAGGAACAAGCCACGGAAGGCGATCATTTCGCCGGTAGCGATCAGGTTGCCTTTATCATCCACATCATAATCTCCGGATAAGGTGTCGAAGTTGATGGAAACGATTTTAGTGGTATCGGCTACAATAGGGTAGGTAATGCCTTTGATGCCGCCTTTGTTTTTATCCAGCTGCAACCAGCCCCAGTGGCTTTGCTCTGTATCAGTGCTGCAGCCTACCACGGCGCAACCACGTTTTTCGAACTCTCCCAGTTTCTCCTGGAAAGCGTGTAATTCTGTCGGGCAAACAAAGGTGAAATCTTTCGGGTAAAAGAAAAATACCACGTGTTTTTTTCCTAAATACTGATCTAAAGAAAAGTCCTCAACGATCTCCTCTCCGTTGATCACAGCTGCCGCCTTGAATGAAGGGGCTTTTTTTCCTACTAATGCCATATAATTGATGTTTTTATGAGTTTATAAATAACCTGTGCAAAATTATGATTTAATTGGGTTATACCAACCTGCTAACGCGTGGAAAGTGAAAAAGTTCATAATGTGTGAGAATTTTTACAGGTTTTTGAATGTTTTATCCTTTAATTTTGTCACTCTAACTAAAACCACAGACGTTATGGCCATAGCACCAGGACAAGCCGCTCCGGATTTTAAATTATTCAACACCGAAAAAAAAGAAGTTTCCTTATCTGATTTTAAAGGGAAGAACCTTGTGATCCTGTTTTTTCCGCTCGCCTTCACTGGTGTATGCACCGCCGAGCTGTGCAGCGTGCGCGACAATTACAACATCTACAGCTCCCTCAATGCTGAAGTTGTAGGCATTTCCATCGACTCCCTGTTCAGCCTCGGAAAATTCAAACAGGAGCAAAACTACAATTTCGACCTGCTGTCCGACTTCAATAAAACTGTGGCTAAAGCCTACGACTCACTGTATGAAACCTTCGGCTTCGGCATGGTGGGCGTAACAAAACGCTCAGCCTTCGTGATCGACAAAAACGGGATCATTCAATATGCGGAGATCCTGGAAGATGCCGGCAAACAGCCTGACTTCGACAAGATCAAAGCAACTTTGGAAAAAATATAATTTTACCCGTCATTGCGAACCGACGCAAGGAGGTGAAGTAATCTCATGTGAGATTGCTTCGCTACACTTCGTTTCGCCCGCAAGGATGATATAGAGCATGCTAAAGTCCTATTTCGATAAAATCCTCATCGAAGCCGGTTGCGACGAAGCCGGACGAGGCTGCCTGGCCGGCCCTGTATACGCCGCCTCGGTAATCCTCCCGAAAAAGTACCGGAACAAATGGCTCGACGATAGCAAAAAACTGACCGACAAAGACCGCTACGAACTCCGCCCGGAGATTGAGGAAAAAGCCCTTGCCTGGGCGGTAGGCGTTGTGAGCAATACGGAGATCGACGAGATCAATATTTTAAACGCCTCATTTCTGGCCATGCACCGCGCCATCGACCAGCTCACACAGGAGCCCGAGCTTCTGCTCATTGATGGTAACCGCTTTACGCCTTACAAGCAAAAGCCTCATCACTGCATCATCCAGGGCGATGGCAAATACCTCAGCATTGCAGCCGCCAGTATTTTGGCCAAGACCTACCGCGACGACTTCATGAAAGAGGCCGCCAAGGCGCATCCGCACTATGGCTGGGAGAGCAACATGGGATACCCCACCCGGCAGCATCGCGAAGCGATCAGGCTACATGCCACGACGCCGCTGCACCGCATGACCTTTCAGCTGCTGCCAGGCCAGCTGGAGATGGAGCTTACAATTGAAGAGTAAGATTTAAAATTGTTTCTAATTTACAACACACATGGAATTCATCAGCCCTGAACTCAGCCACTATTGCGAAACACATACCAGCGAAGAGTCGGAAGTGCTGAAAAAGCTGAACCGGGAAACGCATTTGAAAGTGGTGTCGCCACGCATGCTCAGTGGGCATTTGCAGGGACGCTTTTTAAGCTTCATCAGCAAATTGCAACAGCCGGAGCTGATTGTGGAAATCGGCACCTATACCGGCTATTCGGCGCTTTGCCTCGCAGAGGGGCTTGCCAGAAACGGAAAGCTCATCAGCATCGATGTCAACGAGGAAACATCCGCCTTTGCAACATCTTTTATCCGGCAAACGGAATACGCTTCGCAGATAGAGCTGGTGCTGGCCGATGCCAAAGATTACATTCCAACCATTAAGAGCCCCATAGACCTGGTATTTATCGACGCCGATAAAAAAAATTACCTGAATTATTTTCACCTGGTGATCGACATGCTCCGGCCTGGCGGACTCATCATTGCGGACAACGTATTATGGAGCGGAAAGATCACCATGCCCGAACGTGCGATGGACCGGGAAACACTGGCCCTTCATGAGTTCAATAAGTTTGTGCAGCAGGATGCGCGGGTGGAAAACATCCTGCTCCCGCTAAGAGATGGCCTGATGGTGGTCAGAAAAAAATAAAGGAACTTCCCGCAGAGACTTTCAGTGAACATACACTAAAAACATAAAGCCATGAACCGATTACAGGTGATTTTGACAGGTGCTACCGGCATGGTAGGCGAAGGCGTTTTGTTCGAATGCATGGAAAACCCTTTGGTAGAGCGCATTCTCATCGTCACCCGCAAACCCTCCGGCGTATCGCATCCCAAAATCAAAGAGGTAATACTCCAGGATTTTTCGAATGCGGAACCCATCAAAGAGCAACTCAAAGGCTATAATGCCTGTTTTTTCTGCCTCGGTGTGTCATCTGTAGGCATGAAAGAAGACGAGTATTACAAGCTTACCTATACCCTTACGCTAGGCTTTGCCAAAACGGTGAGTGACGCGAGCCCGGAAGTTACTTTTTGCTACGTGTCGGGCGCGCATACAGACAGCACGGAGAAAGGCCGCAGCATGTGGGCGCGCGTGAAAGGCAAAACGGAGAACGACCTGGCGAAGCTGCCTTTCCGGGCAACTTATAATTTCCGTCCGGGCATGATGAAGCCCACGCAGGGCCAGAAACGCGTATTGGCGGCATACAAGTATATGGGCTGGCTGTATCCTGTTATCAAAACCCTCTTCCCGAAGGCAGCCTGCACCATCCGGGAAGTCGCCCTGGCCATGATCCATGTATCCCTCAAAGGCTACCCACAAAAAAACATGGAGGTGAGCGATATTATTGCGGCCGCGAAAAACTGATCCTGTGATGCCCTTGTTGGTGTTATCACTAACAAGGAGGATAGGGAAAGAAAAAGCCTTTACCCTATCCCGTCATAGGTCAATTCCCGGATCAGCTCCCGGTACTGCGGGAACTCATCTGTAAGCTTCTGACGGTCTGCCAGCACGAAATCCCCGAAATCAAATCCGGGCGCTACCGTGCAACCTACCAGCGAAAAGCCACCGGGCACCTCGCACCGGGAACCGAACCAGCTGCCGGCTTTCACCACGCATTGAAACGACTCTCCTTTTTCCATGTCTTTTCCCAGCACATGGGTTATCAACGTTCCTTCCGGCCTGATCTCATACACATGCAAGGTGTGGCCCTCGTAAAAATGCCAGAGCTCATCAGAGGCAATCCGGTGCAGGGCGCTGAATTGCCCTTCTTCCAACAAAAAATAAATGGCCGTCGATACATTCCTGTTCCCGTTAAACTCCGCCGGAAGCCGCTCCTTCGCAATGCTCAGGCCCGAACGGTAAGTTTCGCGGAAAGCGCCGCCCTCAATATGGGTGCTCAGCTGTAGCTTTTCGATGTAATATGCTGCGTTTTTCATGGTTCTGAATTTAGGACTTTAAAAGAGGCTTTTTATGAAAACTCATTAACAAAAAAGAATGGTTTTTAGGGTAATTCCCTATCTTTGAACCTTCAATTTCCGGCTTTGCCAAAGAAAAAAATACAACTATGAAATACTCCGAACAACTCGCTTCCGTTGATGACGCAAAAAATTTAGGTTTACTTCCTGAAGAATACGACAAGATCAAAGAGATACTGGGCCGTACGCCAAATTTTACAGAGGTAGCTGTGTTTTCGGTGATGTGGAGCGAGCACTGTTCCTATAAAAACTCCATTACCTGGCTGAAAACCTTACCGAAAGACGGTCCGCACATGCTGGCCAAAGCCGGTGAGGAAAATGCAGGCCTCGTGGATATCGGTGAGGGTCTTGGTTGTGCCTTCAAGATCGAATCTCATAACCACCCAAGCGCCCTGGAGCCATACCAGGGAGCGGCAACGGGCGTAGGCGGCATCAACCGCGATATTTTTACCATGGGTGCGCGCCCTATTGCTCAGCTCAACTCTTTACGCTTTGGCGACATCAACTCTGCCAAAACCCAATGGCTGGTGAAAGGCGTGGTTAAAGGCATCGGCGATTACGGGAACGCCTTCGGGATCCCGACAGTTGGCGGCGAAGTATTTTTCGACGAGTGCTACAATGTCAATCCATTGGTGAATGCCATGAGCGTGGGCCTTGTGAAGCAGGGAGAAACGGTAAGCGCCACATCTTACGGAGCAGGGAATCCGGTGTTCATTGTTGGTTCTTCTACCGGCAAAGACGGGATTGCAGGTGCCTCTTTTGCGAGTAAAGACATTACGGAAGAATCCGCGAAAGACCTTCCTTCCGTTCAGGTTGGTGATCCTTTTCAGGAAAAATTATTGCTGGAGGCGACGCTAGAAGTCATCAAAACCGGTGCTGTGATCGGCATGCAGGACATGGGTGCAGCGGGCATCACCTGCTCTACTTCCGAAATGAGCGCCAAAGGCGAGCACGGCATGAACATCTGGCTGCACAAAGTACCGACACGCCAGGCAGGCATGCACCCTTTCGAGATCCTGTTATCCGAATCGCAGGAGCGTATGCTGGTTGTGGTTCAGAAAGGAAAAGAAGAGGTTGTGAAAAAAGTATTTGACAAGTGGGACCTCAACTGCGAGCAGATCGGCGAAGTAACCGAAGGCGGCACGTTAAGGTATTACATGCATGAGGAACTGGTAGCGGAGATTCCTGCCGATGTATTGGTACTGGGCGGCGGAGCGCCGGTTTATAAGAGAGAGTACAAAGAGCCTGCTTATTACGCGGAGTTCAAAAAATTTGACATCGCCTCCGTTGCAGAGCCGAAAGACCTGAAGCCGGTGATGCAGTTCCTGGCCAAACATCCGAACCTGGCCAGCAAGCGTTGGATATACAACCAATACGACAGCATGGTGGGCACCATCAATATGAGCACCAACAAGCCGAGCGATGCCGCTATTGTGAACATCAAAGGCAGCAAAAAAGCATTGGCCATGACGGTTGACTGCAACTCGCGCTACGTCAATGCTGATCCTGAAGTGGGCTGTGCCATTGCGGTGAGCGAAGCAGCCCGTAACATTGTGTGCAGTGGGGGCGCTCCAAGCGCTGTGACCAATTGTCTGAACTTTGGTAATCCTTACAACCCGGAAGTATACTGGCAATTTGTGGGCTCTATCAAAGGGATGGGCAAAGCCTGCGAAAAATTCAAAACACCGGTAACGGGCGGTAACGTAAGCTTCTACAACCAATCGAGCTATGAAGGACCGGTATTCCCGACACCAACCATTGGGATGATCGGATTGCTGGAAGATAAATCCCTTCAAACGACCCTCGATTTTAAAGCTGAAGGCGATGTGATTTACCTGGTCGGCGAAAGCAAAAACGATATTTCTTCCTCTGAGTATTTATATAGCTACTGCAAGGTGAAAGCCTCTCCTGCCCCTTTCTTTGACCTCGATACCGAGTTCAGGGTGCAGAATGCCATCAGCAGCCTCATCAAGAACAAGCTGGTACAATCGGCGCACGATGTGAGCGACGGCGGCCTGTTCATGACCTTACTGGAAAGCGCGATGGCCGGGGGCTTTGGTTTCGAGGTAGTTACCGATGCTGCCTTCCGCAAAGACGCCTTTTTGTTCGGCGAAGCACAAAGCCGCGCGGTGATCAGCACGACAGCATCTAATGGCGCTGCACTGGAAGCAGAACTCCGGAAACAGAATGTTGCATTTACAAAGCTGGGCTCCGTAAAAGGCCGGGCGATTGTCATCGACACGACTGATTACGGGCCTGTAAGCGAGTACAAATACGCATTTGATACCAGCATTGAAAGCTATCTGAATTAATTTTCTATTTTCGTATTAATTAATCCGCCAAAATCATACCTTGGCGCCTGTAATAATTACGTGCATTGTTCTTTCTGTATTCTCCCCCACATTTGAGTTTAATAATTTATATTACCGCGTATGAAGCTGGAAGAGGAACTAAGAACAGAAAAATTTAAAACAGAGCAGCAAAGGTCTGCATTAAGCATTCTATTTACCGCCAACTGGATAGAAGAGCGCACCAACGACTGCTTCAAGCGGTTTGGCATTTCACAGGAGCAGTACAATGTCCTCCGGATCCTGAAAGGCCAGAAAGGCAAGCCAGCCAATTTATCGACCGTGCAGGAGCGCATGATCCACCGCATGAGCAATGCCACGCGCCTGGTTGAAAAACTAAAGCAGAAAGGCTATGTGAACCGCGTGACCTGCGAGGATAACCGCCGGAAAGTAGAGATCACGATTACGGAGCAGGGCATGGCCTTGCTGGAGCAGATCGACCCCATCCTGGCAAAAACAGAGATAGATATTTTTGAGCGCCTCAACGAGCAGGAGATCAGGGACATCGGGATCCTGATGGATAAGGTAAGGGGTTAGGCTTCATCGCCCCCGTCATGTTACCCTTTCGATTAAACTGAAAAGGAATACTTAGCCGTATGTTTGATTTTCTTAGCCACAAAACGGGATTGCTTACAGGCATTCCAACAGATAAGGACAGCTATGAAGCAGGCCTGGCTTCGCTAAGTCAGCAGCAATTTGCCCGTCGCCTGCATGCCATCCCAAACCCCTGGGCGCACCAAAAAATAACCCATATGCCCCGATTTGAAACACAAAATCGTTAAATAGCGTTAACAACATTTGTATATACAATAATTGTTGTTACATTTACATAAAATTAAACCCTTACAATTATGGCAAAACATGTTTTTCATTCCGCAGATACCAGAGGCCACGCTAACCACGGCTGGCTCGACGCTCACCACACATTCAGCTTTGCTGGCTACCAGAACCGCGACCGCATGCACTTTGGCGTGCTGCGCGTTTTAAACGACGATAAAATTGCCGGCGGCATGGGCTTTGGGGCACACCCGCACGATAATATGGAAATCATCACCATCCCGCTCGAAGGACAGCTCCTGCACAAAGACAATATGGGCAATGAAGGAGAAGTACTGGTAGCAGGCGATGTCCAGGTGATGAGTGCCGGAACCGGCGTGGTGCACAGCGAGTACAACAACGGCAAGGCTGACCTGAAATTATTGCAGATCTGGCTCTTCCCCAACAAACAAAACGTGACACCGCGTTATGGACAAATCTCCTTAAACCTGGCCGACAGGGAAAATAAATTCCAGCAAATCCTTTCCCCGAACGAAAACGACGAAGGAGTGTGGATCCACCAGGACGCCTGGTTCTTTTTAGGCAAATTCGGTAAAGGCCGTACAGAGCATTACAACATCAAACGCAAAGGGAATGGCGTATACGCCTTCGTCATCAGCGGTAGCGCCACCATCAACGGGCAGGAGCTGAAAACACGCGATGGCTACGGCATCTGGGACACTGACGGCTTTGACATCACAATGAACGACGACAATACGGAAATCCTGCTGATGGATGTGCCGATGGAATTACCGTTCTAAGCATTACCGAATAAATACAAACACGCCTTTGCTTCCCGACCTGTGCGCGAAGTCACAAGGCGTGTTTTGTGTTTCAGATCTCCGGCGACTAACCAGGAGCGCATGTCAATCCTGCTTGCTTCCCGTGCATGAACCGGCTGTTATTTATTTCAATTTGCTTACATTCGGTAAATTTTTTGCCGTATGAAAGCCCTTGTTCTGCTTCCAGCCTTTTTCCTTTTGGGCCTGAGCCTGATGAAAGCCCAAACCAACACCGACCTTTCCCTTTCGCTTTTGGGTAAACTCCAGCGGGCGCAATACGACAGCTGCCAGACCATGTTCGATACGGTCGTCAGCAATAAGATCAACGCCGGGATGATGCAGCAGATCTGGGAAAGCATGCCACGCTTCATGGGCGAATACCAGTCGTATGGCGAGGTCAGGACAGAGAACAGGGATTCTACCGAGAGCGTGTTCGTTCGCTGCAACTTTGCCAAAACCAAAATGGACCTTCAGCTGACATTCAACCGCCAGCAAAAGATCATCGGCATTTTTTTCCTGCCCCCTAAGAATACAAGCACATACAATGCCCCGGAGTACTCCAAATCGAACAAGTTCTACGAATCGAAGATCATGGTCAAATCAGGGAAGTATGAGCTTCCGGGCTTACTTTGCATTCCCAACAACGTGAAGCATCCCCCGGTGGCCATATTGCTAGCCGGTTCGGGGCCTAACGACAAGGATGAATCCATTGGCCCCAACAAGCTCCTGAAAGACATCGCCGTAGGCCTGGCCTCCAATGGCATTGCCAGCATCCGCTATGATAAACGGACATTGGCTTACGGGAAGGAACTCATGGCACAAACGGATTTAGGCATTAAGGAAGAAGTTATTGACGATGCGCTCAGCGCGGCAGACCTGGTCCGCAAAAACCCTCTGCTGAAAGAGTCTGAAATCTACATCATCGGTCATAGTCTTGGCGCCATGTGCGCGCCGCTGGTAGCATCCAGGGCCAAAGCCGCAGGCATCGTGATGCTGGCCGCCAACGCCCGCCCGCTCGAAGACCTCATCGTAGAGCAATACCGCTACCTGTATGGCGCCGACCGGGAAAAGGGAGAAGATGATCCTGAGGTAAAAAAGATGGCAGCCAAAGCCGCCGTGGTAAAAGATGCCAAAGCCCTGAAAGCCGCCAGACCGGAAGAGCTGCCGCTAAACCTTTCCGCTCCCTACTGGCAATCTCTGAATGCATACAAACAGGTGGAGTTTGCCAAAAAACTGAAGCAGCCAATCCTGGTACTGCAGGGTGAGCGCGATTACCAGGTAACCATGACGGATTTTGAACTTTGGAAAAAAGCCATGGGAGATCAGGCCAAAAATACCTTCATCTCCTACCCTGCCCTCAACCACCTCTTCATGAAAGGTGAAGGAAAATCCATGCCCTCGGAATATGAAACCCAGGGAAATGCCGAAGAGAAGGTCATCATGGACATCAGCAACTGGATCAGGATGCACTAGCATGAAATGCCCCTGTTCCAAATTACTGGTTTTGTGTTTTAGTATCGGTCTGGCTTCCTGCTCGGCATTTTATACCAGGCATTATACCAATGGCCGGTTCTACGATGGTTTTGCACACAGGCGCCAGCCCGCCACTCACGCCGAAAAACCGCCGCTCCCTGCGGTGGCTCAATATGCGCCGGACAGCTTCGCACACACGGCCCATAAACCTCTACCCGAAGTAAAGACAAGGCCCCATCCGAACCAACAGCCGGCCTCAACATCCGGGCGATTACTGCTCTCTATCCATCCGGCATGCACAAAGTCCAATGCTGTTCTCTTTTCTCCTGTTCCGGCAAAAGCCCTGAAGCCCATGAACAGGCAGATCCGGACGGCCCAACAGGCCAATTCCGTGATCGGCAAAGCCGCGCTCTATATCCTCGCCCTGGTGCTGGCTGTCGTGATTGTCGCGCTTGCCGTTTATTTCCTTCCCGCCATCCTGCTTCCGGCACCGGTAGTAACCACCTTTACCACCATCGTGCTCATCGGGGCCATTGTGCTGCTCTGCGTATTTGCCTTCCTGATCTATACCCTGATCGGCCTGCTCATCGAGCTCTTCAGGCAGAAAAAAACGACGGAAGAGGCGGAAGAAGATCCATTCTGAAAAAACAACCTTCTTAAAATCAGCGATTTAAAAAAATATTTGCAGTAGCTGTAACTTTTCTGCGAAGGGGGGCGTCCTATGCTCAGAATCTGCAGAAAACTGTTAATCATCCAATTTTAAACCATATACCATGAAACATTTACTTATATCCTCCCTTGTCCTGATCGGCCTCACAGGCGCAGCGCAAACCAGCCAGCAAAAACGAGAGCTTGCTCCTTTCACCAGGCTGGAAGTATCAGGCGCCACTTCTGTTATCTTTACCCCTGGCGATTCCACGAGCCTGACGGTGATGGCTGGTGAATCCGAACTCAAAAATGTGCAGACCACAGTAGAAAACGGCGTGCTTGGTATCCAGAGCAAAGGGTCGTTCAGGTCTACTGCCAAAGTCTATGTAACCGGTCCTTCCCTGAAAGAGATCACAGCTACCGGAGCCTCCAGGGTGAGCATTTCCGATACGCTGAAGGCAGAAAGCCTCGACATTAATGTGACAGGGGCCAGCAGTGTGAAAGGTCTTGTAAAGACGGGCACAGTAACTGTTTCGGCAAGCGGCGCCTCTGCAGTAGAGCTGGCAGGGATCACCAAAGCCTCACAAAGTACGATCAGCGGCGCTTCTGTTCTCAAAGCCTACGACCTCCTTTCCGATAATACGCGCATCACCACTTCCGGGGCATCAAGCGCAAAAGTTTATGCTTCGCAAAAGATCACCGCCGATGCTACCGGCTCCAGCTCTGTGAAATTCAAAGGCAACCCGGAAGATGTAAGCGCTGAAGCATCTACCTCTTCCTCCATTGCCAGGGTCGTGGACGAATCGGCTTCCAAAAGCAGCAACAACTCCAAAGACTCCACCACCATTAACCTCCGTAAAAAGAAATTCATCATCATCGACAAAAACCTTGACATTGATACACACCGCAGCGGCGATGACGATGACTTCCACAACTGGGCCGGCTTTGGGATCGGCGTGAACGGATGGACCACCCCCGGCGGAAATTTCACCTTGCCCAAAGGTCAGAAATACATGGAGCTGGATTACGGCAAGTCCTTAAACTTCCAACTGAATCCATTCGAAAAAGATATCCATATCTATAAAAATTACGTGAACCTGGTAGTGGGCCTCGGCTTTGAGTGGAGCCAGTACCAGTTCAGCAACAAAACAACCCTCAACCCCGATAGCAGCTACACCTTCGGCACCATCGATTCTTCCAACCTGTATAACTATAAAAAGAACCGTTTTAAAACCACCTTTGTCAATGTGCCGCTCCTCCTGGAGTTCAACACCAACAAGGATCCGGACAAAGCCTTCCACGTGGCCTTCGGTGTGATCGGCGGCTACAGGCTTGGATCCCGCACACGCCAGGTGCTGGAAGACGACGGGCTCGATCTTAAACTGGTGCGCAAGGACAGCTACAACATGAACCCATTCCGCGTAAACGCACATGCCAGCGTGGGCTACAGAAACTTCACCCTGTATGCCGACTATGCCATGACCCCTTTGTTTGTAAATGGTAAAGGACCTGAACTCTATCCCTTCACCTTTGGTGTAAAATTGATTTCCTTTTAACCGATAGTTTTGTTTTTTTATACGAGCAACGAAAAAACAATTTTACCATCCAAACAAGTAAAGCCCTTCTGATTGATAGCAGAAGGGCTTTTTTAATGATGCCGGTTTCCGGGAGGCATTGTCGGATCGATAACCACCTGCCAAACGAAATGCCACATGACCTGAGCTGGTTACAAAAACATGATGCTTACCAAATTTCACCGGGATTTGCTTCCGGAAAACGCTTATCCCGATTAAACCAAAGTACCGAATGAGTAAAACTATAATTCTAAAGATTGAATCGTCCCTGATACGGGATATCAGTACAGAGAACCGAAATTACCATACAAATACCTAAATCGAATCACAGGGCAAATTCCGACCACTTATCAAGTGAAAGCTACCACTTATGAGTTCGCTGTTTTAAATCGCGGATAGCGGTTGTAATTTTACACTACGTTCTTTATCATAGGTTTTGTTTAGTTTAAACCAAAAAGAAAGCTGCTGTACTTTAACGGGGATGGGTACGGCAGCTTTTTTCGTTTTACGACCTTTCGGTTCGTGGGCCTGCTAAAAAAACCGGATAAGAAATCCCTGATGGATAGCGGGCTGGGGCGTCCGGGCGCGCTTTCCGCTGCAATTCCCGTCCCGAAAGCCTTCGGGACAGGAGATTTCCGCTGCAATCGCTGACGCGGATGATCCCCTTGAATAAAACGTAAATGACCTCCTCGCCGGATTTTACACGAGCTTTTGTTCCACCAGGTACTCGGCAATCTGCACCGCATTGGTAGCAGCGCCTTTCCGGAGGTTGTCGGATACGATCCACATGTTCAGGGTTTTGGGCTGCGTTTCGTCGCGGCGGATCCTTCCCACAAATACATCGTCTTTATCGTGTGCGGTCATCGGCATAGGATATACCTGCCTTGCCACATCATCCTGCAGAACAATGCCTTTGGTATGGCGCATGATGTTAAAGATATCTTCCACGTCGAATTCCTGTTCAAATTCAATGTTCACGCTTTCGCTGTGGCCGCCCATCACCGGAATCCTAACGGTGGTGGCCGTTACACGGATAGAGTCATCGCCCATGATCTTCTTCGTTTCGTTCACCATCTTCATTTCTTCCTTGGTGTATCCGTTTTCTGTAAACACATCGATCTGCGGTATGGCATTCATGTCTATCCTGTACTTATACGCCATTTCGCCCGTAATCCCCGAGCGTTCGTTCATCAGCTGGTCAACCGCTTTGACGCCTGTGCCTGTAACCGATTGGTAGGTGGAAACCACCACACGTTTAATTTTGTACTTCTGGTGCAAGGGATTTAAGGCAACCACCATCTGGATGGTCGAGCAGTTGGGATTGGCAATGATCTTATCGGAAGCACCGAGGGTAGCGGCATTTACTTCAGGCACCACCAGCTTTTTGTCGGGATGCATGCGCCAGGCCGACGAATTGTCGATAACGGTAATGCCTGCTTCTGCAAATTTCGGCGCCCACTCCAATGAGGTGCCGCCACCGGCAGAGAATAAGGCAATCTGCGGCTTCGCATCAATAGCAGCCTGCATGGAGTGCACGGTGTAGGGCTTTCCTTTGTATACTACCGTCTTACCAACCGATTTTTCGGATGCTACCGGTATTAACTCCGTCAATGGAAAATTACGCTCTGCCAGAACTTCCAGCATTTTTGTTCCTACCAGGCCTGTTGCGCCTACTACTGCTACTTTCATGATGTGATGTGTAAATGTGATGGTGTGTGAATAGAGATCAAAAGTGTTAAATTATTTGCAATCAAAAAAATTTACTAACTTGGTTTTTAAATAAATTTATGAAGATCAACCGTATTCTTACGCTCCTTGCCACCTCTTGTGTATTCAGCACTTTACAGGCCCAGGTTACTGATAATTTTACGGATGGTGATTTCACGGCGAACCCTGCCTGGACGGTCAATGCGCCTACCGACTTCACCGTGGTTTCTTCCCAGCTTAAATCGGCCAACACCACCACGAATTCCAGCTTTTACATCAGCACGCCCAGCACGCTGTCCAACAACTGCCAGTGGGAGTTTTATGTGAACCTTCAATTCAATACCTCAGGCACTAATTATGTCGATGCCTACCTCACCAGCGATGTACCGAACCTGCAGGGAGCGGCCATCAACGGCTATTTTGTAAGGATAGGCAACACACTCGATGAGGTCTGCCTCTACAAGCGCTCAGGCTCCCTGGCTTCGGCAGTGAAGATCATCGACGGCACCGACGGCATTACGAATGTTTCAAATAGCACCTTAAAAATCAAGGTCGTCAGAACGGCGGCCAATCTCTTTTCACTGGAAAGGGACCTCACCGGTACAGGCAATAACTATGTGAGTGAGGGAACCGTGACCGATGCCACGTTCACCAGCTCCAACTCTTTCGGATTTTACATCACGCAGTCTACCGCTTCTTTCGTGCAGAAACACATCTTCGATGATATTGTGGTGGGGCCGATCATCCTCGACCTGACGGCACCTACGCTTGTAAGTGCTACTCCCACATCATCCACGGCCGTGGACATCCTGTTCAATGAAAACGTGGACCCTGCGACTTCGCAAACGGCTACGAATTATACCATCAGCCCCGGGATAGGCACAGCGCTGAGCGCCACGCGCGACGGCTCCAACTTTAAGCTGTTACACCTGGCCCTGGCAACTCCGCTTACATCCGGAACAAATTATACCGTAAGCGTGAATGCCGTGCAGGATATCGCCGGCAACGCCATCTCTACCTCTACAGTAGGATTCAACTACATTGTATTCGGCACGCCTGTGTTCAAAGACCTGGTGATCAATGAAATTTATGCCGACCCTTCCCCTGTTGTAAACCTCACGGCGACAGAGTTCCTGGAGATTTATAACCGTAGTACCAACACGTTTAACCTGAATGGCCTTAAGCTCACCGACAACAGCTCCATTGCCACGCTACCCAGTTATACCCTGCCTCCGAATGGCTATGTGATCGTTTGCCCGGTGGCCGATACGGCGCAGTTTACGGCCCTTGGCTACATGAACAAACTCGGTGTGAGCTCTTTCCCTTCGCTCAATAATTCTTCGGATAACATTTACCTGAAGACGGCTTCCAATGCATTCATAGACAGCGTAAACTACAAGGATAGCTGGTACGGTTCGTCCGTTAAAAAGGACGGCGGCTATACCCTGGAGCAGATCAATCCCAACCAAAGCGCGTCCTGTTCACAGGCTAATAACTGGACCGGCTCCAATGATGCGGATGGCGGCACACCGGGCTTCATCAATTCGGTGTATTCCACTGCGCCGGATGTCACCGGCCCGAAAGTGAGCGCGGTGACGGTGGTCGACTCCCTGCATATTGCCGTGTGCTTCGACGATGTGATCAATCCTTCGCTGCTCGCTGCGGCCTCTGCCTACACCATCACGGGCGGTATCGGCACCCCGACCCTGGCAACGGCGATGGCCGGCAACTCCTGTGTCACCTTAGCGCTTGCAAACAAGTTACAGAACGCCACGAATTATACCGTCAGCATCAGCGGCATTGTGGATTGCAATGGCAATGCCCTCAGCCCCAACAGCGGCACGTTTTCGTTTTACAAACACAAGCCCTATGATGTGGTGATCAACGAGCTGATGCCTGATCCGGACCCGGCGATCAACCTGCCTGTAGAGGAGTACGTGGAGCTGAAGAACCGCACACCTTTCACGATCAACCTGAAAAACTGGACGGTGTCAACGCCGAGTACCACCAAGAAACTACCTGCCATCACGATTAAACCCGATAGCTTTGTGGTGCTCACAGGCACAGGCAACTTCAATACGTTCTACAACGGTTTCGGCATTTTCGTATACGAGGTGACGAGCTTCCCTTCGCTGCTCAACGGCGGAACGACCTTTACGCTGAGGGACAGCAACAATACGGTGATCCATTCCATCAGCTATAATACGGGCTGGTACAACAATGCCAATAAGGCCGACGGAGGCTGGAGCATGGAGCAGGTGGATGCCAACAACCCTTGCGGGGCACAAGGCAACTGGCGCGCCAGCAACGATGCGAGCGGCGGAACACCGGGCAGAAGAAACTCCGTGGCCGCCTCCAATCCGGATAATTCGGCGCCTCTGCTGGAACGCATTACGGTAACAGACTCCGACTCTCTCATCCTGATATTCAATGAAACACTCGACAGCAGCAGCGCTTCGAATCCGGCTATCTATACCTTCGACAATGGCTTATCCCAGCCGCTTTGGGTCATGCCTGTATCACCCGACTATAAAAAGGTGAAGTTGAAAGTGTCATCGCCTTTACAACAGGGCATCATTTACCATTGCACGGTGTCCAGTGGCCTGAAAGATTGCGCAGGTAATTTCCTGACAAACGGCATTGCCGTCGCATTTGCCCTTCCGGAGCCTGCGTCCCCGAATGATATTGTGATCAATGAAGTGCTGAGCGACCCGGGAACAGGTGGCATCGACTACCTGGAGCTTTATAACCGCAGTAACAAAACCATTAATTTAAAAGACCTGCAGCTGGGCTCCATGGATACACTTACCCGAAGCCTGAAAGACCTGGAAGATATTTCCGAAGAAGGTTATTTATTATTTCCTGAAACTTACCTGCTGTTGAGCGAGAACGGCGCGACGGTGAAATCGCAGTACCAAACCACCAATCCACAGGGCTTCCTCGATGTGGCAGATCTTCCGAGCATGAACATCGACGCCGATGTGGTGACACTGGCTACCAAAGGCGGCGTGGTGATCGATAATTTCATTTATACCAGTAAAATGCATTTCCCCTTGCTGGTAAGCACTAAAGGTGTATCATTGGAACGCATCGATTTTAACCGCCCGACGAACGACCGCACCAACTGGAACAGCGCCGCGGAAGCGGTGGGCTTCGGCACGCCGGCCTATCGCAATTCGCAGTACCTGAAAGCGGATGGCGGCAGCGGCGTCACTATCCCTGAGCCTCTGTTTTCTCCTGACAACGATGGCTACAACGATGTGCTCAACATCAGCTATAAGCTTGATGAGCCCGGCAAAGCCGCCAATGTATACATTTACGACAGCAAGGGCCGCCAGGTGAGGTACCTGATCCGCAACGAGCAACTGGCGCAGGACGGCACCTTTAGCTGGAACGGTGTCAACGACGACAATGAAAAAGCTGCCATCGGCATTTACATTGTGTATGTAGAGCTCTTCAACCTTTCGGGAAAGGTGAATAAATACAAACTGACCTGTACGCTTGCCGGCAAATTGTAAGCCTTATGCTCAGGGATCTGATATCGCTGATCTATCCCCGGCAATGTGCCGGTTGCGGGGAGCCTTTGCTGAAGCACGAGGAGGAGGTTTGCAACTTTTGCTACATCAACCTACCGAAGACCAATTTTCATAAACAGGCCTTGAACCCTGTAAAAAACATCTTTTACGGCCGGGTAGAGCTGGAGACGGTCAGCAGCTTCTATTACTTTCAGAAAAAGGGAAGCGTGCAGAAACTCCTGCATGCGATCAAGTATAAGGGAAACCACACCCTGGCCACGATCCTGGGCAACTGGTACGCAGAAGATATTTCTGCCGACCAGGCCGTGATGCAATCGGCTTGTATTATCCCGGTCCCGCTGCATCGCCGCAAACTGAAACAGCGCGGCTACAACCAGAGCGAAGCCTTTGGCAAAGGGCTCTCTGAGGGCCTGAACATCCGGCTGAACACAACACTGCTGACGCGCGCCGAGCATACGGCATCGCAAACCCGAAAAAGCCGTTATGAACGCTGGGAGAACGTGGAAGATACGTTTGAAGTGGCACCCGACGACTCGTTAAAGCACAAGCATGTGATCCTGGTGGATGATGTGATTACCACGGGAGCCACGATTGAAGCCTGCTGCCAATCCTTGCAACAGATAGAAGGGATTAAGATCAACGTGTTGAGCATTGCCTTTGCGACAGGCTAAACACGGCGCCGGAAATTTCTTCTAAATTTCTTCCAAATTGAATCCTTACCTTCGCTTTATGAAAATTCTTCTGATAGAAGATGAGGGAGAACTGGCTGCCAGCATCAGCGACTATCTGAAAAGCAACCAGGTGATCTGCGAAGGGGCTTCCACACTGGCTTCCGCTCTCGACAAGATCCACCTCTACGATTATGATTGCATCCTCCTCGACCTGAACCTCCCGGATGGCGACGGCTTCAGGCTGCTCAGCGAATTAAAAAAACTGGATAAAAGCGATGGGGTGATCATTACTTCCGCCAAAGACACGCTGCCGGTGAGATTGGAAGGCCTGCAACTGGGAGCAGATGACTTTTTAACCAAGCCCTTCCACTTATCGGAATTGCTTGCCAGAATTCAGGCACTGGTGAGGCGGAAACAGTTCAACGGAAAAAACACGGTACGCTTCCGGGAGATCGGGATCGACCTTCTTTCCAAAACCGTGAACGTAAATGATACGCCTGTAGAGCTCACCAAAAAGGAAATGGAGCTCCTGCTTTTCCTGGTAGGAAACCAGAACAAGGTACTCTCGAAAGGAGCCCTGGCAGAGCATTTATCGGGCGACATGGCCGACATGCTGGATAATCACGGTTTCGTGTATGCGCATATCAAAAACCTGAAAAGGAAGCTGAGTGATGCGGGCAGCAGCGATTACATTAAGACCGTATACGGTCTTGGCTATAAATGGCAGGCCTGACAGCGCTGATATGAAACAAAAGTTGTTATACAAGACCCAAAAGGCCTATATGCTTTTCTCCTTGCTGATCCTGGTGATCAGCGCGCCCCTGTTCTATTTCCTGATAGAAGGCATGTACCTGGAGGAAACGGAAGAAACGCTGGAGCTTCACCGCAAAGAGTTTATGACCTATCATGCTCCGGGCCTCAGCGAAAGCGATATTCCGGTGTGGAACCGGATGAGCCGCGACCTGAAGATCGAAGCAGCAACATTTCCCTTAAAACGGGATTCTGTTTTTCAGCAGCTGTACTTCGACACACTGGACCAGGAGCATGAGCCTTACCGGGTTCTGCTATCACCGGTGCTGATCCACGAAAAGCCCTACCACCTGCGCATAAGGCTGAGCATGGTGGAATCCGAAGACCTGATCACTAATATCGTACTACTGTTTTCAGGGATCATGCTCCTGCTTCTGGCGGGCTTATACGGCATCACCCGGTATTTTTCCAAAAAGCTCTGGCATCCTTTCTATGATACGCTTAACCAGATCGAACACTTTGAGATCGATAAAAATTCTCCATTAGTTCTGCCTGAAACACCGGTCGAAGAATTTCAGCGCCTGAATACCGCGCTGAACAACCTCGCTTCGCGCAATAGCCTGATCTATAAAAGCCAACAAGAGTTTATCGAAAATGCGGCCCATGAGTTGCAAACACCCCTCGCCATTTTTCAGGCAAAGCTGGAAACCCTGATGCAGCAGCGACTGACGCCCGAACAGGCTGATGTGGTGCTTTCTCTTTCGGGCTCTGCCACCCGCCTCAACCGCCTCAACAAAAACCTGCTCCTGCTTTCGAAGATCGACAATCAGAACTATGGGGGCAAAGAAATCATCCGGCTGAAAGATGTGATTGAAAAAATGCTCGGCTTCTTCACGGAACAGGCGCACGAAAAACGCATTTCTGTGACGGTTCATGCGGCATGCGACGGCGAAACCAGCTCCAATCCGGTACTTGCGGAGATCGTGATCAGCAATTTACTTCTCAATGCCATCCGCCACAATGCAGAAAATGGCGTGATTATTATTTCATTGGAAAAAACATCCTTAAGCATTTCCAACACCGGGCCTTCTACCGCGCTCAATGCCGATAAGCTTTTCCTGCGTTTCTCCCGCCCGGGTACGGCTTCCCACGGCAGCGGCCTTGGACTAGCCATCGTAAAAAAAATAGCCGACCTCAACGGCTGGACTATTTCTTATACGTATTGTGAACATTTACATGTTTTCAGGCTGGCATTCTAAATATCTTCTAAATCGCTTCGCACCTTTGTCCTGTAAATTTAAAAACAAGCTTATGAAACATGTAATGATCCTAATGGCAGCAAGCCTGATAAGCGGCTGCGCCTTCGCACAAAACAAACAGGATAAAGACATTCCTGCTATTGTAAAATCAGCTTTCCAAAAAGCGCACCCTGATGCCAAAGGAGTAAAATGGGAAAAAGAGGGTGACAATTTCGAAGCCGAATTCGAGCACGGAAAAGTAGAACAATCCGTGGTCCTGAATGCACAGGGCAATATCCTGGAAACAGAAGTGGAAATCGCTGTTGCGGAACTGCCGCAAAAGGCCAGAGAGTATGTTGCCGCACATTACAAAGGCCAATCGCTCAAAGAAGCAGCGAAGATCACAGATGCCAAAGGCATGGTGACTTATGAAGCAGAGGTCAAAGGCAAAGACCTTCTCTTTGATGCTGAGGGAACATTCCTGAAAGAAACCAAAGACTAAGCGATGCGCTCTGTATTCATCCTGTTATGCATGATCCTGGGAAGATGCCTGGCGTTTTCCCAGGTTTCGTCCGTTACTGTATCAGGGATCGTTAAAGATAAAACGGCAAAAACGGCAATGCCTTTTGTGAATGTGGTTCTGAAAACAGAACGCGATTCTGCCTTCATCACTGGCACGATCAGCAACGAGGAAGGCCGCTTTACCATCAGTGGCATCAAGCCCGGTAATTATGTGCTGGAAGTATCTTTCATTGGCTATAAAACCAACAGGCAGGCGCTGTTTGTGGGTAAACTTTCGGAGTTCTTGGATGTTTCGACGATCGACCTGGAAGAAAACGCCCATGCCTTGGCGGAAGTGGAAGTCAGCGCGAAGCAGGACGATGTAAGCAGCAGGATGGACAAGAAAACCTTTTCGGTAGAAGACAACATCAGCCAGAGCGGTGGTTCGGTGTTGCAGAGCATGCAAAACCTGCCGGGCGTTACTGTACAGGAAGGCAAGGTACAGCTACGAGGCAGCGAGAAAGTAACGATCCTGGTAGACGGAAGACAAACCGCCTTGACGGGATTCGGCAGCCAGTACGGGCTCGACAATATACCGGCCTCCGCCATCGAAAAGATAGAGATCATCAACAATCCGTCTTCCAGGTACGATGCAAACGGCAATGCAGGGATCATTAACATCATCCTAAAAAAAAATAACCGAGACGGTTTCAACGGAAAAGTGGGTCTGGCAGGCGGATTGGGCGCCCTGTGGGTGAAGAAGGAAAACCTACCGGACATCAGGCCGCAGTACCAATACACTCCAAAATTTAATCCGTCCATCTCTCTGAATTACCGGAAGCACAGGATCAATGCTTTTTTACAGGCCGATTACCTGTACACGGAAACGCTTAACAAGAATGAATTTGTTGACCGTTATTACGGTGATGGCACGGTGATACGGCAGCAGACCAAACGAAACCGCAACACGCATTTTGCCAATGCTAAAGCGGGATTTGACTGGAACATCAATGATCGCAATGCCCTCACCGTGTCAGGGTTATTCGGCAGCGAAAAAATCCTCGACCATGGCGATGAGCCTTTCTTTAATTCGGATTTGTCGGAACGCCTTCGCCTGTGGCAATTCCTGGAAGATGAATTGAAAACCACCGTGATGGCTACAGCGGCTTACCAGCATAAGTTCAGACAAGCGGGTCATTTGCTTAACATCGGTTTCAATTATACCTTTCACCGCGAAGATGAAAAGTATTTCTTCGACAACATCCTTCCTACCTACACCGGGCGCGATGCCTTCAAATTACTTTCCGACGAGCAGGTAGCTGATCTGAATGTGGATTATATTAAACCCTTAAAGTACGGAAGGCTTGAAACCGGGCTGAAAGTGCGCAAGCGGGATATTCCCACCAACATGCAGTTTTACCCGGGACTTAATTCTCCCCTGGATTCCACTGCCGGCGGCCGGGCAACCTACCGGGAAATTATTCCAGCCTTATACGGCAACTACATTTATGAAAGCAGGCACCTGGAAGCGGAGCTGGGCCTGCGGGTGGAATACGTAGACCTGAAATACGATGTCAATCCGGGGCACCCGACCTACAAAAGCGATGGGTACAGCTATACCCAGCCTTTTCCGACACTTCGCCTGGCTTATAAGTTCAACGATCATCACAAGGTGTCGCTGTTCTACAACCGCCGCGTGGACCGACCCAACGAAGTCGATATCCGCATCTTTCCAAAATACGATGATGCCGAAATCATCAAAGTCGGGAACCCTGCACTCAAGCCTCAGTTCACCAACTCCTTTGAGCTGGCCTACAAGGGCAACTGGAAAAAAGGCTATTTCTACTCCGCCCTTTACCAGCGGATTTCAGACGGTACCATTACCCGTATCTCTACCACGGTTCCGGGAAGCAAGCTCATCTATGCTGTTTTTCAGAATGTGAACCGGAGCTATAATACCGGAGTAGAGCTCATCCTTTCTCAGGAAGTTGCGCCATGGTACTCTTTCAACCTCAACGTCAATGCCTACCTCAACCGCATCGAAGCTTTTACTGTAACGAACCTCTACCCGGTGGTACACACATTTTCTGCCGATGCCCAGGAAATGTATTCTGGAAATTTAAAATTCAATAATACCTTTCACCTTTCCAAGACTACTGATGCTCAGCTCTCGGCCGTGTACCTGGCACCGGACCTGATCCCGCAGGGAAAGACCGGTGAGCGCTTTTCGCTGGATGCGGGAATCAAAACGCGGATCCAAAAAGGAAAAGGAGAGGTATTTCTCAACGCTACCGACCTGCTGAATACCATGGTGATCCGGAAACAGATCCAGGGCGACGGCTTCTACTACAGCAGCCGCGACTACTACGAAACACAGGTGATCCGGGTGGGCTACAGTTATAAGTTTTGAGGAATTGTTTTAAACCACATAGAAACATAGGAACATAGAGAACCAACATGGCACCGTCATTGCGAGTCACTTTTCGCGACGAAGCAATCTCATTGAGATTACTCCACTGCGTTCGCAATGACGGTGTTACACGATATTGCTATATCCCTATGTGGTTAAAAAGAAAAGGAAACTACATCGCTTCGCTCACCACTTCTTTCACCGCATCGGGCAGAAGGCGTTTCAGCAAGGCTTCGATACCAGCTTTGAGGGTCATGGTGCTGCTCGGGCAACCGCTGCATGCGCCCCGCATCTGCACGGTGACCACGCCGTCTTTCAAATCCTTGAAGGTAATGAGGCCCCCGTCGTTTTCAACCGCAGGGCGGATGTATTGATCGAGCACCTCGATGATCTTGATTTCGACTTCATCTTTGGGTGCGGCATGCTGTGTGCTGACGGTTTTGGTTTCAGTAAAGCTATTGTCGATGGCTACTTCCTGCTGCGGCAGGGCAGTGATGATCAGGTTGCCGGCATTGAGGTAATCCGTGAGGAAAACACGCAGCTCGAGTGTAATATCGTCCCAGTCAACGGCGTCGTTTTTGGTAATCGTCACATAATTGGCAGAGATGAAAACGGTTTTTACAAAAGGGAACTGGAACAGCTTCGCTGCAATAGGGGCGGTCTGCGTTTCGCTGATGTTCTTATACTCCGCGCTGGCGCCTTTTTCGGTGATGAGGAGCTTGTTAGTGACAAATTTCATGGAAGCCGGGTTTGGTGTGGCTTCGATGTACATGGTATAAGGAATGGCAGTCTCCATTTTGTAATTAGTTGATCTGGTAAAGATACGGCGAATTCATGATATTCAGAGAAACAAATGAGTTTGTATATGGTTCAAATTAAGTCTAAATTAGCCCGTTCAAAGCCTAAAAACGGTTTGCATCATGCAGCAAAAAACAGATGTCCTGATCATTGGAAGCGGCATTGCCGGCCTGAGTTATGCCCTGAAGGTGGCAGACCGGAGCAAGGTCTATATTGTCACTAAAAGTAACGAAGACGAATCGAACACCAAATATGCCCAGGGAGGCATTGCTGCTGTATGGCACGAGGGCGACAGCATTGAAAAACACATTGAAGATACCCTCATTGCAGGCGCCCACCTCAACGACCCGGAAACGGTAAGGATTGTAGTGACGGAAGGCACAGCGCGTGTGCAGGAGCTGATCGCGCTCGGCGCTAATTTCGATAAGACACGCGAGGGAATCTACGATCTTGCCAAAGAAGGAGGGCACTCGGAACACCGCATCCTGCACTACAAGGACATTACCGGCTACGAGATCGAGCGGGCGCTGATCGCTCAGGTGCGCCGGCATAAGAACATCACGGTGTTCGACCACCATTATGCGATCGATATCCTCACGCAGCATCACCTGGGCCAGGTGGTTACTTCGCACACTGAAGATGTAAAATGCTTCGGCGCTTATATTTTAAATACCAAAACCCAAAAGATCGACACGGTGCTGGCCCGCATTACCGTAATGGCTACAGGCGGGGCAGGGCATGTATATGCCAATACCACCAACCCGACCATTGCCACCGGCGACGGGATAGCCATGGTATACAGGGCCAAGGGCCGTGTGAAGGATATGGAGTTTGTGCAGTTTCATCCTACTTCCCTGTATAATCCCGGCGAGCATCCCAGCTTCCTGATCACGGAGGCTATCCGGGGATTCGGCGCTGTGCTGAAAACGACCGATGGAAAAGAGTTCATGCATAAGTACGACGAGCGCCTGTCGCTGGCTCCGCGCGACATTGTGGCCCGCGCCATCGACAATGAGCTGAAAACGCGCGGGGAGGATTTTGTGTTCCTCGACTGCCGGCACCTTGACCGCAAAGCATTCATCGAGCATTTCCCTACGATTTACAACAAGTGCATGAGCCTGGGAATTGATCCTTTTGTGAAGATGATCCCGGTGGTTCCCGCCATGCATTACCTCTGCGGCGGCATATTAGTGGATAAGCAGGGGCGCTCGAGCATCGGCAACCTCTTTGCTGTGGGCGAATGCGCCTGCACGGGCCTGCACGGCGCCAACCGCCTGGCCAGCAATTCGCTGCTGGAAGCCGTGGTGTTTGCGCACCGCGCAGCAGAAACCACCAATGCGGTCATCAAGGATATTACTTTCGAGGAAAATCTTCCTAACTGGAACGCTGAGGGAACAGAGCACGCCGAAGAGATGGTGCTCATCACCCAATCGCAGCGCGAAGTACAGCAGATCATGAGCAACTATGTGGGCATCGTGCGCTCCGAGCTCCGCCTGAAACGGGCCTTCGACCGTCTGGAAATCCTCTATAAGGAAAACGAAGCGCTCTATGAGCAAACCACCGTAACCCAAAAGCTGGGGGAGCTGCGCAACCTCATCTGCATTGGCTACCTCATCATCAAACACGCCATCCGCCGCAAGGAATCCATCGGCCTGCATTACATGGTGAATTACAAAAAATAACCAACGTCACATTTGCTCGAGCACTTTTTGGGGCTATTTTTGGTATAAATCCACATTTTCTTAAATTTTCTTTGAAAAAACAAAAAATTCAGTACATTTGTAGCCCTTAAACGGTAGGTATAGCTCAGTTGGTTAGAGCACCAGATTGTGGTTCTGGGGGTCGCCGGTTCGAACCCGGTTACTTACCCTAAAAGCTGTCGCAACTCCTTGCGGCAGCTTTTTTTGTTCATAGCCGCACCGGTTTTAATTAGAAGCCATCTCATAAATACCTGTCGTTCATCATTTCCTTCAGACCCTCTCTGACAGGTGTGATTTTATTCTATCTTTGGTATATTCTCTATGCACCAACAAACATTACATAAAGGCCTCACGCTCTTCATTGCGGCGGTTTGGTTCATCAATGGCTTTTTCTGCAAGCTGCTGAACATGGTTCCGCGCCATGAACTCATTGTGTCGCGCACCTTAGGTCCTCAATATGCCATGCCGCTTACCCGGATCATCGGAGCCCTGGAAGTGCTGATGTCGATATGGATCGTGAGCCGCATCATGCCGCGCATGAATGCCCTGACACAGATCATGATCATCGCCACCATGAACGGCCTCGAGTTTTTCCTCGTGCCCGACCTGCTCCTCTGGGGAAAAGGAAACGCCGTCTTCGCCTTCCTGTTCATTCTTCTGATCATATGCAACGGATTCTTTTTTAACAGGTCTGCTTCGGAACTAGAGCCATGATGGATTTCCTGAAAAATCATCCTTTTGCAGTTGAAGCCTTCTTTAAGCGCTCCGTTGTGCTTACTTATGCCCTGCCAAAGGAAAGGTTGCAAGCGCTCATTCCCGAATGCCTGGAGCTGGACACTTTCCGGGATACCTGGGCCTTTGTTGCCGTAGCCATGGTGCAAACCACAGGCCTGAGGCCCAAAGGGTATCCAAAGTTCATGGGCAATGACTTTTTCCTGATCGGCTACCGCGTGTTCGTGCGATACAGAACCACTGAGGGGAAGCGCCTGAGAGGCTTATACATCCTGCGCTCGCAGACCGATAAGAAAAAAATGCAGGTTTTCGGCAACATCTTCACGCATTACAATTACAGCACCACCGACATCCGGCAAGGCACACAGGGCACTGTATCTGAGATCACATCCGCCCGTTCTGATTTGCAGGTGAGATTTGAGCAAGGCGGCGATGATACGCCACTCCCGGCACACTCACCCTTTGCCGACTGGAAGGAGGCGCGGCGCTTTGCAGGTCCCTTGCCTTTTACGTTTACCTACAATCAGGGGAAAAAAGAGGTGCTGATCATCGAAGGGGTGCGCGAAAACTGGACACCGAAACCATTGTCGGTGAGTCATCAGCACATCGGCTTCCTGGAAGAACTAGGCCTGCATGAGGATGCCTTATTGGCCAATGCGTTTATCATAACGGATATCCCTTATCTTTGGAAGAAAGGCAGAAAGGAAATATGGAAGCCCTGAGAAATCCCTTTGAGGGAGTGTACAACATTGTCCGCTTCAACTGGCATTTTTATGTCCTGGCTTTTGCTGTGATCTTCCTTCTTCTGCTTGGCGGCTCGCTGCTTTGTCCTTCTTTCGCTCCCTTCACCATAGGCGTTTCCATCCTGATTGCCTTAACTCTTGGCTCTTCCCTCCTGATCTCCTATTACATCTACGACCGCTCGGCACTCTATTCGCTGAGCTGGCTCGACCCTCTTGCCCTCAGGAAAGGTGGCCTGATCGTCAATATTCATGCAGGTTTTGATGAAAGCAGCTGTCTTCTGAAACATAAATTCCCGGAAGCGGAGCTCCGCGTGCTCGACTTTTACGATCCGGCAAAGCACACTGAAGTGTCTATCAGGCGGGCCCGGAAAGCTTATCCTGCCTTCCCCGGAACCCAGACCATCAGCACCTCGGAGTTGCCCTTAAGGGAAGGCTCCTGTGACCTTATTTTTCTGATCCTAGCTGCACATGAGATCCGCAATGAGCAGGAGCGACTGCTCTTTTTCAAGGGCCTCAAACAGGCCCTTAAACCTGAGGGAAAAATTATTGTGACCGAGCACCTGCGCGACCTTCCCAATTTCCTGGCCTACACCATCGGCTTCTTTCACTTCCTGCCCGAAAGCCATTGGAAAAAAGCCTTTCATGAGTCGGGGCTTCGCATCGAACAGCGCTTCCGGATCACACCTTTTATCAACACCTTTATCCTTACGAAACATGACCCTACATCTTAAACTCTGCGGCTGGCTCATGATGGCGCTGGCCATCATTCATGTGGCATTTCCCAGGCGCTTCGACTGGAAAAAAGAATGCGGCTCGCTCAGCCTCATCAACCGCCAGATGATGTACATCCACACCTTCTTCATCGCGCTGGTGGTGTTCCTCATGGGAGCGCTCTGCGTAAGCGCAGCCAACGACCTTCTCAACACCAGCCTCGGGCGTAAGGTGTCGCTGGGATTGTTCGTATTCTGGGGTGCCCGGTTGGTCATCCAGTTTTTCGGCTACTCGCCGGAGTTGTGGAGAGGCAAGCGCTTCGAGACCATCATGCATATCTTGTTTTCTCTCTTGTGGACTTATTTCAGCCTGGTGTTTTTCTTAGCCTGTTATTCCTGGTAGAATTTTTATTCCAAAAAACGAAGCCATGAGAAAAAAGATATTTTATATAGGTCTGGGGGCAATCCTCATCACGTGGACGCAATGCTATCTGAGAAAGCCGGTCCTTTTTGAGCCTTTTCAAACTTATGAGATCGATTCCGTTATTATGGAGCAGCGGGGCTCAGAACGGTATAAAAAATTAAGTCCTGCACAAATCGATCAACTGATTCTCCAGGTCAATACCGCCACGTATGCAGGACCTCATAAAGCACTCTATGAATTCCGTTTCAGAGTTTACAAAAAGCAAGACACATCGTACAGGCAGATTACCAGTTTCGGTTCAAAGTTTAAACTTAAAAAAGAACGAGGAGATTATGCGTTCGGGGTACAAGATACGTCCATATTCAGAAAGCTTTGGATGAACAACTGATACCTTTTCATACAGAGGTATTCCAGGTAAGACCTGTTTACGGAAAGCGTTTCAGCTCAGCTGATGTGAAAGGCCATTCGGGTGTGAGGATGTCCTGGGCGCTTACATCCAGCTCGTACCAGGGAGAAACAGAGGGCTTGTTCCGATTCACCAGGATATGAATGTCCTGCGCGGGCATGTAGCTCTGCGCGACCATAAACAGCTTTTTTCCGGTCTTCGGATCAATCGCCATATCCATCACAATAACCGCGTGGCCCGGGGAACCGCCCCGGATAAATACATCCCCGATCTGCATCTGCGATAAAGTAACCGGGCTGAGCTCTTTGCTCAATGAAGCCGTGCCGGCATAGGTAAAAACCATATCCATGTAGTCGCGAAAGGATGGATAGGAAGTGCTTTCCTCATCGGTCTTGTACCAGGACACCGTATTACCTTTCACGCGTATCCTATAGCCAGAGCGCCATTTGCTGTACTCCGCGTTAAAGCCATTTGTGAAATTGAACCGAAGAGCGTTGTATTGCTTTGTTTTCAGGAGGTACTCCGCCCGCAGGCGCATCACCGCATCCGCACATTGTTGCAGGTCTTTTGTCCCCACATCTATCTTCAACACCGCGGCAGCGACCTTATTCGGTTTTTCCACGCCATTGTAATAGTGCACCAGAGCTCCGTTCTCTTTCAGAGGAAGGCTTTGAAGGTATTCTGCAAAAGAACCGGCTTCTGCTTTTTGCCTGGTATAACCGGCAGGTGTGGAAAAGCGGGTGGAAACCGTGGTACCTCCCGGAATCAGTAAGCCGTTGCTTTGCCTCTTGAAAGCAAACAGACATACAAGGGCAACAGCACCTGAGATCATGAGAAGCTTAACGGGCGCGGCTTTCATCGTTACTGCCGGTTAAAGGTAAAGATCGTCTGTTTTTAAGCGCAGGTAGCGGGTCACAGAGAGGGCAGCGCTTAAGCCGGAGATCAGGATGCCCATCAGCACGATGCTGGCAAATAACACTGCCAGCAGATTAGGGTCCTGCAACTGCAGCAGATCCGGGATGTAGCGCGTGCTCAGCACCAGGAAGCCCGCGAGCAAAAAGCCCGCCACGAGGCCTGCAATGATGCCCTGCCTCACGCCCTTGAATATGAAAGGTTTCCGGATAAAGCCCTGTGTGGCGCCCACGAGGTACATGGTGCGGATGAGAAAGCGCTTGGAGTAAATAGACAGCCGGATGGTATTATTGATCAAGGCAATCGCTACAATCAGCAGCAGGCCGCTGAAAATAAGAATGTACATCCCGATGACCCTGGCATTCTGGTTCACCTGCTTGATCATGTCTTTATGGTAGATCACCTCCTTCACAAAATGCTTTTGCATGAGCTGCTTCTCGAAGCCAGAAAGGCTGTCAATATTGGCATAATCGGAATTCAGCTTCACATCGAGGGAAGAAAGCAAGGGATTATATCCCAAAAAGGAGATGAAATCTTCCCCCAGGTCTTTTTGAAGCTTTTGTGCCGCCTGGTCTTTGCTGATATAATCGACCTGCTTGCAATAGATGGAAGAGCTAAGCTCCTGTTTCAGCACATCGAGCTCAGCCTGCGTGGTGGTGTCTTTCAGGATCACCTGGAAACCGATGTTTTCCTTGATATGATTGGAAAGCTTATTGGCGTTCACGATCACCAGCCCCAGCAAACCCAGCATGAATAGCACGAGGGCAAGGCTGATGACCACTGTCACGGAAGAGGTCCTGAGTTTTTGTGTGGTAGTTCGGTTCGACACGCTGTACGATTTATCCGCACTAAAATAAGCCGAATATCCGAGCACCCGGACCGCCTTCCGGATGAATAATTAACAGTTGGGTGTTTGTAGGCTTAACTGTTTGGCTCCTACGGGGCAAGCGATAGGAGGGCTCTACTTAAAAAACTTCTTTACCAGGCCACTGGCACCGCTCATGAGGCTATCGGCATTGAGCATCTCCTGCGACTGGTTGAAGGCTTTGTTCATGCGGCCCGGGATGGCCATCAGGTCCCTGGTCTTCCGGTTGGCTTTCAGGGTTTTTGCCATATCCGACTTCTGCGAAACCTGATAGAGGTAATTGAAAGCGATGCGCGTGAGCGAAAAGGTATCGAAGTACTTATTGAATGCCTTGCCGTTCTTATCCTTCATAAAGGCCCTGAGCTCTTTCACGGTTTTTTCGTCATGCTCATTATAATTGTCCATCTTTTCCATCTTTACGAGGAATTTCTCCGCTTTTTCGGGCTTGCTGTTCCTAATGCAGAGGTAAGCCGACAGAAAGCACAGTTCCTTGTTTTCCACCGCCGATTTATCAAAGTCGTCCACAAAATGATCGAAGTCCTCATCCGCCTCTTTTCCGCGGCTGCTGTTGTAGCGGGCATAGCCACGCAGGGCGTAACCCATGCTCCTCAGCTCATAAAAGCGCTTTTCGGGATCGGTGCCGGGCACGCTGTCCAGGTAAGCTGTGGCTTTCAGCACCTCCTCCTTATGGCTTGTGATGTAGTCGATGTATTCCGTCGAACTTTTTTCGGAGGTATAATACCATTCCTTTTGCTCACATACCACGGCTTTCAGCAGGGAAGCAAACAGGTGTTGGTCGGGCTTCGAAATCTCATGCTCATTGACCTGTGCAGCTTCGTAGGCATAAATATCCGGTGGTGCTCCCGGCAACACAAACCAGATGCAGCCCAGCAGAAAGTGCTCGGTGCTGTTGTTGTACGTCCCGAAAACATCTTTCTCAATGGTTCCCATCACATTTGATGAGGCTGACATGGTTTGTTCTATCGTGCTTATTTTCTTATAGATGGTAGGAAGCTCATCTTCATTGATGCCGTTGATCTCCTTCTTTATCTCGTAGAGATTTTTAAGCTGCTGATAGACTTCCATCATCCCTGAAAGGCCCTGCGGCACAGAATCGCGCGTCACCAGGCTTGAAACGGCCGACAAGGTTTTCATTGCCGTTTCGCTGATCCTGACATTGCCGGCTGACTGATCCGTATAATCCACGCGCAGCGCGATCTTCACACCTTTGTAAGGAACCAGCAATTTAGAATCATCGAAGAATTCCTTCATTTCCCGCTTCTCACGTTCAATGGGATCCTCCTGTTTAGAGCAGGAGAGGAAGAGTACAGTAGTTACAAGAATTAAAAAGGAGTGTTTCATAGTTTATTTTTATCTGAATGAATGCGCGATCTTTCATTGACTTCGAGAGCCTCAGTCAACGATGGATGCTACGGATTTTCGAATGGTGGCTGAGGGTCTCGAAGCCACCATGGCTTACAGCAACAGATCCGGCCGGCGGATCTTCGTTCTCTCCAATGCCTGCTGGTGCCTCCAGTCGTCGATGTTCTTACTGTGGCCGCTCAGCAGGATCTCCGGAATTTTCCAGCCATTATAATCTGCCGGCCTGGTGTATACCGGCGGCGACAGCAGATTATCCTGAAAGGAGTCCGATAAGGCAGAAGTTTCATCGTTCAGTACGCCCGGCAGCAAACGAATGATGGCATCACACAGCACCGCCGCAGGCAATTCGCCCCCGCTCAGCACATAGTCGCCGATGGAGATCTCTTTGGTAATAAAATGTTCACGGATGCGTTCATCGATGCCTTTGTAATGCCCGCATAAGACCATGATATTTTTCAGGGTCGAGTAATAATTGCAGGCCTGCTGTTTCAGGGTTTCGCCGTCGGGAGTCATGTAAATGATTTCGTCATAGCTCCTTTTTTCCTTGAGGGCATTGATGCAATTGGCAATCGGCTCGATCATCATCACCATGCCGGCACCGCCGCCAAACGCGTAATCATCCACCTTCTTATGCGGCTCGATGCCATAGTCCCTCAGGTTGATCACGTTTACCGAAACCAGGTTCTTTTGCACCGCACGTTTCAGGATGCTGTGTCCGAACGGGCTTTCGAGTAAGGGCGGATGAACGGTAATAATATCAATATGCATAGAAAGTAAAATTAGAAATAATTTATCAATAACGGAGCCTCTTTTGGCTTCTATGCTTATATTTGTTCAGCAGCATGTTTGCATCTATACCGGACAAGTGCCGGGGCTTACCGGAAGAAAAAACAGTCTAACTTTTTAAACCTACGCTTCTATGAAATCCATTCTCCTTGCCACCATTCTGTTTACAGGGCTTTCGCTTTTTCCGCAGGAAAAAAAAGAAAAAAAAGACGAGAAAAAAGTGATGTATAAGGAAGCGACGGCTGAAACGGATGATTACAAAATCTACATTGTGGATGCAGTCGCCTATCCTGCACAATCGAAATTCAAAATGAAGGTCTTCAATAAAAGCAATGATTACCTGGTCATCAAGCCGAGTGAAATTAAATTCATCAGCGGCGACAAGCTGCTTTCCAGCACCGACCGTACCTTTGTGGTAGCGCCCAACGACGAGGCTTCGCTGGTGATCGACTATAAAGACAAAAACATGCAGGTGGAAAGCTACAGCCTCGACGTGAAGGGTATTTATAAAGCTTCTGCCGGTGGGAAGATCCTCGAAACGCCAGGCTTTGAATTGCCTCCTTCCAAAAATGAATTTACCACAGGCAATTTTAGTTGCACTCTGAAAAAGAGCGATTCCAAAACCGATAAAACAGTAGCGCGCTTCGAATGCGCATACAACGGCGATGGCGCGGGCGTGATCAACCCTTCCAAAACGGTAGCTGTCATGCCCAACGGCACAGACAACGCCAATACCAAAAAGAACAGGCCTATGGTTCTTGAAAAAGGCGGCGTGGAAGATTTTACGCTTGTGTTCCTGGAAGTGAAAGGCGCCGGCGACATGCAGAAAAAGCCCATCCAGGTCAAATGGGGAGAAACGTTCCGCGAATCGAAGCTGATGCTTTTAAAAGGTGTACAGATCGGGCTCGAAAAGGAAACGGCTAAATAAGCTCAAAAAATAAACCGGCATCCAGCCAAAAGCCCTATGCAAAAGAAAGCGCTCTTCGCCATTCTGATCCTGCTGTGTGCAGGCAGCTTGTTTTCACAGAATACCTACGATAAGATCGAAGCATTTGATGTGTATATTTCCAATTGGGCAAAAGTGAAGCTGAAAGGAAAATCCGGCTTCATCAATAAAGAAGGCAGGGAGGTTGTAAAGCCGGCCTACGATGCGATAGAAGGCTTCGACCTTGTGCGGGCCGGATGGGCCAGGGTGAAACTCAACAAAAAATACGGGTTCATTGACAAGGAAGGCAAGGAAGTGGTGAGGCCCCTGTACAGCTCTATTGCGGCCTTTGATGTGGCACGCGACGGCTGGGCCAAAGTAAAGCTAAATAATAAGTACGGATTCATTGATAAATCCGGAAATGAGGTGGTAAAGCCGGTGTATGACGACATCGAGGGCTTTGATGTGCTGAGGGAAGGTTGGGCAAGAGTAAAAACCGGCAAGAAGTACGGCTTTATTGACAAGCAGGGCGCTGAGGTAATCATTACCCCGAATTGAGCCATGCTGAACATATTCAGTATCTCAGTCCGGAAAATTTTGAGGCCTCTTTTGCAATCACGCTGCGGCATGAGTATCCAGAACGACTTCCGGAATGCGCTACTTCATCAACCTGCCCCAAACACCTAGAGGAAGCTTCACTCCGCTTTTGGCATCCAGGTAGAGCTCTCCGATACTCAGATTGGATTTATGCCTGTTGGCAAAGGGACGCAGCAGGTTTTCGGGCACCAGGGCCGAAAAGCCCAGTGAATAGGCATTCAGGATCAGCAGGTGCTTTTCCGGATCGATGATCTGCAACACACTCTCTATCATTTCGAGGATGTTATCTTCCAGTTTCCATTTCTCTCCATTGGGCCCATGGCCGAAAGCCGGCGGATCAAGGATAATGCCCTGGTAGAGGTTTCCCCGCCTTTGCTCTTTTTTGGAAAACTTCAGGGCATCGTCGATCATCCAGCGGATATTATCAAGCCCCGACTTCTGCATGTTCTCATTGGCCCAGTTCACCACCTGCTTGATGCTGTCCACGTGCGTCACATCGGCGCCGGCGGCTCTCGCTGCAAGGCTTGCACCACCCGTATAGGCAAAGAGATTCAGGAACTTCGGTTTTTCCAATGGCTGTAGAAAATTGTAGATCACATCCCAGTTGCAGGCCTGCTCCGGGAAGATCCCTACATGCTTGAAAGAGGTCAGCCCCAAACGAAACACGATCTCGCCCCTTTGTCCGCTATGCTCATGTTCCAGTCCATAGCTGATTGTCCATTGTTCCGGCATTTTTTTCAGCATCTTCCAGTCACCGCTCGAACTGCTTTTCGGCACGAACTTGACATGTGCCTGCTTTTCCCACTCGCTGTTCGGATATACTTTTTTCCACACGGCCTGTGGCTCCGGGCGTATCGTAATGAACTTTCCGAAGCGCTCCAGCTTTTCAAAATCGCCACAATCCAGTAATTCATAGTCTTTCCAGTGAGTTGGGGTCAATAATTCCATGAGGTGAAAGTATCAAATTAAGCTCTATCCTCCGAATACTTTCATGAAAGAAGTAAAACAGGCTTTGTTAATAAAACGGTTTAGGTGTGTGGCTTGTACCGATAAAAATCTTTACTTTAGTTCAATATCCTGATATGCAGAAATTACAATCCTCCTTTATCGCGCTCACCAGTGTATTCTTCTTCTGGGGCTTTGTGGCAGCCAGTAATGACATCCTGATTCCGGTATTCAAAGACAAGCTGAACCTGGAGCAATGGCAAAGCCAGATGATCTCTTTTGCCTTTTACATTGCGTATACGGTAGGATCAATCATCTATGTTGTGATTTCGAAAATCAACGGGGGCGATATTCTCAACCGGCTGGGATACAAGAACGGCGTGGCTTTAGGACTTTGCATCTCTGCGTTCGGCACCTTACTTTTTTATCCGGCAGCTGAGCTCGTATCCTTCCCACTCATGATTTCAGGCTTATTCATCGTTGCGCTCGGGTTCTCCCTGCAGCAAACCGCGGCCAATCCTTTAGCTATTGTCATTGGCGACCCATCTACCGGATCTCAGCGCCTGAGCCTTGCCGGCGGCGTCAACAACATCGGCACCACCATCGGCCCGCTTATTGTGAGTTTCGCCATCTTCGGTTCCATAAAGGGAAGCGGCCTCAACGATCTATCCTCCGTCAAAGTTCCTTACCTCGTCCTGGGAGCAGCCTTTCTTATCGTAGCGGTCCTGTTCAAATTTTCTTCCTTACCAAACAAGATCATCCCTGCCGATACCGGCCATAAAACAGGAGAAGACGATACATCGAGCGTTTTCAGCTATGCACAGCTCTGGATGGGAATGATCGCTATTTTTTTATATGTCGGCGTTGAAGTAGCCACTGCATCTAACTTGCCCGAGTACATGAAGGAACATCTCCACATCCCGACGGAAAGCGCGGCACCGTATGTGTCATTGTTCTGGGCAAGCCTCATGATTGGCCGCTGGGCGAGCTCGGTAGGCGTTTTCAATATCAATTCCTCCTTGAAGCACCTGGTGCGATTTGTAGTTCCTTATGCGGCATTCGGTGTTTTTTTACTGGCAAATTTCCTGGCTGGCAACGACCTCACCCCCTTCTATCCGTACTCCTTTGTGATCCTTATTATGATCGCAGGTGATTATTTAAGCAAAGGAAACCCAGCGAGGCAACTGGTGATCTATTCCACCCTTGGTATTGCAGCCCTTGCAGCAGGCATGCTCAGCAGCGGTTTATTAAGTGTGTATGCATTCATCAGCGTAGGCTTGTTTTGCTCTACCCTTTGGCCCTGCATCTACACCCTGGCTATTGCCGGCCTTGGAAAAAAGACAAACCAGGGCTCCAGCTACCTGGTAATGATGATCATGGGCGGCGGATTTATCAGCTTGCTCCAAGGATGGCTTGGAGGTCCTGAATTAATAGGCATTAAGGCCAGCTACATCGTTGGGGTGTGCTGCTTTGTATACCTGGCATTTTATGGTTACCGCACAAAAATCATTTTAAAAAAACAAGGCATCGACTTCGACCGGAAGCAGGCCCCCGCTCATTAAACTCACTATAAAATAATCCACGACTCCAATGAAAGTAATCGTTAATGTAAAACTCGTCAATTCGAAATTCAACCAGGCTTACGCCGATAAGGACAACGAAGGCGAAGAAACCGAAGACAACATCAAATACCTCTGGGAAGATGAATTCGAGGTGCAGGGCAACGTCACAAATTTTAAAGTAGTGAATAACACGAGCTATCTTCTCAAAGGACTGTATCCGGACGATGAGGAGTTCTGCTTTGAAATTCCTGATATGACGGTGCTGGAATGCACGATGGACAATGGCTCCGTAACCTTATTGCCTTTCTCAAAAAAAGCCATCGGCAAAACGGAGAAGATCGATGGCAAAAACGAACTGCAATTCAACGTGCAACTCAAAAGCGCCCGCGAAGTGGTAAATCCCATGACGGGCGTTTATATCCTGAAAGAAGATTACCCGGAGGAATTACTGGCGCTGCTGAATGATGAAGAAGAGGAATAGCCTGCTGCTTTCCGGCCTGCTGGCCTTGTGTGGCGCCTGCTTCTCACAGGCGGCAATTCCCGGTATACCTACGCTTATTCCAAAGCCACAGATGATCGTCCAGGAGAAAGGTAGTTTCCTCCTATCGGCAAACACAACGATCGTCGCGTCCGATACGCCGTCGTTGCAGGAAGACATTGCCTGGTTCAACGATTACCTGAACCGTTATTATCATCTAAAATTACAGGTCGTAGCCTCAGCACCTAAAAGTAATTACATTCGCTTTGAAGAGCCCGGGCCAGAGACGGCAGGAAATGAAAGCTATGAGCTCGATGTAGAGCACACAAAAATACGGATCCTTGCAAAAGCCAATGGCGCCGGGAATTTTTACGCCCTGCAAAGTCTTGTACAGCTTCTGCCCGCAGACCCCCATAAGCCGTTGCTTGTTCCCTGTGTTCAGGTCAATGATGCGCCGCGCTTTCAGTGGCGGGGCATGCACCTCGATGTGTCGCGCCATTTTTTTCCGGTGAGCTTTGTCAAGCGTTACATCGACCTGATTGCCTTATACAAAATGAACACCTTTCACTGGCACCTTACCGATGACCAGGGCTGGAGAATAGAAATCAAACGCTACCCGGAGCTCACCCGCACCGGCTCCATGAGAAAAGGAACAATGGTTGGGCGCTACAGCAACCAGGAGTACGACAGCATTCCTTACGGGGGATATTACACACAGGAAGAGGTCAAAGACGTAGTAGCCTACGCCGCAAAAAGACATATTACCGTTGTTCCCGAAATTGAGATGCCGGGCCATGCGGTGGCTGCCATTGCCTCTTATCCCTGGCTGTCGTGCACCGGGAAACAGCTGGAGGTGGAAAGAGGCTGGGGCGTGTTTGAGGATGTCTATTGCACCAAAGATTCTGTGTTCCATTTTTTAGAGAATGTGCTGGATGAAGTGATTCCGCTGTTTCCCGGAACATACATCCACATCGGTGGCGATGAATCACCTAAGGTCCGCTGGAAGTCCTGCCCTGTATGCCAGAACGTGATCAGGCGTGAAAAGCTGAGAGACGAGCACGAGCTTCAGAGCTATTTTATCAAACGCATTGAAACCTACGTCAGCTCAAAAGGCCGCAGGATCATTGGCTGGGACGAGATCCTGGAAGGAGGCCTGGCTCCCAATGCCGCTGTGATGAGCTGGCAGGGACAGGATGGCGGCATTGCCGCCGCAAAGGAAAAACACCCTGTCGTGATGTCGCCCGTTTCGCATTGCTATTTTGATTATTACCAGGCATCGCCTGCCAGTGAGCCTCTGGCCATTGGCGGCTACATCCCGCTTGAAAAAGTGTATGCTTTCGAGCCTGTGCCGGAAGTCCTGAGGCCTGAGGAACAGGCATACGTGATGGGTGCACAGGGCAACTTATGGACGGAATATGTGCTCAGTGAAAAGCATGTGGAACATATGGTGATGCCCCGTATGGCGGCGCTGGCGGAGGTCCTGTGGACTCCGAAAGATCAGCGGGACGAAACGGATTTTCTTGTCCGCATTCAAAACCATTTTCAATTGCTGGACCTCCTGGGATACACCTACGCCAAATCACTTTACAGAATAGCCGCAAAGACTATCCCTTCAGACAAAGCCGGAAGCGTGAACTTAGAGTTGAAAGCCAACGCCATGCTCGGAGAGATCCGCTACACGACAGACGGCACAGAGCCAGGCCCGGATGCTGCTCTCTATAAGGAGCCCATTCCCATCAACAAAGACCTCACCGTGAAGAGCGCTTTATTCAAAAACAGAGAAATGAAAGGAGGAGTGATGAGCGGCAGCTATCACATCAATAAAGCCACCAATGCTTCTGTCAGCTTCAAAGAAGCTCCCCACAAATCCTATAGCACAGGAGGCGCTTTTACACTGGTGAATGGAGAAGCAGCCTCATCGCCCCGCATCAATGAGCAATGGCTTGGCTGGAACGGAAACGATATGGAAGCCGTGATTAAACTTGAAAGGGAAGAAAGAGTGCGTGAGGTCGAAGCAGGCTTCCTCCATGAGGAGCTGAGCTGGATTTATTTTCCCGAGCGCGTCGATGTGCTTGCTTCAAGCGATGGCATCAGTTATTACAGTCTTGGCAAAGCAGACATCGATCTTACAAACGGAAAACGTTTTGTGAAACTCAGGACTGATGCGCGAAGCGTCAGGTATATTAAAATTATTGCTAAGAATCGCGGAAAGATCCCTGGCGGAAAGCCCGGGGCCGGGGAAAATGCCTGGCTTTTTTGCGACGAGATCATCATCCGATAATGACCATGAAGAAATCAAACAGACGACAATTCATCAAGGCCGGCACGCTGCTTACTTCGTTGCTGGCCGTTAACAGGAGTAAAGCCGCCGACCTGCTTGCCAAACATACAGCCGCTACCATCAAACCCATTGTAATCTCCACCTGGAGATTCGGTGTACAGGCCAATGCCGAAGCCTGGAAAGTCCTGTCAGACAAGGGGCGCGCCCTGGATGCGGTGGAGGCCGGCGTGAAGCTCGTAGAAGCCGACCCTGCGGAACGCAGCGTGGGCTATGGCGGCAGGCCCGACCGCGACGGGAAGGTCACGCTCGATGCCTGTATCATGGATGAATTTTTCAACATCGGTTCAGTGGTGTGCCTCGAGCACATCATGCATCCGGTTTCTGTAGCACGGGCGGTGATGGAAAAAACCCCGCACACCATGCTGTGTGGAGAGGGCGCCCTCGACTTTGCGCTGGCACAGGGATTCACCAGGCAGAACCTGCTGGTAAAGGCCTCCGAAGAGGAATGGAAGGAATGGCTGAAAACCAGTGAATACAAGCCAAAGGCAAACATTGAAAACCATGACACCATCGGTATGATAGCGATGGACATGAACGGAAATTTATCAGGCGCCTGCTCTACCAGCGGCATGGCCTTCAAAATGCACGGGCGCGTAGGCGATTCTCCAATCATAGGTTCGGGCCTCTATGTAGATAACGAAGTAGGCGCTGCCACTGCCACGGGCCAGGGAGAAGACATCTGCCGGGTGGTGGGCACACATACCGTTGTGGAGTATATGCGCCAGGGCCACTCGCCGGAGACTGCCTGCAAAAAAGCCGTAGAGAGGATCGCGGCCATCACAAAGCTCAGGAATAAAGACCTGGCTGAGCTCCAGGTAGGCTTTATCGCCATTAACAAAAAAGGAGAGCACGGAGCGTATTGCCTGCAAAAGGGCTTCAACTATGCCGTGTATTCTTCCAACATCCCTAACCAATTGGTTGATGCAAAAAGCCTTCTCCCATAAACTCCTGGAAGTAGCCTGCTTCGATGCGGAATCCTGCCTCATTGCAGAGAGGGCGGGCGCCGACAGGATCGAATTTTGCAGCGACTACAGCAGCGGAGGCCTCACGCCTTCATGGGACGATATTTTGAGTGTAAAGAAGCGTTTGAAAATTCCCCTGCACGTGATCATCCGGCCCAGAGAAGGAGATTTCGTATATAGCAGGGAAGATCTACAAACGATGAAACGGGATATCCTGTTTTGCAAAGAGCATAGGATCAATGGTGTTGTGTTCGGTATCCTGACAAGCGATCACGGGATTGATGTGCCCGCAAATAAAGAGCTTCTCGGCTTATGTGAGGGCCTGACCTGCACGTTTCACAGGGCCATCGATGCTTGTTCTGACCCGGAAAAAGCGCTTCGCGAAATCATCGCATTGGGATTTCATAAAGTACTGAGCTCGGGAGGAAAATCAACTGCGTTGGAAGGTATTGACGCTTTAACGCGTTTACAGAAACAATTTGGCGAACACATCACCATCATGCCCGGAGGCGGGATCAGAAGCCACAATGTAAGCCTCATCGCTGAAGAAACGCAGTGCCTGGAATTTCACTCGGCGGCTTTAACGGTTGACAAAAATGCCGTTGATCCCGACGAAGTGCGTTTGCTAAAAGAACATATCCTCCATGTGTAAACACTTGATAGCCTTGTTCCTGGTCATTGTCGTGGCTGCTTCCGGACAAAAGCAATTTCCGCTTTCCGGCGCCGGCTGGCAATTCCGGCAAGCAGGGACAGAGCTATTTTACCAGGCGGAAGTGCCCGGCACCGTGCACCAGGATCTAATGCGGAATCATCTGATCCCGGATCCTTACTATCAAACAAATGAGCAGTTGGTACAATGGGTAGAAGATAAAGACTGGGAATACAAAAACACCTTTATATGCGACGAGCAAATAGCAGCATACAGGCATACCGAATTGGTTTTTGAAGGTTTGGATACCTATGCTAAAATATTTATAAACGGGGAAGAAGTATTGCAAAGCACAAATATGTTTTTGAAATACAAGGTGGATGTCAAAAAATTCATAAAAAAGGGGGCCTTGCTTGAAATCAGAGTGCTGTTTGAATCGGCTCTCCGACATGGCAGGGAAGAAGCGAAGAAATTGCCTTATACCTTACCCGGCGAAGAAAAAGTATTCACACGAAAAGCCCAGTACCAGTACGGTTGGGATTGGGGGCCCAGGCTGGTTACATGCGGCATGTATAAACCGGTGTATTTGAATTGCTGGAATGAAATGCGTGTTATTTCAATGCATCATGAAGTAAAAACACTGACCGATACCCTGGCGGAAGTGTTTATTATTTCGGAAATAGAATGCGACAAAGCGCTTAAGCAGGCCGTTGTACTGGACTGCCGTTTGCACAAGCTTCCCGATCATTTGGAAGATCATTCCTTCGGGTATGCAAGAGATACGTTTGACTTAAAGGAAGGGATCAATACCGACACCATCCTGGTAAACATCAGGAATCCCGAACGGTGGCATTGCAACGGCCAGGGTGGGCAAGCGATGTACGTGGCTTACCTGTGGCCGGGAAATCATTCTTCTATTCCTCTTCGGGAAATCAACTTTGCGCTGCGAACGGTTGAACTGGTAAAAGAAAACGATGCCTTCGGCGAAACATTTTACTTCAGGGTAAACGGTAAGCCCACCTTCATGAAAGGGGCCAATCTGATTCCGCCCGACAATTTTGTTGCTCAGATAAACGGTGGGTATTATGCGGACTTAATAAACAAAGCCAAAGAAGCCAACCTAAATATGCTGCGTGTGTGGGGCGGCGGCCTATACCCCTCCGAAGATTTTTATGAGCTATGCGACAGGAACGGCATCCTGGTGTGGCAGGATTTCATGTTTGCCTGCGCCATGTATCCGGGCGATAAGCGTTTTCTGCAAGATGTGAAACGGGAAGCGGAGCAGCAGGTTGAGCGACTGCGCAACCATCCCTGCCTGGCCTTATGGTGCGGAAATAACGAGAACGATGAAGGCTGGCATAACTGGGGATGGCAAAAGCAATACAGCTACTCAAAAACAGATTCTGCCAGGATCTGGCAGGATTATCAAACCCTGTTTCACAACATTTTACCCGAAGCAGTACACACTTATGATCCTAAAACAGCCTATGTGTCTTCATCACCCATGCTTGGCTGGGGAAGAAAAGAAAGCATGCTACGCGGCGATTCGCACTATTGGGGCGTATGGTGGGGCATGGAGCCTTTTGGCATGTATGAGAAAAAAGTGGGGCGCTTTATGAGCGAATATGGCTTCCAGGGGATGCCGGGCTATTTCACCCTAAAGCATTATGGCGATAGCCTGAACTTCCATTCCGCTTACATCAAAGCGCATCAAAAACACCCTATCGGCTATCAAACGATCAACACCTACATGGAGCGTGATTACAAGGTGCCAAGCGATTTCTTCAACTATGTGTATACCTCTCAGCTCCTGCAACGCGACGGCATGCAAACCGCCATTGAAGCACACCGCCGCAATAAGCCATACTGCATGGGCTCCTTATACTGGCAATGGAACGATTGCTGGCCTGTTACTTCCTGGAGCGCGATCGATTACGACCATCAGCCCAAAGCATTGTATTATGCTACTAAAAAACTGTACGCCAATCTTTGCCTGAGTGTTGATAGCACGGGTGGGCGATACCGCGTATACGTTATCAGTGATTCTACGGCGCCCATGCATGCCAGGCTAGAGGTCAGGCTCAAAAACACCAAGGGAGAAACGCTTTTAAAGAAAATAAAAGACATCTCCATAAAAGAAAACAGCAGCGAAGCGTTTGAAAATTTTTCCGGTGAAGAATTGAAGCCATTCGACAAAAGCGGGATTTACCTGAGCTGCACGCTCATCATGAATGGAAAAAACAGGGCGCACAAAAATTATTTCTTTGTAAAGCCTAAAGAACTGCTGTTATACAGACCTGACATTCATATCCGTCAAAAAAACGGCAGCATTCACATAACATCCGATGTGTTTGTCAAAGACCTTTACCTGTTCACGAAAGAAAAAGAGCTTAGCCTTCCTGATAATTACATGGACCTGGAGCCTAACGAGCCTATTGAACTAAAGGTGCCTGCAGGAGCAAAATTATCAGGGCAAATTCAGTACCTTTCATTATACGACATTAATCCTTAACTTCAATTCATTTACCTGATATATTATGAGAATTATTTTTCTGTTCAGTTATCTAGTTTGTTCATCGGTTATTTCTGCGCAAACAACATTTGCAAAGTACGTCAATCCGTTTATTGGCACGGGCGGCACCGGGCATACCTTTCCGGGAGCCGTGCTGCCTTTCGGCATGGTACAGTTAAGCCCCGATACGCGTATTGATGGAAGCTGGGAAGGCTGTAGCGGCTACTATTTTCCGGATTCCCTGATCTATGGCTTTTCTCACACGCATCTCAGCGGCACGGGCGTGAGCGACTACGGCGATATCCTGGTCATGCCAACTTTGTCGGAAAGCGATCTGGCGAAAAAAAGCTATGCGACACCATTCTCCCATACCAAAGAAAGTGCCTCTGCGGGCTATTATTCCGTTCAACTTCAAAACAACATCAAAGCCGAGCTCACAGCCACTACCCGCGTGGGCATTCACCGCTATACCTTCCCGAAAGCAGGAACCGGGCACATCATGCTCGATCTCCTGCACCGCGATAAAACGTTGAGCTCTAACCTGAAGGTGGTGGACAGTGTGACCGTGATCGGCTACCGGGTGAGTGAAGCCTGGGCCAGGGAACAGCACGTGTATTTCATGATGAAGTTCAGCAAGCCTCTGAAGGATAAGAGTGTCAAGGTCTTTAAAAAACAAAACAAAAAAAGCGGGGAAGAGGAGCAGGCCGAAGGGGCTCAGTTCACATTCGATCTGAGCGACGGCAAACCCCTGATCATTAAGGTAGGCATCTCGCAAACCGATGCTGCCGGCGCTGCCAGGAACCTGAACAGCGAAGCGACACACTGGGATTTCGATCTTTACAAAGCCGATGCCGAAAAAGCCTGGGAGAAGCAGCTCTCGAAAATAGAAGTGACCACCGGCGATAAAACCAAACTTGTCCTTTTTTATACTGCCTTGTACCATACCATGATCCATCCTTCCGTTGCCAGCGACGTCGACGGGCGCTACCGCGGGCGGGATCAGAAGATCCACCAGGCCAATGGCTTCACGCCTTATACCGTGTTCTCCCTGTGGGATACTTTCCGGGGCCTGCATCCGCTCATGAGCATCATCGAAAAAAAGCGGACCGTTGATTTCATCAACACCTTTCTGCACCAATACGATGAGAGCAAGCGCCTGCCGATGTGGGAACTCTCCGCTAATGAAACAGACTGCATGATCGGCTTTCACAGCGTGTCGGTGATGGCCGACGTGTTTGCCAAGAACATCGGCGGCTTCGATACCGTATTGGCTTACGAGGCCATGAAAGCTGCTTCCGATTACAAGGGCTATAGCATCCCGGTATTCAACACCAAGTATTACCTGGAAGTAGGCGATGAATCGGAAAGTGTTTCCAAAACACTTGAGTATGCCTACGACAACTGGTGTGTGGGTGAAGTAGCCAGGCTCCTGAACAAAAAAGCAGATTACCTGATGTACTCGAAGCGGGCACAGGCCTATAAAAATATCTTCGATAAGAGCGTTGGCTTTGTACGCCCACGCAAAAACGGTAACTGGCTTTCGCCTTTCGAACCCAGGGAAGTCAACAACCATTTCACCGAAGCCAATTCCTGGCAATATACTTTCTTTGTGCCCCACGACCTGGACGGCCTGATGCGACTGATGGGCGGCGATAAGGGAATGGACAAAAAACTCGACGAGCTCTTTTCCGCCAACTCCAAAACCCTGGGCCGCGAGCAGTCTGACATTACCGGCCTGATCGGCCAATACGCACATGGCAACGAGCCCAGCCATCACATGGCTTATCTTTACAACTTCGTTGGAAAACCATACAAGACACAGGAAAAAACTTACAGGATACTGACGGAATTTTATAAGAACGATCCGGATGGGCTGATCGGCAATGAAGACTGCGGGCAGATGAGCGCCTGGTATGTCCTCAGCTCCATGGGCTTTTACCAGGTATGCCCCGGCATTCCGGAATACAGCATCGGCTCTCCGCTCTTCGATAAGGTGGTGATCCATACGGACAGCGCGCACGCCTTTACCATCAGCAAACAAAATCCGTCCGACCACTTTCAGTACATCCGCTCGCTCAGCATCAATGGCAAAGAGCAGAAGCGCCTGGTGATTTCCCACGAGGACATGACGACGAACGGAAAGCTCGAATTTGTGATGCAGGACAAACCGGATAGCAGCAATACACTCGGAAAGAGCCTGTTCTTCCGCCCTCATACCCGTATCAACGCTTCTAATTTAGTCGTTTCGCCGGTCATCCAGGGGCCTTCGTCCATGTTCACCAACAGCGTCATGGTAAGCATGGCGCCTGTATCTGCTCAAACCAAACTATACTACACGCTCAACGGGGAAACGCCGCACAAAAAGTCGAAGCTTTACACCGGGCCTTTCCGCTGCGATACGTCCCTCACCATAAAAGCCATTGCTTACGAGGGCAACGACAGCAGCTCGGTAACCGTTAGCCACCTCTTCGAAAAACCCAATAACTGGAAGGTAAGCCTCATCAGCAAATACGATAAAGCCTACTCGGCGGGGGGCGACGGCGGCATCATCGACGGGCAACGCGGAACCACCAACTGGAGAAGTGGCGAATGGCACGGCTACCAGGGCCAGGACTTCGAGTGCATCATCGACCTTGGAACTACCAGGGCCGTCGAGTCTATTACCTCGGGCTATCTCCAGGATACGCGTGCCTGGATCATCTTCCCGAAAAAAGTAGAGTACTTTGTTTCGGAAGACGGCAAAAACTTCAAGCCTTTCGGAAGCCTGGAAAATGGCATCGCGGCAGACGACTATTCGGTGCAGGTGCGTGCCTTCACTGCCAACAGCCCGGTAAAGGTAAATGCCCGCTACGTGAAAGTGAAAGCGGTGAATTTCGGAAAGCTTCCGGAATGGCACCTCGGAAAAGGAGGAGACGCTTATATTTTTGTGGATGAAGTAGAAATACACTAAGCAAAACAAAACCGGAGTGCCGTCTGTTTATTTTTAAACGCATTGCTTATGCCAAAGATCCTGTTAGTTATTTTCATCATGGCCGGCCTTTCAGCAGCCGCGCAACCCAGGCCGGGAGCATGGCGCGGCGTGCTCCTTCTTAATAAAGAGAAACAACTGGAACTGCCCTTTACCTTTGAGGTGGCCCGCCTGAACAATACGACTCAATTGATCATTCACAATGCCGCTGAACGCATCACCGTTACCGAAACGGCATTTGCCAAAGATTCCTTTCATTTCTACATGCCGGTTTTCGACACGGAATTTCGTACCAGGTTGCAGGGCGATACATTGTTGACCGGCCTTTGGATCAACCACACCAAAAAAGAGAATAATACGATCCCGTTTTCTGCAAGCTATGGCAGGAAGAACCGCTTTCTCTTTCCTGCCGAAAAGCCGCATGCCTTTTACGATGGTAAATGGGAAGTGACCTTTAGCCCGGGAACAGCCGATAGCAGCAAGGCGATCGGACTTTTCAGGCACCGGCCGGGGACCAGCGTCGTGGAAGGCACTTTCCGTACAGAAACAGGCGATTACCGCTATCTGGAAGGTACAGAATACAACAACACCCTGTACCTTTCCTGCTTCGACGGCTCTCATGCTTTTTTATTCATCGCAGAAAACAATGGCACAGAGATTCATAAAGCAATATTCTATTCCGGAAGCAGCTGGAGCGAGCCTTGGATAGGGAAACGCAATGAAGCATTTGAATTACGGGATCCGGAAAAGCTCACCTACCTCAAAGACCCGAACCAGGTGATTGGCTTTTCTTTCAAAAACAGCAGTGGCCAAACCGTTAGCCTGAGCGATCCCAGATTTAAGAATAAAGTCGTGATCGTACAGATCATGGGAAGCTGGTGCCCGAACTGCATGGACGAAACGGCCTACCTGGCGGAGCTGTATAAGAAGTATACCCGGAAAGGAATTGCCCGCTCCGACTCCACAAGCGGAAAACACGAGGAGCATGTGATAGAGATCATCGGCCTGGCCTATGAGCGAACCAGCGATCCTGAAAAAGCAAAAAACAACATCAAACGCCTGAAAGAGCGTTTCGGGGTTGGCTACGAAATACTGATCACCGGCCTCACCGGTAAAGACAAAGCCTCGCAAAGCCTGCCCTTTCTCAATGGCATCATGGCTTTCCCGACGACCCTGATCCTCAACAAAGAGCGCAAGGTCGCATCGGTATACACCGGTTTCAATGGCCCTGCGACGGGCAAAGCCTATGAAGAGTATGTCATTAAGATGGAGAGACTGATAAGTTCCTTGCTAAAGTAACTGTCTTGGTGGCTTCGAGAGCCTCAGCCACCTTAGATGTACATCCCAGAGGTATGGGTGGCTGAAACTCTCGAAGCCACTCCTAGTAATACAAATTATTATACGGAAAGCGCTTCACATGGATCTTCTTCACCACATCGTACACCGTTTTTTTAAACTCTTCGACGTTCTCTTTCTTTTGCGCGCTGATGAACACCGCCTGCTGATGCAGGTCTTTCATCCAGGTTTTCTTTAACTCTTCCAGCGAGAGGTTTTCCCGCGTCATCGGCGTAAGATCGTCCTCGTCTTTTTTTACGTATTTAAACGCGTCGATCTTGTTGAACACCAGGATCGTTTCCTTATCTCCGGCACCAATGTCTGTAAGGGTTTGGCGCACCACAGCAATATGGTCTTCAAAATTAGGATGCGAAATATCTACCACATGCAGGAGCACATCGGCCTCGCGGAGCTCATCCAGCGTCGATTTGAAGCTCTCCACCAATTGGGTCGGCAGCTTCCGGATAAAACCAACGGTATCGCTCAGCAGGAAGAATAAATTTTCGATGGTGACTTTTCTCACGGTCGTATCAAGCGTTGCAAATAATTTATTCTCCGCAAACACTTCACTTTTACTGATCATGTTCATGATCGTGGATTTACCAACGTTGGTATAGCCTACCAGGGCCACCCGCACAAACTCGCCGCGGTTTTTACGCTGCGTGGCCATTTGCTTGTCGATCACCTTCAGGTCTTCCTTTAGCTGTGCAATGCGGTCGCGGGCAATCCTTCTATCCGTTTCGATTTCTTTTTCACCGGCGCCGCCACGGGTTCCTGTTCCCCCACGTTGGCGCTCCAGGTGCGTCCACATCCCTGTGAGGCGCGGCAGCAGGTATTGGTATTGTGCCAGCTGTACCTGGGTTTTGGCATGGGCTGTCTGCGCCCGCTGCGAGAAGATCTCGAGGATCAGCGTGGTACGGTCGAGGATCTTTTTCTTCAACTCTTTTTCCAGGTTCCGTTGCTGCGAAGGCGAGAGCTCATCGTCGAAGATCACCACCTCGATATTGTTTTCCTGGATAAACGTCTTTACCTCCTGTAGCTTTCCTTTACCGATAAATGTTGCCTTATCGGCTTTTTCCAGCTTTTGTGTAAATACTTTTCTGGTTTCCACGCCATAGGTCTGGGCGAGGAATGCCAGCTCGTCCAGGTATTCCCAGGCAAGCGATTCGTTTTGCTGCTTGTTGATAATTCCAATCAAGACAGCCTGTGGTATATGTTGTTCCGTAGATTTGGCGACAGGCTTCATTCAGTGCTAATAAACAGCAAAAGTAGCATTTTTATCATGGAATGCCTGCGCTATTCCTAAAAAAGCCCGGGCCTTACCTGGCCGTATGCAGCAGGGTCACATGCCCTACCCGTGTTTGCGTGCGGCGCTTGATCTCACCGTTGGTTGCCTTGAACTCGATCTTGTAAACATACACGCCTTCCTTACAAAGTGTACCGCGGTATTTCCCGTCCCAACCCTCATTCAGCGCTGCCGATTCAAAGATCTTCTCACCCCAGCGGTCGAAGATCATCATCTTATAATCGTAGAGCTGAATCCCTGAAGGTACAAAAATGTCGTTCAGGGAATTGCCGTCCGGCGTGAAAGCGTTCGGCACGTACAGGGTCGAAATTTCATTTACTTTGAGAGGAATGAGGATGCTGTCTATACAGTTATAGATTGTTGTCACCACCAGCTTTACGTTGTAAACACCAGTATCCGCATACACATGGCTTGGGTTGGTTTCTGCGATGGTCGTTGTGCCATCGTTAAAGTTCCAGAAGGAGTTGTCCTGACCGATGGAAGTATTCACAAAATTGACCTCCGGGTTCAGGATATCGGTACCCGACTCAGGTGTATAATGGAAGTTTGCCTTCGGTTTCGGATGCACCAGGATATAGTTGGGTTTTGTGATGCTTTCTACACAGCCGCTGTCTGATGTGGCTTTCAGGCTCACCTGGAACGTTCCGGGCATCGTGTACGTATAGTTGGGAGAAGCGTCGGTAGAAATAATGCCCGTTCCGAATGTCCAGTACCATGAAGAAACAGAAGGCGTGGATGCCGAAAGGTTCATAAAGCTTACCGGCAAAGGCTGGCAGCCCTCTGTTGGATTGGCAGCAAAATCAACGACAGGAAGCTGGTTCACATTCACGTTGATGGTATTCGACAATGCCGCGCAGTTGTTATTATCCCTGATGTCGAACCAGTAGCTGCTGCTTACCGAAGGCGTGGCCGTCTGTGTGATGGTATTGCTTGTCACGCCCGAATTGTTCGTTCCCGTATTCCAGGTCACGCTGTAAGGCTTGATGCCACCGGCAAACAAGGAAGTGAGGGTGATGACGTCGTTCTGGCAAATCGAAAGGTCGCTGGAAGAAATACTACCGGACAACCTCAGCGGCTCATCAACACGAACGCTGGAGATGGTGTCCTTACAACCCATCACATCCATGCCCGACACAGTATAGACACCTGCTGCCAGTGTATTCACCACCGTATTGGTCGTTGCAGTGCTGTTAACCGAATAGGTTGGAGAGCCGTAGCCTACCGTGGATGAAAAGGTGATCACCCCGTTGCTTTCCCCGAAGCAGATCACACTGTCCACATCGATCAGCTGCAGATCTATCGTTTTATAATCGCCGATTGTAAAGACACCGTAATTGGAGTTGCCATTGATCGTTTGGTTATTGGTGGCGCTGTTATTGGTGCTGGCCAGGTGTGTCCAGCCGGCATTGTAGTACCAGGACTGCAGGTCGCTTTCCGTGATGGTATTGGTGCTGCCCCCTGTAGGATCCCATTCGCTTTCAATATAGGTAAACTGCTTATTCGCTACAGGATTGGTGTTGTAATTGCTCGTATTGATTACCCAGAAGCGGTCCAGCATACGTGGGGCATGTTCGGTGCCGCAATTGTTGTTCAGGTCGTTGACCCCTGTCGGCAAGGGCCTGTTATTGATAGCCGCGCTGGTGGTGGTTGGATAGGTGGACGCGCTGATGGCTCCTGTGGTAGACTGTGCGCCTGCTGCCGTGATAGCGAGGGTAAGCGGGATATAGTTCGCTGCCAGGGAGCCGAAAGGGAACACATAGCTTCCCGCTCCGGTATTGCCGATGTTCCACTGGATGATACCATAGCCCGGAACAGGGGCCGTTTCACTGATGATATAGCCGCTGACGCGGCTAATAGCGCCTGTAACAGGGTTTGTTACGATGAGCGTATTGCTGTTCAGATCTAACGGTCTGCTCCCTAAGGCCAAAACGCCATTGGTGCCACCCACAAAGGTATTCACATTCAGCGTCTTGATACCGCTTCCGAGAAGGTTCAGGTTGTTGAAGCGTGTCGGCTGGCTGCCCATAATGGTCTGGTTTGCACCGGTCATATCCACCGTACCTGTTGTCGCTACCAAAGCTCCGGAAGTGGAGTTATTGGTCCAGTTCCCTGAAAAGGTGATCAGGCCTGAATTGCTCATGAGGCCAACGTTTGCGCCGGCATTGGTGTTCACCACCTCTCCTTGCACAGTGATCAGGCCGCCGTTTTGAACGGTAACGCTGCTGCCGTTATTGTAGAACTCGTTTTGTGCATACATCCTGCCAAGTCCTGCCAGCAGGAAAAGGACCGTGAAGTAGTGCGCCGTATTGCTTTTGAATGTTTTCATGATAAACTCTTTTTAATTCATTCTGTTTCCTATTTCACCCGGATGATCCATACTACGCTCATATTTGTCGGCCGGGTTTCAACACCACCGTTTGCATTCGTTGTAAAGGTATGCGTATGGTTGCCATCGGCTGAGATTGCGTGCGTGTGATCCAGCTGATCGATGGTGGTGAGAAAATTTCCAACAGTTGCCAGTCCGTCCCACGGAAGACCGCCTCCGCCCGGAGGCGTATTGATAAGCTGGCCTGTATTTGCGGCGTCCATTTTGTCCGTTCCAAAATTATCGTCCCATGGAACAACCCTGCCGTTATTAGAGTTCACACTGCCTGTGCTGCCCCCGTGGTTGTGATTCCCGTTAGCCGCTGTTGTTCCTGTGTGGGTATGCCCACCTACATCTTCCGTTTGCATCGTGCCGCTTACTGTTGAGCCACGCAGGAACTTCCCGGTCGTATTCAGGGAAGGCATCGTCTGCCCGTTGTACGGCGACTCCGGATCCGCGAGCACCTGCCCGTTGCATTCTACCCAACCCCATGGAAGCGCGGGTGTTGCCGGCATGCTCTTGTGAAAGGCCTCGATGCTTCCAATGGGGTCGCCTCCAACTTCCTGCCAGCGCGTGCCGTTATAGCTCATCAGGATATTGGCAGTAGCGTCATACACCATTAAGCCTGTAGCCGGGGCTGCAATAGCCTGGCGCTGGGCGGTACTCATCGTCGGGAATATCACACCCTGTGTGGTGGAAACGATCTGCATCACCGCCGAAGCATTCGGGGCAGCTGTTCCAATGCCTACCTGCCCGCTTGTGGTGATCCTCATCTTTTCAGTGTTGTTGGTTTTAAATACCATGTCCTGCGCATCCGTCGTTCCAAGGAAATTGGTGCCGGCTGTTGTTCCCGCATTTCCCAGCAAGTCCCAGGCATTTCCGCCCGAGGCTGGCACCAGGATCACATCGCCGGTAGCATTCACCGATAAGGCTTTGCCGTTAGAACCCACGGTCGGCGAAGCAGCCGTAAGATTCGTAAAGCGCAGGCCGGAAGCGTTGGTTACAGGCGCCGTCAGTTCAAGCCTTGCATTAGGAGTGGTATTGCCAATGCCTACGCGCCCCACCGAGTCGATGTACATATGCACACCGGGTGAGCCGTCGCCGTTGAACATGAGGCCTTTATCCAGTGCGGGGTTTGAGTAAATCCTTGCTTTATTGGTGCCGTTACCGTTCTTAAACAAGATGTCGCCGGGATCTCTTGTACCCGGGGCTGCCCTTAACGAGAATTGTCCGTTGTTAGCCACCTCCAGCACTTCGCTGGGTGTATTGGTCAGGATGCCTGTAAACCCATTGCCCAATACCGTCAGCAAGTCGGTGCCTGCACCAATGGCTCCTGAATTGACGGTCAGCGCTTTTGAGTTTGCTGTAGCATCTGTGATCTTGATCAGGGCTCCGCTGGCACCCGCCACAGCGCCCGAATTATAAAAGCTGGCCACGTAGCCCATCGCGGTTGCATTCCAGTCCATACCCCGCGCCACCTGCGTTCCCAGGCCCGATTGGTCGCCGGCATGCAGCGTGCTGTTGCTGAAAAGCACAGGAGGAGCCGCTGTGCCGATGCCTATATTACCATTTGCCAGGATCCTTGCCCGCTCAAGGCTGTTGGTTTTAAAGATCACATCGTTGGCATTGGTTGTGCCCATGAACTGGGCCGTTGTAATATTATTGTTCCCGTTGATCTCCCAGCTAAGTGCCGAAGGAACGATGAGGCTATCGTAGATCCGCCCGTTGGGCGCAGCGAATAAGGTGCGTACGCCGGGTCCCACGTAAATCAAGGTATCGCTTCGGATAGCTCCCGCCACATGCAGCTTCGACAAAGGGTTGTTCGTTCCGATACCAACATTCTGTGAAAAACCACTGTACTGGCAAATGACCGTCAATGCTAATATTATTCTCTTCATATTCTATTTTTTCAACTCTTCAATCATTTTTTTCAATTCATTGATCTGAGCCTGGTATGTATCGTTCGAAGCTTTCAGCTCCGCTGTTTTTTCTTCCAGTTTTTGATTCAATTCCTGGATAGACTTCGTAAGGACCGGAATGAGCGCTTCGTAATTAACGCCGTAATGTTCTTTATCATCTTTAGGTGTATACACGATGTTCGGGATCACCTTTTCAACATCCTGTGCCAGGAATCCCAGGTTCTTACCGGGGCAATGGCCTTTCAGGGACTCGTCTTTCCAATTGTATTCGACAGGTTGCAATTTCAAAAGATCATTTAATCCATAAGACAATCCGGTGATGTCTTTTTTCAATCTTGCGTCAGAAGTATTAATCGTTCCGTTGGTGGCAAATACTGTATTCCAGCGTTTTGTGGAAGCCCCCAGGTTCCAGACTCCATCACCATCAGGAACAACTTCTCCACCGAACATATACGTTTCGGATCCACCCAGTTCCCAATAAAGGATTCCTGCCGGATTTGTATATCCACCGAAGGTGGTGTTGATAAAGGCATTGAAGGTCATCCCTGCCGATTCATAGATCGCAATCGGGGTACCGCTTATGGCCGGTTGTGTGATGTGCAGCAGCGCTGCCGGATTATACTGGCCGATCCCTGCTCTTCCCTGGGAGGTTACCGTAAATATATTATTCAATGCCGGGCCCGCAAGATACGCTCCTACATTAAAGCGGTCTATCCCTACGCCTTGCCCGAAATTATCACCGATAGAAACATTCAGCGTCGACTCATCCACCAATGTATTTGTCCTGAACAGGGAAAGTACATCGGTGTTGTTAGCGGTATTGCTAAACGTGAGGTAATTGCCTGTTCCCGTTGCCGGTAGTACATCGCCGATCTGGGCATTTCCAATCACATGGAACTTTTCAGAAGGCGCGAGTGTGTTGATGCCCACATTTCCGTTTTGGAGAATGATCATTTTGGTATCGGCGCTTGTCAGAGGTGCTGTGGTAACCATATTATCGTCATTGGTCCTGAATTCGAGACGACCGTCATTGCCGCCGTCATCGAGGCCCGCTATGGACGAATTATAACCCGCCCCGTCATTTTTGAATTCTATCGAACAGCCATTGTTTGCATTCACACCGTTTTGCTCTAAAATCAAAATGGGATTTTCAGTTCCGTTCACACCAAAATCATTATGAATGTGCAACCGCGCATCAGGAGTTGTTATCGCAATTCCCACATTACCGCTGGAGGCCAGAGTTCTCATGCGCTCCAGGTTATTGGTTTTAAATACCAGGTCCTGCGCATCCGTCGTTCCCAGGAAATTGGTGCCTGCCACTGTGCCCGCATTGCCCAGAAGCTTCCAGGCATCCGAT
>DGQK01000009.1 GCA_002390745.1 Bacteroidetes bacterium UBA4416 | reverse complement strand
CTGGACCATGAAGCGTCCATCCAGTTTTTTAGCAAACGCAAAGCGAAAAGCACCTGGATGGACGCTTCATGGTCCAGCGTTTTTTTAGTACTGTCAATCCAGCCGAAGCAGAGGGCCTGGTCTACAGCCTCGCTCCAGCTAAGCGTGGGCTTTCCGGAGCTCTTCTTGTAAAATACCACCCACACTGCGTCTTTTTTGGCGTGGTTCTTTTGCAGCCAGCTGCGCCATTCCTGAGGGCTTGCTGGATAGATCTGTTCCGTTTCTTTTTTTTCCATGTGTTTTAGCTTGGCCTGCTGATCGCCCGGATTCCGCCGAACTAAGATACAGGTTTGGTTTATGATGTAAAACTAGAACGGCGAAGTGACAGCCCTGTGTCAGTAGTCGTTTTTTTTTGCAGATTTCGCGGAGTTACGGGGAGATGAAAAACAACACAGAGTCATCGGGAGCAGAATGACACAACAAGTTAACCGCAAAGCGCAGAGAGAAATTGCGGAAACCGGGGAGATGAAAAACCAAATAGAATCATAGGGAACAAACACCCCGGCCTGCGGCCACCCCTCTTTAAAAGAGGGGAATCAGAACGGATCCGGCCTGCGGTATCTGCGCGATCTGCGGGAAGCTTAAGCCAGCGGGAGCTGAATGTAAAAGGTGGTGCCTTCCCCCGGCTTACTCATCACTCCGATCTCTCCGTTTTGTGCGGCCATAAATTCCTTTGCGATGGCAAGCCCAAGCCCCGTGCCGTTTTGATGGCTTCCGGGCACCCGGAAAAACTTATCGAAAATTTTATCCTGGTATTGCGGATCGATGCCTTTGCCGGAGTCGCGGATTGAGAAGCGCACCGTGCTTTTCTCCTTAACTACACTAAGACGTATGGTTCCCTCCTCCGGAGAATAGCGGATGGCATTGCTCAACAGGTTGACCATCACCCAGGCTGTTTTTTCCAGATCGGCATTTACCGCCGGCAAGCCCTCCTCCAGTTCCAGCTCCATGGCAAGGCGTTTTTGCTCTGCCTGAAATTTCAAAGCATCTACCGCGTAGTCCACAATATCTTTCGGCTCTACGGTTTGAAAATTCAGCTGGATCTTCCCGGTTTCTACCTGCGCCATGTTCAGCACTTCGGCCGTGATCTTCAGCAGCCTTTCCGAATCGCCTTTGATATGGCCGACCAGCTGCCGCTGCTCTTCGTTCAGGTCCCCTACCCGTGCGTCTTCCAGCAACTTCGAGCTGAGCTTGATGGATGCGATCGGCGTTTTCAGCTCGTGCGAGATCGTGGCGATGAAATTTGTTTTTGCCTGGTCGAGCTCCTGGAAAGCGGTGATGTTCTTCAACAGAATTACCTCCCCGATGGATTTCTCCTCAGAAACGATGGAGATGCTTTCCCTGGTAAAATAACTCTCCTTCTCATCGGCAAAGATCTTGACAGGCTTCAGCGCGGGCTCGTTTGTGAGCAAGAGGCGCATGAGGTCGTTGTGCAGCGCCACATCGGGCGCATACTTCCCGATCAGGTCCTGCTCCTGCAAGCCCAGTAGTTGTGTGGCCTTGAGATTGGCAAATAAGATCACCCGCTTCTCATTCAGGCCGATGATCGCATCTTTCATCTGGTTGATGATGGTTTCGATCCGGGTCTTTTCAAACAGGATCCTGGCAAGGTTGCTGTTCTCATACTGCTCCAGTTTTTCGGCCATCGCATTAAAGGCATCTGCCAGCTCACCGAACTCGTCATTGGATTGAAAGTGCAGGCGCTGGTGGTAGTTCTTGTCCGAGATCTGCTTGATGCCCCGGGTCAGCTCCCGGATAGGATCGGCAATGTAGCCGGGGAAGTTAATGATAAAGGTAAACACGATCAAAAAACAAATTCCCCCGATGGCTCCCATATACGTCAGCACGTTGTCGGCCTTCACCTGCGCCTGATCATTCTTTCTCAGAATGGCCTGCATGTTCAGATCCGTTATTTTATACAGGTTTTTCTTCAGCGCGGCCACACCTTCCGCGGTGATGCCTTTTTCTTTCATCCGGCCAAGCTCCTCCCGCACCAGGGCCGTATATTCTTTCTCCCCGCTTTCCGTCAGGTTATCCTCCTGCAATTTCAGGTTGGCTTCAAAGCTTTTAAAAAACAGGCCGCTATCGGCACCGGAAGCATCCAGGTCCTGCATCATCCGCCTGACGTACTGGACAGATTCGTAATTATCCTTGAGAATCTCCTTCGATTCCCTGGCAATGGTGTAAATGTAATTGGCGCCTACGCTCCCGATGCCGATAATGACAGCAAAGAGAAATCCCAGACCCAGGCTCAGCTTGGTTTTGATTTTAAATTTTATCATGAGAGTATGATCAGGTCGATGTCCGTTCCTGCTAATTTGATGAGTAATTGATCAATGATGGTATTGCTCAGCACCGATTTTAATAAGCTGAAATGAGGCTTGCCAATGCAGATTGTTGTCATCTTGTGTTGCACGGCCTGGCCGAAAATCTCATTTGAGATGCGCTTGCTTTTCACCCGGATGACTTCTGCTCCCAGCTCTGTCGCTAATTTAAAATTATTAATCAGGTGCCTTTGTTTCGAGAGGGGAATTTTATCGGGGTCTTCGCCCGGCGCCTGGACATAGAGCACTTTCCATTGCGAATTGTAATAAGAGGCCAGGCGCGCCGTTTTACGGATCACCCGCTTGGCGGAAACATCATTGGAGCTGATGCAGGCCAGGAACTTTTCGGAACGCGCCCTCGAAGAGCTCTGTACCTCCGACTCGATTTTTCGCTCTACCTGTGAAGCCACTTCCCTTAAAGCCAGCTCACGCAGCTGCAGGATCTTTTCGGCCCGGAAGAAATTGCTCAGGGCGGTTGCGATTTTGGATGCCTCGTAGATCTTTCCTTCTTTCAGGCGGCTAATCAGCTCATCGGCCGTCAGATCGATGTTAACGACTTCATCGGCAATCTTGAGCACCCGGTCGGGGACGCGCTCCTGCACCTCGATGCCCGTAATTTTTTGAATCTCGCCATTCAGGCTTTCGATGTGCTGAATGTTGACGGCACTGATCACACTGATACCCGTATCCAGCAAGTCCAGCACGTCCTGCCAGCGCTTTTCGTTTTTTGATCCGGGAATATTGGTATGCGCCAGCTCATCCACAATCACCACCTCCGGATGCGCGTTGATGATGGCGGGCACATCCATCTCTTCCAGCTCCTTTCCCTTGTAAAATACGGTTTTGCGTGGAATCAAAGGCAGCCCTTCCAAAAGAGCCTGTGTTTCGGGGCGGCCATGCGTTTCAATAAAACCGATCTGTACCCGGATGTTGTTTTTTACCAGGGTATGTACTTCCTGGAGCATCCGGAAGCTCTTGCCTACACCCGCACTCATGCCGATATACACTTTGAATTTCCCTCTCTTTGATCGTTTGATCAGATCCAGAAAATACTCTACATGATCTTCTTTTTCCTGTGCTTCAGACATTATTCTTCCCGCTGTAAGGCGTAATCTTTAGATGTGGTTAATATTAAGGGGAGCTTTTCAATCTGCAAATTGCTATAGTCCAGCCCATATTCTTTTTCGTCAGGCAAGCTCATGCTCTTTAAAAAGAAATACATTTTTAAAATAAAGTTATTGGTGATGGATAATTCGTTTTCGAACGATAAAAATCGCCGGGTGATCACAAATTTAAAGTCACCGGCAATATGGTGCTTATCCAGCGATGAGTAGCGGCTCTGAATATTTACTTCCTTACGGAGCACCATTTCCTCCACGGCTTTCCTGAACAATGAGTTTATTTTTGGCGCTACTCTGAATCCCAGTTTAAAGGTTACATACACCACCTCTTCCGGCTCGATGATATGGACGGTGTAAGCCATTTTAAAGGGTTCGTCCACCACATCAATATGCACAAACCAATAGATATCGGCTCTTTTTGGCTGCCTGTAAAGAATAGAGTGTATGGTGCTTTCCTCAATGTAATGACTATTTCCGGATGAGGTGAGGTACACTAAATTCGTGGCGTATTTTGGAACGGCCTGATCGTTGCTTAATTCTTTCAACACTGGGACAAAGGGTTGCAGATCGACTAATTTTTGCAGGCTGCGTTTTATTTCACCGGCGCGGTACCAGATATACATAATGGCAAATATTAAAATCCCCAGCGACAGCGTGACCCAGCCGCCATGCATGAATTTTTTAAGATTTGCCACCAGGAAAGAGCCTTCAATGGCTAAAAAAATCACGAGCAAGCTCAAAACAGCCGCTCTGTTTATTTTTTTTACATAGAGGTAAAAACTTAATAAGATCGTGGTCATGAGCATGGTAAGCGTTACCGACAAACCGAAAGCGGCCTCCATATTTTTGGACTCCTTAAAATAAAGGACAACGGCAATACAGCCCGACATGAGCATCCAGTTGATCGCCGGCAAATACAGCTGGCCCCTGACATCCGAAGGAAAAATGACCCTGAGCTTCGGCCACAGGTTCAGGCGGATGGCTTCCGCCACCAGGGTGAAGGATCCGCTGATCAGCGCCTGGCTGGCGATAATGGTTGCCATTGTTGCGATGGCGATGGCAGGAAAAATAAACCAGGATGGCACCAATCCGAAAAAAGGACTTACATCCGTTAAAACTGTTCCTACGTGTTTTAAAAGCCAGGCGGCCTGTCCAAAATAACATAAGATCAGGCATACTTTTACATATAACCAGCTGATCTGGATGTTCTTTCTTCCGCAATGCCCCAAATCGGAGTATAAGGCCTCAGCTCCCGTTGTACACAGGAACACTCCTCCCAGCAGCCAGAAGCCGCCGGGATGCTCCGAAAGCATGCGGTAAGCGTAATATGGGTTCAGGGCTTTGAGCACCGAAAGATCGCCTGACAATTCTCCCAGCCCTAAAACAGCGATCATGGTAAACCAGATCATCATCACCGGGCCAAACAACTTACCGATAAAAGAAGTTCCTTTCCGTTGAATAGCGAACAACAACGTAATAATCGCGATGACGATGGGAATAACCGGAATATCAGGGATACTGGGCTTCAAGCCTTCGATGGCGGAAGATACCGAGATGGGCGGCGTAATAATACTATCGGCCAGTAAAAAGCTTCCACCCGCAATTGCCGGAAACAATAACCAGCGGCGGTACTTTCTTATAAGGGTATATAAGGAAAAAATTCCGCCTTCTCCTTTGTTATCTGCCCTTAAGGTAATGAACACATACTTGATCGTTGTTTGGAAAGTCAATGTCCAGAAGATAGCCGAAACACCGCCCAGTGCGATCAGCTCTGTAATGGGCCGGTCGCCTATAATGGCTGTATATGTGTAGAGAGGCGATGTGCCGATATCGCCAAAAACGATGCCGATTGCAACCAGGAAACCGCCAAAGCTTAACTTCTGTAAATCTATTTTTTCCATATATGATGTGTTTCCATAAAATTAAGGTATTTAACCTAATATGATCCTTATTTTCTTGGCAGCATAATGACCGTGACTCCAACCAAACAAATTAAAGCTCCTAACACGTCCAATTTATCAGGAGCAATGCCATCTACCTTCCAACCCCACAATAGAGACAGAATAATAAACACGCCTCCATAAGCAGCGTAAACCCTCCCAAAACCCGATGTCTGTAGCGTTGGAATAAACCCGTACAGGACCAATAATAACATACCTGCCATACCGCACCACAGGGGTTTGTCGTTTTTAAGCCATATCCAAACCAGATAGCCTCCTGCTATTTCACACAAGCCGGCAATAAGGAAAAAAAATATGGATTTTAGAATCACCATCATTCTTTTAAAAACACAAAATCACAGGCATTCATACGCGGTCATTGGAATCCAGATCGACCTCTGCTCCTAAAACACCTTCCAGTATTTCGGAGCCATCCTGAAAGGCTTTCTGATCTCGTTTTATTTTTTTCACAGTCCAGGCAAAAGAAGGCACATCCATTTTATGATAAAAGATCCTGATCATTCTTATTAAAAAAATGCAAACAACCCTTTGAGTAGACTCATCGGGTTGCTGCACATAACACTGGGGTTTAATTTATTTTACAAACGGAACAATACTGCGAAAATGATCCGGTCCTCAGCTTTCACCAGGTCCGGTTTCCAATCCGGTGTCAGCGGAGTTGTGCTGTAACCCGTCGGTGAGGTCACACCTCCGCGACCGGCAAAATAAGGCACGCTCGACTGGCGGTGAACGTATTCCACCCTCACGGTCAGGTGTTGGTTCGGCATCCAGTCCAGGTTGGTTGAATAATCGAAGCCTTCGAATTTATCGCCGGGATTGGCGCTGTACGGATATGTTCCTGCTGTAGACGTTGGATTCGTTGGGTTCGGTAAAGGGCTTGCCTGACCCGTTGGATAGAGCACCAGGTAACGGCCCGGGTTGTTCATATAGCCGCCACCGAATGTCCAGGCAAAATGATTTTTGGCAAACCAGATCCGGTTATAGAACATCACACTCGCAAAATATTGCGCAGGCCCCTGGATGGAATCACCTTTTTTAAAACCGTTCACACCACCGCCTTTTTCAGAGCCAAAATCGCTGGTTAAGGAGAAGGCCATTTTGCTGATGCCTTTTGATTTCGGGCGATTAAAGTACCTTACCAGTAAGCTGTTGTCGGAGTGAAAGCGTTTCCTGTTGGGAATAAGAGCGGCATCCGCACCGTAGTAGTTATTGGTAAGCATCTTGATATTTTCGTTAGGGCACCAGGTAATATTGCCGCCAAAGCCCGGCTGTTGGTTGTACATGCCGTAGCTCTGCCAGCCATTGATAATCCAGGGCTCGATTTTTAATTTTTTGGTAGCGAAGATCTGCACCCGGATGCCATTGAAGAACCAGGGCGTGTTATCGGACGTAAAGGAAGCCTGGTATTCCCAGTTCTCTACCTGGTAATAGGAGTTAAGCCCGATGTAAGACATGAACATGCCCGCATCCACGTTAATGCCATGCAGCACATTAAAGTGGTAGCCGGCGTTGGCTTCCGCCAGGTAGCGGTATACATCGGCCAGCTGGTACTGTCCTTTATAGGGGCTGTAATCATTGCGTGGCACAACCGTGGAGCGCGTGCCGAACTGGGTAACGATATGCGCCCTGGCGTTTTTATAATTAAAGTCGCCGCCCAGGTGAACCGCTGAGATCTGCATTTCGTTATTCCGGGCCAGTGCTGTTGATCCTACCACAGTGTTATCAATCGGGTCGTTAAAAGAATGGGTAAAATTGGCATCCACCATCACCGTTGGGGTGAAGTATTTTCCCTGCAAGGTGGGTGTAGAGCGCCTGTCGCCGCCGTTCCACCAGGTGCAATCCATGCCTTCCAGCGGCTCGCCTTTTTGCTTGTTTACTTTGGTGGTGTCGTCTTCTTGTGCATGAGCCATGCATCCTAAAGAGATCATCGCTAAACTGAGTACTAGTCTTTTCATAATGTTGGAATGTTTGCCGCACTGATACCAAATCAGTGCCATGTTTTGTTGTTTTTGTAAGTTGCTGTTTTATTGATGATTGTATTGAGTTTTTGTTTTTCTCTGGTTCTTGCACCCTTCCATTATGAAAGGTTTTTTTTCATAATGGAAGGCTCTTGTATGGTAATTTTTGTTTTATGTTCCGTGCGCCGGCCGGGCTGTCGCGACTCGCTCTTTATTCCGCCAAAGGCTGCATAAAGGAGCTCAGACAAATCGCTCCATCCCTGGCGCAGGTAATCACTTTTTTAGTAAGTTAACTCATAACGGTGTCCTAAACCCGCGTGAGGGATAGAACGAAAATCCTTTTTTGCCGCACTTCGACTGCGCTCAGTGAGCCGCAAAAAAGATTGAAGTGATAGCCCGGCCCGCAGGGCACGCCCCAAAAAGCTTAAGCATGATAAGCCTGCACAAACATGCTAACCTGTTTTCCTGTTGTGACAGTACCCGACGCAGGTTCCACTCTTAATACGACGCCTCCTTCAAAGCAATGTTCAGCTTCAGCACATTCACCCTTTCCGTACCAAAGATACCTAATAAAGGTTTTTCCGTATATGTTTTTACCAGGTCGTAGACCTGTTGTTCATCTCGTTTTCGCAGGCGGGCAATGCGCGGCACCTGGATGTTGGCTCCCTGCACGGAGAGGTGCGGATCGAGGCCGCTTCCACTCGCTGTTACGAGGTCAGCCGGGATCTGAGCCGTTTTAATTCCGGGATTGTGAACCAAAAACGTGTCGATGCGGGCCTGTACAGTTGCCAGGTAATCAGGATTAGAGCCGCCCTTGTTGGAGCCCGCCGAACCGGCAGCATTGTAATCCACGGCCGATGGCCTTCCCTGGAAATAAGCCTCATCCGTGAATTTCTGACCGATGTTCTCATAACCGACAACGGTATCATGCACAAGCACTTTTTTTCCATTGCCACTCCCGGGAGCAAGGGTACCGATTCCGGCAATCAGCAGAGGATAAAGGACAGAGCAGATCACTAAGATCACGCCTGATAA
>DGQK01000053.1:41377-56182 GCA_002390745.1 Bacteroidetes bacterium UBA4416 | reverse complement strand
TGTCCGGTTAATGGAGGGAGGTCAAATGGGATAGGGAGGAAAACGTTAGGAAGTTGGCCGATATCTCGGTTCAGATTTCGAACCTTAGCGATCACCTTTGGGAAGCGGCTAAATTGTGTATGAATATCAAATCGTTATGGCAAAAAGGAAGCATAACACTCAAGAAAAAACTTCAAAAATTGATCTTTCCCGAAGGAGTTATCTATGATAAAATAAATGGGGCATTTCGAACTCCGAAAATAAATTCTGTAATCGCTGAAATCTCCCGCTTGTCGGGCGATTTGCTTTTAAATGAAAAGGGACTGAAGCCCGTTTTATCAGGTCAGTCCCTTTTTGCGGTGAAGGAGGGATTCGAACCCTCGATACNNTCCTTTCGGCCTCTCAGGCACCTCACCGTCTTTCTCAATAATTAAATCGAGATGGCAAATGTAGTATTTTTTTCAAATTATTAAAAGGTAATGCAAAAAAATATTTTTTAGCTATTTTAGGTGCATGAAGTTACTCCTGTATTTCCTGGGCGCCTGTTTATGCCTCTTTTTCCTTGATTCCTGCAAGAAAAGTCAGCCCAATACACTGGTAGCCCATATCGTTTCGGAGCCCGACGACATGCATCCCACCAACGGCGCCTCTGCCATCAGGGCTGAAATTCAGCTGTATACCCAGATGAGCCTGCTGAGGCTCAACTACAAGGATGGCACTCTGATGCCATGCCTCGCCAAAAGCCTGCCTGCCGTTTCGGCCAACGGCCTGGAATACACCTACGAGCTCAAAGAAGAGGCCGCCTGGGACGACCAAAGCCCCATCACCGCTAGGGACGTTATGTTTACCGCCAAGGCNNCAAGGCCTGTAAATGCCTGTTAACCAATAATCCGGCGGTAAAAGGATTCTGGGAGAACATCGGCGAGATAAAACCCGATGCCTCCAACCCCAAAAAGTTTACGGTGGTCATGAAAAAGCAATACATCCTTAATACCTGGTTTTGGAGTGATGTGGCGATCATTCAGGAAAATTGGTACGACAAGCAACATGTCCTTTCGAACTACTCCTGCCAGCAGCTCAGCGACTCTGCTTTTCTGAAAGGGAAAACCGACGTCGACACCTGGGCCAAAGATTTCAACAGCCCCAAATATTACAGCGATCCGGAGTTTATCAGTGGTGCGGGCCCCTACCNNCCGCATTTCCAAATGGGATAAGGGCGTGAGCCTTACCCTCGAAAAAAAGAAAGACCATTGGACCGGTGGCTGCACTGAAAACTGGTACTGCCAGGCAAAGCCCGACAAGATCATTTTTAAGCTCAACAGCAACAATGCCTCCACCATGCTCGAACTGAAAAACAAGCTGTTGGACATTTCCACACAGGTGGATTTTGCCTCCTACCTTGAACTCTCGAAAGATGAGGCATTCCTGAAAGACTACAGCACGCAGCTGGCCAACACCTACAATTATGTATATATCTGCATGAATACACGCCCCGATGGAAAAAAGCGTAAAAAAATCTTCTCGGATGTGCTGACCAGGCGCGCAATGGCCATGCTGACGCCTTATGAACAGATCAACAGCATCGTATATAACAACAGCCTGAAACGCAGCTTCGGCCCCGTTGTTCCCAACAAGCAAAGCAGCAACACCGATCTCAAGGCCATTCCCTACGATGTGGAAAAAGCCAGGGCCCTGCTCGCCCAAGCCGGTTGGACGGATACAGACAACGACGACATCCTGGACAAAGTCATTGACGGGGAAAAAGTAAAGCTGGAGTTCGACATCAATTTCATGAACACACAAAAACAATGGGAGGACCTTGCCCGGCAGGTCGCAGACGGCATGCAGAAAGCAAAGGTGTATGCACGCCTGAACCCTTTGGATTACAGCAGCTTTGTAAATAACTGCCTGCAACACGATTTTGACATGAGCATCGGCGCCTGGCAGGGCAACTCCCAACCGGAAGATTTTTCCCAATTATGGTCAACGTCCGCCTGGAAAAATAACGGCCTCAATTTTTCCGGCTTTGGCAATGCGCAGACAGATGCGCTGATCGACAGCATCAACACATGCCTGGATGATAGCAGGCGCCAGGCTTTATCCAAACGCTTCCAGAAGATCGTATATGAAGAGCAGCCTTACATTTTCATGTTCGTACAGGCACGCCGTATTGTCCTCCATAAAACATGGGGCCAGTCCGAGGTTTATGCCGAGTACCCCGGCGTGCTGCTCAACACCCTAAAACTTAATGACTAGAGCCTATGTTGGCATATATCCTCAAACGCTTGTTGTGGTTTATTCCAACACTGCTCCTGGTAACGCTGCTTGGCTTCCTGTTGCTGGTTTCCGCCCCCGGTGACCCACTCGACCAGCTGGTTCCTGCCCTCAGCATGAAACACGCCGAAGAGTACCATTTGCAAAGGGCGCATTGGAGCAGGCAGCTCGGACTTGACCTGCCGGTATTTTACTTTTCCGTAAATACCTGGGCGGAGCCGGATACGCTCTATAAACTACAGGACCACGAAAAACGCAAAGCTTACGAAAATCTCCTGCGTGAAACGGGAAATGCAGAGTTGGTGAGCGCATACTTCACTACCATCCGGTACAGCAAACAGGCACATGAGCAATGGCTGCGCTTTGAAAAAGAAACATTCCCGGAACATTACCAGCGTTACAAAAGCCGCCTGGACGGCGTGGCAGAAGATCTAAACAGCCTGGAAACATGCGGGGACAGTAGCATGCAGATCTATTTACTGGCTAAGCTCAAACAGGATGAGGCCGCATTTTATATAAAACCGCCATTCTCTGCGGCCATTGAAAAAAGCCTCAGGCAGCTGAAAGCGAACAGGACAAGGTATAAAAATTACATTCCGAAGATCTCCTGGTATGGCATCCACAACCGTTATCACCTCTGGCTTTTTGGAAATGGCGACAGCAAAGGTGTGATCCGTGGCGACTTCGGAATTTCTTACACACACAAGCAGCCTGTGCTTGCAGTGATCGGCGATAAGATGATGTGGCCGCTGTTCTTTTCTGTTCTTTCGATTGTCCTCGCCTACCTTGTCAGCATCCCGATCGGCATCAGGCTGGCACAAAGGCCTCATCGTACCGCAAACAGGCTTATCCAGGCAGGCCTGTTCCTATTGTATTCCACACCCGTTTTTTTTGGAGGCGTTCTGTTGCTGATGCTCTTTGCCAATCCAGACGTCCTGTCCATCTTTCCACCTTCGGGCATTAAGCCTGTTGGTGGTTATAACGACGATGCGGGCCTCTTCGAAAAACTGTACGATTCGCTGCCTTACATGGTTTTACCCCTGATCTGCTACACCTACTCATCCTTATCCTACATTTCGCGGCTAACGCAAACCTCCATTATGGAGCAGCTGCCGCTCGATTACATCAAAACCGCCAGGGCCAAGGGTTTAAGCGAAGGTGCTGTTATCCGGAACCACGCCCTGAAGAACAGCCTGCTTCCCCTCATCACCGTATTCTCCACCATATTCCCTTCCATCATCGGCGGCTCCGTGATCATCGAAAGCATCTTCACCATTCCCGGCATGGGGCAGGAAACGATCAGGGCCATTATCTCGAAAGATTATCCGGTTGTGATTGCCATCATTACCCTGTCCTGCCTGCTCACCATGCTGAGCTATTTAATGGCCGACATCCTCTATGCCTGGGCCGATCCACGCATCAGGCAAAAATCATGAAAGACACACACACATACCATGATATGCGGTCGGCTTTGGACAAAAACAAAAGCCTGAAACGCTGCCTGCGTGCACTGATGTTCCTGGTGATCGTTGCTCTCCTCGCGCCCCTGCTGGCAAACGACAAACCGCTTTTCTGCCGGTATAAGAGCGCCTGGCTGTTCCCTGCCTTTTCCTGGAAACGAACCGTGGTGACCGGCGACACCAGCCTGAACTACAACATGGGAAAAGACTGGAAACAGCTCGATGCCGACGTCATCCTGTTTCCGCCATGCGCCTGGTCTCCCGGCACGCTTGATCCGGATAATGCTCCCAGGAAAAGCCCTTTTGACAAGCAGTGGCTGAGCCACAAAAACGGCAGCCCCGGCCCTCTTCCACTCCGTTACCGCCACTGGCTTGGGACAACCCAAAACGGACAGGACGTGCTCTCCATCCTGATCCACGGCACCGCTATCGCCATTGGCATTGGCTTTGCGAGCATGCTGATTGCAGCCCTCATTGGTGTATGCTTAGGCGCCTTCGCCGGCTATTTCTCCGATTACGGCCTGCGCCTTGGGCCTCTCCAGGTGCTCGCCCTCCTTGCGGGCATCTTCTTCACCTATTTTTATTGCTGCGTCATCCGGGGCTATAAGCTTGCGGAAGCCTTCAACGAGGGCGGGATATGGCTCATCCTGCGCTTACTGTTCTTAGCTTACGTGGCGTTAAAAACCATCGGCGGACTGGTATGGATCGCTGCTTATATTGAGCGGAAATTAAAGATCTCTTACCGCTTTCGCTTTCCCATGGATAGCCTCGTATCCAAAAGCATCGAGCTCCTTAACTCCGTTCCCTCGCTTTTATTGATCATCGCCTTATCCGCTTTCGCACGGCCTTCCTACAGCCTGCTTATCATCATCATGGGCCTGTTGAGCTGGACGGCCATTGCCCGGATCACACGGGTCGAGTATTTAAAAGCAAAGAACCTGGAATATGTCATTGCAGCTAAAGCCCTGGGCATGAAGAACAGGCGCATTTTATTCAGGCACATCCTGCCAAACGTGATGCCCCTCATCTTAACACAAGTGGTTTTCGGTATGGGAGGCGCCGTGCTGGCTGAGGCTTCTCTTTCTTTCCTGGGCATCGGCATCCCTCATGAATCGGCCTCCTGGGGCAGCCTCCTGAACGAAGGCCGCGATCATTTTTCCTCCTGGTGGCTTGTGGTATTTCCCGGCGCCTGCTTATGCCTCCTGATGCTTCTGTATAATAAGATCGCCATGGAGCTTTCCAAATTCCGGAATTCCTGAACGGAGCGTTTTAAAGGAACGCTGATGTTTGACTCTGCGATAAGCCTGTAGGACAATCATTAAATTAATATTTAAATTTCATTTTACTTTGCGCGATCTGCGGGTCTATGCCGTTAGTTAAACATAACGACTGCATGAAGGCTTGCATTCCCCCCGTGCCGGTACGGAAGGGAAAATCCTCTCACGACGCGTCATAGGGAGATTGAAATGCCCGCCTGACCAGAGGGGCAGGAAAAGCCTGACTGCTTTTCGCCGGCACGCCCATAATTAAATTATCGTGAACTTCAAAACAAGAAAACAAAAATCCCCATCCGGAAATCGTGCAGGACGGGGATCTTATTATTTGTTTTTTCTGTTGATTTATTCCTTCACCATTTTCTGAGTGACCACGCCATCCCTGGTTTTGATCTGCACAAAGTAAATACCTCCCGCTTCGTATGGCAGGACAATCTCTGTGAGCTCGCCGGTTAAGTGTGTCCGGTAAACGATAGCGCCCAGGGCATTCAGAATACAGACTTCATCATGCTGCTGTTCCGCATAACGGATCGTAAACATTCCGGTGAACGGATTCGGATACACATCCACGTTTATCAGCCTTTTTGCATTTTCTGAAATTCCTGTACATGGATTTACACTGAGGCTGATCACTGCTTCGTCCTTGCAGCCTTCCGGCGATGATCCGGTTACTGTATAGCTGCTGCTTGTTGCAGGAGCAACGATCACAACGCTTCCTGTTTGCGCGGTGCTCCAGGTATAAGTATTGGCTCCAAATGCAGTAATCGTAGCTGTTTGACCGCTACAAATTAAGGTTTGGGAGCTTATTGCTGATACGGTTGGCGTGCTGTTGACCGTGACGGTAGCCATTTGTACGGAATAGAAATTGCAGCCCGGCAATCCTCCCGTAACAGTATAAATGGTGGTCGTGAGGGGGGAAACACTGATACCGGGTATTTGCTGTCCCGTGCTCCAGGTGTAGGTAGAAGCTCCGCTCGCCGTTAACAGGGCGTTTGTACCTGCACAAACGGTTGCATTGTTGACTGCTACAGATGGGCCTGCCCCAACAGATACAGTAACCACAGTCTGGCTCGTACAGCCTGTCGCAGAAGCTCCTGTTACCGTATAATTTGTCATTGCCGCAGGACTGACATTCAGGCTGGCACCGGTGGCACCAGTGCTCCAGGTATAGGTATTGGCGCCGGAAGCATTTAAGGTTACCGTACCTCCGAGGCATACCGTTGCCGGAGGAACAGATACAACTGGATTTGGATTAACCGTGAGTGTTGTAGATGCTGTATTGCTACAGCCATTGGCATGAACCCCGGTAACGCTGTAGCTGGTGCTTGTCGTCGGCGACACGGTAATTGCAGGAGTCGTTTGCCCCGTACTCCAGGTATAGCCCGCTGCCGTTCCTGTTACTGAAAGCGTAGCACTTTGCCCCTCGCAAATCATGCTGTTGCCGGCGCTTACATTCAACACCGGAAGGGCAAGCACCGTTACCGTTGTTGTGCCAGCCACCGTTGTTGCACATCCTGCCAGGTTGCCGCTTACGGTATATGTGGTGGTTGACGCAGGAGTTACACTCAGAGAGGATCCGCCCGCCCCTGTATTCCAGGTATAGGTGCTAACACCAGTCGCCGTCAATGTAACAGATGTTCCGGCACATACGGTTGCTGCATTCACACTGATCACCGGCGCAGCATCAACCGTCACACTGCCTGTAGCTGTGTTGACACAGCCGGCAGAAGAAGTTCCGGTAACCGTATAATTCGTCGTTGATGCCGGCGCCACCACAAGGCTTGCACCGTTAGCGCCTGTATTCCAGGTATACGTTGATGCGCCCGATGCTGTCAGGGTAGCAGTTGCTCCGCTGCATGTCGTTGGACTCGTGACGCTGATCACCGGCAAGGCATTCACCGTTACCTGAACTGTAGCGGTACCTTCACATCCGGCTGCATTGCTCCCTGTGACGGTGTATATTGTCGTCGTTATGGGGCTCACAACAGCCGAACCACTGCTGTAGCTATAGCTTACCGCACCCGACGGAGAGATCGTAAAACTTTGGCCGGAGCAGACATTGCCGCCACTGGCAGTAACTGTTGGGGCATTTTGTGCTGTAACCGTAATGGCAGTGCGCTGATTCGGCAAGCAGGCATCTGAAGATGCGTAATAGGTATAAGTTCCTGCGCTCAATGCCGGAGTGGTATAGGTGTTGCCTGTGCCTAATACAGCGGTGGACGTAGACGTCGCATACCAGGTAATGGTATTGCTGCTGCTCGCCGCAGAAAGAACAGCACCTGCTCCGTTACAAACCGTCAGACCGGATAAAGGCGTCGTGCTCACGGCGTTGCAATCCTGCATTTTTACAAACAGGGCATCGTATCCTCCACCATAGGCGGGTTGATGGCTACCGGTGGTGGATAAGGCCGGAAGACCACTATTTGTGAATCCTGCCGCATATACAGCACCTGTAGCATCAGCAGCCACAGCTTTGTAATGTTCATCCCCCGGAGACAAGCCGAAGAGATAGCCCCACTGGTATAAGCCGGAAGCCAGGAATTTATAAACAAAAGCCTGGGCGTTGGATCCTCCCACAATATACCTTCCTGCAAGATAGGCATTCCCACTGCCATCTGTGGTACAGGCAAAACCTTCATCATAATCTGCACCCCCGACATACGTTCCCCAGATCCGGGATCCCGACGTTGTGAATTTAACCAGGTAGGCATCCGCAATGCCTCCATGACTTGCCTGGTAACTACCAGCTGTAGCTATATTACTGGAAGAAGATGTGGTACCCGCCAAGAAGATGTTACCGTAAAGATCAATCGTACAGGCATAACCATAATCGTCACCTGCTGCGCCATAATAAGTTCCCCATTGCCGAACACCATTGCTATTGAACTTAACCAGGAAAGCATCCTTTGCCCCTCCGGAAGAAGCTCCCATAGTAGCCTGATGGCTGCCTGAGGTAGAAATGCCGCTGGCAGACCTGGTGGCCCCTGCAAGATAGACATTTCCGGAAGGGTCCGTATCGCAACCGTATCCGAAATCTTCGTTATTGCCACCATAATAAGTAGCCCACAACAGATTTCCGTTCCCGTCATATTTTGCAAGAAAAGCGTCTGAATTGGTACCGCCACCGAATACCGTCTGATGGCTTCCGGGTGTAGCAATACCTGATGTTGCAGTAGTTTCACCGGAAAGGTATACATTGCCGCTGGCATCGGTCGCGCAGGCTCTTCCAAAATCATATGACGAGCTTCCCATACTCACATGCCATTGATGTAAGCCATTTGCATTAAACTTAAACAAGATCGCTCCGGATTGATTCCTGCCCGCCATATAGACATTGTTTGAAGCATCTACATCACATCCATAAGCGCTTTCATTACTACCGGCTCCATAATACGTTGCCCAAAGGCGCACACCGCCAGAAGTAAACTTAGCCAGGTAGGCATCTGTGGCTGAGCTAAGAGTCGTTTGATAAGCACCGGAAGTGGCAATTGCAGTCGTACTTCTTGTTTCTCCGGCAAAATAAACATTACCGGCATTGTCTGTTTTGCAGGCATATGTATCTTCTCCATTGCTTCCCCCATAATAGGTAACCCAGGCATATACAGCCGGATCAATAACCATTGGCTGTGCCGGATCCACACCGTCGATCGCAAAGCTCAAGGTCTTTCCCTTCAACACCCAGCGCGACGGCAACACCTTTCCATTCTGTGTCACCAGGGGCGCGTGCTCTGTAATAGTCCCCAACGGGGTGTGTATCTCTGCTTCGCCCGATTGGTTGATCCGCAGGCTTTCAGCTCCTCCAACAAGCAACTGTATCTGTCCGTAATCGGCACCGGCAGCTACCAGGTAATCATATTTTAAACTTCCATTTTTCTCATACCATGTTAAGCTGATACCCGGATAGAGATTTTCGTAAGTAACACTGCCAAAACTTCTCACACCGGTTACCTCTGTAATGGGAGCGCCCTGGCAATAATGTTCCACTCCCGGACGGGCATGCTCCGTTTTCACAGTGGATTTTGGATTGGCATTCACCCAATCAATATCCACACGGTAAATTGTTCTTTCTTCTGTCTCGTTTGGCAGCGGCAATTTTGACGCTTTTTCATTCATGCCATTTACTTTGCTCAACTGATAACTGATACCTGTTTGACGAAGATGAAAAGCCATCTGACCAGTAGAGCCACTGAACAGTACATCAGGGCGAAGGAGGTTGTTCTGGTCATGCACCTGGCCTTTATTTTCTGTAAAACAAATACCTGACGATTTTCCGGCTATAGCCGGCGAAGGCTTCTCTCTTCCGGGAATAGCAAATGTGCTCAGCCCGAACAGGCATGCGCTCACCAGCATAAATTGAGATATCTTGTTCATCATGTTTCCGATTTTGCGATAGTTGCTTTAAACGTATTTTTGGCCTAAATTAAATCTTTGGCTTGTTCATCGCTCAGCCGATTTGTAAACAAGCAAATCTGACATACATACGTAGCTTCCTGATGATTATTCGTTGACAAAAAAAGCCCTGTCCCGCAGATTCGCAGAACAGGGCCCTTATCACATCCGGTTTTGGATTTTCTTATTCCTTCACCATTTTCTGAGTAAGCACACCATCCCTGGTTTTGATCTGCACAAAGTAAATGCCTCCCGCTTCGTATGGCAGGGCAACCTCTGTGAGCTCGCCGGTTAAGTATGTCCGGTAAACGATAGCACCCAGGGCGTTCAGAATACAGACTTCATCATGCTGCTGTTCCGCATAACGGATCGTAAACACTCCGGTGAACGGATTCGGGTACACATCCACGTTTATCAGCTTGTTCACATTTTCGACAATTCCTGTACATGGATTTACATTGAGACTGATCACTGCTTCGTCCTGGCAGCCTTCCGGCGATGACCCGGTTACGGTATAGCTGCTGCTTGTTGAAGGAGCGACGATCACAACGCTTCCTGTTTGTCCCGAACTCCAGCTGTAGGTCGCAGTGCCAAGTGCTGTCAGGGTAGCCGTTTCACCGGCACAGAGAACCGTACCGGAGCTGATCGCCGTTACAGTTGGCGTGTTGTTCACGATCACTGTCGCCGTCTGGCTCGGGTATACATTACAGCCCGGCATTTCGCCCGTCACAGTGTAAAGTGTGCTGCTGCCCGGAGACACCGTAATGACTGGTGTTTGCTGGCCCGTGCTCCAGGTATACGTTGTGGCCCCACTGGCCGTAAGCGTCATCGCATTACCCGAACAGATCGTGCCGGAATTCACGCTTAAGCTTGGAGAGGCTGTTACAACCACCGAAGCTACCGCTGTATTTGTACAGCCGCCTGTGCCCATACCGGTCACGGTGTAACTGGTATTCGCCGATGGCGACACTACATAGCTTGCCCCTATGGCTCCTGTATTCCAGGTATAGGCGATAGCACCATTGGCCGTCAGCGTGGCACTGCCACCGGCACAGATCGTGGCATTCGTCACACCTACCGTCGGGATCGGGTTCACGGTGACGGTCGCGGTAGCCGAAGCGCTGCATCCGTTGCTTCCCTGTCCGCTCACGCTGTAAACCGTTGTTGATCCGGGTAGTACAACAATCGTTGAGCCTGTTTGCCCCGTGCTCCAGGTATAGCTGACCGCTGTTGTATTCACTGTTAAATTGGTGGACTGTCCGTTGCAAAGCGATGTATTACCGCTGATGCCCATCGTTGGCGACGCATGAACGGTTACAGTAGCTGTATTCACGGCTACTACATTGCAGCCGGCGCTGCTGCCACTCACGGTGAAAACCGTCGTTGCCAGCGGACTTACAACCAGGTTCGGACCTGTCGTTGTTGTATTCCAGGTATAGGTGTTTACTCCACCGGCTGTCAATGTAGCAGATGAGCCAGCGCAAACCGTGGCAGAGTTCACCGTGATCGACGGGGCAGCGCCCACTGTTACCTGTGCCGTTGCGCTGTTGACACATCCCGAAACAGAAGTTCCTGTTACGGTATAAACCGTAGCGCTTGATGGATTAACATTTAAGCCGGCGCCTGTGGCCCCGGTATTCCAGGTATAGGTCGATGCCCCTGAGGCAGTGAGGCTAACTGTTCCGCCAAGGCACACACTTGCCGAAGGAACCGACACGGTTGGCAAAGCATTGACGGTGACCGTTGCCAGGGCTGTATTACTGCAACCATTGGCATTGGTGCCGCTGACGCTATACGTAGTTGTCGTGGCCGGCGTCACGCTGATGGCTGGTGTGGTTTGTCCTGTGCTCCATGTATAATTGGTGGCACTTCCTGTTAAGGTGAGTGTTGTGCTTTGTCCACTGCAGATAGCTGTGTTAGCGGCTGTGATCGTCATGAGCGGCAGAGCATTCACCGTTACCGTGGTGGTTTTAACCGCAGTTGTGCTGCATCCCGAGAGGTTTCCACTCACGGTGTATACCGTTGTGGAAGCAGGCGTTACGATAATGGATGAGCCTGTTGCTCCAGTGTTCCAGGTATACGTGCTTACACCCGAAGCAGTCAGCGTGGCGGATGTTCCGGCACATACGGTTGATGTATTCAGGGCAATAGATGGTGCCGCACCTACGGTCACAGCCGTTGTCGCGGTGTTGGCACATCCCGTGGCGGATGTTCCGGTTACGGTATAGTTTGTAGAAGCTGAAGGGCTTACCACCAGGCTGGCTCCTGTAGCGCCTGTGCTCCATGTATACGTGGAAGCTCCCGAAGCCGTTACCGTGGCGGTAGATCCCCCGCAAATCGTCGGGCTGGTTGCTGCTACCGTAGGCAGGGCGTTAACCGTTACTGTTTTTGTGGCATTGCTGCTGCAACCATTCGCATGCATTCCCGTCACAGTGTAAGTGGTTGTTACTGTTGGCAAAATGCTGATGCTGGCTGTGGTTTCTCCCATTCCCCAAACGTAAGATGAGGCTGTTCCTGTAGCTGTAAGCACCGTGCCCTGGCCTGCACAAAGGCTTGCTGTCCCTGTAATGCCGACAGTTGGCAGGGCGTTTACGGTGACAGTGACCACTTTCGTGGCAATGCTTGAACAGCCCGGATTTCCCCCGCTCACCGTATAAGCAGTGGTTGTGGAAGGCAATACGGATAAGGTAGGAGTAGTAGTGCCTGTATTCCAGGTATAAGTTGTCACACCCGAAGCAATCAGCACCGTTGATGTTCCGGAACAAACCGTTGCATTGCTGACAGCAATCACAGGGCCAGGCGTTACTGTCACCGATGTAGTCATCGTATTTACGCAACCGGCAGCCGAGGTTCCTGTTACCGTGTAAAGGGTTGTGGAAGAAGGTGTCACTACCAGGTTTGCTCCCGTAGCTCCTGTGTTCCATGTATACGTGGAAGCACCCGAAGCCATTACCGTGGCGGTAGCTCCTCCGCAGATCGTCGGACTCGTTGCCGCTACCAGCGGAAGCGCGGTGACCGTAATGGTTTTCACTGCCGTATTCTGGCACCCGCCTGCATCTACACCCGTAACACTATAAGTACTTGTGATTGCCGGCGAAACAGTAATCACCGAACCGGTTTGAGCGGTGCTCCAGGTGAAGCTCGTAGCGCTGCCTCCTGCCGTGAAGGTTGCAGAAGAGCCAAAGCAAACCGATGCAGGTCCCGAAATCGTCACCGTCGGCGCTCCTACAGATACAGATAGTATCCTCGACGCGCTCGTACCACAGGCATTTACCGCCTGAACAGAGATCACGCCGCCATTGGTGGCGCTTGTCACCGCTATCGTATTACTGTTGCTGGTGCCCGTCCAGCCTGAAGGCAGGGTCCAGTTATAGCCGGTAGCACCACTAACAGGAGCTGCCGCATAGGTGTAAGATCCATTCGCGCAAACAACCGTGCTGCCGGTAATAGATGCCGGTACAGCCGGAGTGGTATTCACCGTAATGACCATTGGTAACGAACCCGCGGTGGCAGTCGCTACACAACCTGCATTGGAAGTCATGATCACGGTTACCGTACTGCCGTTTGTTAATGTGTTATTGGTATAAGTAGGCGTAGTCGCTACGGTTGCCCCATTTAGTTTCCACACGTATGTCGGCGCTGTTCCTCCATAGGATGGATTCGCCGAGAAGGTCACCAGTGTTCCGGGACAGATTGTATTGGAAGGCGCTGCCGTGACGATCACAGAAGGTGTTTGGCCGGATGCTGTGTTTATCGTAATACCATTTGATAAAGCCGGATTGTTTGACACACAGGTCAAGCCTGAAGTCATCAGGCATTGCACCACATCGCCTGTCGTGAGCGTATTGTTGGTATAGGTTGACGAGGTCATACCGGTCGTTGCTCCATTTACGATCCATTGATACGTAGGATTCATGCCTCCGTTCAACGGACTGGCAGAGAAGGTAATGGTGGTTCCCGGACATACTGAACTGGAAGGGTTGGCTGTGATACTTACACTCGCCGGCGCACCGCTTCCGGATACCGTGACATTCACCGTATTACTCAGGATGCAGGATCCATTCACCGACTGAACCGTGTAGATGGTGGATGCAGAAGGTGTCGCGATGGGATTAGAAATGTTCGATGCGTTGAGATCTGTTGCAGGCAACCAGTTGTAATTGACACCTCCCGTGGCATTGAATTGTACAGGGGTTCCCGCGCAAATGGCCGTACTCGCCGGTGTCGCTGTTAAGCTTCCGTTCACGATGGTCAAAAGCGCGTCACTCAGGTCGAGCACCGTCAGCGTACTGGCCGATTGAACCCTTACCAGCACATTATTTGACACGATTGTATTGGGCACGACCCAGTTATAATTGTCGGACGATGTCACGTAATTGCTGACGATCGTATTCCAGGTAGAGCCGCTGTTCACAGAATAGTGTAAATTATAGGTTCCTGTCGGAACGGCATCCGTCCAGTTGATCGTATAAGTCGAACAACCTTTGAGCGTGTCACCCCCGTTAGGATTCAGCAACGTAATAGCAGGAGGCGTAGACTGAATGATGAAGGCCTGATCGCTCGTATCGGTCTTACAGGTATTGATATTGTCGCGCACAATGATCTTGCAATTATTGGACACAACAGCGGGTACCGTCCACGAATAGGTATTGATAGAGGTATTGTAACCCATCACAATATTGGTGTAAGTAGAGCCTCCGTTCGTTGAATAGAAGATATCATAGATGTTGGAGATCCCGTCGGAAGTCCATTTGATCGGGTAAACTGTGCCCGATTGCATGATCCCTCCAAAATTAGGCTGGATGATGGTTACCGGTTTCGTAATCGTAAATACGTTATCGCTCTGATCGCCGTATGTGCTGGCATAGGTTGGTGTCACACGCACCCTTACCTGCGAGCTTGGCGTATTCGGCATCGACCAGTTATAAGTAGCCGGATTTGAAGTTGCCGACCAGTTGGTGGCAATCGTTGTCCAGGTAGCGCCGTTATTGATACTGTATTCGATCAGGTAGTTGTTCCAGGCCGGCGAGCGGTCGAACGTAATGGAGGTTACCGTACAACCACCCCAGATGGTTACACCATTATCGCCGTTAGGCGTAATGATGGTCACAGCCGGCTTGATCGTAAAGGTCGTATTGCTCACATCGCTCACACTCAGGCTCGAGGTATTGCTCGCCCTCACCAGGCACTGGTTGCTGGATACATTCGGAACACTCCAGCCATAGCTTCCGCTGTTGCCCGTGTTGGCCACGATCGTCGTCCAGGTCGAGCCGTTGTTCAGTGAGTATTCCAACCGAACGTTCGAGAAGAATGTCGCCGTGTTCCATGTAATATAATGCGTCATGCCTGAGTACAATACTTCTCCGCCGTTAGGACTGATCAAAATAGGCTGTGCAGGTGTGATTGTAAAGGTCGCATCGCTCACATCG
>DGQK01000053.1:0-41146 GCA_002390745.1 Bacteroidetes bacterium UBA4416 | reverse complement strand
CTGCCACGCATAGCTGGCCGTCAGACCGCCGCCGGGATTGTAATAGTTTGTTATCGGTAGCCAGGTGCTACCGCCGTTGATGCTGTAGTCCAGGTTGTAACGGCTGTTGCAGTTCGTGCGGTTCCAGGTAATGTTATAGGTGCTGCAGCCATACCACGTCTCGCCTCCGTTGGCGCTCGTGACCGTGATCGCAGGGGCGATCGTAAAGGTCGTATTGCTCACATCGTTCACACTCAGGCTCGAGGTATTGCTTGCCCTCACCAGGCACTGGCTGCTGGATACATTCGGAACACTCCAGCCATAGCTCCCGCTGTTGCCCGTGTTGGCCACGATCGTCGTCCAGGTCGAGCCGTTGTTCAATGAGTATTCCAACCGAACGTTCGAGAAGAATGTCGCCGTGTTCCACGTAATGTAATAGGTGCAGCTCTGTTGCAGGGTCTCACCTCCGTTTGGTGTCAACAGGATCGGCTGTGCAGGCGTGATCGTGAAGGTCGAGGCGCTGATGTCCTGCATGCAATTCTGCACATAATCCTGCACGCGCACCAGGCAGTTCGTGGAAGGTATATTAGGAACCGTCCAGGCATACACGCCGGTTGAGTTGGAGTGGTTCGTCACGATGTTTGTCCAGCTGGAACCTCCGTCGGTGGAATACGCAATGTTATAGGTATTGGAAGTCCCTAAGGCATTCCAGGTGATGTTATGAACAGTGGCTCCCTGCCATACCTCGCCTCCGTTAGGAGAGGTTAATACGATCGGGATGTTGATGGTAAAAAAAGCATTGCTCTGATCAACGGTGGAGGCATTCAGAGCATCGTAAACCCGCATCAATACCGTGTTCGACTGCACATTAGGCACCGTCCAGTTAAACTGCCCGTTGGTAGACAGGAAATTGCTGGCCACCGAAGTCCAGATCGTTCCGCCATCCAATGAATAATCGATGTTCCAGTAATTGGAAGGACTTCCGGTTTGTGTCCATTTTACCGGATATACCTGGCAAGCCGCCAATACCTCGCCCCCATTGGGTTGTGTAATCGTAATGGACTGTGCCCCGGCTATATAAGCAGAGACCAGGGAAAGGAACAGTAAGATTTTTTTCATGTTGTTTAAATTAAAGAGAACAGAGTCTTTTCTATATACCTGTGATTATTAAAATTACGATGTCATCCGATGTGTGAGTAAGCGTTTTTAACTTGTACAAACCAAAACACTTCGGCCCTTAAAAAAAAAATCGGGGCCCAAATGTATTGAAAATAACAAATCAAGAATGCATCCGGCAACCGGTTGATTTGAAAACCGACGCAAAAATAGGTATTCGGAACAGGATGATACTACCGAGTGTATATCTGTGGGTATCGGATGTATTTACGCTAATATCGGGTGAGCATCCGTGAATGTTCTGTTTCCTGTACGGCAATCAAACGAAAAACAATACAAATACACAATCAAATCAACTCAGGATGAACAGGTTAAAACAGACAGGCCTGCCATGGTAACGGCATGATAACATTAGGATAAAACTTGTGAGGGACCTTATCCTCAAGAATGCCATAAAGAAAAAGATAAGAATAAGCGTATTCCTCCGGAATGCGGACGTTTACTGCACGATCACTTTTTTAGTGAATGCATTCTGCCCATCCCTGCTTTCCAGCCTTAAGATGTACATGCCTTTACGGAAAGACGACATGTCGATGTGAATGTTCGTATTAAAGCTGCTACCGGCATACACTTCTTTACCGATCATATCGTATAATCTGAAAACCATTTCCTCCCCGCTATGATCGTTCCTCGCAATCGTTAGGACACCATCATTTACCGGATTCGGAAACACCACGATGTTGTCGGCTAATTCCTGTTCTTCTACTCCTACGCCATTCACATTGGTGGAATTGAAAAAGGCAATGCCCCCGGCATAATTTCCCAGGATCATGTCGGGCTTGCCATCGCCGGTAATATCGTCGCAGTGAAACGAGCAGCGTGTCCCTTCATTGATCTTATATAAAGCGGTATCCACGCGGTTGAAGCTTCCGCTAAGGTTTCCGTCGATCTGGTCATAAAGAAAAATCGTTCCCGTTTCGCTTCCCACCATGAGTTTGGTGACACCGCCTGCGTTGAACGCAAAAGGCGTGCTGAATCCTGTCAAAAAGCCGTAGCTTTTCACATCCACATTTCCAAAAGAAGCCGTTTGCAAAACAAAATTAGGAGCAGTAGGCGTGCCTGTATTTTTCCAATAAGCGATCTTTCCGTTCTGCGAACCGATCAGCAGGTCAAGTGTTCCGTTCTTGTCAATATCATACAGCTGCGGATAAGCAAAATTTCCGACATCGATCGTTTGGTAGTTATTCACCGGGCTGGCAAATACAGCCGCATTTCCGGCGCCTGCCGTATTCTGAAAATAGGCCAGCTGCCCGTTGGCCTGCCCGATGATCAGGTCTCTGTCGCCGTCGCCGTCGAGATCGCCAAAGGTTGGCGCCATGCCGTACATATTGAACGCGGACATGTTTTGATAATCCCTGGTGACCAGCGAGAAGGATGGAGCGCTCAGGCTTCCCGTGTTCCGGTAATACGCCACTTTCGATTTATTGATGCCGCTTGTGTAATAACCCAGGTTGCCCACCAGGATATCTTTTTTACCATCCGCATCGGCATCAAAAAATACGGGATAAGCCCCTTCGCCCAACTCGATCATATCTTCCTGCAGAAAATTCTTTTTTTGAAGCACGAAATTGACGGTGGCTGTAGCTGAAGTATTCAGGTAATACCATACGCTCTCGTAGTTCTCCGAACCGGCCACGGCATTGGGGCTGGCAATGAGGTCTTTCTTACCATCGCCGTCCACATCGAGGTGATAGGTACATGGAAAGGCATTGAGCCTGATCACAGCGGTGCTTGCTTTGTTCGGATAGTTGGGATATAGCCTGGTGGTATCGGTAATGTGTGCGTTGGCATTACTCCCCCCGTTCTCCACATAAAATACATTGCTGCATGACACATCGCCCATGATCAGGTCCTGGTCGCCGTCGCCGTCGCGGTCGAAGCACATCAGGCAGGAGCCGGCATGCAGCGGCTTGGAGCCGTCATTCTGAACCGTCTGTTGGTATTGCCTGAGGTAAGGGCATTGATTCAGGTTCACATCGCAGTTGCTTTCCTGCACATCTCCCCAGCAGTCATCCACCATATCAAATACAAGGCTGTCGGCAGTTCCATAAAGTTCCTTGCTCATGTTTTTATGGTATTCCATCTTGACTCCAAATACCGAATAGGTCAGGATATCAAGATCTCCATCCCCATCAATATCCCCGATACCGGGCAGAGCGATGGAGTTACAGTAAATATTAGCCATATTGGGAGCGCCGTTCGGATTGTAATCACTTCTGAGCTCAGACGATACCAGGGAAAAAGTGAGGCCTGTGACCAGGGTGCTGGTATTCTTAAATACCCGGATCCCGCCGTTATTATTGTAGGTAAAGAGATCTTCTTTACCATCGTTGTTATAATCAAAGAAAAGGGCCCAGTCGCTTACTGCCGGAAAACGGGCCTGGGCGGCATAATCATGCTTGTACCTGGTGTTGCCGGGCGAACCTGCATTGACATAAGCTCTGAGCTTTCCGCCCGAACCGCAGATCTTATCGTAAGCCACAATGTCTTTTTTACCATCGAGGTTAAAATCAATGGCGGTAAATGAGCTGAAATTAAGGCCGCCGGCCCAGGGACTCAGCAACCTGTTTCCATTCTCAAAAACAGGGATAGTATCGCGGTAAACAGGATTCTGCGAAAAGGCGCAAAGGCCCAGCGCAGTGAAAATGATCATGAATTTCAAATGCCCCATATCCTAGCAAAAATACGAATAAAAACGGGAGTTCCCAGCTAACTCACTAATTTTCAAGTATAAAAATATTTGCATCATATACGCCATACACGTATATTTGCACCCTTAATTTTATTTGTTAAATAATACCAATTTTATGCAAAACAAAGGTGCCATTAAAATTTTTGCTATTCTTTTAGCGCTCGCATGTATCTTCTATCTATCATTTACATGGAAAACAATCAGTGTAGAAAACGAAGCGAAGGAGTATGCCGAAAGCATTACCAGTTCCGCCACCGTACAGGCAGCAGCTAAGAAAAATGCCAAAGGAGAGGTCGCTTACATCGACTCTATGAAAATAGCCCTGACCGACAGGTACCTGGATTCTATTAAAAAGCAACCGGTTTATAACCTGCTCATCGCCGACTACACTTACGAAGAGTGTAAGAAACGTGAGATCAACCTCGGCCTGGATTTACGTGGTGGTATGAACGTAACCCTGGAAATTTCCGTGGCTGATATCGTGAAAAACCTGTCGAACCAGAATCCTGACAAGGCATTCAATGACGCCATCAAAGCAACCAGCGACAACCTGGGCAAGGGAAACAATGACGATTACCTGACCCTGTTTGAAAAGAAATACAAAGAGATCGCACCGAGCGGTCAGCTGGCTCCTTTATTCCAGACGCCTGAATTAAAAGGCAAGATCGGCTATAATGCTACCAATGCTGAAGTAATTACTTTCCTGCGCTCGGTAGTAGACGAGTCTATTTCCAACTCCGAAAAAACATTCCGTTCCCGTATTGACCGTTTTGGCGTGGCACAGCCAAACATTCAGAAACTGGGCAACACCGGCCGTATCCTTGTGGAGCTTCCGGGTGTGAAAGACAAAGAACGTGTTCGTGAGTTATTGCAGGGAACTGCCAACCTCGAGTTCTGGGAAACTTATGAGAACGGCGAGATCGGCAACATCCTGATGGGTGCTAACGAGAAATTATCGAAAGCCTTATATCCTGATTTCTCTGTTGCTAAACCGGACTCTGCTTCTACAGCAAAAGCGGATTCCCTGAAAGCTGCCAATACAGCTTCCGTAGCCGCTACTCCTGATACAACCAAAGCAACGGATGCGACGACTGTTGCAGCGACTGCTGCACCTACAAATACAGCGGTTCTTACCAAACTCGATTCCTTTATCCGCAGCGCTCCCTTGATCTATTTCGAAGGAGGCTATCCTCAGCCATTGAAAGCTGCCGTGAGCATGAACCAAAAAACCGGTCAGCCTGAGCAGTTCAGGGAAGGACCGGTTGTAGCGATTGCCTACAACAAACAGGATACAGCCAAAGCCAATGCCATGTTGAGAAACCCGGCACTGAAAGGTTATTTCCCTAACAAGCTGAAATTCATGTGGGGCTACAAACCAAAAGAGATCAAAAATGAAGCAGGCGATGTGGTTGGTGAGTATTTCGAATTATATGCCATTAAAGTAACCAACAGGGAAGGTAAAGCGGCAATGTCCGGCGATATCATTTCCAGCGCACGTACCGACTTCGACGCGGAAAGCGGTGGACACCCCTTCATCAACATGACCATGACAGGCGATGCCTCCACACAGTGGGCTAAGCTAACGAAAGATAACTCGCCTCAGGGTGGACAAAAAGGCCGCTCCATTGCTGTGGTAATGGACAACATGGTATACTCTGCTCCTACCGTTAACGGTGAGATCAAAGGCGGAAGCTCCCGCATTACGGGCGACTTTACCGTGGAGGAAGCCAATGCCTTATCAGCTGTATTGAGCGCCGGTAAATTACCTGCTCCTTCCAGGATCGTTGAGGAGAGCGTGGTTGGTCCTACCTTAGGCCAGGAAGCCATCGACGCCAGCTTATGGTCTTTCGTAATCGCCTTATTGGTGATCCTCGTGTTCATGTACATGTACTATAACAAAGCAGGTATGGTGGCTAACATCGCGTTAATTGCCAACATGTTCTTCATTATGGGTATCCTGGCTTCCATGAATGCCGTACTGACCTTACCGGGCATTGCGGGTATCGTCCTCACGATCGGTCTGGCGGTGGATGCGAACATCCTCATCTTCGAGCGTGTGCGTGAAGAACTTGCCTTGCATAAATCAACGCAACAGGCGATTAAAGAAGGTTTCAGGCACGCGATGAGCTCTATCATTGACTCCAACGCTACCCTGGCTATCCTTGCCATTATCCTCATGGTATTCGGTTCAGGCCCTGTGGCCGGCTTCGCTACGACTTTACTCATCGGTATCGGCGCGTCTTTATTCTCTGCCATCTTAATTACACGCGTGATCTTCGAATGGATGCTGGACCGCAAGCAAAGCATTCCGTTCGACAATAAAGTAACGGCCAATGCCTTCAAAAATGTTGCTTTCGATTTCGTAGGCCGCAGGAAAGTATACTACATGATCTCTGCACTGATCATTGTATTGGGTGTTGTGTTCTATTTCAAAAACGGTGGCTTCAACTTAGGTGTTGATTTCAAAGGTGGACGTACTTACCAGGTTCGTTTTGAGAAAGACATGAACACGGAAGACGTGAAACAGGCCCTGGCTGCTCAGTTTAAAGATGCGGCGCTCGAAGTGAAAACTGTAGGAAGCGCCAACCAGATGAAAATTACCACGACGTACAGGGTAACCGACAATTCGACAACAGTAGACAGCGAAGTGGAAAAAACGCTGAACGATGGTCTGAATACACTGAACGTGAAACATGAGATCGTGAGCCAGCAAAAAGTTGGTCCTACCATTGCCACTGACATTTTATACGGTGCTTACGGTGCGATCCTCTTCTCTTGCATCGTGATGTTCATCTACATCGTGGTACGATTCAAAAAATGGCAATATGGTCTGGGCGCAGTTGTGGCCTTGTTCCATGACGTGCTCGTTGTATTATCGTTCTACACGATCCTCGACGGCGTGGTTCCTTTCTCTCTGGAGATCGGACAGGACTTCATCGCGGCGATCTTAACGGTAATGGGCTATACCATGACGGAAACGGTGGTTGTGTTCGACAGGATCCGTGAGCGCCTTGCAGAAAGCGGAAAAGCAGATGCTACCGGCGCCGAGCGTAATGTCCTGATCAACTACGCCCTGAACAGCACCTTAAGCCGTACGATCCTGACCTCTTTAACCGTGTTCTTCGTGTTACTGGTGATCTTCATCTTCGGCGGGGAAAGTATCCGCGGATTCATCTTCGCCTTACTGATCGGCCGTATCATCGGTACTTACTCATCCTTATGTATTTCTACCCCTATCGTGGTTGACTTCCAATCAAGGAGCGATGAGAAGCCTGCGGTTACTCCGGCTAAAGCTTAATCTATTTTTAAATACATCATTAAAACGTCCTGCCCAACCGGCAGGACGTTTTTGTTTTGAATGTTACGCTGACTTCGAAGGCCTATCAAGCGGTCCGGAGGCTGAGGCTCTCGAAGCCTCCGATGCCCCAACCGGCAGGACGCCTTTATTTTGGAACAGCGCTGCCAGTATGCGCTCAATCCACAATCGGGCATCAGCCGGGCTGGCATCAGATTTTGATCAGGAGTGGCAATCACTCTTAAACCAAATTACGATGAAAGACAAAGGAAATATGATCGGATTAGCCCTGTTAGGATTTGCAGCAGGAGCAGCTATCGGCATCTTAATGGCACCTGATAAAGGAAGCGAAACACGGAAAAAACTCATGGAGGGAATGAAAGGCCTCGCCGGAAACCTCGACCTGGAAAGCCTCAAGGATAAGTTTGCGGGCTTTGTTTCTGAGAAAAACGAGGAAGTGTCTAAAGATTTCTACGAGAACGTGCATTCTGCATCAAATCCGGCCTAATAGACAGCTCACTGCGGCCCTTCGCAAACGAACCGGGTATTTTTGGGCGTGTCCCTGCGGGCCGTGCTTTCACTGCAATTCCCGCCCCGAAAGCGTTCGGGACGGGAGATTTCCGCTGCAATCACTCACGCGGCTTGCTGGCTTATTATGCGGATAATCACGTCAGGGATTGAAACGGAAAGCTTCCCCGCCTTTTCATGGCGGGGAACTTGAAGTGAAAAGCCCGCCCGGACGCCCAAAGGCACATAACCGGCTTCTCATCAGCGTAATCAGGCTTCACGTATAAAGTTGATTCAGCGTCGGTGTTTTTGCGCCGCTGCATCATGGCTCTTTAGAAAATTTCTGAAATCTTTCGGCAGAAGATGCTGTTTTCCTTCGTACCTTTAAGCTTCGATGATCCTGGAAAGCTTATCCCTAATCAATTTCAAAAATTACGACGAGGCACAGTTAAAATTTTGCTCAAAATTCAACTGCTTTGTAGGCAATAACGGTATGGGGAAAACCAACCTCCTGGATGCCATTCATTACATTTCTTTCTGCAAAAGCTTTTTCAACGCATCCGACAGCCAGAACATCAAATACGGGCAGCCGTTCTTTGCCATCCAGGGCTGGATCAATAAAAACGGGGAAACGCACGAGATTTTTTGCGGCGTGAAACGTAACCACAAGAAGCAGTTCAAGCACAACAAAAAAGAATATGAGCGCCTATCGGAGCACATCGGCCTCTATCCTCTGGTGATGATCTCGCCTTCCGATATTGAGCTCATCTGGGATGGCAGCGAAGTGCGCCGCCGCTTTATGGACAGCATCATTTCGCAGTACGACAAGGCTTACCTCGAAAAACTCATCGCTTATAACCATGTGCTGCAACAGCGCAATGCCCTGCTGAAGCACTTTCACGAAAGCCGCAGCTTCGACAGCATGAGCCTCGACATCTGGGACGACCAGCTCATTATACACGGAGAGGCCATCATTCACACACGCCGGGCTTTCCTGGAGGAATTTATTCCCCTGTTCAATAAGAACTACCAGTTCATCAGCGGCAGCAAAGAAGACGTATCCCTGGATTATGAAAGCTCCCTGAAAGACCATCCCTACCGCTCTGTACTGCTTAGCAGCCTCAGCCGCGACCGGGCCGTGCATTACACGACCACCGGCCCGCACCGCGACGACCTGGACTTTAAGCTGATGGGCAACAGCCTGAAAAAATTTGCCTCGCAGGGGCAGCAAAAGTCCTACCTGCTTGCCCTGAAGCTGGCGCAGTTTGAGTTCATCAAAGAAAAAAAACTTACCAAGCCTTTGCTGTTGCTGGATGATATTTACGACAAGCTGGACGAAACGCGCTTCCGGAAGCTGATCGAGCTGGTGAGCAACGATACCTTCGGGCAGGTGTTTATTACGGATACACATCCACAGCGCATCCGGGATCTGTTCAAACAACAGGAGGCCGAGCACCTGATCTATATGGTGAATAACGGAGAAATAGAAGTCAATCACGAAGCAATGGAAGAACATGGCTAAGAATCACAACCTCATCAAACTGGGCGATGCGATCTCCCAGCTCTTCAAAGAAGAAAAGCTCGATGAAAAATACAGTATCTTTGCCATCCGCAATGGCTGGGAAGGCATTGTGGGCACGCTCATCGCGAAACATACGACGCAGATAAACTATGCTTCGGGTATTTTGTTTGTGTCGATAGATTCGCCGGTAGTAAGAAATGAAAGCATTTACATGAAAGAAGAGATCATCCGGAAAGTCAACACCTTTGTGGGAAAAAGACTGATCCGTGAGTTGGTGTTGAAATAAGAGATTTAAGGGACTAAAGAGACTTAAGGGATTAAAGAGACTAAAGAGAGAAAATAGAGATGAGTAATTAGACTTGAGTGATGAGATTGTAAATCCGCTGACTGAGCCCTTCGACGAGCTCAGGATAAACTCAGCCGAAGGCAGCGGAAAGATGAGATATAGCAACGCCCCGGTAACTGAGCCCTTCGACGAGCTCAGGATAAACTCAGCCGACGGCAAGGGAGTGATTGAGATCCTAATGGTGGTTTCGGGAGCCTCAACCACCATTTGTTGACTGAGGCTCTCGAAGTCAACAATAGTCAGAACATAAATATTCCGCGTCATCTGCGAGATCGGCGGGAAACAAAAAACAAATAACCTCTGCGAGTTTTGCGCCTACTCAGCGCTCTCCGCGCTTAGAAAATAGAAGCAATGAAAACATTCAATGTACCGGAGTTCTACAGGAGCCCGATCATCAGCAAAATAAAGCAATACCGTAAGGTTCAGGACCCGCGCAAGAAGGACAACTCTCCTACCCTGCTCGATTTCGGCCCGGTGCAATACCTCATTGCGCGCCATTTCGGTTTCTGCTACGGTGTGGAAAACGCCATCGAAATTTCTTTCAAAGCGCTGGAGGAAAACCCGGGAAAACGGATTTTCCTGCTGAGCCAGATGATCCACAACCCCGACGTGAACCGGGACCTCAGCGAGCGTGGTGTTCTGTTCCTACAGGATACACATGGCGAACAGCTGATCCCCTTCGAGTCGCTGACTTCCGACGATGTGGTCATCATTCCCGCTTTTGGCGCGCCGCTCCATGTTATCGACCTCCTCGAGGCAAAGAACATCAAAACGGCCTCTTACAATACAACCTGCCCCTTCGTGGAACGGGTCTGGAAAAAATCGGAATCCATCGGCAAGGATGATTTCACAATCATCATTCATGGCAAGCACAACCACGAGGAAACCCGCTCCACCTTTTCGCGCAGCGACCGTCACAGCCGCGCCATCATTGTGCGCGATCTGGACGAGGCCAGGCTGCTGGCAGAATACATCAAAGGCAGCAGGCCCGCCGAACAGTTTGCCATCGATTTCAACGGAAAATATTCCGCATCGCTCGACCTCAGCAAAGACCTGCAACGCGTGGGCGTGATCAACCAAACGACCATGCTGGCAACGGAAACCCAGGAGATCGCCGATTTCTTTAAATCCGTCATGATGGACAAATACGGCGCGGAGAACATCGCTCTGCATTTTGCCGACACACGCGACACGCTTTGCTATGCGACCAACGAAAACCAGGATGCCACCTATGGCCTGCTGGCATCGGAAGCCGACCTGGCCATCGTGGTAGGCGGTTACAACAGCAGCAACACCTCGCACCTGGTGGAGTTGTGCGAGCGCAAATTCCCGACTTACTTTATCTCCTCGGAAAAAGAGATTGCCGACCGTTATACGATCCATCATTTCGACTATCCGAATAAAAAGCACCTCACCAGCACTGGCTATTTGCCGGAAAGGCAGCCGGTACGCATCATCCTTACCAGTGGCGCCTCCTGTCCCGACTCGGTGATCGAAGGTGTGATCCACAAAATCAACAGCTTTTACGAAGGCATCCGCCCGGTGGAAGAGACTTTAAGGGCGCTGAACTGAATGTTTGATAAACACTACTGGAATGAACGGGCCGAAAGGTATGGCCACACAGGCCATGCGGAGCCGTTCTACTATTGCTTCGACCAGCAGGCCAGGTTACAGGCCATTGAAACACTGATCGGGCAGGCCCGTATCCCGAAAGGCCTGGCCCTGGATTTCGGCTGCGGCAGCGGCGATTTTGTCGCGCTCCTGAAAAACCATTTCAGCAGCGTGTATGCCTATGACATTTCGGATGTGATGATCCGGCGTGTAAAGCAGCGCTTTCCGCAAGCTGCGGTTGTTGCCTCCGATACTTTGGACGAGGTGCTGGCCGGCCGCCGGTTCGATCTCCTGCTCAGCGTAACGGTTCTACAGACCTTCAGCGCGCCCACGCTGGACCAAACGCTTTCCCTGTTGGCAGAGCATTTGTCGGAACAAGGCCTGTTCATCGCGATGGAGTTTTTCACAACGGCAGCGCTCAACCGCCGGCTCGGCGAAACGAAAGCCACCGCCGAAGAATGGCAGGAGCTGCTGAAAAAGCATGGCCTGAAGATCGCTTCACTGCCGGGATTTATCAATTCGCATTTAGCACCTTCAAAATCATGGAATTCTTATAATAATAACTTATTTTTGAAGAGCTTAAAGCCGTTTAAACGCTATGCCTTTGCCCGGGCGCAGTTTACCCGCTCAGCTAAAAAGATACTGAACCATTACAGGGATACCTTGCCGGAAACGGGAAGCCCACTGCATTTTTATACCATACAAAAAGAACAGGCATGCAATTGAACTTAACAAAACCACTGGCTTTCTTCGATCTCGAAACGACAGGCATTAATGTAGGCAGCGACCGGATCGTGGAAATTTCCATCGTGCGTGTTAACCTTGATAATTCTACGGATATCCTCACCAAACGTGTCAATCCTACGATCCCGATCCCCGAGTTTTCTTCCAAAATTCACGGCATATACGATAAGGACATTACCGATGCTCCTACGTTTAAGCAACTGGCGCCACAGCTGGCTCAGTTCCTGGCAAACTGCGACCTGGCAGGCTTCAACTCCAATAAATTCGATGTGCCTGTCCTGGTAGAGGAATTTCTTCGTGCAGAGATCGATTTCGACCTGAAGAACCGCCGCCTGATCGACGTTCAGAATATTTTCCACCTGATGGAGCCGCGCAACCTGAGCGCCGCTTACCGCTTTTACTGCGATAAAACCCTGGAGAACGCGCACTCTGCAGAGGCCGACACCATCGCTACCTACGAAATCTTCAAAGCCCAGCTGGCACGCTACGAAGGCCAGGAGCAGGTGGATGACAAAGGCAACAAAAGCATCCCGGTGAAAAACGACATGACGGTGCTGAGCGAGCTCACGGCCCGCAACAAAAATGCCGACCTGGCGGGCAGAATTGTCTTTAACGATAAAGGACAGGAAGTCTTCAACTTTGGAAAGCACAAGGACAAGCCTGTTCGGGAGATTTTTGAGAAGGAACCGTCCTACTATAGCTGGATGATGCAGGGCGATTTTCCGTTGTATACCAAAAAGATCATCACACAGATCAGGTTAAGCATGAAGTAAAGGCCATCTGTAGCAATGTATCAGAATAACATGGAATATCAAATGATGCCAAATGGAAGAACAGACTGCCGGCGTTTAGCGTCATTGCGAGGAGGAACGACGAAGCAATCTTATAGGATAATACACCGTTTGACGATAGCCCGCAATGGCGGCTTATCGCTTCCGGCAGCAAAAGTCTTAACACAAAATTAAACCATAACCAAGCCCTGAGCATTACATTTATTTAATCATACCATGCACGAGCTCGAACCTTTCTATAACTGGCAGCACCTGTACATCGCATCCGAAGATGAGTATTCGCCATTTTATGGAGCGGAATACAGTGAGTTTACCTTTACCAATACGGTTTACAACTACTACATCCATCCGCAATGGGACGACATGGGCAGTGAAACGCTCTACCTCAAGATCCTGTTCGTGGATTACGACGAGCATTTTGCCATCATCGAACTGATCGGGGAATGGAACGATGCCATCAATAACGACATCATGCTGCTCAAGCGCGACATCATTGATGAGCTCGCTTATCACGGCATCAACAAGTACATCCTCATCGGAGAGAATGTCCTTAATTTCCACCATTCCGACGACTCTTATTACGAAGAATGGTTTGAAGATGTAGGAGCCGACGGATGGATTGCCTTCGTGAATTTCAGGGACCATGTGCTGAAGGAGTTCAAGCGCGCCAACCTGGATTATTATTTTATTTCCGATGGGGAGCTGAACGACTTCGAGTGGCGCAAATTTTCCCCGGGCCAGGTATTCGGCAACATTTCCAAGATCATTTCGAAGCGGCTTTCTTGATACCAGAAACACCGATCAGAACGGATTCTACTGATCGTTATTTCCCCGTGAAATGCTACGAAATATAGCACCTGCCGCGATCCGCAGGCTTTATCTTTGCAGGAGCTGACAGACTAAACCATTCGTTCTATGGATTGTTAATACTTAGATGCACGTTGCATCCGACAAAATTTTACCTTTAATACGTTTTAATTTTATACACATTGGCACAGGAACAGGACATTACGACCTTAAACCCTAAGGAATATATCATCATCAAAGGCGCGCGGATGCACAATTTAAAAGGTGTGGATGTCGCCCTTCCCCGCAATAAGTTCATCGTCATTACCGGTCTTTCGGGCTCGGGGAAATCTTCCCTGGCCTTCGATACGCTCTACGCAGAGGGCCAGCGGCGCTACGTGGAGAGTTTATCCGCCTACGCGCGCCAGTTCATGGGCCGCCTCGAAAAGCCAAAGGTGGATTACATCAAAGGTATTTCGCCTGCTATTGCCATCGAGCAAAAGGTGATCTCCCGCAATCCGCGAAGCACGGTAGGCACCATCACGGAGATCTATGATTATTTAAAACTGCTGTATGCCCGCGTGGGCAAGACCTACAGCCCCGTTTCAGGCAAACAGGTGAAACGCCACAGCGTGAGCGACGTGGTGGATTTTGTGAATACGCTGGCCGACGAAACCAAATGCCTCATTGTGTCGAAGCTGATCGTCCCGAAGGACCGAAGCCTGGAAAAACACCTGGAACTCCTCAATCAGCAAGGTTTTGCGAGGATCCTGGTAAACAATGCCATTGTGAGGATCAATGAGTTTGACGCTAAATCACGCCCTGGCGTGACAAAAATAACGGATACAATCTTCCTGCTCATCGACCGGATCTCGGTAGACCTCAGCGACGAAGATTTCCAGAACCGCGTGGCCGATAGCGTACAGACGGCCTTTTATGAAGGCAACGGGGAATGCGACCTCATGATCGAGCGGGAAGATAAAAGTTACGATACGCATCATTTCTCCAATTTATTTGAAGCGGACGGCATCACCTTCGAAGAGCCCGACCTCAACTTTTTCAGTTTCAATAACCCGATTGGCGCCTGCAAGACCTGCGAAGGCTTTGGCAGCATCATTGGCATTGATCCCGACCTGGTGATCCCGAACAAAAGCGTATCGGTATACGATAATGCTGTGGCCTGCTGGAACGGTGAAAGCATGAGCTATTACAAGAACCAGCTGGTAAAGAACGCCCATAAATTCGATTTTCCGGTACATAAGCCTATTTCCCAACTCACGAAAGCGCAGTACGAGCTGCTCTGGAAGGGAAACAGCCATTTTGAAGGCATCAACGCTTTTTTCAAAATGCTGGAAAAGGAAAGCTACAAAATTCAGTACCGTGTGATGCTGGCACGCTACCGCGGAAAAACGGTATGCCCGGATTGCCATGGCACACGCCTCCGCAAGGATGCCAATTACGTGAAGGTGGGCGATCGTGGCATTTCAGAGCTGGTATTATTGCCGGTTTCCGACCTGCGTGACTTTTTCAAAAAACTGAAGCTCAGCGAGCACGATGCTTCCATTGCCAAACGCCTGTTGGTGGAGATCAACTCCCGCCTGCAGTTCCTGGTGGATGTGGGCCTGAGCTACCTGAGCCTGAACCGCGTGGCCAATACCCTCAGCGGCGGCGAAAGCCAGCGCATCAACCTGGCAACCTCCCTGGGAAGCAGCCTCGTCGGAAGCCTCTACATCCTCGATGAACCGAGCATCGGCCTGCACTCGAGGGATACCGAGCGCCTGATCGGAGTGCTGAAATCCCTGCAACAGCAAGGCAACACGGTGATCGTGGTAGAACATGACGAGGACATCATGCTGGCAGCCGACCAGCTCATCGACATCGGCCCGGAAGCAGGCACCAACGGCGGAACCCTTGTTTTCCAGGGCGATCACAAGGCTCTGCTGAAAGACAGCAAAAGCTTTACCGCCAAATACCTTACCAACAAGCTCCGGATCGAGGTACCGAAAACACGCCGCAAATGGAAAGAATATATTGAAGTAAAGGACGCCACAGAGCACAACCTGAAAAACGTGACCGTGAAATTCCCGCTGAACACCTTATGCTGCGTGACCGGCGTGAGTGGCTCCGGGAAGTCAACCCTCGTCAAAAAAGTACTGTACCCCAATGTGCGCAAACACCTCGACGGCTATTTCGACAAGGTGAAAAGCGATAAAGTTTCCGGAAGCCTGAAAAGCATTCACAATGTGGAATTCATCGATCAGAACCCGATCGGCAAATCATCGCGCAGCAACCCGGTGACCTACACCAAGGCGTACGACGAGATCCGCAACCTCTTTGCCGACCAGGCCCTGGCAAAAGTGCGCAACTACAAGCCGTCCCACTTTTCTTTCAATGTAGACGGCGGACGCTGCGAAGTATGCGAGGGCGAAGGCACCATTACGGTAGAAATGCAGTTCATGGCCGACATCCAGCTGGCCTGCGAGGCCTGCCACGGCAAGCGCTTTAAAGCTGAAACCCTGGAGATCCTTTACAAAGGCAAGTCCATTTCGGATGTGCTGGATATGACCATCGACGACGCGGTGGCCTTCTTCAACCAGGATGAGGGCAACCGCATCTGCAAAAAGATCGCCGAGCGCCTGAAACCCTTACAGGAAGTAGGCCTGGGCTATGTGCAGCTGGGCCAGGCTTCGAGTACGCTCAGCGGCGGCGAGGCGCAGCGGATCAAGCTGGCTACCTTCCTCATCGGCGGAAATACCACCACCAATACCTTATTTATTTTTGACGAGCCAACCACCGGGCTTCACTTCCACGATGTGGCCAAACTCCTGAAATCCTTTAATGCCCTGATCGACCGCGGGCACTCCATCATCGTGATCGAGCATAACATCGACGTGATCAAATGCGCGGACTGGATCATCGATATCGGCCCCGAAGGCGGGGAAGCAGGCGGAAACGTAGTGGCAGAAGGCACCCCGGAGGAGGTCGCGAAGAGCAAGGCGAGCTATACGGCGAAGTACCTGAAAGAGAAGCTGTGAGTCATTGGTGGCTTCGAGGACCTCAGCCACCAATCTCGGCGACTGAGGCTCTCGAAGTCGCAGATACCGCGGATTAAGCAGATCAGAGACAGGACTGGAACGGATTGGATTCACGCCATCTATAATTTTCTTATCACTATTTTAATGGCTCTGATCCTATGAATCAAACTATCCGTGTCATCTGCGTTCTATTCTAAACCGCTCACGCATTCCATTCTTCACAATTCTTTCAAAAACCTATTAACAAGGCTTTTCTATTGAGGAAATTATTACGACCTTTGGCTTTTAGAATTCAACTTCTAAAAAAGACATGCAATTAAAATACAAGTCCAAGCCCAAAGCCATCTTATTGCTGGAAGACGGGAAAGTGTTCGAAGGCAAAGCTGCCGGAAAGATCGGCACCACCACAGGAGAAATTTGCTTCAATACCGGAATGACCGGCTATCAGGAGATTTTCACAGATCCTTCTTATTACGGGCAGATCGTCGTTATGAACAATGTGCATGTAGGCAACTACGGCATTGAGAAAGACGAGGTCGAAAGCGACAGCATCAAAATCTCGGGGATGATCTGCAAGAAATTCAACGACGGCTACTCCCGGAAACGTGCCACGGAATCGCTCGAAGATTATTTCAAACATGACGGTGTTGTAGCCATCAGTGATGTGGATACGCGCGCCATCGTACGCTACATCAGGGATAAAGGCGCGATGAATTGCATTATCTCCTCCGAAAATACCGATATCGAAGACCTGAAGAAACTGCTGGCGAAAGTCCCTAAAATGGAAGGCCTGGAGCTTTCCTCGAAGGTAGCCACCAAAACGCCTTATGAGATCGGCGATGCAGCTGCCCCTTTCAGGGTAGCGGTCATCGATTTCGGCACCAAGAAGAATATTTTACGCTCCCTGGCTGAAAGGGGTTGTTTTTTAAAGGTTTTCCCGATGAAAACACCTTTGAAAGAGATCCTGGATTTTCAGCCGGACGGCATCATGCTGAGCAACGGCCCCGGCGATCCGGGAGTCATGACGGAAGAAATTGCGCTGGTGAAGCAGCTCGTGGATACCGCCAAACCGGTCTTCGGCATTTGCCTCGGACATCAGCTCCTGGCCGAATCGCAAGGCATTAAAACCTATAAGATGCATGCCGGGCACCGCGGCATCAACCACCCGGTGAAAAACCTCATCACTGGCAAAAGCGAGATCACCTCTCAAAACCACGGTTTTACGGTAAAAGCGGAAGATGTAGGCAAAAACCCGAACATCGAGATCACACACGTAAACCTCAACGATGCCACCATCGAAGGGATCCGCCTGAAAGACAAACCGGCATTTTCGGTGCAATACCACCCGGAAGCCTGCCCCGGTCCTTTCGATTCGCGCTACCTCTTTGATGATTTTGTGAGCAACATGAAGGCTGCGAAAAAGTAGTATTTACCAACGGCCCCTTCGACTCGCTCAGGGTCTGTTGGCAATTTTTCTCTATGTCTAAACCAACAAAGATCATTGTCATTGCCGGCATTGCGCTGGTTGTGGCCTTTGTGTCTTTTCTGTTGCTGAGGAAAGTCAATCCCAATCCTAACTATGAAATCGGGCAGGCGCTCGACAGCCTCAATGGCGTGAAGGTGTACTACAACGGAGGCGTGGGACATACCGGCAAGCGCAACATTTCGGCAGACGGCTACAACATCGGAATTACCTACCAGTGCGTGGAGTTTGTGAAGCGCTACTATTACGAATACTACCACCATAAAATGCCGGATTCTTACGGCAACGCCAAAGACTTTTTCGACAGCTCCGTCAAAGATGGTGCACTTAATAAAGCCCGTAATCTCTTACAGTACACCAATCCCAGCCGCTACAAGCCGGAAACGGGCGACCTGGTCATTTTCGACGGTCATGGAGGCAATCCTTACGGGCATGTGGCAATTGTTTCTTCGGTGAAAGCACATGAGATCGAGATCATTCAGCAAAATCCGGGGCCTTTTGCTCCTTCCCGCGTCACGTTCAACCTGGACTCTACAGCCAAAGGCTTCGGGATCGGGCACGAGCGCCTGCTGGGCCGCCTGCGCATGAAACAACAAACCCCTTAAAGAAGAACTTCAAGGGGCTTGCTGATAGCAGGCTTCTCACCTGCTCTGCTCATAGCACACACTTATACTATCCTAATTTAAATTATAAAACACATTGGTATGATACCAGGCACTACCTGTATAAATTCCTTTCCAATCTCCTGTTGCCGGGCTGGAAGCGCTGCCGTCGCCATTGGTATCGCCGCCGTGGGCATCATCTCTCAGAGAAGTAAAGACAGCGCTGGGGTCTATAGAGAAATTACTGGTACCGCCAGAAATCTCGTACCCGCTACCGACCGGAATTTTGATGGTAACATTAGCTCCAACACTGAACAGCTGGCCTGAGCCGCCCGCTCCCAATCCCTGAGATAACACATAAGGCACTTCCGTTTCGGCGTACAGCACCGTTTTGCCGGCCAGGCCGTATGACCATACGTAAATCCCGTTGTATTTATTGATTTCAGAAGGGTTTGCCGGATTGTGATAGATATTGCTTGGGTCCAGTGCATAGGAGCTCACAATGTAGATCGGCACCGCATTATCATAGAACACATTATTGGTCACAACACTTACGGAAGGGTCCTTCATATCTGATCCGGCAAAAGCTGCCTTGTAATCATGGTTATCGCCATACGTATGGGCAAAGGTGCAATGATCGAACGTGAAATCGTGGATGTTTCCGGTACCTGTATTGACGGTAATCACATTACCGCCTCCATCTCCTCCTCCGTACAAAAATTTGCAATACCTGAATACAGAGCCATGCTGGTCGCCCCGCATGACGATACGCCCCCAATCGCCTTTATTCGCTGTGGTAGCAGCGCCGTCGCCGTTATTATCGCCGCAATAGCTATCGTCTTTGTACGAGGTGAAAACAATCGGGTTTGACGCCGGGGCATCGGCCGTTACTTTTGCGTAAACTTCCATGCCGCTGCTGCTGTTTTTAAATTTAACGATCACACCGGGCTGTATCACCAAAGGAGCTTGTATGTTGATCCATGACGAAATCACATAAACATTGCCTGTATTCCAGGTAGTAGGAGTTGTAATGTTACCGGAAACATTGACCACAGTGCAGCCGGAGCCTGTTCCACCACCACCGCCACCACCGCCGGTTCCGGGTACAACCGTAACATCAGCGCCGTAAGAAACGCCAACCGAGTTGGTGGCATAAGCCCTGACGTGGTAGGTGTAGCCCTGATAAAAGGGCTGCAGGGGCGAGGAAAAAGAGCCTGTACCGCTGCCCACGGTAACTTTAACATCAGCAGGATCATCTACTGCCGGATTAGGGCTGAGGCTGACCACAACGCCACGCTCAGTTACAGGCGCGCTGCCTCCATCGGTAACGTCACCACCGCAGGTGTAGGTCGTGTCATTGATTTTGACGGGTGCTGAAGTGCTGACGGTCGGCGCTAAATCCGGATCCTTTTTCTTACAGGCACTGAACAGGACAGTAGCGATCAGTAATGTATTGACTATTTTTTTCATGGGTATATGTTTTTTTAAGGGTGAATACTTCTTGGTTACCGAAATCCTATTCGGAATCTCTCTGCAAAGGTGCAGCAGCAGTCCGGGCCTTCCTATCCCTTAAAAACAGGATTTTGCATGGACAAGGAAAAAGCAGCTCATTTTGAGAAAATGAAAATGTGGAAAAGCCATGCTGCGAAAGCCTATTTAATGTAACTTTATACAGTCAGCCTTGCGGCCAGTTGTACAATACATCCACTCAAAGAACAAAAATCCCTGAAAAAGGGGAGTGATAAACCTTGAAAGAGGTGTTTGCTTTGCAGTGACCCCGACAGAGCTAACCCGAACGGATATGAAAAAGCTATTTCTAGTACTGAATCTTATAGGCTGTGCGGCTTCTGCGCAGAATAATATCAAAGCAGACAGCCTGCTGCGCGTGTTGGCAGTTGCCAAAGAAGACACGAATAAATTAAACCTGCTGTTTGATCTTTCCGATCTCTATGGAGGCTCCGAACCTGCCAAAGCAAAAGACTTTATCCGGAAAGCCGGGGAATTGAACAAGCGTCTGAATTCTCCAAAAGGGTTCATTAAATACTATAAGCACATGACGCGTGTGCATGCTTACCTGTTTGAGAATGATTCGGCGATTGTTTATGCTACGAAATTATACGACTACGCGAGGGAGATGCATGACACGCTCAACATGGGAATTGGCCTGCTGAATATCGGTGAGCGTCACAGCTTTAACTCCGATTACGAAAAAGGATTGTTATACTCGCTGAAAGGTTTGAAGTTACTGGCCGGAAAAGGATACGGTCCAAAGATCGAAGGCGCCCTTTATGGCTGCATCCAGGCCAATTACCTTTTCATGAAACAGTACCGCCGGTCGGTTGAATTCGGAAAAAAAGCGGAACAGATCGAACGGGCTCTTCCCGGGCAACGGGGCCTTACAACCACCCTCATCAATCTTGCCAACGCGTATGGCGAACTGGGCGAAATGCAGACAGCGGAAAATTATTATAACGAAGCCATTACACTCGCGCAGAAAGACAATAATGCCAGCCTGGAATCGATGGCCTACCAAGGCCTGACAGCCTTATCGCTCAAACAGAAAAACATCGTAAAATTAAAAGCGTATGCTGAAAAAGGCCTGGCCTTGTCGGAGAAGCTGGGAGATAATTTTGGGATCATGGCCTCTAAACAAGGTTTGTCCATTTATTACCTATTCGAAAAAAAATACGACATCGCCTCCCGGTATGCGGAAGAAGCCCTGGAACTCTCGAGAAAGAACAAATTCATTGAATCCGAAGCCGTCATCCTGAAAAGCCTTGCCAACATTTTCTTTGCGGCCCACGACATGGCAAAAGCTTATGATTACCAGGAAAGATCCATCAAAATATCGGAAGCCATTTTCAGTGAATCCCTTGCCAGGAAAGACGCCGAGATCAGGGTAAAATATGAAACCGAAAAAAAGGAAGCCCAGATCGGGTTGCAGGCGGCGCAGCTGAAGCAAAAAAACACGCTGAACTATATCCTGATTGGCAGTACTCTGGCCCTGCTGCTCATCTTAGCGCTATCGTACCGCAACTACAGGAACAAAAAAATACTCCAGCAGCGGCGGATCACCGAGCTGGAAACGGAAAAAAAACTAACGGCCACAGAGGCGATCATCAAAGGCGAGGAACAGGAACGCTCTCGCCTGGCCAAAGACCTGCACGATGGCCTGGGCGGCATGCTTTCGGGTGTCAAACATTCCCTGAGCAGCATCCGCGGCAACCTGGTAATGACAGAACTGAACATGCAGGCCTTCGAGCACAGCCTGGTAATGCTCGACAGCTCCATTTCGGAAATGAGGCGCGTGGCACACAACATGATGCCCGAATCCCTGCTAAAATTCGGACTCGACCTGGCCTTAAAGGATTTCTGCCAGCAGGTGAGCACAAGCGGCATTTTAAAAGTGAGTTACCAATCGATGGGAATAGCCGACCTGCAAATCGAGCAATCGCTGGCCATTACGGTATACCGCATTGTACAGGAACTGCTCAACAACAGCATCAAGCATGCGGAAGCTAAAAACGCCATTGTGCAGCTAAGCCTGGAAGGCCGGCAATTGATGGTAACGGTAGAAGACGATGGAAAGGGCATGGATACGGATGCCCTGAAATCGGCCAAGGGTATCGGCTGGAAAAACATTTCGTCGCGGCTCGACTATCACAACGGCAAGCTCGACCTGCAATCCTCGCCTGGCAAAGGCACTTCTGTCAACATTGAATTTATAATCTGAAACAAGCGTCACGCTCCTCATGAAAACAAAACTATTTATTGTAGATGATCACTACATGGTGATCGAAGGGATCAGGTCCATGCTCCAGGATGAGCCGTCCATCGAATGGCAGGGCTATGCCAATACAGCAGGCGCCTGCCTCTCGTTCCTTCAGCTTCATGTGCCCGATGTGATCCTGATGGATATTAACCTCCCCGACATGAGCGGTCTCGACCTGTGCAGGGAAGTGCTCCGGAAATACCCTACGGTAAAGGTTATCGGGCTGAGCACCTTTAACCAGCTCAGTTTTATCTCCAAGATGCTGGACAACGGCGCCTCGGGCTACCTGCTCAAAAACGCCCCGAAAGCGGAGATCCTGACCGCGATAGAAGTTGTCATGAAACGGCAGCAGTACCTCAGCCTGGAGGCTTCGGAAATGATGAAAAAGAACGGGGAGGAAGAAGCTCCTACCCTTACCCGACGCGAAATAGAAGTGCTCCAGCTCATTGCCGAAGGCTATACCAACGTCGAAATGTCGGAAAAGCTTTTTGTGAGCACGACCACCATTGATACGCACCGGAAGCACCTGCTGGCGAAGTTTGAGGCTAAAAACACGGCTTCACTGATCAGGCTGGCCACTAAAATGAAATTCGTATAGAAAAAATCCCGGAATGGCCTGCCCTGAAAGGCTCCGGAGGGCTTATCCCTAAAATCGGGATATCCGTCTTATTTTTAGTATCTTTGCGGCAATATGCCAAACTTAGTAGCCATTGTCGGTCGCCCGAATGTAGGGAAATCGACTTTATTCAACAGATTAACAGAAACGCGCGAGGCCATTGTGGATGATGAAGCGGGAGTAACACGCGACAGACATTACGGAAAATCGAGCTGGAACGGGGTGGAATTCTCGGTGGTCGACACCGGCGGATACATCAAAGGGAGTGACGATATTTTCGAAGAAGAAATCCGCAAACAGGTGCAGATCGCCGTCGACGAATCCACAGCGATCATCTTCATGACCGATATCACCGATGGCGTTACCCAGTTTGACAAAGATGTAGCGGCCATTGTGCGCAAAAGCAAAAAGCCTGTATTCCTTGCCGTCAATAAAGTAGATAACAGCGAGCGCCATTCGTATGCTGCGGAGTTCTACAGCCTGGGCCTGGGCGATCCCTACCCGATCTCTTCCAACAGCGGGAGCGGGACCGGCGATCTGCTGGATGTACTTGTCAAATCCTTTCCTGAAAACTCCGGCGCCATCGAAGACTCCGGCCTGCCGAAAATCGCCATCGTCGGACGCCCGAATGTGGGCAAATCCTCGCTCACCAATGCCCTGCTGGGCGAAGAGCGGAATATCGTGACGGCGATTGCCGGAACCACGCGCGATACGATCCATACCCGCTACAATAAATTCGGCTACGATTTTTTACTGATCGATACGGCCGGTATGCGCAAGAAAGCCAAAGTGCATGAGGATATTGAATTCTATAGTGTGATGCGCACCATCAATGCCATTGAGCATTCGGATGTATGCGTCTTGATGATCGACGCCACGCAGGGGATCGAATCGCAGGACCTGAATATCATTCACCTGATCGGGAAAAACCATAAAGGCCTGGTGGTGGTGGTGAACAAATGGGACCTCGTGGAAGAAAAGACCACGATGACCACCAAACATATGGAGGAAGCCATCCGGGAACGTACCGCGCCTTTCCGCGACTATCCGATCATCTTTACCTCCGTGGTGGAAAAGCAGCGGATCATGAAGGTGATCGAAGCCGCCATGGAAGTGTATGAGAACAAATCCACTAAAATTCCTACAAGCAAGCTCAATGATTATTTCCTGCCATTGATCGAGCACTATCCGCCACCTGCACAGAAAGGGAAGATTGTAAAGATCAATTACGTGACCCAGATCAAAGGCACCTGCGCCTTTATCTTTTTCTGTAATTCGCCGCAATACCTGACAGATGCTTATAAGCGCTTCCTGGAAAATAAATTCCGCGAGAACTTTAATTTCTATGGGGTTCCTCTCTCCTTTTATTTCAGAAAGAAGAACAAGGATTAGTCCACAGCCCTTTGCTTCGTGAGCCTCAGTCAGGCTATGGCGGCAGAGGCTCACGAAATTACTGATAAACCACTATTTTTCGATAAAACCGTTTATGAGATTCTTTACCTTAGGTATTCTGTGTTGCGCGCTTTCCCTCTCGTCCCTTAAAGCGCAGCTTCTTACGGGTTCCGTGAAAGACAAGAACGAAAAAGCCATTCCGTTTGTCAATATCGGTATTCCGGCCAAAGCTTTTGGCATCATCAGCGATGAGAACGGGAATTTCGAGTTCAAACAAACAAGCGAAAAAGACATGGATACCATGCAGATTTCCTGCATAGGTTACCAGACACTTTACCTGAACTTTGCCAGCTTCAGGAAGCATTGCCTTAGCAAAACGCCGATTCAACTGACAGAAGCGGTATACACCCTTGCCACAACGACCGTAAGACCCAACGAATTTGAGGTACGGACACTCGGCGCCAAACATGTGAGCGACCTGGAGTGTATCGTTCTTGAAAAATTCACATCGAAAGATACGGCTGCCGCGCGTATTGCCCGTGAAAAGGGACTTGGTGAAAAATCCATCGGGATCGAGATCGGCAACAAGATCAGCATTAACAAAGGGCACCAGACCTTTATCGATAAGATCGAGTTCAGGACCTGTGTGGGCCCTCAGGATACTGCTATTTACAGGGTAAACGTGTATGTGCAGGGCAACACGGTAAAACGCATTATGACACCGATAGGCATGGTGAAAGTGGTGAACAATACCAATGTGCTCAAAGAAGGCATCATTGTAAAAGCCATCGGCAAACCCGAAGTGCATTCCATTGATGTATCCAGACAGAACATTGAGGTATTCGATGATTTCATCGTGGCGCTTGAGTGTATTTATTCGTCTGATACCACCATGCAGATCGGCGCGGAAACCTCTCTATTCGGGGGCTCTACCGACCTCTTGTTCAGAGCCAGTGTGATGAGTGAATGGGTGAAGCTTCCTTTGGTAGACGTTACCTTCATCGGCGCAACGGTAACCTACAACAAAAAGAAAACCAGGAAGAAATAAGCCCCTTCAGGCTTTCACCTGCTTCACCTGAATCCATGCCGGTACCAGGAATAACAGGAGGATCGTGAGGCAAAACAAGGGCAGGCCAATGACAACAGCAAACAGGCCGGTACCGGCTTCCGACTTCATTCTATCCTGGATTTTCTGTTTCATCGTTTTCAAAAAAACGATCTCCTGTTCCAATCCCGCCTGTTGCTGCTGAAGTTCTTCGGTCTCTTTCTGCATCGCGCCCCGCAAGGCATCCTGCGCCAAATTCATGACTTCTCCGGTCAGGATCATTTTCATGGAATCCATTTGCAGAGAATCTCTAAAAAAACAGCCTTCGGATCTCCTGTTCAAAAACGCAAAGATTGCGGCCTGCGTTTTCAGCTCCTCCGATAAATTCCGGAAGCGTGCATAAAGATCCCGGGATGGTTTATTTTCAGGGAAAGAGCGATGGCCTTCCTCTTCAAGACAGTTGAACACGTGAAGCAGGCGCCTCTTCAGCCGTCGTTCTTCGAGCAACTGCCGGCCTGTGTTTTCTTTCCTCATCGCCTCCCCGATCTGCATAAACGACAATTCCAAAATATCAAAGCTGATCTCCTCCAGGTTTTCATTGCATTGCCACAGCCTTTCCCTGCTATGTCCCAACCGTTGCAGCTCCCGGTATTTCTCATCAATGTCCGCCCCGATCTCTCCGATCGACTTCTCCTGCACGGCGTTCTGCCTTTGCAGCAGGCAGCTGCAAAACAGGGTAGTCAGGCACAGGCTAAGGGATGCAACTGTTTTCATGAGAATCAGGTGATACAATTTGATTGTAAAAAATCCGGAAGGCTGAATGCACCTGTCTAGCGGACGTTATGGCCGTTTACGGCATAATTTTTATCCAGCATCCAATTGTCTTCCTTGATGGCGTTAAGCATGGCTCCTGTACGGTACACCGTCCGGCGGAGAATTACATTCTGGTGATTGGCCAGCCACTGATTACGGACCCGGAGGTATGCTTCCACCCATTTCTTTTCGTCGCCTCCTACAGAAGGCACCACTTCGTTGAACTGCGCGCGGAGCAACCTTAAGATACTGCCGGAGTGAATGTAACTATCATAGATCACGAGCATAGAAAGTGGAAGGGTGAAACCGTTGTTCCTGAAAAAATTTTCTGCCGGGCGCCAGTACTGCGCATCAAAGAAATTGTCCTGGGCCCGCTGCATGACTTTGTCCTGGCCGGCTGTACGAAGCAGGGTAATGAATACCTGGTCTTCCACGAGGGGCACAGTTCCTATTTTTGACAGATAGGGTTTAAAGTTCTCACTGTATTTCGCATGCGCGCTGGCAACATAAAGCTCGATGAGCTTCCTGAGATTTCCCTGTTCCGTTACCTGGTGTTTTCCGTAAGTGATTTGCCGTGTGCTGTTTCTACCATCTCTGAAAATGGCAATGATGCTGTAGTTGGGCAGAATGCTGCCGGTTTCTACAACGCTCAGGATCTGTTGGATCTTGGTTTTGATGGGTGGTGTAATGCGTGTCATGTGTTTTTAAATGTTTGGTAAATAAATGATAACCTGTTGTGACAAGCCTCCTGTAGGCCGATACGTTCTTTCTCCGGCATGCTGCCGAATGTTTGGCGGCAGGGCATAACGACCCGCCACTGAAACGTATAAAGATTTTTCAGGAGATGAACAGGAGGCCTGCACAACGCGGTGATTTTTGTTAGCGTGTTTCTTTGTTTCCGGTATTCAGAAGGATGATCTTCCTGGACAGGGAGCGGTCGAGGAAAGCCACGCAACACACGCCCGACAAAGGCCGTGTGGCCTCGTCTTCGAGCAGCTTCTCAAGGCTTTCGTTGGCCATCTCTGCAAGCCGCGACGTGCATCTGCTTTCGTTCGACCGCCAGGTGAGCACCCAGCGCCGAACCTGGTAACAGCCCTCCTGCCCTACCCGCCAGGCATTCCATTGCCTGTTGAGCACAAGGAGCGAATCCGTTCTTCGGAAGCAGGTATTCACAGAGTTGCCCTGTTTTTCCTGGCACAGACCGGCCTTTGTAATTCCCGGGTATGAAGCCACTAGTCCTGTATCATTGAACAGGAAAATGGCGGCACCCGTTTTTTGCTTTCCGGCTTTCTGCACACAAGCCAGGATACTGTCGACACGCGCATGGAGCGGATCGGCCGACCGGTAAAGGAAATCCGAAAGTTTGCGGGAGCAAATCTTCAGAAGCTCATCCTTTTTTAAAGAATCGAGAAGCCCGAAGGATGTTTCAGCAAAAGCGTCTTTTTGCGCCTCGAGCTTTTCTCTTTTCTCCAGTGTCAGCCTGCTGTCAATATAGCGGCTGACGTGCAGGATCACCACTTCTTTGCTGTGATCTTTTTCCGACAGGAAGCCGGCGATCTCATCCAGGGCTTTGTCGAGCAATTGCCCTGTCGCTATCTGGAGGCCATCTCTGGGTGAAAAACTGAATGTTCCCAGGTACCATTCGTTTCGCCAGCATACAACCGGGAGATCGAGGTAACGGGCGCCATGATCGAGCAAGCCGCGCACATCCTCGCTCTGTGATACCGTGTTACAGCGCTCCGGGTTCCCAGTGAACTGTGTCATTCGCTGCAAGCCGCAACGGTATGCCCCCGGTAATACCAGGCTTCCGATGGTTTTGTCATGGAGCTCTCCGCTCAGGTCGCCCATCCAGTTATCGGTATGAAAGCGTTGGGCAGGCATCAGGCAAACGATTCCCACCAGTAATAAACTTATTAAGATTTTCATGTTGTTTGGTTTAAAAGAGTGAATAAATTAAAAAGACTGTTTCCCGGCAAGCGGGGTCGTGAATTCAGGGATCCCGGCCCCCGGACTACACTCCGGGAAACAGATCTTAACAGCCGGGCTTATAATCCCGGCAAAGGGTTTTGAGGCAAATGAAAACCGCTGCAGATAAGTACTCCGATGGAATCCACGTAAGCACCGCATTTGCCATAGAAGCCTGCAAACTCACTGTTTTCCGGAATGTCGAAATATGCTGCTTCTCCGTTTTCGTGCCCGAAGCTTATACATCTGTGTTTATCCGTTTCAATGCTGATCGAGTTCACATACTGCCCGGTCGTGAAGCCGACGCGGATAATGCGCTCTCCTGCTTCCAGCATAAAAGCTCCCAGCCCGCCGCCCTGGCCGCCAAAACGGTTGGTGCTGTCTTCCTGGCCCTGCGCATTGCTGTAAATAACCTGCACCGCGTCGATCCATGCGCCCGAGCGGATGTGCAAGCCGCGTACTTTTCCTCCGGCGCAGGCATCGAACTTGCTGCCACCGTTTCCTCCCACCTCTTTCAGCGGGGTAATATTCATATTGATATTCATCATTTTGTTTTTTTAAGAACGGAGAAACGTTTTCAGATCCCCGTCGTGGTAAGTAATTTTGGTAATGATGAGCGCTCCGTCATTTCCCTGCACCACATAGAAGTGGAATGCGTAGCCGTAATTATCGCGGCCGGTAAAATGAAGGCAAAAGCCGCCTCCCTTAGTATCCTCAGCCTGGTGCGTGCCCTGTTCGATGGTGATGTCATCATCATGATAAGGATCAACAGCAATGCTTAAGAAATTTTTGACCCACTGACCGGTAAAATGGCCAATGGCTTCATGAAATGCCTTGAGGATACTGTTTTTATCGAAGCAGTCGAGGTATGCCTGGTAACTGCCGTATTTATTGGCGTATTTGCCTTTCTCGGCATCCCAGCCCTGTTTGAAAATTGTTGCCATGTGTTATATTGCTTTAGCTGATTAAAAAGGGATCTTCTGCGAAGAGCTCCGGAGTCGATCCCTTTCTGATGGTTTATTTTTTGAGACTCAGCTCTGCGATCATGCTTACCGAGTATGCGCCATACACTTTGCGGAGCAGGACTTCATCAACCGTGATAGCGACCGGTGCAGCATTATCTCCGGAAAATTGCCCCTGGTTCGGATCAAAGAACAATTTACCGTTCACACCGTTGCCGCTGTTGTAGAATGCTACTGCATGTCCGTATGACTGCCCCTGAGAGCTGAAGTTGATACCAATGATCAGCGCATGGCCAACCGCTAAGGTTTCGATGGCGCGTTGAAGCCCGCGGGAGGTAACGTCGCTTACCACAATATCCTTATCAACGGCGTTCAACAAAGCGGAAAGGTATTTGTAATTACTGATGTTCAGCGCTTTCCGGTCCTTGCTGTATTCGGCTTGCTGCTCAATGTAAGGAAGCCAGGTATCTACTTTCTTATCGGTATAGTAGCCCAGGTTCAGGGCCTTACCCCTCAGGTTATTACCGCACCAGTCGATACAGGCCACAAAGCATACCCCGTTGTTATTGGAAGGAAGAAATCTTCCCTGATTCAATTTAAAATTAGTGATCATGTTTTTTGGTTTTAAAAGTTGTTTTCAATTTTCTCTACAGATTTTCCGCAGAAGTTGTCTTCTTTTTTCCCGCAGAGTGTCGCGCGGAACCGCAGAGTTCTGATTATCATTACTCCTCTTGCGGTATCTGCCTTTCATCTGCGCGGCTCTGCAGGACTGTTTTTGGTTTTAAAGAATGCTTTTCACCAAATGATCGTTAATGCGCAGGAAAGACTCAGGCGGGTCGGTGCCCACAAAGATGATCTCCACATTTGCAGTATTCTGCGTTTTACCGAATAGCCCGCCGCTCCCGCCAATATCCACCCTCAGGGTCTTGCAGTCGTTTGTGGTATCGAGCGAGCCAAGCGCCACTTTGAAATCCACTTTCATCTGCTTGATCTTGATCGCCGATGGAGGCACGAGGGTGATCATCGGTACGTGCAGCGTTTCGGTGTCATCCTCAGCGGCATCCGGTTTCATACTCGGAACCCTGAGCGTAAGCATCTGCGCCGTTCCATCCTCGTTAAAGTATTTCTGGAGCTGATGGATATGCTGCTTCTCCGTGATGATCTGGGCCTCGATGACTGCATCGTGTATTGCCTGCAATAAATCGTCTAAATTTTGTTGTGCCATTGATGTTGGTTTTAAATTATTTATTGTTCAGCCAGTGCGGATGTTTGGTAAATCCTATATGGTAAGTCACCTGTTGCATCGTGAGCTGATGTTCGCCCAGCTTGTAAGACCCGAATGCCACGTCTTTACTGATAATACGGCCTTTCGGAAATTCGTTGAGGCAGCGGTTCAATAAGTCGATCTGGCTTTGATGTTTGTCTTCAGTGAGCTGAACATTAGGATTGATGCTTCCCACGGTTACTTTATGTACATACCTGATATCTTCCATGGCATTAACGTCATTTTTTTGGTTAAAGATTAGGGGTTAGGAGCCTCGTTTTTGGAGGGAGCGATGGCCTGGTGCATGATGTCGAGCACCCTTGCCAGACCTTCAGGAATGTCGCGGCTTCCTGCTTTCACCTGTACGTGGTATTTTGCCGACGTATCGCTTGTACGGGTATTTTCCTTGGCGGTAGATACCGAACCGGCGATTTTCACTTCGGCTTTGAACGGCCCCCAGCCGCCTGAAGCGCTTGCCTCCACCGAAGCGGACGCATTGAGCTTGTCGGTTTCGCTGGTAGAGCTTTTCACCTCCATGTCGAAGGTAATGTCTACCAGGTCTACCTGCAAGGAAGGGATCGGCACGATGGTAAGCATCGGTACGGCCATACGTACGGTTTGCTGTTTTCCGTCATCCCCGGTTTTTTCGAAGGCGAAATCCACATTTCTGATCTTGCCCGGCCTGGCGTTACCATTGGCGTCTACGTCTGCCTCGAAACCTACCTGGGTGACGAAATCGGCTGTTGATTTGGCAAGGCTGAAACTTGCTTTGACTGCGGCGCTTAAAGGGCCCCCGATCAAATCTTCCATCGGCAATCCTTTAAACTGATCTGCTATTGTACTCATGTTTTTTGTTTTTTTGGTTTAACTATTATTGATTTATCCAACGTTGGTGAGACAAAATTAGAGTGTAAACACAGGCCTTTCCGGGCAAATGGCATGAGGCGCCCAACGAAAGGCATAAGGCGACCGGAAAAAGGTATGGGAGAACCGGCAGGAGGCAAAACCACGTAAAATTACGTGGATGATTTTTAGTTTAGTAGGCTATATTTATAACGTCTATTCCATAAAATTACATCATGAATACAGATGCCGCCGGCAAGGTCAAAGTCACACTCAGCGTGGGTTATAAGATGAAAACAAAATTCCGACTGCCAAACAGAGGGAATGTGAAACTCCGGAAGCAGGCATAACAAACAATTACCTATGGCACATCGGGATCAAAAAAGAGCGGAGGATTTTCTCAATATGGTGAGCGGAAGAGGAAGCGGCGGACCTGATGAAAAGGCCTGACTAAACACTATCAAAATCTCTAATCATTAAAACATATGTCTATTTATATCACAGAAGCAACACCTATTGTTCCATGCGTACCTTTCGATCTGGGGGACTTCAATCTCCATGCAGAAGCCATTGCAACCATTGAAAAAGGTAAATCGAATATATGGGAAATCAGCCTGCTTTGTGTGTTGGATATTTCAAAAGAAGAGAACCTGCCGGAGTTGATAAAAGTCGAAATGAGCGCTGTTGAAATATGCTGTGATCTGATCAGTATGAGAAAAATCGTTTTATCTCCGAAAAAGCATCATAACGGAGAAGAAACACTTTGGCGAATCAGGCTAAAAGCAGAACTGGATATATATGACAACACCCGGATCATGGATATCATGGTAGCTGTAGAAACCACGAGGCCCCGCAAAAAAAAGACGCGAACCATGGCTCAGCTATCGGTCGAAGGTTAAGCTCCAACACTGATGATATAGTTGAACAGATGAAATACCATATTGCCTTACTTTTTATTGGATTATATGCCGAAACATTCGCACAAGTAACTCCGGGAATGCTTCATGCCAACCAAACGATGAAGCGTTTCTGTGCTGTATGTCAGCAGGAAAAACAAGCTAATGACGAGTTAAACCTGTTTTTTCACAAAGCTCATGCGCTTTATTCTAACCAACAGGATAAAGAGAGATATGCTGACATTGTGAAGGGTATAGAACTGGCCCAACAACGACAACAGGATACTCTTCTTTTTTTTTACACATTTTAAAAGGCGGCATTTTATACAGGAACCAACTACCCGAGAGTGCCCTCAGGGAATACACCACATCCATGATAATTGCCAGGAACACATCTTTTCCTTTACAGAATGAGGTGTTTAATAGCGTAGGGGCCATTTATTATAAAATGGAAAAATACGATAAGGCTCTTGTATATTATAACATGGTGGCGATTGAACATCATTTTACAGACAACGCGCTAAGCGAGCTGTTCAATAACAAAGCCCTATGCTATTCTCTGACAGAGCAGTACGACTCTGCTGTTTTTTACCTGAACAAAAGTATTATCCTAAAAGAAAAACATAGAGATCTTGCCGGTCTGGCGATCTCCTACTTAAACTTAGGGGATGTCTATTTTCAGCTACAGAAGAATAAAACAGCGCTTAGCTATTTTATAAAGAGCCGGGATCTCGCCAATGCACAAAACGAAGAGCTGACCCTTGAGAATGCATATTACAATTTGTCAATGACATATGAATCATTAGGAAATTACAAATACGCCTTACACAATTTCAAAAAATCCGATAGCATCAGGCTAAAACTCGACAAGAAAGAAAGTATCTGGAAATTATCCCAAATCGAAAAAAAACTCGCCGTTCAGTCCAAACAATTACAAATTTCGGAGCTTGAAACCCTCAACACAAAAAAAGAATCAGAGCTCAACATGCGCTCCATGCAACGCAATGCGTTGATTGCCACGAGCCTTGGTCTGTTGTTGATTGCAGGTATTGTCAGTATTTTTCTCGTGCAGAGGAACCGAGCTTCGCGGATTATCCAAAGCCAACGAAACGATCTGGAAACGCTCAACAAAACCAAAGACCGGCTCTTCTCCATCATTGCCCACGACCTGCGCTCACCGGTAAATTCGCTGCGAAAAAAAAACATACAGGCCATGAAATCGATGGAAAGCGGCGACCTGGGCATGGCGCAGGAAATGATCCGCCATATCCGCAAGGACACGGAGCAAACCAGCCTGCTCCTTAACAATCTCCTGCACTGGTCTTTTACCGAAACCGGCAATTTGTTTCTCCTGCCACAACCAATCTTACTAAGCGCCTGCATTGAAGGGGTCATTGAAGAGCTGTCGTTTGCCAGCCAAGAAAAACAAGTCCGTTTTGAAACCGATATTCCGGAGCAGTTGATTGTGGCCACCGACCTCAACTGCCTCAAAATTATTCTGAGGAACCTTTTGCAAAACGCGCTGAAATTTTCTTACTTTGATCAACGCATAACGATTTCCTGTTGGCAGGAACGCACTGGGGTCGCCATCCGGATCAGGGATTATGGCATTGGCATACCGGCAGAGCTGCACCAACACCTCTTCAACATGGGCCAGGAAAAGATCCGCAAAGGCACACAAAACGAACAGGGCTCGGGGCTTGGCCTCTGGCTTATCCACTACCTCCTGAAAAAAAACAATGGGAATATCAGCATTAACGCCCACACGAATCCAGGTACAGAAATAACCATCACTCTAAACCACAGCCTATGAACTCCCTGAACATACTGATTGTAGAAGACAACCCGGAAGAAGCAACCTTCCTGGAAACCACGCTTAGAGAACTTTCCTACGAAGTCGTGGGAATTGCCGATTCGCTGGAAACCGCACTGGGCCTGTTCTATGCGCATACACCTGATGTGCTGATCGTAGATATTATGCTGCATGGCAAAAAAGACGGGATCAACATCGCAGAGAAGATCAATGAAACGCCTTCGAAACGTAAGCCTGTGATTTTCCTAACACACCTGATGGACCAGGAAACCTTTGAAATGGCCAGGAAAACCAATCCCTTCAATTACCTGCTCAAGCCTTTCCATGCGCGTGAGCTGGAGTTTGCCATCGAGCTGGCCGTGGAGCTGAGCGTCAATTCACCGGGGCTCTTTACCGCCAATACCGGGAACTCAGCACTCGTCAAAGAGGATCTCTATTTCAAAAAAGGGAACTATTTGTTCAAAGTGCCCCTCGCCAGCATCGACAGCATTGACGTAGATGGGAAATACTGCAGTGTGCACACCCCCGACAACCGCTTCCTTGTGCAGAAGTCGCTCAAGGAACTGGAAACCGAGCTACCTACCTCTTTTTGCCGCATCCACCGGAACCACATCATCAATTCCTCGAACATAAAACGCATCGATACCGCTTACATGGAAGTGGAGATGAGCAATCAAAAAATCATACCCGTGAGCAAAACCTTTCGCAGCGGGCTTTTTGACCGCCTGAAGATCATTCAATGAACTAACGGAATAAATACTCTGTATCTTAAAATGCATGGTGGAGTTATAAGTGCATGTAAAACACGACACCATGAAAATCTACTGCCACATCTTTCTCTTTGCTTTGATTCTCCATAGCAGCCTGGCCTTTGGTGAAGACACGCTCCGGAGGAAACCCGTTATGCCCGACAATCCCTGCAATCCCTTCAGCAAGGAGAACATCGGCGGCAGGCGACAGATCCCTTACACGCATTTGCGCGAGGGCGATGTGATGTGGCAAAAACGGGTATGGCGCGAGATCGACCTGCGCGAAAAACAAAACCAGCCCTTGTACTATCCGCTTGAGCTGAATGCCTGCCGCAGTTCACTGATCCAGGCACTCAGCAAACATATTTTAAACGGGGAGATCATCGCCTTCAAGGACGAGCAGTTTATGGTGCCCTATTCGCTCAGCGAGGCCAGGAGCCGCCTGGTAAAGCTGGATTCGGTGGAGCAGATCACTTACGACATTTACGGCAATGAGCTGCCTCCCACCATGGTACTGGTGGCCGATTCTACGGGCATCTACAGCCGGGTACTGAAGTATGTGCTTAAGGAAGACTGGTTCTTCGACCGGCAAAAATCCACGCTGGATGTGCGTATCGTAGGCATTGCGGCCATGGAGTATAACGAGGAGCGCGATTATTTCCGGGAGTTGTTCTGGGTCTATTTCCCGGCCTGCCGTTCTTACTTTGCCGCATCGGATGTCTACAACTATAAGAACGATTCGGAGCGGCGCAGCCTCGACGATGTATTCTGGAAGCGGCAATTTTCAAGCCATATCATCAAAGAATCCAACGTCGCCGATCGCAGCATCGAACAATACCAGAAAGGCATCGACGCTTTGGTGGAAGCCGAAAACATCCGCCTCGACATTGCCAAATTCGAACATGATCTCTGGAACCATTGACCACCAAACTTACCCGGTAGCTGTTGTGATCTGTAAATAAAGAGTTGGCTCGACAATACTTCCATTGGCCGTGATACTGAAATTTACTCAACGACAATAAGAAAAACCTGTGTGGATGATCACAGGGCTAAAAGCAAAAACGTCCCGCCATGATCATCGTGGCGGGACGTTTCTTTATCAGATGCAGCAAGGTTTTATTTCCCTCCTGACATGGCTTTTAACTCATCCGTAGTCATCATTTTATAACCATCGGTAGATAAAACGAATTTAGAATCCGGAACCGGATCAGTGGATACTTCTTTGGCCAGTACCTTAATTTTCATTGGCCCCATGGTCGTTGTATATTCAAAAGGCATTCCCTTAATTCCCTTCATCATGGCCTGACCTCTGCCTTTGCCTTCTTTATTAGGGTTTTCAAATTTTTCGGAATACCACATTTCCACTTTATTTTCTTTCTTGTCTTTGTCAACTACCGTGACAATGGCTTTTTTGCATTCATAACCCGCAATGGTTTTCACATCGTTAAAATATTCAATTTTAGGATCTGCCGGTTTGTCTTTCGATTTAGCTTCTTCCTTTTCCATTTCGGCTTTGGTTTGCTTCACCGCAATTTTATTTCCCATTTGCTCCATCAGCATCACCATCCCGTTCTCGTCGGCCGATATTTGCTGTGTGAACATCATGGAATTAACCTCAGTCAGGGATTTTGCGTTCTTGAACGTTACTTTCATTTCCATATCTCCCATCATGGCAGCCTGCTCAGGCGGTAAGCCTTCTATTTTCATATCATACAATACAGAGCCTTCTTTGATTTGCGCGTTGAGTGATACAACCGACATTAGGGCCACAGCCAGGGATAAACATTTTATTTTCATGGTTTTGTTTTTTGGATAATTTGATCGTTATCTGTTAAGACTCTTTTAGCACGCAAAATAAAGAATTTAAGCATAAGATGCTTGAAAAAAATGCTAAATGGTAAGATTTCAGGTAAAAACGGGAACAAGCCTTGTAGAGCTGCACAGGAACGCTACTTCTGGATGTCGGCAAACAGCTTCTCCATTTCGGCGCGGGTGACGATCTTGTAATAAGCCGGCACTTCAAATGTTTCATCCTTTATTTCTTCCTTTTTGACAGAAGTGGCGGTAAAGCACATCTCCAGGCCGAGCTTCTTCAAGCGGTATTGCATCAGCATGCCTTTAATGGATTTGTAAGGAGAAAGGTGATTAATGCTGTCGGAGCCCAGCTCATCGGTGTAATAGATATCGAAAGACACCGAAGGATTATGCACCATTGTAGCCTTCACTTTTTTGCATTTAAAGCCCGCTATTTTTTTGGTATCCTTCGTTTCCTTGAAGCTGAGTTCGTAATCGTTATTCTCAGCCGCAAGGTCGGATTCTTTCTGAATACAGGCATCTTTGATATCCATAAATTTCACCATCTGGGTAAGTGTTCTTTTACCCGGGTCACTCACAAACATGGTATTGAAAATACCCATGGTGCTCATTTCGAGCTCAAATTTATTGTCCTTGAATTTTACGGTAGCGGTGCTCGGAGCCAGGCCTGCCATAGGATGGCTCTCATCCACCACGGAAGCATTATACTCGATGACACCTTCCGTTAACGCATTTTCGGTTTTTTTGTCGCTCCGACAGGAGCCCAGTAAAAATAACGAGCTGGCCGATAAAACCGAAACTATGATTCTTAATGATTTCAATGAGGGAGTGAGTTAAAGAAATCGAAAGGTAAGCATTTGGTTTAATCCCGCAAATTTAATACCCCAAAATTTTCAGCATCGATTTATAGCTCTGCTCTTTGGCGAAAAGCTTGGTAGTAAGCTTTCCGTCTTCATCACGGTCAATGAGCACATGCTTGGGCGCCGGAACAAGACAATGCTGTGTGCCGCCATAGCCGCTCAGGGCCTCCTGGTAGGCACCTGTATGGAAAAAGCCAATGTATAAAGGTTGCTTGTCCGTTTTCTCTATTTTCGGCAAAAACACCTGGTTGGTATGAGCCTCGCTGTTATAGTAATCCATGCTATCGCAGGTAAGCCCGCCAAGGTTTACCGGCACATAGGGCTTATCCCAGTTGTTTACCGCCAGCAAGATAAAGCGCTGGTTGATGCCCCAGGTATCGGGCAAGGTAGTAATAAAGGAACTATCGATCATATACCATTGCTCCCGGTCGTTCTGTTGTTTCTGGTCGATAATGGAATACAGGGTTGCCCCGCTTTCTGCCACAGTAAAGGATCCGAACTCGGTAAAGATATTGGGTTCATCAATTTCGTGCTGCGTGCAGAAGGTTTTTATCTGCGACACGATCTCTTCCACCATGTACTCGTAGTTGTAATCAAAGCTCAGCGAGGTGCGGATCGGCATTCCACCGCCGATGTTGAGCGAGTCGAGCGTAGGACATATCTTCTTGAGCTCCTTATAGATATTGAGACATTTGTTAAGCTCCGTCCAATAATAGATGGTATCCTTAATGCCGTTGTTAATGAAGAAGTGCAGCAGTTTGAGCTCAAATTTGGGATTGTTCTGGATTTTTTGCCTGTAAAGGTCAATGATCTCATTGTAGCGAACACCCAGCCTCGAAGAATAAAAAGCAAAGGAAGGCTCTTCCTCCGTGCTGATCCTGATCCCCAGCTTGCACTTCGCCGCTTTCACATTCTTTTTATAGTATTCAAACTCATCCAGGTGATCCAATACGGGAATCACGTTGAAGCCATCATTGATCAGATCCGAGATGTACTGCTTATAGTTCGTCTTCTTATACCCGTTGCAGATGATATAGGTATCTTTGGTGATCTTCTTCTTCTTATATTGTTCTTTAATGATCTGGATATCATAAGCCGAAGAGGTCTCAATATGTACATCGTTCTTGAGCACTTCATCCAGTACAAAGGAGAAATGGGAGCTTTTAGTACAGTAGCAGTACACATATTTCCCTTTATAATCGGCCTTGGCCATAGCCACATTGAACATACGCTTGGCTTTCTGGATCTGGGAGGTGATCTTTGGCAAATATGTGATCTTCAAAGGAGTACCATATTGTTTGATGATATCCATGAGGGGAATATCGTTGAAATACAATTGGTCATCCGCCACTTCAAACGATTCCTGCGGAAAATCGAAAGTCTGCTCGATCAGGTTTTGATATTTGTTTTCCATAGAGCAAATGTAAGTCGCCTACATCATACTGCAAAGGGTAAATGTAAGTTATTTGGATTTTAAAGTTAAAATGATTGTTAATTAAGGTTTGCTTTACAAAATTGCTGCCTGGAGCTTTTCCAAAGTTTTGAACTTTGGAAAAGCTCTTGGGGAAAGCTTAAAACTTTAGGAAAAAGCTATATGGTTTGTAACCCGGCCGAAAACAATGGTTGCTTTTTTTGAGCACCGGACTAAATCCTTGCCTATTAAAGTTTAAAACTTTGGCAAATCTCTTACAGCTGTTTTTTACAAAACGCTTACTTTTGCAACCATGATTCAACGTAAACAAACCCTCTTTTTATTAGCGACAGCGATCATTGCTGTCATTACCTTATTTGTCCCTTTCCTTACCATTGAGATCACCACGCCGCTGGCTGTCGGGCTGAGCCTGATAGAAGGGCTGAAACATGGGGATGTGATCAGCAGCCAGATCTATTTTCCTTTGATCCTGGATATCCTCGTCATTCTTTTATCGTTTATCACCATTTTTCAGTTCAAAAACCGCATCTTACAATATAAGCTGGCGAACCTCACCGTATTATTGTCCGTTTTTGTGACAGGTTTATTCTTTCTGCTGAACTTCTTTAAAGGCGATGTGGCCAATGTTCATTTCACCTTTGGTGCATTTCTTCCTCTTATAGGTGCCGCTTTTGCCTTCCTGGCAGGCCACTTTATCAAAAAAGACGAGCAATTAGTAAGAAGTGCGGATAGAATCCGCTAAGCGGGGAGATTTTATTCACATTTAGCCGTTCAATTATTTATCTTCCTGATAAATAGGATTTTTTCACTAAAAAAGCGGTTTTTTGCAGAAAACCACCTCATTTCAGGTCGGTTTTATAAAAAATTGATACTTTTGTTCCCACTAACTAAAATTCACACACATGAAATTAACTGAAATTCAAGACTTAATTAAATTTGTTTCCAAGAGTGGCGTCAACGAGGTGGAACTGGAGACAAAAGAAGTTAAAATAGTGATCCGCACAGGCAAGCAGCAGGCAGCCCCTGCGGTTGTTTACCAGGCAGCTCCTCAGATCACGACAGCTCCCGCCCAGGTGACTGCAGCTCCAGCAGTAACAGCAGCCCCTGCTCAGCAGACAACAACTCCACCAGCCACTACTGCTGCCAGCGACGAATCCAAATACGTAACTATCAAATCGCCGATGATCGGTACTTTCTATCGCTCGGCTTCTCCTGAAAAACCTCCTTTTGTAAACGTAGGCGATGATATCGAGGTGGGCAAAGCCGTTTGCATCATCGAAGCCATGAAGCTCTTCAATGAAATTGAAAGCGAAGTAAAAGGCAAAATCGTGAAAGTTCTGGTAAATGACGCTACCCCGGTAGAGTACGACCAGCCATTATTCCTGGTTGACCCGGCTTAATTGTTTAATGCTCATTGTTTACGGTTTCCGGTTGAATCACTTCAGTCCCGGAAGTCCAAACGTTTAAACCACACATCATGTTTAAAAAGATATTAATAGCCAACCGTGGCGAGATTGCCTTGCGTGTGATCAGAACATGCAAGGAAATGGGAATTAAGACGGTAGCGGTATATTCTACTGCCGACAAGGATTCTCTTCACGTAAAATTTGCCGATGAAGCCGTTTGTATCGGCCCGCCGCCAAGTAAGGACAGCTACCTGAGCATGTCTAACATCATTGCTGCTGCTGAAATCACCAATGCCGATGCAATTCACCCGGGCTATGGCTTTTTGAGTGAAAACGCCAAGTTTTCGGAGATCTGCCGCCAAAACAAGATCAAATTCATCGGTGCTTCGCCGGAAATGATCAACCAGATGGGCGACAAGAGTAACGCGAAAGCCACCATGATCAAAAACGGTGTGCCCTGTGTTCCCGGCTCCGACGGCCTTTTATCGAGCGCCGAAGAAGGCATGAAGCTGGCCAAAGACATTAAATACCCGGTCATCATCAAAGCAACTGCCGGTGGCGGTGGTAAGGGGATGCGCATTATCTGGAAAGAAGAGGATTTCCAGAATGCCTGGGACAGCGCCGTACATGAGGCTACTGCTGCTTTCGGCAACGGCGCCATGTACATGGAAAAATATATTGAAGAACCCCGCCATATTGAGATCCAGATTGTGGGCGACCAGTATGGCAAGGCCTGCCACCTGAGCGAAAGGGATTGCTCTGTACAGCGCNNCGCCACCAAAAACTGGTGGAAGAAACGCCTTCTCCGTTCATGACACCCGAGCTGCGTGAGGCGATGGGTGATGCCGCGGTGAAAGCGGCTTTGGCGATTGCTTACGAAGGGGTTGGCACCATCGAGTTCCTCGTTGACAAGCACCGCAATTTCTATTTCATG
>DGQK01000021.1 GCA_002390745.1 Bacteroidetes bacterium UBA4416 | reverse complement strand
AGGCTCTCGAAGCCACTGCTTCAACAAAACTACCGGTGGCTCTGATGATTTTAACAAGGTCTTCAATAAAACTACCGGTGGCTGAGGCTCTCGAAACCACTGCTTCAATAAAACTACCGGTGGCTCTGATGATTTTAACAAGGTCTTTAATAAAACTACCGGTGGCTGAGGCTCTCGAAGCCACTGCTTCAATAAAGTTACCGGTGGCTGAGGCTCTCGAAGCCACTGCTTCAATCAAACTCCCGCCGGCCCCTTAAAACCAACGCCTTCCCAGGCCCTGTTGATATGTTTTTCTTTGAGCAGGAAATCCGGCCTCTGTTTTGAAATTTCCCATCTGATTGCCGTAAAAAATCGGCGTTAAAAAAGAGGCGCGCATTTTACTTTTACAAAATGCCTACAATTTCGGGAGGCCACACAGGCAGGATTTTGGTTTACGGAGGGATTGCCTCGTTGTTTTGAACTACCTGATTTTACAGGGATTTCCAGAGGCTTTTAACAAAGGGAATGCAGCCGCCAGACTCTTGAAAAAATTTCACCTCAATAATTTTGAACTGCTAAGCGGTGCGTTTATTTTAGTCTTAATCAAAACCATTCCCTGATGATGAAACATATACTCCTTTTCGGTTTAGCTTTGTTTTGTGGAAACATGTTTGCTCAAACCCCTCCGCAGCGTACCTGCGGCACGATGCAGCACCATAATTACTTATTGCAGACGAGGCCCAACTACCAGAACGACCTGATGCAGTACGAGCAGGTGATCAACCAATACCTGCAGGACAAGGCAAGCGGCACCCTGGCCGCGCGCACGAGCTCCAATCCCATTGTGACCATTCCTGTAGTGGTGCACGTGCTATACAATGTTCCTGCCGAAAACATTACCGACGCGCAGGCAGCCTCGCAGGTGCAGGTGCTCAACGACGACTTTGCCAAATTCAATGCCGATGCGAGCAAGGTCACACAGCCTACCTTTTCGACGGTAGCCTCCGGGGCCAACATCCGCTTCTGCCTCGCGCAGCGCGATCCCAGCGGCAATGCCACCACCGGTGTGGTGCACAAAGCCACTTCGGTTACCTCTTTCGGCACCAACGACAATGTGAAACACAATTCTACCGGTGGCGACGACGCCTGGGATGTGACGCGTTACGTCAACATCTGGGTGTGCGACCTCGGCAGCACCCTGCTTGGTTATGGCGAGTTCCCGACCACTTCCTTAAGCAACACCTGGGGCCTTGTGATCCACTATAAATATACCGGCAGCGGCGGCTCGGCTGTTGCGCCTTATAACCTGGGAAGGACGGGCACCCACGAGTTCGGCCACTGGTTTAATCTATTGCACATCTGGGGCGACGATGGCACCGGCTGCACCGGAAGCGACCAGTGCTCCGATACGCCCAACCAGGCCGGCGAGCATTACGGCTGCTTCGCCCAGGGTTCCATCCAAACGGATGGCTGCACCACGACCAGCCCCGGTGTCATGTGGATGAACTACATGGACTATACCGACGATGCCTGTATGTATATGTTCACCGCACAGCAATGCGCCCGCATGGAAGCGGTGGTGAATACAGCTCCCTGGAATGTGCTGCAAAGCTCCAATGGCTGTACGCCCGTGACCTCGCTCGACGCGGGGATCTCCGGCATCATCAATCCTGTGAACGGCTCCTCGGCTTGCGTGACGAGTGTGACACCAAAGATCAACCTGGTGAATGCAGGATCTACCACGCTCACCTCCGTGAAAGTACTCTATAAAATGGATGCAACAGCTACGCAAACCCTCAACTGGTCGGGCTCCCTGGCCACATCGGCGTCTACCGTACTTACACTCAATACCTATAGCGGCCTGACGGCAGCGGCGCATACCTTCTCGGTGTGGGTAACGGCGCCCAACGGCTCCACCGACCAGAACGCGGCCAATAATGCCATGGTTTCCAATTTCACGGTAACGGCAGTCCCTACAGGCTCTGCCCTTCCGTTCACCGAAGGCTTTGAAACGACAACCTTTCCGCCGGCGGGATGGCAATTGCTCAGGGCGGCTACCGTCAATACCGTCAATACCTGGTCGAGGCTGGCCAATACCACGGGCCTCACAGCCGGTAGCACGGCCATTGCCAAGATGGACAACTATTCCGGCTCTACGCTCGATATCACCGGGCAACTCGATGCCCTGCGCAGCCCCGCCCTCGATTTCTCAGCGGCTAACAGCAGCTTAAAGGTACGCTTCGATGTATCGCACCGCATTTATGATACCAACACCAGCGATTCGCTCAACGTGTATATCTCCACCGATTGTGCCACAACCTGGACGCGCCTGTACACCAAAGGCGGCTCGCAGCTGGCTACTGTAAGCGGCGGGCAGACATCGGCTTATACCCCGACAGCCAACGCGCAATGGCGCCGCGACAGCATCAGCCTTTCGGCTTATGCCGGTCAGCCAAGCGTGTACCTGAAATTCGAATCGCGGAGCAACTGGGGCAACAACCTCTACCTTGATAACATCAACGTGAGAAATACCATCGCCGCAGCGCCTACCGCCAGCTTTGCCTCGGTGCCTGCCAATTGCGAAGGCACAACGATCACCCTGGCCGATCAGTCCCTCAATGCGCCTACGGGCTGGTCCTGGTCGATGCCGGGAGCCTCTCCGGCGACTTCCACCGCTCAGAACCCAAACATTACCTACACAACCGCCGGGACCTATACCATCAGCCTGACCGCCACCAATGCTAACGGATCCAGCACTCCTTACACACAGGTTGTCACCATCAATCCTAAACCTGCCGTTGCAGTGGCCTCGGCTACCGTATGTGCCGGAACCACGGCTACCATTACCGCTTCGGGTGCCTCATCCTATGTATGGAACGGCGGCCAGACGACGGCTGCCATTAGCGGCGCACCGGCATCTACAACCGTGTATACCGTTACAGGAACGTCTGCGGCCAGCTGCACCAATGTGGCTACCGGCACCATCACGGTGAAGGCATTGCCGGCGGTAACTGCCGGAAGCGCTACCATCTGTGCCGGCGCCAGTGCGGTGATCACGGCGGGTGGTGCCTCAACCTATACCTGGACAAGCGGCCCGGCTACGGCATCCTATACCGTGAGCCCTGCCGCCACAAGTACCTACACCGTAACCGGAACAGGCGCCAACGCCTGCGTGAACACGCAAACGGCCAGTGTAACGGTTAATGCCCTGCCTACGGTATCGGTGATCTCTGCCACGATCTGTGCCGGAGCTACCGCTACGCTTAGCGCCAGCGGAGCCAGCACCTATGCCTGGAATACAGGCGCTACAGGCGCGAACCTCACAGCCAGTCCGTCATCCAATACAAATTACACCGTTACCGGCACTTCTGCTGCGGGCTGCGTGAAAACAGCTACTGCTTCCATTACGGTAGGCAGCGCTCCTGCTATTTCCCTGAACTCGGCAACGGTATGTGCCGGCGGATCCGTCGTGCTTTCTGCCAGCGGCGTTACCAGCTATACATGGACTTCGGGGCCCAATACAGCCACCTATACCGTCACGCCTTCCGCCACCACAGTGTATACCGTATCCGGAAATCTGACCGGCTGCTCTACGGCTGCAGTAAAAACAGCTACCGTAACGGTGAATGCCCTACCAAATGTAACTGCCGGCTCGGCTACCATCTGTGCTGGTAATACCGCCAACCTGAGCGCTTCCGGGGCTTCGTCCTACGCCTGGAGCAATGGCGCCTCTACAAGCAATATCGCTGTGAGCCCTTCCACGACAACATCCTATACGGTGACAGGAACATCCGCTGCCGGCTGCGTAAAAACAGCGATCGCCAATGTGCTGGTGAACGCTCTTCCTAACGTTTCGGTAAACTCGGTAACCATCTGTGCAGGCTCTCCGGCAAACCTGAATGCATCAGGAGCTGCATCTTATGTCTGGAATACCGGCGCTACCACGGCAAGCATCAGTGTGAGCCCTGCCTCAACAACCGTGTATTCGGTTACGGGAAGCTCCGCCCAGGGCTGTACGGCCAATGCCACCGCACAGGTGTATGTTACCGCCGCACCTGTCATTACCGTGAATTCGGCGTCTGTGTGTGCCGGCTCAGCGGCCTTACTAACGGCCGGCGGTGTAACGTCGTATACCTGGAATACCGGCGCTACAGGAGCCAGTATTTCCGTTTCGCCTTCGTCTACCACGGTGTATACGGTTACCGGCAACCTGGCCGGCTGTAGCATGCAGGCCGTCAAAACAGCCACTGTAACGGTCTACGCTCTGCCTGTAGTAAGCCTGGCGCTCGCCATGGACGTGGCTTGTGTAAATAACGGCCCGGTAAACATGAACGGAACGCCTGCGGGCGGCAGCTACTCCGGGCCAGGGGTAAGCGGTAATACCTTCAACCCGACAACAGCCGGCACCTACACCATCACGTATGCGTATACCGGTAGCAACGGCTGTTCGAATACCGCCTCACAAACCATTGCCGTAGAGCTATGCACCGGCCTGGAAGAGATCAACGGCGGAGAACTGGTGATCTATCCGAATCCTGCCAAAGAAACGCTCAGCGTGAAATTTGCATCCACTCCTGAAGGCAGTACTACCGTGGAACTGTATGACGCCATCGGTAAGATGGTAGTGTCGCAGAAAGCCTCAGAGCAACAGATGACGCTGGATGTCCGGAGCTTTGCCAAAGGCATCTATACCCTGAGAATCGTATCAGGCAACAGCCAGTTGGTTCGCAGGATCGTGAAAGAATAAACAAACCCTTAATTAAGCGAAAAGCCCTGCAGATGATTTCTGCAGGGCTTTTTTATGCAGATTATTATGTTTCGCGAATAGCCGTCACGCATGGTTGTGCCATTTAAAAACACATACTCATCACATATACTCAAAGCAAATGCGGGATGACTTAACTAAACTGTTGGCTTAACCCGATAGGCCTGTCCCACAGGTGTTGACATCCGGCATGAGAAATCACGGATAAATTGTTTGCCCTGCCCTTAGCTGTGAAATGCCGTTCTGTTTATGAGTAGTACATGCTTTGCTTCCCTGAGCCATAATGGCAAGGTGTTCCGCTCCACAGAATCGGATAATGCCATGTGCTTTGTGATTCCCGGAGAGCTCTGCTCCACAGATTGCAAAATCCTTCGGGAAATCCTTAACCTGATCATTGCCCTCCAACAAAAAACCCGTTACAGTGTCCTGCAACGGGTTTTCTTTATAAAGAGATAAAATTACTTGATAGGCTGCATCACCTCTAAGGTAATGTTGATGGTAACGTTTTCGCCCAGGCCGCCGCCTTCGCCGATACCGAACTGTGTGCGGTTGATCACGGCTTTGCCTTCAAAGCCACCCACGTTGAATTTACCCCAGTCGCCCATGTCTTTGGCTTCCATGCCCATGTAGTTGAAAGGAATATTTGTTTCCACGGTTTTGTCTTTGATGGTGAGTTTTCCTTTGGCAATGTAGGCGAACTCGCCTTTCAGCGTATCCTTCACGATCTCAGAAGCTTCGTAGGTCATTTTCGGATATTTCGCCACGTCGAAGAAATCGGCGCCTTTGATGTGCTCATCGCGCATATTGTTTTGCGTGTTCAGGGTTTTGGTATCGATCTGGATAAAGATCTTGGTGCCCGGATTCTCTAAATTCACCCAACCGCTGTCGATGAGAGCCGTCCCTTTGGTATTGGTCACGATATGCTTGATGCTGAAATCCAGGGCAGAGTGAGAGCCGTCTACTTTGTAGAAGCCTTTCAGTTCATTCACGTCTTTCATGTTCGCAGCCGCTAAGCTGTCGCAGTTTACTTCCTTACCATCAACCACACATTTCTTCACCTCTTCGGTTACAACAGCTGTTTTGTGTTCGGAACCACCGCCGATACCATAGATATACGGAGCGATGACCAGGGACACGATCGACATCAGTTTGATAAGGATGTTCATGGAAGGGCCGGACGTATCTTTGAACGGATCACCTACGGTATCACCGGTTACAGACGCTTTGTGCGGCTCCGATTTTTTGTAGAACATCTCGCCGTTGATCAGCACGCCTTTCTCGAATGATTTTTTTGCGTTATCCCAGGCGCCACCGGCATTTGACTGGAAAATACCCATCAATACACCGGATACGGTAACACCGGCCAATAAGCCACCCAATACCTCAGGACCCCAGATGAAGCCAACGATCACCGGAGTGATCAGGGCGATACCACCCGGCAGCATCATTTCGCGGATTGATGCTTTCGTAGAAATAGCCACGCATTTTTCATACTCAGGCTTGGCTTTGTATTCCATGATGCCCGGAATTTCGCGGAACTGGCGACGCACTTCCTGTACCATGTCCATGGCCGCTTTACCAACCGCCTGGATACATAAGGCCGAGAAAATGAACGGGATCATACCGCCCACAAATAAACCGGCTAATACAGGCGCTTTGTAAATGTCAATAGCATCGATACCTGCAATACCTACGAAGGCAGCAAATAAAGCCAAAGACGTTAAAGCGGCAGAAGCAATCGCAAATCCTTTTCCGGTAGCAGCAGTCGTATTACCAACCGCATCTAAGTTATCCGTACGCTCACGCACTTCAGGAGGTAACTGGCTCATCTCGGCAATACCGCCGGCGTTATCGGCGATAGGGCCGAAAGCGTCGATCGCTAATTGCATGGCCGTTGTTGCCATCATACCCGCAGCAGCAATAGCCACTCCGTATAAACCGGCACAGTAATAAGAACCCATGATACCACCTGCCAATGTCAGGATCGGGATCACCGTTGATTTCATACCAACGGATAAGCCACCGATGATGTTAGTGGCATGGCCTGTAGAAGATTGCTGAATGATAGACAATACCGGTTTTTTACCCATGGCAGTGTAATACTCGGTTACAATGCTCATGATAGCACCTACAACCGTACCAACCAGAATAGCCAGGAAAACGCCCATTTTGGTGAAGGTAGCCGAACGCAGCACGATGTCGCCGTCAGGCAGCATGTACATTACCACAAAATAAGAAGCAATCACCGTTAAGGCCATCGATGCCCAGTTGCCCATGTTCAGGGCGTTCTGCACATTTGATTTTTCGTCTTTAATCGTTACGAACCAGGTACCTACGATGGAGAATAAGATCCCTAAACCGCAGATCACCATTGGTAATAAGATCGGTGACATGCCACCGAAAGCATCCGTTACTTTTACTTCCTGGCCCAATACCATCGTCGCAAGGATCGTTGCCACGTAAGAGCCGAATAAGTCAGCACCCATACCGGCTACGTCGCCCACGTTATCACCCACGTTATCCGCAATGGTAGCAGGGTTACGAACGTCGTCCTCAGGAATACCGGCTTCTACTTTACCAACCAGATCCGCACCAACGTCGGCAGCTTTGGTATAGATACCGCCACCTACACGCGCAAATAACGCGATAGACTCAGCGCCTAAAGAGAAGCCTGTGAGTACCTCGATGGCTGTGCTCACCTGGTGATGCTCCAGTCCTGCAAACATAACCAGGAATACAATGAACAAACCGCCTAAGCCTAATACCGCCAGGCCGGCAACGCCGAGGCCCATGACCGTACCGCCGGTGAATGATACTTTCAATGCCTGCTTTAAGCTGGTGCGGGCAGCCTGCGTTGTACGAACGTTGGCTTTGGTAGCCACCTTCATACCGATATAACCGGCTGTCGCGGAGAATACCGCACCGATGATGAAGGCCACGCAGATGATCCAGCTGGAGTGAATCTCGCGACCGTGAATTTCATGAATAGTTCCTGAGTACGCTAATAAAGCGGCAGCAAACACCACAAAAATGCTTAACACTTTCCATTCGGCTTTTAAGAAAGCCATCGCACCGTCGGCAATATAACCGGCCAGTTCCTTCATGTTCTGCTCTCCGGCATCCTGCTTGCTTACCCAGGCGGATTTGATTGCCATTACCAGCAACCCGATGATACCTAATACCGGTACCAGATAAATTACATAATCATTCATAGTGTCAAATAAAGTTAAATAAGGGTTGCAAAAATAAGGAATAATCTGAAAATTAAAAATAATTAATTTATTGATAATGAGTGTATTGTGTTATTGGGTGAGAGAGCTCCGGCATTATACAGGAGGCTCCGGAAGTCCGGGGCGCGTGTGAAATGGGCTTTGGTCACGGGCCGGATCATGAAGGGGCGTTCAGGAAAATGCTTTTTATAAAAAGGAAAAGCCGTTGCGGCATCAGGGCACGCAACGGCTTTTCAGAATCCTGCCGGTTCTTATTCCATCTTATTCCTTGACGATGCGGCGGATCAACTCGCCTTTGTCGCAGCTCACGCGCAGATTATAAATGCCGGGAGCCAGCGACTGCACCGGGAGGTTTGTGATCAGTTCTCTGGCCTGTTGTGAGATCACGAGCCTTCCCCGGGCATCGTACAGCTCGATGCTGGCCGAAGACAGCATATCGGAGCTCAGGCGTATGTTCAGCTCGTTGCCGGCCGGAACCGGATACACTGCAACAGCTTCGGAGGACAGGGAGGCAATGCCCGTACATAATTCCACCGTCACGGTTTTGGCAGCTGTGGCTGAACAGCCCTCAGTAGTGGTGTACAGGTAATTGAGTGTGAAGACTCCCGCTCCTGCCAATGCCGGATTGAAGCTGTTCCCGCTGACAGCAGTACCCGAGTACGTTCCGCCTGCCGGAGAGCCGCTTAACAGGATCGTGCCGTTAGTCACACAAACGTCGCTTGCGGCAGCAGAGAGGCTCACCAGCGGAACCGGGTTCACGGTGACGGTAGCCGTTTGTGAGACGATGACACTGCAACCGCTCAGGTTGCCGCTCACGGTATAGACCGTTGTTGCAGATGGGGAAACCGACAGGCCCGGAGTGGAGGCTCCCGTATTCCAGGTATAGGTATTCACACCGCTGGCCGACAGGGAAGCAGTGGAACCGGCACATACCGACACGGAGCTCACACTGATGAATGGGGCACTGGTAACCGTTACGGCGCTGGTAGCGGTATTCACGCACGACGAAGCCGATGTCCCGGTTACAACATATACCGTAGAGGCAGTTGGTGTAACGGAAACCGAAGGGCCCGTAGCGCCTGTGTTCCAGCTGTAGCCCGCAGCGCCACTGGCCGTCAGGACCACGTTGCCGCCTGCGCAAACCGTGGCGTTATTGACGCTTACCGACGGCAGGGCGTTCACCGTTACCGTAGCTGTTTGCACGGCTGTTACGGCGCAGCCCGTTAAGGTTCCCGAAACGGTATATACAGTAGTAGATGCCGGCGATACGCTATAGCTGGCCGTATTAGGTCCTGAGCTCCAGGAATAGGTGCTGACGCCGCTGGCCGACAGTATGGCCTGAGCGCCGGTACAGATGGTTTGCGAGCTTACCGAGATAGCAGGCGCACTTCCCACCGTTACCGAAGCGGTTGTGGTTTTGGCACAGCCCGCAGCCGATGTGCCTGTTACCGTATACACGGTGGTGGAGGATGGACTTACCAGGATGCTGGCGGTGTTGGCGCCGGTGTTCCATGAGTAGCTTGCAGCACCGCTGGCGTTCAGGGTGGCAGTAGCGCCCGCGCAAATGCTGGCCGATATCGCCGATGTGGAAGGCAGGTTGCTAACCGTTACCTGGGTGGTGGCCGTATTGATGCAGCCGCCAGCTGTTGTGCCACTCACCGAATATACCGTAGTAGCTGTCGGACTTACGGCATAGCTGGCAGTGTTGGGGCCGCTCGTCCAGGTATAACTGGTGGCGCCTCCGGCAGTGAGCGTTGCGGTAGAACCGGCACATAGCGAGGGGCTGTTAACCGACAGGCTTCCTCCCGTACTCACGCTGGCGGTCACGGCTACCGGCGGGCTTTGGCATCCTTCGGCCTGCACCTGCCAGTTGTAGAAATAATAATAATAGCTGCTGCCCACATCGTTGCCGGTGATGTTGACCAGGCTGTTTATATTATACGGATAGCCGGAGCCTGTATTGTTGCGGTACAAGTTTGTCACCGGAGAAGAGCCGCTGAGGTTCAGCTGGTAGTTGGAGCCGGGAGTCAGCGTAAAGTTCAGCGTAACGGTTTGCGTTCCGCTGGCGAGGTTTACGGTTGTTGAGGTCAGTACAGCCGATGCCGAATTACGCAGCTGGATGATGCGGTTGCCGGCAGCTCCGGAGTATACCACCACTGTTTTCAGAGTGCAGGGCTGAAGGACATTGAAGGTCTGGTAGTGATCGGTACCGATGACGGTAAAGTAGGAGCCGCCGCCGAAGACGGTATTGTTGGCAGGCCCGCCAAACACGGGAGCCTGGGTGGTGGTATTCACCGCATAATAGGTGGTAGAGCTGCTCAGGGGCGGAGTAGTATAATTGTTGCCGGTAGCCAGTAAGGAGCCTCCCGTAGCAGCATCGTACCATTTCACCGTTCCGTTGCCCGAAGCGCTGAGATTGGCGGATGCGCCGCTGCATACTGTAGCGCCGGTCGCGTTCGGAACGGAGGGTGAGTTAATCACGATGTACGAAGTTTTTATAACCGAGTCGGAAGTGGTTCCTGTACAGCTGGTAGCTTTCATTTTCACTGTATAGGTTCCGTTGGCCGTATAGGTGTGTGCGGGTGATGTGGCGGTGCCTGTGCTGCCGTCGCCGAAATTCCAGGAATAAGCAGAGGCTGCATTGGTTGTATTGCTGAACTGTACGGTGAGCGGGAGGGAGCATGATGCCAGGATGTCGCCGGAAAAGGCCGGCAGGATGCTTGGTGCGCTGTATTGAGCGCCAACCCCAACGGCATACCAGGCATTGGTGGTTTGGATCACTTCCGGCGAGCAGGAACCGTAAAGGTCTTTAGCAGCCTGGATGGTGTAGTTGCGTACGTCGGCATAGGTTGTATTGGGGGTCATGTATACGGTGAGGGCCCGGTAAGCAATGGCTTGAGCTTTTGCCATGGTAATAGCTGTTACCGAATAAGCCTGGTTGTTATCGTTGGTGCCGCTGCCGCCCACCGAGAGCAGGTAAAACCAATAGATGCAGGGGCCATTGTTGGTATGCACCTCTCCGCCGGCATCCCAGTAGGTACCGTTGTAAGTGTCGGGTTGCTGTAATTGATTAGGGTTCGACATGTTCCTGAGGCCTGCGCCCGAAGTTGTAATGTCTTTACCCATCAGCCAGTCGTGCTGGCTGGGGCGTGCGTACCATTCCACGGAGGTCCCGAAAATATCGGCAAAGGCTTCGTTGAGCGCGCCGGCTTCGCCATTGCCCAGGTTGGCCGTATTTTCCACCACTCCGTGCGTGATCTCATGGCCGCATACATCCAGTCCTGTCATGATGGTAAATCCCTGCGACACGTTGCCGTCGCCATAGGTCATACGCTGTCCATCCCAAAAAGCATTCACATAGTTAGTGCTATAATGTACATAGCTCAGGAGCTTGAAGCCGTTGTCGTCGATGCTGTTGCGGTTGAAGGTATTGTAGTAATAGTCGTAGGTTTTTTCCGCACCCCAATGGGCGTCGGTTGCCGCCTGGTTGGTGCCTGTGCTTGTCCAGGATGTGGAAGCATTGGTAAAATCCGTGTTGCTGTAAGTGCTTCCGTTATTGAGGTTATAGGTTTCGATGCCGTTTCCGCGTCCTGTTTCGCGCAGCCGGTAGCCGCCGGTATAACTGTCGGTTGTAATGGTTTGTGTGCCGCTGTATTTGGTGTTGGCCGTTCCGGTAGCATTGGCGGTACACAGAATGTCTTTTTTCAGGATCACCCCGCCGGTCGACGCATCCACATAAATGTAAGCGCGTGACAGAGGTAGCTCAGCATAGATGTTGAATTTATAGGCATAACGGTAGGTTACTTCCTTTTCAAACACCGGTACCAATACCAGCACGCCTTCCGGCTTATAAGAAAAACCGGGGTTGCCTGTTACTTCCTTCATGTGGGCCTCTTCGGCGGCATTCTCCCACTTGTAGCGCCGGGCATTGACGTTTTTCAAGGCATAGGCAAGCGCTTCTTTTTCGGAAAGCGACACACTGTTGGCAGGCTTTATATTTTTGTACCATTCGCCGCTGAAAGCATACACCAGGCCTTCCGCTTCATGCGTCATGAGCATACTGCCTTCCAGCAGGTAATTCTTATAATATTCGTTGTAGCGGTCATGCCTGATCCCCATCCCATCTGTCTCCGTTTTATATTTCCGGAATGTGACCTCTGCCTGCCCGGCAAATTGGCCCGCCATCCAGGCCGGAAATGCAGCGCTGATTACCCGGGCATGTTTATCGAAGCTTACATAATTTGGCAAGCCTGTAGCTTTGGACAAGAAGCCGGTCTTGGTTCCCGGAACTTGTTCCATGTTACCCTGCCCGAGCAGGAGGGAGCTGATGCAGGTTGCGATCAGCAAAGTAGGGAATTTAATCATGATCTTTCTGGGTTAATGTTATTAGGTTCAACTAATTAAGCGTATACTTTTTAGTGTACAAAATAATTCACCTCTTTTTTTGCCTGATTTTTTAAGTGAGGCCCTGCGCTTGCTTATCTGGCCGGATGGCTTTGCTGTTGCGGGATTCAGCGCCCCGGAACCGGCCGTGGTTAGTTCCGTTGCCGTATATTTTTTAGCAGGAAATTGTATTTTTTTTGAAATGGGGTTGTTGCAAAAGCTCTTTTGCTTCTGTACTATGCCAACGCAGGCAGCGTTAAAAGGCTTCACCGAGGGCAATCCTGAACCAGCTGGTGTATTGTTCCGGGTGTTGAAGGATGTCTTTCTTTACGTCATCGAGTGCCACCCAACGAAAGGCCTGCACTTCTTCCGGCTCGATGCGCGGCTGCCCGTCGAAATGCCCGGTGAGCACATAGTCGAATTCGTGCTCGGTAAGCCCGTTCTCAAAAGGGCTGCGGTAAATAAAAGATGTTTTGATGCTGAGCTCGCAATCAAAGCCCATTTCTTCGAAGAGGCGACGGTGGGCAGCATCCTTAATGGTTTCGTGAGGGCGGGGATGCGAGCAGCAGGTATTGGTCCACAGTCCGCCGCTGTGGTATTTATGGAGGGCTCGCTGTTGCAGCAGCAATTCGTTGTCGGCGTTGAAAATAAAAATGGAAAAAGCCCGGTGCAGCCTTCCTTCGCGATGTGCCAGCATCTTTTCCATGACCCCGATCTCGTTGTCCTGCTCATCTACCAGTATCACATACTCATCGGCCATTGAAACATTGTTTTACTATAGGAACCTGGCTTTGATTTAATGAGTCGATAGCATCCCCGCTTCTTCGGGCACCTTCCCGAAGGAGGAATTTGGTTGTCGCAAAATTACAAAAGATTTAAGCTGTGGCGAACGTAAGAGCTGGCGAATAAAGCCATCTTCTGAGAATTGGGAATGCGGATGCGCTCTTCGAGAATGCGTTCCGGGTGAAGGGATTTTATTTTATTGAAGAGCTTTCTGTAATAAATGTACGCTACGTACACGCCAAAGCGCGAGTCTTTTGGAAGCAGCTTGATGCCTTCCAGGCCTTTATTAAAGTCAATTTCAATATCATCCTCCAGCGCCGCTTTGGTTTCAGGATCCAGCTCGGTTAATTCCACATTCGGGAAATACACACGTCCCATACCGAGGTAATCGGCATGCAGGTCGCGCAGGAAATTGATCTTCTGAAAAGCCGATCCCAGGGCCATTGCATAAGGAGTAAGCTCCCGGTACATCTTTTCGTCGGCCTTCACAAATACTTTCAGGCACATCAGGCCCACCACTTCCGCGCTGCCCAGGATGTATTCTTTATATCCGTTGACATCGTAGGCCTTTTTATCAAGGTCCATCTCCATGCTTTTCAGGAAAGTATCGATGAGCGTATGGTCTATCTTATAATCGTTCACCACTTTCTGAAAGCTGTTCAGCACAGGGTTGAGGCTGATGCCGCGGGAAATAGCTAAAAAAGTATCTTTCCGGAATTCATCCAGCAGGGCTTTTTTGTCATACTCATGGAAAGTATCCACAATCTCATCGGCAAAGCGCACAAAGCCGTAGATGCCATAGATGGGCTCACGAAAATGAACGTGCAAAAACCGGATACCCAGCGAAAAAGAGGTGCTGTAGCTGTTGGTCACCATTTTACTGGTTCTTACACTAACCTTGTCAAATAATTGTTTCATGCTTCAAAGTCTGCTAAGATAACAAAATTATTTGTCCTTAGGCAATTTAGCAATACCCATCAGTGTGTATTTTTAATGAACCGACAGGTAGGCTTTAACCTGTTCTGCCACCAGCTTTCCGGAGATGAGGCTTGGCGGGACACCCGGCCCCGGAACCGTAAGCTGCCCGGTATAGAATAAATTTTTAACATTTTTATTCTTCAGGGCCGGTTTTAAAATGGCGGTTTGGGAAAGCGTATTGGCAAGCCCGTAAGCGTTGCCTTTAAAGGAATTGTACTCTGTGATAAAATCCCGGGTCGCAAAATCACGGCGGTAAATCACCTCTTCTTTGAACGGTACTCCCGTAAAGCGCTCGATGCGTTTGATCACTAAATCGAAGTAATGGTCGTTGGTGGCTTTGTCGTCTTCCAGGTTGGGTGCAATCGGAATGAGGATGAACAGGTTTTCTTTTCCCTCCGGTGCGGTGAGCGGGTCCGTCTTCGAAGGGCAGCTCACATAAAATAGAGGTTTTGCCGGCCATTGCGGGGTGCTGTATATTTCTTTGGCATGTGCATCGAAATCCTCGTCAAAAAATAGGTTGTGATGCAGTAGCCCGTCGATTTTTTTATTGACACCCAGGTAAAAGATCAGGCTGGAAGGCGCCATTTTCCGGCTTTCCCAGTAGCTGTCGGAATAATTGCTGTAAGCAGGGTCGAGGAGCACCTTGTCCGTATGCCTGTAATCGGCAGAAGAAACAAGGGCATCGAAACCGTTATGGTCTATATCCGTTTTGAGGACAGTTGCTTTTTTGTTCTCTACGGAAATTTTAGAAACATCGGCATTGAAAATGAATTTAACGCCAAGCTCCATCGCCAGCTGGTGCATGGCTTCCACGATCTTTACCATACCACCTTTCGGGTACCAGGTGCCGCCCACCATATCGGCGTAGTTCATCAGGCTGTAGAGCGCCGGCGTGTTCTGAGGCAGTGCGCCTAAAAAGAGCACCGGAAATTCGAGCAGCTGGATGAGCCTGGGATTGGAAAAGAACCTGCGGATATGCTTCGACATGGAGGTGAGCACATCGAGCTTGAACAGGCCTTTCAGAAAACGGGCATCCATAAACTCCATGATGGAGATGCCGGGCCTGTATACCAGGTCGTGCATGCCCACTTCGTATTTGTACTCCGCTTCTTTTAAAAACTGCCTGAGCTTTTCCGCACTGCCTTTTTCCATACGTTCAAAGAGCGCATAAAGTTCGTTCATATCAGAAGGGATGTCCACCGGCCCGTCGGGATAAAACACCCGGTAAGAAGGAGAGAGTCTTTCGAGCTCATAATAGTCGGATACTTTTTTTCCGAAATCGGCAAAAAATGATTCAAAGATGTCGGGCATCCAGTACCAGCTTGGCCCCATATCGAAAGCAAAGCCCTGTGCTTCAAACTGCCTGGCCCTGCCGCCTACACGGTCATGCTTTTCGAGTACGGTTACGCCGAAGCCTTCCCTGGCGAGGTAGCAGGCAGCAGATAAGCCTGAAAATCCGGAGCCGATGATAGTTACTTGTTTTGACATTGGAGAACACGAAAAATAATGCTTAAACTTACGGATTATTTGGAGATTTTTTTTGATCTTGATCACTCTTCGCCGGTTACCCTGAACGTGTTTCCGGGGCTCATGAGATGCTGAATCAAGTTCAGTACGACCTGTTCATTATGAAGACGCTATAAATGCAGCAAAAAAACATCATCATCATCGGTTCGGGAGTGGCCGGCCTGGCAGCAGCGGTCAGGCTTTCGGCAGCAGGGCATAAGGTAGCCGTACTGGAAGCCAACGGCTATGTGGGAGGGAAACTCACGGTTCAGCATCTCGGGCGGTACCGCTTTGATATGGGCCCTTCGGTATTCACACTTCCCGCGCTGATAGAAGAGCTGACGCGCATCAGCGGCAGCCGGCGGAAATTTGAGTACCTGTCGCTGGATAAGATCTGTAACTACTTTTATGAGGACGGCACGAGGCTTACCGCTTATACCGACAAAACCAGATTTGCAGAGGAGGTGGCGGCGAAGCTTGGCGAGGACAAGCAGTCGGTATACGATCAGTTAAAGTACAGCGCCACGGCTTATGAGCTCACCTCGGAGATCTTCATGGAGCGATCTCTGCACAGGCTTTCCACCTTCCTCAACCTGAAAACCGCTAAAGCCATCCTCAATATCGGGAAGCTCAAAATGAGCAAGACCATGAACGAGCTCAACAGCGCACGGTTTAAAAATAAAAAAACAGTTCAGCTCTTCAACCGCTTTGCGACCTATAACGGTTCGGACCCTTACCAGGCGCCCGCCATCATCAACATCATTGCGCACCTGGAGCATAACATCGGGGCCTTCGCTCCCAAAGGCGGCATGTACGATATTACCAGGCACCTCTATGAGATCAGCCTGGAGCTGGGAGCCGTTTATCACCTGAACACGAAAGTAAAGCAGGTGAAAACGCTGAATGACAAAGCCGTCGGTGTTATTACGGAGCAGGGAGAGTTTCCTGCGGATATAGTGGTAAGCGATGTGGACATTAAGCAGCTCTATACTAAACTCCTCGACAAAAGATATTATCCCGAAAAGATCCTGTCGCAGGAAAAATCATTGTCGGCGCTGATCTTTTACTGGGGCATTAAAAAAGAATTCAAGGAGCTGGGGCTGCACAATATTCTGTTCAGTGCCAATGGCGAAGAGGAATTTAAAACCATGTTCGGGGAGAAGAAGCCTTACCACGACCCGACAACCTATATCAACATCACCTCGAAGGTGACGCCGGGTGATGCGCCCGAAGGGTGCGAGAACTGGTTCGTGATGGCGAACATGCCGCACAACAGTTCCGGAGAGCCTGTTCAATACGTACAGGAGATGCGAAAGCATATAATTGCTAAGATCAACCGCGTGCTGAAAACTGATATTGAAGCGTTCATTGAGGTGGAAGACGTACTCGATCCTTACCTGATCGAACAGCGCACCGGCTCTTCGGGCGGCTCACTCTATGGCAATTCTTCCAACAATAAGTACGCGGCGTTTTTACGGCATGCCAATAGCAGTAGCCGCATCAAAGACCTATACTTCTGCGGCGGCAGTGTCCATCCCGGAGGCGGCATCCCTCTCGGCCTGCTGAGCGCGAAGATCGTGAGCGAAATGATCGCGGGGAAGACGAGCTGAGCCGCTAATGCGTAACAGCAAGCTGTTGCACGGAGTTTTTGCCGGCGTTATTCGCGCGCACAAAATAAATACCCTTGGGCAACCCTTTGATATTGATGCTTGTCTTAAACGTCAGGTCCTGGGAATCATTTTCTTCTCTGTATATTTCCTCTCCCAGAACATTCGTGATCGTGATGGTTAAGTGCTCTGTATTCTGTTTTGTGAATTCGAGATGAATGATGTCATTGGATGGATTCGGATAGATAAGCAAATCAGGGATCGCGCCCTTTTGGGTCGATAGCCGGGATGAGTCCGGTGGCGTTACGGCCCTGTTCTTATAGAGTGTTCCGGTAGAAGTCAGAAAATAGACGGAGTCTCCGAATGTAAAGATGGATTTTACAGCCCTGATCGATCCTGTATTTTCATTCGACCAGGAGATGCCACCATTGGTTGTTTTGGCTAAAGCCCCATTAGGGCCTCCGATATAACCAACGCTGTCATTCGAAAATTTGATACAGGAAACGCTTGATGTAATAATCGGGGACGGAGATCCGACCTGAAACCAGGCAGACCCGCCATCAGAAGTTTTATAGACACTGCCGTCCGTCTTTAAAACATAGCCTGTGTTTGCGGATGGGTATGAAAATGCGCTGATCTGGTTTACAGAGTCTGTGAGTACCTCGTGCCAGTTATCGCCGTAATTTTCTGTTTTTACCAGTATTGCTTTCAATGGGTTTGCTTTACTTCTTGCTAAAATAAACCCCACGCTATCATTTATGAACGTCATTTTAGGTTCATAAGGGTAGAATTGGCGGTAGTTAGGCAAATAAACCGCTGTATCAGCCTGGGAGGCTCCGGTTGTTACTCTTTTAAACATTAAGGTATCCGCTGTGTAGGATGACAGTGGCAAAAGAATGAATAAATGCCGTTTTGTATTAAAAACAGAATGGATAGCTCCGCCTCCCACAACGCAGGAATAGCTGTTTTTAAATCCGGTATTGGTATAGCTGATTCCGTAGCTGATGGTACTATGGCTTAAGCAAAACGTGGAATCATTATAGGATGCTGCACCGATCATATACGGGCTGTATCCGGTTCCGGCTGAGGAACTGAGAATCGTTGTTTTATTGCCCGCATCATCCGCTCTGTAGGCAATGATGTATCCCCCGCCGGAGGGGCTGTACTGAACACTGCCGGCATAAATAATCTTGTTGTTGGCAATAGGGTAGATAATGTTAGGGAATGTGACTTGTGGATATCCGTTACCGGATGTAGCGGGAGGATAGGGGGGCTTAATAACGCTCCACGACGACTGGGAATAAAGATTTGAAATAATCAATACACATATCAATGCAATGGTAAGCAGCTTTGCCATAACACAAAAATACAAATTTTTTATCCGCTTAGAATCACGATGGCAGAGTATTTTTTGCCTTATACCGTGCTAAGTTTAGTCTGCGTTTAACTGCTGGTTGAAAATGAGAACAATGCTTGTGCCTTCATCCGGCTTACTCCTTACAGAAATGCGACATTCAATCGCTTTGGCAAGATCGCGGATGAGGTGCAGGCCCAGGCCGGTTTTTATCCCGACTACTTCCTTTTCGTCATACAGTGCCCTGAATTGTTGTTCGCTGCCGCCGGGTCCGTTGTCGGTAACCGATAGGAAGAGCTTGTCCTGCTCCCGCCAGGCCTTCCAGGTAATCAGGGGATCGCTGGTGTTTGCCAGTGCCTTTGCTGCATTGCCTGTGAGGTTCCGCATGATGGTTTTCAAATAATCGGGATCGCTCACGAAGCGGAGGTTCTCCGGGTCTTCAAAATTCATCCGGATCGCTTCGGCGCTCAGAAAATGATTTCGCAGGTCTTCAAATAATTGGGCAACGCTCACCGGTTTAAAGACCGGCTTGAAGTTCTGCATTTGCCCTTTGCTCCAGAGCAGCAGGTCCTCCATAGAAACCAGCAGGTTCTCGGCGGCTGTCACCACTTTCGATTCCATGTTGTGTTTATCTGTTTCCGTCAGCAGTTCGGGGCTTTGGTTCTTCAGGTGCAGGAAGTGGATCAGGTTGCTCACCGGGCTGCGCAGGTCGTGGTTCAGGATAGAGAAGAAACGTGTCTTGATCCGGTTCGCTTCTTCCAGCTCTGCATTCAGGGCATGCAGCTTCTCATTGGTTTTCCGGCGGCTGCGGTTCTGATAGATGAGCAGGATCACGATGATCACAAACAAGAAAATTCCGGAAATAAGAAACCACTTTTGCTTTTCCTTAGCCTCCAGGTTTAGCTTGGTCACTTCGATCTCCGTATCGCGCATTTCAATCGTACGCTCATCCAGTAAATTCTGAAGCGATTGCTTGTTCTTCGAATTGTAAATGGAATCCTTGTACATCGAATACGCTTTATAAGCAATAAGACTGTTTTCCGGCTCTTTTTTGAAATCGTAATATTCCGACAGGTATAGGTAATCCTTGATGAGGGATTCGATATTTCCCTGGCTTTTGTTGATCTCCAGCGATTTCAGGATGTTCTCTTTTCCCGTCAGCAATTCCTTTTCGTTGCCCGAAAGCATTCCCTGTCTGATCTGTGCATAGCCGATGTTTTGCAGGGTGGAAGCCATCAGGATCTCATCGCCCATCGTTTGTATGGATCTAAGGGCTCTGTTCGAATATTCAAGGCTGAGGTCGTATTGCTTCAGGGATAGGTAAGCCGATCCGATCCAGCTGTGTATAAAGGCGAGGGTTGGTGCGTCGTCGTTTTCAGCGGTCAGGATACCCTCAGCTTCCCGGTAGGCCTTCAGGGCTTCTGCGTTCCGGTTTTGTTTCTGGTAAACGAGGCCCTTGCTGGCAATGTTCATAGCCACAGATGTTTCTTCATTGCCAAGCTCCCTGAACAGCCTGATGGCGGTTTCGTAATTTTCCAAAGCCTTGTCATAACTTTCAGTTGCGGTATATATGTTGGCAATATTTTGATAGACAAAGGCAGCATTTACTTTGGCATTCTTTTCCCGGGAAGATTCAAAATCCTTTGACGCTTTAAAGAAATGATCCAGGGCTTCCGGGAAACGGTTTTGGTTCGCCTTTAAAATTCCCAGTTGATTGTTCACAGCCGCCATGTTGTAATGGTCTGCGGTTCTGGTAAAAATCTCTTCGGCGATGCTCAGCTGCTTGAGTGCTTTCATGTGGTCGCCTTTAGAGATGAGGTGCCTGGCCATATCGACATGGCCAGTGCCGATTCCTTTTTGCCAGCTCAGCTCTGTTGCCAGGTTTATTTCCTTGTCGGCGTAAGCCAGGCCCTTACTGATGCTGAGGTACAGGTAATAATTAGCTAAACGCCCGTAAGCATCGCATTTTGCCGTGTCGTTTTTCATGCTTTCTACCGCCAGGGCCAGGGAGTCGGCCTGCTGTTGGCTGAGTGATTGTGCACTTAGCTTTAATGAACATAACACCAAAAGAAAAAGGATGCTTTTCATCATTGCAAAAAACGGTTTAGAGTTTCCTTATAACTTCTGCCAACAGGAAGGATAGTGGCATCGACGAGCTCCACTTCCGCGCTACCAATTTTTTTGATGAGGGCTTTGTGGACGGCATAGCTCCGGTGGATCCTCACAAAAGGCGCAAAGTGCGTTTCTTTTAAGAGGTTCCCCAAACTCGAAAGCACACAATGCCGTTTCTGGTGAGTAATGATCAGTGTGTAATCTTTTAACGCTTCCAGGTACAGGATGTCATGAAGTTTTATTTTTACCTGCTCATGTCCTTCTTTGATGAAAATGGTATCGGTTCCCAAGCCGGCCTCATACAGGGCCACTTTATGTTTCACTTCCATGAATTCCACAATACGGTCAACGGTTTTCCGGAACCTGTCGTGTTTGAGAGGTTTGACGATAAAGTCCAGTGCTTCGAGCTCAAAGCTTTCCACGGCATGTTCGGCATGAGCGGTAATAAAGATGCACACAGGAATGTGTTGCATGCTTCGTCGGAAATCCAAACCATTTCCCACGGGCATGTCGATGTCCAGGAAAAGAATGTCGATGTTTTCAGAAGCGATCAGCGTTAAGGCCCCGGCAGTAGAAGCAAAAACACCGGCGATCTCAAGCATGTCAAACTTCCTGACATGCGATACAACGGTCAAGCGGTCAATATCATCGTCATCAATAATTATACATTTGAATGTTCTCATACCGGTCAACGTTTCAAAACTACATTTTTTAATCCAAATGCCATTCGTCTAATTAAAAAGACGCTCGTCTATTGGCAATTTTTCAATGAGAGCTATCTCCGACCTTTGATCATTCATTAATATACTTGTCATGAAAACTATCGTATTTGTTCTGTCGCTGGCCACAGTGTTGCTGGCCTGTAAAAAAAAGGAAAAAGAACAGCAGGAAGATCCTGTGCCTGTATCCACAAGCTCTACCACGTCGACGGCTACCCCTGCAAGCGTAGCCAGTGTTACAGTGACTTCAGGAACCAAAACCACGACCTTATCCGGTTCCTGCGGTTGGGCCACGGCAGCCGGCGTAAATTATATCGGCGCCAAAGACCAGGCAAACAGCCTGCGCGTGTTGGAAGCATCTTTCAATATCCAAAGCCTGCCGGCACAAACAACCACCTACGCATTGGTGGCCTATGATGTGAATGATACCGACCCGACGCATGTCAGCATGAGCTTTTCGGAGCAGATCGGCAATGGCTTGCTGGAATGGAGCTCCGTTGCATCTTCCGGAAACCTTACCCTGGTGGTGAGTGGAAATAAGGTAACGGTAAACCTGGCAGGCATCAGCCTCAAAGCGCAGACCAACAGTGGTTTTTACACGAATCTCAATACAGGCGAATATGCAAATCCGGGCGTATTATCCGGCACACTCACCTTCTACCGTTAATTAAACCATGAAAAACATTGCCTTTACTTTTGTAAACGAATTCGGACCGGAATTCAACAACCTGGAAGACCTGACCTCTGTTCAGATCGAACAATTGCATGCCTGCCTGCCCTTGTATTATGGCGAGGAAGATGCGGCAAGCATTGACACCAGCAAGATCGAAAACCTGTTCGATGAAGAAGAAGAACGCTGGGGTTTTGCCAGCCTGTACCACATCATCGACACCGACAACAACACTGTGCTTTACGATTTCTGGGAATACAACGCAGATTCAGGCACCATATTCATTCATAACAGCGCCGAACACATCGGGATCTTCATGATGCAGTTCCACTTCGGGCGTGTGGAAAAGAACGCTCATAACCAACACCTACCCGCCAATTTCCCGGAGTTACTACAGGCCGCCTACAAAGTCATCATGTAATGAGCAAGCAGGGTTTATCAGACAAAAAAAACAGCTTCTTTCCTGCTCTCTCAATAGCGGGTTTATTGATAAGCGGGATTTTCGGCAACATCAGCGCTCAAAACGTGGGTATCAATGCAACCGGCGCCACGCCGAACGCCTCGGCAATGCTTGACGTTGACCATGCCACAAAAGGCCTGTTAATTCCGCGCGTAGCACTGACTGCACTCAATAGCACGGCGCCCATCGGCGCAGGCATGCCCGCAAGCCTGCTCGTGTACAACACCGCAACGGCAGGAACCGCACCCAACAATGTTTCTCCTGGCTACTATTATTGGGATGGATCGGCGTGGGTTGCCCTGGCCGGCAACGGCGGAAAAAACTGGAGCTTACTTGGCAACAGTGGAACCGTTGACGGAACTCATTTTTTAGGCACTACCGACAACATACCGTTGTCATTCAGGGTGAACAACCAGAAAGCCGGGAAGATCGATCAACTCGCCGGAAACGTTTTCTTCGGTTATTTGTCAGGAAACGTATGTACCGGAACAGATAACGCCGCATTTGGTCACAACTCATTTGCACAAAATACCACGGGAAGCTACAACACATCCCTCGGCAATGATGCTCTGGCAGCTAATGTGTCGGGGGACAATAATACCGCTGTTGGAAACGGCGCATTGCTTAGCAATACGGTGGGCATTGGTAATACGGCGATCGGATCAGGCGCCATGACCCAGAACAAAACCGGGAATTATAACAGCTGCATAGGCTACCTGGCGATGCAGCTTAACAGTGGCGGATCCTATAACACGGCAGAAGGACCTTTCGCACTTCTTAACAATGTCAACGGAACAAGTAACGTCGCCCTGGGATCGTCCTGTATGTATTTGAATAACGGCGGATCGGAAAATACCGCCGCAGGCCGGTTTGCCTTATACGGAAACGTGAACGGGAATGCGAATACCGCCATAGGGTATTACGCATTACGAACAAACACCGGGTCCAATAATACAGCCATAGGCCATAGTGCCTTGTATAGTAACAGCACCGGAGGAGTGAACATTGCCGTGGGAACCAGCGCCGCCTACTTCACAACCAGTGGTTATAGAAATGTTGCCATGGGCAACTCGGCTCTCTACATGAATACCACCGGCAGCGACAACACCGCCATTGGAAGTTTCGCCCTTCAAGCTGTTAGCACCGGGTCCAACAATATCGGTATCGGCGCCTCCGCTGCCGTACCCGTGGCTACCAACAGTAACCAGGTGCGTATCGGCAATACCGCAATCACTTATGCCGGCGTGCAGGTTGCCTGGTCTGTTACCTCCGATGCGCGTTGGAAAAAAGACATCAGAACATCCGACCTGGGATTGGATTTCATCAAAAGGCTGCGTCCTGTATGTTACCTGAGATCAAACGATGAGAGTCGAAAAACCGAATACGGTTTCATTGCGCAGGATGTGAAGCAATTGCTTGCCGATGCCGGGGCTTCCGAAAGTGGCGTGATCACAACCGACGACGAAGGCATGCTGAGCATGCGCTATAACGACCTTTTGGCGCCTATCGTCAAAGCCATCCAGGAGCAACAAGCACTTATCGACGAGCTGAAAAAAAAGAACGAAGCACTGGAGCGCCGCCTCGAACAACAGGAAAACATCCATCATAAGTAACCCTCTCATTTAATTAATACCTAAAAAATCATGGAGCTGAACGAACGTTTAAACCAGATCCGCCAAAACTGGCAGGAAATCAAACAAAAGGATCCGCAATACCTTGCTGCAGGCGCCGCATCGCATCAATACCAATTGTTCAACGATGCTGATTCGCGTCGCAACATCGAATTCTTCGAAGCCAAAAACGGCGTCAAACTACCCGACGAATACCGCGAATACCTTATCCAGGTAAGCAACGGCGGAGCATGCCCGCATCACGCCATGTACTCCCTGCAGGATGCACTCACACCACTGAACCGCGGCAAAAAAGGAGAGACGGATTATTATGACTGGCTGGAAGAAAACCCGGATCATTGTGTATCTGAATTTCCGGTAACGGAAGAACAGATCATCGGCTGGCTCCGGAACAAAATGGCCTATCCAAGCACAGAAACAGCGCCAATAAAAATGGATGCCGATGAAGCCGGCTATGTCTTTATTTGCACACCCGAACCCGGAAAACACTACATCATGCCGGTAAACGGCGCCTGCGCGAGTGAAGTGTGGCTCCTGAATGAAATTGCCGCTAACGATGAAAAGAATGGCGAACAGCGCCATGTTGAGCTACGGCCCGTGATCCGCTTCGTAAACGACCAACTAAAAACACTGAGTTTCCTTGAATGGATCGAAGATGCCCAGCAGAATTGGTTCAATAGTAACGCAGAGCTTGATCTCAGGCTGAATGCCATGAAGTTCTGTTGGTTTAACCTGGCGGCACACGACAAAAACCAGAGTGTATTCGGTGCTTTCATGCATCACTACAAGCTCAATCCGGCATTGACGGAAGAAAAAATCACCGAACTGGAAAAACAATATGGATTCAGCATGCCAAATGAATACCGCCAGTACCTGAAAATCGTTGGCAACGGAGGCGTGGGGCCTTACTACGGCATGTACAGTTTTGAAAATTCGCTTATGCCACTCAATAGCGGCAGCCGCGACCAGGGAAATTTCGTTAACTACATGGAGCAACATCCCGATCATTTCACCAAACCTTTCCCAGTAAGCGAGCAGCAAATTATCGACTTCCTGAACCATAGACTTCAACATCCTAAAGGGCCAGACAAACCCATCGTTATACCGAAAGATGCAGGCGGATATATATTCATCGCCGAATATGGTTGTGGCGGATATTATGTGATGCCGCTCAACGGCCCGGTACCCGGTCAGGTATGGTTCCTCCAGAAACGTAATGCTAATCAGTTAACCTACGAGATAACCAACGCTTCCGGGGAGGTGACACAATCCGGAAGCTACGGGAGCGATGAGGATGAAAACTATTTCGACCTCTAACCGGAAGCCTGGATGAAAGAAAATGCCATAGCTACCGTTAATTTTGCAGACTGGGTGGAAGATGCCCAGCGGTATTGGTTTTATACCGATAAGCAAGACCCGGGACCATCAGCCGAACCCGATAACGACCAGGCATACTACCCGCTGGCGATGGGAAATACCTGGACCTACGATTACAACGGGCAACAGATGGTAACAAGCATCGAAAGCTGCAAAAACGGAGAATATGTTACGTCCAATTCGCTTAACCCCGCTTCGGGAAAAATGAAAAAAGTAAACGGCGAATACTTTAGTGACGGACTGGAAAAAGGCAACATGCAGATGATGCTGAAAGACAAGCTCCAGGCCGGCGATCGTTGGGAAGCAAAATTCAAAGCTAACGGCCTCGAATGTGTGTATGTTTATACTGTCAAAGAAGTATTGAAAAGCAAAACCGTAAACGGGAAAGAGTACCGGGATGTGGCGGTAGTGGAAACAGACAGCTGCTACGTCATCAATGGTGCGCGCATGTCGATGAACGCGTTCACCCAGAACTACTACGCCCGCGGGACCGGTCTTATCCTGACAACCACAAGCGGGGTGATGGGTAACGGCAGCTGTCCTCTTCTGTCGCATGATTTGAAATGAAGGGACAGCTTATCAATCCGCTAACCGGTGCATTTCGCCTCAGCGATAGCTTTGCGATAACTACCGCCGCACAGCCCGATGACCTTATGCGTTTTTTCGGAAAGGATGCACTCCAGGAAAGCATTTATCAGAAAGGCTGCTGGTACACGCTCCAAAAGCGAGAAATAGCCGGACTGTATTTTAAGTTCTGTTTTTATTTCACCTCGGCGCGACGGCTAAAAAATTTACGCTTCGAGGTAGATGAAAGCCAGGCGGAGCGTGAACCCTGGGCCAGCAACCACCTCTTTGAAACCCAATGGATTGCCGGTCAGGTAGGCGACACCAGTAATTTTGTGTGGGACCTGACTCAAGCGGGAAGGCAGTATCACTTGTCTTTTGATTGGGGCACTATAGGTGTATACTATGATTTTAAAAACGGCACCTTCGAAAGTCTCCTGAGCTACCGCTCAGAATAGCAAGGACAGCCGCCTGAGTATAGGATACAGGTCGAAACCATAGAAACGGAGTGTGAAAGTGCGGTTCGGGATAATTGCTATCTTAGACGCATGAAGAGCCGCCGCCAATTTTTACAAACCGCCGGGATCATTGCCGGAGCAGGATTTTTGTTGCCTGCTAACGCTCTGGCTACTGCCTTTTCTCCGCAAACAAGCGCACTGAAACCACCGGCCTTAAGAGCCGGCGATACCATTGCCATTACCTCTCCGGCCGGTGCCGTTTGGGATACCGCGCAGGTGGAAACTTTTACGAATATTCTGAAAGCCTTTGGCTTTAAAGTGATATGGGGGAATACGCTGAGTGAAAAGTACGGCTACTTTGCGGGCACTGATGAGCTGAGGGTAGGCGAGCTCAATGCTTTGTTTGCGGATAAAAGCATCAAAGGCATCTTCTGCATGAAAGGCGGCTGGGGTTGTGCGCGGCTTTTAGACAAGCTGGATTTTGAAATGATCAGACGAAATCCCAAAGTGCTGATCGGCTTCAGTGATATTACCACGCTATTGGTAGCCATCACCGCAAAGACAGGCCTCGTTACTTTTCACGGGCCAGTCGGGAATTCGGGTTGGAATGCCTGGACCAGTTCGATGTTCAGGAACGTCGTAATGAGCACCGAAGGATTGCCTTTGCTGTCGAATCCACAGGCGGAAGAATCTTTTGTAACCATTAATCCCGGAAAGGCCAGGGGCGAGCTGTTTGGCGGGAACCTCACGGTGCTTGCTTCGCTGATGGGAACGCCGTACCTGCCGGATTGGAAAGGAAAGATCCTGTTCCTGGAGGAAGTGAAAGAGGAGCCTTACAGCATCGACCGCATGCTCACACAGTTGAAACTCTGCGGTGTGCTGGACGCCATCAGCGGCCTGGTATTCGGCAAGTGTGCCAAATGCCTGGCGGAGGAACCTCAAAAAGCGTTTACTTTCCAGGAAGTATTGTCTCAGCACCTGAAGCCTTTGGGAATTCCAGCCTTTTACGGAGCCATGATCGGCCATATCGAAAACAAGCTCACTGTCCCCCTGGGAGTTATGGCGGAAATGGATGCCGGCGCAGGAGGCATTCAGCTATTGGAAGCGGCTGTGGTGTAAGAGCTAAGAGGAAGTGTCTTTTTTTGTAGCCGTATCACTTGTGAATTCATTGACACAAAAAAAGCCTCTCATTTCTGAAAGGCTTTGTTGTGGTGGCTGCGTTGTCTGATACTCTTGAAGACAACATCGCCACCGGAATGTAATTCAGGGATTAAACACCCACCGGTTCTTCCATGTACGCTTCTATCGGAGCGCATGAGCAAACAAGGTTACGGTCGCCATAAGCATTGTCCACGCGCGATACGCTTGGCCAGAACTTGTTGTCGCGAACCCAGTTCAGCGGGTAAGCTGCTTTTTGACGGCTGTATGGTTTTTTCCAGTCGTCGCTCACTACGAGCCTGCAGGTATGTGGCGCGTTCTTGATCACGTTATCCGCTTTGTCGAATTTGCCATCTTCGATCTCTTTGATCTCTTTGCGGATGTTGATCATTGCTTCACAGAAACGGTCCAGCTCCGCTTTCGATTCCGATTCCGTTGGCTCCACCATCAGCGTGTTCACCACAGGGAAGGCAACCGTAGGCGCGTGGAAACCGTAGTCCATTAAGCGTTTGGCAATGTCCGCCACTTCGACACCACTTGCCATTTTGAAATCGTTGCAATCGAGGATCATCTCGTGCGCACAACGTCCGTTCTTGCCGGTATACAGAATTTTGTAATGATCTTTCAATGTGTCCTTCATGTAATTGGCATTCAGGATCGCCATCTCAGTCGCCTGTTTCAGGCCATCGTTCCCCAGCATTTTGATGTAGCCGTAAGAGATCAACAGGATCAGCGCGCTGCCGTATGGAGCCGCCGATACAGCCGTAATGCCTTTATCACCGGATGTATTGACGATGGTATGAGAAGGTAAAAACGGCACCAGTTTCTCCACCACGCCGATAGGGCCCATGCCGGGACCGCCGCCACCGTGAGGAATAGCAAAGGTCTTGTGAAGGTTCAGGTGGCACACATCGGCGCCGATGTTGCCCGGCGACGTTAAGCCAACCTGTGCATTCATATTGGCACCGTCCATGTATACCAGGCCGCCGTTGTCATGGATCAGCTTGGTGATGTCCATAATCGATTCCTCATACACGCCAAAGGTCGAAGGATAAGTCACCATCAGGCAGGACAGGTTGTCCTTATGTTTTTCCGCTTTCTCTTTCAGGTCCGCAAAGTCGATATTGCCTTTCTCGTCACATTTCGTTACCACGATCTGCATGCCCGCCATCGCGGCAGAAGCCGGGTTGGTGCCATGTGCAGAAGAAGGAATTAAGGCCACGTTCCTGTTGGCATTGCCATTGGCAATATGGTAAGCGCGGATCACCATCAGGCCCGTATACTCGCCCTGAGCCCCGGAGTTAGGCTGGAAGCTCATGCGTGCAAAGCCGGTGATCTCTGATAAGTCCTTGTTCAGTTGCTCGATCAGTTCTGCATAGCCCTGTGCCTGCTCAACCGGCACAAACGGATGGATACTCGCAAACTCAGGCCAGGTGATAGGAAGCAGTTCCGAAGCCGCATTCAGCTTCATGGTGCAGGATCCCAGGGAGATCATGGAATGCACCAGCGAAAGATCCTTGTTCTCCAGGCGTTTGATGTAGCGCATCATGTCGCTTTCGCTGTGGTAGGTATTGAATACCGGATGCGTCAGGTAAGACGATTGGCGTCCGGCAAACGTGCCCTTCAGGATATTTTGCGCGGCAACCCCGGCCGCGGTTCTGGATGCCCCGGCAGCCTCTGCAAATACAGAAAGAATATCGTTCACATCATTCTCCTCTACCGTTTGGTCCAGGGAAAGCGCCACATGTGTGCCGTCGATGTAGCGGAAGTTGATCTCTCTTGCTTCTGCCAGCGCGCGTACTTTTTTGGCGTCAGCTTCCACCACGATGGTGTCGAAGAATAAACGGGTATTAATCTTGTAGCCCAGTTTTTTTAATTCGGAAGCTACAAATGCCGTTGCACTGTGCACGCTTTCAGCAATAGCTCTAATGCCTTCCTGGCCGTGGTACACCGCATACATGCTTGCCATGATGGCCAGCAGCGCCTGTGCCGTGCAAATGTTGGAAGTCGCTTTGTCGCGCTTGATATGTTGCTCGCGGGTTTGCAAAGCCATGCGTAAAGCCTGGTTTCCCTCCGCATCGATGGATACGCCGATGATGCGTCCAGGGATCAAACGCTTATAATCTTCGCGGCAGGCGAAGAACGCTGCATGAGGTCCGCCGTATCCCAAAGGCACACCGAAACGCTGAGAGTTGCCAACCACGCAGTCAGCGCCCCATTCGCCTGGAGGCGTTAACAAGGCAAGGGCTAACAGGTCTGTGGCTACTACCACCTGGATGTCTTTGGCTTTGGCGCCGTCTACAAATGCTTTGTAATCCGCAACCTCTCCGTTGATATCCGGATACTGGATCAGCGCTCCGAAAAAAGAATCGTCAAGGCTTGCAGTATTCGCATCGCCGATCACCAGCTCAATACCGTAAGGCACCGCGCGGGTCTTTACCACGTCGATGGTTTGCGGGAAGCAGGTGTTGCTCACAAAAAATTTATTGGCATTGTTCTTTACCTTGTCCTTGCTGCGGTTGCTGTAAAACATGAATAAGGCTTCCGCCGCCGCTGTCGCTTCATCCAGCAATGATGCATTGGCAATCGGCATCGCCGTCAGGTCCATGACCATCGTCTGGAAATTCAGGATGGCCTCTAAGCGGCCTTGTGCGATCTCCGCCTGGTAAGGTGTGTAAGCCGTGTACCAGCCCGGATTTTCAAGCACATTGCGCTGGATCACTGCCGGTAAAATGTTGTTGTAATAGCCCAGACCAATGTATGAGCGGAATACCTTGTTCTTTTTTCCCAGGGCTTTTAAGTGCCTGGTGTATTGAAACTCGCTCATAGCAGGTGCCACACGCAAAGGCTGTTTCAGGCGGATGTTCGGTGGAACGGTCTGGCTGATCAGTTCATCAACAGAAGAAACGCCGATCTTTGCCAGCATTTGTTTTACTTCCTGTTCGCGCGGTCCGTTATGACGGGAAACGAATTTATCTGTGGTCATGTTTAATTTTTATAAGATGCTAAATTTAAGAATTTTAGGCCTACTGTATAACGTAATTTTTGAACAGATGTTTATAAGGCCGGTCGATGATTTGAGGCGGTTTATGGGCTGGATAAAGCTCCTGGCCGCGGGTTGTTTGTCGGCATATTTTTTATGCCTGCCGGTCGCGCATTGAATGCTGCTGTTTATAACCGGGTAACACAAAAAAAGGAGCCCGAAAGCTCCTTTTGAATTGATACCTGCAATAACTCTTAGTTGACTTTGATGAGTTCCACATCGAATACCAGCCAGGCATTCGGAGGGATCACGCCGCCGGCACCGTTAGCGCCGTAGCCTAATTCCGAAGGAATGATGAGCTTGGTTTTACCGCCTTCTTTCATCAGCTGTAAGCCTTCTGTCCAGCCCGGAATTACCTGGTTCAGCGGGAAGGTAGCCGGTTGGCCTCTGTCTACAGAGCTGTCGAATTTAGTACCGTCCAGCAAGTAGCCGGTATAGTGTACTGTTACCTGGTCAGTTGCTACAGGCGATTTTCCTGTCCCTTCTTTTTCGGTAATGTAACGTAAGCCGCTGGCAGTTGTTTTGGCGCCGCCATACGTTTCGTTCAGGGTTTTCTCCATCGCTTCTTTTGCAGCTTTGGCTTTAGCCTCTGCTTTCGCTCCAAAATTTGCCTTTTCGGTTTCAAATGTTTTAACAGCGTCAAATGCTTCTGCCTCTTTTCCTTTTCTCAGGATCAGGACATGCGCAATGCTGTCGTTTCCAACAATCTTGTTCACCACATCCATGCCTTCTACCACGTTGCCGAATACCGTATGCTTTCCGTCGAGCCAGTCGGTTTTTACGTGCGTGATGAAGAACTGGCTGCCGTTAGTGCCCGGTCCTGCATTGGCCATTGATAAAATGCCTGGTCCTGTGTGTTTCAATGTCGGATCGATCTCGTCAGGGAAGTTGTAACCCGGTCCGCCGGTACCATTTCCCAAGGGGCAACCGCCCTGGATCATAAAGTTAGGGATCACACGGTGGAATTTCAGTCCGTCGTAGTACGGAACGCCTTCCGCTTTCATATTGTTTTTAATTGTTCCTTCTGCCAGACCTACGAAGTTGGCCACAGTCATCGGTGTTTTTTTGTACTCCAGGTTGCAATAGATGTTGCCTTTTGAAGTTTCAAATTTGGCATAGATGCCATCGGGCTGCTTGCTTAAAAATTCTTTATCCATTTTACTCAGTTTTGCTTTTTTCGGTTTTTTGGGTTTATCCGGGTTTGCTGCAAAGCTGCCTACAGCAAACAGGGCACATAAAGACGCCAGAATGATTTTTTTCATATGTTGGTTTTTATTGCTTTTTAGCGGGCATATGGTATAACCATGTTATCATTTCAGCAATGCTTCTTTTTTTGGAAACATGGTTATTTCATGACCTGGTAGTTTATGATGAATGATCTGATTATTGTCCCGGCATTTGGGGAGCGGCAGGAGCTGCTTCAAAGTTTACCAGTTCCACTTCAAATACCAACGGAGAGAAAGGAGGGATCACACCGCCTGCACCCCTTGCGCCGTACCCGATAGCAGAAGGAAGAACAATTTTGGCGGTACCGCCTTTAGCCATCAGCTGAATCGCCTCATCCCATCCCGGAATAACCTGCCCTTGCCCTAAAATAAATTTGAAAGGCTCAGGCCTGCCGTAAGACGAGTCGAACTCTTTGCCGTCCAGCAACATGCCTTTGTATTGTACAGTGACAATATCTCCCGGTTTAGGGTGCGCACCTTTTCCTTTTTTGGTTTCAATATAGTAAAGGCCACTTGCCGTTGGGGCTACTGTAATTTTATTGTCGGCAATGTATTTTTCGAGGATCGGTTTCTCTTCTTCGGCCATCTTCGCCATGCGGTCTTCCTGTTCTTTCTGGTTTTTGTCCAGCTCCGCTTTGGTTTTGATCTCTACCAGTTTCAGGTTCACCTTAATGAACTCGCCCGGTTTTACGTATGGCGGCAAAGCCGTCATCTGGTTGGTTTTCAGGAAAAATGAATCGGCATTAACCATGAACGAAGCGCTGTCGTTTACGCTCATCATCATCAGCGCATCTTCGATACTTCCCACAAACGATGATTTAGGCATAATGAATTTGGTGATACCTGTGCCATCCTGGCTTACCTGTGATGAATTGACCAGTAAAGAATCTTTCGGGTAGAGGGTAAATACATACTTAAAGCTCACGCCATCACCAATTTGTGGCTTTGTGCCATTCTCATCGTGGTTGAAAAACTGGTAATGTAAACCGTTCTCGGCTTTGGTATAGCCTTCGAAGTCTGACTTCTTACAGGAGGCTAAACCTGCAAGCGCAGCAGCACTTAGTACAATTAAGGTTTTGTTCATTTGGTTGTTTATTTTATATCAATTAATGTTACGTTGTAAAGCAATGGGGTGTAAGGGGGGATCGAGCCGTTTGTACTTCCTGTTTCTCCAAAAGCCAGCCGCGAAGGTACTATTATTTTCGTAGTTTCGCCTTTTTTTAGATTACCAATAACAATATTTAACCCTTTCACAAGCTGGTCGGGCGTTCCAAAGATAAATTCGAGTTGCTGCTGCCCGTTATCCAGGGGATTTCCGTTGAGGTAAAACCCGCTGTACTTCACCCGGATGCGCCTGCCCGCAGTCACCGCTTCTCCTGTGGTTTTGTGATGTTCGAGGATGTACAGGCCATAAGCATCGGCTTTGGCATGGGGGAAGTGCTGCTTCAGGTACTCATCGATCATCCTTAGCTCCTCAAGCTCACGGTCTTCCGGTATGCCGGTTCCGGCCACCGGCATGGTATCCGCCCGCAGGACGCGCAGGATTTTCAGATCAAGCTTCACCAGCGAATCCCGCAGCAAAAAGTAAGGGACAAGGGTATCGAAGTATTCCCTGAAAAAACAGGTTTTGCCTACCATCAGCGAGAGGCTGTCGCCTTCCGTGAGCCCCGCCAGGTGCTGCTTGCCTGATGCCGGAGACTTTTCCTGCAGGCGGATGTAAAAGCCTCCGGGTGCATGGTAGCGGCTGTTGAAAAAGATGGAGTCGCGCCCGCTGCGTAATACCGCATCGCAGACAATGGCCCCCGTTCCGGAAGCACACTGCCGTCCATCGCCGATGGCAAGAAGCTTGTAGGCATAGCCTTCGGGAGCTGCTGTATACCCGTTGCCGGGAGAGCCTGTACAGGCACTGAGTAGCATAGCTGCCAGGAGGCCGAAGCATAGGAGCCGCATCATCGCTTAATGAGCCGGGTTGTTGACGTTCAGGATCTCAACATCATAGATGATAGGAACCTGCGGCGGAATTTTTTTGGAATCTCCGAGCAAGCCATGGGCCAGATGAGAGGGTATCATGATGAGCGCCTTGTCATGTTCTTTCAGGTAAAGCATTGCTTTATGCAGGCCGTCTTCCAGGTTATCCATGCCCACCTTAAATTCTTTCGGCCCCTCTGTTTTGGAGGAGTAGCACTCGGTGCCATCCAGCAGCGAAACGGTATAATTGATTGTAACGATGGCGCCATCGCGGATCGAATCGCCTTTGGAAGGGGCGGGTTTATAGATGTAGTAACGGATGCCCTCCCTGGTTTTGACAAAGGACAGGTGATGCGATTTCTGGTAATAATCCATTTCATCGCTTTCTTTGGCAACCACCTGCTGGTTGGCCTTGATGAACTGGTTTTTGAGTTTGTCGGGATTGATGGCTGGGGGATCGACTGCTTTGGGCGTTTCCCGGCAGGAAACCACTAACGCAAACGCTATAAAACAAAAGGGAAGGGATTTGTAAAATCGGAAAGGCATGTATAAAAATACATTATTTTTCGGGATTGTGGATGTTGTCCATTTCTTTTTTTACTTCCTGGATGTGCTCCTGGATGGTATGAGTAATCCCGCCTGTACTCTCCTGGATGTCTTTCTGAATGCCATTAGCGGCATCCTTAAATTCTCTCAGTCCTTTGCCCAGCGCTTTGGCAAGATTAGGGACGCCTTTTCCACCGAAGAGCAAAAGGATCACCAGCACAATTACCACCACTTCGCCACCGCCCAGGTTAAGAAATAAGAAAAACAGAGCATTCATGGCTGCAAAAGTACGAATAAGAATCAGAGAATTAGGGCTTTTTTAAGTAATTTTTGTTAACCGCTGTTTTAGGATTTAACATTTTATTCAGTTAGATTTGTTTTAAACTAAACACGTATGATAAAAATCTACTCTACCCTTATCTCTCCTTTAGCTAAATCCTGTAAACTATGGGCTGCGGTGAGCACCTTGCTCATGGGGATGGAAGCTAAGGCTCAGTACTGCTCATCGGTGGCACTCCAGACGGCTGATGATGAGATTTTCAACGTAACTTTTGGTTCGCTCAACAATACCAGCGTATGCGGTGCTGTGGCTCCCGGCCCCGGCTCAGTGGCATTCAAATATTCTAATTATACGCCTTTGGCACCAACTAACTATGTGGCTGGTAATAACTATCCTTTTTCGGTAACGGGTGGACAATGCGGTAGTTATGCCTACAGCTGTATTATAGGAGCCTGGATCGACTATAACCAGAACGGTTTGTTCACCGATCCGGGCGAACAGATCTTTATGTCGCCTTATACTTCTTTTGCAATTGCCGGCACGGTGGTTAACGCTCCCGGTGGGATTACCATTCCGGCAGGAGCTACACCCGGAGTAACCAGGATGCGTGTGATCATGTATGAGTCCAGCTCCAACCCGGGCCCCTGCACCAATCCGGGCTATGGCGAAACAGAGGACTATTCGGTAAACATCGTTCCTTCCGTGCCGTTCAACATCGGTGTTTCGGCTCTCGTGAAACCTACAAATCTGAAAAAATGTTTCGGTATCGATACCATCGTGGCCAGGGTGACCAATAGCAGCACCCTCACCGCCAATTTTGCTGTGACACCCGCAACGGTAACGGTAAGATCAACCGGTGTGATCACGAATACCTATACGCTGACGCTAAACAGCGGAACCCTTGCCTCATTTGCATCGCAGGATTATACCATCACTACCAACTACAACATGAGCCAGAATGGCAACTATAACCTGAAAGCCTATACGACAGCGGCCGGCGACGGCTATGCGCCCGATGACACGACCATCGTAACGGTTCAGAGAAAGCCGTTCTTTACCTTAAACCTTACGCCCAATGATACGGTGTGCCTGGGTGTGCCTGTTGTTGCCAATAACTCGCTGAACCCTGTTTACCAGGTGGGAACCGGAGGCATGAACAACACATCGACGAGCTACCCGGCGCCTTATGGCAACTATTACCATGGAGCCAAGCACCAATTCCTGATCCTCGCATCCGAGCTCACAGCGGCAGGCCTTACTCCGGGAAATATCACTTCTGTTTCCTTTAACGCTGTCAACCTGAATGGTACGGACCCTATTAACAATTTCAATATCGGTATCGCCACTACAACGGTGTCAAACCTTACCGCATTTGAGGCTGGTGTGCCAAGCGCCTATACCACGGCCACTTACACGCCGGTTATGGGCATCAACCGCCACGTGCTGGCCACGCCATTTGCATGGAACGGAACGTCAAACATTATTGTAGAGACCTGCTTTAATAATTACCAGCAGTCGAATACCACATCCTCCAACGTGTCATTCAGCTCAAGCAACACGCCGTTTTCATCGTCGGTATGGTATTCGGCGGATAACGTATCGGCTTTATGCGGTACATCCATCGTTACCTCTTCGGCAAATAACCGCCCCGATATTTTCTTCGACCAGCCTGTAACAGCTACCTATGCCTGGAGTCCTTCTACAGGGTTGTCTTCTGCCACGGTGGCCAGCCCAACCATTACTGCTCCGGCATCCACAACCTATACACTTACCTCTGCTTATCTGGGCTGCACAAGCATGGATGTGGTGCACCTCGAAATTAAACCGACACCGCGGCCAAATCTCGGCAGCGATTCCATGGTATGTGCTGTGCCGCTCACGCTCAGCCCGCATATCACAGGGAGCAGCTACCTTTGGAATACCGGCTTTGTGAGTCAAAACATCAGCATCAGCGGACCTGGTAAATACTGGGTAAGGGTTACAGGTTCCAACGGCTGTGCCGGAGCCGATACGGTCATCATCATGCAGGGTGTTTCTCCTGTAGTGACCCTGGGGCCTGATACAGGCTATTGCCAGGGATCGTCGATGGTGTTGTATGCCGGCAATCCGGGCTCATCCTATCTCTGGAGCACAGGCTCAACGGCTTCTTCGATCACCGTTTCCTCGCCTGGTACTTATTCGGTTACGGTAACCCATCCGAGCTCCTGTAAAAACTCCGATGTGGTAAACATTGTTTCAAAGCCATTGCCTACGGTAGGCCTGGTGTTCAGCAATCCTGAGATTTTCTGTCCTACCAGCAGTGGCAGGCCGCTGACAGAGGGTACGCCTCCGGGAGGAACTTATATCGGCTCAGGTGTGACAGGAAATACCTTCAATGCATCGGGCGCCGGGCAGGGCACTTATGTAATCCTTTATAATTACACCGGTTCTAACGGGTGCTCGAACATTGCCAAAGATACTTTAAGGGTATATGCCTGTGTTGGTGTTGAGGAGCTGGAGAACGACCTTGGACTGAATGTTTATCCTAACCCGAACAGCGGTAGCTTTACCCTCGAAGTGTCTACAGGCAAAGAAATCGATGCGAAACTGCAGATCATCACCATAGATGGTAGGCTGGTATACAACGACCTGATTTCCGGTAGCGGTGTGATGACGAAAGCCATTGATATTTCCGAACTGGCCAATGGCATCTATTACCTGAAGCTCGAAACGAAAGATGCGGCAAGAACCTACAAGGTTCTGAAGCAATAACAGCTTCGTGAAACAGCTTTTATAAAGCCCTCACGATTAATGTGAGGGCTTTTTTGTGTATTAGAAAAAAAACAGTTTCTTTGCAGCGTCGTATGATCAACACGTTATACATAAAGACAAAGTGTAAGGCTCGCCAGAGCCGCTAATCATAACGTGCATCAAAATCACAGGTGATTTTAGCACACAAGGGAATCAATCATTAGTTTAGTACATTTAACAGGCCATAAAGCCTATCATGCGTTTATTTTCAGAAATATGATTATTTTAAAATTTGGAGGAACCAGCGTGGGAAGCGCCGAGCGGATGAAAGCGCTCGTAAAACTGATTCAGGACGACAAGCGGAAGATCGTTGTGCTTTCGGCGATGAGCGGTACTACCAACGCCCTGGTAGATATTTGCAACCAGCTTTACCAAAAGCAACACGAGGCAGCCAATGAAGCGATTGGCCGCCTGGAGCAGGGGTATATGAGCGAAGTGGATAAATTATACAGCGTGGAGGAGTACCTTACCAAAGGCAAAGACCTGGTGAAGCATCATTTCAATTACCTGCGTTCCTTTACACTCGATATGTTTACAGCGAACGAGGAGAAGGCCATCCTCGCGCAGGGAGAACTGCTGAGCACGGCCCTGTTCTTTTTTTACCTGCAGGAAAGCGGCATCCGGTCAGAGCTTCTGCCGGCGCTTCATTTTATGCGCATCGACGCAAACGATGAGCCTGATCTTCCCTACATTGAGAAGAACCTGCGGGCAGAATTGGCGGTATACCCTGACACCGGCCTTTTCATCACACAAGGTTACATCTGCCGCAATGCTTTCGGAGAGATCGACAACCTGAAACGTGGCGGAAGCGATTACACAGCTTCTATTATCGGAGCGGCGATCAAAGCCGACGAAGTGCAGATCTGGACCGACATCGACGGCATGCACAACAACGATCCCCGCATCGTTTCCAAAACGCATCCCATCCACGAGCTGAGTTTTGATGAGGCGGCTGAGCTGGCGTATTTCGGCGCAAAGATCCTGCATCCGACCTGCATTCTGCCGGCGCAAAAACAAAATATCCCGGTGCTGCTTAAAAATACCATGCAGCCTGAAGCCCGTGGAACGCGCATCTCCAACATAGAGCCCGCCGAAGGTATCAAGGCGGTGGCTGCCAAAGACGGCATTTGTGCCATCAATATCAAAAGCGACCGCATGCTCCTGGCACATGGTTTTCTGAGGGCGGTGTTCGAGATTTTTGAGCGGTATAAAACGTCTATTGACATGATCACCACTTCTGAGATTGCCGTGTCGCTGACGATAGATAATACGAAGTTCCTGAAAGAGATCGTGGAGGAGCTAAAGGGCTTTGCCAACGTGGATTATGAAGAAAACCAAACCATTATCTGTATTGTTGGGAACATCCCGAAAGATAAGGCCGGTTATGGATTCAAGGTGCTGGAAACGTTTAAGCACATTCCTTTGCGCATGGTGTCATACGGAGGCAGCGCCAACAACGTGAGCGTGCTCATCAATTCGCACCATAAGAAAGAAGCGCTGATTGCTTTGAATGAAGGCTTGTTTGGGTATTAACGGGTTGCAAGGGTGAAGGAAGGAAAACCGAAGGAGAAGAGCAGAGAGGTGTAGCGGGTAATGGAGATAGATGAAGCCATGTGTAAGGCTTCGTTTTTTTGCGTGAGGGATGGAGCGGCTTGCCTGAGCTCTCCCGCAAGGTGGCTGAGGCCCCGAGGCACTTGCGGGAAGCGAGGAGCGACAGCCCGGCCCGGAGGGACACGCCTAAGCCCTATGAACTCATGGACCGGGGATTGTAGCCTCAGGGGCATAGCGTGAAGAACAGAAATTTATAAGTTTTAGAAAGGGTTGATTTATGTTTGATAAAAAGACAATACAGCGTTTGCAGCAGAAGAAAACGCCTTATTACTACTACGATACAGCGCTGTTGAAAAAGACGCTGGATTTGGTAAGTGAGGAGAGCCGGAGGTATGGCTATCATGTGCATTACGCTTTTAAAGCCAATGCTAACCCAGGGATCATAAGTCATATCAGGGCTGCCGGACTTGGTGCGGATTGTGTAAGTGGCAATGAGGTGAAATGTGCTTACGAGCATGGTTTTGATCCGTCGAAGATCGTGTTTGCGGGCGTGGGTAAGAGTGATGAAGAAATTAATTATGCTCTGGACCAGGCTATTTTTTGCTTTAATTGCGAAAGCACACATGAGCTGAAGGTGATCGATGAGCTGGCCGCCGCCAAAGGAAAAAGAGCGTCCGTTGCCTTGAGGATCAACCCTAATGTGGATGCGCACACGCATAAGTACATTACCACAGGGCTCGAGGAAAATAAATTCGGGATCAATCCTTATGAGTTTGATGAGGTGATTGCCTTATTGAAAAGCCTGAGCCACATCAGGCTGATCGGGCTTCATTTTCACATTGGCTCACAGATCACCGATCTGTCGCCTTTCAGGCAGCTGTGCCTGAAGGTGAATGAGATCAATGCCTGGTTTTTTCAGAGGGGCTACGATTTGCCGGTGATAAATGTTGGCGGTGGTGTAGGGGTCAATTACCGTGAGCCGGACAAGGAAGCCATCATCGATTTCGCCGCTTACTTTAAAGTATTCAATGATTTCATGGAGCTCAGGGCCGGGCAGCAGCTTCATTTCGAGCTGGGCCGGGCCATTGTGGCTCAGTGTGGAAGTCTTATCAGCAAGGTGCTTTACATCAAGAACGGCATCAATACCAATTTTGCGATCCTCGATGCGGGGATGACGGAGCTGATCCGTCCGGCGCTGTACCAGGCTTATCATAAAGTCGAGAACCTCACATCTGCTTCTCATGAGCAGCTGAAGTATGATGTCGTAGGGCCTATTTGCGAGAGCAGCGATTGCTTCGGGAAGGCTATTGACCTGCCGCTTACGCAGCGAGGCGATCTCATTGCGATCCGCAGCGCCGGTGCTTACGGAGAAGTGATGGCCAGCAGGTATAACCTCCGGGACGAGGTGAGAAGTTATTTTGGCGAGTGATGATTGAAATGCCACTGATAGTAAGATTTTGATCATCTTACTGAGAGTTCGGTAAACCGGCCGTTTTAAGGAAGGATAATTGTATATTTTTATAACTATCTAATTCTTTAAAGATGGAAAAAGCAGAACAAGCCGAACAGATTAGTAATGAATGGCTGAAAAAAATCAAAGAATGGGCGGCAAAAGAATATGCACCCATTAGCCGGGAGGATACAAGAAAACAGGGCAGGCAGCTTGTTTTGGCCTCTTTTGTATTAATCCTGTTATCATTAAAATACTTTGCCCCGTCAACGCTCAATGTTAGCGGCTTTACCATTACAGCAAGTTCTGAATATATCCTTATAGTTGTTGTAGGTCTTGTTTGCCTTTATCTGCTGTTGATTTATTGTATCGATTTGTATGCAGACTGGAAAAGCCCTTCAGCTATGAGTTATCAAGAGATCAGGAATATATTGGTTAAGGAATGGAATGATTTGGAGGATAGGGCAAGAAAATTGAACCAGGCGATCGGGCAAAAAAAAGAATTAAGAGAAAAGAAACGCCGGGAGTTAGGTTTGGCAGAGGAATTTCCAAAACTACAGGTACAGAAAGATTCCGATGCTATTTTGGAAGAGTTGGATGCCTATGAGGAAAAGCGTTCTGAGAGAAAAAAGCGGATGGACGCGTTTAATGAATACTGTGAAAATGACGGGATGGCTAATCTGAGCGAAGATCTTACAGTTATCGCATTTGATCACATGCCGACGTATGAGAAAAAATTCAAAGACTTGTTAAAAGTAACAAAAAGCGTATACCGGGTTCGTACATGCCGGTTTGTATTGGAGGTGATATTTCCTGTTGGAATTGCTTTGTTTTCGTTTTGTACAGCTATCCGATACGTTTGCAATATTTAAGAGCAGCTCAGGTTATTCGTTCTCTCTATAGCTTCAGGACTTTCCGTTTTTAGGCCTTTGAAATCGATCAGCATGTTTATTGTTCAGGCAAGTCCTTCCAAAGGTTTAAACTTTGGAAGGACTTGCAAATAAAGGGATAAGCCCATAACTGTCTGCTTCGGACGAAGTCGGGATAGGAGGAGGATCATCTTCCCATGTTTCCTAATAGTGTGATGTGGTATGGCAGAACGTTCTAAAAAGACAAGCATTAGATTTTTTATCAGAGGTACCGGAAACCGGTTCAGGGGATAGCTGTACCTGCGAATTATACTTAAGAACTGCTGTAATTCCGAAAAGCCCCGGCGAGTTTTAAAATTTGGAACAGTTTGCATTAAGTCTTCTGCTTTTTCTTTTTAGCAGCCGGGAACAAAATATTATTCAGGATCAGGNNAGGATCAGGCGGTAGCCCGGTGAGTTGGGATGGAGGCTGAGGTCGGTCGGTGGATCTTCCACGCGATGCTGGTAGTCTTCGGGGTCGTGGCCTCCGTAAAAGGTCCAGGTGCCTTTGCCGTGGTCGCCGTGGATATAACGCGCTTCATTATAGGCTTTGGATTCACCGAGGATCAGGATGTTTTTCTTGATGTAATTTTTTGTAAAAGCCGTGGTTTGCCCGTAAAAGCCTTTGATGGTCTGGGTATGGTTCTGGCAGAGCATGGTGGGCACAGGGTCCCATTTGGCAGAAAACTCAAAGAGGGTAAACACATCGGTGGCTTCCGTCATGCCGTATTGCATGCGTGTGGTGGTTGCATCGATGGTGGAAAATTCATATTCATATGGGTTGGTGCTGAGCTGGTATTTCTCAAAGGCGTAACCTTTGCTGTAGTCGATCTTACGGTTCATTGCCGGATCGGCCGGATCGTGGTCAAACATCGTTTCGCAGATGTCGATGCCTTCGCAGGCCAGGGCAATATCGTAGCTGTCGGTGGCACTGCACATCGCAAACAGGAAGCCACCGGTAAACACATAATCGTTGATCTTTTTGGCAACAGCCAGCTTTAGCTGCGATACCTTTTCAAAACCCAGGCGCTTGGCGGTAGCTTCGTTGTCGCGTACTTCGTTCTGGTACCAGGCACTGTTGGCAAAGCCTGCATAGAAGCGGCCGTATTGCCCGGTAAAATCTTCATGGTGCAGGTGAAGCCAGTCGTAATCTTTCAGCTTATCGCCGATGATCTCGTCGTCATAGACCACATCGTACGGAATTTCAGCATACTTCAATACCAGTGTTACGGCATCATCCCAGGGTTGTTTGATCTTCGGAGAGTACACCGCGATCTTCGGTGCTTTTTCCAGCTTGATGGCGTCCTGGTTCACCTCCGGATTGGCGATCTCCGCGAGGATCCCGTTGGCCTGAGCATCGGAGATCACCTCGAAGGTAACGCCGCGGATGGTGCATTCATTGGCAACGGGTTTGGAATTCGGAATTAAAAAGCTCCCTCCGCGGTAATTGGTCAGCCACTGGATCTCCAGCTCACCTTTGAGCGCCCAGTAGGCAATGCCATAGGATTTCAGATGGTTCTTTTGCGTTTCGTCCATTGGCAGCAGCAGGTAGCTGGCCATGCTATGAAGAGATACCAATAAAAACAAAGGGAGTAAAAGCAGCTTTTTCATGACCTTCTAAATTACGAATTCTTCCCGGAACTGCCCGTTAATAGCTGTTAAATATTACCCGTGGTAAACCCTCGAAAAAACGATCAGGCCGTTTTCGATTTGCAGGACTTCGCCTACCGGAAGATCTTCCTCGCCTTCCACATGGCGAATGTATTCCATGAACACCTGCTCTTCATCGGCAGTAAGCCTGATGACTTCGTACTGCAGAGTCGGAAAGCGGTCGAACGCATCCTGCCACCAGCTGCGCAGGGCCTCCTTGCCTTTGATGAGGCCTTTGGTTTCGGGGAGGCGCGCTTTTAATTTGGGGCTGTAGTGTTGGGCCTTGTTATCGTACAGCGATAAAAGTTTTTCGAGGTCGTGCCCGTTGAAGGCTTCAAACCAGGTTGTCGCGATGTGTTTATTGGATAAGGAAAGTGTCTGCATTATTTTAAGTTTTCGATGGAAGGTTTATGTTCATCCAGAATTCTGCTTCCCTGAGCCGTATAGCTGATATTTTTTCTTGATTTGCAGCCCGTCAGCACCAGTATGCCAACGATCAGCAGCGCCAGGAATTTCATTTTTTTCGCATGAAGCAGGGAGATGAAATTGTAAAAGGCATCGTCCGTTTTGACATCCGTTCTATTGTAAGTGCCGCAAACAGACTGGTTTTTTCCATCTGAAAAATAAGCAGCGATCTCTTCGGGTGTCATCCCGGTAAAATCAATCACCAGGGTTTGGCAGCTTTTGCAGTAATTTCCCTTTTCTCCGGGCTTTTTAGCCTCAAGGGTTTCATGGCAGGGCTTTTTTATTTCGACAAAGGAATGCATGGTGTTGCTTGTTTTGACTGTTGAATTTAAGGGTTTTCCGGATGTTTCAGAGTTCATGATTGGATTTTGTGTTTGTATGTCTGCAACGTGCTATAAGCAGAATACCTGAAAAAGTGACACAAAAAAATCAGAAGCTGTTTGCAAATTACAAAAAATCGCCTAAATAAGTGGTATCTTTCCGCATGCTAAAAACACTGGTTGCTTTTCTGGGGATTGCCCTGATGCTGAGCTCCTGCTCCGAAGAAAAATTAGCGGCGGATCTGATCATTCACCATGCGAAGATCTATTCGGTTGATTCGTCTTTCACCGTTTATGAAGCAATGTGCATCCGTGACGGAAAGATCCTGGAATTGGGAAGCAATAAGCACATCCTGAAAAAATACGAAGCCAGGGAAACGCGGGATGTCCAGGGGAAATTTATTTTCCCGGGCTTTATCGATGCCCACTGCCATTTCACAGGGTACGGCCTCGGGCTGCAACAGATCGATCTTACCGGGACGAAATCGTTTAGTGAGGTCGTGAATAAAGTGGTAGATTTTGCAAAACGGGAGAAGGCATTTCCGGAAGAAGCAAGCCGCCCGACCGGAAGCAGGCAGGAGGAAGGAGCCTGGATCATTGGCCGCGGCTGGGACCAGAACGACTGGGAGAAAAAGGAATATCCTACAAAAGATAAATTGGACAGTTTGTTTCCAAACAGGCCGGTCTTCCTCACGCGTATCGACGGGCATGCTGCCCTGGTGAATTCTAAAGCCTTAAAGCTGGCGCAGGTGGATGAAAACACGTCTTTAGCCGGTGGCGAACTTTTGAAGAATGGAGACAGGCTCTCGGGCATTCTCATTGACAATGCGGTGGATCTTGTAAAAGCGGCGATTCCTCAAAGCGGCAGGGAGCAGATCTACACGGCGTTATTGAATGCACAGAGCAATTGTCTTGCCGCAGGCCTTACCACGGTCGACGATGCGGGCGTGATGTACCAGGATGTGGAAGCCATGGATGAGCTGCAAAAAGCCGGTAAGCTCAAAATGAGAATTTATGCGATGCTTTCCGACAGTGCACCCAACTACAGGCATTACCTGGATAAAGGCCCTTATAAAACGGAGCGCCTTAATGTTCGTGCTTTTAAATTTTATGCCGACGGTGCCTTAGGTTCACGTGGCGCCTGCCTGTTTAAAGATTATGCAGACAAGCCTCACTGGCGGGGTTTCCTGCTGAGCGATATGGCGCATTTCAAAAAATACGCAGAGATCATGGACCGCAAAGGTTTCCAGATGAACACCCATTGCATAGGCGATTCGGCCCTGAACATGGTCATGGATATTTACATCCGCTATTGCAATGAGAAAAAGGACCACCGTTGGCGCATCGAGCATGCACAGATAGTTACGCCCGACGATTTTAAAAATTTCAGTGAAGATATTATTCCTTCCGTGCAGCCCACTCACGCCACGAGCGATATGTATTGGGTGCAGGAGCGCCTGGGTGCAGCGCGTGTGAAATATGCCTATGCATATAAGGATCTGCTGGATGCGGCAGGCACCATCGCTCTCGGAACCGATTTCCCGGTAGAGGATATTTCGGCGATTAAAACATTTTATGCAGCGGTGATCCGTAAAGACGCTAAAGGCTATCCGCCGAACGGCTTCCAGATGGAGAATGCGCTCAGCAGGCAGCAGGCCATCCGCGGTATGACGATATGGGCGGCCTATTCCAATTTCGAGGAACAGGAGAAAGGGAGCCTGGAGCCCGGTAAATATGCGGATTTCGTGATCCTGGATACAGACCTCATGAACTGCAAAGAGCATGCTATTTTAAAAACGAAGGTGTTATCTACGTTCATTAATGGCGAAAACGTGTTTTCATTGAACTGATTTATAATATTTTTCTATGGGATATAAAAGTTTAAAAGCCTGCCTCGATGACCTTGAACGGAATGGGCATTTGGTACGTATCACAGAGGAAGTGGACCCGAACCTGGAAATGGCGGCTATTCATTTACGGGTGCATGAGATGGGAGGACCGGCGCTCCTGTTTGAAAAGGTGAAAGGCTCTTCCTTTCAGTGCGCTTCCAATATGTTTGGCACGCTCGAGCGGAGCAAGTTCATGTTTCGCGATACGTTGGAAAAAATGCAGACGCTGGTGGAGATCAAGAATAATCCGGTAAAGGCTTTGAAAAATCCGTTTAAGTATGCTAACGTTTCGCTCACTGCCCTTTCGGCCCTGCCGCTGAAAAATCCGCTCTCGAAGCCGGTGCTGTTCAAAGAAACTACGATCGATCAGTTACCGTTAATCAAGCATTGGCCGATGGACGGTGGCGCTTTTGTGACCCTGCCGCAGGTATACTCGGAAGACATCGAGAAGCCCGGCATCATGAACTCCAACCTGGGCATGTACCGCATTCAGCTGGATGGCAATGATTATGTTCTGAATAAAGAGATCGGCCTGCATTACCAGATCCACCGGGGTATTGGCGTGCACCAGAGCAAAGCCAACAAAAAGGGGCAGCCGCTTAAAGTGTCTGTTTTCGTCGGTGGCCCGCCGAGCCATACCTTGTCGGCGGTGATGCCATTGCCGGAAGGGCTGAGCGAGATGACCTTTGCCGGAGCCCTTGGAAACAGGCGTTTTCGCTACGTTTACCGCGATGGCTTTTGCATCAGCACGGATGCCGATTTTGTCATTACCGGCGAGGTTTATCCGCATGAAAACAAGCCGGAAGGACCCTTCGGCGATCATTTGGGCTACTACAGCCTGAGGCATGATTTTCCCCTGATGCGGGTGCATAAAGTCTATCACCGCGAAGGTGCCATCTGGCCGTTTACCGTTGTCGGACGCCCACCCCAGGAGGATACAAGCTTCGGGCAGCTTATCCACGAGATCACCGGCGATGCCATCCGCCACGAGTTGCCGGGTGTAAAAGAAGTGCATGCCGTGGATGCTGCCGGCGTGCACCCATTACTGCTGGCCATCGGCAGCGAGCGCTATACGCCCTATAGCCAGACGAAGCAACCGTCGGAGCTCCTCACCATTGCCAATCACATTTTAGGAAAAGGGCAGCTGAGCCTCGCCAAATATTTGTTCATTACAGCCGACGATACCAATCAACTCAGCACGCACGACGAATCGGCATTTTACCAGTACATGCTGGAACGCCTTAACCTCAAGCGGGATCTGCATTTTCAGACCAACACCAGCATCGATACGCTCGACTACAGCGGCACAGGCCTCAACAGCGGCAGTAAGCTGGTGGTAGCGGCTTACGGCGATAAGGTCAGAGAGCTTTCCAGGGAAGTGACTGCACAGCAACGGGAACTCAGAACCTTTATCAGGCCGCAGGTCGCTATTCCGGGTGTCCTGGTGCTGGAAGGAAGCAAATTTGAAAACTATCAGAAAGCGAAAGAGGAGTTTGCGCGTTTCAACAGCGAAGCAGGGGAGAAGCAGGTGGATCTGAAAGGCTTTCCGATGATCGTGATTGCCGACGATGCAGCCTTTACCGCGGCTACGCTGAAAAACTGGCTCTGGGTCACTTTTACGCGTTCCAATCCGAGCCATGATATTTACGGCATTAATCCCACGACAGAGTTCAAGCATTTTGGTTGCGATAACATGATCATCGATGCCCGCGTGAAACCGCATCATGCGCCGGCGCTTGAGAAAGATCCGGTGATTGAGAAGAAGGTGGACAAGCTGTTTGAAAAGGGCGGAAGTTTATCCGGAATAGCCTAAGCGGCTCCTTATTCAGGTAAATTCTTTTTCTGCCTCAGGTAAAGCACATCGCCAACCTTGAGCATGGCATCCGGCTTCAGCCGGTTCTTTTTGCAGAGCATGCTCAGGCGGATGCCATGCAGCTGCGAGATGGATTTCAGCGTTTCGTTTTTTTGCACCACGTGGTAGGGCTCCAAGGCCTTGCGCCGTTTTTTCTCGATGTAAATTTTTTGGCCGTACTGGAGCTTATCATTCTTTGAAAGATCGTTGTATTCCAGCAAATCGTCCAGTTCGATGTCGAAGTCATGCGCGATCTTGTAGTAAGAATCGTTTTCGCGGGCAATCACAAACTTGATGCGGTTGAAGCGGTATACTTCCCTGATGGCCAGTTGACGGGGCTTCACGTCCTCATTCGAGGGAAAATTGAGCTTTGGTGTTTTTTCGATCGTATTCAGCTCGTTGAGCTTATACCGTTCGATGAGCTCGATCAGGCGTTCCGGGTATTTAGGATCGGTCGCGTAGCCTGCAGTTTTCAGGCCGTTGCACCAGCCTTTGTAATCGGTAATGGGCAACTCAAACAGAAAGGCATAGCGTGAGCGCGAATAAAGGAACATACTATGGTCGGAGTAAGAGTCAAGTACGCTTTCGTATTTCCGGAAGCATTCGTCTTTGGCATCGTCATCCATCGTGTAGGTTTCTCCGCTCCATTCTTTGTGGCATTTGATCCCGAAGTGATTATTGGCTTTTTTGGCGAGGTCGCTGTTGCCATTCCCGCTTTCCAGCATGCCCTGCGCCAGGGTGATGCAGGCAGGCACTTTGTGCAGGTACATTTCCTTGATGGCATCGTCCTTGTATTTGGCAATGTAATCCTCCGGTGTAAAGGCTTTCTGGGCATGCAGGCTGCATAGGCTCAGGCAGAATATAACTATCCAGAATGGTTTCATGTTTTTGTCCTCCTCCTGCCCCCTCCGGCGGGGGATACGCGTCTTAGCGTAGTTTCTTTTTTTGCAGTTAACCTTTTCTCCTTCAAAGCCGCTTTCTCTTTGGCATTCATCTTTTCCGTACTTGCCGTAAACGCATAAGGCGATAAGGAAGCAATGTGCTCCGACAGGAACCTGTATGTTTCTTTCGGATACACGTTATAGCTTTCCCGTAGGGTCCAGCCCACCGCCTTTTGCACAAAGTATTCCGGGTCCGGGAGCAGGTTCCCAACCAGGCCGATCACATAGTCGAAAGGCAGGTGTTGTTTGCGGGTGCGGGCGTAATAAAATAAAGCCACCAGCGACTGGCGCCTTTCCCACAGGTTTTTGGACCTGTTCCAGGCAGTGATGTGGCGCAGCATTTTCTCCTGTGTTTCCGGCAGCTCCACCAGGCGTGAGAGAAACTTGGAGAGGTTGTCGGAATGCCCCCAGTTATCCACATGCTTTACCCACGCAGGCAGAACCTTCAATTGAAGGCCTGGGGAAATGTGCCTGTAGTTCTGGTCGAGAAAGATAAAGGCGAGGTTTTTGGCTTCGAAGCTCTGGCTGTTACGGAATATACCGTCGTATATTAAAAATGTTTGCTCCCGGTCTTTGCTGTGAAAGCTGAAGCCTTTTTTACCAATCTCGTTCTGAGCTTTGGTGCCCAGGCCGTACACATGGTGCCCGGTGCTCATGTATTGCTTCACCCGTCCGGCGCTTTCCTGGCTTATGTGGGAAGAAAGGGCTTTTAGGGTATTTTCCAGTTCTTTGGTATATTTGTTAGTAACGAGTGCCATCCCTCTCAAAAATACTAACAATGCAACATTCAAAACCCATTTTGTCAGGTCTTCTATTCACAGGTTTATGTTTAAACAGCTCTGCCCAGGTTACTTACCCGGACTCTAAAACCGTGAAACAGAACGATGTGTATCATGGAGTGACCGTGGAAGACCCTTACCGCTGGCTGGAGGACGATCACTCCGCGGAAACCAAAGCCTGGGTAACAGCGCAAAATGCGGTGACCAATGATTACCTGGCTACGGTGCCGTTCCGTCAAAAAGTGAAAGAGCGCCTGACGGAGCTTTGGAATTTTGATAAGATGACGCCGCCCTTTAAAAAGGGGAAGCTGTTTTTCTCGTTCAGGAACAACGGCCTGCAAAACCAGTCGGTGCTGTATTCCCAGGCTTCGCTGCTTGATAAGCCGGTTGTTGTGCTCGATCCCAACCTGCTTTCCCCCGAGGGTACCACTTCCCTGAGCGGGATGGCTATTTCAAAAAACGGAAAATACCTGGCCTATGGTATTTCAAAGGCAGGAAGCGACTGGGTTGAAATTCACGTGAAGGACCTTGAAAGCGGGCAGGAACTGCCTGATGTCATCAGCTGGGTGAAGTTTTCCGATATTTCCTGGAAAGGCGATGGCTTCTACTACAGCCGTTATGATGCGCCGAAAGGGGAAAAGACCTTTACACAGAAAAATGAGTTTCATAAGGTGTATTTTCACCTGCTCGGCAAGCCACAGAGCGAGGATGTGCTGGTGCATGAGGACAAGGCGCACCCCGACCGCAACTTTTCGGCGCAGGTCACGCATGATGAAAACTACCTGGTGATTTACGGCAGCGAAACCACCAGCGGGCAAAGCATGATGGTGAAAGACCTCTCGAAGCCCGGCTCCAAAGCCCTTGAGCTGGTCAGCAACTTCGATCATGAGTACAGCGTGATGGAAAATATCGGCAACCAGCTCTATGTGTATACCAATTACAAGGCGCCGAATTACCGCCTGGTGAAGATCAGCCTGAACAATCCAGGAATCGGCAACTGGGAAGATGTGCTTGCCGAAAGCAAAGATCTCCTGGAAGGCGTGTCATTCAGCGGCACGAAGATCATTTCCAATTACCTGAAAGATGTGTCCTCCCGCCTGTATGTACATGACCTGTCGGGTAAAATGGAAAAGGAAATTTCCCTGCCCGGCTTATGTAAGGTCAATGGCCTGCATTCCAACCGTGAAGACGATTTTATGACCTATTCCGTGGTTTCTTATACAGCACCCGAAGAAGTCTATTTCTATGATGTGAAAGCCGGTACCAGCAAGCGGATCTTTAAGCCAGTCAGCTCATTCAGGTTGGCGGATTATGAAACAAAACAGGTTTTTTATAAAAGCAAGGATGGCACGAAGGTATCGATGTTCGTCACCCATAAAAAAGGATTGGAGCTGAATGGCAACAACCCGTGCTTTGTATTTGGTTACGGCGGCTTCAATATTTCCTATACGCCGGAGTTCAGGATCGACCGGGCTTTATTCCTGGAAGCCGGTGGAGTGTACTGTGTGCCTAACCTGCGTGGTGGCGGCGAATATGGGGAAGACTGGCACATGAGCGGCACCAAATGTAAGAAGCAGAATGTATTTGATGACTTTATAGCAGCCTGCGATTACCTGGTAGAAAACAACTACACGAGCCATGAGAAATTGGCTATTCATGGCAGAAGCAATGGCGGCTTACTGATCGGCGCGGTGATGACCCAGCGGCCCGGCATTGCCAAAGTGGCGATCCCAACCGTGGGCGTGCTCGATATGCTGCGCTTTCATCTGTTTACCATTGGCCGGGCCTGGACGGTTGATTACGGTTGCAGCGAGAACAAGGAAGAGTTTGCCTGCCTCTATCGCTATTCCCCGCTTCATAACGTCAAAAAAGCGGCTTACCCGGCAACGCTGATCCTGACCGGCGACCACGACGACCGGGTAGTTCCGGCACATTCGTTTAAGTTTGCAGCTACCCTTCAAAAGAACAATACCGGGAAAAATCCAACACTTATCCGTATCGATGTGAATGCGGGACATGGTTCCGGAAAGCCTACGGATAAGCAAATTGCCGAGTTTGCCGATATGTGGAGCTTTGTGTTCTACAATCTCGGGATGAGTTATTAGAAGCCATCTCATAAATACCTGTTGCCTCTTTACGCGCCTTTTCTATTCATGCTTCGTTCCTTTTCTAGCCCAGACTACAAGAGTATGAGCTTCGAAAAGAGCCTCGCCTGAATNNAAAATCCTGCGCAAATAGCCTAAAACCTATTTATGAGATGGCTTCTAGGAAAATGGAACGCAGATGACGCTGATGGTTATGATGAATATGATACATGTAATCGGCACGGATTAAACGGATCGAACAGATCAGAACAAAGATCAAAGGCAGATATTCAGAAGAATGAATACACTGTGATTCCTGATCTGTTCTCTTTATTTTCTATGTGCTTATGTGGGTTTATTCTGTTCTAAATCCGTGCTGATCTGCCGGATCCGTTTCATCTGCGTTCTATAATAAACTACTAAAAACCGTAGCCTTTGAAGCTCTTTGTGAATTCAGACGCCGGAATAGGTTTATTGATCTCGAGATCGAAGTATTCGTAGCTTTCAAATAAGCCGACCTCGTCGTAAATGATCACGCACACGGGGAGCAGGGTTTTGTCGTCAATATAGAAGAGCGCCTTTTTACAATAGAAATTCGGGATCTTGATCACGCTTCCTTTTTTGAGGTAGCCATAGTCATCGTACAGTTTATTTTTAGTACGCACCATGTAGTCGTTCACTACAAATTTGGCGGCAATGCTTGATACCGTTTCCTTATCCTGCACCACATAGTCGTGGTACCCGAAGGAGTTATTTTCATAAACGAAAAGGTGACAGTTCATTTTATTTTTCTCCACCTTGTTTGGCATCAGGGTCAGGTGTTTGGCGATCTGGTCTTTTTCCTTGCTGAGGGCAATGGCAATGGTTTTTCCGATGAACTCAAAGCCCAGCTCAAAAATGGTAAAGTGCTGGTTCTTGCGCATGAGGTTGCCGCTGGGATCGAGGTTGAGTGTGAAATAGGGAAACACGTGCGGCTTGACAACACACTTGTTCTTTGAGAGCTCAGCATTATACAGGACCTCCAGCTTTTTTTCGGCATTGCGAAGGTAGCATTTGCGGGGCATGCCCTGTACCTTGATGGATGTGCTCGCAGCGGCATATCCGGTTTCCACGCGCTCCAGCGATTTCATGTTGCAGCGCAGGTAAGTATTCTTTTTTACAGAATCCATCATGTCGGTAATGATCTTAAATTCTTTCAGCTGTTCTTTGGAATACTGAGCCGGCAAGACATGGGAATACAGGAAAAGTATCAGGAGACCGTAAAATTTCATAGTTTGTTTAAAGGTAACGGTTAAGTTAGTATAATACAAATACGGGCCGGTTATTTTTAGTAAATTTACCACGGGCTGTATGGCTTTGGCTGTCTGTCCTTTTATACATTAAACTTACCAGTTATGAACCCTATTTTAGGTATTATACCGGCGAGGTATGCATCTACCCGCTTTCCCGGAAAACCTCTCATCAACATCTTAGGAAAAACCATGATCCAGAGAGTGTATGAGCAGGCGATGAAATCACCTTTGCTTACCGACGTTTACGTGGCTACAGACGATCAGCGCATCTACGACCATGTGCAGTCTTTCGGCGGCAACGTGGTGCTTACACGCGAAGACCATCCCAGCGGCACCGACCGCTGTTTCGAAGCTTTTCAGAAGATCGACGACGATTATGATTACATCGTGAACATCCAGGGCGACGAGCCCTTTATCGATCCGACGCAGATCGACCTGTTGTGCGAGGTGTGCGACGGACTGACCGAGCTGGCTACGCTGATGATTCCCGTAGACTCCCATGAGGTCCTGTTTGATCCGGGCGAGGTAAAGATCACACTCAACACGGAGATGGAGGCTTTGTATTTCAGCCGCATGGTCATTCCTTTCATCAAAGGAAAGCCGGAGAACGAGTGGCATCTGCATCACACGTATTACAGGCATGTAGGGATGTATGCTTACAGGCGCGACGTGCTGGAGGAAATTACGAAGCTAAAGCCTTCTTCCCTGGAAAGCGCGGAATCGCTGGAGCAGCTGCGCTGGCTGGAAAACGGATTTAACGTGCAATGCGCTGTCACCACTTTCGACAGCCACTGCATCGACACACCTGAGGATATTGAGAAAGTGATCCGTTTAATGAACATCAAAGAATAATGGAAGATAAGAATTTAGTGTTTATCTGCGGTTTCATGGCCAGCGGAAAAACGACACACGGTAAGCAGCTGGCCAGGAATATCGGTTATCACTTTATCGACCTGGATGATTATACCGAAACGAAGTTCGATCAGAACATCACCGATCTGTTTAAAGAAAAGGGAGAAGCGGAATTCAGGAACATCGAAACCGAATCGTTAAAGGAATGCATCCGCGATAACCAAAAAACGGTGATCGCTCTTGGAGGAGGAACTCCCTGCTTCAATCATAACCTCGACCTGATCAAGGCCTCCGGCAAGTTGGTGTATCTGAAGATGGACGCCGAAGCCCTGTATAAGCGCGTGTTCGGCATCAAGGCCCAGCGCCCTTTGCTTGCCAACCAGGAAGATAAGGAGATGTTGCAATACATCGAAACGTTATTGCAGGCGCGGGAAACTTTTTACAGCCAGGCAGACCTGATCATTTATAATAACAACCTGCAGGAAGAGGAAATGAAGGAAACCGTTGTAAACTTTATGAATTCCTGAATGCGTGGGAAGCTGATCCTGATACTGTGTATGCTGACAGGCGCCAGAGGCTTTTGCCAGCTGGACATGCAGAAAACTTACGGGATCAACATCGGATTTATAGGAGCCATTGGTACCCACGTTCAGCGCTTCGGCTTTGTTTTCCAGGGCTATTATGTGCATCAGTTTGCGCAGATCAATGCAGCGGTGCGTGTTTACAATAATTTCAGGGACCTCGGCCCACGCGGAGAGCATACGGAATTCAATGGCGCCCTGGGGCTGTGCCTGGGTTATGGGAAAACCACATCGGATGTCAACCGCTTTGTCAGCTCCATCGGTAACCAGACGGGCTATAAAAATTCAATAGCCTACAGTTACAACATGTGGTATAACAGGATTCATACCTCGCAGGTGACAGGCATCCTCGCTTTTCAGTTCGACCGTGTTTCTGTGATCCTGGAAAACGACCTGCTGGCGAAGCCGATGCTTGATCGCTTCCGCACGGGAGCCTTCTTATTACAGTACCAGGACAGGGACGTGCAATATGCGATCAATTGCAGCCTGTGGACCGGGCGCATGGGGCAGAGCGTAAGGAACGATTCCCTGTATCCATACATTGGGTATTTAAATACAAACGGCAGTACCTACGGGAACCTGTCGCATGGCCTGCTGAGCGCGCAGGTAAAAGTAGCCAACGATTACGGCCAATACCTGCAAGGCAATGCCGGCATCGACGCGGAACAGGTAAGGAATGCGGTGCAGAACCGCTTTATCCATGATATGCCCTTTGTTCCCAAAAAGCTTAACAAGGCACAAAACCTCCACATCCCGATGATCGACAGTGCCGGGAACCAATATCTGTACCGCAAGGACCAGAAGATCCGCAAGCCCAGGCTGTTCCTCAACGGCTATACTTCGCCGAATATTTTTTATTGACAGGTTCGTTTAATGTGATCTGTCAACCCTTGAAGGGCTTGAATGTTTATTGCTCCGGCGCCTGTAGCAATTCCTCCACCAGGTCCCGGTTGTTGCTGAGGCGTGGCACCTTGTATTGCCCGCCGAGTTTGTTGTTGGCTTTAAGCCAGCTGTAAAACGTGCCCTTCGGCATAGACCGAAGCACGGGTGTTTGTAACACATAATCGTTGAAGCGTTTGGCTTCATAATCCGAGTTCACACGCTTAAGGGTGTCGTCGAGCACGCTTTTGAAAAAATCAAGGTTGGTAGGTTCTTCCTCAAATTCAATGAGCCACTCGTGCGCACCCGTATGCTCGTTCATGAACACGGGAGCCACGGTATAATCTACAATATGCGCGCGTGTTTTTTCGCAGGCGGTTTTCAGGGCCTGCTCTGCATTGTGTATCATTAGCTCTTCGCCAAACACGTTGATGTGCTGCCGTGTGCGCCCGGTAATGATAAAACGGTAGGGGCTCAGGCTGGTAAAACGGATGGTGTCCCCGATCTGGTAGCGCCACAGGCCGGCATTGGTGCTGATGAGCATCGCGTAGTCTTTGTCCTTCTGCACTTCCGATAAATTGCAGGTGCGTGGATGTTCTTTTCCCAGCTCGTGTACGGGTATAAACTCGTAGTAGATGCCATAGTCCAGCATCAGGAGCATTTCGTTGCTCACGCGCTCATCCTGGATGCCGAAAAAACCTTCGGAAGCGCTGTAGAGCTGCATGTAAGCAATTTTATCATTGTTGATGAGCCGTTCAAATAATTCCCTATAGGGCGTGAAGCTCACGCCGCCGTGGAAATACACTTCCAGGTTGGGCCAGATATCCTTTAGGCTGTCGGCCTTCTTCAATTCCAGAATGCGTTTGATCAGCACCAGCATCCAGCTTGGCACGCCGGCAAGGCTGGTTACATTTTCGTCGGCCATGCTGTTGGCCATCTGCTCCAGCTTCTCTTCCCAGTTATCCATCAGCGCAATGTTTACATCCGGTGCCCGGAAATACTCGGCCCACATCGGCAGGTTCTGGATGATGATGGCGCTCACATCGCCATGGTAAGAGTGATGATCGCCGAACTGATCGGTTTTGAAGCTGCCGCCAAGGGCCAGGTTTTTTCCTGTAAACAGCTTGGTATCCGGATTGTTGACGCACTGAAAGGTGATCATGTCGCGCCCGCCGTTGTAATGGCAGCCGTCGAGGAACTCCTTGCTCACCGGGATAAACTTGCTCTTATCGGTTGTGCCGCTGCTTTTCGCAAACCATTTGATGTCGGTATTCCACAATAAATTCTGTTCGCCCCGTCGGGTCCGCTCGATCAGGGGTTTCAGGCTTTCGTAGTCGTTTACCGGCACCATCTGCCGGAACTGTTCATAGTTGTATATCGAACGGAAATTGTAACGCTTGCCGTATTCCGTGTCGCGCGCAGAGGAGATGAGGCTGTGCATCCATTCATCCTGCACGTCGTGCGGGTATTTCATGAACAGCTCGATCTGGTGCATGCGCTTCTTCATGAACCAGGATGCTATGGAATTGAGGATAGGCATTAGCGTTTGTAGCTTTTTAAAAATGATTCGAAGCTTTGTAGGTCCATGGCATTCAGGCAATGCTCTTTTGTGAGCATACCTTTACGCGCGGCGTAGGTTCCATAGCGCATATCATGATAGCCCTTCAGCTGGTGAGCATCCGGGTTGATGGAGATCATCACCCCTTTCTCCAGGCAGTACGGGATCCAGCGCCAGTCGATGTCGAGGCGGTAAGGGTGTGCATTGAGCTCGATCACCACCTTATTGGCTGCGCAGGCATCGATGATCTTTTTATGGTCGATCGGATAGCCGGGGCGCCCCAGGAGCAGGCGCCCGGTAGGGTGCCCGAGGATGGTGGTATAAGGATTTTCAATGGCTTTGATAAGGCGGGCATTGGCTTTGGCCTCATCCATTTTTAAATTGGCATGCACCGAGGCCACGATGAAATCAAAGCTTTTCAACACGTCTTCTTCATAGTCAAGTTCACCATTACTTAAAATATCGCTCTCGATACCCTTGAATATTTTGAAAGGAAAGAGCTGCTGGTTGAGCCGGTCGATCTCCTGCTGCTGGATCGCTACTGTTTCCGGTTTCAGCCCGTCGGCATACACCGCCGTTTGCGAGTGGTCGCAGATGCCCAGGTATTCGTAACCCAGCTCCTTGCAGTACACGGCCATCTCCTGGAGCGAGTTCATGCCATCGCTGTAGGTCGAGTGATTGTGCAGAATGCCTTTCAAATCGCTGTATTCAATCAGTTTGGGCAGCTCATGGTTCTTCGCTTTCTCTATTTCAAAATGCCCTTCGCGTAATTCCGGCTCGCAATACTGAACCTGTAAGCCCGCATAGACCTCTTCCTCGCTGCCGTATTTTTTGATGGCGAGTTTAGAAAAATCGATGCCCGCGAGGTGTTCCGGCGTAGAGGAAGTCTCCACGAGTGTCCTGTAAAATACCGCTTCGTTTACCTGTATGAAATTGATGGGAACCGTATCGGAGCCGTAGTCGTCGAGGTCGATGCCCTCATCGCCCACGAGGATATCAATCTCTTCAATCACTTCGCATTTGCGGTACATGGCCCCTGTAAAGCTCACCATATCGGTGTGCTCCTTAATGGCATCGATGATCGCCTGCCCTACCTTTTCGGCATAAGCAAAATGGAATTTTCCGGTATTGCTGAGCTTGAACTCAATGTTCTGAATGATCGTATGTTGTGTTTTCTCGCCGAAGCCTTTGAGCTCCACCAGCCGGTTTTCGTGGCAGGCATAGAGCAGGTCCGTCACGCTTTCCAGCTCCAGCTCCAGCCAGAGCTGACGTACTTTTTTCGGGCCGAGCCCCTTGATGCCCAGCATGTCTACCACACCTACCGGTGTTTTGGTACTGAGCTCCCGCAGTTCGTTACTCATGCCCGTCGTGGTAAACTCATGGATCTTTTCGGCAATGCTTTTGCCAATGCCTTCTATTTTGGTCAGCTCTTCCACGCTCAGATTGTTCAGGTCCATGCGCGTTTTGCCCAGCTTGTAGGCAGCCGTGCTGATAGCCTTTACCTTGAAGGGATTTTCGTTGTGAAGCTCCATGAGCTTAGCGGTAAGCTCCAGTGCATCGGCGATGTCTTCGGTTGTCATCATAAGTACAGTTCTGCAAATTTTAAATCGTAAGGATTGGTGATCTTAATATTCTCCGGATTGCCTTCCACCAGGTGGATGCGTTCATCCATGCCCTCCAGCACGGTAGCGTCGTCGGTAAAGAAAGGCGAATATTCCTGGTTGAAGGCTTCTTTTATTTTGGAAACTACAAAGCATTGCGGTGTTTGAACGATCTTGTAATCTTCGCGGCTCACCGCTTTGTTGATGCCATTGCTGATCATGCGCAGGCTTTCATTGACGGGCGAAACCGGGATGGCATTACCCTTCAGCGCAGCCGTTTCAAAGCAGCGTTTGATGGTTTCCTGACTCACGAAAGGCCGGGCCGCATCGTGGATGCCAACAATGTCGTTTTTGTTGGAAATGGCATGCAGGCCGTTTTTCACAGAGTGGAAGCGCGTTTCTCCACCGGCAACCGTATGGATGTTCTTGTCCGGAAAATATTCGGCCAGCATAAAATTGGCATCGGTCATGTATTCGGGATGTACCGATACAATGATGTTGATGTATTCGTCAAACTCCAGAAATTTTTCGATGGTATGGATGATGACGGGCTTCCCCTTGATCTCGATGAACTGCTTGGGGACAGCAGAATGCATGCGCGTTCCGGTACCTCCGGCAACAATGATGACGTTATATTGTGAATGGTTCATAGTTTTATTGTTTGATAGCTTGCCAGGTGTTTCGATTCTGGCGACCCAAAGAGGTCGAATTTGTTTCTTGTGCGTTTTAGTTATAACCCTCCGGGGTTAATTGCTGTGAATTTGGTGGTATTATTTCGAGTATCTGTGTCTTGCATGGTTTAGTTATAAATATATAAGTCTACGCAATGTCATTGCAGGGCTGTTTTTATCCGGGCTAAGCAATCTCGTTGTATCAATACGGAGTATCTGTCAGGCATGCTACTCAAAATTATGGATTACATGCTCGTTCTTTTTCAGGCTTACAACTCTGCGATTGCTTGCATTGATCACCAGTGTTGCCGTTGTGCTTACCGTGCAGCCGTTTGTGTATTTACAGTCGCCGCGGTTGGTATGGTTTATTTTGCACGTGGTCACTGTCCATTCACACCTGAGGCTGTCAAATTTCAAGTAAGGTTTACATTGCCAATCCTCTGTCCAGTATACCTTTTTTTTCCGGGCGATTCGTATGACCTCGTTACTGTCTAATTTAGAAATGCAAGGGCTTATCTGCGAAAATGCCGTATTTACGCTTGCCGATATCAGCAGAAATAAACCTATGTTTTTCCAGAGTTTAGACATTTAAAATTGATGTTTCGCTACGCTCATCTCACTATTCCTGTTTCTATACTCACCTCTCCTCAATAATTCTTCACCCGCTCAATGCATTGGTCAATGGCCTTATAGGCCTTGCTAAAGAACTGAAAGCGTTGTTTCTCGGCAATGCCGCTGATCAACGTCGACTTCTTGATCAGGTTTTTCATCCAGTGCTCGATCTCCTCGCAAAACTCCTGGTTGCCAGTGGTCAGTGAGTTGAGTGTATTAAAGGAAATGTAAGAAAATACCGCACCGCCCAGATTTACATGGATGCAGTTGGTGCCAATCACCAGGTCGCTGTTATAAAGATTGAAAGACGTGGTTGGTTTTTTGCCCGAATCGCTTTTGTTTTCCGACTCCGCATAATGATTGATGGCCTGCATCATTTTTTTCAGCTCCTGCAATACCGTGATGGCATCGTCTTTTTCCTTGAAGGCCCCCGATTCAAAATAATATTCTATTTGCTTGATCGTGGTCTGGATGGTTTCATCCGTCCAGATCTCGATGCTTGGCACTTTGATATAGGTATCGTGGATGTCGACTGCCAGTTGCAGCTGTTTTTCCGGGATGGAATCCCAGTCGAACTTGCGGGTTTGGTATTCGGGAACATTCAATACCGAGCGCTGCCAGTAGAACAGCTTAAAGGCCGCCAGCTCTTTTGAATAGAAAGAATGAAAAATAGGGATTTCCTCGGCGGCGTATATAACCTTGGAGTCTTCCGATTTCGAGAGCCTTTGCAGTTGCGTCAACAGACTGGTGAGGTAGTTTTCAAAGTTATGGGCCGAATCGGTAAGCTTAATATAATTACAGGTTACAGAGTCGCCTTTGTTGGAAAATACCGAGTCGATGGAGATCCGGTAGTGTTTGCAAATCTTATACGTTTCATCCAGGCTCAGCTCCGTTTCGTTCCGGAGGCGCCTGTAGGCACTGTCGTTGCTGATCTTCAAAAGATCGGCGATATCGTCTACCAGCGATACATTGGCCGGTACGGCTTGTTTTAAGTGCTTAATGAACACTTCCTGCATTTCAAAATCTGTTTTTTTCAGGGGCATTTCTCTTGTATTTAGTCCAACTAAAACTACGGATTATTTGCAAAAAATGCAAAAACGTGTTTTCGGGCTGGGAATTATTGCAAAAGCCGGGCTTTCGGCTTCGTGGTTTTCTCCTCCGATTATGGCTTTCCGCAAATTCTGCGGGGTGTGTTTTATTTATCCGTTTCATCTCCGCCGGCAAGCCCTCTACTTTTGACCTCATAAATCATCACAAAAACAATCATCATGAAAACCACGATCTCTCTCAAAAAAACGGTACAGGTCATCCTTGTAACCGCCATCATCATCTCCTCTATTCTCATTGCGAAAACCATCGTCAGGGATGTGAAGCATGAGTATAGTATGCTGCCTGCCGGTAGCGGTAAAGCCTGCTTCTATGATATGATGCAGTAGGTCACATTAATAATCCATGAAAACTATGAAAGCGCTACTTCTGATCATATTCGCGAGCCTGGGGATTCAGTCCTTTTCGCAATCCACATTTTCAAAAAGAAAATACAGGAAAGGAATATTTGTCGAAAGGATCACCCGTTTAAAACAAAAGAAAGCTGCGGAAATAACGTCCTCCCCTGATACGTCATTGACCCTTAACGTCATTAGTGAAGAAAAAAAAGCTCCGGAGAAGGCTTCTATCCCTGTGAAACAGGATGAGCTTGCCCTTGCTGATTCTCATAAAGATGCCGCTGCTCTAGATCCGGCGAAGCATAACTCAAAAAGCTATGGAGGTATCGTAAAGCATAATACGCTGACACTATCCCAGGGAAATGTGTATTGTTCGGGCTCAAAGCAGCTTCATGTGAACATACAGCAGCAAAGCCTTGAACAGGAATTGAAAACAAGCTCCCTTGTCATGCAAAAACGATCTGATCAAAGCATGAGGGGCAATTTCTTCGAAGAAATGTTAGAGGACTTGCAGAGATTTTTGTTGATCTGCTTGCTGGTAATAATGGCATTTGCATTGTTTGCGGCAATCATGGGAATGGCAACTTACCCTGTGGCTTCCGGGACCTGGCTATTAACATTGGCTCTCGGTATCTATGCTACAATGGGCATTGTCGTTGCGATTGGGGCGCTGACCGGTAGAAATGGAAGTAAATTTATGCGTGTACTGGAATTTGTTTTTTTGATTATTTCAGTTGGTTTTCTTTTCATAGCATAGCAGGATAAGGATTACATAAGCATCAAATACTTCTTTGTAATTGTCAGGATTACAAATACAATTAACTCTTGATTACTCACAAATTATTAATGGATTTATTTAATACCATGAAAACATATTTTAAATCTTTAGTCCTGGCAGGCGCTTGTGTTTTGAGTGCATCGCCTGTACAGGCACAAGCTGAGCCGGTCAAAAAGCTGACGCTAACGATTCTCTCCGTCGATATCAGCGGATTCAGGGCCGAGCCGCAGCAAATGGGAAACCTGGTGCGTACCGAGCTCGAAAAGCTCGACACCTTCGATGTGATGGACCGCTACGACGTGGCCTACATGGTCGATAAGAACAAGCTGAACATCAACAACTGCTACGGAAAATTATGCCTTACCGAAATAGGGGAGGTCATCAGATCCGATAAAATGCTGAGCGGAACGGTGGAGCTTTATCCCAAGTCGGTGATCTACACCTTGCGCCTCATCGATGTTAAAACAAAAACGGTTGAAAAAACCACGGTGATGGAATTCCTCAATCTGCCCGACGAGCTCCAGGCCTTCACCAATGTGATCGTGCGCAGCATGTTCAATCGCCCGGTGGATAAGGCTTTGCTGGATAAGCTCACCCAGCGCAACGGCTTCGATAATGCCATCAATAACCCGAAGAAAGAACGCCTGCGCCTCGACGGCCCGCGACTTGGCTTTGTTGCTTATACCGGTAATACCGCTCACATTTTGCAGTCCGATAAAACAGTCGGCGGCTTCGAAGCCTTTCCGCTCATGTTCCAGTTCGGTTACCAATTCGAAAAGCAATACCTCAATGAAGGAAAGATCCAGGCCCTGTTTGAGTTTCTGCCGATGATCACCGGTGTCGACCAGGGCTATTTCATCCCGAGCTTTACCTTGCTGCATGGCCTCAGAAGCAATGTCAACGGCTGGGAGTTCGCCCTCGGCCCAACCGTTAACCTTTCGCCCAAAGCGCATGGCTATTACGACCAGGGCAATGTATGGCACCGGGAAAGCGACTGGACAAATGATCCTGCTCACGAAGGTGTGAAAAATCCGTTTGCCATCCGTGAGCGCCTCGACAGCCGCGGCGATTATGCCCTGCAATCCGGATTTGTACTGGCCTTCGGCCGTACGTTCAGGTCCGGAAAATTAAACCTGCCGGTCAATGTGTACGTGATCCCCGGAAGGGAAGGCTTCCGTGCCGGTGCCTCTCTGGGCTTTAATGCAAAGAATAAATAGCATGCCGTCATTGTCGGCGCAACGACCTGAAGCGAACCAGGCTTAGGATCAAAAAGATTATTTTGCTGCGCCCGCAATGACGGCTACCTGATTGTTAACCCTCTCAATTAAAAAAATCATGAAATCACTCCTTCATTCCATTCCCTGGTGCTTGCACTATTCAAGGCTCCTGGTCTCCGTGCTGCTGCTTATGTTTGCCTTTACGGACCTCCCGCCGGCGGTCATCATTGCCTTTTGCGGGTATGCGATCCTCTGCGATATCCTCTGTGGCATTGTGACATGGCCCGAGAACAGGAAGCACAAAGCATTGCTTCAGCTCGATACAAAAATCGATACGATCTTCTGGTTTTGTTGCCTGTTCTACCTTTGCGTGCATCGCCCGGATTTCCTCGGAAAGCACATTGCCGGGGTCTTTATCCTGGTCTGCTCCGAGCTCTTCATCATTTTATTGGGCCTGCTCAGGTTCCGGGAGCGCATCTCCTTTCACACCATTCTTTCCCGGCTTTGGTTGTTGCTCTTATTCTGGTGCTTTACTGAGCTCGTCAGCGGTAGGCCGGCCGGCTTGAGCTTTTCGCTTGTGTTTTGGTTCGGGCTGGCTGCCCAGCTCGAGATCGTAGCCATTGCCTGCATCATCCGCAAAAACACAATTCCCGTTCCGGGGATCATCCGGGCGATCAGGTACAGGAAAGGGCTCCTGTGAGCGAAGCCCTATAAACACAGGGTTTAACCTTACCTTAACTAACAGACTTTTGTTTAAAAAGTTGGTATCTGCCTGATAAACATCGCTTTTTTTTGATTTAGCTTTGTTTTTATCGGAAAAACGACTAATTTAATCGAATAATTAAATTCAGGCAATATGAATAAAACGTTTACTAAATTATGTGTTTTAGTTGCTGGTCTGGTTGTTTTAAACGCAGGTTATGCTCAATTGTCCATTACAGGGCAAGCCGGCGGTCTTAAGTTCCTCGGCGATGTTGGTCAGAAAAACAATTCTAATTTTTTTAGCGACATGCGGCTTGGCTATAATCTTGGCCTTGAGTACAGAATCGGAAAAGTGTTAGGCATTGGCATTGACGGGATGTACGGGCATCTGGCCGGTACGGATAACGACAAAAGCTCGCACCTGAATTTTCAATCGCAGGTGATGGGCGGAGGGCTTAATGTATATGCATTTTTCGATAAGATCGGCTCTAAGGAAAAAGCTGTATCGCCCTATATTCATGCAGGCTTTGGCTACCTGATGTTCGATCCATACGGCGATCTGCGCGACAAGAGCGGCACACGCTACAATTACTGGTCGGACGGTTCCATTCGGAACCTGCCGGAGTCCACGCAAAATGAGCCCCTCTCCATGATTATCAAAAGGGACTACAATTATGAGACGCAGCTAAAGGACAGCACCGCTAATTATTCGCGTAACACATTTTATGTGCCTTTGGGCATCGGTGCCAAATTCAACATGGGCTTCCGGGCCAGCCTGCGCATAGGTGTGGTGTATAACCTGTGCCTGAGCGATTATATTGATAATTATAAAAAAGGCGGTAACGATAGCTGGGCTTCCGCAAATGTTGCCCTCAACTTCAACTTCGCCAAAAAACCGAAGGATGGCTTCTCAAATGTCAACTTCAAGGATATCGACAATTCCGACCTCGATGGCGATGGCGTGAAAGATTTGGATGACCGCTGCCAGGGAACACCGAAAGGTGTAAAGGTAGACGGAAAGGGCTGCCCGGATGATTCTGATAACGACGGCGTATTCGACTACATGGACAAAGAGCCGAATTCCAAGAAAGGGGCGAAAGTGGATGCGATGGGCGTAACCATTGATGAGGAGCTCATGGCCAGGCGCCAGATGGAGTGGGACAGCCTTTCCAGCGAACGGAGCGAAGGCTTTAATGCCGCGCCAAGTGTGACTTACCTGGAAACCGTGGAAAGCAAATCGAAAGAAGTGAAGGCCAAAACCGGCAGCGTTTCCAAAATCCCTGCCGAGCTCTTGCCAGCCGATATTAATAAAGACGGCTACATTTCCGCGAAAGAAATTACGCAAACCATCGACGCCTTCTTTGAAGGAGATAACTCATTTAACGTAGAAAGACTAAACCGCCTCATCGATTATTTCTTTGAGCAGTAACATCACATTATGATCAAACCACTTCTTATTTTATTTAACACCGTATCTGTATTTTTTTTCAGTTTTTTCTTTGGTGATGCGCCGGTGAGTGTTACCGGCAATTTCCCGAAGAGTGCTCCTGTGGGCTCTGAATTTGCCGCAGAAGTAACGGTTAAAAAAACCAATGTCAGCGGCTTTGCCAAGCTTCAGCTCGAAGTGCCGCAAGGCTTCACCGTGAAAGAGGTAGACAGCAAAAACGGTAACTTTTCCTTTACGGGAACCATCGCCAAGATCATCTGGACCTCGGTACCTGCCGAAGAACAGTTTACGGTAAAGTTTTCGATCGTGGCTGATGCCAGCGCCAGCGGCCTCAAAACCATCGGTGCTAAATTTTCTTACGTTAGCAACAATAACAAGGAAGTGGTGGAGATGACGCCGGCCGAGATCCAGATCGGGGAAGGCTCCGCACCGGTAGCAACGACAGAGCCGGTGCCTGCCGCAACAACCGGCGATGCAACGCAGCCTGTGACGACAACCCAGCCAGTGACCACGCCTCCTCCTGCTGATTCCCAGCCGGCGATGATAGGCCATAGCCCCGAGCCCCTGTCCGATGTGGTATGCGCCCGCACCATTACCAAAGGCGCTGCCGGCGAATACAATGTTGACGTCAAAATAAAAAAGCCGGGGATCAAAGGCTTTGCCAAGTTCCAGGAAATTCTGCCAGCAGGCTATACGGCGAAACAGGGCAAAACAAATGGCAGCTCCTTTTCCGTATCTGACGGGAAAGCCAAATTCGTATGGGTATCGCTGCCTGCGGAAGACGAGCTTCTGATCTCCTACACCTTAGTGAAAGAAGCTGCGGAAAGCCAGGATGCCAGGCTTGAAGGCGAATTCTCTTATCTGGAAAACGACCAGACCAGGAAAATAAAACTACCGTTTGATGTGATCTCCGCTACCGGGGATGTGGTCGCCGCCACCGGCCCTGCAGGTGCTAGCAATGCCCGGCAGTCGACGACACCAACGCCTGTAGAGCCTGCTCCGGCAACGAGTGTAACATCCACCACGCCTGCGCCTGTCACGCCAGTGGCTGGAAACGACCCTGTAACCACGCCTGCCACCAGCGATCCTGCCTCTACGCCTAATGCAGTGGTTGCCAAAAAAGAAGGCAATGTGTCCTATGTTGTGCAGATCGGGGCATTCCGCAATGCCATCCAGCCGGAGGTGTTAAGCAAAAAATTCAATATTTCAGAGCTTATCAGAAGTGAAATGGCCGATGGCTACAGTAAGTTTATGGTAGGAAGCTATGGCGAATATAAGCAGGCAAGAGACCATAGGGAAACTATGAAGCAGAAAGGCTGCGGTAGCGCCTTTGTAGCGGCATACAATGGCCCTAAGCGCATCACCGTGCAGGAAGCGCTGATGATCTCCAGTCAGAAATGGTATAAGTAGAACCACATTTGTTTATAGTTCGTATAAGGCTCATATATGCTTAAAAAGGTATTTTTTATAATTTTTATATTCTTTGGTTTACTGGTAAATGCACAAACAGACAGTTCGTCTGTAGCGCCTGCTCCCGTGGAAACGGTGGGCAAAGCGCCTAAAGAGAAGAAAGCCCGTAACCAGGACCCGCCGGCATTGGGAGACATGTTCCAACCCAAGGTAGCGCTGGGCGCAGGCCTGATGTCCTTTCATGGCGATCTTTACTCCAGGCATTACCAGGCTCCCTGGACAGCCAAAACCGGCTACGATCTCAATATTTCACAGCGTTTATTTAAGCCCCTGCAATTGAATTTTAATATCCTGTTCGGCAAGCTGGGCGGCAACGAGTGGCGCGACAACCGCCAGGAAAACTTTCAGTCGGAGATCAGGGCCGGGGGCGTGAGCTTAAGCTACGACTTCGGAAATTTCATCCCCGACCAGTACAGGATCAGGCCCTGGGTTTCTCTGGGCATCTCTTCCTTCGAATACCTTTCCAAAACCGATCTGTACGATAACAAAGGCAATAAATACTATTACTGGAGCGACGGCTCTATCAAGAATATGGATGAGCATTCGCCCAATGCCGCCAATGCCGTTGACCTTGTGCGTGATTACAGGTACGAAACCGATATCAGGGAATCGAATAAAGACGGCTTCGGCAAATACCAGGAACGCGCCTGGGCCATGCCTGTAGGTGCAGGAGCGTTGATGAAGCTTACCGACCGTTTCGATTTCAAGATCGGCTTCCAGTATTATTTTACCACTACCGATTACATCGACGGGCTGAGCAACAAGAGCATTGGAAACCGCGAAGGCACCAGGGCAAAGGACAATTTTGTGTATACGTCCTTTTCCCTGCAATACGACCTCGTGACGAAGCGGAAAAATAAAATGGATACCCTGTCTGACGATTATTTTGACGGCATCGACTGGCTGGCGATTGACAAGGACGATTATGACAAGGATGGTGTCAGGGATTGGGATGATAAATGCCACGGAACACCGGAGAATGTCCCTGTAGACCAGTTTGGCTGCCCGTTTGACGATGACAAGGACGGGGTGCCTAACCATGCGGATGATGAGCTGGCCACAACTGCGGGCCTGGAAGTGAACATGCACGGGGTGGGCCTTACCGACGATTACTGGCAGAACTGGTACGATCAGTACAATGATACCGGCAATGTCACGAACCAGCAGATCGTCGAGAACTTCTACGCCCGCAAACCAACAATAGACAGCACCAATACGGCTGCAAACGGCAAGGCCGACCTTTCCAAATCGGATAAGGTGTATACCGTGGAACTGGCGCGCTACAACGGCCCGGTGCCAACCGAAGAGATGGCGAAGCTCCTGAGTATCGGAGATGTAAAGTCGACGATGCTCCCGGATAATACGACGGTAATGTATACCGCAGGTACTTACAAGGAGATTCAAAATGCCGTGAAGCGCCGCGATGAGTTTATTGCCGAAGGAAATAAGAATGCACAGGTGGGTTACTTTAAAAAGGATGGAAACCTGGTAAGCCTCAGCAACGAAGAGATTGCCGGGCTGATAGCCGGCAAAACAAGCGGTGATCCGCTGGCAGTGAATAGTAATACAACGGCTGCGGGAACAACGACAAATGCCGCTTCCAATAACAACAGCGCCGATGGAGGCAATGGTGGCAACAGCACCAAAGCGACAAATGCCGCTATGGAGAATTCGCTCGACGAGAACGAGAACCGTTTTGCCAAAGGCGATGTCGTTTACCGTGTGCAGCTGGGCGCATACAGGAACAGGATCTCCAAAAATATTTTCAGGAATACAGGAGGAGAAGTGTTGGAAATGAAAGGTGAAGACGGTTATTTCCACTATAGCACCAAAGGCTTCAAAACGATTGAGGGTGCTGCCGGCCTCCGTGCCGACCTGGTAGTGGAAGGCTACGGTGACGCCTTCATTACTGCTTATAAGGATGGTAAACGGATTCCGCTGAGTGCGACCAAAGCCACGGTGCAAAGTAAGGAAAAGGAAAATCTGAACGACAACGTGGCGTTCAGCTCGGTCGATAAATCGCAGATCAACTTCAAGGTGCAGCTGGGTGCTTTGCGCAGGGTAGGCGGCAACGATATGGAGGATAAGACCAAAGATATTCCGAACGTGGAGAAGCAGGGCACCGGCTCCGGTATGATCCGTTACACGGCAGGCTCCTTCACCGATTACTCCAAAGCAGACGACTACAGGAAACAGCTTAATGACAAGGGTTTTGCAGAAGCCTTCGTGATCGCCGTTTTCAAAGGCGAGGTGATCTCTATCCAGGAAGCGCTGGAGTTGCTGAAGTAATTCGTCCTGACGCGTCATTGCGAGCGTAGCGAAGCAATCTCATCTCCTGAGAGATTGCTTCACCTCCTGGCGTCGGTTCGCAATGACGAGGTGGGTACTGACCTTCTAGGTCTTGCCGGGATCAAATACCGCCCGTTATCCACCATTTACCGAAATCTACGGATACCTCTTACCGTTCATCCAAATTATAAGGCCAAATCTTAATATTTAGTACCTTTACAGCCTTATTTCACTCCTTTTGGAATAGCCATGTTGCAACATGAAAATGCTTTATAAAACGAACATGGCTATACCATATGTCAATTAAAAAAAACAAAAACTACATATGAAAATTGCGTACCTTATAGTGTTTTTACTCTCTTTTTCAACGCTCTCTATCGCACAAATGCCCGGCGGTATGGGAAATATGAAAAATATGAAAGATCCGAAGCTCGGCCGCGTATACGGCAAAGTGCTGGATGCCTCCACCGGGAAGCCTGTGGAGTATGCTTCTGTGCAAGTTCTCTGGTTTAACAAGGACAGCCTTTTAGGCGGAGCCCTTGTACAGGAGAACGGCGATTTCGCCGTGGAAGGCCTGCCGTCTTTCGGACAGGTGCGCGTGAGGATCAAATTCATCGGGTATAAAGATTACCTGCAAAAGGTCTTTATCGTGCCGCCCGATAAGGTTGACCAGGATCTCGGTAACATCAGGCTGGCAGTGGATGATAAATTGCTGAAAGAGGTGGATGTGGTCGCTGAGAAAAGTGCCGTTGTTTTATCCATTGATAAGCGGACCTATAATGTGGAAAAGGACCTTTCGGTAAAGGGTGGCACTGCCATCGATGTGATGAAAAATATTCCGGGCCTGACGGTGGATGCGGATGGCAATGTGCAGCTGAGAAACCAGAGCCCGATCATCTATGTGGATGGCCGCCCGACGACCTTAACCCTGCAACAGATCCCTGCCGACCAGATCGAGCGCGTGGAGATCATCACCAACCCTTCTGTGAAATTCGATGCCAATACCACAGGCGGTGTGCTTAATGTGATCATGAAAAAGAACGGCCTGCCGGGCTATAACGGGATGGTGATGGCTTATGTGGGTACCGGCGACCGCTATGGCGGCATGGCCAACCTGAACCTGAAAGACGGGAAGTGGAACGTGTCCATGATGTACTCCTACAACCAGGCCATGAATACCACCAAAGGATACACCAGGAGAACCCAATTGGATAGCGGTGCCACCACGGCCATCTTCGATCAGAACAACACCACGCGCATGCTTACCTTGTTTAACTTCGGAAGGCTGGGCATTGATTACAGCATCAACAACCGGAATACCATCTCGCTGAACGGGATGATCGTAGGCGGGAAATTCAACACGAATGATGAGCAGACCTATACCCTGGATTACTATGATCCAACAGTATTTAAGCTCGACGGCTGGAGGAAGAACGAGCAACGCGCCGGTTTCCAGAATTACAATGCGCAGATCCTTTACCGGAAAACCTACCCAACCGTAGGCAAGGAGTTGACGATGGATGCCAACTATAACTATACCGATGGCGCCAACGGCTACCTGTTTACCACCACAACACACCTTGATAACCCGGCGACCGACCTTCCGGTGCAATACCAGAAGAACGACGGTTACACCAATGCCAACCAGGGCGTGTTCCAGCTCGACTTTGTGAACCCGCTTAGTGAAACCCGGAAGTTTGAGGCCGGCATGAAATCCTATTATAAAAATTCCCTGAGCAGCAACAGCACCTTTGCGGCAACGGGTTCTACCGACTCATATACCCGCGACAGCATTATGAGCAACCGCTATTCGATCGATGACATGATCAATGCGGCTTATGTGAACTACAGCGCCAAATCCTTCTGGGATATCGGCTACCAGGCGGGCCTGCGTTTCGAGCAATCCTACTATGCGGGAAATATTGTAGATAAGAATCAGAAGTTCTCGTACAATTATCCTTCAAGCTCCAGCGACATCCTCAAATCCTTATTCCCGGCTTTGTATTTTTCCAAGAAGCTGAAAAAAAGCCAGGAAGTGCAGTTGAATTTCAGTCGTAAGATCAACCGCCCGAACTTCTTCCAGCTGATGCCATTCGTGATGTTTGCCGACAAGCAGAATTACCGGATCGGGAATCCGCAGCTGAAGCCGGAGTTCAAGAACATTGCAGAAGCCAACTATAACAAGATCTTTTCGAAAGGCAGTTACCTGGCTTCGGGTTACTTCAGGTACGAGGAGCAGCCGATCACCGATGTGGCTTACCCTTCGGAGGGAGATCCTAATGTATTGGTGAACACGAGCATCAACGGCGACAACAGCATCCGCTACGGGATCGAGAATACCTTTAAATATACCTTCTTCAAAAATCTCGACTGGACCATCAACGTGAATGCCTACTACATTTACATCAAAGGCCTGATCGTGCCAACCGAGCCGGTGGTGAAAGCGGAAGGCTATGCCTATAATGCTAAAACAACCTTATCCTATAAGTTCCCGAAACAATTCACCCTGCAGGTCAATGGCAATTACGAATCGCCGAAGATTTTATTGCTGGGTGTAGCCAAAGAGATCTATTCGATGGATATTTCCCTGAATAAAATGATCGGCACCAAATGGGTGTTCAATGCCACGCTGAGCGACGTTTTCAATACGCGCCGCATGGGTACGCATTACGAAACGCCGTATTATATCCAGGACCTGTCGAGGAGAAGGGAATCGCGTTATTTCCGCTTTACGGTAACGTATATCTTCGGAAAAATGGATGCGTCTATCTTTAAACGTGCCAAGCAGATGAAGGGCATGGGTGGCCAGGAAGGTAACCAGGACGGGTTGGATTTTAAATAGTTGCTGATCTCATTTTTTTCGCTATCTTAACTTTTATCTTATTAATACTCCTCTATGATGAAACTAAATGTCCTGGCTGCCGCACTATTGCTTGTATCGGCCACTACCTTTGCCCAGACGCCTAAACCGGCTACAAAAAAAAGCACAACGGCTGTCAACGATGCCAAGCAGACGCCATCGCTGAATTTTGAGTATGCGCTCAACGATCCGTTCAAAGCAAGGATCTACACGCTCAAAAACGGCCTGAAGGTGTACATGACGGTGTATAAGAACGCACCGCGGATCCAGACCTATATTGCGGTGAAAGCCGGAAGCAAGAATGATCCTGCCAACGCGACGGGCCTGGCGCATTACCTGGAGCATATGGTATTTAAAGGCACCGATAAATTCGGGACCAAGGATTTTGCGAAAGAGTCGGTGGAGGTAGCCAAGATCGAAAACCTGTACGAAGTATACCGCGCGACCAAAGATGAAGCGCAGCGTAAAAAGATTTACCATGAGATCGACAGTATTTCGGGAGTGGCAGCGAAATATGCCATTGCCAACGAGTACGACAAAATGCTGGCCGGCATTGGCGGGCAGGGCACTAATGCCTTTACCTCTTTTGACCAGACGGTGTATGTAAATGATATTCCTGCCAACCAGATCGAGAACTTTCTGAAAATAGAAGCGGAGCGCTACCGTAAGCCGGTTCTGCGCTTATTCCATACCGAGCTGGAAGCGGTATATGAAGAGAAAAACAGGGGCCTGGACAATGACAACAACAAATTATGGGAGGCCGTATTTTCAGGTCTGTTCCAGAACCATACCTATGGTACGCAAACCACGATCGGTACCATCGATCACCTGAAAAATCCTTCGATGAAGGAGATCATGAAATATTTCAATGCCAACTATGTGCCCAATAACATGGCGATATGCCTGAGCGGCGATTTTGATCCCGATGCAACCATCAGGCTCATTGATAAGTATTTCGGTTCGATGCCTTCCAAACCGGTGACACCATACACCTTTGAGAAAGAAGCGCCTATTACCAGTAAGATTGTGAAGGAAGTGACCGGTCCGGATGCCGCCAACCTGGCGATGGCCTGGCGTTTCCCGGGTACAGGCAGCAAAGAGGCGGACATGATCACACTCATCAACCTGCTGCTGAGCAACGGCCGCGCGGGCCTGCTGGACCTGAACCTGAACCAGAAGCAAAAGGTGCTGAACAGCGGAAGCTATTCCTATATTCTGAAAGATTACAGCCTGCATATTTTATTCGGCGAGCCCAAGGAAGGGCAGAAGCTGGAGGACGTGGAAAAACTGCTTTACTCACAACTCGAGCTTCTGAAAAAAGGAGAGTTCCCGGATTGGCTGATGAGCGCGGTGATCACGGACCTAAAGCTTCAGAAAACCAAAGAGCTGGAAAGCAACTCCTCACGGGCGATGGCCTTTGTAGATGCGTTTGTGAACGATACCAAGTGGCAGCAATCCGTGAACCTGATCGAGCGCCTTTCCAAAATCACCAAGCAGGAGGTGATCGATTTTGTGAATAAGAATTACACGCCTGATAATTATGTGGTCGTGTATAAGCGGGTGGGCGAAGATACCAACGTGCAAAAGGTAGAGAAGCCTGCGATTACGCCGGTGGAAGTGAACAAGGAAGACCAGTCGCCTTTTGTGAAGAACATCCTGGGCACCGTGCCTCCGGCGATCCAGCCTAAATTTATCGATTACAATACAGACATTGCCCGTACGCTGCTCAATGGCAACGTGCGCCTGATCTATAACCAGAATACCGAGAACCAGCTGTTTGACCTGTACTATGTATTCGATATGGGAACCAACAACGACAAGCTTTTGCCGGTAGCCATCGACTACATTCCGTACCTGGGAACTTCTAAAATGAGCCCTGCGGAAGTGCAGCAGGAGTTTTACAAGCTGGGATGCTCCTTCAATGTATTCAACTCCAACACCGAAACCTGGGTGAGCTTAACGGGCCTTAATGAAAACTTCGATAAGGCCACCGCCTTGTTTGAGAATGTGCTGAACGATCCGAAAGTAGATGAGGCCAGCCTGAAAAACCTGATCTCCGACATCCTGAAAAAACGCAGCGATGCCAAACAGGAGAAACGCACCATTTTGCAGAAGATGATGGTGAGCTACGCCAAATATGGCCCGGAGAGCCCTGTAACCCATATTCTGTCGGAAGAGGAGCTGAATAAGCTCACGACAGAGCAAATAGCTGCTCTGATCAAATCCCTGACAGGCTATGAACACAAAGTGCTGTACTACGGACCTAAGCTGATCGGCGATGTGAAGCTCTCACTCAACACCAATCATAAAATTCCGGCAGGCGGCTTAAAACCTGTGCCGGTAGCCAAAGTATTCACGCCATTGAAATTCGATAACACGGTGTATGTGGTGGATTATGACATGAAGCAGGCCGAGATCGTTATTTTATCGGAAGGTGAAATGTACAACGAGGCCACCGTTCCGATCATTACCATGTACAACGAGTATTTCGGAGGCGGCATGAGCTCTGTGGTATTCCAGGATCTGAGGGAATCGAAAGCCCTCGCTTATTCCTGCTATTCCTCCTACCGTAACCCGACAGATCCTAAACTGCCGGCCTACAATTTCTCTTACATCGGCTCACAGGCCGATAAATTGCCGGAAGCCATGGCCGGTATGACCAGCCTCCTGAACAATGTGCCGAAATCGGATATTTCTTTCGGGGCTGCCAAAGATGCGATCCTGCAAAACATCCGTACTGACCGGATAGACAAGGCCGACATTTTATTCAACTACATCAATGCCGAGAAATTCGGACTCAAAACCGATATCCGCAAAGAGATCTTCGGGAAAGTAGCCACGATGACCTTTGCCGATGTGAAAGCTTTCCAGGATGCGAAAATCAAAAATAAGCCTTCTGCCTTTGTGGTATTGGGTAAAAAAGATAACCTGGATATGAAAACACTTGAAAAATACGGAACCGTGAAATTCCTGACGATGAAAGAAATTTTCGGCTATTGATTTTTTGCAGTAAGAGATTTTGAAAGCCCCGCAGATAAGCATCTGCGGGGCTTTTTCATGCGGTTTGTTTAAGAGAGGAGGGGGGAAAACACCCCTTCATAAACCGGGATTAATAACACAACTCGGTGGTTTATCCTCCTGTTTATCACAGGATATCCGGCTTAGCTTTGAATTATAAGATTCTAAAAAATTATAATTATGAAAAAGCTTTTATGTATTTGCTCGTTCTTAATAGGGAGTATTAACACTGGGTTTTGCCAGGAAGAATCACATGGATGGATAACTATAAGTCATATAGTAGTATATGGTTACGATTTAGCCAATGCTACATCTGTACCGGCTACAAAAAAAGTAGCTAATCCTAATATTAAATTCAGGCAGATTGGCGGCATGAGAGACGATGCCAACCTTGGAGAAATTTATGTCATTCAATTTTCAATTGACAATGAACCGTCAGAGATTCAAAATGATAACAATAAAGTTAATATTGCATCTACAAGCAAAGGAGAGTTCTACTGCGTGAAATCTGTAGAGTATAATGAGACTACCATCAAGAAGAGATATAAAACGTGGGCTTATAATCAGCGCGCCAATATCGGAACTCTTGTAATCCCGATTAAGTTCCGGTCACAAAGACAAGGCGTACCTTTCGACTATACTACTGATTTTACAATAGGCCCGTCATTCGGATACAGTTTCAGAACATCCCACTATCAGCCTAATTATCTGAATATTGTTGGTGTTGCGGCTTTAACCAGCGTGGGAGTTGATAGTATAACAACCAAAGGGTATATAAAAGAAGCCAATACTAAATTATCTGCCGTTACAATAGGCTTTGGTGCAGTGGCGGAAGTATCCAATTTTCAGATAGGAGCCGTTATAGGCTGGGACTACATAGGAGGAAGGCCAGGCCAGCATTGGATTTATAACGGTAAGTCCTGGTTTTCTTTTGCAATAGGATATCAATTTATCCGTAAAACAGAAAGTAATAAATAAAGCAATTTCTTTAGTTCACATCCCCCGCCACACATTTCCCAGCTGGCTGTACAGATCTGTTACCACCTCGTTGCGGCTGATGTTTCCGCTTTTGAACAGGATGATCCTGTTGCCGTAATCGAGTGCCTGTAATCGTAGCATGTCATCATCCGCATCGTGCAGAACATGGCGAAAGCCTTTGAAGTTGCCGGCTTCATAACCCGTGATGATTACGCAGTGCTCACTGATCTCCGGAGCCAGATAAGCGGCATCGTAGCGAAAGCAGTTCTTACATTGGTTGGCAGGGAAGAAACAATAGATGGTGCTGTCGTTGACGGTCAGCTGATAGTGTTCCGAGAGATAGGCTTCCACCTCTTTGCTTGCAGTATCCTGTTTGCGGCATGAGCCAAACAAAAGGACGTTACAGATGATATATGTAAAAGCGAGTCGTTTCATAATGTTCATCAAGTATGGGCATTGCCAGGCCTTTGCCCGGGATCATAAAAAAGCTTGTGCCTGCTTCCAGGTTTTTTGCAAATGAGTAGTAGTTTAACACAGTAAGCTGTTCGTCTAAAACGATCACCTGCAGCGGCTGATCTTTGTGGGAGGCGATGCGCCCTTTCACCTCTCTTACAGGCGCTTTATAAAACAGCAGAAAGTGTTTTGTGACCTCGTTATAATGAATGCCATAATACCTGAAATTGTGCAGGGAATACCTGGTAGCGCAGCTGCCGTATTCGGGAGTGAAAGGGATACAGCTAAAGGCGGCGGGCTGTACAAAATCCCGGTTATGGATGGCAATTTTGCGAAGCGTGCTGGTAGAGCGGTTGAAACTGTATATCGTGTCGTACTGTGGATAGATCAGGAATACCGTATTAGTATGGAACGCATAAGATCCCAGAGGGAAATCATAATCCGCTAAGCCAGGTGGCTTGCTGATATAACTTCGTATATAGGAAATCGTATCTTTCGCTGGATTGAATTTGAACTCGCTCACTTCCTGTTCATGATAGTACAGCCTCAGGCTTTCGTTGGAGTTGGGGCTGATCACTGCGATGAGCGTATCGTGGATTTTTATGATGGGCATACTGTTGGATAAGGCCAGGGCAAACGAATCTTTGAGGTATGGGAAATGGTGTGGGATGGCATACTGTTCCAGCAGGCTGTCGGCCGTTTGGTTATATTCAGCGATGCTGTTATTGCCATCTACGAAATAGTTTTTGCCGTCATCCCCACGGAAGTACATGCTCCAGAACTCGGTATCGATCTCTTTTTTGATACCTGCATGGTAATCCCCGCTTTTGTCTTTCTGAAAAAACACGAGGTTTTTATTGATGAGGTCGTAGCTGCAAAGCGTGCTGTCGTTGATGTACCGGAAATTGTTGGTTTGTTGTCCTATATCGGCGCCGCTTACCGAAAAGCTATCGATAAGAGGAGGCTCTGTAGCATCCCGTAATCGTTCATTTTTATCACAGGAAAATGACAGGGCTGCTAAAAGCGTTGAGGCAATGATCATGCGTTTATTCATAGGCTTGGTTATTGAAATATTAAAAGCTGCCGGCCAGCACCGGCAGCTTTACAGGAGTATTATTCTACGATGTCGCCGTAGGCAAACTGGAAGGCAAATTCCATGTTTTCGGCGGTTACAGGATATTGCGTACCTGCAATGTAGCACGCCTCCGTACCGGTGTCAGAGGTACGGGTAATGTAGTAATTGCCCGATAGTAATTTTTCGGAGTAGCCGTCTTCCGTCAGACCATATTTCACGAGATCGGCAAGCCCGTCTAATTTGAACACCTGGCTTACTGTCGTTGAAGAACCGGCGAGGCTGGCGTCATATATCAGTTCCGAAAAACGCGGTTTTACAATGATCGTTTCAATGTAAATGCAGTTGCCGAATTTCCACCAGCAATTGCCTGTGTTGGCATTAAACTGGCAATGGTACATTTTAGGCGGATTGGGCTTTTCCTTTTTCACGGAGCCCGAAACGGTTTTGGTTTCTGTGGCAGGCTGTTGTGTAGGTTGAATGGTTTTCTCCTTGTTGCAGGCTGCAAGTGCCACCAGCCCGGCACAGAGTAAGCTCATCGTAAGTTGTTTCATTGTATTATTTTTTAATTTTTTCCGGATCAGCCGGAAAGGCCGCCTGTTGCTGGCTGGGTGGCGGTGCAACAGGTTCTTGCCGCCGGCAGGTCATGAGGCTGCCTATTGGGTTCCGCATGCATAAGGTTAACCATGGTCTGTGTTATGGAAAGTAGTGCAAGTAAATGATAATTTGCAAAACATGGGACAGCTTTTGTTGGAAATACCTACCCCCGGAGGTGGGTTTTGTTGAAAACTTGTCCTCTTTTTCAATACGAGGCTTATTGCTCTACTGCAAAAATGCCGTGCCGGATCGCATACTTGATCAGGCCGATGGTAGTATTGGTATTCGTTTTCCGGTAGATATTCTTCCTGAAAAACTTGACCGTATTGGCAGAGAGGTTCAGTAGCTTCGCAATCGTATCGTTCGGAAGGTCGTTGCAGATCAGTTTCAGGACGTCTGTTTCCCGTTCGGTTAGGCGGAGTTGCCTGTAGTGCTCCCTGAACTCCGGATCCTGCAGGGTCCGGAAGATAAGGTGTTTGGAGACGGTGGAGCTGAAGTAGTAATCCTCCTTCGCTACGGTGTTGATCGCATGGATGAGTTCCTGCTGTTCGCAGTTCTTGCCCAGGAAAGCATTGGCGCCATTGAGCAGGTAGCTGAAGATGAAAGCTGGTTCCGTATACATCGTCAGCACAATTACCTTCACCTGGTTTTGCCTGCGGCGGATCGCTTTCAGGGTTTCGTAACCGTTCATAACAGGCATGCTCGCATCCAGCAGGATCACATCCGCCTTTAGCTCGTTGAGCAAATCAAGCGCTTCCCGTCCGTTGGAAGCACTTCCTACAATGCTAAAATGAGTAACCTCGTTCAGCAGAGATGAATAAGCCTGTATGATCAGCTTGTGGTCATCTACAAGCAGGATCTTAATGTCCGGGGAGCTAACACTCATAACAGATAGGGGCGTAACACCGATTATAAACCTCAGGAAACCGCGAAGCCCCTTCGTAAGAATAATTAGTGCACGCCCTTACGGGCGCTCTACACTGAAAGTCTTACTGTTAAAAATTCGCGGTTTTTGAGGTTAACAGTTCAGTTTAAAACGCATGATGGTTAATATTTCAATTTTTTTCAGGACATGTGACTTGTTTCGTTTTGAATTACAAATGTAATATAAATTATTACAATTTGAAACAAATTCGGATTGTGTTTGAGATCGCCACATGCGCGTTGGTTTGTATGTGCAGAGATTAGGCGCGTATTTGTCAGGAAAAGCTAACCGTTCGAAAGGCCGGTTAACAGAGCATTTTCTTGAATTCCGGTTGTGGGCTTTTTTAACAACCTGGCGGAAGCCTCTGAACGCTGATCGCTTTTGTGTGCTGCCCGAATGGCCGGTTCATCGAAGTCAGGATAGCTTCAACCGCCCGCAATATAAACCTATGTCTGATTATTTGTGGCAAACTGACATAATATTTGATGCGCTCAAAAAATTGCTTGTTTCAGGTGGCCTTTACCTTTGGGGTAATGGCAATTCACATTGGCAAAAAAATAAAAGAAGAGTTATACTCCCAGGGTATCTCGGTAACCGATTTCGCGAAGAAGATCAGCCGGAGCCGCAATGTGGCCTATGACATCTTTGAGCGCGAGAGCATCGATACAGCCCTGCTCAACCGGATTGCCAAAGTACTGAACGTCGATTTTTTCTCCCTCTATTCCTCCCAAAAGGAATTCAGCCTCGAAAGCATCAAGCACTTCAACTCCGGCGAGCCACCGCCCAATTATGGAAAGCACGCCGAAGAGATCCTGCTCCTTCAGCAGCAAAACGAAGCCCTCCAGAAAGAAGTGGTATACCTCAAAAAGATCATCAGCCTCCTGGAAAGCCCGAAAGCCAAGGCTAAGAAAGGGAAATAACCTTCAACAACCCAACAGGTTTGCCGGTAGTTACGAGGAACCCTGTAGGAAGGGATTGGCCTTACTTACAACCATTTTTCACCAGCTCCTCAACGGCATTCTCATAGTTCAGGGCTTTGGCCTCTTTCAGGTCGGCACAGGAGCCAGCCATATCATTCCCGCGTTTTTTGAGCTTACCGCGATAGTAATGCGAGCGCCCGTTTATGTCGCCCATGCCGATTGCCTTATCCAGGTCGCCTATCGCCAGCTCGTCTTTTTCAAGCATGTAGTAGGCAATGCCACGTTCCTGTAAAGCTACTCTGTAGGCGGGTTGTAGCTTTAGCGCCTCCGTGAGGTCCTCCACCGCGCCGCTGTAGTCATTCAATTCGCATTTGCTAATCCCGCGCTGGCAATAAGCGCCTTGTGTTTTTTCAATAGACAGCGCCATAGTGCAATCTTCGATCGACCCGGCATGATCACCCTGTACATATTTGCAGCAGGCCCGGTAAAAATAGGCTGATGCCCTGGTCTTATCTTTCTGAATGGCTATGTTCAGGTCGCTGATAGCCTCGCTGCATTTACCCAGTTCAAAGTAATTGACCCCGCGCCAGTAGTAGTGCTTGGCATCGTTCAGTTTCAGGTCGATGGTCGCATTAAAATCCGGTTCCGCTTCCTTGTACCTCCCCAGCTCGTATTTGTCGAGCGCGCGGTTGTAGTATGCCGCCACTTTGCCGGGATCCAGCTCAAGTGCCTTATTGTTATCGCTCAGCGATTTTTCATAATTCTTCAGGTCGAAGTAAGCGATGGCCCTGTTGTAATAAGCCGTGGCATACTTCGGATCTCTGCGCAGCACCGTGTCGTAATCGGTAATGGCTTCCTCGTAACGTTTCAGGCTGATGTAGGTGAGGCCGCGCCAGAAATAGGTGTCGTTGATGGGTTTCAGGCTGAGCGACGTGTTGTAATCCGACAGGCTGCCTTCAAAATCCCTGAGGTGGTATTTGGTGATTCCTCTGAAATAATAAGCTGTGCTGTAGTTTGGGTCAGCCTGAACGGCCAGATCCAGCGCGCTCAGCGATTCTTTGAATTTGTCCAGCTCATCGAGCGAGGCCCCTTTGTAAGTAAGCGCCTTCGCATAGTTGGATTTGATGGTGAGCGCCGTATCGAAATCGGCAATCGCCACTTCGTATTTTTTCAGGCGGTAGTTGCAGAGCCCGCGGCTATAGTAAGCATCATGCTTCCTGCGGCCCATGCTGATGCTCTTGTTGAAGTTGCTGATGCCGTCCGGGTAATCTTTCAGCTCATAGGCACAGAGCCCGCGGTTATAGGTCGCAGTCGCATCCTGCGGCTTTTTCGTGAGGTAAGCCGTGTAGTCGGTGTAGGCACCGCGAAAATCTTTGGCCTCGAACTTTTTATAAGCGCTCGCAAATAAAGGGTCTCTCTCCACGGGATCGCGCTGGGCACAAAGGCTGGCATGCAGGGAGAAGATGAGGAACAGGAGCAGGTACCGTTTCATAGGACTTGTTATACAGTAAAAGAACATCAGGCAGAAAGCACGTCGAGGATAAGCAGCAGTTCCGGGTCGAGCTCGTTGATATGTTTGATCGCGTCTTTGAAAGGCGTGTAATGTACTTTCTTGTTCACAATCCCGATCATCTCGTTGTTGTGCCCGCTTTGCAGCGCCTTCACGGCGTAATAGCCCATCAGGCTCGCATTCACACGCTCCATGCAGGTGGGGTTCCCGCCGCGCTGGATATGGCCCAGGATAGTGACACGCACATCAAATTCCGGGCATTCCCTTTTGATGATCTCGCTCACCTCCGTGGCACCGCCCGTTTCGTCGCCTTCCGCCACGATAATGATCTTGCTCGATTTGGAAGTGCGCCAGGATTTTATTTTTTTCAGGAGCAGGTCGAGGTCGTCTTTTTTCTCAGGAATGAGGATCGCCTCCGCGCCGCTGCCAATAGCACTTCGCAAAGCTATCAGCCCCGCATCCCGGCCCATGACCTCCACCACAAAAATGCGGTCGTGGCTCTCAGCCGTATCTCGTATTTTATCAATGGATTCTACCACGTTGTTGATGGCCGTATCATAACCAATGGTAAAATCCGTGCCGATGAGGTCGTTGTCGATCGTGCCCGGACAGCCCACCGTTTTCACGCTATGCAGCTTGCTGAATTCCAAAGCGCCCTTGAAGCTGCCGTCGCCGCCAATCACAATAAACCCATCGAGCTGGTGCTGCTCAAACACCCTCAGCGCCTGCTGCATACCTTCCGGAGTACGGAAACGGTCGCTACGCGCGGTTTTCAGAATGGTGCCGCCACGGTGAATGATATTGGAAACCTTGCTCTTGGTAAGCTTGATGAAATCGTTTTCGATAATGCCTTCATAGCCCCGGTAGAAGGCGATCACGTCGATGTTCTCACTCCTCGCTGTGCGTACAATGGCCCTGATGCAGGCATTCATGCCGGGGGCATCACCGCCTGAAGTGATAAGTCCTATTTTTTTGATCATAGGTAAATTTAAGAATATTCTTTTTCTTTTCCATCCGTAACCCAATCAGGTTGATGCGGTATTTGCGGGGAGATCCGGCATCAGATCGGAGTAATGAGCAGAATGCCCGGCTACGCTGTAGCCGTTATGCCTGATTCAGACGTGTTAATGAATGATATTCAGCTCCTGCGGAGCAATAATTGGCCGTTGCGGCTAAACGATTCATTTGTGTCTGCTCCGTATGAGCAGAACATTATTAACCCGTGTCATGTCTTTAAGGACCTGTGGCTCCATAGGAGCCAAACATTAATTTCTTGCACAATTAGGACATTATGTCACGACGCGTGGTGACGGCACACTAAAAATTATCGTGTGTTTTGTCAAGCCCCTACGGAGCAAGCTGAGCTTTGGGCTGCCATTCGGTTAATAATGTTAAGTCCCTACGGGACTTCTTCACTGCTCCGTAGGAGCAGAACATTATTAACCCGTGTCATGTCTTAAGGGCCTGTGGCTCCATAGGAGCCAAACATGTGTTCTCCGGGATTGTTTTCAAACCGGTTTTCATTTCTGCGTTTCCGGAAATGGTATATTTGACAGGCTGAAAAATAATATCATCAAAGGAAATGGAAAAATTGACGAAAAATCAAACGTATTTAAGCTTGAGTGGCGAAGTACTAACGCCGGAAGATTTGAAAGAAATCGGAAAGTGTCTGAAGTTAACGGTGGTGTGGTTTCAAAGCTGCCAGGTTCAGGATGGCACTGTACTGCGAAAGATGAAAGATGAGGATATGAGCTGTTTTGCTAACCTGCTTAAGATACAGGATTTTAGTATAACAAATTCTGATATCACGGATGATGGGCTGAAGATGTTGTCCAATTTCCCAAAGCTGAAATTTCTAAACCTCGACGGCAGTGATATAACAGGTTCTGGCTTTGCAGCTCTGGGAAAGCTTGAAAGGCTGGAGGTCATCTGGCTAAGACATACCAGGCTTAGTGACCAACATTTGGGCTATTTTGAGCTATTCCCCAGGCTTAGCACATTGCTGCTTTATTCCACGGAAGTTACACGTGAAGGTTTTCTGTCTTTGGCAAAATTGAAGCATATCAACGTGCCGAAAGGAGGGGCCTTTACAGATGACGACATGCTCGAATTCAGGAAACGGCAGATTACTTTAGCTTCAGGCGTGTCGGCAGTGGACGAGCAAACGCAAACAGACGTGAGCGGTTTTATTTCAGCATTCATGAACGAGATCACCGGTATTGAGCAAACTCTTGAAAAGCTTGATAATGGTGGTGCAGAGGATTCTCTGAAAATAGAGCAGTATCAGCAGTTCAACCATGTGTTCGACAGACTTTGCGACGTAAAAGCGCAGAGACGTTATACATCATATGGCTGTAGCTTCCAGTATTACACATACAGAGATTACGCTCCTCTTATGTTACATCAGCCGGCAAAGTCGAAGATCGATGCCTACTACCTGGTTGATGGTCACCCTGTGAGATTCCAGCTAACTAAGAAGAATGGCAACTGGAAATTACTGAACCGGCAACAGAGCATTAACAACAAATGGACAAATGTGGGCTTATAATGAGGGCTCCGGGTTTGCCACCTGTCCATCACTCCTCAGCGCGTAGATCAGCTCATCCAGGTACTCACCGTTCTTAAAAATTGTTTTTTCAAATTTAGCCTCCAGTACAAATCCAGCCTTTTGCACTACTTTTTGAGATGCGATGTTAGTGCCGAAAATGCGGGCAAAGATGCGGATGCAATCCAGGTTCGCAAAACCGTACTCACAGATCTGCCTCACGGCTTCCACGGCAATGCCCTTGCCCCAGTGCTCCTCACCCAGCCAATAGCCTATCTCGTAGTTTTTCCGAAGGATATCGGCCTGCATGTGTAAGCCAATGCTCCCCACCGGTTGCTCATCCACGATGATGGCAAAGATACTGGCCGGCTGTTTCGAATTGGCAAATTCAATAAAAGCTTTGCCATTCTCATTCGCATAAGGATGCGGAAACACATCGGCCATAAAGCGCGCAATGTTAAGGTTGTTGGCGAGTCTCACCAATTCCGGCAGGTCTTCGCTGCTCCATGGTCTAAGGCTGATAAGCATGCTGTACTATATTTTGTTATCGTTCTGTTTTTTGTGTTTCTTTCCCAATATCCAGAACAGTAAAACCGGCAGTAAAAAAATATCGGCAAATACGGCGATGAGGATCGTGATGCAGATCAGGAAGCCGAAGTAAAAGGTACTTTGAAAATTACTGATCATTAAGCTCATAAAGCCGCCGATGAGGATAAAGGTCGTTAACAGGATCGGTTTCCCGGTTTCGAAATAGGTGCGCTTAAAGGCATACATCAACGATTTGCCATAGCCCAGTTCGATCTTAAGCCGCGAAATAAAATGGATCGTATCATCGGTCGCCACACCAAAAGCAATGCTGAACACCAGGGATGTAGCGGCTTTCAGCTCGATACCCGCATATCCCATAATACCCGCAATGATGAGCAGCGGTACCACATTCGGAAGGATAAATACAATTACCATGCGCCAGCTACGGTGCAGGAAATAGGTGAGAAGCGCAATCACAATGATGGAAAACACAAAGCCCTGCGTCATATTCGTTACCATGTATTCATTATTGCGGTCAATGAGGTGTGCGGCGCCCGTAATGCGCACCTCCATATCGTCCGGGTTGATGTGCGTGCGGATGTATTCCTCCAGGTGCTTGTTCTGCTCATTCACCACAATGCTCCCCACGTCGCTGATCTTCCCGTTGATACGGGCGTATTTCCCATCGGGCGTAATGATGCGTTTGATGTCTTTGTTCTTCTTATTGCTCATCAGCTGCTTCTGCACCTCCCCGTAATCTTCCCGGCCGGGGAAGCCGGCAGTGTTTGGCGGCAGGTCGTTCAGCGCTTTGTAAATGGTTTTTGAAAGCATGGCCGGCGAATACATAAAGCCCGCTTTGTATTCCTGTTTCAAAAATTCATCCAGTCCGTTCAGCTGGTACATGATGTTGTAGTCCCAAACCGTTTTGTCCTTGTTTTTGATTTCGATAGACAGCTCCAACGGCCTCACGCCGCTGTAGTGCTTATCAAAGAACAGGAAATCCTGTTTGATGCGCACCTTATCCGACAGGTCTTCCAGCAGGATGTTATTGACCCTGATCTTGTAAACCCCGATGATAGAAAAAATCACCACCAGGATGGAGATGACGATGATCGTTTTCTGGCTGCGGAAAATCCAGAACAGGACCCTGCGCATGATGTTATATGCCTTGTTGTCGTGCCCGTGAACTTCCACCAGCTTTTTCGGTGTGAAAAAATAAAGCAGGGCAGGGAGGAGCGTATAGGTGAGGATGAAGGCAATGACAATGCCTACCGACGTAAAAATGCCGAAATCGCGGATAGGCATAATGCTGGAGAAGAGCAGGGACAGGAAGCCCACAACGGTAGTGATCAGTGTCAGGAAGGTGGGAAAGCCTACTTCCTTAAGGATCAGCGGGAAGATCTTCTCCCGCGCTGTTCCTTTGCCGAGCTCCTCAAAATACTTGGAGAAAAAATGAACGACATCGCTCATGCCTGCAATAAAGATCATTACCGGCAGCATCACCGTCATGATGTCGAGCGGCTGCCCTACCATGGCCATAATACCCAGCGTCCAGAAAATAGACACGATCACAATCGTAATGGGAACGACAATTCCATAAGCAGAGCGGAACGACAGCCAGAGAAAGACCACGATCACACAAAATGAAATGATCAGGAAGTATTTGAATTCGGTTTGCAGATTTTCGAGGTATACCGCCTGGGCCACAATACGCCCTACAAAATGGACATCATCAAAATGGTATTTCTCAAACGCCTTGCGGATGTTCTTCGCCAGGCTGTCACATTTTACCTTGCTGAGGCCTTCGTCCGTCTTGATGAAAATGGAAATGGACCTGGCATCAGCCGGAAAAAAGGAGCCGATCAGTTCCGGGCTGTTATAAATAGTGGTACTGTCGTCGGCATACAGGCTTTCATCCTCGATGTGCAACAGCCGCTTCTGCACCGGCGCTAAACCACTTAAAGAAACGTTTTTGATATTGGTCGGTGAGATCACCTTATTCACATAAGGAATGTCTTTCAGCTCATTGGAGAGGCTTTCCACGTTTTGAAGAAAGTCTTTCCGGAAGATGCCCTTTTTATTTTCAAGCCCGAGCAGTACAAACTCATTGTCCCACTCGAAGCGGTCGCGGTGCGTATGGTAGCGTTCCAGCTCACTGTCTTCATTCGGAAAGAACGCCTCGAAGTCGTAATTGAACTGAAGGTCTTTGAGCTTGAAACCGCAAAGCACCGAAAATGCAATCACAAAAGTAACAACCGCGTAGCTTAATGTTTTTTGGTTAAGGTTCATGGAAGAGGAGAGCGCTGGCGTTAATGGGTGTGAAGGTCAATGAGGTAGATCAGTGCGCCGATCACGCCGGCACTCAGCTCCAGTTCGCGTTTGTTTACCTTATCAAATGTGTCGTCGGCGGTGTGATGGTAATCAAAGTAGCGCTGCCCGTCGGGTTGGAAGCCGATCAGCGGAACGTCCAGTTTTTTCAATGGATAGATATCGGCACCTCCGCCCCCTGCATCAATGAATTGCAGGAAGTAAGGATCCAGCAGGCCTTTCCAGCCCAGCAGTTTCTGATAAAGCCCCGAAGTGGTGTCGGCCCCGATACCGCGTGGGGCAAAGCCTCCCGCATCGCTTTCCAGGGCAGCCAGGTGCACCAGATTGTTTTTCTTTGTATCTTCAAAATAAGCCCTGCCGCCGGCGCCGCCGTTTTCCTCATTCATAAAGGCCACGGCGCGGATCGTATGCCTCGGTTTAAGTCCCGTTTTTTTGTACATGGCCAATACCTCGATGCCCTGCACCACGCCCGCACCATCATCGTGCGCGCCGTCACCGAGGTCCCAGGAATCAAGGTGCCCGCCTGCTAAAATAATTTCCTTTGGTTTCACAGAGCCTTTGATCTCACCCACCACGTTGAAGGATGGCTCGTCTTTTAGGGTCTGGCAGCTCATCGTTAAGCTGACTTTCAGCTTCGGGTCTTTTTTCAGCTCGGCCATGAGCTTGTCAGCGCCCGCATAGCTGATGGCACAGCAGGGGATTTTCGTTTTGGAAACCGTGGTGTCGTAACCCATCGCACCCGTATGCGGAAAATCGTTGTCGATAGAGCTCATGCTGCGCACGATCGTTGCCACCGCGCCGTACCTGGCAGCTTTGCTGGGGCCGGCCCAGCGGTACTTCACCGTTTCGCCATAGCAGGCGCCTGTATGCAGGCGCGTATGGTCAAAGAATACATTATAAAACACGATTTTGCCTTTGATGCCTGCTTCTCCCAGCTGCTCCACCTCTTCGAAGCTTTTCACTTCAACCACTTCCGCGCGGGTGCCGGCAGGCGGCGTGGCCACCGAACCTCCGAGGGCACAAACAGAATACATTATTTTTTGCTTGCTTTTCAGGCTCACTGAGCTGCAAACTTCTTTCGCCCCGCGGACCCAGTGCGGTACCATGCAGGGTTGCAGGTATACCGTATCGGCCCCGGCCTCGTACATCGCTTGCCTGGCCCAGAGCACTGCCTTTGCTGCCTCCGGTGACCCGCTCAGCCTCGCACCGACCTTGTGGCAAAGTGTTTCCAGGTTTTTGTAGCAAGAGCTTTGGGTGAGGTAAAAATCGAAAATACGGCGAAGGGCCACGCTGTCGGCATTCTGGGCCTTTAGTTGAAATGCGCCGATCACACAGAGCAGGATCAGGGCCATTTTCTTGTTCATCATAACCTGGAAATTTGGACCTAAATGTACGCTTTTTTGCGCTAAGCCCCGAAGTGCCGGAAGGCTAACTGTCAGCCTTTTTTCGACGGTTGATCCGGATTGCACACAAGCAGGCATCGACCATTGAAAGCTGCCTGCGTGAGTGATTGCAGCGCAAATCCTTTTGCTGTTCTTTGCAAAAGATTGGAGCGGAAAGCACGACTCCCACGACACTTCGTGGGAGGCACGCCCGATTTGTTGATCTTTTAAAGAATGCAGTTCTGTTTGTAAGATTCACAAACCCTGTTTTTTAGAACTGCCCCGATTCGATGAGCTTGATGGCGCGCTCGATCATGATATCCTCGCCTGTCGGGTCGTATTCGTCTTTCATATTGCTGCCAAACAAACGGGCGAGGCTTTGCCACATGAAAGCCTGGAAGTCGCCACGAAGGTCTTTCACAAGCGTGTAGCTGGTGTGGCCTGTTTCGCGGTCGATGAGCTTCAGGAGGATCTTACCCTGCGTCATGCTCAGGTTCTTCAAAGGCTCCTCAAATTCATCCTTCAGTTGCTTCTCCACCACTTTCAGGTAGGCCTTCCGGGTCTTTTCGTCCATCTTTTCCATGATGGTATTGTACTCTTTGAGTTTGGCCGCCGCTAAAATCGCATAAGGATATACTTTCTTGACGTTGTATTTGGTCCGTGTCCACACCTCGTATTGCTTCTTGTTTTTGTAAACATAGTCGCCGTATACGTATACCTCCTGGAAACGGATAGACGGAATGGTGTCGCCGTTGTAAATTTCGGCATGCACCCGGTATTGCATTTTGAGCGTGGAAGCAGGAACATTGACGTGGTCGCCTTCCTGGGCGCTTACGGAATAGGATAAAGAAAAAACAAGAAACAGCAGGATCAGGATGTACGAAGTGTACCCTGTAAAGGCCCTAAGGACATTTATCGGGATGATAAATAGCGAAAAGCCTTTTTTACGATGTGTGTTCATTATCAATTAATACCTTAAACGGAAAAGGTAACCCCTGGGTTACCTTTTCAAAATCACACGCGGTTGGCGCGCCATTTCGATTTTTCCCGTGGGTTGTTTCGCAGTTCCTGACTACCTTTAGACAAATTGGATGCCATAAACGCGCCAAAGATCGCGGCGACCTCTTCTTCGCTTTTATTAAATTTATTTAACATCTCCGGCTTAAAGTATTTGCCGATAAAACCAGTGTCGAATTTGCCACTCACAAAGGCTTCATGCCTCATGACAAAGGCACAGAAGTTCAGGGTCGTTTCCACGCCTGTGATCTCGTAATCGGAAATGGCCCGCAGCATTTTCTCAATGGCTTCGGTGCGGTCTTTTCCATGTACAATGAGCTTGGCGATCATCGGATCGTAAAAGATCGGAATGTCCATGCCTTCTTCAAACGAATCGTCCACACGCACTCCCGGGCCTGTCGGAGTGCGGTAGGTTTTTAGTTTCCCGATGTCGGGCAGGAAGTTATTGGCAGGGTCTTCGGCGCATACCCTCACTTCGATGGCGTGGCCGTTGATTTTCAGATCGTCTTGTGTAAACGAAAGTTTTTCGCCACGCGCTACCTTGATCTGCTCTTTCACGAGGTCGAGGCCGGTGATGAGCTCCGATACCGGGTGCTCCACCTGAAGGCGGGTGTTCATTTCCAGGAAATAAAAATTCAATTGATCGTCTACCAGGAACTCTACGGTTCCGGCGCCGCTGTAGTTGCAGGCTTTAGCTACATTGACGGCACACTCGCCCATGGCTTTGCGCAGCTCCGGGGTCAGTACCGAAGAAGGCGCCTCTTCGATCACTTTCTGGTGGCGGCGCTGGATGCTGCATTCGCGCTCGAATAAGTACACGCAGTTGCCGTAATTATCGGCCAGGAGCTGGATCTCGATGTGGCGCGGCCCGGAGGCATAGCGCTCGATAAACACCGCGCCGTTTCCGAAAGCAGAGATGGCTTCGCTGATAGCCAGCTTCATTTGCTCACCAACTTCGCTTTCCTTTTCTACCAGGCGCATGCCTTTGCCACCGCCGCCGGCGGAAGCTTTGATCAGCAAGGGAAATCCGATCTCCCTGGCAAGCTTGGTCGCTTCCTCGAGATCGCTGATGGCGCCATCGGAGCCCGGGATCATCGGAACATTGTATTTTTTGGCAGTGGCTTTGGCGCTGAGCTTATCGCCCATCATATCCATTGCTTCGGCGCTCGGGCCGATAAATGTAATGCCTGCTTTCTGAACTTTTCGCACGAAATCGGCATTTTCCGAAAGGAAGCCATAGCCCGGATGAATGCCGTCCACGCCCAGCTCCTTGCAAATCGCGATGATCTTATCGCCCTGCAGGTAGGATTGCGCACTTGGCGGAGGGCCGACACATACGGCTTCATCGGCATAACGCACAAAAGGCGCATTCCGGTCGGCTTCGCTGTATATGGCTACGGTTTGTATGCCCATTTCTTTGGCACTGCGCATCACGCGCAAGGCTATTTCTCCACGGTTGGCAATCAGTATCTTTTTCATCAAATAATCGGTCTGGTTAAGAACAACGAATATACTATTTTCCATGAGAAATAAACAGATGCAGATGAAAAACGAACAGTGTGCTGATTGCAATGATCAGGCAGATTGATATGGATTTCTGAAATGGGAAATTGTAAATGCTTATGGGCCGGTACAGATGCCAGCAGGCATATGATCATGCTGTGATTTAATTAGAAGCCATCTCATAAATACC
>DGQK01000040.1 GCA_002390745.1 Bacteroidetes bacterium UBA4416 | reverse complement strand
AGTGGAAGTGGACACATGAGTATTTAGATTCGACAACGTATGCAAAAAGCCACGTAAATGACTGGCCCTTAAATACAACCGAAGACTTAATGAGTATTTATGATACCTGTTCTTGGGATAGTGAAAGTACTTTTAGAACCGACGGCAAATGGGAAGTGCTGAAAAGTAAAACATGTGATTCGTCAATTTCTCCCAACGCGGGCAGTTGGATGCTTATAAACGACGATAGAGATTTTGTTATTGTTGGACAGGACACGATGCATATCGTGGAGCTGACCCGACGAAATTTGAAGATGTACTATGAAAGGTACCATTGGGTTCAAGGACAATTAGTTTTAACAGAATATTGCATGTGGACTTTTGAGGCGAAATAGTTGAATTTAAATAACTACAATGGATTACTCGTATTACGAGTAATATACATTATCAGGGCAAAGTTATACTAATAGAGCATTATATTTGGACATTTAAAGCTAGATAATAGTGTAGGCGTGAAAGTTATCAACAGGGTAAAACTTCAAATGCTGAAATTCACCCCAACTTCCACCCCAAATAGTATATTTCCTTAATTTTACTGGGTTTCCAAGAGCAAAAATCAAACCCCTACGGCACGCTAAAACTATTTGCACATCATTTTCTATTAATGTTTAGCCCCTGGCGGGGCTAAAGAGCGGGCATATCAAATCCGGAGCATTGCTCCGGAGGAGCCTGCCTACCGCAAGCAGGCGACAGATATTCTACAACACCATAAACCAAATTAATATTGCGTACCTAGGGCACGCTAAAATCTATTACTGGAGCATTGCTCCGGAGGAGCAAAATATTATTAACCCAAATATAAAAGGATACACTGGCTCCATAGGAGCCAAACATTTGCCTCATACTACAAAAAAACAAATAGAAATACTATTGCAGATTCAGCAAAGGCTTGCGATCAATAAAGCCGCCGCCGATCAGGTCATCGCCTTCATAGATCACCGCACTCTGGCCGGGCGCTACACCTGTCGCCGATTCGTGAAATACGATATTTAGCTTATCACCTGCTGTATTGATGGTACTCATACGGCCTGAATCTTTATATCGGATTTTCGTAAGCGCCACAAAATCCTGCGGCAAAGACGCGTACTTGATCAGGTTGAAATCACGCACGTTGATCTCCTGCTCTTTCAGGTCTTCCAGATCGCCCAGCACCACGGTATTGGTTTCCGGAATGATCTCCTTTACAAATACCGGCTCACCCATGGCAATGTCGAGGCCTTTGCGCTGGCCAATGGTATAGAAAGGATAGCCGCGGTGGCTTCCTACTTTTTTTCCTTTGAAGATATAATCGCCGCCTTCTACCTTTGCTTCCAGGTCTGGAAGCTTGTGCTTCAGAAAAGCACGGTAGTCGTTGTCCGGTACAAAGCAAATGTCATAACTCTCGCTTTTGTTGGCAAGGTCAATAAAACCGGCATCTTTAGCCATTTGCTTGATCTCCGTTTTTTGGTAACCACCCAGTGGGAACATGGTGCGTTTCAGGCTCTCCTGCCCAAGGCCCCAAAGCACATAGGTCTGATCCTTGCTTTGGTCGAGGCCTTTGAAGATCACTTTACGGTTATTTTCTTCCCTGATCTGCGCATAATGCCCGGTAGCGATAAACTCGCAGTCGAGCATATCCGCGCGCTTCAACAGGGCTTCCCATTTAATGTGCGTATTGCAGAGCACACAAGGGTTTGGCGTGCGCCCTGCGAGGTATTCCTCTACAAAATTATCAATGATGTGTGTTCCGAACTCTCCGCGAATGTCGAGGATATAGTGCGGGAAGCCAAAAGACACGGCCATAGAGCGCGCATCGTTGATGCTGTCGAGGCTACAGCATCCGGTTTCCTTCTTGCTGCTGCCGGACGTTTCGTAATCCCATGTTTTCATGGTGATCCCGATCACTTCATATCCTTGTTCGTGCAACATCATCGCAGCCACAGAGCTGTCGATTCCTCCGCTCATAGCTACCAGTACTTTTCCGTGCTTGCTCATGTCTTCTGTTTTGAACTGCTCTGATTTATGGAGCGGTTTCTTGATTGTGATGCTTATAACAGCTCATAAGCTGCGATTGTTTAAGCAATTTCTTTATTTTCCTGTTTTAGTGCCGATTGTTTTGACACCTGTCCTGGGTTTCGGGCTCACGGTGCTTGTAGCGGCAGTGCTGGCTTTCGGCTTCTCATCGCTTACTTTATTTTTACTAAAGAAAGCCTCGGTTTCGGTTTTATTTGCCAGTTCGCCAGTCTTCGTGTACAGCTCCTTCTCTTTCACTTTGCCATTCGATTCGCGATAGATCCAGGGCCCTGTTTTCTTCCCGTTCTTATAATAACCTGTAGCCGCGGCAATGCCGTTGGGATAATAGTAGGCGTTCTTTCCCTCCATTTTCCCGTTCACATAAGTNNGTTCTTATCAAAATACAATTTAAAAGGCCCGTCCTGCACATCCATTTTATAATTCCGTTCCTCGCTCACCACACCGTCAGGAAAATAAACGGTTTCCTTCCCATTCTTTTTGCCCATGGAGTAGCTTTCCCTGGAGATCAACACACCCTTGTCGTCGTAGTAAGTCCAAACAGAATCTTTTTGTTCATTGATGTATTTTCCATAGGCCATTTTTTTGCCTGTCGGGTGGAACATGGTCGAATAAGCGATTTTACCATCCTGTTTGAAGTTCATGATCACCTTCACACTGTCGAAAGGGTAATAGTATTTGAAAATACCCTGCGGCTTATCATCCTTAAACAAACCTTCATACACCAGCTTATTGGTTTTTTCATCTTTTTTCTTCCAATAACCCTGCTTCTTTCCCGAAGCATCTACCGTTTGGGCAAAAGAAGAACCGAAAGCAAAAAGAATAAGGATAATACCCGCAAATCTGATCATAAAAATTGTTTTTTGACTATAACCTTGTGAAGGGCTAAAGTTACATCATACTTATGAAAAAGGCCTGCTTTTGGTCTATTTTTTCAAATTTTAGAGCTTTTTAAGGTTTTTCCTGTACCAAAGCGGAGTCCAAAGCGTTAGATTTACCCTAAGCCTATCCCAACAGATCATGAAAAAAATACTGTTTATCATTCCGCTCCTTGCCGGCATTTTTATTTTCTTTAATTTCAGTGAGCCTTCCGCTTATAAGGACGGCGACATTATTTTCCAGGCAACAGCCGGCGACAGGGGAAAAGCCATCCAGCTCGCTACCAAAAGCAAGTATAACCATTGCGGCGTTCTCTTCAACGAAAACGGGAAATGGGTAGTCTATGAAGCCGTTCAGCCTGTGAAGAAAACGTCGCTTTCGGCGTTCAACAGCCGAGGACAGGGAAGCGTGATGCGACTGAAAAATAAAGTTCTGAAGCCGGAAGACATTGAAAAGCTAAAAAATGTTTTTAAAGGCTACGAGCATAAAAACTATGACGACGCCTTTAACTGGAGCGACGACCGCATTTATTGCAGCGAACTGGTGTACAAGCTTTATAATAACGGTCTTAACATCAAGCTCTGCGAACCCCGCAAATTAAGGGATTTTGATTTGTCGAATCCTTTGGTAAAAGCCCAGTTGAATCTTCAATATGGCAATCACATTCCGCTGGAGGAGCCGATGGTGGCGCCCGGCGATATTTCGGCATCGGCACTGCTGGAGGCTGTGAAGTAAAATAGCTGTTCGCCAGCCNNCCAGCCGGTACCCTCCTCTTAAAAAGGGGAATCATTCCCGACCTTCGCTCGCCCCATCAAAGAGGGAGAAATACAACAAAAAAGCCCACCGTTACCGGTGGGCTTCTGAACAAAAATCTAAAAAACGAATTACGCGTTGGCCGCTTCTTCCGATAAGGCCTGAATAATCTTGCCTTCGATCTCGGCTGCCAGATCAGGATTTTCGTTGAAGATAGCTTTTACGGAATCTTTCCCTTGCCCTAATTTAGTGTCTTCGTAGCTGAACCATGAACCACTTTTCTTGATGATGCCTTTTTCAACACCGATATCGATGATCTCACCTACTTTGCTGATGCCTTCTCCGAAGATGATATCGAACTCAGCCATGCGGAACGGAGGTGCCAGTTTGTTTTTGATCACTTTCACACGGGTGCGGTTACCGTTTACCACGTCACCATCTTTGATCTGGCTCACGCGGCGGATATCCAAACGTACGGAAGCGTAGAATTTCAGGGCGTTACCACCGGTGGTGGTTTCAGGGTTCCCGAACATGACACCGATTTTCTCACGCAATTGGTTGATGAAGATGCAGCAGCACCCTGTTTTGTTGATGGTTCCTGTTAATTTACGCAGGGCCTGGCTCATTAAGCGGGCTTGTAAGCCCATGCGGCTATCGCCCATTTCTCCTTCGATCTCCGCTTTTGGCGTTAAGGCAGCCACGGAATCAATGACCACTAAATCCACTGCTCCGGAACGGATCAGATTATCGGCGATCTCCAGGGCCTGCTCACCATTGTCCGGTTGAGAGATCAGGAGGCTTTTGGTGTCTACACCTAATTTTTCGGCATAAAAACGGTCGAAAGCATGCTCCGCATCAATGATAGCAGCAATACCGCCGGAGCGTTGCACATTGGCAATGGCATGAATGGCTAAAGTTGTTTTACCGGAAGACTCAGGCCCGTAGATCTCAACCACACGGCCTCTTGGCAGACCACCGATGCCCAACGCGATATCCAAACCCAGGGAGCCGGTAGAGATAGAGTCCATAGGCTCTACGACATTGTCTCCTAATTTCATTACAGTTCCTTTACCATAAGTTTTTTCCAACTTATCGAGTGTGAGCTGCAATGCTTTTAATTTTTCGCTGCCTACGGTTTTTTTGTCTAACGTGTCAACCGCTTCTTCTGTTTTCTTTGCCATGATATATATTTGTTTTTAAGTTACGATTTTTTGGCGGACTACTGTTAACAAAATAATAACAGCGCCGAATCTTTCACAAAGCTAAATCAAAAAGCGAGCAGGTTGTTGCTATGAATTGTAGCATTAGCAAAAATAGCAGGAAAATCAAGGGATTTGAAAGGAATCTCTCTGCCTCTGTTAGTATTCGTCAACAGGAAGAACACGGCACACCCCTCCTTGTTGGTGATAACACCAACAAGGGCCAAAGGGGGTTGAAAGGAATGTATTCCGCAGTCATTCCCGACAAATTGCTTTAAAAGGAACCGGAGCGAATACCGAGCTGACAGATAGATTTCTCTCTACTTCTGTTGGTGTTCCCTAAAAGGAAGAACTCGGCATACTTCCTTGTTGGTGATAACACCAACAAGGGCCAAAGCAGTGGAATGTGCCGCAACGTTCCTCAACTTTTGTTGGCGACAACACCAATAAGCGCCGACGGCAACAAGGCTCACTACTTCTTCTCTGCCTTCTCTTTTTTCCGGAAGTATTTTCGCAGGAGGAAATTATGCTGCAGGGCTTCGAGGTCCTCATCCAGCTTTTTGGAACCGCTGTCGAGGTTTTTCATGGTTTCTTTCAAGTGGGCCGCGCTTTGCTCATCCTTCAACAAGGTACCCACCATGCTCTTCGGGTCGTTGGCCGATTGCTTCAGGTCTGCAATAAATACGGAAGCGTTTCCGGCTACCTCGTTCAGCTCTTTTACCGTGGAGCGCAGAGAAGCCACCATGACCGTATCCGTTACCAGATCATTCGCCAGGGTCCCTTTCTGATTCAGCTTGGAGGTAAAGGTATTGAGAGATGTCATGAGCTGCTGCGCTTTGTTGGAGGCAGCGTTTAAAGAAGCTGTTGTTGCTTCGATGTTTTTAAACACAGCATCGTCGTTCAGCAACCGGCCGATAGTGCCTTCGCCGGCAGCCAGCTTTTTGCTGATGACTTTAAAATCGCTGGTAATGGAAACCAGGTTCAGGTTATTTTCCTGGAGCGTGCTCATCATATCCTCGGTGGAGAGCGTTTTCTCCACACTGAGCGTATCATCTTCCGTGACAAAGCTCACCCGCTCCGAGCCACCGTAAATCACCAGGATCTTATTCCCGATCAAGCCATCGGTACTGATCTTCACTTTAGCGTCCTTGCGGATGTATTGCTGGGCTTCACGGTCGATGTTCATGATAACCTTTACCTGCGAGGCACCATAAAAATCCACCTGCTTCACGGTTCCGATCTTAACGCCCGAAAACCAGATATTGCTCCCCTTCTGCAAGCCGTTGACATCATCAAACAGCGTGGTGACTCTTAATTTTTTGGAAAAGGTCTGATGGATATTACCGATGACTAAAATACCGGCTACCAGGAAAATCAATCCCAGGACAACAAAAATGCCAACGGTAACGGCCCGTTTATTTGGTGATGTGCTCATGATCTATTGTATAAAATTGTAATTGTAAAAATTTCGTACGCGCTCATCGTCTACCCGGAACACTTCCTCGAAAGAGCCTACTTTCAGGAACTTTCCGTCGAGCAGCATGGCTACGCGGTTGCCCGTGGTTTTGGCGCAGGTGAGGTCGTGCGTGATGATGATGGAGCTTGTTTTATATTCTTTCTGAACTTCGTTGATAAGTTCATTGATCTCGATGGAGGTAATGGGATCGAGGCCCGAGGTGGGCTCGTCATAGAGCATGATCTCAGGCTTCAGGATCAGGGTGCGCGCAATGCCTATGCGTTTGCGTTGCCCGCCCGAGAGGTCAGAAGGAAGCTGGTTGATCTTATCCCTCAGCCCTACCGATTCCAACACTTCATGCACCCGCTGATCGATCTCCTTCCGGCTGAGATTTTTGAAATTCATCACCAACGGGAACTCGAGGTTCTGGCGCACATTCATACTATCGTAAAGGGCGCTGTTCTGAAACGAGAAGCCGATCTTGAGGCGAAGGGCATCCAGCTCTTTTCCTTTCAGCAAAGGCACTTCCTGCCCGAGCACATTCACCATTCCCTTGTCGGGCGTGAGCAGGCCCACGAGCAGTTTAATCAGCACCGACTTTCCCGTTCCGGAACGGCCGAGCACAACCACATTCTCGCCGCGGTACACATCGAGATCGATGCCACGCAAGACATGCAGGCTCCCGAAGGATTTATAAAGATCCCTGATCGAGATCACTTTCTCGGTGGAGGAAACGATATGTTCGTCTTTTGTTACCATGATTTAAAAATAGCGGAACCAGTTACTGATCTGCACAATCACCACTTCCTCAATGAATACTAAAAACATGGAAACTACTACGGCCTGGTTGGCAGCCTTGCCCACGCCCTGCGTTCCCTGCGAGGCATAAAAACCTTTGTAGCATCCCACAACACCGATGGTAAAGCCGAAAAAGATGGACTTGATGACGCTGGTAAAGAGATCTAAAAACGTAATGCTCTCGAAACCATGCTCGAAAAAACCGATGAAGCTGGTAGCCTCATGGGCGTTGACGTTGACGTAGGAGCCGAGCAGGCCTACAAAGCTGCAATACAGTGCCAGCACAGGAATAGTGATGGTGGTGGCCCACACGCGCGTGACCACCAAATATTTGAAAGGATTGATGGCGGATACCTCCATCGCATCGATCTGTTCGGTAACGCGCATGGAGCCCAGCTCGGCGCCAATACTGGAGCCTACTTTGCCGGAGCAGATGAGGGCTGTGACCAGCGAGCCCAAAGCCCTGACAACGGCAATGGAAATAAGCGACGGCAACCACGACGTAGCCCCAAAGGATTCGAGGGAGGGACGCGATTGCTTGGTAAATACCATCCCTGTAATAAAACCCGTGAGCGTAATGAGTGGAAGCGACCTGAGACCGACTTCATAGCACTGATTGATGATCTCCCGCAAATGGAAAGGGGACTTAAAGGCTTCCCGGAAAAAGCGTCCGGCAAAACGGGCCGCTTTGGCAACCCCGATGAAATAGTCATCCACATTCCTGGAAAATACAAACGGTTTGGAATTATGCCCTGCCATACATCTTTCTTAAAAACATGGTTGCCTGTAAGAACTAAATGCCACCTCGCAAAGCCGGCGATCGGGGAATTAAATCCACAATACATCACTTTTGATGCTGCATGGTCCGGTCATCAGCATCCCCATAAATGAGTATTTTTTTTAACGGTAAGACTTTTTGAATTATTTTTGTATATATTTGATTAACAGAAATTTATTTTATGAAAAAACGCTACTTTCTGCTGTTATCCGGACTACTTTCCCTGACCACAGTTCTTGCCCAGGTGCCTACTGTTGTGGCGATTTCAGGCCCTACCACGGCCTGCTCCGCTCCTACCGCGCCCAAAACCTATTCTGCGGGAGCAACCAACTCCCCTACGTCTTACAGCTGGAGTGCTTCGCCATCCACAGGCGTTATATTCGGGAACCCCAACGGTTCTTTCACCAGTATTTCCTTCCCCTATACCGGCTTTAGCTATACCATCAGCTGCTCGGCAACCAACGCCAACGGAACCGGCAATACCCTGGACTATGTGGTAAATGTGTTTGAAACGCCGACCGTCACCTTTTCAGGCGCCAATAGCTTCTGCCAGGGGTCTTCCACCAATCTCTCAGCCAGCCCCACTATTTTATCGGCCAGCTCTACCCTGTCCTACAACTGGTCGCCGGCTACGGGCCTGAGCTCAACTACAAATTATTCGGTAAACGCCAGCCCGGCTACAAACACAACCTATACGGTCTTATTAACGATCGGCACCTGCACCAATTCCCAGCAGGTAAGTGTGAGCGTAAACCCGCTGTGCAACTATGTGTGGCCTGGTGATGTGAATAACGACGGCATTGCCAACAATATGGACATCCTGGAGCTTGGACTTCACTTTTCCCAGGCCGGCCCTCAGCGCCTGAGCTACGATAACAGCTGGCAGGCCTTCTATGCCGACGCCTGGTCGGGGCTGCTCAGCAACGGCAAAAATATGAACAACAGCGACTGCAACGGTGATGGGATGATCGACCTTGCCGATACCGCTGCTGTTTTCCTGAACTATGGGCTGACGCACGCCAGAGCTGCTCAAAGCAGCGTGAATCCTTTGCTAAGCATTGTAGCAGACCAGAGCTTCGTAAACCAGGGCATGTGGGGCAGCGCCTCCGTATTCCTGGGCAGCGCCTCCACACCTGTCAGCGGGATCAATGGCCTTGCCTTCACCGTTGATTTCGATCAGAGCCTGATCGAGCCTAACAGCTTCTACATCGACTATCCGGCTTCCTTCCTCAATACGTCGAACCAGAGCCTGAAATTCAGTAAGCTCGATTATGCTTCGGGTTCGCTTTACACAGCCATCACGCACACCACCAATGTTAATGTGAGCGGCAACGGAAAAATTGCGACGATCCACTACAGGATCAACACCAATATCAGCAATACCGCTCCTCTAACGATCAGCCTGTCGCAGGCTGCCCAGTCCAACGCCAACGGCAACCTGATACAGCTATCCGCAGGTTCGGCCAGCGTAGAGGCCATCAGCACCGGCATCCGCGAAATGGAAGCTTCCAACAGCGCCGTGTATCCAAACCCGGCCAGCCAGCAGATCTTTATTCTCAGCAAAACAGCACTGGAGAAAATAGAATTGATGAGCCTGACAGGCGATGTGCTGCTGAGCGAAACTGTTTCAGGGAACAGCTATCAGCTGGATGCAACCAGGTTTGCCAGCGGGGTGTATTTCCTGTCCGTATACAGCGCAGGCCAGAAAACGGAGCGTAAAAAAATAATCGTACAGCATTAAGATTCCCCGGCTGTTCTTTATTGAATAAAGGCAGCGGGAAGCTATCTTTGCAGGATGGAAGACGAGCGTCGCATTACAGGTATGTTCTTTACCGGGATTGCGGCCTCGTCTTTTATCATTTCTCCGGATGTGATGGACCTCACACTGGTAGCGCGTTTCATCACGTTGTCCTTGTTCCTTTTTCTGACGTTTGCCATCATGGCCCGGAAAGCGTTGGTCCTGCGGGTAAAGGCCGACCTGCCCCTGGCGGCATACGGCCTGTATACGGCCTTCTGCTGTTGCTCTGTTCTATGGGCTCATACCACTTCCGAAGCCTTGTTTGAAAGTACCAAGGTCTTTCTTGGATTTTGTGTGTTCCTTCTGGCAGTCTTCGCACTCAGGAAGGACGAAGGCACCTGGACCAACAGGCTGTTGACGCTCAGCGTCGTACTGTTCTTACTGGAGCTGGTCATCATTGCTATCCAGATGAGAAACCTCGGCAACCTCGAGAAAGACGCTCTTTACAGCATCAGCGGGATGAACGGGCATAAAAACCTGCTGACCAGCTTCCTTCTGCTCAACCTCTTTTTCCTGTTCAAAGCGCTATTCCGGTTAAGCAAAACATGGAAAATTCTGGCTGCTGCGGCAATCGTCCTGAGCCTTGGCATGATCGGTTTTCTGCAAACCAAAGCGGTATGGCTGGGCCTGCTGATCGCCCTGTTGACCTATGCTGCGGCTTACCTCTTCATTGCCAGCCGCAAAAAAATAAAGATGAAGCTCAACATCTATATGTGCATAGGCAGTGTCATGCTTCTGGCCAACCTCTTTTTTCTGAAAGTATTGCCGGCAGCCATCGACCGCGGGCTTGCCTACAACCAGGGCGTAAAAACAGAAGGGGTCAATACAGCCAACCGTGAGCTGGATGACGAGCGGTTGACGCTTTGGCAAAAAACAAATAGCGTATTCCGGGAAAAACCGCTGCTCGGCACCGGCATGGGCAACTGGCAGATATTTTACCCGAAAGCCGGACTGGATCATTTATGGCGCGCCGAGGAGCTGAACTACACCTTCCAGAGGCCTCATAACGATTGGCTTTGGATCCTTTCCGAAACAGGACTTATTGGCTTTAACCTCTTCCTGCTCTTTGCCGTTTCCATCCTGGCCTTTTTATTAAAAGCCGCTCTGGCAGCGGTTGCCGAAGCGCCCAAGCGGCGGCGGATCATCGGTTTCATAGCTATCATAAGCGCGTACCTCACGGTGGCCTTTTTCGATTTTCCACGCGAACGGATAGAACATACGATCTGGATCAACCTGATTTTCGGGATGGCATATGCGGAGATCCGCCCTTCTCTGCCTTCGGCGTTTCTGCCAGCCATGACGGTGCGCAGGCTGCATTTCCTGATTGCGGCTGCTATCTTGCTATTCACTGTTTCTACAGGCATATTGCGCCATCAGGGAGAGTATGCCCTGCGCAATCTGTACGCCGCCAAAAACCGCGGCGACCGCAAACAGGTGATCGGCTTTAGCAAGGATGCCGAAAGCTTCGCCTATAGCATCGATCCTACCTCTATGCCTCTGTACTGGTATTCGGGAAATGCCAAAGCCCAGGAGAAAGACTTTGCAGGTGCGCACCTGGATCTGCTGAAAGCATACAGCCTTCATCCCTATAACCGGAATGTGCTCAACGACCTGGCTTCATCGTATGCCCTTCGCAACGAAACGGAAACAGCGAAAACATATTATAAAGAAGCTGCAAGGATCAGCCCGAGGTTCGACGATCCCAAGCTCAACCTCGCCGCGATATACATCCGGGAAGAGAATTACCGCATGGCACTCTACTGGCTGAGCAGGCTGAACCACCCTTCCGAACGAAGAAGTTCTTACGAGGCGATCGTAAAAGCGAATTTGAAATAGAACCAAGCATCTCATCCAAAAAAGAGCGCGCAGCAGAGATAAGATTTATATAAATCCCCTGCCTTTTACCGGCCTTACTGCGCGAAGCCAGGAAGGCTCCATTGCTTCCCCGTATGATCTCTGAAAACACATTACACCAAGTGTAACAACCCGTTTACTAAGTAGCGCTGTTATTTTCCTGATAGCCGTTTTATGTTTGCTGAAATTTTAAACCACATCTCATGAGAGTTACCGTCTTCCTGGCAGCCCTGTGCCTGCTGGCATTCCAAACAAAGGCCAGCGATACCGAAAAAATTCTCCGGTCGAAACCGGAAAAAATAACCGTTTATTTACAGGGCGCACAGGTGTTCCGAACCGGCGCGTTGAGCCTCCCGCAAGGAGAGAGTACTATTATTTTCGAGGGCCTTGAAAAAAACATCGACCCGCAAAGCATCCAGGCTTCGGGGATTGGCAATTGCGTCATTACCGAAACTCAGTACCTGCTTCACTACCCTGCGCTGCAAAAACTGAAAGCCAATGGCAATGTAAAATATGCCAGGACCCTGAAAGAACTGGACGATTCGCTCCTCCAGCTAAGCTACGATACCGAAAGCATCCACAACCAACGCGAGGTGCTGGACACGGAAAAAGGCGTGCTGCTGAATTACGGCCTGTATAAAGGCCTTTCCAAAAAAGATTCCATTGCCTTTCTGAAAGATGGCTTGTCATTCCTTCGTGAAAAATTGAATAACATCAACAACGAATTACTCAGGCTTAAAAAAGACGAGGCAAAACTAGCGTTAAAGATCAGCTCTATCGAAGCCAGGAAAGCTCAGATAGAAAGTGAACAGGCCAATAAAGACCTTAGCACACAGCAGGCCGACAAGCCGGACTACCGCATCGTTGTGACCATCGTGGCTGATGCGGCTACCAGCGCCACCATCGGCATTAACTATTTTGTGCCGGATGCCGGCTGGGCGCCAACCTACGACCTCCGCACAGAAAGCATGGAAAAGCCGATCCAGCTCACCTATAAAGCCACCGTGTTCCAAAATACCGGTACCGACTGGAAAGATGTGAAACTTACCCTGAGCACGGCGAATCCGAACCAGAGCTTTAACCTGCCGGTATTGAACCCTTACTTTGTCGATGTCTATAAAAACCAAGCCGCTAAAAAATCAGGCAGAACTGAAAGAAGCAGCTCCTTCAATACAACGACAACGCTAAGCGCTCCAATTTTCAACAACCTTAGTTATGAATCCAACCAGCAAAAAGATGTGGTAATCACCTCCGAAGAAGCATACGACTATGTGGTGATGGATGAAAACCTCATACAGGCGGAATTTGAGATCAGGCTGGCCTACTCGATTCCGAGCGATAATAAAAATCACTTTGTTTCCATCCTCAACAAAGAGCTGAAAACACATTACGTTCATAAAACCGTTCCGAAGCTTGACCTGAAAGCTTACCTCACCGCCCGGATCACCAACTATGAGGAGCTGAACTTACTTCCCGGGAAAGCGAATGTGTATTTCGGAGGCACCTTCGTCGGAAAAACATTCCTGCAGACGGGCAGCACGGAAGACACACTGGAGCTCTCGCTGGGGCAGGATAAGAACGTGACCGTGATGAGAAATAAAATCAAAGACAAATCGAAAGAGAGACTAGCCGATAATGATAAAATCTATGAAGTAGCTTACGAGATCATTGTGAAGAACAGTAATTCCAAAAGTATCGACATCGAAGTACTCGATCAGGTTCCACTGGCAAAAAGCCAGCAGGTAACCATTCAGAAACTGGAGCTGAACGGAGCCAGGCAAAATGACATAACCGGCGAGATCAAATGGCGTCATACCATCAAAGCCCGCGACAACAGGAAAGACGCTTTCAGTTTTATGGTGAAAGCGCCAAAGAACATGCAGCTGGTTGTGAAGTAAATGTGAGGTATTCACAAAGCACCCGGTCATGTGAAGCCGGGTGCTTTAGTTCAACAGGTGATTTTGGAATTGTTTTGGGAAGGTGCTTTTAGTTGCAAAGATCAATGCCATGATGATTGCCAGGGTGATAAAGATCAATACCCAGTCCAGCTGGTTGAGCAAAAAAGAGAAAGAAACAATTTTCTGAGAGTCGGCAAGAATGTGTTTCCCGCGCTGCATCTGGATGCCTGACAATTGCTCTAACTGCTGCAACGAAAGATCCAGCGAAGCCCGGTAAGACCTGAGAATGGCATTCTTCTCCGGCGCTTCAACGGCATTGCCATAACGCTGTTGCAGGGAAAGCATTTTAAAAATATTGGCCCGGAACGCTTCATACCTGATTTTTTCCTCGGGTGTAAATTTTGTTTTTTCATAATCGCGGAGAAGGGTCAGGATGCTTAAGCTCTGCGCTCCCGGCAGGCTCATACCATCCGGCTGCGCATTGCTGTTTTCATGTAAGGCCCATTTGCGCTCATGGATCCTGGCCGAGAGCTTATAAATGTAATCCTGAGCCATAAGCCTGTCGGCATATACTTCGGAAACAGAATTTCCCATTTCGGCAATGTTACGGTTATAGGCATTGCAGTTTGCAAGCTCCAGCGCCCCAAGCGCTAATAAAAGCAGGGTAATCCTGCCTTTTTGTTTGATGGCATACAGGATGTTCATGAGTATATGGTTTTATCATTCATTACGGACTTCAATGATCTTTAGTACTTTGGTTCCGGCAGGCATGTCCCATTGAAAGGAATACGACTGCTTAAACCCGATCAGGGCAATGCTGATAGGCGCAAACACAGATACTTTACGCTTCGCCAGATCCTCCTCTTCCGGCAATACAATCTGCAGGCGTATCGGCTTCTTCAATGCCACATCTTCAAATTCGACGATCGAATTTATGCTCACCACATCACGTTGCAGCGCATCGTCTTTCACCACTTCCGCTTTCGACAATTCTTCGCCCAGCTGTTTCACCTGGGGTGATTTTAACGTTGAAATAAGATGACGCAATGTGTGGTATACTGATTCTGAGATAATTGGTTTCATGGGTGTGATTGTTATTTTTTTATTGGTTATGGTATTAGCCCGTTTCATCACCGGTTAAGTATCTGCAACGATGCATACACGATGCTGATGCCTTCACAAAATGGATTAACGACTGATATGTACACGGCACTGCTCTTTCCCGGCAGGAATTCCGGCGTATACGTGTAAAACATAGTCAGACACCATCTGCAACCTCCTAAAAACCTAAACGGCATAAAAGACGGCACCGGGCTGTTCTATGAAATGAAACGAAAGTGTTGAAAAAAGAAAGGAGAGCTTGTCTCCCGATCCCCGCACAAAAAACGTTGCGGGGCTTAATTAATAAAGACCTTGTTGTTTGAAGAAAAAATAAGTTTCTTAACACCTACACCCCGGAAACGGGGCATTGATTTTAATATGTTATTTAAATTACTCATTTTTGTCGCCATAAAGCTACGAAAAAAAACAAGGAGTCTTTGTTAAGATTTGTTGTAAACAAAAAAAACACCAATGGACAAAAGCGGGAAACGTGTTGAAGGGATAAGAGGCAAACTGGTATTCATCTCAAAAAAACTCAGCAGTAACAGTATTTTCAGAGAACTTGAAAAATACGATGTTGTTATTACTGATGAACCGCTCATCAAGTTCACACAAATCCCCTTTTCCTATACGCCGCAGAGCAAGTGGATTTTTTTCTCAAGCAAAACCGCCATAGATTATTTTTTTGCGCAAAGCCCGGAAGTTGCGCAGGACACTTTGTATGGTGTGATCGGCAAACACTCTGCGGCACATCTTGCTTCATTCGGAAAAACAGCTGATTTTATTGGGGAAGGCGTGGACATCGCGCAGATCGCAAAACATTTCAGGGAAGTGCTGAAAGATGACAGCGTTTTATTTCCGCAGGCGATGGACTCCATGCGCAGCATCCAAAAGCACATTTCTTTTTCCAATACAGCTTTCAACCTGTACACTTACAAGACTTCGCTTAGGGATGATTTCGAAATCCCCTATAGCAACATCCTCATCTTCACGAGCCCCTCCAATGTAAATGCTTACCTGGCCAAATACAAGATCGATGAGCAGCAGCGCGTTATAGCTATGGGCAGCGCCACCAGGCTCCGCCTGGCAGAGCACGGCATTAAGAACGTTTCTATACCGGATGTATTCGGAGAAGAAGGGCTGCTCAGGCTTCTGCTCGCACATGACAAAGATTTAAAATACTAAAAATTGTAAAAATGCTCCCGGCTTCACGGCGTTATATAGAAATATATCCTATTTTTACCGCGCTACGATGCTACAGGTGTTACTTCATAAAATCAGAAAGCCTGCCGGAATCTTTGTCCTGACGACTTTTTTCCTGTCCATCCTCGCGTCTTTGGCAGTTTCATTGAGCCTCGGGCTCACAGACACAACTCATGAACCGGTATCTTCAGCGTTTACGCAGAAAGATAACAAAGATGCGTATGAGAATCCGGATCCTGAAAACGAATCCCTGGAAGAACTTGACCTGTATCAGGACCACTGTCTGCCAGTGGGGATATTTCGCCACACCGGCTCCGAACGCTTGTTCTCATGTTTTAGTTCGCATTTACAGACAACCGACGCCGAAATCCGGCGCCCTCCTCCTCAATTCAACGCTGCTTAATTTTTCTTACCCGGAAGCCGGGTAAGCTGTTTTTTCATTGTCAGGCACTGCCTGAAATTTTTAAATTTTTTATAATCTTGAAACTACCAGGCCTAACCGCAGCCTGCCTCTTAGCATTGAGCAGCTGCAACCTTTCAGAACCTACTGAAACACAACCCGAATCTTTCCCTGTCACTTCTGTAGTGAGGGTAGATACGTTTACGTATACCGATTACGTAGCAGAGATCCATGCGCTCCAGAATGTTGAAATCAGGGCACGGGTGACGGGCTATCTTGAAAAAATCCATGTGGATGAAGGCGCCTACGTGACTCAGAACCAGCTGCTGTTCAGCATCAACAACAAGGAATATGTGGAAGAGCTGGCAAAAACAAAAGCGCTTTACAAGAGCGCTGTGGCCGACGTCAATGCCGCTGAGCTGGAGCTGAAAAATGTTCTGCAGCTTGCGGAAAAAAAGATCATTTCGCCGACTGAAGTGGAGCTCGCCAAAAATAAGCTGGAGGCAAAGAAAGCGCAGAGGGAAGAAGCGCAGGCTTACCAGACGCACGCCCAGCTAAAGCTTTCCAACACCGAGATCCGCGCGCCGTTCAACGGCACCATCAACCGCATTCCGCATAAGATCGGGAGCCTGATCGAAGAAGGCACGCTACTCACTTCCATCTCTGATAATGATGAGGTGTTCGCCTATTTCGATGTGTCGGAAAAGGAATACCTGAATTATGCACGTCATATCCGCAAGGACAGCATCAACTCGAAAGTAGCGACGCTCATCCTCGCCGATGGCATGGAGCATCCTTACAAAGGCGTGATCGAAACCATCGAAGGCGTGATCGATGCGCGTACCGGGAATATTGCCTTCCGCGCACGCTTCAAAAATCCCGGGAAGATCATCAAGCATGGCGCCAGCGGGAAAATACGCCTGCGCAAGACGTTCAATGATATGATGATCGTGCCTCAGAAATCCACCTTCGAGATCCAGGATAAGCTCTATGTATACGTTGTGGACAAGGACAACAAGATCAGCGTCCGCAACATCGAAGCCAAAACCAGGCTGCCTCACCTCTACCTTGTCAGCAACGGCCTTCAGGAAGGGGAAAAGATCATTTACGAAGGCATCCAGAATGTGAAGCCGGAAATGATCATCAAGCCGGAATTAATGACCATGCGGCAAATTATTAAAAAGCTCGCCTCAAAATAAGATCCGACCATGTTTAAAAAATTCATCCAGCGACCGGTACTATCCCTGGTCATCTCTCTCTTTATTACACTGATAGGAGCGCTTGCCCTCAGCGGGCTCCCGGTCACACAATACCCGGATATTGCGCCGCCTGCGGTATCCGTTACCACCAAGTACACAGGTGCCAATGCCGAGGTGTGCGCAAAGGCTGTGGTCACACCGCTGGAAAGGGCTATCAACGGGGTTCCCGGGATGGCTTATATGTCGTCTGTTTCTGGCAACGACGGCACCAGCATCATCCAGGTTTATTTCAAAGTAGGCACCGATCCCGATCAGGCAGCCGTGAATGTTCAGAACCGCGTGGCCACGGTGCTCGATGAGCTTCCGGAGGAGGTGATCAAAGCAGGCGTTTCTACTGAAAAGGAAGTGAACAGCATGCTTATGTATCTGAACCTCATCAGCAGTGACACAACGCTGGACGAAAAGTTCATATACAATTTTGCAGACATCAATGTGCTTGCGGAGCTCAAGCGGATCGACGGTGTAGGCTTTGCCGATATCATGGGGCAGCGCGAATATGCCATGCGTGTGTGGCTGAAGCCGGCCAAGCTCGACGCTTACGCCATCTCTGCAGAAGATGTGATCACGGCTCTCCGCGCGCAGAACATTGAAGCCGCCCCCGGAAAGATTGGGGAAAGCTCGGGCAGGAAAGCACAATCGCTTCAGTATGTGCTGCGCTATACCGGCAAGCTTACGCAAAAAGAGCAGTACGAAAATATTGTAGTGAAGGTAACGCCCGGCGGCGAGATGCTGCGCCTGAAAGATGTCGCAGACATCGAGTTCGGCTCGCTGGATTACGATGTGCTATCGAAAGAGAACGGCCAGCCATCGGCAGCCATTGTGCTAAAGCAACGCCCGGGCTCCAACGCCAGCGAGGTAATTGCCAACATCAAGGAGCGACTGGCTTTCTTAAAAGAAACGACCTTTCCCCCGGGCATGGATTATACCATCAGCTATGATGTATCACGCTTCCTGGATGCCTCTATTCATGAAGTGATCAAGACCCTGCTGGAGGCCTTCCTCCTGGTAGCCCTGGTGGTATTTATCTTTTTACAGGACTGGCGCTCTACTTTAATTCCTGTGCTGGCAGTACCGGTATCCCTGATCG
>DGQK01000011.1 GCA_002390745.1 Bacteroidetes bacterium UBA4416 | reverse complement strand
GCTGGACACGCTGATGCACTACGGTGTGAAGGCAACGTTTTTTTGTGTTGGCGAAAACATAGAAAGAAACCCCCGCATTTACGAGCGCATCCTGAAAGAGGGGCACCAGGTGGGAAACCATACCTACAACCACATCAAAGGCTGGAAGGCCCATACACCGGAATACCTGGCCAATGTGGAAAAATGCGAGGCGCTGGTGAATACTAAATTATTTAGGCCTCCCTATGGCAGGATCAAAAAATCACAATTCCGGATCCTGTCGCAGAAGTATAAAATTATTTTCTGGGATGTATTGACTTATGATTACGATAAGCTGGTTTCGCCTGAGACTTGCCTCGATAATTCGATCCGTTATACCCGTCCCGGAAGTATCATCGTTTTTCATGACAATGTAAAAGCCCAAAAAAACTTAAAATTTGCCCTCCCTCAATATATCGAGCATTTTCTGAAATTAAATTATAAATTTGCAATTCTTTAATTTTAAGCTTTTTGGAATGAAACACCTTTGCTTTTTTGTCACGTTATTGTTATCATTTTCTGCCTGTAAAACCGATAAGCCTGAAAGAACAGATACCTTCAAGGTGTGGGGAAACTGTGAAAAATGTAAAGCGAATATCGAGACTGCTGCTACTGCAGAAGGGATCCTGGAAAAAAACTGGGATGTAGAATCGAAATTAATGACTGTAAGGTTCGATACCACAAAGATCAATCTCAATACCATAGAACAGCTGATTGCTAAAGCGGGCTACGACGATGACCTCTACTATGGCGACGATTATGCCTACGGCAAACTGGATGACTGCTGCCAGTACGAAAGAAAGCCCTTTGAGCTTAAATAATTTTTCTTCCTCATTATTTTTTAGTACTTTCAGGATATGCGCAGGCATTTCGTATCATACCTGATTCTTTTATCTGCCGGCTTGTGTTTCCTGGCAGCCTGCAATTCCCAAAAGGTCAATCAATCGAGTACCGACCGGCTTTACAAAAAAGACAATAATGAGCTGGGCGCCGAGTTTTACGTGTATCATGTCAATGACAGTGTGAGCCGCTTGTTCTACACGTTTTCCAATGAGCCTCTTGTATACAAGCGAACGGATAGCAGCAACTATTTTTTCAGCAATGTGAAACTGCTGGTGATGCCAAGCCCTGAAGAAAACCTCAGCCTGTTACTGGATACGGCAGCGATCCTGATCCGCGACCGGCAGCTGAACGTGGCGGTGAAGCCGCTGAAGGGCAGCCTGTATTTCAAACTACGGGCGGGGCAGAAATACCATGTGGATATCCGCATCGAAGACCTCAATAAGCGTATCCGCTACACGAACAGTGTATACAGCGATAAAACGAGCAGGAACACGCGCCAGAATTTCCTGATTACCGATGCAATGGGCGATGTGCACTTCACACCCTACTACAAGGCCGGAGAAGAAGTGCTGATCCGGTCGGACAGGTACAGCGAGAACCTGTTCAACGTGGATTATTTCCTGGAAGATTTCCGCCTGGCGCCGCCTCCTTTTGCTGAGGAACCGGTAAGCCGTAAAACCTACAAGGCCGATTCTTCTTTCAGTGTATATGGGAACAGCTTTGCCGGCGAGGGTGGCGTATCTGTAAGGTTAATCTTGCCGCAGAAAGGCTTTTACCACATGAAGACGAATGAGCAAACGAAAGAAGGGATTACCTTTTTTGTGTTCGAGCCTTCTTATCCCGGCATTAAAAATTCCGAGCAGATGATCGAGGCCACGCGTTACATCATGGCCAAACGGGAATACGAGAATTGCATACATGCCTCCAATCAAAAGGAAGCCATTGATAAATTCTGGATCGATCTGGGAGGAAGCCGCGAACGGGGCACAGAACTTATCCGGAAATACTACGGGCGTGTGCAGGATGCCAACCGCTTATTTACGAGTTACCAGGAGGGCTGGAAAACCGACCGTGGCATGGTGTACATCGTTTTTGGTGCGCCCAGCCGGGTAACCAAACGCAAAAACGGAGAGATCTGGATTTACGGCGAGCCGGGCAACCCGAGCTCCACTGTATTTTCGTTCATCAAGGTATTAAATCCTTTTACGGATAACGATTACAGCCTCGAACGAAGCGAAACCTTCAAAATGCCCTGGTACCAGGCGGTTGACATGTGGCGGCAGGGCAGGGTGTACCTCGATAATTAATAGGTGCTGGCATCCTCCGGCCTCCGGCCACCTCCCTCAAGGGAGGAATTTGTTGAACTCAAACAAAACAGTACTTACATCTAAAGGGAATAAGCGTTTACACAATTTTCAGAATTAATAATGGTGCATTATTGGCTGAAACCGGATGATTTTTTTGAAAGCCTGTTCTTTGTTCAGCAGAACCCAACTGACAGGAAAATGGTTCTTGCATTAACCGGAATTCTACTCCACCTTATCTGTCTCCAGCACTCTCAGTTTCACGGATTCTACCGTTTGTTTTTTGCGCTGAAGGATGGTGATCTCATAGCCACCGTATTGTTTTTTTTCGTTGACGCCCGGAATGCGTCCCCACAGGAAATTGATGAGGCCTGAAATGGTTCCGTAGCGGGAGCTTTCAGGCAAGGACATAGGCAGGGATTCGTTCACGTCGCCGATACTGCTGTGTGCATTCACGATGTACTCGGTTTCGCTTTTCTTCTCTACGGTTGGTTTCTCCTCATCGTGCTCATCCTGGATCTCGCCAACCAGCTCCTCGATGATGTCTTCCATCGTCACGATGCCGGCAGTAGCGCCAAACTCATTGGTAACAATGGCTATCTGCATGTGAAGCTTCTGGAAATCGCGGAGGAGGTCGTTGATCTTCATGCTTTCCGGTACAAAATGTGCCGGGCGCATAATGTCTTTGATGGAGCGGAACTTCCCGCTGAACATTTCTTTGAAAAGGTCTTTGGCGTATACCACACCGATGATGTTGTCAATGTCGCCGAGGTACAGCGGGTAGCGCGAAAAGCCCTCGTCTGTGATCTTCTGTATGATGCCGTCCCTGTCGAGGCCTTCCACATCAATGGCCGTTACGCGGTTTTGAGGAACCATGATCTGTTTCACAATGCGGTCGTCGAAATCAAACACGTTTTGGATCAGCTCGTTCTCGCTCGGCTTGATTGCTCCGCCTTCCTCACTTTCCGTCAGGATCAGTCTCAGCTCTTCTTCCGTATGCACTTCTTCCTCGCCCACAGCTTTAATGCCCATCAGGTGAAGGAAAAAGTTGGAGGATTTGTTCAACAGCCAGATGAAAGGCCCGAAGATAAAATAAAAGATGCGCAGCGGCCAGGCAATGAAGAGAATGGTTTCCATGGAAAATTTGATCCCGAACATTTTAGGCACCTGCTCCCCAAGGGTGATGTGTAAAAAGGTGATGAGGCCGAAGGCGACAGGAACAGTTACCAGGTGAGGGTTGACGTCGACATGAAGCTTTGCGAAAATGTCGGCAACGATCTCGCTCATGACATGCTCGCCAAAGGCACCCAGGCCGAGGCTGGCAAGGGTAATGCCAAGCTGCGAGGCCGACAGGTAAGTGTCGAGGCGTTGCAATATTTTCTGGGCGATCTTAGCCCGGTTGCTCCCTTTCTGTGCTCTGAGATCAACCTGTGAGGATCTTACTTTTACCAGGGCAAATTCTGCGGCAACAAAAAAACCATTCAGCAATACCAGTAAAAATGTAAGAAATAGGTCTGTTAACATAAAGTAATATACTTATACAAATATAGGCAAAGAATTGTAATCGGCGTAGGGTAATGTTGCTACGATTTACATGACAGGATTAGCTGTTTTTGCCCGCTGATCCGGGTGCCAGAGCCTGTCTGCCGGCAGGTTGGCTGTGTGGGCTGCTTTCTGCGTGCTGCCTGTAAACTTCTGCATCCTGTGGGAGGAGCTGATCGTGTGAAATAATCGTTCACGTAAATTTACGCCTTGTTCTTTGCTAATTCCGCTTCTTTATATGCTATGGCTTGTTTGAGCAGGTTTATTTCCTCTTTGAGTTTTTGTGGGCTTTTCGTTCCGTCGTCATCCCAAAGGCGGTTGGTGAAGTAGGGCTTTTCATGCGCATGCGGTAATTCCGATGTGCTTCTGAAAAAGCTGTACAAGGGCACTTTAAGGTTCTTGGAGATTTCCTCCAGGTAGCGCAGCTCCAGGGTTTTATGCTCCAGGCCGTCCGCCAGCTCCTCTTCGGAAAGGTTGAGGTATTCTGCCAACTGAGCAAAGGTATAATGCTCTTTTTGTAAAATCTCTTCTATTTTATCACGCATGGATTGCATAGGCTTATCACATAGATATAGATTAAGTAAGACACCGGTTGTTTATGCCATGTTTATCGGAGGATAACCATGCGGCGGGCGTCCAGTTTTACAAAAATAAACAATAAAATGGTGAAGGACCACAGGGAGGAGCCTCCGTAGCTGAAAAAAGGCAGAGGGATTCCGATCACAGGCATCAGCCCGATGGTCATGCCAATGTTGATAGCTACGTGGAAGAACAGGACAGAGGCGACGCCGTAGCCATAAATCCGGCTGAACGCCGAGCGTTGCCGCTCTGCCATAAAGATGACGCGGATGATGAGCAGGAGCTCGAGGATGATGACCGTGCTGGTTCCCAGGAATCCCCATTCTTCGCCAACGGTACAGAAAATGAAGTCGGTGTCCTGCTCCGGCACGAAATCGTATTTGGTTTGAGTGCCTTGCAGGTAGCCTTTGCCGGCAAAGCCCCCGGAGCCAATAGCAATTTTTGCCTGGTTCACGTTATAGCCTTCTTTCTTCAGATCCACCGTGCCGCGTCCGAGCAGCACATCGATCCTGGTTTTCTGGTGAGGCTCCAGGTGCTCGTACACATAGCGCGTTCCTGTTACAATGCCGCTGGCGGCCAAAAAAACGAGGATCACCAGCAAGAGCTTCTGCCACGTTTTTCGCATAAAGAGGTAAGAAATGGCGGCGATAACGGCCAGGAAAATGATCAGCTTCCAGGTTACAAACACCAGGGCAAGAACGAACAGGATCACCGATAGCAGGCCAAAGATGAGGAAATTAATGGAGAGGCCTTCGCGGTAAAGCACCACCACAAAGGCGATAAATACAATGGCCAGGCCTGTTTCATCCTGCAGGAGCTTGATGACAATGAGCGGCGCGCCAAGGATGGCCACCGCTACGAGCGTATTCTTGTAGTTGCGGATGAGGTCGCTGAGGCGATTGCGCCGCGAAGAATTTTCTACCTCGATGTTGACATTACTCAGGAATTTGGCAAGGGCCAGGTTTGTGGCAAATTTCATGAACTCGGCAGGCTGAATGCCGAAATCGCCGAAGCGGAACCAGGAGCGGCTTCCTTTCACCTCCCGGCCCAGGTAAGGCACGGCAATACAGGCCAGCAAAATAATGCCATAAAAGAAATAAGCGAATACGGTATAGAAGCCGGCGTCGATGATGAGGATCATCACCGCGATAAAAATAGCACTTGCAATCCAGATGAGCTGTTTCCCGTATTTCTGTGTCGTATCAAAAATGCTCTGATGCTCTTCGTTATACACGGCTGCATAAATATTCAGCCAGCCCATAAACACGAGGAGCAGGTAAATGAGGATGGTGAGCTTATCAATCCCATAAAAAAGGCTATGTTCGTCTTTCCTCACGGTTTTTTCTTTTTGGGCGAAGCTGCTTTTCCGAGCAGGTTCACGTTATTGATCAGGTCGGCTTCTATCATCCGCTTTTCCATTTCAGGACGCGTCACTTTGCCGGTCAGGTATTTTTCGATCATTAAGCTCACGATCGGTGCCGACCAGGTACCACCGAAGCCGGCATTTTCGATGAAGCACACCATGGCGATTTTCGGATTTTCGCGCGGGGCGAAGGCGAGGAATACGGCGTGATCTTTTCCGTGCGGGTTTTCGGCTGTTCCTGTTTTTCCGCAGGCCACGATGCCGGGGATCTTGGAGGCGGAGGCCGTACCTGCGTCAAAGCATTTTTGCATGCCGTCGATCACATTCAGGTAAGCCGTCTGGTCCTGCACCACCGGGTAGTGCTTCTCCTTGAATTTAGGCTCAAGTGTTTTTTCAATGCCCACGCCTTTCACGCAATGCGGTATGTAATAGAAGCCGCGGTTGGCGACGATGGTTACCACATTCGCCATCTGCAAAGGCACCAGCAGTAACTCGGCCTGGCCGATCCCTAAAGATACTACGGTGTTGCTTCTCCAGTGGTTCTTCCCGAATACTTTATCATAATACTTAATAGAGGGCACATTGCCCGGCTTATCATAGGGCAGGTCGGTTCCCAGCTTGGTTCCCGGCCCGAAGGAGTTCACACTTTCTTTCCAGTGCGTATAACCGTCTTCGAACTTAGGGTATTTTTTCTGATCGGTGATCTCCCTGAACACATAGCTATAGTAGGAGTTGCAGGAGGTGGCAATGGAGCCCGGCAGGTCGGTGGAAGGATGCGGGTGGCATTTTGGCCTTCCACCCATGGGCGGATAGCCCCCGTGGCAGGGATATACCGTGGAGCGTGTGATGAGCCCGTCGTTCTGTGCAATGAGCGCATCGATCAGTTTGAAGGTGGAGCCCGGAGGATACAGGCCCTGCAAGGCACGGTTGAGAAGCGGCTGGTTGAGGGAATCGTAAAATAATTTCGTGAAATTTTTGGAACGGTCTTTTCCTCCCACCAATAAATTCGGATCATAGCCCGGATTGGAGATCAGGCAAAGAATTTCGCCGGTAGCAGGCTCGATGGCTACGATGGCGCCCTTCTTTCCTTTCATCAGTTTCTCGCCGTATTCCTGCAGGTCCATGTCGATGCTGCTGTACAGCGGTTTTCCCGGCACGGCGAGCGTATCGTACAGGCCGTCCATGTAACGCCCCTTGGTTTTGTTGTGCACATCCACCATCACGATCTGCGTGCCCTTGCGTCCTCTCAGGGCTTCTTCGTAAGAGCGTTCGATGCCGCTCTGCCCGATGTAATCGCCCTCCCGGTAGTAAGGATCTTTTGCTGCCTTTTCTTTGCTGACCTCACCCATATAGCCGAGCAGGTGCGCAGCAATGGGGCGTGGATACTTCCTCACGGTTCGGGCCTGAAGGTCGAAGCCCTTGAAGCGGTAGAGCTTTTCCTGCAATGCGGCATATACTTTTATCGAGAGCTGTTTTTCAAAAATACTTTCCTTACGTGGCGAATTGGGCGCCATGCTGGCCTTGCGGATGCGCTTCAGGAAATTGTCCTTGGTAATTTCCAGGATGGCGCAGAGGGCCATGGTATCGCAGTCCTTCACCTGTTTGGGAGTTACAAGCAAATCGTAGGAAAGCTCGTTGGACACCAGGAGCTTTCCGTTGCGGTCGAAAATGTAGCCGCGGGTAGGGTATTCCGTGCGGTTCTTGAGTGCATTGTTCCGGGCATCGAGCTTATACTGCTCGTCAACGATCTGGATATAGAACAGGCGGGCAATATAGATCAGGGCAATTAAAATAAAAAAGCCACTGATGATGTATTTCCGGTCGGCTAGATGCGCATTGTTGTTCATGGCTATTTCTTGGCGGCTTTGTAAAACAAAAACTGGATCACATAGACAAATACAAAGGTACCGATAGTGCTGAGGAATACCCGGAGCAGGGTCGTGAAAAATTCGCTGAAGCGGAAGATCTCCAGGTAAAAGAAAAAGAGGTGGTGGATGAAGATGATGGTGGCCGAGTAGGTAATGAACCAGACGGCGCCCATCGACTGGATGGTAGGCGATTGCCCGGCGTCGTATCCTTCGCGGGGAGCCAGCACCTTCAGGATGTAATGCCTGCTGTATCCGATCAGCGTACACACGGCAGCATGAATTCCGGCGGTATCGTAGAACATATCGATGACAAGGCCGGTGAAAAAAGCGATCAGCATCACCAGGAGCTTCGGCGTTTCAAAGGGCAGCAGCAGGATGAACAGGATGTAAGGAAACAGGATAACATATGCGCCCAGGTGAATGTTCTGTACGATCAGCACCTGTAAAAGTACCAACAGCACAAAACGAATGCTATTTCTGATTACCTCATTTATCACTTTGCACCTGCGATTTTAGTTCAAGACTGTCTCTTTCCGCTTTTTTATTATAGCGGATCACGGAGATATGGTTTACTTTTTTGAAGTCGGCGCTTAGCCTTACTTTTACGGTATAGAACGATTCGTTCTGACGGCGCTCATAGCTATCCACAAAGCCCACAAGCAAGCCCTCCGGGAAAATCCCCGAGAGTGAACTGGTGATCACCGTGTCGCCTTTCTGTATCCTCGAATAGGTGGGAATATTGATGAGGTTGGAATAGCGGTAATCACTGCCGTCCCAGATCAAGGGCCCGTAAACGCCGTCTTTTTTCAGCTGGCAATACACCCTCACATCTTTGTGCAGGATCGACATCACCGAGGAGAAATTCGGCGACACGTCTTTTACGATGCCGATGATGCCATTGCTGCTGATCACCGCCATATCGCGGGTGATACCCAGCTTGCTGCCGATGTTAAGCGTCAGGTAATTGTTGCGTTTGGTGACGCTGCTGTTGATCACCTTGCCGTTCATGAACTCATAGTCCTGGCGGTAGAGCGTATCGTGGCGGGTATAGATTTTCAGGGGAAGGGCCGCATAACCCAGCTTGAGCCGGTTGAGCAGGTAGGTGTTTTGCTCGGCGAGGCGCTCGTTCTCATCTTTCAGCAAAAGGTATTCCTTTGTGCTGGCCTGCATGGCGTAAATGTTTGCGCTGATGGCATTGGAAGAGTTGAGAAGGCTGGAGCCCTGGTAACCATTGTTCCGTATTAAGATGAGCACGCAAATAAATTCCAGCACCAGAAACACGAAAAAGAAATTGTTTCTATAGATGAAATTTAAAAGGTTCTTCATGGATCAGTTAAAGAGTCAGAGAATTTTAGAATTGGAGAGTCAGAAACCTATCCTGACTCATGATTTCTTTATTTAATTAAAATTATCCGGCGCGTAAATTCAGAAACTACTGTATCGGAGAATAATTTCAGAATGAATGTTCATTCTATCATTTTCCAACTATTTGATAAGGAACGGGAATTTTTGAACGTTTTTAAGCGCGATGCCTGTACCGCGTGCTACAGCCCTCAGCGGATCCTCGCACACATGCACCGGAAGTTTTGTTTTCAGGGAGATCCGTTTGTCGAGGCCGCGCAGCAGGGAGCCGCCACCAGCCATGTAGATGCCGGTTCTGTAAATATCGGCCGCCAGCTCCGGCGGTGTCATTTCCAGGGCGTTCAGGATCGCCTCTTCGATTTTGGAAATCGATTTGTCGAGGCAGTGTGCAATTTCCACATAGCTTACAAAGACCTCTTTCGGGATCCCGCTCATTAAATCCCTTCCCTGTACGGCGTAGTCGGCCGGAGGATTTTCGATCTCCGTCATGGCAGCGCCTACTTCAATTTTTACCTGCTCGGCGCTTCGCTCGCCGATGAGGATATTATGCTGGCGGCGCATGTATTCTTCGATGTTGGCATTGAAGTCGTCGCCTGCAATACGTGTTGATTTGTCGCAAACGATCCCGCCGAGCGCCATTACCGCAATCTCGGAGGTACCACCGCCGATGTCGATGATCATATTGCCCATAGGCTCTTCCACGTCGATCCCCATCCCGATAGCAGCGGCCATCGGCTCATGGATCATGTACACTTCTTTGGCACCGGCATGCTCGCAGCTATCGCGTACGGCCCGTTTCTCTACTTCGGTAATGCCGCTCGGGATACACACCACCATGCGCAGAGATGGCTTAAACAGGCGGTTGCCCGGGTTGATCATCTTGATCATTCCCTTGATCATCTCTTCCGCAGCCTGGAAATCCGCAATCACGCCGTCTCTCAGCGGACGGATGGTCTTGATGTTCTCGTGCGTTTTACCATGCATCATCTGGGCCTGCTTGCCAACGGCGATGACTTTTCCGGAGGTCCTGTCAACGGCAACAATACTGGGCTGGTCAACAACCACTTTCTCGTCGTGAATAATGATGGTATTTGCCGTACCTAAGTCGATCGCAATGTCCTGTGTTAAAAAATCGAATAGAGCCATATGTTAGTTAAGAATTGTTGAATTGGATATTTAAATAAGTTGGTATTAAGTAAGATTTATTGAGTGATGATCTGGAGAATTAGTTTAATGAATTTTTGGTTTTAGTTTTGTCCTTTAATGTTTTTCGTGATCTGGAAACAATCTTTACGATTTCTTCTGCTTCCTTTATGTGTGGTTTCGTCAGTGAGTCATCATATATTTCTGCTTCGGTGATCAATTCCAGCCAGAATAACGTTTCATCAGCTTCTTCTACAACAATACATAATTTAGAGAAAAATTCTGCATCTGATCTTGCCCTGCATACAGCTCTGTAATTAGATGCTACCGAAGTAGCTGAGCGTATCAATTGTTTTTTAATAATATAAGATTCTTCGTTTTTATGAAATCCCTGGGTGTATTTAATAATATCAGCCGCAAATTTTTTTGTTCTGTTTTTAAAGACCTCTGCGAAGTTTTCCATAAAAAATAATTAGCTGTTATAAATTAATTTTTTTAACCAGAAGCTTATTCCCCAATTCTACAACTCTCTTATTCTTCAACTGAATTAATGTTTAAAGTGCCTTGTGCCGGTAAATACCATGCTCATGCCTTTGGCGTTGCAGTATTCGATGCTGTCTTTGTCTTTGATAGAGCCTCCGGGTTGGATCACCGTATCGATGCCTACTTTGTGGGCGATCTCCACGCAATCTGCAAAAGGGAAGAACGCATCGCTCGCCATCACACATCCTTTCAGGTCGAAGCCGAAAGATTGCGCTTTGGCGATAGCCTGCCGTAAGGCATCCACGCGCGATGTCTGGCCCGTGCCGCTTGCAATGAGCTGGTTGTTCTTTGCAATGACGATGGTGTTGGATTTGGTATGCTTCGCCAGCTTGTTGGCAAATAATAGATCTTTCAATTGGTCGGCAGTAGGCGAAACGTTAGTAACGGTTTGCAGGCTGCCTTCGGTTTCAGTGACGCTGTCCTTGTCCTGCTCGATAATTCCGTTCAGCAGGGTGCGGATCTGCTTTTCAGGTAGCGCTACCGGTTTCTGAACTAAAATAATGCGGTTGTTTTTGCTTTTTAAAAGCGCTAAGGCCGTGTCGGAATAAGAGGGAGCAATCACCACTTCGCAAAACAGCTTGTGGATTTCCTCGGCTGCTTCAAAATCGATTTCCCTGTTGCTGATCAGGATCCCGCCGAATGCCGATGTAGGGTCACCGGCCAGGGCAGCAAGATAAGCTTCCGTTACCGTCGGGCGCGACGCGACGCCGCAGGCATTGTTATGCTTTAAGATCGCAAAGGTAGGCTCCTCTGTAAAGTCAGCCATTAAATTCACAGCAGCATCTACATCGAGCAAATTGTTATATGATAATTCTTTTCCGTTGAGTTTGGTGAACATCGCCTCCATGTTGCCGTAGAAAACGCCTTTCTGATGAGGGTTTTCGCCGTAACGTAACGTGACGCCATTGTGGAGGCTGTGTTTTAATACCGGCAGATCTTCTGTGGCATTGAAGTAGTTGAAGATGGCGGAGTCGTAATGGCTGCTCATGGCAAAGGCTTTAGCAGCAAAGGTCTTGCGGTCGGATAAATCGGAGAAGCCGTTTTTTTCGTTCAGTAAATTCAGTAAGGAAGCATAATCGTTTCTTGATGAAACGATCACCACATCATTGAAATTTTTGGCAGCAGCCCTGATCAGGGAAATGCCGCCGATGTCAATCTTCTCGATGATGTCTTCCTCCGATGCGCCGCTGGCAAGGGTTTCCTCAAAAGGATAAAGGTCGACGATCACCAGGTCGATGGTCGGGATCTCATGCTGCTCCATCTGTGCTACATCGCTGTCGAGCTCGCGGCGCCCGAGGATGCCGCCGAAAATTTTCGGATGCAATGTTTTGACGCGGCCGCCTAAAATCTCAGGAAAGGCAGTCAGGCTTTCTACGGCCCTCACAGGCGCTCCGAGATTTTCGATAAATGTTTGTGTGCCGCCGGTGCTGTAAATGGTAACACCGAGGTCGTTCAGTTTTTTGATGACAGGCTCTAAATTGTCTTTGTAAAAAACAGAGATCAGCGCGCTGTTTATTTTCTTTAAATGGCTCATAAAATCAAGTAATAGGCAAAGATAGCGCTTAGCTTCGGATATATAAAATTTGTTGAAAAGTGGTTAAAAAAGCCTGCCGGCCTCCGCCCGGTTTCCGGCCTTCCGGGCAGGCATTTTTTTCCGGCTTTGCGGAACCCGTTTCTTTTTTCTATTTTTAAGCTATGTTTGATTCTCTTAAGCTCCTCGACGGGGAGTTGTTTTTGTACCTGAATGGCTTACATTCCACGCTTACAGACGAACTGATGTACAATATATCGAGGGTGTGGGTTTTCTTTCCACTCTTTGCCTGGTGGCTTTACCTTGTCTTCCGCAAATGCGGGTGGAAGAAAACCCTGCTGCTGGCGGCTTTTATGGGGCTTCTGGTAGGATTTACCGACCAGTCATCCAACCAGGTAAAGCACGGGGTGAAGCGCTACAGGCCTAGCCATAACCTCGAGATCATGGACAGGATACACATCCTGCACGACTACAAAGGCGGGCAGTACGGCTTTTTTTCGGGGCATTCGGCCAATTGCTTCGGGATCGCCATGTTGCTGTTCCTGCTGTTTTCCAGGCAGAGCCTTTGGTTCAGAAGCCTGTTTTTCCTCTGGGCGGCTATTACAGCCTATTCGCGGATCTACCTCGGCGTTCATTATCCTTCCGATATCTTTATAGGCTTCCTGGTAGGGCTTTTCTGGGGCTATATCGTGTACCGCCTGATCCAATTCACCTTTAAAAAATACTTCAATGAACCGGTTGCTATCTGAGCTCGTCGCCAAACGGCCTTCCCGGGCCATACTGGCTTTTCTGTTCCTTGGGCAGGGATTAGCGGCTCTGGCCCAGATGCCGGAAACCGATCTCTGGCTGTTTGACCTCGAGAAAAAGCAGAATGTCTACCAGGCAGTGAATCCCCGGAACATCACCAACCGGGCGGGTTACGACAACCAGCCGGCTTTTACCGCCGACGGCAAATCCATCCTGTATGTAAGCATCCGCGACGACGGGCAGGCCGACATTTACCGTTACGACATCAAATCAAAGCTTCAAACCAACCTCACGAAGTCAAGGGTCAGCGAGTATTCGCCCACGATCCTGCCCGATGAGTCGGGCTTTTCTGTGGTTGTGGTAGAGGCCGATTCCACCCAGCGCGTATGGAAGATGGCTTTCGACGGTTCTTTCATGAAGTTTGCCGGCGATGCCACCGATTCGGTGGGCTACCACAGCTGGCTGAATGCAGATACGCTCCTGTACTACAAGCTTACGGAGCCGCACTCCCTGCATGCGCTCAACCTTAAAACAGGCAAGGATGTCTGGATCTGCGATCAGCCTTCCAGGGCTTTCCGGAAAACAGGTATCAGCTCCCGGTTCATGTATGCCATTAAAACGGACCATTCCCTGGAATTCAGGATCTATAACCCGGCCACGAAAGAGAGCAGGGTATATGCCAGCTATCCCTCACCGAACGAGGATTTTATCTGGCATCCGGAGCTGGGCCTGGTGAAAGCGGAGAATGCTGATTTGCTGCGGTTCAACGAGAAGACCGGGACATGGGAAACCCTGTTCTCCTTTGCGGGAGCCGGTATTAAGAAGATCACCCGTTTTGCCTTTGATGCGAAGAGTAAGCGCTTAGTGATAGTGAATAATTTATAGTTTTTTTCACCCTTCGACCCTCACGATGCATCGTGACACCATAGAATCTTAAACGAAATTACCATGCAGCACATTACGATTACTACCGACAAGACACAGCTGGACGTGAATTACATTCATGCTTACCTGTCCGGCGAAAGCTATTGGGCGAAAAACATCCCGATGGAGGTCGTGCTCCGTTCCATCGAAGGCAGCACCTGCTTTGGGGTTTACGACAATAAGCGACAGATAGGCTTTGCGCGCGTCATTACCGATCATGCCACCTTTGCTTACCTGGCCGATGTATTTGTAGACCCTGCTTATCGCGGCAAAGGGATTTCCAAGCAGCTGATGCGGTATATTATGGACCATGGGCCCTTGCAGGGATTGCGCAGGTTTATGCTGGCCACGCTCGATGCGCACGGGCTTTACGAACAATTCGGCTTCAGGCCACTCAAAGAGCCGGAGCGTTATATGTCTATTAAATTCTTCGAATCGTATTGATCCTGGCAAGCTTATATTTCCTGGTCTTTGTTCTGCTGGTGTGGAAGCTTCCTTTTTTTAAGGATGCTGTTCTTTCCCGGTCGTTCCTGTTGGTTGTGGTGGTAGTGAAGGCCCTGGCCTGCTTTGCTTATTACTGGTTTTACTTTATTCACAGCCCGAACGGGATCCGGGGCGACAGTGGAGATACCCTGGCAGGGGCGGAGGTTATTTATGAAGCCTTTCACGGGCATAAAGCCGATTATCTGAAAATGGTGCTGGGCTGGCACAGCGACCTGGTTTCCGATCCTTTATATAAGCCTTATTTCAGCCGCATCTTTGATTGGGGGAATTCCGATTCGATGAGCGAGTTTTTTCTGAATGATAACCGCACTTCCACCCGTTTTCATGCCTTTGTGAGGCTTTTCTCGGGAGGCGCCTATGCTGTACATGCGCTGGCCATGCTGGTGGTTTCCTTTGCCGGGCAGTTTGCCTTCTACAAAGCATTCAAACTCTATTTTCCGGCTAAGGAAAAGCTTCTGGCTATCCTGATCTTCCTGGCGCCCTCCGTGCTATTCTGGAGTTCCGGTGTGCTGAAGGAACCGCTGGCCCTGGCATTGCTGGGACTTTTCCTGTATGCGTTTTTTCAGATTTTTTTGCCCTCTATAAAAATCTGAAAAAACGCATACAG
>DGQK01000039.1 GCA_002390745.1 Bacteroidetes bacterium UBA4416 | reverse complement strand
ACCGTTGCGAGAACCTCAGCCACCATTGCAAGAACCTCAGCCACCGCTATGAGTAGCGATTTCGTGATAAATTTCCGGCTCCCGGGCCTCGTAAAACAGTCAATTTCCCTAACTTTGGCATTTTATAAGCGTGAACACATAATACACCTTAAAAAGAAAAAGAATAAATAAAACATAAACACTTAAAGGACGTATCCCCCTCTGGAGGAAATTAACATGCTATTCTACTGGCTTAACCTTATCGGGATTTTTTTCTTTACCATTTCTGGTTCCCTGGCCGCGCGCGATAAAAAGCATTACCACGATTACTTTGGCGTTTTTTTCACGGGCTTCCTCACCGCGATTGGTGGCGGCACACTCCGCGACATGATGCTGGGGGCTTACCCTATCTCCTGGCTCAGCGACAGCAATATCCTCATTTCCATTATCATCGCGTTCCTGGTAACCCTGATCTTCAAAAATGCCATCATCAGGCTTCGACGCACCTTGTTTTTGTTTGACACCATCGGCGTAGGCATTTATACAATCCTGGGGGTTGAAAAAAGCCTCGAGTACCACGTGAACCCCTTTGCCGCCGTTATCCTGGGCCTGATCTCCGCAGTGTTTGGCGGTGTGATCCGCGACACGCTCATCAACGAGATCCCGCTCATCTTTGCCAAAGAAATTTATGCGACGGCCTGCATTACCGGCGCTGTGCTCTACACATCGATGCTGTACCTGCAGATAGACCCTAACATTGCCGCTCCTGCCTGTATGAGTGTGATCATCATCTTCAGGATCCTGGCTGTAAAATACAAACTGGCCCTGCCAAAATTTGATCCTGGCCACAACACCCCTGACTCATTATGACAACCCGCGAAATAGGCTACATCAGCAAAACACACGGACTGAAAGGTCACCTGATCTTAAGGCTCCTCGACCTCGTCAACATTGACGAAGAAGCTATCAAATCGGTATTCCTCGAGTTGAACGGCTCGCAGGTGCCTTATTTTATTGAAGAATGCAGGCCTAACAATACCGGTTACATCCTGAAGCTGGAGACCATCGACACGATCGATACGTCTAAAAAACTCATCGGTAAAAAAGCGTTTGCCCTGGAGGAATTTATTCTGGAAGACGAGGAATCTCTCAATGAGTTTGTGGGCTATGCCATCATTGATTCGCGCCTTGGGAATATCGGCAACATTACCGAAGTGGATGAAAAAACGGATAACGTGATCATCAAAGTGGTCCATCCAAGCGGCAGCGAGATCATCTTACCGTTCAATGACGACTTTATCATCGAAATTGACGACGACCATAAAACGATCGAATTCAACTCTCCGGAAGGCCTGGTTGAGATGTACCTGAATTCCTGAGTCAACGTCTTCTTTTCACCTTAGCGTATTCCCTTCTTTACAACGAAGCACGGAGCTCCTAAACCTGCGTAGTTGACTGCTCGTAAAGCGGAGCAGAAAAAGGCATGCATGCAACTCCCGCCTAAATGCACCGTGGAGATTGGCGGTAGACCTGGCTGCTGCGTTTCTTTACTACCCCCGTCGGGAGGCTTTTCTGCCATGACGGCTTCGCCGGCCTCCCCGGCTTAAACACAACCAAACAACCGTTATTCAACGACCAAATGCCATTTTTGAACAACTATTTGAAATTTAATTTGGTGCATAGCGGCATTATTTTATACTTTTGGATCGCTTTTTAGCATAACCCCCATTTTTTTGCTTTAACCCATACGCTTACATGAAGACACTCTACTCATCCCTGAGACCGCTGATCGTAATGACAGCTCTGCTATGCTTTAGCGGATTGCTGAAGGCCCAGACCATAACGGTAGGCTCTGTCGCCAATCCCAATCAGTACAACCCTATTTATACCTATTACGGTAACAACTACTCGCAAACGATCTACCTGGCGAGCGAGCTTACTGCGGCGGGAGCTAACGGCCCTGCGACCATCAGCTCCATCAGTTTCTTTTATGCCAACCAGGGCCTTCCTACCAATACCTGGGAAAACTGGGAGGTATTTATGGGCAACAGCCCCAAAACAGCTTTTTCCAACAATACCGACTGGGTATCGGGCTTAAGCTCTGTATTTTCGGGCACGGTAACGGCTCCAGCCTCTGCCGGGCAATGGATGACGATCACCCTGAGCACACCTTTCATCTGGGACGGCTCCAGCAACCTCGTGGTAGGCGTTCATGAAAATTCGCCGGGATACACCAACGGCAATCCTGATAATGCCCTGTGGGCCAGCAATCCTACGAGCACAAAACGCAGCATGTTGTTTTATGACGATAACACGGATCCTGACCCTGCGTCTCCTCCAGCCTCCAACCAGGACAGCTACTCGTTTGCATCCGCACAATTTGGCATGACAACACTTCCCATTTGTGCAGGCACACCTTCTCCGGCCATTACGGTGAGCAGCAGCTACAGCGTATGCACCAACAGCCCTTTCTCGCTGGGATTAAGCGGGGGGCCCCTGGCAGCAGGCTTGACGTACCAATGGCAATCATCGCCCAACGGCACGCTCTGGACCAACATGGGAAGCCTGCAGAGCAACTGGACTTATGCCATCAGCAATCAAACCGTAACGACCTGGTACCGCTGCATTACAACCTGCACCGCTTCAGCGGCCTCCTCTACCTCCACGCCGGTGAGCATTGCGCAAAAAAGCATCCTGAATTGTTTCTGCACGGCAGCAAACCTGGATTGTGACTACGGCTATTACATGACCGGGATCGACTTTGCCACCATGACGGGCTACAACCCGGTATGCAGCCCGGGCTCCAATGGCTACCAGGACCTTGCGGGCACCGTGCCAACCATTTCGGTAACGGCAGGCCAGACGTATACATTCAATGCCACCACCAATCAAAGCGGAAGCTTTGTGATCGGCACCTGGATCGACTATAACAACAACGGGATCTATGATGCCTGGGAATACAGCCAGCTGGCAAGCGGCAACACTTCAGGAGCTTATACCTCAACGGTTAATATTCCATTTACGGCGCAGGCCGGCACTGTGCGGATGCGGCTGGCAATGGAATCGGGTATACAGGCCCAGGATCCGTGCAGCTCCCTGTCATATAACGGTCAGGTCATGGACTTCCTGGTAAACATCACAGGGCTTCCGGGTTGTGTGGGAACTCCTACTGCCGGGGCGGCCGTATCCACGGCTACCAGCGTTTGTTCCAACTCGCCTTATACCCTGAACTTAACCGGCACATCTGCCGCTGCGGGCATGAGCTTCCAATGGCAGTCTTCGCCAAACGGCACGGCCTGGAGCAACTTAGGCAGCGCGCAGGCCCATGTACCTTACACCGTGAGCACCCAGACAGCTACCACGCATTACCGCTGTATTGTAACGTGTACGTCAAGCGCCATGTCGTCGACCTCAACCCCGGTGGTAGTGAACCAAAACTCTTTCTTATTATGCTATTGCAACCCGGGGAACATTTCCTGCGGCAACACCTTCTTTACCGCAGTTACATTCACAGCCATCAACAGCAGCAGCATCACCTGCGGCGGCACAGGCTACGAGGATTTTACCGCCACGACAGGCACCGTAACTGCCGGCCAAACCTATACGCTTTCTACGGACATCGAAGGCTATAATGATGTTACCTATGCCACAGGCTGGATCGATTACGATCACAGCGGCACCTTTGATGCTTATGAAAAGATCACGATCGGCACTTCTGTATTACAAACGACGATGGCCTTCAGCGTGCCGGTCACCATTCCTTATACAGCGCTCGGCGGCCTAACCCTGATGAGGCTGAAAACGGAATCGAATAACACGCAGGTGAATACTATTGATCCCTGCACACAAACAGAAAATAGCGGTCATACACTCGATTACAGCATCTTTATCAACGCCGCGGCGGGCTGCTCCGGATCGCCGGTTGCAGGCACCGCTGTAGCCAGCTCAACCACCACTTGCTCCAATGCTCCACTGACGCTGAATTTAACGGGCAACAGCCAGGTAACGGGCAACAGCTACCAGTGGCAATCGTCATTGGACAACAACACATGGACCAACCTTGGTGCTCCACAAAATCATGTATCCTACACGGTAACAACCCAAACCATCGCAACCTATTACCGCTGCGTGGTGACCTGCGTGAGCAGCGGCCTGTCGCAGAACTCCGCTTCGGTGCTTGTGGGCATCAGCCCTTTCAATGTGTGCTATTGTGTTCCTGACGTGATCGACTGCACAGGCGGTGACGAGATCAACAACGTGGTGCTCGGCTCTGTATTGAGCAATACATCTGCATGCAGCGCTACGGCTTATACCGATTACTCTTCTACGGTAGCTACGGCCAGCATCACAGCGGGCACTTCGTATACGCTGGATGTGACTCTCGGGAACGACTCTTATGAGAATGTGAGCGCCTGGATCGATTACGACCATAACGGCATATTTGACATCGGAGAATACACCTTCATCGGCAGCCCCGCCGGAAGCGGGAACTATACTGCCAGCGGTACGATCACTATTCCGGCTTCGGCCCTGCCCGGCCTCACCAAGCTGCGGGTGCGTAACTTATACGGTAATGCCTTAGGTTCGGGCGATGCCTGCTCAACCCCAAGCGGTAGCGGCGAAAGAATGCTTCTTCTGAATGCATACGGAGAAACCGAAGATTATGCGGTGTACATTTTCCCTGCCAATTGCAGCGGGCAAAACCTTCCTCCGGGCATGACGGTATCTGCAAGCTCAGCCACTGTATGCCCTCAGGCAGCTGTCACCCTGAGCATTACATCCGCCATTCCGGGCTACACGGGTTATACGTATCAATGGCAATCGTCGCCAACCGGCAGCTCATACACCAACGTCGGAAGCCCGGTGGCCAACCCTTCGATTACCGTCAACCCCGCCCAGAGTACTTATTACATGTGCGAGATCCTGTGTAACGGATCGCCTGCTGCAAGCACGGGCTCGGTATTGGTTACGGTAAATGCTCCTGCAGTAAGCATTACTGCCCCTTCCTATTCCATCTGCCCGGCCGAGCCACTGGTCCTCACTGCCGGCGGTGCCTCGACCTACGTATGGGCCCACGATGGCGCGACGACAGCTACTACTGCCGTGACGCCTACAACAAGCACTGTTTACTCGGTAACCGGCACAGCCACCAACAGCTGCTCGGCTACGGCAACCATCAGCATTTTTGTGAAACCGGCCACGGGTATCACGGGTACGATTACGACTGCCTCTGTTCCGGTACCGGGCACAGCCATCCTCTACAAGTATGAGCCTTACTTCACCAAGTTCGACTCCGTGACATCGCAGCCTATTGCAGTGAACGGCGGCTATAACTTTGCTTCGGTGAACTATGGAATCTACATTGTAAAAGCGGTTCCTTCTGCCAGCAGCCTGCAGGTAACTTACGGACTGAACTCCATTAACTGGAAAACGGCTGTCCAGATCAACCATAGCTGTGCCACTGCTGATGTTCAGGACATCCATGTGGTGGCTTTAACGTCATTAACCGCAGGCCCCGGCTCTATGAGCGGCAAGATCACAGAAGGCCAGGGATTCGGGCAAAGGCCATCGTCGCCATACAGCCCGCTGGCGCCTGGCAATCCTATCGGCGGAATCATCGTCAAAGGCGGCAAGAATCCTGGCGGCAACATGTTTGCCCAGACTGTCACAGGCTCCAACGGTACTTACACACTTTCGGGCCTGCCTAATAATGCTCCAGGCGAAGAGTATTTTATCCTGGTGGATATTCCGGGGCTGGATACCAATGGCACCTACCACCGCGTGATTTCTACCGGCAGCAATACCTACCCTAACCTCGATTTTATTGTCGATTCGGCAAGGATCAATCCGGTTCAGGATGTGAGCGTTCCTCAATCCGCTTCTCTCGCAGAGAACCATATCAAGGTATACCCTAACCCAAGCAACGGTAAGATTTCGATCGACTACACGCTGGCAATGGCTTCCGATGTATCGGTTGAACTGTACGATGTGGTAGGAAAGTATCTGAAAACGGTTGTTCCTGCCTCGCAGGAAGGCGCGGGAGCGCATACGCACCGGATCATGCTGGCTGAGCTCAGCCAGGGAATGTATTTTGTGAAGCTCCGGATCAATGAGAGCGAAACAGCGGTGAAGCTTTTTGTAACACACTAAGCCTGGCCTGACGTCCCTTAAAAGCTGCCTGTTTTACTTACCAGGCAGCTTTTTTTATAAACAGGCAGGACAAAAAAACCGTTTTAACACAATAAATAAGTAATTTAGTCTTCAATTAAAGTACATTCATCTATAAAAATTTACGCTATGGTGAAATACATGCTTACTCTGCCGCTCCTCCTGCTTTTTACGTTTACCTGCAAGCTACAGGCGCAATGCACCTGGACCAATGTGGGTGCCGCTGCTGCTTCAACAGCAACGAACACGGCGTATAATGATATTGCCCTCACGTCGGGGGATGTGCCTTACATTGCTTATACCGATGCCTCGCTTTCTTCGGCGGTAGTTGTGAAAACTTACAGTGCAGGAGCCTGGCAGACAGTAGGATCACTGAGTTCCTACACCAATTCGGCCTATACCAGCATTGCCATAGACGGCACGACTCCCTATGTGGCTTTTTCGGATGGCTCAAACGGAAAACGTTTGCTGGTGAGAACATATACAGCAGGGACATGGTCGACCATAGGCACTGCGGTATCAACGGGAACCGCCAATTATGTATCGCTTGCCGTACATAACGGGACGCCTTACGTGGCCTACGTGGATGTGGCCAATACCTCGCGGGCAACGGTAAAAACCTTTAGCGCCGGAGCCTGGGTAACTGTAGGCGCAGCCGTTTCCACCAGCACGGCCTCTTATACCTCTTTATCCATTGATGATTCGGGAACGCCTTATATCATTTACCAGGATGTGGCGAATGGTAACCTGGCCACAGTGAAACGCTATAACGGCACTGCCTGGGTTGCAGTGGGAACCGGCACGGTATCTACGGGCGCCGTCAACGAGACCTACATTGATGTAAGCTATAATAACACGCCTTATGTGGCCTATAATAGCGCCGCCAATATCGGCACGATCAAAACTTTTAGCGCCGGCACCTGGCAATCGGTAGGAACAGGCACTGTGGGAAGTGTGTATGCCTCTATTGCCCTGGCCCTCGATCCGGCGGGCACTCCTTACCTGGCTTACTATGAGCTGGGAAACTATAAATCGAGTGTATCTAAATACAATGGCTCTGCCTGGGTGTATGCAGGCAACAATTATTTTTCAATCAATACGCCCAATTCCCATGGCCTCGCTGTTAGCTCCGGCGGCACACCATATGTAGTGATAGGTGATGCCAACAGCGGCTCTTACGTCAAGAAGCTGGGCAGCTCCAGCGCTATTATCACTCAACCTGTATCGACACCGGTATGTGCCGGCACAGGTACCATGATGACTGTGGGCACCAATACCACCGGCCTGGGCTACCAGTGGCAGGTGAGCACCGGTGGCGCTTATGCCAATGCGATGAATGGCTCTACCTATAGTGGTGTGAGCACTCCAACACTGAGCTTTTTAGCCACCAGCGGAACGCTCAACGGCTACCTGTACAGATGTATTGCTTCTGATGGCTGTACCAACCTTATTTCCAACAGCGCAACGCTCACTGTTAACGGGGTTCCGGCTATTGGTGTCAACAATGCGACTGTATGTGCTGCCGGCGCGGTAACACTGACGGCAACCAACCCGGGTGGTATTACCTATTTATGGAGCACGGGAGCCACGACCTCTTCGATCGTGGTTACTCCTACCGTAAGCACAACCTATACCGTTACCGGCACCAATGCTTCAGGCTGCAGCACTGTGAGAATTTCTACAGTAACAACGATCGCTTCCAAAAACATCAGCGGCAACGTGACCAGCCCTGCGGGTGCGGTAAGCGGCAACATGATCCTGTACCGCTACCGGCCGGTACTGGGGCAATGGGACTCCGTAGCCTTTACGCCTTTCAGCTCTATTTATTCTTTCGGGCCCGTAGATAGTTCGGTGTACGTGATCAAAGCCGTGCCAACTGCTACCAACGTCCTGGTAACCTATGGCCCGAGCGCCGTCAGCTGGAAAGGCGCAACCGCGGTTTCTCATGGTTGTACAAACAACGCGACACAAAACATTACCGTGCTCGCGCTGAGCAACATCGGAAACGGACCAGGCCTGATGAGCGGAAAAATTGTGGAGGGCCAGGGTTTCGGACAGAGACCGGCATCGCCCTACAGCCCGCTAAGTCCGGGAAATCCCATCGGCGGCATTATCGTGAAAGGTGGCAAGAACCCCGGCGGCAGTATGTTTGCCCAGACCGTAACCGCTGCGGATGGTACCTACACCTTATCGGGACTCCCCAACAATACTACCGGCGAATCGTATTTCCTGCTGGTAGACATTCCGGGACTCGACACCAACCAGACCTATCACAAGGTTCTGAATGTAGGCAACAACCAGTTTACCAACCTCGACTTTGTGGTGGATTCGGCCAAGGTGAACCCGGTGCCTTTCATTACCGGCGTTCGTGCCCTGGAAGATCCCTCAAATAAGATCAGCCTGTACCCTAACCCTGCGAAGCACCTGCTCACAGTACGCTATACTTTGCCGGAAAGTGCAACGGTATCCATCGAATTGTTTGACCTGCTGGGGCATTGTGTCAAAACGTTCCGTGAGAACGACCGGCAGGAAGCGGGATCTTACACACCGGTGCTTAACATCAGCGATCTGAAAGCGGGTGTCTACCTGTCGCGGATCCGGATAAATAATTTTGAAACAAATACGAGGGTTTTTATCACGGACTAAGTGGGTACTTTTAGTTATTTTTATCGCTTTGTTATATGCCCGGGAAGCAGGGCCTGCAATCCTGCCCCGCGGTATACACACGGCCCCATGTACCTGAACCCGAAATATAGTTTACTGCTTTGTATTTTGTTGTTTTGCGGTTCGGCGTGTATCTCACAATCCTACAATTTCAAGAATTACAATACCGACCAGGGATTGCCTCAATCGCAGGTGCTGTCTATCTTCCAGGACCATAGCGGCACCATGTGGCTGGGAACCAACAGCGGCGGAGTAGGCAAATACGACGGCAATACCTTCACGACGGTTTCCGATAATGAAGGCCTGATCAATAATGTGGTATTCTCTATTGCTGAAAACAGCAAACATGAGCTGCTGTTTGGCACAGCCAAAGGCCTGAGCGTATACAATGGCATCAGCTTCCGCAATTACTCCGAAAAGCAGGGCCTGAAGAACAGCTGGATCTTTAAAGTTCTGCAGGATGAAGGCATTACCTGGATCGGGACGCAGGAAGGCGTGTACCTTTTGCAGGATGACAAAATCCTGGCATTTGACAAAAACGATCTGCTGAACCGGAGCTCCGTCTATTCGATGTTTATGGACGCCGATAAGAACATGTGGTTTGCTACCCTGCAAAATGGGGTCATTTATTACAACAAACGATCGGGGAGCTTCCACCATTTTTCGACAGATAACGGGCTGATGAACAATTTTATTTTTTCGATCGGCCAACGGAAGAACGGCGATATGCTGATCGGCACTCAAACCGGACTAAACCTCATTTCCAAAACGTTTGAAATGCGCCGGGCGGATGAGCTCCCAAAAAACGAGAATATTTCGTACAGCTGCGTGCTGGTACTTGACAACGACCAGGTCCTGTTCGGCTCTCACGCCGAAGGCGTTATCTGCTTTGACTTTAAGCTGAAAAAACGGGTGGCACAGTACAACAGCATGAACGGCCTGACGAGTAACCCGATCCAATGCCTGTTCAAAGACCGTGAGGGCAACCTGTGGATAGGCACCGACGGCGCCGGCGCTTACCGGTATAAGAACAACAAGTTTGTATACTATACCAAGGCCGACCACCTGCCGGACAATTACGTCAATACCGTAGCGCAGGACAAGAAAGGCCGCTACTGGCTGGCGTTGCGCAGCAACGGGCTATGCCGCATCGACGGCCAGGACATCAGCTATTTCAATTTTGAGATGAACCGCGCGAATACCCTGCCTGATAACAACATCAATGCGATCCTTGTGGCTTCCGACGGTAAATTATTCTTTGGCACCAACGATGGCCTGTGCCTGTACGAGGAGGATTTCCGGAATATCCGGTCGGAGTCTTTTCATCATAAGTATATCCTCTCGCTTTATGAAGACAGTAAAAAGAATATCTGGATTGGCACAAACGACGGGCTCTTTAAGTACGACAAAGGCCTTATAACGGAAGTAGCGATGGTCAATGCGCTCAAGCAGCCCGACATGCCCTTTCCGATATTCACGATTGTGGAGGATAAGACCGGCGCTATCTGGGCCGGGACAGAAAACGGCGCCGTGAAGTACAACCTGGGAGGGATTACGCTTTTTTCGGATAAAACAAATCTGAATGCACGCCGGATCCAGAACATTACCAAAGACGAGCGTGGTAACCTGTGGTTCGGAACAGAAGAAGGCCTCTTCAGTTACGACTATAAGCAATTCACGAAGATCTCTCAAAAGAACGGCTTATCTTCAAATTTCATCAACTTCTTACAAACCGATAATCTTAACCGCTTGCTGGTTGGTACGAATACAGGGATTGATATTCTGGACATCAAAGAATTTTATTCCGGTAAGATCAGCATCAGGCATTTCGAGAAAAATGACGGGCTCCTGAGCGCGGAATCCAATTTCAATGCGGCTTTCAAAGACCGGGACGGCTGCATTTTGATCGGCACGCCAAATGGGCTGGAGATCTACAATCCGGCGGTCGACACCAAAAATGCGCTGGAGCCCCTGACGCATATAAACAGCGTGAAGCTCTTCTTCGGGCAGGAAGATATTTTCAAATACGCTGAAAAAGACAGTTCGACCTTGCTGCCGAAGTCACTGAAACTACCCTTCTCCAAGAATCACCTTACCTTCCAGTTTGTAGGAATAAGCTTAACGGCTCCGGAAAAAGTCATGTACCGGTATAAACTCGAGGGCCTCGACAATGATTGGACGCCTCCTACATCGAAAACCGAAGCCACCTACTCCTCGCTGCCACCGGGCCGTTACAAATTCATGCTCAAAGCCATGAATAACGACGGTGTATGGAACACAGAGCCTGTGGTATTTGAGTTTGAGATCTCTCCGCCCTGGTACAATACCTGGTGGTTCTACACGCTTTGCGCCATTGTGCTGATAGGCAGCGTGAGCCTATACAACTACCTGCACACTAAAAAGCTTATGGCCGATAAGCAGAAGCTGGAAAAAGTGGTAGACGAGCGCACGAAGGAATTACGCGATGAGAAGGAAAAGGTAGAGAGCATTAATAAGGAGGTTATTGAGCAGAAAACCATCATCGAGCATAAGAACGTAGAGATTACCGACAGTATTAAATATGCCAAGAACATCCAGGAGGCGCTGCTGCCAAATCTCAACAATATTCACTCTCTTTTCGCACAGAGCTTTGTACTCTATATGCCTAAGGACATTGTAAGCGGCGACTTTTACTGGTTTGCCAGGAACGGCGACACGCGCTTCATTGCCGCGGTTGACTGTACGGGGCATGGCGTGCCGGGCGCTTTCATGAGCATTGTGGGCAATACGCTGCTCAATGAAATCGTGAACGAGAAAAAGATCACCCGCCCCGGCGATATCCTGCTGGAGCTCCATAAGGGTGTGAAGATTGCTCTGAACCAGAATACCCGGGAGTTTGAGCGTCGCGATGGGATGGACATTACGCTCTGCGCCTTCACCGACCACTCGAAGCAGGTAGAATATGCGGGTGCCAACAGGCCGCTGTGGATCTACCGCAAACACCGGAATTACGAGCTGGAGATTGTCAAAGCTTCCAAATTCCCGATTGGCGGCCTCGAGCTGGAGGAGCACCGGGTGTATGAAAATCACGTCATTACGGTGGAGGAAGGCGACTGCCTCTACCTCTTCAGCGACGGTTACGCCGATCAGTTCGGCGGGCCGAAAGGAAAAAAGTTCATGCTTACCAACCTGCAGAAAAGCATCCGCGACATGGTGGAGCTCCCGATGCCACAGCAAAAACAGGGACTCGAGCAGACCTTTGTGAACTGGAAACAGGACACCGAACAGATCGACGACGTCCTTGTCATCGGCATCAGGATCTAAGGCTTTTTTTAGTTTTAATCCCACTTTTTTTGTGTAAATTAGTGCTTTATAATTATGAAAAATCAGTACTGTATTATTATGGCTGGTGGCGTAGGGTCACGTTTTTGGCCAATGAGTACCACCAATCATCCCAAGCAATTTTTAGATATTTTAGGCACCGGCAGAACCTTACTGCAACAAACTTTCGACAGGTTCCGTGAACTCTGTCCGCTGAATAATATTTATGTGGTTACCAATGCTATTTATGAACAGCTGGTAATTGAGCAATTACCCGAATTACCCAAAGAAAATATTTTAACGGAGCCTGCGCGCAAAAACACGGCGCCCTGCATTGCCTATGCCTCTTACAAGATCCACAAGCTGAATCCAAATGCGCTGACGGTAGTGGCTCCGTCCGATCACCTGATCACGAAGGAGGAAACTTTCGTCAAGGCAATCAAATCCTGTTTTGCGAAAGCAAAGGAGGAAGAGTGCCTGGTAACGCTTGGCATCAAGCCTTCGCGGCCTGATACGGGCTACGGCTACATCCAGTTCATCGATTCGCCGGTAAAGGAAAAAGACAAGCGCATTTACAAGGTGAAAACCTTCATGGAGAAACCGCAGCTGGAACAGGCCAAGCTGTTCATCGAAACCGGCGAGTTCCTGTGGAACAGCGGCATCTTTGTATGGAGCACCAAAAGCATCATTCATGCCTTCGAACAGCTCGATCCGGAGCTGGCTAATATTTTCAAGGAGGGCCAGGAGCATTACAATACGCCTTCCGAAGAAGAGTTCATCAAGCGGGCCTATAACATCTGTAAGAACGACTCTATCGATTACAGTGTGATGGAGAAAGCGAAGAATGTATACGTGCGCTCTTCGATTATTGGCTGGAGCGACCTTGGCACCTGGGGTTCCCTGTTTACACACATCAAGCACGATAAGGGCAATAATGCCCTGGTGGGAAAAAACATTATGGAATACGACTGCCAGAACTGCATTGTGCATGTGCCCAATGATAAACTGGTGGTGTTACAGGGCCTGAAAGATTATATTGTTGTGGAATCCGAAGGTGTATTAATGATCTGCAAAAAGCAGGACGAGCAGCAGATCCGCAACTTTGTGAACGATGTGAAGGTTCTGAAAGGCGACAAATATGTTTAACGGATAACCCCTCTATATGCAGCAGGCGCCGGCCCCTTCGAAAAACCTCAATAAGCTCATCATCGTGGCCGCCCTCGGCTATTTTGTTGATATTTACGACCTGCTGCTTTTTGGCGTGGAAAGGGCGCAAAGCCTGAACGAGATCCTGCCCGAACAGTACCCCGGCATCTCGGATGCCGTCAAAAAACTTTTGAATGCCTCTTACGGCAAGCTTCTCCTCAACTGGCAGATGGCCGGCATGATCATCGGCGGCATCTTCTGGGGCATTCTCGGCGATAAAAAAGGCAGGCTTTCCGTGCTTTTCGGCTCTATCCTCACCTACTCGCTGGCCAACATTGCCAATGGCATGGTACACAGCACCGATGCCTATATCGTTCTGAGATTTATTTCGGGCTTTGGCCTTGCCGGAGAGTTGGGCGCAGGTATCACGCTGGTAAGCGAAAGCATGAGCAAGGAGCGGCGCGGATACGGCGCAACGATTGTAGCCACTGTGGGTGTGTTCGGTGCGGTAGTCGCGGGTTTTATGGGCGATGTGATCACCAACTGGCGTTATTCTTTTTACCTCGGCGGTGCTATGGGCCTGGCCTTGCTGGTGCTCCGCATCGGTATCCTGGAATCGGGCATGTTTGCCCAGGTGAAGAGTGATGAGAAGGTGGCTCGCGGTAATATCTTACAGCTTTTTTCCAATGCGAAAAACCTCAGAAAATACCTCTGCATTATTTTCGTCACGGTGCCGGTATGGTACGTGATGGGAACGCTGGTCTTATTTTCGCCGGAACTGAGCGAGAGCCTGGGACTGCCGGAGGGTGCGGTTTCGGCGGGCAAATCCATCATGTTTGCTTACGCCGGGATCACGGTGGGCGATGTGGCTTCAGGGCTGATCAGCCAGTACCTCAAATCGCGGAAGAAGGCGCTGGGCCTTTTCTTATCAATGACGGTATTGGGTGTGGTGCTCTATTTTATTTCCGGTGGCACATCGGTAGCTGTTTTTTACAGTATCGTGGCCTTTATCGGCTTTGCCACCGGCTATTGGGCGGTGTTTATCAGCACGGCTTCGGAGCTGTTCGGCACCAACATCCGGGCTACGGCAACCACAACGGCTCCCAATTTTGTGCGCGGCTCCACCATTCTTATTTCGCTGCTGCTTAACTTCATCATCTCTGCTTTCAGTGTGGATAAGCTGCTGGCTACCCAGATTACCGGTGCCATCATCATTGGCATAGGATTTATTGCATTGTATTACCTGGAAGAAACATTTCATAAAGACCTGGATTATGTCGAGTAACAAAACCACCGTGGTGATAGGCGCATCGCCTAACGCGGACCGCTACAGCTACAAGGCCACCATCAGCCTTCAGAACCACCAACACACGGTATATCCTGTCGGACTAAGGAAAGGCTCTATCAACGGACTGGAGATCATTACCGATAAGCCTGCCCTGGAGAATGTTGATACGGTAAGCCTTTATGTCGGGCCCGATAACCAGCCTTACTGGTACGATTATATTCTTTCCCTGAAACCGAAGCGCATCATCTTTAATCCGGGCACTGAAAATCCGGAATTCGAAAAGATGGCAGCTGATAAGGGCATTGAAACGGAAGAAGCCTGCACGCTTGTGCTGCTTTCCATCAAACAGTATTAATGTTTTTGAGGCTGTATTTCCACAATGATCCTCTTTAGCACCAAACCGTTCGGGGAGCTGAGCACGCAAGAGCTTTATGAGCTGCTGCGCCTGAGGTCGGAGGTGTTTGTAGTGGAGCAGAATTGCCCCTACGCTGACCCAGATAACAAAGACCAGGAGTGCCTGCACGTGATGGGCTTTGACGGTACGCAGCTGGCGGCTTATGCCAGGCTGGTGCCTCCGGGCCTTGCCTATGATTCGGCAGCGATCGGGCGTGTGGCGGTTGCAGCGGCCTTTCGCAGGCATGGCTATGGAAAAGAACTGATGGCCTATTGCATGAGCGAATGCCTGCGCCATTTTAAGACAGACACGATCACCATCTCGGCACAACAGTACCTGGAGAGATTTTACATGGATCTGGGATTTGTGACGAAAAGCGACGTTTACCCGGAAGATGGCATTCCTCATATCAAAATGATGTATCACGTTTCGTGAATACTTGTCCTGAGTACCTTATTTTCTTAACAACTTAAATTTTGTAATGAATAGAACGTTATGAAAGAACCTGTCGACATTAAAGCAGTTACAGATGTGGTATTCTCGCTCTGTGAAGATCTTTATACCCGCATTGAAGAGTATTCGTCTGCACAGGCCGGTCTGTTCAACATGAGCGGCAGTGACAGAATGGAACAAAGAGAGCTGGAGATCATGGAGGCATTCGGCGCTGTGACGCAACCGCTTTTAGCAGCGCAATTGCACGCTACAGTTCCTTCAGCAGCTTTCTGGTGGAAGGGCGAACCTCAACCCGGCTCTGCATTGACCTGGGTCGTTTCTCCTGCAGTGTACCGTTTTATGCGCTGCGCCTACACCAGTATTGCACTGATGCAGGACAATGAGCTGTTACTGGGCCTGCACCTGAACTACCTGGAATCGACTATTACCACAGGCGAGAAAGGCGATGGCGCCGCCACTTTCCAGGAAGTTCACGTGATAAAAGACGCGCCGCTTTCTGAAGAAGCGGCATACCTGATTCACCATACCAGAGAGGTAAAGGTGTTTCCGCATATGGAACAGTACAAGCATTTCAGAAGATTCACCGAAACGGTGAGTAGCCGCCCGGCTTATAATAACGTGATCGAAAACCTGCCCGGCTCTATAATGGGTGTCGCAGCCAACCGCCTGGACTTTACCATGGGCACCGGGTTCGATTTCCCGGACGTGGCAGCAGCGGTCTGTATTGCCGAATCAGCCGGAGGCAAGGTCTCAGACTTCTCCGGTACGAGCGGCAAACTGCTAAGCGGCGACGAACTGTTTTGCAGCAATCCTCAGATCCACAAGCAGTTTATAGAAAGCAGGTAAGATAGGCCTTAACTTCCCAAAAGAAAATTCCGGTGGTAGTTCCATCTATCCCGACAATAACAGTCCGCGAAATCGCATAGCTGCAACATTTTTCATCAGGGCGTGCACGAACCTCCTGATGTCGTTGACGCTTTTGCTGACTTGTTAATGGTCACTTAAAAACGCGTTGATGATACCTGCAGCCAGGCCCATTGCCGGGCTTTCATGATCCATGGCACACACCTCACCGATGAAAGAACCGTGGTACCCCGGCAATACTGCCAGTTGTGCATTGGGTACCAGCCTGCTCATCTCCGCCGTATGCTCGACGCTGATCACATCTTTGTCGGCCACCATAAACAAAGCCGGGGCTTGTATCGCTTTCAGCGCTTCTTCGCTGCCATCCGTGAAGGCGATCATACGCTGCTTATCCTTCTCAAACATCACCTGCAAGCCATTCTGATCGGGATTGATCCTGAGGTAAGCCTCCTTTAATAAAGCCGGCATGTGATCGAGTGTGGCGCCCTCCATGCCTTCAAAAAATCCGGGGATGAGGCCTTCCCGCTTCCAGGCAGCCGCAATGGCTACAAGCTTATTCACCAGCTGCGGATGCCTTACGGCAATCTGTAAGGTGGTGGTGCCGCCGTTGCTAAATCCCAGGATATTGGCTTTAGGTATGTTCAAATATTTCAAAAGCCCTGCCACATCATCGGCGTCCTGCTCGAAGGATTCGGGCGCATCGCGGTCGCCCGTACGCCCATGGGCCTGGAGCTCTACGGCAATGATCTTCCCATAATCTGCCAGCAAAGGCAGAAAATTTCCGAAAGAAGACTGAATGGTAGAACCGCCGCCGTGGATCAATACCAAAGGCAGCTCGCCGGCGCCATAGATCTCATAATACATGCTGATGCCGTTGATGGGAGCGTGAGCGGCTATTTCGGGAGTTTTCATAGGACAAACGGGAGCCATTGAGCGGTCCCGGAAACTAAAAATACGTATTTTTTAATGCCTGTAAAAACGGATCTGTTTAACGGGCTTCGGTTTATATCTTTTGGATGCTGCCCGGCTTAAAGCAGTCTGAAAATCGTATCTTGCGTTTTCTATGTCTGTCAGGATCGCCTCATTAAATTCAGGAAGCAACGGTAATTGCTATTACGTGTCGTATGGCAGCGAAGCGGTACTGGTAGATGTGGGCATCTCCTGCCGCGAGGTGGAAAAACGCATGGCCCGCATCGGACTTAGCATGCAGACAGTAAAAGCTATTTTTATTTCGCACGAGCACTCCGATCATATCCGCGGCGTGGAAGTGCTTTCCAAAAAATACCAGCTGCCTGTATACATCACGCCGGCAACGCTCAAAAGCAGCCGCATGATCCTCCGTCCGGACCTCATCCGTTCTTTCCGCTCCGACGAAGAGGTCCAGCTGGGCAATCTTTTTGTGAAGCCATTTTCGAAACGGCATGATGCTGCCGATCCTTACAGTTTTGTGGTGAGCGCCAATAACATCCACATCGGTGTCTTTACCGATATCGGCTCCTGTTGCGCAAATGTGATCCGCTATTTCAAACAATGCCATGCCGTATTCCTGGAAGCCAATTACGACAAAGAGATGCTGGAATCTGGGATGTATCCTTACCACCTGAAAAAACGGATTTCGGGCGGACATGGCCACCTTTCCAATCATGAATCGCTGGAGCTCTTTAATAATCACCGTTCCGATCACATCAGCCACCTCATCCTGTCTCACCTGTCAAAAGACAATAACAGCCCCGAACTGGTGAAACAGTTATTTGAAAATCATGCGGGCCATACTAAAATCGTGGTTGCGTCCCGCTACTATGAAACGGAAGTACATGAGATCACGCAGGCCACCAGCCATGTGATGACGCTATCACAGGCACGTATGACAACCTTCTTACAGCCTTCGCAGCTGAAACTATTTTAATTTCCGGTTTGCTTTAAATAAAAAATCCCGCCTTAGGGCAGGATTTTCTATTTCTAAACCTTAAAGCAATTAAGCTTGTTTCACCAACTGGATATTAGCCATTAATTTAATGTCTTCGCCCACAACCACGCTACCGGCTTCGGTCACGGCATTCCAGGTTAAGCCAAACTCTTTACGGTTAACAGTGCCTGTTACTTCAAAGCCCATTTTGGTGTTTCCATAAGGATCAACTGCTGTTCCACCATGTTCTGCTTCGATTTCAACGGCTTTGGTTACGCCTTTGATCGTGAGGTTACCGGCAATTTTATACAGGTCGCCTTTGGCATGCTTTACGGAAGTTGATTCAAAGGTAATACTTGGGTATTTCTCAACATCGAAAAATTCAGGTGATTTCAAATGCCCGTCGCGTTGTTCCTGATTGGTATCAATGCTGGCAGGATCCATCGTGAAATTGATTTTCGCGTTTTCCAGCTTGTCGCCTTCAAAAGTGGCATCGCCTGAAAACGTTTTGAAGGCACCGGTTACCGTAGAGATCACCAGGTGTTTTACTTTGAATTGTACTTCGGAGTGTGTTGGGTCAATCACCCATTTGTTTGCTGTTGCGTTCATATTATCTGAGTTTTTAGGTTTTTAAATCGATTACTTGTTTTGACGATACAAAGATTAACCTAAAAAAGCGGCTTCACATTGATCTATGATAATAAAAAAGCATTTCCTGCGAAATAGTTTATACGTATCTTTACGCTATAGCATAAACAATATGGAAGTGAAACAGCACGATACCGAAAAGAACGGTAATTTTTATATCAAAGAAAACGGCAAAACCTTAGCCATTATGACCTATGTGTATGCCGGCGATCATAAATTCATCATCGACCATACACAGGTAAACGAAGGCGGCGAAGGCAAAGGCCTGGGCAAGCAGCTGGTACATGCCGCTGTGGAATTTGCCCGCAAAAAAGGCTATACCATTTTGCCGCTTTGCCCATTTGCCAAAAGCCTGTTTGATAAAATTCCGGAATGGGCGGATGTCAGGGCCAAGTAGAACCTTTTTTATCACATAGGCACATAGAAAATTTCACATAGACCCACTCTATGGTTCCTTCCTGTTCTCTATGATTCTATGTACCTATGTGGTTTACACTATTGAAATCCCGTTGATATCTGTGGTGAGCACCTCGCTCATGTAATCGAAGAATGGGCGCATGTGCCGGAAGGTGCTAAGGGTTTCTTTTACAAAGGAGGGCGACAACACCTCCTCGTCTGTGAAGGGCCTGATAAGAAGGTACTGCTTGTAACGCAAGAGGTCGATCCCTTCATTGGCTGCATCGTAGCCTTTGGGAGTGGTTTTCACCTGTTCTCCCTGCAAGGTGCCGAAGGTCTTCAGGAAATTTTTTGACTTTAAGATTTTTCTCAGCGGTGCCGCATCGAAGGCGATCTCATCGCGGATCCGCTTCAGGTCTGCAGGATTTGGCCCCCAGAAACCACCGGCTACAAAGCTGTTTCCCGGCTCAATGTGAAAATAATAACCGCCTCTTCTCAGTTTGGTAGCGCGCTTGTAGCCCCCGCTCCAGTTGGTTTTGTATGGCGTTTTTTCTTTGGAGAAACGGGTATCGCGGTAGATGCGGTGAAGGCTTTTCTTTCCGCTTGGGGTTTCAATCATGTCCTCCTTGTTCAGCTCCTTCAATACGGCGTCTGCAAAACGCACGAGATGTTCCAGCTCTTCGAGGTAGCGTTCCTTATGCGCATTAAACCAGTCGCGGTTGTTGTTCTTTTTCAGGAGCTTCAGAAAATCAAGCGCCGACGCCGGAATGGCTGTAGTGGAAGGTGTTCTCATAGATTTTGTAATTCCTGCAAATGTACAACTAATACGGCAGCTGCGCTGGCATTAAAACTGCATGAGTTCGCTGAACAGCAACGGTTGCATAGTCCTCAATGAAATGGCCACACTCACAAAACCATATACAGCAACGGCGGTAAACACAACAAAACTACATACACTCCGGCTGAAATACAACCGCTTGATGAATACGCTGGATTTCAGCTACTTTGCCTTCATCAGTTTTGTTATTACCATCAGCGCCTGCCTTGGTGGGGGGTTGGTAAGGTTCAGCCTGCAATACAACAGCGCCTTATGGCAGTTTGTGCTGGGGATGTGCCTCTCGCTGGTTAACATCATCGCCTGCGTGGCACAATTCCCTGTCAGATGGGTCTTCGCCATCTTTGCGGTGACAACGCTCGCCAACATCAGCCTGATCCTGATCTCTGTGTTCCTGTAAGCTATGGAAAAAAATACCCAATCAGGCCTCTTTCCCGGTCAGCCTGGAGAGCTTTAAATAGCCGAGGTGCAGCTCATCCGCAGGGGCCGGCTTTTCAGTAATGCGGATGTGAAATTTTTCCGCAAATAAGGGCAGCAACATGTCTTTCACAGGGTATAGATCGTCCACATCGAGTTTGTACTTGTCATCAATGTGCGATTCCGCTCCTTTAAAGCCATCCGCTTTGTAAAACTGCGATTGCTTTGCCATGGCGATGGCTTTCGCACTATCCGGGGCCACCACCAGCATCTTGCAATGCAGCTCCTCGAATTCTCCTTGCCTGTATCCCCCGAGGTTAATGAAGAACAAGTGATGCGTATTCTGCGGCGCTTCTTTCGTTTCTTCTATTTCTACGGCAAAGCCATTCACCTGTGTCACCTCGCGCCAGGCATCGATGTGAAACGCCCCCTTCACCTCCGGCCAGAAGACATTGATCTGCGGCACCAGCTCTTTCAGGCTATGCCCGATTCCAAAAAACACATCGTGTTGCTCCGTGTAGCGTCCTTTTGGCTTACAGCCCACCAGCACCATATAAAGTTTCAGATGATTCATCATGCCTGTTTTGGGTTACGAAGCTACTAAAAAAGCGGGGATATTGAATGGCATTGGTTTTTGGACATTCTCTTTAAGATTATGGTTTAACGTCTTAAGCTTATGCGACTCATCAGTATTAAACTCCACAGCATCATCGATTACCTTTTCGGGATCTTTCTCATTCTTTCCCCCTGGATCTTTATGTTCGGGAAGGATGTTTCCGATGCGGGCTCTCCCATCATCATCGGTATTCTGCTCCTGGCCTATAACCTGTTCACGGATTATAATTACAGCCTGGCGAAACTGATCCCTTTCCGCTATCACCTCATTCTCGACATGGCTTTTGGCTTCGTGCTCGCCATTTCGCCCTGGATCCTCAACTTTGCCGATATCGTCTATATTCCACACGTCTTCCTGGGAGCGGTGCTCATCCTGTTGGCCCTCAATACCAACCGGGATCCGAGATTCAATAAACTACAAATGCCGGAGTAGCTTGAGCTTAGCTGCCGCTCCTGCCGGCACTTCCAGAACCTCAGCTATCCATCCATTTTGGTATGATGCCTTTCGCTGGTGGTGGCCGGAGCTCAAACCACAGCATAAAAAAAGCCCCCACATAACTGCGGAGGCTTCTGATATCAGGGTTCAAATTTATTTCAATTTGAAAGCAGCTTTTACTTTGGCAACGTAGTCTAATTTTTCCCAGGTAAACAATTCCACTTTTATGGATTTTGTTTTTCCATCAGGAGATTTGAAGGTTTTGGTAACTACTTCGTTTTTGCGCCCCATGTGCCCGTACGCAGCTGTTTCGCTGTACATAGGCGTACGTAGTTTCAGGCGCTGCTCGATGAAGTAAGGACGCATGTCGAACACTTTTTGTACAGTTTTAGCGATCTCACCATCCGTCATTTTCACTTTGGCAGTTCCGTAAGTATCGATGAAGATACCCATTGGCTGAGCGACACCGATTGCATAAGACACCTGCACCAGTACTTCGTCGCAAACACCGGCAGCTACCAGGTTTTTGGCGATGTGACGGGTAGCATAAGCCGCCGAACGGTCAACCTTGCTCGGATCTTTTCCGGAGAATGCCCCACCACCGTGTGCGCCTTTTCCACCGTAGGTATCCACGATGATTTTACGGCCTGTCAAACCTGTATCGCCATGCGGCCCGCCGATCACGAATTTACCGGTTGGGTTGATGTGGTAATTGATTTTGCTGTTGAACAGGTGAGCGTATTTAGGATAGTTCTTTTTCACACGTGGGATCAGGATCTCCACAATGTCTTTTTTGATCTTCGCCAGCATTTTCGGCTCGCTGTCAAAATCATCATGTTGTGTGGAAACCACGATCGCGTCGATACGTACAGGCGTATTGTTGTCGTCGTACTCCAGAGTCACCTGCGATTTGGCATCCGGGCGTAAATATTTAATGGCTTTGTTCTCGCGACGTAAAGCCGCCAGCTCCAATAAAATAGCATGTGCCAGGTCCAAAGCGAGAGGCATGTAGTTAGATGTTTCGTTGGTTGCATACCCGAACATCATCCCCTGATCACCCGCACCTTGCTCTTCTTTTTTCTTTCTGTCAACACCCTGGTTGATATCCGCCGATTGCTCGTGGATAGCAGATAAGATCCCGCAGGAGTTAGCCTCGAACATGTATTCCGATTTCGTGTAACCGATTTTGCGGATTACATCGCGGGCAATTTCCTGCACATCGAGGTATGCTTTGGATTTCACTTCACCGGCCAGTACAACCTGCCCTGTAGTCACTAAAGTTTCGCAGGCTACTTTACTGTTAGGATCGAAAGCCAGGAAGTTATCAATTAATGCGTCTGAAATTTGATCGGCAACCTTGTCCGGATGGCCTTCTGATACTGATTCGGAGGTGAAAAGATATCCCATTGTTTAATTGTTGATTTATAATTATGATTTTATTGTTTGTTTGGTTGATGACTGACAAATCCTTACGAGAATGCTGTATGTATCATATCAGGATACCGTACAGCCCGTAGCCGGTTTGTTACGCTTCGCGCAGCGTGAATTCGTAGAATTCCATGATCTGGTTGCAGAGCAGCTTTTTACAGGCTTCATCGATCTTAGCGGAAGCAATTTCCTTATTCGAAGCTTCAATTTCCAGCGTGATATGTTTACCGATACGGATGTTTTCAATTTCAGATAAGCCGAGGTTTTTCATGGATCCTGTTACAGCTTTTCCCTGAGGATCGAGTAAGGCCTTCAGCGGCATTACATTGATGTCTGCAAAATATTTCATTGGTGTGTGTTTGTTACAAATAGCAACAAATGTAAAGGTTTGTATTGGGATTAAAAATAATGTTTTGAACAATCACTAACAAGCCGCTTCCTTATAAAAAGAGCCTTACCCGATGCTCGGGTAAGGCTCTTGAAAGCGGGATGATCTTAGTTGACTTTGTACATCCAATGCAGGACATCTTCGGTTTTGCCCTTGCGGATATTCCTGAGGGTTTCATCAATTTTATTGGAGAATTTGCGATCTTCCACCGCCGGCAGCGGATAATAATTATCGTTGTAGCCAATCCCGATGATCTGGGCAATGGTAGCAGCCGTGCCGACGCCAAAAGCTTCCTGCAGCACACCTTTGGCATGTGCTTCCAGGATCTCGGTGATAGAAATTTTGCGCTCCTCTACCTCCATGCCCCAATGACGGGCCAGGGCCAGCACGCTGTCGCGCGTGATCCCCGCGAGGATCGTGTCGCTCAGGGCCGGCGTCACCACCTTACCGTCGATCACAAACATGAGGTTCATCGTTCCGGACTCTTCCAGGAAAGAATGCGTTTTGCCATCCGTCCAGATAACCTGCTGGTAGCCTTTCTGCTGGGCCAGCTTGGTCGGGTAAAGGCTGCGTCCGTAGTTTCCGGCAGCTTTTACAAAGCCTACACCGCCTTCTACAGCACGGATGTAATTGGTTTCGATCAATACCTTGATAGGCTCGGCATAGTACTTTCCGGCCGGGCAGGTAATGATGATGAACTTATAGGTATCACTGGCTTTTACACCAATGGCTTCGTCGGTAGCGATCAGGAAAGGCCTGATGTAAAGGGAACCCGAGTCAGAAGTCGGGATCCAGGCCGAATCAAGTTTTAACAACTCCATGAGGCCACCCATAAAAAGCTCTTCCGGCACTTCAGGCATTGCCATCCTTATTGCGGATTTATTTAAACGTTTGAAGTTTTCCAGGGGCCTGAACACGCTCACATTTCCCTCCACGGATTTATAGGCTTTCATGCCTTCAAAGATGGCCTGCCCGTAATGCAAAGCCGACATGGCATAACTCATCGGAAGGTCGCCATAGGGCTGTATATAGGCCTTTTCCCACTTTCCATTTGCAAACTCTGCAATGAACATGTGGTCTGAAAAACACTTCCCAAAAGGAACATTATTCACATCGTACTCGCTTACTCTGCTCTTCGCAGTTTTTTCAATTTTTATCTCAGCATTTGCCACCATTGATTCTGTTTTGTATGAAACAAATAAGCACATTATTTTCCTTACTACAAATACTTTTGTCGATTATTTTGGAAGGTTAATGTATTTTGCGATTCCACGTCTTTTTTACAGGTAAACGATCTTAAACAGCGAATGATCTGTTTTTTATTACTACCATAAAAAAGATTCATAACTCTTCAGCACGCCTTGCAGACTTAGCAGCCTGCTTTTTGAGCTTCATGCTGCTCTGGCTCTTTGTTGCGCAACAACAATTGCCGCAAAGGAACAAACCTTCACAAATCCCGGCGTGTTATAGCGCCAGGCATGTGCTGAAGTCCATCTTTTTTCATCCCGCAAATCAATAACAGTAACATTAGTATCTAAAAATTTGTTTTTCATATTATTTTATTATTTTCGTACAACTTATCAACAATTTGAAGTTTGTTTTTCATATTCTTTTCTTCGTCCTGGTAATCCCCTACAGCCTGCAAGCCGACAGAAAGCCCGAAGGAGAGCCTAAAAAGGACACCTCCCGCGTGGGAAGCCAGGCCTGCCTGAACGGCGTCGATCCGGTCATCATCACCAAGCCGCAGCTCGTTCACATCGTGGATTCCCTGCTCGACCTCAGCACCGTTGATGAAAAGGACATCGAGATGATCGCCTATTACAACAGCCTGCTGGTTTCCAAAGAAGCAAATGTGGCGCTGGTGAAATACGGCAGCGTTCCGGCAAGCAGCTTTTACGAAGGCTTCGACGAAACAGCCGTGTTCCAGATCACGCCCGAATGCGACTTCCCGGAGTCGCAGGTGATCCGCATCGAGAGCGATTCGCTGGGAAGCTACCACCATCCCAAAGACGGACAGATCAATTCCAGATTCGGATGGCGCGACGGGCGCATGCACAAAGGCATCGACATCAACCTCAATAAAGGCGATGCGGTGGTGGCAGCCTTCGATGGCATGGTACGCATTGCCCAGCTCAAAGGCGCTTTCGGCAATGTGGTCATCATCAGGCACTATAATGGCCTCGAAACCGTGTATGCCCATCTCTCCAAAATAAAAGTAAAGCCCGGACAGGTCGTGCAATCAGGGCAGCTCATCGGCCTGGGTGGCAGCACCGGCCGCAGCAGCGGGCCACACCTGCATTTCGAGGTCCGGTTCAAAGGCCAGGCGCTCAACCCGGCATCCATTATTTCATTCGCCGATCAAAAAACCATTCATGATTCGATCGTGGTGAAGCGCTCCAGATACGGGATCTGCGCTTACCCCAGCAATGCTACGCTGCATACTGTAGAGCGCGGCGATACCTGGTACGAGGTCGCCAAACGCTATGGCCTGTCGATGAAAGAGCTCTGCGCCCTCAACCACATTGAAAAACGCTACTACCTGAAACCCGGGCAAAAGCTACGCGTCCACTAAATCCGCAAAAAATTTAACGGCTTTTCCTGTTATTTTTCCCACTGGAAAAGTATATTTGCCAATCTATGCAAATTACACCCATCACTTTAAAAGCCCTTGCAGAGATCATCAAGGCTGAATACCTGGGCGATCCCAACCACCTGATCACCGGTTTCAATGAGATCCACCGGGTCGGAAAAGGAGATGTGGTATTTGTAGACCACCCGAAGTATTACACCAAGGCGCTGGAATCCGAAGCAACAACGATCATTATCAATAAAAAGGTGGAATGCCCTGCAGGAAAGGCCCTGATCATTGTAGATGAGCCTTTCACGGCCTTCAATACACTGACGCAGCATTTTCAGCCGAAGCAGTATTCTGCCCTGCCCGTCAGCGCTACAGCAAAGATCGGCGCTGATACATTGGTGATGCCGGGCTGCTTTATCGGCAACAACGTCGTCATCGGTGACAACTGCATCCTGCACCCCAATGTGGTGGTGTACGACAATTGCATGATCGGGAACAACGTTATCATACAGGCCGGCACCGTCATTGGCTCCGACGCTTTTTATTTCAAAAACCGCAAAACGCATTTCGAGCAGCTGGAAACCTGCGGCAATGTGGTGATCGAAGATGATGTGAAGATCGGCGCCGGCTGCACCATCGACAAAGGAGTAAGCTCAGATACACGGATCGGCAGGGGAACCATCATCGACAACCTGGTGCATGTCGGCCATGATGTGGTGATCGGCGAGATGTGCCTCTTTGCGGCCGGCGTAGGCATTGCAGGCTGCTGCACGATTGGCAACCGCGTGACCCTGTGGGGACAGGCAGGCATTGCCAGCGACATTACCATCGGCGATGGTGCCGTGGTACAGGCGCAGAGCGGCGTCAGCGAAAACATTCCCGAAGGAAAAGTGTATTTCGGAACGCCGGCTTATGATGCCAGGGCCAAAATGAAAGAGGTCTTCGCTGCCAAACAATTGCCTTCCCTCATTCACAAACTGTACGACAAGTAATTGTTCCAGGCTGCAAAATGGCTTCTTGTCGGGGAGCCGGTTGCTCAATCTCTTTTTCAGATAAACGAAGGCCCGATTTCAGTGGACAAGCGCGATACTGGCATCACATTTATTATATATCTTAGTAGGAAGTGGAACCATCCAAATTACATAGTCATTCAAATGCTGTCAAAGACGTGAAACTCACGGCTTTGTTGGAAATGACCAAAGCTATTAATAACAATGTAACCACTGCCCAGCTCCTCGACATTTACCAGGAGATCCTCGAAAACAGGCTCAAAGTGGGGAAACTGGTGCTGTTTAACTACGACAGGGAATGGAAATGCATTTTGAAATACGGTGTGGACGAAAACTTCAATCACCTCGTGTTCGAAAAAGAGCTGCTTGATATTTCGGAGATCGAAACCATTTCCTATTCCAAGGGCAACCTGAGCAGGCGCTTCGAAATTGTGATCCCTGTTTATCACAAAAAAACGCCGCTGGCCTTTGTGCTCCTCGGCGACATTGATGAGAAGAAGCTTGAGATGAGCTCTGCCATCAAGCACCTGCCGTTCATCCAAACCCTTACCAATGTAATGATCGTGGCTATGGAGAATAAAAGGCTCTCCAAGCAATCGATCCAGCGTGCGGCTATTCAGAAAGAGCTGGAGCTTGCCAAAGGCATGCAAAACCTGCTGTTCCCTTCCTCTCTTCCCAATACGCCCGAGCTGGAAATGGATGTGATGTATTTTCCACATCAGCAGGTGGGCGGCGATTACTATGATGTGATCTGGACCACCGATGAGGAATGCATTTTTTGCCTGGCCGATGTATCGGGCAAAGGTGTGGCGGNNATATCAACCAGCTGATCTACGACAATGCCAAAACGGAAAAATTCATCTCCCTTTTCATTGCCAAATACAACATCAAAACCAGGAAGCTTACCTACATCAATGCGGGCCACAACGCTCCTATCCTGTATAACAACGAGGAGCTGAAGCTTCTGGACACAGGCTGTACCTTGCTGGGAATCACCAGCCCCCTCCAATCGGTAGAAAAGGAATCCATCCTCATTTCCAAAAATTCACTTTTGTTCGGCTACACCGATGGCTTAACCGACATTATGAATGATATGGAGGACAATGTTTCTGTGAGCGATATTGAGAATATCATTCTCAAAAATAAGCTGGCATCATGCAGCATGATCAATAAAGCGGTGATGTATTATGCAGAGGAGTTTAAAGGTGAAATGCCTTTTGTGGATGATATTGCCCTGATGACCTGTAAGTTTAATTAAGTGATGAAAAACGCGCATGTTTTACCCCAACAGACTTCAAAAAACATTATTTCTTAGTCCAGATCTCCCAGCCTTTTTCGGCCTGTAGCTTAAGCATGTTGAGTCCGTTAACGGTAACAGCGCCCTGCTCTTTTCCTCTTTTCAGAAATTGTGTTTCGGCAGGATTATAGATCAGGTCGTAAAGTAAATGTTCGGCCCCTATGAACTCAAAGGGCAGCGGCGGGCAAGCGTCGATGGCAGGATACATGCCCATGGGCGTGCAATTGACCACCAGCTTAAAGGCATTCAGGACATGCTCATTCAGCTCATCGTAATGGAAGAAATTGTCGGATTTCTTTTCCCCGCGACTCACGAAATACACGTCAACACCAATTTGCTTCAGCGCGTAATGCACCGCCTGCGAGGCGCCGCCGGTACCAAGCACCAGGGCTCTTTGATGGATGGGCTCTAAAAAAGGCTTGATGCTTTGCCCAAAGCCATAATGATCGGTATTGTAGCCTTTGAGGTAAGGCCTGTCGCCCTGCCAGATAATGTGCACACAATTCACAGCTCCGATGCTATTTGCCGTTTCATCAAGCTCATCCAGGAATTGGACGACTTCCTGCTTGTAAGGCTTGGTTACATTAAGTCCCGATAGCCGGTGAGTGTGGATAATTTCGGACAAGCTGTCCAGGGAAGGGAGATCAAAGTTTTTATAAGAAAAATCCCGAAGGTTCTCCTTCAGGAACTTTTCTTCAAAATATGCTTTGGAAAAAGAGTGGGAAACGGATCTGCCGATCAAGCCTAAATTCATATGGCTTAGTCTCTTTCGTCTGTGATCTGATCCGGCTTAAAGCCTTTGGTATCGAATACGAAGGTGGCGTCCGGCAATTCCACGTTTGGCTTGAAGGATTTGATCTCGTAGGTTTGCGTGGTTCCGTCCCTGTTCAGCATGATGAGCTTGCCCACCTGCTTCTTCACTTTGTCGACGTACAACTTAATGGTATGGAATTTCTTTTTCTCAGGTTTCACGGAAGGAAAAAGTGAAATCACCTGATACGTAACAGCACCTACTTTTTCTTCTTTATCAAATTTGTATTTAAAACCCGTTTCGTATAAGGTAAAGATTTTGGATGGGTTGAGTTGATCCTCGTTGCTCGCATCAAAATTTTTGATCGTTACTTCATTTGCATCCTTATTGTGTGCCCAAATGGTTTTCCCATCGCATACAATCGTATTTCCGGGAATGTCGAGCCTGAATTTATCGGCTTTTACCTGTACTTTATAATTTTGCTTCTCGACTACTTTTTTATCCTTGTTCTGTGCAGTAAAGATGTATTCGGAAACAATGGTTTTATAGGATTTGGTGGTTTTGCTAAGGTCATCGAGGATGGCCTTGGCTTTGGGGTCCTGGTCCTGAGCGTTGGAAACCTGTAAGGATAAGGCAAAGGCCGAGAGTATTAAAAGGAGTTTTTTCATAGTTATTTATTGTCTGTTTTGGTATAACCAATGTGTGTGCCAAAATAGGACGCAAAAGTATACAAAAAGTTTAATTCTGTTAATAAGAATAGTTGCGTTTTTAAACTAATTGGATTCTAGCGGATTAGAGCCTGTGAACACCATAAATTAAAAAATTTTCAGAAAAGTTCTTTAAATATTTTGCGGATGAAAAAAATGTTGTAAATTTGCAATCCCAATTCGAAAGAATGGTGATGGTTTGGTAGTTCAGCTGGTTAGA
>DGQK01000018.1 GCA_002390745.1 Bacteroidetes bacterium UBA4416 | reverse complement strand
GGCTGCCCGGATAAGGACGGCGACCACATCCAGGACAGCGAGGATAAATGCCCGGACATTCCTGGCCTGGCTTCGGCGCAGGGCTGCCCTGACCGCGACGGCGACGGCATCTCCGACCTGGACGACCGCTGCCCGGATGACAAAGGACCAGCTGAATACAAAGGCTGCCCTGACCGCGACGGCGATACGGTGGTGGATAAAGACGATATCTGCCCGGATGTACCGGGGCTTGTGGCCCTGGCCGGCTGCCCGGATAAGGACGGCGACGGCATTGCCGATGTGGATGACGAATGCCCGGATGAAGCCGGCCTGAAAGAGTTCCTCGGCTGCCCGGATAAAGACGGGGATCAGACGCCTGATAAATACGACCTGTGCCCGGATGTGGCCGGACCTAAATCGGCCAAAGGATGCCCTGACAAAGACGGCGACTCGGTGCTCGACAAAGACGACAACTGCCCTGAGGTTCCGGGAGCTGTTGAAAATAAAGGCTGCCCTTGGCCTGATATGGATAAGGATGGTGTAGACGACCGCAGCGACGAATGCCCTACCACCCCGGGCCTGAAAGAGCTGAAAGGATGTCCGCCTGCACCGGTACTGAAACTCGAAGAGCAGAAGATCATCGAGCAGGCATTCTCCAGCCTGGAGTTTGCCACAGGCAAGGACATCATCAAGAAAACATCCTATGCCTCGCTGAACAACCTGGCCGGCCTGATGAAGCTGCATAAAGACGACTGGCTGCTGAAACTGTCGGGGCATACCGATAACCAGGGCGATGCAGCGAAAAACCTCGTGCTCTCACAGAAACGCGCCAATGCGGTAAAAAAATACCTCGTGAGCAAAGGTGTGAAAGCCGACCGCATCAAAACCGAATGGTTCGGGCAAACCGTGCCGATTGCCGATAACACTACTGATGCCGGCCGCCAGAAAAACCGCCGTGTGGAAATGAAAGTGTTATTTAAATAACCGCAGATCCCTGATACTGAAAAAGCCCGTTAGCACGCTGTGACGGGCTTTTTCATGCTGTAGCGGACGCCGCTCACCGGGCACCGCTTCGGCCGGGGCTCCTATCCATTTCTGTTCAAGCGATTTTATCCGGCATTCCATTCTTTATTTGTATTTTTACAGGCATTTATGCTTCAGTTTTTCGCCATCATCATCTCTGTATCTGCTCTGTTTGGTTATGTTAACCATAAGTGGCTTAAGCTGCCTACAACCATAGGCGTAATGCTGATCAGCGTGGTGGTAAGCATTGCGCTCAAGCTGCTGGAAGGAATAGAGCCCGCCTATATCGAACCTTTCCGGAATTTCCTGACAGACTTCGATTTCAGCTCGTTTGTTCTTGATTTTATTCTTTGCTTCCTCCTGTTCGCAGGCTCGCTTCACATGAACTTAAGTCATTTGAAAGGCGCAAGAGCCACCGTATTTTCTTATGCAACCATCGGCGTTGTGATCTCGACGCTCGTCATCGGTGTGACCACCTATGCTATTCTATCGGCATTTGGCTTTGAGATCTTTCCGGTGCATTGCTTTTTATTCGGGGCCTTGATTTCTCCTACAGATCCTATCGCTGTTATCGGGATCCTTTCCAGGTATAAGATCCCGCAAAAGCTGAAAACGGAGATCATCGGTGAGTCGTTGTTTAACGACGGCGTGGGAGTTGTGATATTCACACTCATTCTCACCCTCATTACCGAAGGCCGCGAAACGTTCACTGCCGGAAAAGTACTTGAGGTGTTTGGCATGGAGGTGGGCGGCGGTGTCGCTATAGGCCTCGCCATTGGCTTCATCGGCTACAGGCTCATGAAAAGCATCGATCATTATCAAACGGAAGTCATGATCACGCTGGCCATCGTTACGGGCGGCTATAGCCTTGCGGCGTTCATGCATGCCTCGGGGCCGCTTGCCATGGTGGTAGCAGGCCTGCTGATCGGTAATAAAGGCAAGGAAAAAGCTATGTCTGACACTACCACCGAGTACCTGGATAAATTCTGGGAAATGATCGATGAGATCTGCAATACCATTTTGTTTGTGCTGATGGGACTTGAGATTTTCCTGGTTCCTTTTGACAGAACTTATATCCTGATCGGACTCATCATGGTGGTGGTATCCCTGGCTGCCCGCTACATTTCCCTGCTGCCGGCCTTTTTCATCTTCAACCGGAAGGAGCCACGCAAGGGCCTGACTCTTGCCGTACTCACCTGGGGCGGGCTCAGGGGCGGTATCTCTATTGCCCTGGCCTTATCCTTAAGCCGGATCATCCGCGAGGGAAATGTATTTATTGTGTGTACCTATTGTGTAGTGCTGTTCTCTATCCTCGTACAGGGCCTGACCATAACCCGCTTGCTGAAAAAATATTAAGGCCCGTCATTCAATACCATTTGGCAAAATGGTTGACGCTACCAACAAACGCGTTTTACAGAACCTGCTATGCATTGTTGTATGGCTTAAATTTTTATTTTTGTTGAAATGAAAGGAAATATCAGAAAAAGTATCCTGGAAGTGCTCAAGTACCGCTTCAACCTGGATGAGGATAAAGCCAAAGAGGAAGAGATCATCAGGTCGCTCACCAAAAATGTGGAATTTAAAGGCACCAACCTGTGGGCCCTGATCTTTGCTATCTTTATTGCGTCCATCGGACTCAATGTCAACTCCACGGCAGTGATCATCGGCGCCATGCTTATTTCCCCGCTCATGGGCCCGATTATGGGCGTGGGCCTCGGCGCAGGCATTTTTGATTTCAACCTGATCAAGTTCTCGCTCAAAAACCTTTTGGTTGCGGTTGTCATCAGCGTATCGACTTCGGCGCTGTACTTCTGGATCAGCCCTATCCATTCGGCACAGTCCGAGCTGTTGGCCCGCACCAGCCCTACGCTGTGGGACGTGCTCATCGCGCTGTTCGGCGGGCTGGCCGGTATCATCGCCAGCTCCCGGAAAAACATCACGAACGCCATTCCCGGCGTGGCAATCGCCACCGCCCTGATGCCTCCCCTGTGTACAGCCGGTTACGGGATCGGCACCGGCAACTTTTATTACTTTGCCGGCGCGTTTTACTTGTTCATCATCAACAGCGTGTTTATCAGCATCTCTACGTTCTTAATCGTGCGCTTCCTGAAATTCAAACCTGCTCATTTTGTGGACGAAGCGACAGAGCGCAAGGTGAGAAAATACGTTTGGACGATCGCAGTGCTAACGATATTACCGAGCTTTTACCTGGCTTACCGCTTTGTACAGGAAGAGATTTTCAGGCAGAATGTTGAGCATTTTATTGCCGGAGAAGTTGAAGCGAATGAGCTTTACACCATCAGCCAGAAAACAGATCCGGAAACCAGGAGCGCGACACTGCTCATCTATGGCGACAAGGTCAGCGACAGCCTGCTGGCAGCCATCAATACCCGCAAAGCCCAGTATGGCCTTGGCGATGCTGATGTGCGCCTCCAGTCGACCCTAAGCCAAAGCAACACGCCCGGAAAGAAAACAACATCGGCAGAAACGGAGAAATACCTGAAGCTGATGGTGGAGAAGGATAACCGGATCCGCAACCTGGAGAATACGATCGCAAAACGCGATTTCCACGACAGTACGTTCAAAGAGGAGTACCGTGCCTTATTCGGCGGCGCCAAAGAGTTCTCCTTCTCAAAAACAGCGGTGTACAACGACAGCAGCAGGATCGACACGGTATTGCTGATATACATCAAACCGGAGAAGCGGCTCGCCAATACCGAACAGCTGAGGAACTGGCTTGCGGCACGGTATAAAACCAGGAAGATCCGCCTGATCACCGATTAGCAAAGCCGGACCGGATTTTTCAGAACCCCGGAGCATTCGTTCCTGAACGCGGCGTATTCATAGGCCATTGTCAATAACTCTTAACGTTTTCTAAAGGATTTCATGAAGAGATTCGTGAAAAATAGCTTAAATTTACAGGCTTATTTTTCAGATTTGGAAACGGAAGAAAATACCATGACACGCCAGTTATATCCTTACCAGGAAGAGGCGGTTAATACTATTTTTAATAAACTCAAAGAGGCAAAGCCTAATGAGAACATCTTGTTCCAGCTTCCTACCGGGGGTGGTAAAACCATCATTTTCTCGGAGATCGCCAAACGTTATATCAACCACTTCAACCGCAAGGTACTGATCCTGACGCACCGCATCGAGCTTAGCAAGCAGACCTCAGGGGTACTGGCAGGCATCGGCATCAAAAATAAAGTGATCAATTCGGAAGTGAAGGAGCTTCCGCAGCAGAGCGAGTTCCAGAGCTTTACGGCCCTGGTGGAAACGCTCAATAACCGTTTGCAGGAAGACGATCAGTTTCTGGAAGACATCGGCCTTGTGATTGTGGATGAGGCGCACTACAACTCCTTCCGCAAGATCTTTCATTACTTTGCGGATGTCAATATCCTGGGCGTTACGGCCACGCCCCTGAGCAGCAACAAAAAACTACCGCTTTACCAGACGTACAAGGAGATCATTGTCGGGGAAAGCATTCCGTCGCTTATCGAAAAAGGCTACCTGGCCGAAGGCGTGACACACACTACGGATGTGAACCTGAGCGGACTGCGCGTGGGCAACAACGGGGAGTTCACGACCGGATCGCACGAGATGGTATATACCCAGGCCCTGATGCAGGGCAAATTGCTGGATGCTTATGAAGAGATCGGCAAGGGTACCAAAACGCTTATTTTCAATGCCGGGATCTTAACGAGCATTGCCGTGTACAACATGTTCAAGGCTAAAGGCTACCCGGTAAGGTATTTAGACAGCACTTTCAGCGACCGCGACAGGGCCGAAACCCTCGACTGGTTCAAGAATACCAAAGACGGCATCCTTAGCTCGGTGAGTATCCTCACCACCGGCTTCGATGAGCCGGAGGTGGAAACCATCATCCTGAACCGTGCTACCAAATCGCTGACGCTGTACCACCAGATGATTGGACGTGGCTCACGGATCCTGCCTCACAAAAAGAAATTCAACATCGTGGATCTGGGTAATAATTCGCGCCGCTTCAACCTGTGGCAGTTCCCGATCGACTGGAAACACGTGTTTGTGGCGCCGCACCTGTACCTCGAGCAACGCTACAAAGACGAGTGGGACTACGAGCTGGAGAACGATTACGAGCTGCCGGAAGACATCAAATCCCGCTTCCTCAACTCTTCCGCCGAAGCCTTTATCGTACGCGAACGCTACCTGCAATGCCTGCGCAAGGGCCTGAAACCTCAAACAGTGCTCGACCAGTCGCTGGACGATCACTTCGGAAGGATCAAAGACAATGCGGCCGATTTCGATGAAGCCTTCGAATTGTTTGAGCTCCTGAGCGACGAGGTGAAATACCGCGTGAAGCAGTTCGCCAAATGCATCAATGCCACAACGAATTATACCGACTACCAGACGCAGACCTACAGCAGCAAGCTAAGGCGACGGCTGATCGGCTGGTTTGTGGAATAGCAGTTTTTACAAGCTTCCCGGGTCTTCAGGAATCCAATCGGTTTCGCGGAAATGTTTGATTGTTAGGGCCGGAATCGTTATATTTGAACAAAAGTTATCATGCGTCTATCCTTATTTCTGATGGTTTTGGCTGTTGCCGTATCGTGTAAGAAAGCCGCGGTTGCGCCACCGGAAGACCTGCCACCCCTCAACGGCGCCCCTGCTTCCAACGCTTCTTTAAAACTCAATATCAGCCATGTGGGTAATGGAAACCCGCTGGTACTCGACCCTGCTTCTACTTATACCACTACCAACGGCGATACCTTCTCGGTGAAGCTGTTTAAATATTACCTGACGAATGTCAAACTTACCAACCTGGCTGGACAGGTCGTAACGCTTCCGGGCACCTATTTCCTGGTAGATGAATCCGATCCGCAGAGCAAGGCCATTACGCTACCGAATGTTCCGGCAGGCGATTACACAGGCATCAGCTTTCTGATCGGCGTGGACTCGGCCCGCAATGTATCCGGCGCTCAGACAGGCGCCCTGGATCCTGCCCACGGAATGTTCTGGACCTGGAACTCGGGCTATATCATGGCCAAAATTGAAGGCAGCTCGCCCCAATCGGGAAACAGCCTGGGCGATATTTCCTTTCATATCGGTGGCTTTTCGGGCGTCAATAAAGGCATCAGAACGGTGACGCTCCCGTTTCCCATCAATGCGCATGTGCATGCCGAACACCAGACACAGGTGAATATGACGGGCGACGTAGCCAAATGGTTTTCGGGAGTTAATACGATTGATTTTGCTTTTACCTTCGATGTGACCACGATCAGCTCAAGGTCGAGGAGCATTGCCGATAATTATGCAGGTATGTTCACTGTAACCTCTGTTGTCAACTAAATGAAGCCCCTTTTTCTGATCATACTGCTGGCTGTTTTCAGCACTTCCTGCAAGGTAGACCCGGAGATCAAACCCGAGCTTCCGGCAGAGGGAATCTCCGAAGTGATCCCGGAGGGATGGCCGCAGCCCTATTACCGCTTTACGGAGAATGTGCTCACCACCGACCGCTTTAAGCTGGGAAGGGCCTTGTTCTACGAACCTATGTTTTCGGCAGACAACACGGTTTCCTGCGGCTCCTGCCATCAGCAGTTTGCGGCTTTTGCTCACAGCGCGCACCAGTTCAGCCACGGTGTGGATGGCCGCCTGGGGACACGCAATGCTCCGGCATTGCAAAACCTGGCCTGGAACCCAAGCTTTATGCACGATGGCGGCGTCAACCACATTGAGGTCTTCCCTCCTGCCCCGATCACCAATACCCTGGAGATGGCGGAAACATTGCCGAATGTGGTGCTGAAGATCGGCAGCAGCGCCAAATACCAGGCTCTTTTCAGAAAGGCTTACGGCGACGATACCGTGACGACACAACGCATGTTCAAAGCCATTGCCCAGTTCATGGGTACGATGTATTCCTATAACAGCAAATACGACCAGGTGAAACACGGCACAGCAAGCTTCACGGCTTCCGAGCAAAGCGGCTACAGCCTTTTCGTTCAGAAATGTGCTTCCTGCCACCAGGAGCCTTTGTTTTCGGATTATAAATTCAGGAACAACGGCCTCGCTGTTAACCCGACCATCCGGGACAGCGGCCGTACTCACATTACCCGCGACCTGGCCGACCTTTACAAATTTAAAACGCCGAGCCTGCGTAACATTGAGCTCAGCGGGCCTTACATGCACGATGGCCGCTACATGACCCTGATGGACTGCCTCAACCATTACACCAACAGCATTACCCCCGGCGCTACGCTGGATCCTTCGCTCAGCACCGGCATCCAGATGAGCACTCAGGAAAAAACGGACATCATCGCGTTCTTAAAAACGCTGACCGATCCGCAGTTCCTTACAGATAAACGCTATTCAGAAATAACCCCATAACACACAACTCATGAAAACGATCCTTCAATTGTCGCTAGCACTTATGCTCACCCTGGGCTTCACGGCCTGCAAAAAAAATCAAATGGGCGGAAAAGCCTCCGTCAGAGGTGTTGTCGCTCATCACGGCAAAGCCATTGCCGACGCTTATGTCTATATTAAATTCAATTCAACCGAATTTCCGGGCACGGATTTCAGTAAGTACGACACCTATGTGAAGGCGGACGCGAACGGCAACTATTCTATTCCACTGTATAAAGGCAGCTACTACCTGTTTGCCAAAGGCTACGACCTCGATATTCCCTCGCCTTTTGTGGTACAGGGCGGGCTGTCGTTCTCTATCCGCAATAAAGAGAATTTAACACTTGATATTGCGGTAACGGAAGGCGATTAATTTTTAAACAACTAGGTGTCAATTCATTATATTTCGCAATCCTCTCTGAGAAGCGGGAAATTTTATGTAAATTCGCAAACAATTTTTTAAATCGAACATGTCAGAAGAAACTTTACAAACGGAACAAACAGCACGCGTGGAAACGGCAACAGAGAAAAAGCCAAAAAAATCATCGACAGGCAACGGCCTGGATATGGATGGGCTGCAAGTGTTTTTTGAAAAGAATAAAAAAGCCATCACTTACGGTGGCGGGGCTATTCTTGCTATTGTAGCGATCTTCTCATTCTATAAATTCTACTGGCTTCCGGGCCAGGAAGCAGAAGCCAATAACGAAATGTATATTGCCCAGTCCTTCTTCGAGAAAGACAGCTTCAACCTTGCGCTGAATGGTAACGTTCCGGTACAAACGGCCAATGGCCAGGTAACGATGGTTGGCTTCAGGGACCTGGCAGATAACTATTCTTCTACCAAAGCCGGAAAACTGTCGAACTACTATGCAGGTATCTGCCTGCTGAGGACCGGCAAATTTCAGGAAGCGATCGAATACCTGGAAAAATTTGACGGTAACGACGAAATGGTAGCTCCAATGGCTATTGGCGCCACCGGCGATGCTTACATGGAGCTGAACAATGTGGATGAGGCGATCAAGTTTTACCTGAAAGCTGCCGAAAAATCCACCAATGATTTCACCACACCGATGTTCCTGAAAAAAGCAGGCTTTGCCTACGAACAAAAAGCAAATTATGCAGAAGCTCTGGCAACTTACGAGCGCTTGCAATCAGAGTATTTTAAAAGCACAGAAGCCCGCGATATCGAAAAATACATTGCCAGGGTGAAAGTATTGGGTAATATCCAATAAGGCCAACAGAAAAAATTAAAAAAGGTGATGTCAGTCACCTTTTTTTGTTTGGAGAAGTAAGGATATTTTACTCAACCGGAAGCTTCGAGAGCCTCAGCTTCCGGGATGGTGGTTGAGGCTCTCGAAAACCACCAAAAAAATCATTCAACAACCTACTATGGCAAGCGAATTAAAGAATCTATCTGTTTTTGAAGGCACGGAAATTCCGGATGCTGCGAATATGAAATTCGGGATCGTATGGGCCGAATGGAACCATGAGATTACCCATGCGCTGATGCTGGGCGCATACGAAACCCTGAAGAAGCATGGCGCCAAGGAGGAATCCATTAGCGTAAAAACAGTGCCTGGCGCGTTCGAGCTGACCCTGGGAGCGCAGTATTTTGCGGAATTCAGTAATGTGGACGCTATTATCTGCATCGGCTGTGTGATCCAGGGCGATACCAAACATTTTGATTTTATCTGCGATGCCGTTGCCAAAGGCCTCACCGACCTCAATATCAAACACAACTTACCGGTTATCTTCGGTGTGCTCACACCCAATACCCTGGAGCAGGCAAAAGACCGCGCGGGCGGAAAACATGGCAACAAAGGCGATGAGGCCGCCGTTACCGCTATCAAAATGCTTGGCCTGAGGAACAGCTTCCGCGAAGGAAAAGGAAAGATCGGGTTTTAGTTGTCAGTGGCTTCGAGAGCCTCAGCCACCGCTTCGTTGACGGAGGCTCTCGAAGTCAACAATCAGGAAATCAGGAATTTCGTGAGATGGCTTCACTCCGCTGCGCTTCGTTCGCAATGACGTTCTAAGAAGGTTACACCCTCGGCTTCCAGGGCGTTTCCGTGGCCTTCAGATCCATCGTGAGTTTGCGCGAGAGCACAAACAGGTAATCCGACAAGCGGTTCAGGTATTTGTAAATAAGCTCATTCAGAGGCTCCTGCTCATTTAATTTCAGCGTACAGCGTTCGGCCCTGCGGCATACACAGCGGGCAATGTGGCAAAAGGACACCGTGGTATGCCCGCCCGGCAGCACAAAAGACTTCATTTCGGGCAAAGTTTTATCCATGTTATCCATTTCCTCTTCCAGTAAGCGGATATCGCTTTCCGCGATCTGCGGCAGCGTCATTTTATTTTTTACCGGGTCGGCCGCCAGCAGCGAACCAATGGTAAACAGCCTGTCCTGCACTTCGATCAGGATTTCCCTCGCATGCGCGTCGATGGCCTGATCGCGGATAAGGCCGATGTAAGAATTAAGCTCATCTACCGTTCCATAGGCTTCGATACGGATATCGAACTTAGGGATGCGGGTGCCGCCGATCAGGGACGTTTGCCCCTTATCGCCGGTTTTGGTATAGATCTTAAAGGCCAATGGTCTTAGAATTTGAAGCTGATATTCACGTTAGGCAGGATCGGCAGCTGGTTTACACGCTTGTTCTTGATCCTGTCGTAGTAAAAAATATTCTCGCGGTTGTAAGCATTGGTGGCACCTGCCGTCACTTCCAGGCGGGTATGCTCGCTGGTATTGTAGAGCCATTTGATGCTGATGTCGAGGCGGTGGTAATCCGGCAGGCGGCGTGAGTTATAGTCGCCCGGCACATAGCCCAGGTTGGCATTGGATGTTGCATAAGGCGCGTTGAAGTTGTTGCCGAAATCCACCTGCGGATAGTAGCCGGCTGTAGGTGTGAACGGGAAGCCTGAACCGAAGTTCCAACGCACGCTGAGGTCGAGGTTGCGTTTTTTGCCAAACGTGTATGTACTCACGAGGTTCACGTTGTGCCTTCTGTCGTACAGCGGCGCATACTCAAACACATCTCCGGAAGCTGTATTGCCGGTATAGCGCTTGTTGAAGGTGAGAGAATACACCGCCCAGAAGTAAAAGCGCTTTCTTTCAAATTTGCCGGTAAAGTCGAGGCCGTTCACAATCCCCTGCTCCATGATAAAGTCCTTGCGGTTGGCTTCCGGCTTCGATTGGTTCTCCGGCGTGTCCTCAAACATCTTGTCGCGGTTCACGCTGGCCATTTGTGTAAAGTACTTGCGGTAAGCCTCTACCTGGAATTCGAAGTATTTCATCACGTCGATCTCGAAGCCGCCTACGTAGTGCTGCGCTTTCTGAATGACGCCTTTGGTGTCGACCAGCTTATTGTCTTTATCCTTGTACGTAGCAGGCAGGTTCTCCGGCCCGTTGATGAAGCCGTAGAAGAGGTTTACCACATCCCTGTCGGAGCTGGCGCTCATGAGGCTCTGGCTGTATAAGCCGGCGGCGAATTTGAAACGGAATTTGCGGGTAATGTTGACTTTGCCCTGTATGCGCGGCTCAGGCGATAAATTGTTGAAGGTCGCATAGTATTGCAGGCGGAAGCTTGGCTCCAGCACCAGGTACTTGCGACGGGTCAGGTAGCGGTATTTCACATGCCCTGCCAGCTCGATGGAGTTTTTCTGGTAAGACACCTGCTTCGTCAGCAAAGGCGTTTGAATGGCGTAATCCGTATTCGTTCCCACCAGCTCAAAGCCGTATTTCAGCTCATCGCGGCCAAAGTATTTCAGGAAGTTGAAGCCGCCGTTGAAGCCTCCTACGGTACTTGACTTATTGTCTTCGGGCACGGCGCCTACGTAATTGATCTTGTATTGCGAGTAAGCAAAGTTACCCTCAATCAGTAAGGTAGAGCTTTGCGGGATGAGGATGAAGTTACTGCCGCCACCAAAAGAGGTCCAGTTGAATTTGGCCAGGTCCTTATAGACGACCTTGTCGTTGAAGTTATAGCCGAACAGGTTTACCTTGCTGCCGTTGTTGGCATTGATGGATATTTTACCGTAGAGATCCGTATAATAGAAGGGTAAACCATCTTTATTGGCATAAGGATACAGTACTTTGGAAGTTTGCGGCAGGTAGGAAGTCTTGCCCGAAAACAGGAACGAAGCGCTTCCTTTACCGTCTTCCTTCAGTTTTTTGAGCGGCCCTTCCAGCGTGGCTTTAGCTCCAAAGGTAGAGGCCGATACTTTTCCGGAGAGGCGTTTCTTGTTCCCGTCGCGGGTGGTAATGTCCATAATGGCAGAGGTACGTCCGCCGTATTCGGCGCCAAAGCCCGCACTGTACACATCTGCGCTGCGCATGATGTCGTTATCAAACACCGAGAATAAGCCGATGGAGTGAAACGGGTTATAGATCACCATCCCGTCGAGCAATACCTTGTTCTGAATCGGCAAGCCCCCGCGGATGTATAGCTGTCCGCCCTGGTCGCCGGTGAACACCACACCCGGCAATACCTGCAGGTACTGGGCCAGATCGGGCTCGCCCACGCTCGGCAGCTTGTTGATGGCCACCGGGTCGATGGTTTGCACCGCCACATTGGGGTTCTCGATCTTTTCGCTTTGCGCTGCTGTTACTTCCACGGTATTGAGGACCACGCCGCCTTTAGTGGAGAAGAATTTCTTATTGATGATCTGTTCCGCCTTGATGGTAATGGTTTCGGAGATGGTATCGAACTCGAGGTTGGTCACCAGCAAGGTATAGGTGCCCGGCTTCACCTTATTGATGGAGAAGAAGCCGTTGGGATCCGAAGAGGCGCCGGTGGTAGTGCCTTTGAGGTAGATATTGGAAAAAGGAACCGGTTCACCATTGGCTTTATTATACACGAAACCGCGAATGGTGCCGTATTGGGCAAAGCCTGTGCCGACAGCCAACAGTAAACAGAAGGTAAGAATGGAACGAATCATGTTATTTTTTTGATAGGGAGCAAATTTAACGATTTATGCGAGTTAAAAAAGGTATTTTTTCAGGATAAACCGGGAAGGCAACTCCATTCCGCAAGGGCGTTTCCGGGGAGGAACATGGAGGGGCGCAGGAATCAAATATAGGGTTTTTAGAATGCCAAACAAAAAAATCCAGTGCTATTTAGTCAAGCATAGCCATGAAAGCAAACGCCAGGACAAATCCGCGACAGAGGGCAAAAGTACTCTGTCTTGCCCGGTTATTTTTTTTCACTATCTGAAATATACCTTTTCAATACATTCCTGTATTTCTGCTGTTGCCTTTTTTTTAAAGAATCTTCATAAATATAAAGCAGCACACACACAACCGCGAATATGTACATTAGATCCAAATATTCCAAATCTGTATATTTAGAAAAAAAGACTTTATAAGAAAGTAAAAATAAACACTGAATTATCAACAACATAAAATAAACATACAAAGAATTAGACCTTTCAAATAGGATTTTGTCAGGTTGGTTCAGGTTTAATTTTTTGAATATTTTAAAAAAGAAATAAATCATGACGCAGTAATAACACCAATTATAACCAAGGTCCACAAAATGATCGAAAGAATACTCATAATTTATGCAGGCCTAATAAAACAATAAAGAAAAAAATTTCAGAACAGGCTCCTGGTAGTGCAGCAAAGGTAGAGCATATTATACGAAAAAATCCTCCCACAATAGATTGTAGGAGGATTTTTAGAATGGGAAGAAAAAACCGTTATTGAATAATCAGCTTGCGTGTGCTCTTCTGATCTTTCAAGTTCAGGTTTACAAAATACACACCGCCTTTCAGGTTCAGGCCTGTAAAAGACAGATTGTTGAAACCATTGGTAATATCCAGTTTTTCACTGTGTACCACTCTTCCGGTAATATCGGTGATGTACATATCAAATTTTTCAGTCACGTTTGACTCGATCATCAGCTTGAAATCGCCCGTTGTAGGATTCGGAGCTAATACGTACTCAAAGTTTTGAGGGGTGCTTTCGTTGATACCAACTGAGGTAGCTACGTAGCAAGGAGTGCCGATACCTGTTGTATAAGTCGGGTTTGCGATGTAAGTCATTTTTTTGAAGTCGATATAGCAGGCATAGCGCACGCTGTCGATGAAAGGGTTACGGTTGCCCTGGATAGATTCCACAAAGTCGTTACGGGAACGCTCGTAAGAATCAGGCGGGTCCTGGAAATGCCATTTTTTCAGCACATTCTGATCTTGTCCGTATAAAATAAGGGTAGGACCGGTATTATCAATGGTATCTTTCAGCTTCCAGTTATTACCGCTAATTCCGTTGTAGCAGGTAGCCATGTAAAAGATGGCACGGGCAGCGTTTCCTTTGTGCTCGTTCCTTGGCTCAAACACTTGTTTTCCGGCAGCATTGGTTCCGGCTTTGCAATTCATGAAAGAGGCCGTTTGATTGACAACTTCTCCTAAAGGGTAGTTGCTTCTTTGTGAATTCACATTGGTTTGTTTCACCGGATACAAATGGTGCTGGTCATTGTATTCAGGTTTTTCAGGATTATCGGCAGGGTATGTCGGCATCCAGGAGTGGCAATACGTATGCTCACGGCTCCAGTCGAGGCCTGTATAATCGAATGGGTCGTTGTATGGCCTGTTTAACCCGCTGTATGAACAGGTTACTGCTTTGGTAAACAGTACCGGAGAAGTGATGAGCGTGTCACGTGTTTCGAACTGGTCGATCATCGTGGGCGTGTAGTTGCTGTAGAACGTTGAAGTGTGAGGGTTGATTAAGGCGCTCAGGTTGGTTAAAAAGCTGGAAGAGCTGGTGCTGATGGTGCTATACTCAGTAGGCGATTGCATGCTGAACGGTGTAGCCACCGTTTGAGACAACGGCGCCGTTGTGTTATAGCTGGTATAAGATCCGCTTCCGTTGTAAGTAAAGATTGCAAATCCGTAGGTCATGCTCGCCCTGATAAAAGAAGGAGAAAAGCTTCCTGTAGACGTGGAGATCGGACCGGCATATACCACCTGGCTTCCGCCAATGTATTGGCCGCGCTGGTAAGTATTGCCATTAACAGGCACATCCGTTACCGCGCCACCGTTCTTTCTCAGGATCAGGTAACCACCCAGGGCATCTACTGCCGGAGTGGCGGTAGTGAACTGCCCTTTGAGACTAAATGTTTTTACAGTCGGAAAGGTCAAAGACGTGGCCTGCGCTGTGGGAGCCGTTGCAAAGCTACCACCAACACCATACAGGTTCACCGTAAAGGTTGTGTTATTAGGGTCGTTGGTTGTGTACACCAGGTTCGCAGTACGTGTTCCGGCAGCTGTTGGCGTGAAGTTGATGTTGAAGGTCGTATTGCCGCCCGCATTGACAGAAAAAGGAGTGCTTGTTGACGCAACAAACTCAGAAGCATTAGCGCCTGTAACGGAAGCAGCCGTTACAGATAAGGTTGCACTTGTTCCTATATTTTCAACCGTCAACGGTAAGGCAAGAGGCGTCCCTACAGGAGATCCCACCGGCATTGTCCAACCGCCGTTTGAGATTTGGTTAGTTCCTTGTTTCACACGGATCCCTACAGGAACATTGGGTGTAGCGATCATGATATCGTCAAGCGCCACATTTCCTGAAACTTTATTCAGGTAAATAAAACGAATATACCTCGACGCAGGGTTAGCCGGCGTAGCAGTATACGTAACACATACCGAGTTGCTGATAGCACCTGCCCCTGTATGAGTCGTGATGTTTGTGTAAGTTCCCGCGGCTCCGGTAACAGATTCCTGAACGGCAAATGTTCCATCCCAAAGAACAGAAGATCCACTGGTTGCACCTTTGATATTATATGTAACAGGCCCGGGCTGAGAGCTTACATTGATCACCAGGTTTTCCCCGTTGGTAGCGCCTGCAAAGTCAATTTTTAAAGAGTAGGCCGAGCCGTTGCACGAACTGGACGACGTATAATACTGTGTACCTGTTCCGGCAGGATTCAGCGTCCAGCCTGTAGGATAGGTACCTCCGTTCTCAAAGTCGTACGACGTTGGAACCGGTGCCTGGGCAAAAGCGCCTATTGTAAGCGCCAGTGCCGAAATGAATGAATAAACTTTTTTCATTGGTTCTTTTTTTATTTGTTATTTGGTTGCTCTGATGTATAACCCGGTGCTGTCCATCCGGGTGAGTGTAAACGTGTTGCTTGCCGAGTTGCTCAGCAAAAAACGACGCCTTAAAAAGCCGATTGTATTCGGTGAAACACCATTGACCCTTCTGTTTTGTACCGAAGTAATTTCCAGCATCCGGTCTTTCAGCTGGTACTCGAATGTATCGATCACCGGCTTTTTGCTGGGGTCCGTATAAGTTACCATATAAATCCCTTTCATGGAACGGGTATAGGCGTTTTTGTATTTTGAAAACTGAAAGGTCCTCGTTTCTGTGGAGAAATCGGTATAGAGGCCATTTTTAAGTGCATACTCTTTGATTGTCCAGGTACCTTCCAGGTTCCTGTTGATTTTGTTTTCCTTTTTGCAGCTCTGGATACAGAAAGCTGACAACATAATCACGATAGCTAGTTTGTTCATCCGTTTGTGCTGTTTAAAAAGTTGCTACCAGGGTCAGAAGCCATCTGCGGCCCATACCCACATTTACTGTAGCAGAAGGTGCATTAAAGTTCTGTGTGTTCAGATTGTTATCCTGCGCATCAGAAATATAGAACTGGTTCAAGACGTTCATCACCGAGGCCCTGATGTCGAAGTTTACTTTTTTAACCGGGAAGCTGTAGCCAGCACTAAAGTCCATCAGGTAATAATCCGGCATCCTCCACGATTGACGGCCGATATTAGGGCCATAGCCGGTTTCCGCGTTGGTAATCACGAGGGCATCCGGGCTAAAGTTGGCATAGTTCTTTCCAAAGTAATTGAATTGCGGCTTGAGGTATAATTTTTTGATCGGCTCATAGCGAAGGCTTAAACCGGCTGTATTTTGTGCCGCATCCCCTACCTTCACGCCGCGAGGATCAAATTTCTGCACGCTGATCACATTTCCGTCGTTGTCCATAATTGTGGCTGTGGCAATAGATTTCCACTCCCAGTCGGCAACTGTAGCCATCAGTTCAAGCACCAGCTTCCGGTTAATTTTATAGATACCGTCAAACTCAATACCCTGGTGCCTGGCATTCATGCCTGTGGCTGTTGTGCTTACAGACTCTCCGTTAATAGTGAAGTTAGCCGTGGTAGGCCTGTTATTCCATAAGGTATAATACCCATTGATATTGGCCGAGAAATACTTAGTGCTGTAGCTGTACCCAAGCTCAACCGATTTGATCTCCTCATTATTCACCTTATCGAATTCTTTATTATCCGTACGGTATACATAGGTAATGAATGGCACCCTGTTCAGGTAACCAACATTCACAAACACATTCATATGCTCGGTCAGGTTGTAGTTGGCCCCGGCTTTTGCGGTATAACCGTTAAGCTGTTTCCACCCTGTCTGGTTATACTGCAGCTCTGGCGAGCTGTTATCATAGCTCTTACCATCATACTGAACGGTTGTACCGTACGGCACATCGATCTTGTCATTGCCTCTTACCAACTGCTTAGGCAGGAAGTAATTAATCTGTTTGTAAAGACTGGTCGCATAGCTTAAATTCACGAAACCCGACCATTTGTCTTTTTTATACTCGGCCATGGCAAATCCACCCAGCCAGCGAACACGCCTCTCAATATTTTGTACGTATTTATCCCCTTCGTATTTATATCCCGGAGCATTATTTTGGTCAGGATTGAAATTTTTTACCAGATCTCCGCCCAACAGGTCGCCGAACGTGCTGTACACACGTCCTTTATAAAGCCTGCCATCCAGTCCTCCGGAAAGGGTCCAGGTTGGTTTTAATTTATAGTTAACCGTTGCAAGTCCGCCATACCAGTCATGGTCATTATGATTGACCCTGATCCAGGATGAAGAAAAGTTCTCGCCCGTGGCCACCGTTTGAGTAGGCGATGTATTGGCATCATAAATGCCCTGAACATTTTGCTGGCCGGTTTTCGGGATCAGGTTATTTCCCGCGCTGCCACCGTCGAGCTGCGTGCCGTAACCACGGCCGAACGACGCATAAGCGATTGTGGAAATCGTCAGTTTTTCATTGACAGCTATAAAATCCTTGAGGGAAATAACCGGCTTGTGAAACTTATTAACGGAAGTATTATAAACTTCTGCGGCGGCTTGAGGATTATCTTTAGTACGTGCCAGGTAGTTCCAGCTTGGGTTATACCTCCAGCCGTACTCACGTTTTCCAACGGTGTCGATTCCTAAGTTATAGGCAAATTCTTTATTATAAGCCGAAACGTTGTAGTTAACCCTGAAATCGCGCTGTGCCGATGTTTGAGGCGCGCCAAATGCGGTAAAACTGATGAGGTGGGCGCCGATCTTTTTTTCAACCTTACCGTAATAGAACCACATCCTGCTCGACATATTATCGAACCAGCCGTCGTTACGCTTATAAGACCCTGCAAAATTAAATGCCCAGCCGTTTTTCATCCTTCCGGACGAATAGCTCAATCCCAGCCTGTAGTTATTATTATTACCGTACTCGTTTTTTACGCTGATCGCTCTTTTGGAATCAATCCCTGCCGTTAAGATATTAATAGTACCACCAATCGACGGAATAGCAAGCTTTGTAGCACCTAAGCCACGCTGTACCTGCATGCCGCGCGAAAGGTTGTCCAACCCAAACCAGTTGGTCCAGAACACGCGTCCGTTCACCATATCGTTCATCGGAATCCCATCGAGCAATACCAGTACATTCTGGGAGTTAAAGCCCCTGATGCTGACACGCGCATCACCATCGCCCCCACCCTGGCTTGTTGCATACACGCCAGGCGTCGAGTTCAGGATCAATGGAAGATCCCTGCTACCAAGGTCTTCCTGGATTTTTTTGGTATCGATATTGGCGAAAGCTACCGGTGTTTCACGCTGAATCGCAATATCGGTGGTCACTTCCACCTCAGCAAGTTCATTGGTGGACAAGGTGAAATCCACAAAAACAGGCTTTCCTTTGGCGGTGATCTTTCTTTCCATCCCTTTATAGCCAATGTAAGACGCTTTCACCAGGTAGTTGCCCGAGTCCACACTGAAAGAAAAGGCACCGTCGATATCTGTCGATGTATTTTTTCCTTCACCATAAATGATAATGGCTCCTACAATAGGCTCGTTGGTAATGGCATCTTTGATCACACCCTGTACTTTGGTTTTTTGGGAAAAACCAAGGCAGGCGATCATCATAAAAATAAAAGAAACAGTAAATCTCATATTTCCGGGCTGAATAAAAATCCCGCCATAAGAGCGGGATTTTATGATTTTAAATTTATTATTCGATGATCAGCTTCTTGATCGTTTGATTATTATGCTCGTCTAACAGACTGATAAAATAAACGCCTTTATTCAGGTCGGAAATATTGATCACTTCGCCGGAAATTGTGTTATTGGATTTGATGGTTTTTACCACCTGACCTGTTACTGAATAAATCTCTGCCTTCGTGATTGTATTTACAGATTGAAACATCACTGTATTTTTGGCCGGGTTAGGGTATACATTTACAGCAAACGATTTATTAAGTTCTTTTACGCTTACCACCTCGCAGTCGCAGGTATGAGAGCCCAGGCCTGTATACGTATTCACCCTTAAAGAATCCCATTGAACAGAAGGATTAAACGAGTTGAACGCTGGATTTACGGATACGCCGGTTTTCACACTCGCTTTACGCCTCATGGTTTTATCCTGTGTCCAATATTGCATAAAGTATGGGCCATACTGTGCAGTTGTATAGCCGGCTGGCATGCTGGCATAAGGAGCTAGGCTTGTCCAGCCTGCCGTAGGGCTTGCCGTACCGGAAGAGTTGGTAGGCTGCTCACCTCTGCAGGCAAAAATATCCACATCTGTCCAGTTGCTGCCTACTTTTTTCTGAAGCGCCAGAGCATCGTCGCCATTGAAGCACATCACACGGCTATTTCCTGTACCTGTAGCGCAACCTGGGCACAGTAAGGTATCGGCAGCAGCCTGTAATGCGGCATCGATCGGTGCAGACTGGCCCGTTCCGTTAGGATCGGTCAGGTTCAGGGCAATCACATACGTTTTATAAGGAGCTATCGTAATATTTGGTGGCAATTGCATCTCACCTTCGATCGGTGTAAAAGATGTATTCCCATTGTCATGCCTTAAGATACGGTAATTAGCCAGGCTGATAGGCGCAGAAGAGGTATTATAGATCTCAAGCGCTTTGTTGTTTCCGGTTCCTTCCACATACTCGGAAATGATCAGATCCGAACAATTTTGCGCATTACCTGCTAAGGACGCAGCAATAAATGATAAGCTAAGTAAAATTTTTTTCATGATGTTTGGGTTTAATTTTTGTTCTAGTTCAGCAAAAGCGGTTTAAGGCGGATCCCAGAATAGCTCTCCTCTTATAGGGTGGTCACTTCTTGCGGTACAAAGATATTACAAAAAGCCCTGATAACAAGCACTTGTGAATAAATATGATATTTAGTTAAGAAAGATTTAACAATTCCTTAAGTAAATCCGCCGGGGCTTAAAAAGGCCTTAAAGAAAATGGCCCGCAGGTAATTACGGTGCTTTTCTTCTCCATCGGCAAAAGCCGCCATTCCTACATTCAGCGGCGAAATTTTCATTTTTTAACGTTGAACTCAGGCAATAAAAAGTATATTTGTTTTGTTAAAATACACCGCAATTATGACTAAATTCCTCCAAATTGCCCTTGTGGGCCTGTCCTTTTCAGGTTTCGCACAAAAAGCAGCCAACTTTACCGTGAGCGGTACGCTCAAAAAAGTAACAGGCAACTACGCTTACATCCACCACAAATGGGACAATAAAGATATCACAGACAGTGTGAAGGTAAAAAACGGTGCTTTCAGCTATACCGGCAAAACCAATGAGCCCAACATGTACTGGATTACCCGTGGCCGCAACATCAACGAACAGCCAAACCTGGTATTTTTTATAGATGGCGGCAAAACCACCATCAACGCCTCGGTGGACAGCCTGCCTTACGGAAACGTGCAGGGCGGCGCTACCCAAAAAGACTACCAGGCCTACAATGCCATGATGATGGGCTTCGGCATGAGGCAGCAGGACATGGTAAACCGCTACAATGAAGCGCGAAACAAGGGCGATGCCACGACCATGAACGCCGTGCAGATGGAATACCAGAACATGGAGAAAGAAGTGAAAGCCTCTTTGGATAATTTCATCAAAGCACATTCAAAATCAGCGGTGAGTGGTTATGCCATCTATTATAATTACCAGAATAATCCGAACGTGCAGCCGGAAGAGCTGGAACGCGTGGTAGGCCTGCTCGACAAGTCTATCCTCGACACCAAGTACGGTAAACTGGCCCAGGAAAAACTGAAACAGCTCAGGGGTACCATGATCGGCTACGAGGCCATGAATTTTGCTCAAGCCGACCCCGATGGAAAAATGGTGAACCTGACTGATCTCAAAGGGAAATATGTGCTGGTGGATTTCTGGGCAAGCTGGTGCGGTCCATGCAGGGCCGAAAACCCGAACGTAGTAAATGCATTCAATAAGTATAAAGACAAAGGCTTTACGGTGCTGGGCGTATCCTTCGACCAGAACCGCGAAAAATGGCTGCAGGCTATCCAGGCCGACAAACTCACCTGGACACAGGTAAGCGACCTGAAAGGCTGGGGCAACGAAGCCGGCAAGCTTTATGGCATCAGCAGCATTCCTCAGAATCTCCTGCTCGACAAAGAGGGAAAGATCATTGCCAAAAACCTGCGCGGTCCCGAGCTGGACTCCAAACTGGAGGAAGTCATCAAGTAACCAGGTCTTTAATCTCAGCACCGGCATGATGCTGGATTCTCTTCGCCTGAACGGAAAAATGAAAAACTATTAAAACAAATGATAAATTTGCTCTCCAACAAAACACCCACTTTATGAAGAAACGTACTTTAGGACTCTTATCCTTTTCGGCTATTAGCCTGGCCACCTTTGCCCAAACAGCTGCCACCGACCCTGTGATCATGACCATCAATGGCAAGCCCGTTTACAAAAGCGAATTTGAAAATGTATACAAAAAAAACAGTGGCAAGGAAGTCAGTAAAGAACCTAAATCGGTGAAAGAATATGTTGACCTGTTCTCCACCTTTAAGATGAAAGTATTTGAAGCGGAAGCGAACGGTCTGGATACGAACATCACCTTTAAAACCGAGCTGGCCGGCTACCGCAGGCAATTGGCCTCGCCATACCTTACCGATAAAAACGTGAACGAGGCTTTGCTTCACGAAGCGTATGAGCGGATGAAAACAGAGGTGAAAGCCTCTCATATCCTGGTGCGCGTTGAAGAGGATGCCTTACCGAAAGATACCATCGAAGCTTACACGCGTATCATGATCATGCGTGACGCCACCCTGGGCAAAGCACCGAGCGCCGCCAGGATCGCGGAATACGAAGCTATCCTCAAAAAAAGCTCTGCGGGCCTTACCAAAAACTCTTCGCATGCCGACAGCCTCCAGTTCAAACAAAGGCTGGATGCCGTGAAAAGCCTTGCCCAGATAGCAAATGCCGGCGGCGACAAATTCGACGCTGTAGCCAGAAAAGCATCGGAAGATCCTTCGGCAAAGGATAACGGCGGAGACCTTGGATATTTTACGTCCCTGCAAATGGTATATCCCTTTGAGAATGCGGCGTTTCAAACCAAAGCAGGCGAAGAAGGCATGCCGATCAGGACCCGTTTCGGATACCATGTGCTGAAAGTATACGATAAACGCCCAAGCCAGGGTGAGATCCTGACGGCGCACATCATGGTGAAGTTTCCGAAAGATGCCGGAGAAAAGGAGAAAGCGGAATTGAAAGGCAAAATCGACGAGATCTATACCAAACTACAGGCGGGCTCTAAATTTGAGGACCTTGCGAGGCAATACTCCGACGATAAGCCAAGCGCCGAAAAAGGCGGGCAGCTACAATGGTTTGGCAGCAGCCGCATGCCGATCGAGTTTGAGAAAGCAGCCTTTGCCCTCCAAAACAATGGCGATTACAGCCAGCCTTTTGAAACCAAATACGGATGGCACATCGTGAAACGCCTCGACAAAAAAGGCCTGATGAGCTATGACGAAATGAAAGGCGATCTGAAGCAACGCATCAATAAAGACAGCAGAAGCCAGGCAGGACAAGCTTCCCTGATCGAAAAGCTAAAAAAAGAGTATAACTTTAAGGAGAACCCTGCTACGCGCAAAGAGTTGCTGAAAACACTCGACAGCACTGTTTACCAAGGCAAATGGGACGCTAAAAAAGCGGAAAAAGTGGGCAGAAAGGAATTGTTCCGCCTGACTTACATGCAGGAGGATAAAAGCCGCGCCAAACAGGTGATCTACGGTACCGACGACCTGGCCCGCTACATTGAGCTGCACCAGACGGCAAGGCAGCCAATGGACAACAACATGTTCTTACAGCAATCGTACAAGGAAATGGTAAACGCCGCTATCATTGCATTCGAGGATTCCCTGCTTGAGCAGAAATACCCTGATTTTAAAAGTCTTTTGAAAGAATACCGTGATGGCATTTTATTATTTGACCTTACCGATCAGAAGGTGTGGAGCAAAGCGGTGAAAGATACAGCCGGCCTGAGGGATTTCTACAACAAAAATAAAAACAACTACCTGTGGGATGAGCGTGCGGAAGTAACCATTTACAACTGCGCCGACGAAAAAGTAGCGAAAGAGGTACGCGCGATGCTGAAGAAAAAGAAAAGTGAGAAAGAGATCACGGAGGTGATCAACAAAACGTCAAAGCTCAACGTTTCCGTAGAAAACATCACTTACCTGAAAGGTGAGAACAAAGACGTGGATGCTAACTGGAAAGAAGGCGTGATAGCGAACGACGTTAAGAAAGACAATAATGTACAGGTACTGGTTGTAAACAAGGTATTGGGCAAAACGCCGAAAACCATTCCGGAAGCCAAAGGCATGATTACTGCCGACTACCAGAACTACCTGGAGAAAGAATGGCTGAATTACCTGAAAAACAAATACTCGGTAAAAGTAAACGAAGACGTTTTAAACACAGTAAAATAAGAGTTGATGCAGGAAAAGAGGCTGTAACAAATCAATGCTACAGCCTCTTCCTTTTATACGAACGACATGCACGGCGGGCTTCCATATCCTTTCTGTTACCTGATCTCGGGAGCTCTGTTGATGCTTTCGGCCTGTAGTGACAAGCCTCTGCCGGCAAACATGCCCGAAGGGAAGGTGATTGCCAAAGTAAACGCAGCTTCGCTGACAGATAAGGAAACACAGCACCTGGTGCCGGAAGGCATCAGCGGTGCCGACAGCCTGGCCTTTCTCAGCAACTATGTGAACAAATGGGCCTACGATGAGGCTTTTTACCAGCAGGCGCTGAACTACCTGAGCGAAGAGGAACAGGACATCACCAAAGAGCTCGACGACTTTAAAAAACAGCTGCTCAGCTACCGCTTTGAGAAAAAGCTGATCAATGAGAAGCTCGATACCAATGTGACCGATGCGGAAATAGAAACCTACTACAATGCCAATGCCGAAAACTTCCTGCTGAAGAGTAACATTGTGAAGGTGCTGTATATTAAAACGCCGGTATCGATCCCGAACTTAGATAAATTCAAAAAGCTCTGCTATTCGGGCAATCCGAAGGATGCCGAGCAGCTGAAGAACCTGTGCATCCAATACGCTAATAACTACTACATGAACGACGATACCTGGCTCATGTTCGAGGATCTGAAAAAAGAAATGCCCCAGCTGAACGAGGTACCAGAGTATACGGTTGCAAAAGGCAAAACCTTTGAATTTACGGATGTAGCCAGCTTTTACTTTTTGAAGATCCTCGACGTCAAATCCAAGAACACCCTCTCTCCGCTCAATTTCGAGAAGAACAATATCCGGAACATGCTCATCAACCAGAGAAAGCAAAAGCTCATCAACGGCATTAAAAAGGACTTTTTCGACAAGGCAAAAAGCGCTAAGGAATTGGAAATTTATAATTAACTTCGTGTGGCCCTAAACCCGCATCAACAAACGCATACAGAAATATACACCCATAAGATAGCCCGGTTCACAGCACATATAAGTACGAACAAGCAAATTGGCTATTCACGGACAATAAACGCACTAATACCCAGATCAATGAAATTCAAGCTCATCGCCCTGCTCAGCATCGTTTTCTCCATTGGCAACGCGCAGCCGCAGCTCCTCGACAAGGTGATCGCCATTATTGGAAAAAATCCGCTCCTGCTTTCGGAGGTGGAAACCAACCTCCTGCAGGAAAAGGAAAAGAACGGCGGAGCAGAAAATGTACGCTGCAAGGTGTTCGAAGACCTGCTCTTTCAGAAACTCCTGCTATCGCAGGCCGACAGGGACAGTATTACCATTGCCGATGCCGAGCTGGATGCCGAGCTGAGCAAGCGGATCAACTACTACGTGGGCATGCTGGGCAGCGAAGAAAAATTTGAAGCCTTCTACGGCAAGCGCATCAGCGTGTTTAAGGAAGAGTTGAGGGACGATGTGCGAAACCAGATGATGGCGCAGAAAATGCAGCAAAAAGTAACCGGCGACGTCAAACTGACGCCCAGCGAGGTGCGCAACTACTTCAATACCCTCAATACCGACAGCTTTCCGCTGATCAATTCGGAGCTGGAAATTGCACACATCGTAAAAAAGCCACCGGTATCGGATGAGGCCAAAGCGGAGGTGCGCCTCCAGCTTGAAAAATACAGGCAGCGTGTGCTGAACGGGGAAAGCATGAGCGTGATCGCGGCCTTGTACAGCGAGGATCCCGGATCGGCAAGGAACGGCGGGCGTTACGAAGCCGTGATGCGTGGCGCCATGGTGCCGGAGTTCGAGGCTGTTGCTTTCCGCTTAAAACCGGGTGAAGTATCCGAGATCTTTCAAACGACCTTTGGCCTGCATTTCATTCAGCTGATTTCCCGTAAAGGCGAAGTGCTCGATCTGAGGCATATCCTGATGTCGCCAAAAATTTCACAGACCGATATTTTCAAAGCCAAACAACAGCTCGACAGCATCCGCAACATCATCGTGGAAGGGCAGATCAGCTTTTCGGACGCAGCCTTCAAATACAGCGATGATCCTGATACCCGCCAGAACGGCGGCATCCTCGTAAACCCGGGTACGGCAAGCACCCGCTGGCAGCTCGAAGAACTCGGGCAGATGGACCAGAACCTGGTGTTTATGTTTGAGAACCAGATGAAAGTGGGCGATGTGAGCCCGGTAATCCAGTATGTGGGCCCGGATGCCAAACAAGGCTGGCGAATCATGTATCTCAAATCGCGCTCGGAGCCTCATAAGATCAATTTTAAAGACGATTATTCCAAGCTCCTCGGCATGGCTACCTACGACAGGCAAAGAAACCTGATCACGGCCTGGATTGGAAAAAAATCGAAAACAACGTACATTAAGATCGATGATGAATTCAACAGCTGCAAGCTGGAGTATAACTGGACGATCACGCCGTAAAAAGCATTCATACCTTGTCAGGCTGAGCGGAGTCGAAGCCCATGTACAAACTAATTTTTAAGAGCCCTTCGACTCCGCTCAGGGTGACACAAAACAGACAGATTAAAACGGATTATATGAACTATAAAAACGATGTGGAAGCCATAGATGCTTTTGTGATAAAATACAAGGAGCTGAATAAAGAAATCGGGAAGGTCATTGTAGGACAACAGGACACTGTAAAAAATGTGCTGATCTCTATTTTTTGCAAAGGGCATTGCCTGCTGGTGGGCGTTCCGGGCCTGGCCAAAACCCTGCTGGTAAATACCATTTCCGATGTACTGGGCCTGGAATTTAACCGGATCCAGTTTACCCCCGATCTGATGCCGAGCGACATTGTGGGCTCCGAGATCCTGGATGAGCACCGCAACTTCAAATTCATCAAAGGCCCTTTATTCGCCAACATTGTGCTGGCCGATGAGATCAACCGGACGCCTCCTAAAACACAAGCCGCCCTGCTGGAAGCGATGCAGGAAAGAACGGTAACAGCTGCCGGTAAAAAGTACGAACTGGGGAATCCGTTCTTTGTACTGGCGACTCAAAACCCGATCGAACAGGAAGGCACCTATCCCCTGCCCGAGGCGCAGCTCGACCGTTTCATGTTCAACGTATGGCTCGATTACCCAAGCTTCCAGGAAGAGCTGAATGTGGTGAAAAACACGACCACCGACAAAAAACCGGAGCTTAACAAAATCATTTCCGCCGACGAGATTATTTATTTTCAAAACCTGATCCGTAAAATCCCGGTGGCTGACAATGTGCTGGAATATGCCGTGAAGCTCGTGAACAAAACACGTCTCAACTCCGAATTCAGCGCAGAGGTTACGAAAAAATACCTGGCCTGGGGAGCCGGCCCACGCGCCTCCCAATACCTGGTGCTGGGTGCCAAATGCCACGCCGCCATCAATGGTAAATACAGCCCCGACATCGAAGATGTGAAGGCGGTAGCCAACCCTATCCTGAGGCACCGCATCATCCGCAACTACAAGGCGGAAGCCGATGGCGTCAGCATTGAAAGCATTATCGAACAATTAAAATAGAGACTAAAAAGATGGAAGGGATTAAAGAGATTTGAAGGGATTTAAGATTAAAGATGAAAGATCAAAGAAAAACATTCTACCCTTATTCTCTAAATCTCTGTCTCTAAAACTCTTTCACTCCTGATTCACTAATCACTAACTTTTAAACTCTCCAATTCATCAACTATATTATGAGCAAACTGATTCTCGCCAATGACGGCATCGACGCTGTAGGAAAGAGCCTCCTGGAAAAAGCAGGCTTCACGGTAATCACCGACAAGGTAGCCCAGGAAAACCTGGCAAAAGAAATAAATGATAAAGGCTACGTGGCGCTTACGGTGCGCAGCGCTACCAAAGTGAGAAAAGACCTGATCGATGCCTGCCCCGGCCTGAAAGTCATTGGGCGTGGCGGCGTAGGCATGGACAATATCGACGTGGACTATGCCCGCTCCAAAGGCATCCAGGTCATCAACACACCGGCCGCTTCCAGCAACTCGGTGGCGGAGCTGGTATTTGCCCACCTGTTCAACGCCGTGCGTTTTGTGTACGACAGCAACCGCCAAATGCCCGTGAATGGCAGCACAAAATTTGAAGAGCTGAAAAAAAGCTATTCCAAAGGCATTGAACTGCGCGATAAAACGATGGGCATTATCGGCTTTGGGCGTATCGGGCAATACACCGCCAAAATTGCCTTAGGCTGCGGCATGAAGGTACTGGCTTACGATCCTTTTGTAAAAGAAGCCAACCTGCACCTGGACATTCATGGTACAGCGGGCGTAGACGTCACCATCAACACGGTGAGCATGGAAGATCTGATCGCTAAAGCCGATGTGATCTCGATGCACGTTCCGGGTGGAAAAATGATCACCGCTAAGGAAATAGCGCAGATGAAGCAAGGTGTGATCCTGGTGAACGCCGCGCGTGGCGGGGTGATCGATGAAACGGACCTTCTCGACGGATTGAACTCCGGGAAAATCGCCCATGCATGCCTCGACGTGTTTGAAAACGAGCCTACACCGAACGAAGCTCTCCTGAAACATGCTAAGATCTCGTTAACACCACACATCGGCGCCGCTACTAATGAAGCGCAGGAGCGTATCGGCGTGGAGCTGGCGGAGAAGCTGATCGAAGCGCTGAAATAAAAAACCGCATGATCTCCATCGACCATTTCATTGCTGATTTTTCGCTAAACTTCAAAGAGCTTGCTGATCAACAGCCCTGGACTGTCACGGATCATCTGAAAACGATCCTGGAAACAATCATTGCCGGCCTGGGCGAAGAGTATACCATTACAGACAACATTGCCATACATCGCTCGGCAGTTATTGAGCCGGGCGTCCACTTCAGGGCACCGGTTATTATCGGCGAACATTGCTTTGTAGGAGCTCATGCTTATTTCAGGGAAGGCGTTTACTTGGACAAATCGGTGAAGATCGGCCCCGGCTGCGAAATTAAAAGCAGTATCATTTGTTCCCATACGGCGATTGCCCATTTCAATTATATTGGTAACAGCATCATCGGAAGACATGTGAATTTTGAAGCGGGCTCGGTTGCCGCAAACCATTATAACGAGCGGGTTTTGAAACAGATTTCGGTACTTCACGAGGGGCAGGTGATCAAAACCAACGCCGAAAAATTTGGCTCTTTGGTAGGCGATCATTCCAAGATCGGCGCCAATGCAGTATTATCTCCCGGAACGCTGCTGGCTAAGCACAGTATTGTGAAGCGGCTTGAGCTGATTGAGCAAATCAAAGCCTGATCTTATGATAAACGGACGCATCCTGCTGAAACCCTTGACGATGGCGGATGCCAACAGCTTTTATGCACTCTATAAAAATCCGGAAGTCAATCACGGCCGTGAGCCTTTTCTGCCGGATGAAAGTCCCCTGGAATTCACAAGCCGCATCATCGCTGCCTGTGTGGAAATTTTCACGATCCGCCTGGCGGAAGAAGCGGAAACGGTCATCGGCGATTGCGCCCTGCATGATCCCGATGATGAGCGACAGGAAATGGAGATCGGCGGCTCCCTCCTGCCCGCTTTTCAAGGAAAAGGCTATATGCGGGAAGCTTTCCGTTGGCTTGAACAAAGAGCAAAAGAACACCACCGTATGCAGCGCCTGATAAGCAAAACAGAACTGAGGAACAAGAGCGCCATCCGGCTTATGGAAACACTGGGCTACCTTAAGTGCTCAGAGGAAAAAGACCTTATCACCTTCTCAAAATCATTAGACACATCATTTTAATAAAACCAAAGACGATGCAAAGCGAAGACCTGATCCAGTGGAACGACTTCACAAAAATAGAAATGCGTACAGGCACCATCATCGGGGCAGAAATTTTCAAAGAAGCAAAAAAGCCGGCCTACAAGCTCAGCGTCGATTTTGGCGACTATGGCATCAAACGCTCTTCTGCCCAGATTACAAAACTCTACCAGCCGGAAGAACTCATTGGCAGGCAGGTGATCGCCGTGATTAATTTCCCGGCCAAGCAAATCGCTACCTTACAAAGCGAATGCCTCATCATGGGCGCCGTAGATGGTGATGAGGTGACGCTCCTGGGTACGGACAGGCCTGTGAAAAACGGGTTAAGGATCGGTTAGTACTGATGTGCTTAACTGCCCGCAACAGATATTGACAGAAAGCTGCTCATTAATCGCCAACATTCTTTAACAATAATGCATCCTCATTCCCGTTAAATCTATTATCTTTGTAAACCTTGAAAAAATCTGCGATCTATATCCTGTTGTTGGCCGCCTTGTGTTTTGCAGGCTGCGACGGCTACAACAAGCTCCTGAAAAGCAAGAACTACGAGCTGAAGCTGGAGCGGGCCAATGACTACTACGCCAAAGGAAACTATGTGAAAGCCAGCGCGCTTTACGAGGAGCTGATCCCGGTGTATAAAGGCGATCCGAAGGCTGAGGAGATCTATTATTATTTCGCTTACTGCACCTATTACCAGGGCGATTATGCGCTGGCCCAATACCATTTCAAAAACTATTACCGCAGCTTTCCGGCCGGAAAACATTCCGAAGAAGCGCTCTTTATGAACGCCTACTGCTATTACCTGAATTCACCTATTTACAAGCTCGACCAAACCGATACAAAAAATGCCATGGCCGAGCTTCAGAATTTTGTGGACCAATTCCCGGAAAGCGCCAGGATCGACTCCTGCAACAAAATTTCGGACCTCCTGAGAGCCAAGCTGGAGCATAAGGAATATGATATTACCAAGCAATACTTCAACATTACGGATTACAAAGCGGCGATCGTATCGGCCAAAAATTTCATGAAGGATTTCCCGGAATCACTCAATATTGACGAAATGTTGTACCTGACCGTGGACTCTTATTACCTCCTTGCGGTTAACAGTCTGGAAACCAAAAAAGTAGAAAGATTGGATTTAGCTATGGAAACTTATTTAAAATTGTTAGATTTGTACCCCAAAAGCGGCTATTTGCAAAGGGCAGAAAGTATCTATGAAAGCTGCCAGCGAATGAAAAGTAACATAAACAAACTATAAACGATGGATTTCAAAAAAACAAACGCAGAATCAAGCACAGTGACACGTGATATCAGAAGATTTGACGGACCTACAGGCAACATCTATGAAGCGGTAGCGATCATCTCCAAGCGTGCCAACCAGATCAGCTCTGAAATGAAAGAAGAACTTTCTTCTAAATTGGCGGAGTTTGCAAGCCATTCTGATAACCTCGAAGAGATTTTCGAGAACAGGGAGCAAATTGAGATCTCTAAATTCTACGAAAAATTACCTAAGCCGTCATTGATCGCCGTTCAGGAATATTTAGAAGACAAAACGTATTACAGAAATCCTAGCAAGGACTAATACAGCATACCCCATTATAAGACCCAAATACCCTTGTATTTGGGTTTTTGTGTTATTAGTGATAACTGATTGCTGTTTGGGCGTAACAGAAAATAAACGGGAGCGAAGCCCCTACCCTTCGCCGGATTTTAGCTTTTTATGATGACCTTAAAAAACAAACATATCTTACTGGGCATAACCGGAGGTATTGCCGCCTACAAATGCGCGAACCTGGTTCGCCTGTTGGTAAAGGAAGGCGCGCACGTGAAAGTGGTGATGACCAAAGCCGCTGAAGATTTTGTGACGGCGCGCACCCTTTCTGTGCTGAGCAAAGAGGAAGTAGTAACCGGTTTTTTTGACAGCAACAACAATTGGAATAACCACGTGGCCCTGGCCGAATGGGCAGACGCCATGGTGATTGCGCCGCTCACTGCCAATTCGCTGGCCAAGCTGGCTACAGGGCTTTGTGATAATGTCGTGACAGCCTGCTACCTTTCGGCGCGCAGCAAGGTATTTGTGGCCCCGGCGATGGACCTGGACATGTACCAGCATCCTACGACCAAAACCAACCTGGAAACCCTCCACCGGAACGGCACCCTGGTGATTCCCGCCGAGAGCGGAGAGCTGGCCAGCGGGCTTAGCGGTGAAGGGCGCATGGCCGAGCCGGAGCATATCCTGGAATTCGTGCAGCGGGCTTTGGGACAGCAGCTTCCGCTCAGCGGAAAAAAGGTGCTGGTCAATGCCGGCCCTACCTATGAAGCCATTGACCCGGTGCGCTTCATCGGCAACCGCTCCTCGGGCAAGATGGGCGTGGCCCTGGCCGATGCCTTTGCCAAAGCGGGCGCTGATGTAACGCTGGTGCTCGGGCCTTCGCACGAGCGCCCGAAGGAAAGAAATGTAACGCTGGTGGCGGTTGAAAGTGCCGAAGACATGTACCAGGCCTGTAGCCGCGTGTTCCCCAAAGTTGCCATTGCAGTGCTATCAGCTGCTGTAGCGGATTACAAGCCCGGAAAGGTCGCTGAATCCAAAATAAAAAAACAGGATGCCGGCTTTTCATTAGATCTCGTAAAAACCACCGACGTGCTCGAAACGCTCGGTAGGCAGAAAACGCACCAGATCCTGGCGGGCTTTGCCCTGGAAACCAACAACCTCCTGGAATACGCGATGGCAAAGATCCAAAAGAAAAACCTGGATTTTATTGTGGCGAATTCGGCAGTAGAAAAAGGCGCCGGCTTTGGCACGGATACCAATAAAGTAACAGTTATTGATAAACACAATAAAATCACTAATTTTGAGTTAAAAAGCAAGCAGGAGGTGGCGAAGGATATCGCTGATTTTGCGATCAAATTATTACAGACACATGCGTAAATACAGTCTTTTCATTTTTGTTCTTTTCATGACCCGCCTGGTTTCCGGCCAGGAACTCAATTGCCAGGTTACCATCACCAACCAGATCCAGGGAACGCAGGAAAAAGTGATCCTGGACCAGTTGCAGAAAGCCATTTTTGAGTTCATGAACAACACCAAATGGACCAGGGACAACTACACGACCAACGAGCGCATCGATTGCTCCATCCTCATCAACGTCACCAGCAAAATAGGAACGGATGATTACAAAGCAACTATCCAGATCCAAAGCCGGCGGCCAACCTACAGAAGCTCTTACAACACACCGGTATTCAACTATTTTGACGAAAATTTCGTGTTCAGATACGGGCAGTTCCAGCAGCTGGAATTCAACATCAACACCTTTGCGAATAACCTGACCTCGGTACTGGCCTACTACGCCTACATCATCATTGCCAACGACTACGATACATACTCAAACCTTGGTGGAACGGAGTATTATCAAAAAGCGCAAACCATTGTTTCCAACGCGCAGGGGGCCAGTGAATTCGGATGGAAATCTTCGGAAAGCAACAAGAACAGGTACTGGATCGTGGAAAATGCCCTGCAGCCGGTGTTTCAGCCACTCAGGGAATGCCTGTACCTCTATCACCGCATGGGCCTCGACATCATGAACGAAAAACCCGACGATGGCCGAAAGGCAATCCTGAACTCAACCGACCTGTTGGTGAAAGTATACAACGACCGCCCCGCGTCTTTTATCCTGGAATTGTTCTTCAATGCCAAAGCCGATGAGCTCGTCAATATTTTTTCGAAGGGCCTGCCCGAAGAGAAAAACAAAGCCCTCGAAAACCTGTCGAGGGTCAACCCTACCAACTCTAACAAGTATTCCAAAATACAAGGCAATTGAGTTTATAGCCGGCCTGGTTTGATGATTCAAACAGAAGGCAACGCTGTTTTCCGACACCCCGGCGACGACAACCATAAGACCTTAAACTGCCGACGAATAATAAATTCAATACGAGCAACGGGTAAATTTACCTGACCACTCCCATTAATCCCTCGCACAAAGCCGATTTCTTTTTTTGGTGTAAAGATTGTTTTGTATAGATTTGTGCAAAAAAATCTACATGGTAAAGAAGTGTATTATATTGCTGGCAGGTATGATGGCTGCCGGAGCCCCTTTGTATTCGCAGGATATCAGAAAAGACGAAGCTGCCAAGATGCAACTGGAGGCTGAAAAGTTAAAAGGAATTTCGGCTGATAGCATTAAGAGCTGGAAGTTCGGTGGTGTGATCTCTCTCAACGGACAACAGGTATCTCTTACCAACTGGGCAGCCGGTGGTAGCAACTCGATTTCATTCGGAGGCATCATTTCAGGATTTGCCCGTTATAAAAAAGGCAAGGACACCTGGGATAATCAGATTGACCTTGGCTATGGAATCATTAAGCAGGGAACAAACAAACAATGGTGGAAAACGGATGATAAGATCCAGATAACCTCCAAATACGGCAGGCAGGCATTTAAAAAATGGTATTACACTGCCCTGGGCGATTTCAAAACCCAATTCACAGAAGGCTTCAACTACCCGAACGACTCTGTTTACATTTCCCGTTTTATGGCTCCCGGCTACCTGGTAGTGGCCCTCGGTCTTGATTACAAGCCAAATGACCATTTCTCGTTATTCGTTGCTCCTGTTACAGGCAAATTTACATTCGTGAACGATGACAGCCTTGCGCGTTATGGTGCTTATGGAGTGCAGAAAGAGATCCGGGATCCTTACGACGGAGGCAAAATCACGCAAAACTATAAAACCCACCGGGAGGAGTTCGGTGCTTACCTGAAAATGCAGTACCAGACAAAAGTCATGGAGAATGTTACATTTCAAACCATGTTGGAACTCTTCTCCAACTACCTGCACCACCCGGAGAACATCGACGTGAACTGGACCACCTTAACCACGCTGAAAGTAAACAAATACATCTCTGCCACCTTAACTACGCAGCTGATCTATGACGACGATATCAACCTGCTGCGTACTGCCGGCGATAAAAAAGGAACCATGGGCCCCGATGTCCAGTTTAAACAGGTATTAGGCGTAGGCTTCAACTATAAGTTCTAAAAATACCTACAGCTCCCGTTACATTAAAAAAGCCTTCACAACGTGAAGGCTTTTTTAATGTAAGAACGACTACTTCGCGCTCAGCGTGACATAAGGAATGATCATTTCCTCTAGGCTCACGCCGCCATGCTGGAATGTGTTCTTGTAATAATTCACATAATGGTTGTAGTTATTCGGGTAGGCAAAGAACTTATCTTCCCTCGCAAAAATATAGCGCGTGCTCACATTCTGTTTCGGCAGGAAGGCATCTGCCGGATTCTTGATCTCGAACACTTCTTTCGGATTGTAATCGAGCGCCTTGCCCTGCTTGTAGCGCAGGTTGGTATTCACGTTCTTATCGCCTACGACTTTACTTGGCTCTTTCACATGCACGGTGCCATGGTCGGTGGTGATAACGAGCTTCGCATTTTTGGAAGCAATAAATTTGATCATATCCAGCAATGGCGAATGTTCGAACCATGAAACCGTTAAGCTCCGGTAAGCCGGCTCATCGTCGGCGAGTTCGCGGATCATTTCCAATTCCGTACGCGCGTGGCTCAGCATATCCACAAAATTATACACGATCACGTTGAGCTTATTCTGCATCAGGTTCGACATGTTCTCCGACAGTTTTTTACCGGCCGCAAAGTTGGTGATCTTGTTATAGCTCATCTTTACATCCTTACCTAAACGTTTCAGCTGCGCGGCTAGGAAATCCTCCTCGTGCATGTTCTTGCCCCCTTCGTCTTCATCGTTCTTCCACCAATCCGGATGGCGTTTTTCCATTTCGCTGGGCAGAAGTCCTGAGAACAAGGCATTACGGGCATACTGCGTAGCGGACGGAAGGATACTGAAAAACAGCTCTTCGCTATCTACTTTGAAATAATCCTGGATGATCGGCTGGATCATTTTCCACTGATCGTAACGCAGGTTATCGATCACCACCAGAAACGTACAGGCATTGCTATCCAGGTTGGCAAAGAATTTATTCTTGAGCAGGGTGTGGCTCATCGTCGGGGCGTTTTTATCGGAACCGTTGAGCCAGCCAATGTATTTCTTCTCGATAAATTTAAAGAACTGCAGGTTGGCGTCGGCTTTCTGCATGCGCAGCACATCGAGCATTCCTTTGTCCTGGGCCTGGTCCATTTCCAGCTCCCAGTATACAATTTTCTTAAACACTTCCTGCCATTCCTGCCAGCTGAGGTTGTCGGACAGGGTCATCCCGATCTGCCCGAACTCTTTACGGTATTCCGTATTCGTTTTTTCGGACACCAGGCNNGTTCACCGGCTTGATGAGGTAATCGGCGATCTTGCTGCCAATCGCATCTTCCATGATGTATTCTTCCTCGCTTTTGGTGATCATGATCACCGGAAGCTCCGATTTGATCTGCTTGATCTTGGTCAGGGCTTCGAGACCGCTGATGCCGGGCATGTTCTCATCGAGCAGCACCGCCGAGATACTGTTGTTTTCTTTGACGGTGTCGATGGCCTCATCACCGCTGAGGGCGGTAATGATCTCATAACCTTTCTGGTTTAAAAATAAAATGTGGGGTTTGAGTAATTCTATTTCGTCATCGGCCCAGAGGATGGTTATTTTTTCCATAGTAGTGTTTTTATGATGATACGCTATAAGCCCGCGGATATTGCGTGGATACAAAGTAAATTATTCAGGCGGTATTTTTCCTGTTTCTGCTGACAAAAAAAGTTAAGAGTTGAGCACGGCCAAAGCGGTACAGGCATAGAGCCCTGCGGTTTCCGTGCGCAGGCGCGTGTTGCCCAAGCTCAGCGGCTGATAGCCTGCCTCCAGGGCCATCCTGATCTCATCGCCCGTAAAATCGCCCTCGGGCCCTATCAGCACACAATACGACTTACCCGCAACGATGTAATCCTTTATGTTCTTTTTCTCGTCCTTTTCGCAGTGGGCGATCAGCTTTACATCGGCTGCCGTGTTCCTGATGAACTCCCTGAAATCCACCAAAGGGTCAACCACGGGAAGCCAGGCCTGCTGGCTTTGCTTGACGGCACTTTCAGCCACTTTGCGCAGACGCTCCTCCTTTACCACGGTGCGTTCCGAGTTTTTGCATTTGATGCTCGTGATGCGGTCGATGCCTGTTTCTACAGCTTTTTCCACAAACCACTCAATGCGTTCAATATTCTTGGTGGGAGCAATAGCTATCTGTAGCTCATAGTTCCTGGTCTTCCCAACCGTTTCCTTATTGCTCAGCGATACGGCACATTGCCTGGCGTGCGCCGCCTCGATCTTTCCGATGGCGCGGGTTCCCTTTCCATCGATCACCTGGATAATGTCTCCGACCTTATGCCTGAGCACTTTCACGCAATGCAGGGATTCTTCCTCGTTTAAGATGGCCGCGTTGTTCTGGATGATGCCGAAAAATGTATTCATAGTTGCTACGAATATACGCATCTGTTTGCATCCTGCGCAAGATCTGGAAGGTTTATAAAACCTTCCAGATCTCTGTCTGCCTTTCCGGAACAGATGCGTATATTCGTGGAGCATGAATTACCTCGCCCATAGTGTTTTATCTTTCGGCAACAACGAACTCATTGTCGGGAATTTCATTGCCGATTCCATGCATGGCAATAACTTCAGCGGCTTGCCGGCGGGCATTGTGAGGGGAATTATGCTGCACCGCAAGATCGATTCCTTTACCGACGCCCATCCGGTGTACCGCACGAGTAAACACCGTTTCCGCAAAGAGTTCGACAAATACAGCGGGGTACTGATGGATATCATCTACGATCATTTCCTGGCGAAGAATTTTGAGCATTACGTTTCTGTTCCTTTACAGGAGTACGCTACCGGCATTTACAAAGTGCTGCAGGACAATATGGACTTTTTGCCGGAGAATGCCAGGCGCTTTTACGGTTACATGACGGAGCGGAATATCCTCTTCCACTACTCCACGCTTGAAGGGATAGAAACCGTGCTCACCCACCTGAGCCATCGCATCCGGCATCGTTACGAGCTCCAGCTGGCCATGCCTATCCTCGAACGCGAGTATGATGAGATCGAAACGGAGTTCGCTGTGTTTTTCGGGGAGCTGAGCGACTTCTGTAAGAAACAGCCCGAAGTGGAAGATTAAACATCAGGCCATTTACAAAATGTATGTCGGGCCGGGGCATGCCGCTGACGCGGCCGGGCTATCACTCCAATTCCCGCCCCGAAAGCGTTCGTGACGGGAGATTTCCGTTCTATCCCTCATGCAGGTTCAACGGAACTTTTTGGTGTATCATTCCTCAGAACATGGATGCGACAGGGACCCGAAGGGGCCGTTCTTTTTGGCGATGCCTCTTTTTTTATCGCCAAAAAAACCGTAGCGATCGCGAAGCCCGCAGGGGCCCGCCCGGTCGCCCTGATTGAAATATATCCACGATGAGGCCCTGCCAATGAATGCTACCTGGCATAAAGCCTCGTTCTCTGAAAATTACAGGACTTACCGGGCAAATCCCCTGTTTTCAACAGCTCTTCGCCTGAAAACGGCAGACGGAATTCTGCACATTATTGCGTGTAAATGCGTAAATTTGCCGAAATTTTCTCGAATTCATGATTACAACTGATTTAGCGATTATTGGAGCCGGCCCCGTAGGCTTATTTGCCATTTTTGAAGCCGGCCTTTTAAAAATGCGTTGCCATTTGATTGACTATTTGCCACAGGCAGGCGGCCAGTTATCTGAGATATACCCTAAGAAACCGATTTACGACATCCCGGGCTATCCTTCGGTGATGGCCCAGGAGCTGGTGGATAATTTGCTGAAGCAGGCCGAGCCTTTTCATCCGGGCTATACTTTCGGGGAGCGCATCGAAACCCTGGAGAAGCGTGGAGAAGCAGATTTTTTACTGGTAACCAACATGGGCACGGAAATCCAGGCGAAGGTGGTGGTGATTGCCGGCGGCCTGGGCTGCTTTGAGCCACGCAAGCCGGAAGTGGAAGGCCTGACGAGGTTTGAAAACGGCAAAGGGATCAACTACATGATCCTCGACCCGGAAAAATACCGCGGGCAGCGCATGGTAATAGCCGGCGGCGGCGACAGCGCGCTCGACTGGACCATCTTCCTGAGCGATGTGTGCTCGGAGCTGACCCTCGTGCACCGCAGCGAATCCTTCCGTGGCGCACCCGACAGCGTGAACAAAGTCATGAAACTGGCAGAAGAAGGGCGTATCAAATTATTGCTCAACACGAATTTAACCTCAGTCGACGGTAGCGATAAGCTGGAATCGGTAGCGATGATCAATTCCAAAACCCAGGAGAAAACAGCCATTGCCACCGATCACCTGATCCCTCTCTTCGGCTTAAGTCCTAAGCTGGGACCGATTGAGAAATGGAACCTGAACATCGATAAGAACGCCATTGAAGTAAATACCGACGATTATTCAACGAATATCCCGGGTGTGTATGCCATTGGCGACATCAATACCTATAAGAACAAGCTGAAGCTCATCCTCTGCGGCTTCCACGAGGCGGCCCTGATGAGCCACAGCGCATACAAATACATGAACCCGGGCGTGAAGTATACCATGAAGTATACGACCGTGAACGGCATCAACGAATTTTAAGACTACTCCGGGAAACATTCTCATAGACGATGCTTTCTGCGCTTTTCTGGAACGCTGGATGGGCCTCGCCCTCGATGAGCTGCCCTATCCTGATTTTTGGGGATTCTGGTGCGACGGCGTGCTCATGAATCAGTCCGAGGCGTATTATTCACAGAAATATGTCAACGACAAGCGCCAGGCACAGTTCAGGGCCTGGATCGGGGAAGACGGGCAAACAGCCTACGACCTTTACCTGAAATTCGGCCCCAAAGCCCTGAGCCGCTATGCGAGAGGCCTGGACATTAGCCCCTGCATGCCTGATCCGAAAACGGGATTTCACATCGACCCGGAAAATAAGGCAGTTATCATTCAATTGTCTTAATTTAGTTTCATCAACGAAAGACATTTTTCAAAAAAGCAGTTATGCGAACAGAAATTATCTTTGAGAATAACCGTCATGCGCATATTGAGTTTTTTGTGCAATGGCGCACCTATGGGGGCGTGCTGGCGGGAGTACCTAACAGAAGCATCAATCATTGGTACATCGAGTGTGCCTTAAAGGACGCTGTCAGGTATTGTGGAAATACTCCGGTATACCTCATTGAGCCAAAACAGACGATCCATCGTGAAAACACGCTGCATCCCGAATACACGGTGATGTCGCTGCCGGAGGTAACCTGTATCGCCAGACTCTGCTCCTACAAGCCTGTAAAAGATCCGGAGATGGATGGTTCTAAACTGGTAGTTATATGGTACCAGGACACCATGGCCATGCCTATTGATGATGAGATCCTGGAACAGATGCAGCAGATAAAATGGTCGGAACTGGCCAATGATTACGGAGATTAATGTAACCGCTAATGAATACTACGAACAATCATCATGATATCTTAACCGGTACCGATGCCGCAGCCATCAGGAAGCTACTGCAATTCCGTGCTTCTCACACATCACTGGATGAATGGATCGCCTTATACGAGTCCATCTGGCACATGACCTATGCCAATGCAACGGATATGGACGAGCTGAAAAGCATGGACCTTGCGGAACAAATTGTTTTGATGAACCAGCAGGAAGACCTGATCCCCAATCCTTTATGCCTGATACAGGAAGTGACGGCACTCGACCTGGGCGGCTTTCCGGACTGCGTGCTTTTTCCGGAGCTGAATCGCTACCGGCAGCTCAAAAAGCTGGATCTTTGGGAGAACGGCCTGACGGAAATCCCGCCGGGGCTTTTTGAGCTATCGTCTTTGGAGGAGCTCCGCATCATCGATCCCATCCGGCGCTTGCCGGAGGGCTTCGCGCAGCTGAAGCAGCTGAAAAAACTTTGCATAGAAGGAGAGATCGAAGAGATCCCGGAGGCCTTTAAAACCCTGGAGCAACTGCAAAATCTGGAGCTGGAGCTGAATAACCTGAAGGAGATCCCGGCTTTCCTGGCGGAGCTTCCTCAACTCAAACTGCTGAGCCTGGGTTATAACACGGAGCTCCGGATCCCACCCGAACTTATTACCAGGTTTACTGAAAAAGGAATCAGGCTGGAATACTGATATCGCTGCTGTTTTTAAACCCTCATCCTTTTCCCTTTATAATCCAAAAAAATCCATGGTTTGACAAATGGATTTTTTATTTTTACAGTCCTATGACAGATATTAAAGTAAACGTACAGAACAACGACAATACCATCACATCCCTCGAAGCGCCAACCGACATGGGCTTGAGCCTGATGGAATTTCTGAAGGGAAATGATTACGATATCCTAGCTACCTGCGGTGGCATGGCCTTATGCGCTACCTGTCACGTCAGTGTGATCCAGGGCTTTGAGCACCTGCCGCAAATCACAGACGATGAATATGCCATGCTGGATACATTACCGAATATTACAGACACCTCGCGCCTGGCCTGCCAGCTGAAGCTCAACCCGGATATGGACAATATCACGGTGAAGATCATGGGCGACGGAAATTAGAACTTTGCCCCTCACCTGCCCGGGTAGCTAGCCATTCAGGAGCATCCGGCACTTTTCCCGATTGGAAAATACCGTAGCGATGCATAATTACAAAAGGCTTTATCACTGCCATGGTGATAAAGCCTTTTGCTTGTTCCGACCGGCTTCGTTAGAACCAGCCACCATATGTTAGTACTGCTTCGTTATTTTTAATACAAATACCCTTCGTTATACCGGCGGCGCTTGTTGAAGGCGTTTGCATCGCCGCTGTAGGAGTGATTGTTGCCTGAATCATTTCTCATGTTGCGGTAGGGGTCGTCGTTCCGGTACTGCCCACGGTTGTCATAACGGTCGTTGTTTCTCCATTCACGCTCCCTCCATTCGTTGCCGCTGTCATAACGGTCTTCACGACGGTCGTCGTTGTTATAATAGTGCCTGTTATAGCGGGCCGAATCCTCCGAGCCATAAAGGCTGTAATGCGGATCGCGTTCGTAACGGTTCTCATCGCCGCTGCGGTAAGAAGTAAAGTACTCCCGGTCGCTCTTGCCACGCTGCCTGCTCCCGTTGAAGACATCGCTCAGCGACTGGCCACGCGCTTCATCGGAGCGGTTATTTTGCGGACCTCCGTCATAATAGTAATTATCTTTATCATTATAGCGTGTATCAAAATCCCCACGGTATGCCGAGTCATTGTCATAGATATTACTGAAAGGGCCGTAATCGTCTTCCCGGCGGCCATCATTGGAAGTATGGTATCGGTCGTCCTCATAGCGATCGCGCTCTCCATGCCATGAATCCCGATAGTTGTTTTGATCCCTGTTGGCGTAATAGGTTTGATAGGAATCGCGGCGGCCATTATCACGGCGGCCACGGTCGTTGGTGTGTGATCTGTACATGGCTTTTAAATTAAAAGGTTACGTAAGTCTTATGGCTTACATTAAGCTATTTCCAAACCTGATGCCATGCCGGGTTGTGTCCTGGGGGCCTGGCTGACCCGGTTTTGTGGAAAATCCACTTCACCTGATCGGGAGCCTTTTCCCAAAAAGGCAGAAGACCCGGCAATCGCTTACCGGGTCTTCTTGTTTTACTCATCACACACACTATTCACATCTGCGCTTCGTCACAAGGAAGGGTATTCTTGTGATTTAGCCGTACGTATCAAAGGAGTTTCTGGGCTTTGCCGCTGTAATTGCCCTGAGGCAGGATACTGAGGTAGTGCCTGGCCCATTTGGCTTTATCGTTTTCCTTTTTCATCAGCTTTTCGCAGGCCTCCCAGATGTTATCATCTGCCATTCCCTTGTCGAACCCGTTTTTAAACGAACTGGCGTAAGATTCGATCGCTTTTTCATAATCGCCCAGGAAGAAATGGCATACACCGATCTGGTTGTCGCAGGTTCCTTTCTGGTCGGTATCGTTTGTGTTGGCTTTCACCTGTTCAAACATGACGAGGGCTTCGGCGTACTTTCCTTTGGGAACCAGGCGGCAGGCCTGGTTAAAGGCATTGTTGTAATCTTCCGGAGCCATTTTACCTTCCAGCGAGTTTTGGATCTGCTCCATTTCTTGCATGGAAAGGTTATTGGTATGCGCTAATAAATTGTCTTTCTTTTTTCCGAAGAATGAATCAAATAGTCCCATGGCTTATATTTGTTATTTGACAACGGCTGTTTTAGCAGCTTCGTACATTGTTTTAATATCGTCATTGGAATAATCCGTAAACTGATCAGGTGAAATGTCGTAAGGCATTCCTTCGGAAATGATCACTGTTTTTTCGCCGGCTTGTACAAACTGCCTGAACGATACTTTTCCGTCTTTATCAGCTTTCAGGAAACCATTCGCATCTTCTGCCTCGATTTTTCCGAAGCTCGGGTTCAGCTCCTTATCAACGATCATTCCCTTGATCATCTCCATATTGTCGGCCAGGGCTCCATCCATTTGCGAAAAGGTCAGTTTAAAGAATTTGCCGCCATAGACGCAAACATCGCCATTGGTTTTGTATACGATCACTTTGGAATCTTTTGGTGCTTTTACGGTTACCGGAATGCCGTTGGAAGAAAGGTCGAGATCAACCAGGTCGCTTAGTTTGAAATGGGTTTCGTTGACAGCCGGCTCAGCAGGTGCTTCTGTTGAGGCAGCGGCATTGCCTGCTTCGGTTTTGTTTCCTGAACCGCCGCAGCTCGTGAGAACAAGGCTAAGGGCGATGCATCCTGTTAAGATTGTTTTAGCCGGTGCGAAAGCGATGGCTTGTTTGTTTGAGTTAAGTTTCATAGAGTTTTAGGTTAGTGGTTAAATTCGGGGCAAAGCTAAAGCAGGGCAAACGACTTTTTCCGGTAAATTGCCATCCGTTCCTTTTGAATGTATATTCGAGTGAGTCCGCCGAGTATCCGCTGGAATTACCCTATGGGCTTACGGATCAGACAGGTGAGATGCTGAAGCTCAGAGGGCAGCCTCCCTGTTCGGGTGCGGCGCCAGTCACAATTCGTTACGAATTGTGGGCAGGCGGGGCTACATGCTATTCATGAGTGCCATAAACTCTTCGCGTTTGCGGCTTGCCAGGGGAATTTTCGTGTCATTTTTCATAACGATAAATCCTCCATCAGCTTTTACAAAATGATCGAAGTGAGCCATATTGATGAGGTGCGATTGATGCGGCCTGAAAAAGCCCATTGGTGCCAGCAGGGTTTCGTATTCCTTTAAAGTGGTGGATACAATGAGCTTCGGGGCATTCACAAAATGAAAGGTGGTATAGTTTCTTTCCGATTCGCAGTGGATGATGTCCTGGATAGCAACAGAAAAAAGTTTTTCAGCTGTTTTAAGAACTATTTTCTCAGGGTTTTTGGGCCGCTCGATGTTTGAAAGCAAGGCACTGAGCTTAAGCTCCATATTTTCCTTATTCAGGACATCTTCGGTTTTTGCTACGGCCGCTACCAGGTCTTCCGGATCCACAGGCTTCAGCAGGTAATCGATGGCGCTGAAACGAAAGGCCCTGATAGCAAAGTCCTGATAACCGGTAATAAAAATCACTTTAAAATTGATGGGTTTGAGCTGCTGCAAAAGATCGAAACCTGTGCCATCAGGCATTTCCACATCCAGGAATACCAGATCAGGCAAAAACCTGCGAATCAGCTCTACTCCCGACTTCACATCTACAGCTTCCGCCATAATGCTTACCTGAGGACAATATTCCCTGATGAGGTCTATGTTCTTACTCCTCACATGATCCATATCGTCGATAATAACAGCTCTTAACATAAAAAGGACATTAGTTATCGTAAATATAAGGTATTTCGAAGCTTGTTCGCGCTCCCGTCACCTCATTATTTTCGATCACGTTTTTCACATTCACCAGGATCTCTTTTTTCGACGGATTGTTGTTCAGCCGCTCATTGACGATGGTCAGCGACATCGACTTGTGGGTACCGGAGGTGCGTTTGTCCTCAATGCCCGAGCCATTGTCTGTTACCTCAAAGAACAGGGATTCGCCTTTTTTGTAAAAGCGGATATGAACGTAGCCACCGCTCTCCCGGCGCTTCAAGCCATGCTTGATCGCATTCTCAATGAATGGCTGAGTCAGCATCGGCGGGATCAGGATCGCTTCCGGGTCCAGGGCTTCGTCCACCTCTATCCTGTAATTGAACTTGTTATTATACAGCAGCTGCTGAATGCCAAGGTAATTCTCAGTCATGGCCAGCTCTTCGCCTAGGGTAATGTAATTCTCGTTGGAATTTTCAAGGATCTGTCGCGTGAGCTTCGAGAATTTGGTCAGGTAGCTGATCGCTTCCTTGTCCTGCTTGTTATGGATCAGGCTCTGGATATTGTCTACCGAATTGAAAATAAAATGCGGGTTCATTTGCGCCCGCAGCAGCTTCTGTTTGAGCTCGTTGTTCCTGCCCGCATTGATGATGTTTTTTTGCTGAAAGAACTTATACAGGTAAAAGAGGCTCACACACAGGATCAGCGCCAGGAACACCAGCCCGTACAGGATCATGTTCTTCCTTGTGTTCTTCTTGGCGTTTTCCAGCTTCAGGGCCGACAGCCTTTGCTCCTGCTTCACACGGCTCCGCAACTCTTTTTTCTCGTATTCATACTTAAGCTGCTGATGCGCTATGGCATTCCTGGAGATTTCTATCTTCGTTGAATCCACGGCCTGCCGGTATTTCTCCAATGCCTCAAATGCTTCCTTAAACTTATGCCTCGCTTCGTATGTTTTATACAAGCCTTCATAGGTGGGTACCCGGGCTTTGTAGTATTCTCCTGAGTTTTCCTTTAAAGCTCCCGCCGATTCGTAATAGCGCTCGGCCAGCGCGTATTTTTTCTGCTGATAATACATCTGCGCCCAGCTTTGCCACAAATGGCTTTTGGCCCTGTCGTTTTCAGCATATTGCAACGCCAGCTTAAAATTGGCTTCCGCTTTGTCATAGTTCTTCTCCCGGGTATAAACATTACCCAGGAACATGTAACAAAAACTAACGTTATGCAGGATGTTATGCTCTTTCGATAATTCAAGCGCCCGGTCAAAGTATCGTAGGGCTTCCTCGTATTTCCCCAAATGGTAATAACACGACCCTATGCCCGAATTATCCATGATCATTTGATTCAGGTCTATTCCGTCCGGATTTTTAATGGAGTCCTGGTACTTCAGCATTTTTTTATAATAGATAATCGCGTTGGCGTAATCATCCTGGTCTTCATAGATGTTTGCCAGCTGCATATTAACGAGGGAAACTCCATAATCATTCCCGGTGGACTCGTGGTACTTTAATGCGGAATACAGGGATGAAATGGCCTCTTCGTAACGACCCATCTCCCTGAGGATGGCTGCCCGGTTGCTCATAGCGCTCCACATATCATCTTCTACGCCCAGGTAATCGAATATAAAGACCGCATGATCACAACAGGCAAGCACCTCTTCTTTTTTCTCCTTCGAAAAAAGCTCAACTGCCCTGTTGATGTACCAATAACCTAAAAGGGCGAGCATGTTCTTTTTAGTACGGAGGTCTAAATTTTTATACCGTAAGTTATACAAGATGATACGCCCTATCCATTTGTTATAGGCAATATATTCGCGGCTTGTCGGCGCATACTCCAGCATCAGTTCATTGATTGCCTCTATTTTCTTCGTGTCATTTTCAGCTGTGGCAATAAGATGGTTTAATGAATCGAGACGTGGTGTTTGTGCAATCTGCGTGAAACCCGTTGTAAAAAAAAGAAAAAGTAACAAATAAGACTTGGGGAACATCATAAAGTACAACGTTACATGGCCTGGCGGACATTAATTATCATAAATATAAGGTATTTCGAAGCTTGTTCGCGCTCCCGTCACCTCATTATTTTCGATCACGTTTTTCACATTCACCAGGATCTCTTTTTTTGAGGGATTGTTGTTCAGCCGCTCATTGACGATGGTCAGCGACATCGACTTGTGGGTATCGGATGTACGTTTGGCCTCAATGCCCGAGCCATTGTCTGTTACCTCAAAGAACAGGGATTCGCCTTTTTTGTAAAAGCGGATATGAACGTAGCCACCGCTCTCCCGGCGTTTTAAGCCATGCTTGATCGCATTCTCA
>DGQK01000060.1 GCA_002390745.1 Bacteroidetes bacterium UBA4416 | reverse complement strand
AGGCTTTTCCTGATAAACACAACAGGCTTCGCGAAAGAAAGAATACCTTTCGCGGTATACACAACAGGTTTCGCAAATGAGAGAATATATTTTGTGACAAACGCCCCGGGCTTTCCGGGAACAGCGCCCGGCTTCCTCAGGACTGCATGCCGCCGGACGGGCTATGCAAAACGCTCCTCAATGGTTTTCAGGAGCGTGCTGCCCTGGTCGGGCGTGAGGATGCGGGAGTTTTCAAGAGTCTTCACCTTTCCCAGGAAAAGCTGCTTCCAGTTTTTCTTATCCAGGAAATTATAGCTTTTCATTTCGTTGAGCTCCAGGCGCAGCTTCATAAAATTTCTGCGGTCGATGCCCTGCAGCGTAGGCATCTGGTCCATCATATCTTCAATATTCTGCTCGAGCTCCCGCCGCTCCTGCCTTTTGAAATACACAAAGGGCAGGTCTTTTTCCTGGTAGTCGAGCTCATTTTTGAGGTAAAACAGCACGACCTTGTAAAATTTATTGAAACGGCATTCGCTGTGCTCTACATCTGCGCAATGCTGCTGATGCCTGTACTGGCTTGCTTGTACCAGCTCCCGGAGCCTTTCCAGGAACACGATGCAATAGATATTCTTTTTATAATTCAGCAGGGCTTTGCGGCAATGCTCAATAAAGCTTTGGTAGTCGGCACAGGATTTTACCTCATAAAGCATAAAATCATCGGCCTGCTGTTGTATGATGTTTTTTTTCAAGGTGGAGGAGTTGAAAGGTGAACTTCAAAGAAACCAAACCGGAAGAGCGCCTGCACTTAGTCTTCGCTCATGTACCGGGATGGGTTTACAAAATATTTGGCGATACAATCCTTATAGGCAAGGCCCAGGCCAAGGGTAACACTATTTTTAAGCCCTATCTGCTTTTTGCTCACATCCACAAAACTAACCCACTGCACATTCACAATATAGGCACGGTGCACCCTTTCAAAGCCCACCGGCAGGATGCACTGCACTTTGTATAAAGGGCTTTTGCAAACAATACTATCGCCGTTGCTGAAGAACAGCACCGATATTTTTTCGCGCGCTTCTATATACACCACATCATTGAAATCGATCCTCGTCCATTTCTGCGTATCGAGTTTAATGAAGGCTGTGCTCCGGCTTTTTGAAAAAGCAGTTCTGAGAAATGAAGGTTCGTACCTCTCATCGGATTCGGTTTGTACGGTTTTGATCGCTGTTTCTGTTTGCATGACTTTAGGTTTATGTTTTTTCCCCACTACTTCAAAATTTTATGTCGCTCTTCCTTCTCTTTGAGTTTCCGCTGCGATCCCAAAACCGCCACCGAAACTCCTCGCTTTTAACATTTTTCAAACACATTTCCTTCAATCCATTTTCATCTCTTATTTTTCCGGATTCATGCTTTCAAATCATAAAACCGGCTATGAAAAATGGCGGTCAGGAATGTTACAAAGGTAAATCCTATATGTACACACTCCGCCAGGGCAATCCGTCATTAAGGACTAAGTAAGATTTTAATATGATTAAGTAAGACTAAAGGCATACTATCCTGTGTTTTATTTACTTTTTAAACCGGTATCGACGACTGCATAAAGGCCCAGGGCCCGACAATGATTATCAAGCAGATACAAACTCAAAGATGTGTGAAGCAGGAGCGAACGGAGGGGATGTATTATTTTTAACGATTATAAGTTAAAGTACCCAGATACAAAAAAAGGATTATCTAATAATAATTAAGGACTAATTAAGTAAAAAAAGTAAAAAGCGAAGAGAAAACCGTGTTTTCTTTAACATTTCCTGCTTTCTGTTTCCACGAGGGCCTAAATCTCAGACCGGAAGCATGATTTTTACAAGTGTGCCCCTCTCACCGGGCCGGGTTTCGCCGAGGTTTTCAATCACAAATCCGGAGCCTTTTACCAAGGCCAGGCGTTCCCTGATATTATCGATGCCGATAGAGGCATAACCATGTTTGCTATGCCCGCGCCAGGAAATACCCACGCCGTTGTCGCGCACCCGGATGGAGAGGTAGCCGTTCTCCTGCTCCAGCGTTACCTCCAGGCGGCCCGTTGCTCCTGCCCCCAGCGGCAGGATGCCATGCAGGATGGCATTTTCAAGTAAGGGCTGTATGATCATATTCGGGATAAGGGCAAAGGTATCAACCGATTCATGAACCCTGATCCCATAGTCGAGCCTGTCGCCGCAACGCAGCTTTTCCAGCTCCAGGTAAAGGCTTAAGCGGTTGACCTCCTCGTTGATGCTGATGTACTTTTCGCCGGCATAGCTAAGGGTAATGCGGATAAGCCTGGCAAACTTGGCGATGTAATCCGAGGCCTGGTAGGGCTCTTTATGCATCACAAAGCTCTGGATGGCGCCCAGGGTATTGAAGATAAAGTGCGGATTTACGGCAGCGCTCAGAGCCTGGTAGCGCAGGTCTTCCAGCTTTTGCTGAAGCTCAACGTTTTGTTTCGCCTGATGGCGCACCCTGCGCGCCCACAGCTTTACGATCAGGAACACGGCAAGGGCCAGGGCCAGCAGCACTTTCAGCCAAAAGGCGGGCCTGAGGTAAAAAGGGTATTCGGCCCGGATGGTGATTTCCGCAGGCCGGCCCCAGTTTACGCCGTTTGTGGAGGCTTGTATCACCACAGGGTGGCTGCCGTAGCCCATATCGCGCAGGCTTATCTTTTTGGAGTTGGTCAGGGTCCAGCTGCGCCCCTTGTTGAGCGTATAGCGGAAGTACAGGTCCTGGGGGCTGCTCAGCTCAATGGCCGAAAAATAAATATCAATGTCGCCATGCCCTGATGCCAGCATGACCTCCTGCGTGGCATCATAGATGCTGTCGCCCACCTGCACCTTCAGCAAAACGATGTCGGGGCTGGCCGGCACATAGCGGTCCATCCTTCCCACATCAATAACGGAGAGGCCGCTGTTGGTAGCCACATAAACCCGGTTTGCCTCTTTTTCATACAAGAGCCTGTTGATTTCATGCGAGCGCATAAAGGGGCTCCCGGAGATGCGTTTCAGGAAATTGCCTTTCCATATCAGCAGCCCTTTGTTGCAACCTATCCACAGGCGGCCCGCCCCATCGATGGCCAGTGCCGACAGGTTCTTCAGCGGCATCCCTTTTACCTCCTTTACCAGGGTCGTGCGCCCGTCCTTCAGGATATAAAGCCCGGCCTGGCTTGCCAGGTACAGCGTTCCCGAAGCATCGGCCATGATGTCGTTTACCGTGGCGCGCACCTGCTTCAGCCGCAGGGAGGTCTTCTTCTCCAGATCCACGAGGTAGCAGGCACCGGCGGTAGCCACAAGGGCATGCGCCTGATCTTTCCGGAAGATCTTCGTGCAACGGCCAACCACCGTATCGAGCCTGATCGTATCCTTGTCCCTCAGTACCCCTTTGGCAAAGTCGGGCACAGCCACGTACACGGTATTCTCCCACTGGTTGTACAGCACCAGCGAATCGCTCATCATGCACAGCCGGCGTGCAGCCATTTGGTAATAGCTTTTTCCGGAGGCCCTGTCTCCCATTTTCTCCAGCCGCCCCGCCGGCATGCCGGCCACTGCCATCAGCAGGTTACTCCCGGCCTTTTCAATACCGTAACAGAAATAGTCCTTCGCCTCCCCGCCCGGCCGGCTAAAGTGCTTACCGTCCTGGTACACCATGCCAAGTGAGGTTGCCAGATAGGTCCCGTCGTGCTTACTCACGTATACATCCTGTATCGAGGCATCGTAGACCTCGCTTCTCCCCGAAAAGGTAGAGATATAAGAATTCAGAATGCAGTAGGTGCCTTTGTTGTAGGTATTCACCCAGAGGTTGGCATCGCGGTCTTCATACATACTGGTAATGATGCATGCATGGCCCTGGCCCAGCAGATCCGAAATTTCGTGGTAAGCCTTGTTGCCATGCCCGTAATGATCATAGACAACCAGGCCGAAGATCCGGCTGTTATAGGTAAACAGGGTATTGCCTGCATAAAAGGCGCAGTGCAGGGAATCGGTCAGCCTGCGGTTTTTCATGCCATAGATCTTGTTTTCGCTGGAGATCCACAGCCGGCCGCCGGCATCGACACTCAGGGCGCTGATGTATTTATCCGACAGCACCGGCTCATCCAGTTTCACAGATGTGAGGCCATTGATGGCGTAGAGCCCTTTTTGTCCGTAATACACTGTGCCGTCGCCGGCCTTTGCCATGCAAAACGAGCTATGGATGTCCTGGCTTCCGATCAGGTACTTCCGGTGCCGCTCCACATCGTAGGCTGCCACATGGTTATCGCTGGTTCTGAAATACAGGAGGTTTTTCTCAAAGGCCAGGCGGTAGCTCACGAAATCCACGCCGGAGGTGCCAAGGTTTAGCTTCCGGGCCCGGTGGCGCCCGTCCGTCATCAGGAAACCACCGTAGGTGCCGGCAATAATGCGGTTGTTGTTACCGATGACGAGTGAAATAACGGTAGAGCTGCCATCCTCGTATTCGCCCATGTCGAGGTCTACGAAATCGCTTCCATCAAAATGGCACAGGCCCTTGTCGGTAGCAAACCAGATAAAGCCTGCGCTGTCCTGCACGCAATTGTATACGGTGGAGCTGGGCAAGCCATTGATGGTGGAATAATTCCTGTACACGTACTGCGCCTTTGCCTGAATGCAAGGCAGAAGGGCCAGGAAACAGAACAGGCCTGCGACGTTGAAGGAGAGGCGCCTGCCTCTCTGCACATGCGGCAGATCCTGGAAACGTACTGAGAATGGTATGATGGCCATAATGGAAGCAAAAAGCCTGTTTAAAGATAGGCATTAAAAACGGCTCCGCATTTACTTTCTATACATGGTAAGGAATTTTTTAAAGCCCGGCTGCTTGGGCTGGGATACAGCAATACGCTTGCCGTTCTTCATCAGGGCAATGCGCTCTTTACCTTCCTTCAGGTATTCTTTTATTTTCAGTGTATTGATCAGGTAAGATTTGTGCACCCTGAAAAACACATCTTTCGTGAGCTGCTCATCGTAGGATTTCAGAGATCTGGCCGATGAGATCACCTTCCCGTTCTCCAGAACGATGTTGCTGTAATTGCGGTCGGCCTCGATGTAGAGGATATCATCAAATTCGATCAGGATATAGGAATTGTTATGGTGGATCATGATGCGGTTCATCACTTCCGGCTCGGCCACCGCCTGCTGCTCTTTTTTATCTCCGGTATGGATCTCCGGATCGCTGCCAATGAGGCCGATGGCTTTGTCGACAGCCGTTCGCACTTCCGACGACATCACCGGCTTGAGGATGTAATCGATAGCACCTGCCTTCAGCGCCTGCAGGGCATAGCTCTCGTAAGCAGTGATGATAATCACCTGGAAGGTCTTATGCTCTATAGCCTCCAGCATCTCCAGGCCATTTACCTTAGGCAGGTTGATGTCCAGGAAAACGATATCCGGCTGTGTGGTTTGTATTTTCAGGTTGGCTTCAAAGGCCGAGCTTGCAGTTCCTACGATTTCCACCTCCGGACAAAACTCCCTGACGATGGCCGACAAACCGCTTACCAGCAAAGCCTCGTCATCCACTATAATTGCTTTATATGTTCTACGCATATTCAAGACGCGGGATAAAACAAAAAGCGTTCCAAACTCATCTCAGTGTTTGGGTAACTCAATTTAATTTTTCCACGCTATTCAAAGTTAGCCGAAAGCCCTACACATTCAAGCATCCGGGCCATATTTTTTTCTGTGTCGTATCATTTATTGTATTCACAATAAAAGCAAAACCATCTAACGGTTTTATAGGCGCTGCTTATACCACGATGGTATCTTCTCCTTCCAGGTATGTCAGCTTATAAAAACCCTGTTTGCGGTCGTTCCACGTTTGGGCATTGCCCAGCTCCCTGTTCCTTTCGAGCAGGTTGAGGTCGAGGTCCTGGTAGATGAGTGTTTCGGTATTGGGCACTGCTTCGGAAGCGATGGCCTCGCGCGAGAACTCGACATCGCTTGGCGTAAGAATAGCCGACTGCGAAAAGTGGATATCGAGGTTATCCACTTCGGGAAGATTGCCGACACAGCCTGTAATGACCGTATAGACCTGATTTTCGACCGACCGCGCCTGTGCGCAATAACGCACGCGCAGGTAGGCCCTCCGGTCATCGGTATTGAAAGGCACAAACAGGATCTTGGCGCCCTTGCTCACGGCGATGCGGGCCAGCTCCGGGAACTCAACATCATAGCAGATAAGGATGGCTACCTTGCCTTTATCGGTATCGAAGATCTCGAGCTTGTTGCCGCCCTTCACGCCCCACCATTTCTTTTCGTAAGGTGTGATATGGATCTTGTATTGCTTGCCGTAGGTACCATCGCGCTTGAAGAGGTAAGAGATGTTATACAGCGTATCGTTCTCCACGCAAAAATGCGAGCCGCCGATGATGTTGATGTTGTACTTGACAGCGAGGTTCGTAAAGAGCTCGATGTACTGAGTCGTATAGCTGCTCAGCGCCCGGATAGCCGCAGCCGGTGTCTTCACTCCCATAAAGGACAGCAGCTGCATGGTGAACATCTCGGGAAACACCACAAAATCGCTTTTGTAGTCGGAGGAGGCATCTACAAAATACTCGCACTGCCGCGCAAATTCATCAAAATTCTGGATGGAGCGCATCTGGTATTGCACGGCGCTGACGCGTACATACGGCGAATAGTTGATCATGTGTTTCTGTGCGCGGCTCTTATAACCGATATTCGTCCACTCGAGCAGGGTGGCGTAGCCCGCCGATTCGGTATCGGAGGGGAGGTAATCAGGCAACACCTTTTTCAGGGCAAAGCCATTGGCCAGCTGGGCAGTGAGCACCGGGTCGTAGATCTTTTTATCGATCACACGGTTCACGTAGTTATCAATGCTCATTTTTTTCTGGTACTTGTGGTAGTTGGGCAGGCGCCCGCCAATGAGGATCCGGCGCAGGTTGTAATGCTTGGCCAGGTTCTTCCGGGCATCGTAGAGCCGCCGCGTGAGCTTCATGCCGCGGTATTGCGGGTCTACCATGATCTCCATCCCGTAAAGGGTATCGCCGCTTACGGTATGGTTGCGGATGTTGCCATGGTCCGTCAGCTCGCTCCACGACGACGTTTCCGAATAAAGGGATGAGTCGATGATCAGGCTCGAACAGGAAGCCACGATTTGCTTGTCCATCAGGATGCACAATTGCCCCTCCGGAAAATGGGTGGTGATATTCTGAAACTGCGTTTCGCTCCAGGGTTTCATTCCCGGAAAACATTTCAGCTGAAGCTCGGTGATCTGCTTGTAATCCGATTTCTTAAGCTTGCGCAGCCGTATTTTTTTGATCTCATTTTTTGGTGTTTCCATCATTCTGGTATTACTGTTTTGCATCATGCAAAACCGGGTTTGTATCTCAAGGTATTAAAAAGCGCCAGTATAGCGGGACTTATTAGGATTTTTTAAGAGCCTTCGTTAATTAATGTTATAGAACAACCGCAAAATCTGAAAGCCTGCCCGTGATACGCAAATCCCTGTGGATGCGTTGGCTTCTTTGCCGGCACCGTGCTTCGTGCAAATACCGGCCTTCTCCGAAAAAGAAAAAAGCCCCGGGATAAATCCCGGAGCCTCTACCTTTAAAAAACGAATTACAAAGCTCCAAAAGTAAGATATTAATCCGAAACAGATGCATGCTTCAGAAAAAATTTATCCTGGTTAATCGGAATCCCAAGTTTATTTAACGTTTTCGCACCTGTCTTTCAGTGCTTCATTCATCAGGGTAAAGCCCTTCAGGGTTTTGGTATCGAGCATGCGGCTAAGCAGCGGCACCAGGATACCGCCGAAGCGCTCGCTCTGGATGAATGTGCTGCTCCCATCACCGTTATCCCGGATCTCGAAGCTGTGCTCGCCGTCAAACAGGCCGCGGAACAGCAAATGCCCGATCCAGCGGAATGTATGCGGCGCTTCGAATACAAGCACCCTGGGCTTCATGGCAATTGTGCCCGACCCGGGCTGCTGCAGTTCCACCTGTATCACTTTACCGGGTGCCACAGGGCCTCTCACCGACCGGAGAAAGGGATTCCATTGAGGATAGGCCTCAAAATCCGTTAAGGTATTCCAAACTGTTTGCGGTGTAGCCCTGATGAGGACCCGGGTGCTGATGTGCTTTGCCATGATCTTGTGTATGTGTTAAATGATGGCACAAAGTTGAGAGGCAAAGACAGGCTTTGATCTTGATATATGTCAAGAAAAAATCAGGGAAGCTGCTTCTTCCGGATCCTGCTGAGTGTTTCGGGGGTCATGCCAAGCATGGAGGCCAGGTATTGCAGGGGCACCTGATTGAAGAGCTCCTTATGCGAAGCGAAGAAGGCATCGTAGCGCTCTTCCGCCGTCATGGACAGGTGGCTGAAGATCCGGTCTTCGAGGATGGTGAAGCAGCGGGCAATGAACAGCTTTTCGAGCTCGTGCCACTGGGGCACGTGCGTCCCGATCTCCCTGTACTCCTTACTGCCTATGGTGTATAGCTCCGTGTCGCTGAGGGCCTGGATGTTCCAGCGGCAGGGCGTTTGGAAGAGGAGCGCCGAGAGGTCCGTCACAAAATACCCTTTGGTGGAGATCCACTGGGTAACTTCCTTGTCGGCCTGTGTCACGAAGATGCGCAGGGAGCCCGACCTGATAAAACTGAGCTTATCGCAGGAACCGCCACTCCTGATAAAGTAATCTCCCTTCCGGAGAAGCGCCGGCCTGAAAAGGTCCGCGATCTTCGCCAGTTCAGCGGCAGGGATCCCAAAATAAGACCGGATGTATTGCTCGAGCTCTGTCATCTCCGCAAAGCTAAGGAATTAGAAGCTATCTCATAAATACCTGTTGCCTCTTTGCGCGCCTTTCCCATTCATGCTTCGTTCCTTTTCCAGCCCAGACTACAAGAGTATGAGCTTCGAAAAGAGCCTCGCCTGAATGAAAAATCCTGCGCAAATAGCCTAAAACCTATTTATGAAATGGCTTCTAATGGCAACGCTCCACTTCCCAAAAAATCACTTTCCCTGAACCATGGCGATTCTATTGCAAAGCCTCCGGAACTCTTTGGGTGCAGCCACGTTTTACTTTGTTTCAATATCCACGATCTGTATGCCCTTGTGGCCCAGGTAGTGCTTCAGCAGCGTTTCATAGACCTGGACGCCGGTATCCGAATTGGTAAAGATCAAAAGCCCCTGTTTTGTTTTGGGAAACAGAAACACAATCGTTTGAACGCCTTTGTCCGATCCACCGTGCGATAAGGCATAGTCTCCCTGCCCCAGATCATAAATTTCGAAGCCCAGGCCAAAGTGCTTTCCCCTTGAGCTCGCCACCTGAGGGGAGATCATGTCATCAAACACGGTTTGGCTAAGCCCTTCGCCATTCATGACACTTAGCAAAAAATTCCCGTAGTCTTCAATGGTGGTCAATAAATCATCGGCAGCGTTTGGCGTTTGACGCTTCACTGTTTCGTAAGGCTTCCCGTCTTTATCATAAGCGTGGGCAAGCCTGGCCGTATCCACCTGCGCATCCCACACATAGCGGGTATCGCTCATGCGAAGCGGTGTAAAAATAAGCTCGCCGGCCAATTGCTGCAAGGACTTCTTAAACTTATGCTCCAATGCTTTACGCAAATACTCGAACCCTTCGCCCGAATACTGGTAGCCTGTTCCCGGATCAAACTGAAACCCGAGCTTTTTGTCAGCATTCATCCAACGCCAGTTCGGGAAACCGGATTGATGGCTCAGGATCATACGCGTGCTAAGCTTTTTAGAGCGCGGATCATCCGCTACGTCGGGATCCGTCCAATAGTGATACAGGGGCTCATCCAGGTTCCATTTGCCTGCACTCACCAGTTTGAGGGCCACCAGGGCCGTAACAGGCTTCGTTAAAGAAGCGACATTGAACAGGGTATTGTAAGGCGCTGAAACACCCGTGGCCAGGTTGCCGAACACCTGGATGTGCTTCAGCCTTCCGCCTTCGATCACACCGATCCCAAGCACAGGAACCTTCTTCTCTTTCAGCCATGCCTCCACGTCTGCATCGTCTGTAAACCGGGGAGCTGTGCCTTGTTCAGGTTGTTTCCGGATGTGCTCGTAACTAAATGACCTCGAAAGTTTCCATTCTCCTTGTTCCAACAGCCACAGGTGCGTAAACCTTGCGGAGCTTCCAAACTGCTCGGGCTTACCGCTTTGTTTTTCAAAAAACCGGTGCACCCCGGTCTGAATGGCTCCGTATACCTCAGCCTGGCCACTTTTGCGGCGCAGGGCATAAACCTCTGTACTTTCCGGCAACAGCTCTCTTCGTGCCTGGTAGCCGGAAGGATTACCACACAGGCCACTGCGCAAATCCTTCAGAAATTTCGCCTTACCGGAAATGCCGTCTACATCATGATAAAATTCAAAGCTTTCGCTTAAGAGGGTTTCAAACTGCGACAGGGCGCAGGTATTGAAGCCGACATCAAACAGCAGGCTATCTTTGGCCAGGATAGCCCTGAACAGTTCCGATTGCTTATCAACCTGTGTGAATGCCGGATAGCCTGCTAACAACAGGCAAAGCGCGATGAGAAATTTTACCATACTGAATGATGCCGCTTTGGTTTGCGGCCTGGCTGAAACAGGAGCACTCCCGCAGGCAAGGCCGCTGTCATAAATATACAACATCAGCCGGGATTTAAAAATGCCGGCGCCGAACGGAGCCTGCCTGTGCGGCATCGCGCTCAGTCTTCCTTCCCTACCGCTGCCGCAATGGCATCCCACAAACGGATCCTGGCAAGAAGGGCTTTCTTTACTTCCCCGGTCGCCTCCTCCCATTTGGCATCATCGTCTCCGCAGAGTTCCTCAGTCATGCGGTAAGCAAGCTGTGAGTGGTGCTCGCCGTCCACTTCGATGTGGCGCTCGAGGTAGTATTTCAGAATATCCACGTTACCGGGATTCCGGCTACTCAATTCCCTGACAAAAGAAAGGAACATGCCGGGAATAAGGTCCTCGCGCCCAAAGGTAAACACGGCTGCCTGCACATAGGCTTTACCGGAATTAACCACTTCAAAGGTAGAGGACACAAAATCCGCAGAAGCAGGCGGAATGCCGGCTGCCTTCATACTCTCTGCCACGCCTTTGTTGCTGCGGATGCAGCCGAGGAATTCCCGTACAGGCCTAAGCCTGCAACCCGCCTGCTCCATCGCCTCGAGGTAGAGCTCAAAGTGACTGATGCGCCTGCCGGCTTCATCCACGTCCGATTCTTCTCCCAGCACGATCTCATTGATCAGGTAGCGCGTTTCAGCAGTTCCTACGGGCACCCAGGGCAGGTCCACGCAGGTAAGGTTCCGTTGCAGGGCTTTCAATAAGGACATAAAATCCCATACGGCAAAGACGTGATGCTCCATAAAAAGCCGCAGCTGTGGCAGTGTGCGGATATGGGCATATACGGGGTGGCTGACGAGCTGGTCCCTTAAAGGAGCAATCTCTGTTTGCAATGTTTGAAGGCGTGAATTCATAGTTGATCTGATCAGGCGCCAAATGTAAGAAATGATTGCCTGCAATCATCCATCCGTTTTGCGGAAACTGTGGAGAAGCTTACAAATTTACGCCTTCTTTCGGTTGAGCTGATTCAACGGATGTTACAGTAAGCTGTATCGCATAAGTCCGGGATTGGCCTATTAACCAGGATTCCAAAGGTAGAGCCATGCAGGGATACCATTTCATGCGGGGCCTTACATGGCAACAGGACAGTCAACACCCGCTGTATCCTACAAAAACTTCACCTCTACCCTTCGGTTCAGCTGGTTCTCGGCATCGCTGCATTTTTTCGCATCCTTGCAGTTGTTCAGCAGGCGCGTTTCGCCATAGCCTTTAGGCACCAGACGACCAGGCTCGATGCCTTTGGACACCAGGTAATCGAAGCAGGATTTCGCCCGGCCATCCGATAATTTCAGGTTGTACTTGTCATTCCCTGCCGCGTCGGTATGGGCGCTCAGCTCGATGCGCGCACCGGCATTCTCTTTCAGGAAGTTCACCAGGTTGTCGAGGATGGTATACGATTCGGGACGAATAGTTGCCTTGTCAAAATCGAAATAGATGTTGTCGATCTTCACCACATTGTCTTTTTTCACAGTCGGGTAAAGGTTCAGCGGATTCAGCATGGTGACCACATCGCGGCGTGAAGGTTTCACCGCCAGGTCTTTCTCCGGGATGTAGAATTCTTTGCTATCGTAGTTATTGAATTGAAAGGCCAGCCTGTATGCTTTCTCCGGATCCGTCACAAAAAGCCAGTTGCCGGATTGGTCGGTCAGGGTGTCTTTCACAAATACCTTGTTCCCTTTGGCGTCGATCTCGTACAAGGTCACTTTCACTCCTTCGATGGCGTGTGCCGTAATACGGTCGATCACTGTCCCTTTGATCGTATCCCACAGCATGAGCTTATTGAAATACCAGACGATATCCCCGCCATGAGCGCCCTCCCGGTTCGATACAAAATAGCCCTGCCTGCCGCTCTCTTTGAAAAGAATGGAAAAATCATCCTTGGAAGAGTTAAAGGGAACGCCCATGTTCATGGGATTCACTGCGGAGCCATTCACGATCTGTGCTTTCTGGATATCGAGCCCGCCAAAGCCGTTCTTGCCCCGGGAGGAATAGTAAAAATGATCTTTGGTCACATAGGGATAGAGATCGTCCTCGATCGTATTGATCTCAGAGCCCAGGTTCAGCGGTCTTCCCAGCATGGTATCGTTGATGATCTCCGCTTTGTATATATCATATCCGCCGGCTCCGCCGGGCATGTTGGAGCAGAAATACAGCGTCTTTCCATCGGTGCTCACGCAGGGAAACACACAATTGTAATCGAGGCTGCTAACGTTCAGCGGCCTGCCTTTGCTCCACACGCCGTTGTTGTTACGTGAGCTGTAGATCTGTAAATTAGAACTCCCGTTTTTATCAATGCTGTACCTGGACGCTTTCTTAGGCTTGTAGGTACTGGCATCCGTGGAGTTGCGGGTGTAATAGAGGATCTTTCCGTCAGGCGAGAGGGCCGGCCCTGCCTCATAGTAAGTGGCATGCACATCGCCGTCGAGCTCTTCGGGCTTCGCAAAGTTCAGGGTATCCAGGCTTTTGGCATAAGCCAGGTTGTAATACACCGTTTTTTCGTCCGCCCCGGAGCTTTTAGGAACGGAAACCATCAGGCCGTTGTTATAGAAGGTCATGCCCAGGTGCAGTTTGCCTTTAGCAATATTGGTAGGATAGGCACCGTATTTGGCGGCTGCCTGGATATTCTGTTTCGCCCATACACAGGTAGAGGCAAAATATTCCACCAGTATCTCATTGCCTCCGGAACGAAGCGCATATTCACGGTAGATCTCCACCGCCTTGTCGTATTGCTCTCCGTTCTTCAGCAGCTGCGCATACTCCTTCAGGTTCTCCGGCGAATTATCGGTTTTGTAGCTATAAAGCCTGCCGTACCAGTCCAGCGCGTTCTGGTAATCATACAGCAGGCGGTACGATTTTGCGATCTGCTGGGTAAGGTAAAAGCCCGGCGTTCCTTTCTTGTAAGCCTCCAGGTAATTGTCGAGGGCTTCGTTGTACTTATACAGGTTAAAGTTCTCGTCGCCGGCTTTCAGATAATAAGCAGCATTGCCGGATGCAGGCGATTGTGCGGCTACCTGACCGCACAGGGCGCACAGGAGCAAAATAAAACATAAATGACGCATACGCTATAGATTTTTTAGAAGCTTGGAACCTGTGCCCCGATGACTTTTTTATCGTTTACCATGTTAAAGATGAGCATGATCTCATGACTGCCTGAATTGTATTTACGCAAAGCCGATAAGGTATAGTCGTACGAATAGGCCAGCTTGAACATCGGCGTGATACGGAAGTTGATAAGCGCTACCAGGTCTTTGCTGGTGCGGTAAGAAGCTCCGATGCCGAATTTCTTATTGTAAACGTACTGAAGGTTCAGATCGGCCTGCAACGGCGAGCCGCTTACCTGTTTTACCAGCGTGGAAAGCCCGAGGTCCGACTTTTCGTCGAGCCTGAACAGATAACCGGCCTGCAGGTAGTAGTGCAGGTTGTCGGCGTTGAAAGCTACCGCTCCTTTTCCGGAGGCTATCTTATTTTCCATCAGGTTCGGAACAGCAATGCCCACATAGTAGCGTTCGTTTTGCAGGTACATCCCGTACTTGAAATTGGGGAGAACCGCTGTGGCATTGTTGTTAAAGCTCGGATCCACGGCATCGTTCAGCGCCAGTGTGGTATAGCTGGTCCTCATGATATTGGCCGTAGCCATGAGCCCGAACAACAGGCTTGTTTTGGCTGTGAGGCGGGCTTTGTAGGCGTAGCCCAGCGAAATCTCATTGTTGTTGTTTGCGCCTATCTGATCGTGCAGGTAAGCCAGCCCTATGGTATGCCTTGCCGACTTGAAAGGCAGGTTCATATTAAAGCCCTGGCTGGTAGGTGCGCCGTTGAAGCCTACCCACTGGCTGCGGTGGTACACCGCCCCATTGAGCTGCTCATAGTTGCCGATGGCTGCGGGGTTCACAAAAGCGTGGTACAGCATGTATTGGCTCAGGTTGAACTGGTTTTGCGCGGTTAATCCCGCCCCTAGCAGCAGGGAGCTAACCGTTATATAAAAAAATCGTTTCATGGTTTTCATGTTCTTCGTTAATTACAGGGTTAGCAATGGTTATTTTCGTTTCAGCTCCACATAGCCTTTCATCGGCGGGGTATTCTTATCGAGCGTGAGGATATAGAAATAGGTTCCTTCCACCAGCTCATTGCCGTAAAGGGTTATGCCTTTGCCCTGCGATTGCCCGGCCCAGTCGTTGCGGTAGGGGGCCGCCTTATAGACTTCATCGCCCCAGCGGTTGATGATGAGCAGTTCATTATCCGGATACAGCTCCAGGCCCTGGATCACAAAACCGTCGTTATGGCCGTCGCCGTTAGGAGAGAAGCCTCCCGGCACGATGATCACCGTTTCTTTGGTAACGGTGATGAGTAATTTTGCTTCGCGGCAAGTCATCGAGCAGGTTGCATCGCAGATCCTGTAACGCACGGTATCCACGCCCACAAAGGTTCCGGAAGGTGTATAGATCACGGTGCCGTTACTTCCCATGGTTGCGCTGCCATGATAAGGCCCTGAAATGATCACCACTGTACTCGGGTCGCCGGTATCGTTGGCCGCCACATTCACCGTGGCGCTGGTAGTGTTCTGCACATTGGCGGCATCGTCTGCTGCCTGCNNGCCTGCACGTTCACACCCGTGATCACATTCACGGTTACCGCATCGCCGGCCGTGCAATTATCGGCATTGGTCACCGTGACGCTATAGCTTGTGCTTACGGTTGGGGTCACGGTAATGCTGCTGCTTGTGGCACCTGTACTCCAGGAATAAGTCCCGCCTCCGCTGGCGCTTAAGATCACATTGCTTCCCAGGCATACGGTTTGGTCTGCTCCGGCATTTACTACCGGCAAAGGATTGACGTTAATGGTAAAAGGCACATCGCCACCCAGGTTACTGCATCCATTCACAACCGACTGCACATAATAGGTTGTAGTTACCGCAGGGCTCNNCGCCTGTTCCTGAGCCGCTGGCAGTAATGTTGGCGCTTTGCCCGGCACAGATCACAGAATTACTCACGGCCACAGAAGGCGCTACCGGCGAAGCACTCACCGTAATCGTTCTTGTTTGCGAAGCCGCACAAGGCATCGTTCCTACCGAATAGCTGAGCACAATGCTTTGCCCCGCAAGGCCTGCCGGGCTGAACATGTTGCCGCTCACGCCTGTACCGCTAAACACCCCGCCTGTATTGCCTGTTACGGCATTGTTCAGGTTAAGGGCTGCGTCATTTTCGCATACGGTAACAGGAAGCGTAAAGCTGGCATTGGCAAGATTCACGACCTGGATGGTATGCGACTGGGAAGCAATGCAGGGATTAGTGCCTACCTGGTAGCCGATCAGAACGGTTTGCCCTGCAAGGGCCGAAGGATCGAAGGTGCTGCCGCTCACGCCGGTACCAGTCCAGGTGCCGCCACCGGTACCTGTTAAATAGCCGGCCAGGTTCACCGTGCCGCTGGAGGCACAGAGTGTCCCCGGGCTTGTCCAGTTGGCAGAGGCCGCCGGCGATACGTTAATTGTGTAGGTTTGAACATCGGAGCAGCTGCCGGAGCCTACCGAATAGGTCACGGCAATGTTTCCGCTCAGGGCCGAAGGGTCGAACGTTGTCCCTGATACGCCGCTGCCGTTCCAGGTACCGCCACTGCTGCCGGTAAGGTAGTTTGTGAGGTTCACCGTGCCATTGGAGGCACAGAGCGTTCCGGGGCTGGTCCAGGCTGCCGACACGGATGCCGCAACAGAAATGCTTTGGGTAGAGGAGGCAGTGCACGAACCGTTAGCAACGGAATAGGTAACCGGAATGCTTTGCCCCGTCAACGATGCCGGGTTGAAGCTGTTGCCGCTAACGCCTGTACCCGACCAGGTACCACCGGTATTGCCGGTTACCAGGGCCGAGAGGTTCACATTGCCGGATCCGGAGCATACCGTTCCGGGGCTGGTCCATGCAGCGCTTGGCGTCGGGGTTACGGTTACGGTAACCTGTGCGCAGAGGCTGTTGCCGCAGAGGTCTTCCGCCCTTACGAAATAAGCAGTGCTGATGGCAGGAGAAACGACGATGCTGGCACCTGTGCCTACGGGACTGGCGCCGCAACCGCTGGCATACCAATGCCAGGTACCGCCGGTACCGAGGCTTCCGCCACTAACGGTGAGCGTACTGCTGTTTCCGGAGCAGATGGCTCCTGCGGATGGGTTGGCCGAAGCCGGCGCGGTGGATACGGCATTCACGTTGACGGTAATACTGGAGCAAAGAGTGGTATTGCAGGAGCCAACGGCTTTCACAAAATAGGTGGTAGCGGATGTGGGGCTCACCGTAATGGAGCTGCCTGTGCCCGCCGCCGCGCCTGTGCAGCTTCCGGTGAACCATTGCCAGGAAGCGCCGGTGCCAAGGCTGCCGCCGTTCACGGTGAGTGTGCTGCTGGATCCGGAGCACAGCGTGCTGCTACCGGAGGCCGATACGGAAGCCGGTGCAGAGCTTACGGAGTTCACGGTGATCGTTGTGGACACGCAGCCTGTGTTGCCGCAGGCGCCTTCCGCACGCAGGTAATATACCGTGGTAGAGGATGGAGAAACAGTGATGCTTGCGCCAGAACCTACTAAGGTTCCGCCGCAGCTGCCGGTGTACCATTGCCAGCTGGCCGCGGTGCCCAGGCTTCCGCCATTAGCGGAAAGTGTGGCCGTACCGCCGGAGCACAGGCTGGCAGTGGTGGTATTGATGGAGCTTGCCGCTGTGGAAGGGGCATTGGTATTCACCATCAAACCGGAGCAGGCCGTGGTATTGCAAACTCCTACTGCCTTTACAAAATAGGCGGTTGAAGAGGAAGGGTTCACGACGATTGAACTACCCGAGCCTACAGGCGTGCCTGTGCAGCTTCCGGAGAACCACTCCCAGGTAGCGCCTGTTCCCAGGCTTCCGCCATTGGCGGTTAAGGTGGTGCTGTTGCCTGCGCATACCGGGTTGGCCGAAGCGGACACCGACCCGGGGGCTGCGCTCAGGCTATTGACATTGATGGTAGTCGTGACGCAGCTTGTGTTGCCGCAGGTGCCTTCCGCCCGGAGGTAGTAAACCGTGGTGGAAGCCGGTGAAACGGAAAGGCTTGTTCCCGAACCCACGAGGGTTCCGCCGCAGCTGCCGGTATACCACTGCCAGCTGGCTGCAGTGCCCAGGCTTCCGCCATTAGCAGAAAGCGTAGCGGTTCCTCCTGCACAGATGCTTGTGGTGGTGGTATTGGCCGAGGTTGCCGGTGTCGAATTGGAATTGACATTGAGCACAAGGCTTGAGCAGGTTGTGGTGTTGCAGGAGCCAACGGCTTTCACAAAATAAGTGGTTGTAGAAGCAGGGCTAACGGTTATCGAACTGCCTGTGCCGGCTGCTGTGCCGGTGCAACTTCCGGTGAACCATTGCCAGGAAGCGCCTGCACCAAGGCTTCCACCGCTCACAGTCAGCGTGGCGTTGGCTCCGGCACACAGCGTGGTGGAAGCCGCAGAAACCGAGGCTGGATCCGTGCTCAGGGAATTGACATTGATAGTGGCAGACACGCAGGCCGTGTTGCCGCAGGAGCCTTCGGCCCTCGCATAATACACAGTGGTGGATGCAGGAGATACGACGATGCTGCTGCCGGTTCCGGCGGCTGTTCCGCCGCAGCTGCCGCTGTACCACTGCCAGTTGGCGGCTGTGCCGAGGCTGCCGCCGTTAATGGTGAGGGTAGCGGAAGCACCTGCGCATAAGGTGGATGCTGTGGCATTAATCGATGCCGGGGCCGTAGAAGGCGTATTCATATTAATGGTAACGCTGGAGCAGGCCGTGGTATTGCAGGTTCCTTCTGCTCTTACATAATAGGTTGTTGCTGACGACGGAGAAACTGTAATAGAGGTTCCCGTTCCTGCGGGAGTGCCTCCGCAGCCGGCGGTATACCATTGCCAGGAGGCCCCGCTGCCAAGGCTTCCGCCGTTCACCGTTAAAGTAGCGCTGTTTCCTGTGCAGAGGGTCGTTGTTGTGGTATTCACTCCCGTGGAAGCGGTGGAATTCCCGGAACCGCTCGGCTCTTCCAGAAGGATAAGGGCATTGGAGTTGGCCGTGGCAGGCGAGCTTTCATAAAAAGCGCTGCCGCCCGGGTTAAATGTGGGCATGTCGGTGCTGGCGGTACTCAGGGAGTTGAATTGCTTGTAGCCGCAGCCATTGGAGATGGTGGAAGGCTTGATCTTGATCCCGTAACAGCTCTCATTGCCGGAGCCTCCGTAATAGGTAGACCACAGGCCTGCTCCACTGCTGCTGAACTTCATCAGCACCATGTCCATGCTACCGCCGGAAGCCGATTGATTGTATGCGCCTCCGAGGTTGATCGTTGGGAAATTGGTGGTATTGGTGTAACCGATGGCATAGATATTCCCGGCATTGTCGGCCGAAATTCCGGTGATGGAAGAGGTATTGTTGTTGGTTCCTCCTACATACGTAGCCCATGTAAGCACACCGGAAGGCGAGAACTTCATGATCCCCCCGTCCTGCGATCCCGGGCTGGACCATGTTCCGGGCGACTGCTTGGTTGCATAATAGAAAGCGCCTCCGGGGTTCACGGTCGGAAGGGACGGGCCACCGATGGTACGGCAGGCGATCAGGATGTTCCCGCTGGCATCGGTCGATACTTCGGAGATGCGGTCAAGATCTGTACTGCCATAATACGTAGCCCACACGGGCTGCATGCTGGCGTTGAACTTGGCGATGTGAAGGTCGTAGCTTCCTGCAAAGGTACCACTGTAATAAGCACCTCCTCCCGGGTTCAGGAGGTAGCCGGAAGTAGCGCTGCCGCTGCTGGCCTGCCCTGCATAGATCAGGTTTCCGGAAGCATCGATGGTAATATCGGAGCCTTGCTTATAAGCCTGCTGCCCTGCAATGCCGCTGTTGAAATAGGTACACCACTCCAGTTCGCAATTGCTGCTGAAACGGCCGATGAAAGGATCCTGGGCTCCCAGGAAAGTAGAGTTGTTGTAGGCACCTGCCAATGTCCGGAGCGGAATATTGTTGTTGTTGAATTTATACGTTTCGCCGGTGAAATAGACTTTGGAGCCGCTCACACAAATACCGTTGATCCTCATTCCCGCGCTGTTGGTATTAGGCTGCTCATGCTGAAAGATGGTAGCCCATTGCCTCACGCCGTTGGCATCGAACTTCACGAGGAAAGGCGTATCACCGCCATAGATCTTGGTTTGGTCCTGGTAGAAGGCTCCTCCCACGCCCGATGACTGTGTCGGGAATACGGTGCTGCCGTTGGTATAGCCGCCGAAATAAACATTATTGGAAGCGTCTACGCCCAGGGTTTTTCCGTAATCGCCACCGGTTCCGCACAGGTAATCGCCTCCGTCGCCGCCATAATAAGTTGTCCACTGTTTGGAGTAATTGCTGTTGATGCGGGCAATCACCAGGTCGGTAATCCCGTCTTTAGCGGCGTCGTAATACTGTCCTGCACCGGCATTGATGGTTGGCCAGGTGGAACCATAGGTAGCGTAAGCCACGTAAATATTGCCATTGGCGTCAAAGGATGAGTTGGCATGGAAATCGGAGGAATAGGCATTGCTGTAATAGCTTGCCCAGGTAATGGTAGGGTCGATCACGAGAGTTTTGCTATGGTCGTAGGAAGCAATGCCGAAAGACACGTTTCCGTTGCGAAGGCGGAAATCGGTTTTCACCTCTTCTCCCGTTTCCTGGTAGTAGGTATAAGGTTCGTCTTCAATGATCGTCGTGTAATCGGTCTCTACTTTCAAACGGCCACCTTCAAGGCTTACCGAACGGGCGCCGTTGTAAAGGAATTTAATTGCGGAAACATCGGCCCCGGGATGCACCATGAACTCATACTTCAGCTTGTCGTTTTTGAAATAATAGCGGATATCGATACCCGGATATACTTCATGGTAAGTGATCTCTCCAAAATTTTTCACTCCGAGGATTCCCTGAGGGCAATGCCCCAGATAATAATTGCTGACATCATCAAAAGGAGCCGACGCACTGCTGGCAGCCTTTGGATTGGCATTCAACAGCTCGAGGTCGAGCCTGAAATAATACACTTTCTTTCCAATCGCATTCAGGTCGCCGCGGTTGTAGTTCTCGAGGTCGGTTTTTGAATAGTCGGCATGTGACTTATTTTCTGCACGGTAGAAATGATACATAATACCGTCAGGCTTAAAGTAAGCATTGGTACCAGGCAGTTCAAGCTTGAACTGAACTTCGGGATGCAGCTGCTTGTTCCTGTCGACGATTTGTCCTTTGTTCTCTGTAAAGCCCGTGGGATTTTTTCCGGCTTTGGCAGACAACAAGCCTAAAGATAAACATAAAAGTGTCAGTGTTTTTTTCATAGACAGTGATGATTAAAAAAAATGATGATGGTGTTTTTATGTGCGTGCTTTATACAACTTTCTTACAGAATGCCACAACTGATATCGCTGTGAATACCGTTACTTTTGCAGCCGGAAGCTCCCCATACTTTTATGGGGTTCGGAGCGACAGGAAATAGTGGAAGAAAAGGAGCCGCATTTTTAATAAGCAGCGGAAATTGGGAGATAGTTCGATTCATGAGGAGGACTTTAGGACGCAACCTAATATATTACTAAAAATAATATCGACCCTCCTGTAACTGATTTTTGAAAGATATCGGGAACTAAAATCCAGAAATGATCGCTGCGGATCGCCGGGGAATTACCTGCCAGGCATCCTCAGAAGCAGGAAGCTAAACGGGCAGAACAGCCGGAGAATGTACCGGATGCGCATATAAAGGAAAAGAAAGACTCAGGACAAGGCATTGATGAATGCCGCCATTTCGGAAGTTTTCAGTACCCCGATTCCCGGAATATGCTGAACGGCCTGCTGAGGCATGTAAGGTGTTTCGGCCGTAGCAGGGTCCTGCACCCGGATGCAGCCCCCGGCAGCTTTTACCTCTTTCAGCCCCGATACGCCATCGGCATTGGCGCCAGACAGCAGGAGGCAGATGAGCTTCTCTTTATAGACTTCCGCCGCCGAACTGAAAGCTACGTCGATGCTCGGCCTGCTGAAGTTCACTTTTTCCGAAAAATCGAGGGCGATGGTTCCGTTCGTTTCAAACAGGATGTGGTAATCAGCCGGCGCCATGTAAACTTCTCCACCACACAGCGGCTCCTTGTCTTCTATTTCCTTTACTTTGAGGCCACTGCGTGAAGCCAGCAGCTCAGAGAGCAGAGAATCGGGCGTATTTTTGCGATGAACGATGATCACGATGGCCACAGAGCTTGTGAGCCTTACCCTGGGCAATACCTCCAGAAGTACCGACAGGCTTCCGGCAGAGCCACCGATCAGCAAAAGATGGTTTATTTTAGCTTCCTCCATATTTTTTCTTTTCCTATCTGCTTGTAGCGTGCATGGATCGCAGAAAACTTGATGGTTTCTTTAGAGCCAAGCGCCAGGTACGACAGAAGTCCCAGGCTCTTATCAAAGAGTTCAAATACGCGGTCCTGCAAAACCTTATCGAAATAGATGAGCACGTTGCGGCAAATGATCAGGTGAAATTCATTAAAAGAGCTGTCGGACACCAGGTTGTGCGCCGAAAACACCATGTGCTTCCCGAGGGACTCGTCAAATTTAACGCCGTCGTAGTTGGCGCTGTAATACGACGAAAAATCCTGGCGGCCTCCCGAAGCCATGTAGTTTTCGGAATACTGCTTCATGTGGGCGATCGGAAAAATGCCGGCCCTTGCTTTCTCCAAAACCTCGGGATTGAGATCGGTAGCATACAAAATGGATTTATGTAGCAGGTTCGCTTCCTTCAGTAGAATCGCCATGGAATAGACTTCCTCGCCGGTGGAACAGCCTGCATGCCAGATGCGGATATAGGGATGGGTGCCCAGCCTGGGCAGGATCTCGGTACGGAGCACCTGGTAAAATCCGGGGTCACGAAACATCTCCGTGACATTCACCGTAATTTCCTCCACGAAGTGCCGGAAGTAATCCGGGTCCTTCCGTAGCCTGTACCTTAATTCGGCAAAGCTCGGAAATTTATCAAGCACATACAACCGGTTAATTCTCCGCTTCAATGATGCCCTCGAATAATCTGTGAAATCGTAACCGTATAATTCAAACACATCATTGATGAGAAGCTCTATATTTTCATCTTCTATCATGCAACATGCGGAGTAATGATCTTTAATAATTTATCGACGTCTATTGGTTTCGACACGTAGTTATCGGCACCTGCTTCCAGGCATTTTTCGCGGTCGCCAACCATGGCCTGGGCGGTAACGGCCACCACGGTAAGGCCTGCCAGCTCTTTATCGGCCCTGATCACCCCCAGCGCTTCGTAGCCATCCATCTCGGGCATCATCATATCGAGTAATACCACCCTGATCGCTTTGTCGTGTTTCATGAATGCGATCCCTTCTTCTGCCGAAAGCGCAGAAAGGCATTGAAATCCTTTTGCCTTCAATGTAGCTGCCAGTGCAAAGATATTGCGCGGGTCGTCGTCTATGATCAGTAGTTTGCCTTTCATGTCTTAGTTTTTTTCATACAACCATACGCGCAGCAGGGAAAGCAGCTGATCGACATCCACCGGTTTGGTAATATAATCGGAAGCGCCTGCATTGATGCATTTCTCACGGTCGCCGGTCATGGCTTTGGCCGTCACGGCAATCACAGGCAGCTTTTTCCATACCGGGTTATTCCTGATCTGCCGGGCCGTTTCATAGCCATCCATCTCCGGCATCATCATATCCAGCAGTACCACATCGATCTGTGGATTGGCTTTCAGTTTTTCAAGTGCTTCGTTTCCATCCACCGCCGTTACAATATTCATTTTAATGGCTTCGAGCGCTTTCGACAGGGAAAATATATTCCGCACGTCGTCGTCTACTACCAACACGGTCTTGCCATTGAGAATCTCGTTGAGCATGTTCATTTTCCTATTTCCGGGAACAGCAGCTTCAGGCTTCTTCTTTTCTTCCATCAGGTGCAGGAAAAGCGACACTTCATCGAGCATCCGCTGGTACGAGTGGGCGGTTTTTACAACAATGGAATCAGCATACTGCTTAATGCGCTGCTCTTCGGAAACAGAAAGGCTTTTGCCGGTAAAGATGATAATAGGCAAGTTCTCGAGACCCGGATTTTTCTTGGCTTCTTCCAGCAGCTGGTATGATTTCAGGTCCGGAATTCCCATGTCCAGGATCACACAGTTGATCTCCTCCTTCTTGAGTGCCGATACGCCATCACCAATATTGCTTTTCACCTCGGCAGCGATATTAAAGGTTTCGAGAAAGTAAGCCAGCGCTTTCGCATGTTTCGGGTTATCTTCCACGATGAGCACTTTTTTGGAATCGCCCTTCATCACGTATTCTATCTTCCTGAACACTTCCTGCATCTGCTCATGAGCGAAGGGCTTATTGATAAAGTCTACCGCGCCTTTGGTAAGGCTTTCCTTTTTCACCTGGTAGGACGACATCATGTGTACCGGGATGTGCCTTGTGAAATTATCGGCTTTCAGCTCGTCCATTACTTCCCAGCCGCTTTTCACCGGGAGCTGCACATCGAGCAGGATCCCTACAGGCAGGTATTTCCTGGCATAGATAAGGCCCTCATCACCCCGCACAGCCACAACAACCTTGTACCCTTTCTTATTGGCAAACTGCAGGAGGGATTTGGCAAAATTGGTATCGTCCTCGATGATAAGGATCACTTTATCCCCATCCTTGATGGCATTGCGGTCGTCCTTAATGCTTGCAGGGATCACCTGCGCAATGTATTTATTATGTTCTTCCGCTTTCGCATTATCTTCCTCTCTTTTAATGCTCAGGTCGGTGGTTTCGGGTTTCAGGGAAGAAATGTCAAGGTGTTTTTTCAGCGGCACCCTCAGGATGAACTCGCTTCCTTCCCCGACTACGCTGTTCACATGTATATCGCCACCCAGCAGCTTTGTAAGCTCGCGGCTGATGGAAAGACCAAGACCTGTTCCGCCGAATTTTCGTTTTGTAGAGCCATCGGCCTGCTGGAACGCTTCGAAGATCAGATGCTGTTTTTCTTTTGGGATGCCGATGCCTGTGTCTTTTACAATAAAGCACAGCAGGGATGTGCTGGAATCGCAGATCTTCACCTCGAAACTCACAGAGCCTTCGCTGGTAAATTTCAGTGCGTTGGAAATTAAATTCTTGATGATCTGCTCCAGCCGCATTTTATCCGTTTCGATGTACTCGGGCACGCCCGGCTGCACGCTCACCCGGAAGTCGAGATTCCTGTTTTTTGCAACAGGCATAAACAATGCAGACATATCATCGGTAATTTCGCCAATGCCTACTTCGAGGTATTCGAGCTCCATTTTGCCGGCTTCGATCTTAGAAAGGTCAAGAATTTCGTCAATAAGGCCCAAAAGCCCACCACCGCTACTCTGGATAACGCGCGCATATTCTACCTGGTCATCGCTCAGGTTCTTTTCATTGTTCTCCGAAAGCAGGCGGCTCAGCAGGAGAATAGAATTGAGCGGTGTACGCAGTTCATGCGACATATTGGCCAGGAATTCGGATTTGTATTTCGTGGACAGTTCCAGCTCTTCGGCTTTTTGGCGGATCTCACTGTTGCGCTCCTCCAGCATCAGGGTGCGTTCTTCCAGCTCTTCATTTGTTTGCTGCAACTCTTCCTGCTGAACCTTGAGCTCCTCCTCAGAAGCCTGAAGCTGCTGGGTCTGCGCTTCCAGCTCGCTGTTCAGGTTCTCCAGCTCGGTATGCTGTGCCTGTAGCTCTTCGGTCTGCGCCTGGGTTTCTTCCAGGAGGTTCTGCAGCTTCACATAGCTAATGGTAGAATTGACACCAATGGCCATCGCTTCCCGGTTATCTTCCATGAGTTGTTTTTCGAGCGGCTTTACCTCTCTCAGAAACCCGAATTCCATGATGGCAATGGTTTCCTCTTCAAAGACAAGCGGTACGATTAACACCGACACCGGCAGGGTATTGCCGATGGAAGAGCTGACCACAAAGTCGGCGGGGATATGGTTTAAAACGGCAACCTCTTTATCACGGACCGCCTGGCCTATCAGGCCCTCTCCCGGCAAAAACTGCTTCGGCGCATTGACCGCCGAATAGGAGGATGCCAATGTGAAAGAGCCGGCATTGCTCACATAGCAGGTAGCGATAGGCGCCTGTAGGTATGCGGTGATGGCGGCAAGTAATTTCTCGGAAAGCTGTTTGATATTGCGCTCTCCGCGAATGGCATCGGCAATCTTCACCGAGCCCTCCTGCAGCCAGGCTTTGTTTTCGAGGGTGTTAAAGGTTATTTCGAGCGAACTGGTCATGTGATTCAGCGCCTTCGACACGCGGCCCAGTTCATCTTCCTTATCGTCCGTGCTCCTTGCCGTATAATCTCCCGATGATATTTTCCGTGTTACATTTTCCATCATGGAGATCCTTTCAGACGTTTCCTTGTATATCGCCTGGTCTTCGAGCTGCCTGGCAAGGCGCATATCCATATCCCGCTTGATGCGAGTGTAAGACACGATTGTGATAAGCAACGAGATGAGTCCTGTAATAACAAGCAGCACGGGGGTAAAGCCGGTGTAGATCTCTAACTCTTCTTTCCGCTGTTCCATCAGCCGTTCTTCGGAACTCCGGATCCTGGCCATCAGGTTCAGGATATTATCCTTGATCTCCCGGCCTTTCATGATCTCCTTGTTGTCCTTCACAAAGAGGCCAGCACGCTGCTCATCGCTGTCAGTCGCAATGGCAAGCACTTTTTCCATCTGAACAAAACGATCCGTCAACAATTGCTTCAAGTTCCTGAGATTTTCCTGCTGATATGCATTGTCCATCGTGAGCTCCCTTACTTTTTCAAAGTAGTCCCAGGTAAGCTGTCGTGAGTTTTTGTAACGGCTCAGCATATCTTCATTCCTGACAATAACGTAGCCCCTGTGACTGGATTCTGTTTCCACCAGCGAGTTGGCAACCCTGTCGGTATTGATGATCACCTGGTAAGTATGCTCAACCAGGCCAATAGCATCCACAAGCCTTTTGATACTTGTGTAGGAGGCTACAAGGCTGATGAGCAGCAAAAGACTGGAGATGACAAAAACGATTTGTATACTCCGGATAACAGATGAAGAGGCGGCTTTTTCTGGCATAGTACAACTTGTTTAAGAGTTAATTTTGCTTGAGTGGTAATATCAGGGTGAAACTGGCTCCTTTATGATCCTTACTGCTGGCAGCAATCAGGCCATTGTGCTTATCCACGATCTTTTTTGCGATTGCCAGGCCGATACCGGTTCCTTCGTAGGCAGAACGGGAATGCAGGCGTTGGAAAATAATGAACAGCTTGTCGATGTGTATTTCATCAAAGCCGGTCCCGTTATCCGACACGATGATACGGCAATAGTCGCCATCCTTCTGCACAGGGCTGCCGAGCTCTTTGGACGCCACGCGTTCGCAGTTAATGGAAATGACCGGCGTTACACCTTCGCGCGAAAACTTCAGGGCGTTGCTCACCAGATTTTGAAAGATCTGCCGCATCTGGCTCGGTACGGCATCGATGGTACATAAGGTATCGCGATGGATCACCGCTTTTTTGTCGGTGATCAGGTATTCGAAGTCCGACAGTACTTCATTCAGGATCTCATTGAGGTCTGTGGGCTGAAACAAAGCAGACACCGAAAGCCTGGAATAATCCAGCAAATCGTTGATGAGCACGGACATGCGCTCGGAAGAATGGATGGTGCGTTCGAGGTACCTCGCTCCTTCCGAATCGGGGACAATGAATTTCTCTTTAATAATGTTATTGAAGGTCTGGATCTTTCTCAACGGCTCTTTCAGATCGTGAGACACTACCCAGGCAAACTGCTGAAGCTCATGGTTGGTTGTTTCCAGCTCCTCGTTTTTTTGAAGAAGGTTTTTGGTGCGCTCCTTCACTTTTACTTCCAGGAACTGATTGATGGTTTTTTGTTCGTGAATGTCTGTGAACGTACCTACCCACTTCACAATGCGTTCTTCCTGCACAATAGGGATGATCCGCATAATGAAATAACGGTAGGTGCCCGAAGAGAGCTGCCGGAGCCTGAGTTCGCAATTGTATTCTGCACCAGCCGCGAAGCTGGCTTTCCATTCCTTATAAAGGTGCTCATCCTCCGGGTGTGCTTCCGGGAAGGCCACCATCGTTTTGGAATAACGGTACCAGTGCTCATTGACGTATTCTGTTTCTCCTTCTGCATTGATGGTAAAAGCGATCAGGGGCAACGATTCCATCACCGAATGAAGCTCCCTCACACGGGCGTCCAGGTGCAGCTCGGTTTCCTTCCTGATCTCGATTTCATTCTTAAGGTTCTGCTGGATCTTGTTAAGTTCGCGGTTCTGCTCCGACAAGCGGTAGAAGGTCTTTACCTTCAACAGCATGATATCGGGATCCACTGGCTTGGTCACATAGTCAATGCCACCGGAAGTGTAACCCTTGGTGATGAAGCGTTTTTCGGTGCTTACTGCCGATAAAAAAATGATGGGCGTGTCTTTGGCCTTGCTGAACCCGAGAATGGCTTCCGCAACTTCAAAACCGTCCATACCCGGCATTTGCACATCCAGGATGATCAGGGAATAACTGTTCTTAAGGATCTTCTTTAAAGCTTCTTCCCCGGAAAGAGCTGTATCAACGACAAAATTATGCAGTGTTAATAAACCCTTCAGAGAAATAATATTCTCAGGTTTGTCGTCAACGATGAGTATCATACTGTTTTGTAAAATCCACGATTTGGCCCACAAATTAGTCAATATAAGCGACAAACCGAAAAACAGATCTGTTTTAGTATAAAAAAAATGATTTTTCGCGTCTAAGAAATTTTCGTGCCATCAAAAAACCCTGAGTTTTTCGCTTCAAATAAACTCTTTTACCTTGCGCTGAATCTTATTACATCAGCAGCTATATGCTTTAATAGAGCCTCGAAAAGCTGATCAATAAACTTCAGGCTATCATTAACGATATGTTTTACATGAAAAATCCCCCGCAGAAATCTGCGGGGGATTTATATATCCTGTTCAAAGCCTCTTAGTAAGCGGTTTTCAGCTCCACCCTTCTGTTCTGGCTTCTGCCGGCGGCTTTTGTATTATCGCCGATCGGCCTTGTTTCACCGTAGCCTATAGCCGTTAAGCGTGAGGCAGGAATGCCTTTGGATTCAAGGTATGCTTTAACGGATTCGGTACGTTTCTGAGACAGCTGCATGTTGTAGTCATCATTGCCAACATTATCCGTATGTCCTTCAATGCTCAGGTTCACGGCTTCATTCCGTTTGAGGATCTCTACCAGGCCATCCAGCTGTGCATTGGAGATCGCTTTCAGCTTGGCGCTTCCTGTTTCGAAGAAGATCTTGCTGGCAATCACCGCGATTTTCTTCACGTCTTCTTTCGCCATTTCCGGGCAGCCTTTATTTTCAATGGTTCCTTTTACGTTAGGGCAACGGTCATTCAGGTCGGATACACCGTCGCCATCGCTGTCAGGACAGCCTTTCAAAGCCAGTGGCCCTGCCGCATCCGGGCAAAGGTCTTCTTCATTCACCAGGCCGTCTTTATCATTATCCATCGGGCATCCTGAAGCATCTACTTTGTAATTGGCTTTTGTATCAGGGCATTTATCATCCACATCGGCCACGCCGTCTTTATCGGCATCAGGGCACCCTTTCAGTTCGAGGCTTCCTGCTGCCTCAGGGCAACGGTCTTCTTTATCGGCTATGCCGTCGCCATCTTTATCAGGACAGCCTTTCAGCGCTGCAAGACCTGCCACATCCGGGCAATCGTCGATGTAGTCAGCCACGCCGTCATAATCCTTGTCGAGCGGGCAGCCGTTCTTATCGACTGCAACACCCGGAGGCGTGCCGGGGCACTTATCATTCCTGTCAGCTATCCCGTCCTTATCCTCATCTTTTTTCTTACCGAGGTTAAAGGTAAGGCCTGCGGTGTGGTACAGGTAACCATCGTTGTAATCTTTCACATCACCGTCAATATCATCGGCTGTGGTATACATAAACGATTCCTGGAGCTGTAAGGAGATCACCGGTGTAATGCGGATGTTTAAACCTCCACCGAAAGAAGGCAGCGCATAATCATAACGCTCGTCTTTCACCGACTGGTATTTCTCGTGCATGATGACCCCGGCACCCGCGTAGAGGTACGGCCTGAGCACATAGCGGTCGCTCAGAATGTTGTAACGCAATACCAGGTTGGCCGTGTTGAGCCTGACGAGGAAGTGGTTATTGTCGTTGGGAGGAGACCAGGGCGATAAAGGTTCTACATTGCCTAATTCGCCGCGGGTTAAGAATAAGGAGGCATCGAAATGTTTTCCTAAAAAGCGTGACACGGATACACTGGCAAAACCATAAGCGGCCTGATCAGTAGCATAGAAATTTTGCCCTCTGTCGCCGTTGTATTGAGTCAGTCCTCCGTGAAAACCGATGTTCCATTTTCGGTCCCGGGTTTGTGAGTTAGCTGTGGCAGCAATAACCACTGCTGCGCATAACATCATGATTTTTTTCATAGGGATGGTTGTTTAATTTTAATAAAGCCTGAATACAATGCAATGCCACAAAAAATCCTTTGTAAGCTTTATTTTCAGTATAAATTTGAGGTTTTTTTGTACAGATGGGGAAGTGAATACACAAAGTCCGTATTTTTAACGAAAATACTGTAGACTGTTAAATGAAAAGTGGCTGTACTTGCCGGACAGAGCTATGGTATTTGTATGTTTGATACCGTATTTATACGATGGAGCTGTTCTCTGCCAATAACCGTTTTGTGAAATTTATTTTTTATGGAAACTACTTCTACGGTATCTGTACGGTGGCATTATGCATCGAAGCGAGCCTTCAGCACCTCCTGCCCCTGAACTCCTGGATGTTTTATGCCCTGGTGTTTGTGGCAACGGTGGCTTATTATACCAAGGCTTACATGACCGACATCTCCGTGGAAACGATCAACAAACGAACACAATGGTACAACCAGCACCGCAAAACGGTGAAGCTTAGCCAGGGTATCTGCATCCTCACCGGCGCTTTGCTTCTTTCTTACCTGGTGTGGATACACCGGGCGGAACTGATCCGGATTACACCGGTGGAATGGATCCTGACAGGATTGTTTCCTGCGGTGGCTGTTTTATATTACGGTGTCAACAGCCGCCTGCTCGGCAACTACAACCTCAGGGATAAGGGATGGCTCAAGCCTTTTGTGATAGGCTTTACCTGGGCCGGCTTTGTAACGGTATACCCTGTATTCTATTACTATTTTGAAAACGCAGTTGCCTACACACCCGACAGCCTGACGGTATTCCTGTTCCTGAAGAATTTCATTTTCATCAGCATCCTCTGCATCATGTTCGATATAAAAGACTATGCTTCGGATTACCACCACCACATCAAAACGTTTGTGGTACAGGCAGGCTTACGAAGAACCATTTTTTACATCATCATTCCGCTGACGCTTTTCGGCCTGCTTACCTTTATCGTCTTTGTGGTGTATGAGCGCTTTCACCTGAGCAGGATCCTGCTCAACACCGTTCCTTTCCTGTTATTGCTTCTTGTAGGCTATTCGATGCGCCTGCGCCGCAGCACGCTCTATTATCTTGTGGTAGTGGACGGGCTGATGCTGGTGAAAGCCGTCTTTGGTATTGCAGCAATGCTTATTTACTCGGCGTAGAAGAGCTCCTCCCTGTTACCTGATTTCTCTTCCGTGAAAAGCCTCGAATGGATCATAAAGCGCTTGCCTTTGGGAATTTCCAGCGAAAAGCTTGCCCCTCTTCCATCCACCACGTCGAGCGTAAGCTGTGTATGCTGCCAGTACTCAAACTGGTCTTTGCTCATCCAGAAGGAAACCCCATCCACATGGCCAAGCCCGACGTCGCTGGAGCCGACCCTAAAATCGCCCAGCTGAAAACACATGGGCGAAGAGCCGTCGCAACAGCCACCGCTTTGGTGAAACAACAGTTCTCCATACTCCGCTTTGAGTTCCCGGATCAGATCTATGGCTGCTGGTGTAGCAAGAATTCGCCTGGTTTTCATAAGATGGTATTTGTTGTTGTTGTTTTGCAGGGCTCTACGATGTTTAACGCAGAGGCCCGCAGAGTTTTTAATTTCATTCCTCCCTGCGAACCCCTGCGCATTCATCTGTGCCCTCGCGGGTAAATGCTACTAAAAAAATCCGAGCTTATTCTTATCGTAAGAAATGAGCATGTTTTTGGTTTGCCTGTAATGGTCCAGCATCATCTTGTGCGTTTCGCGACCGAAGCCTGATTTTTTATATCCTCCGAAAGGCGCATGAGCCGGGTAAGCGTGGTAGCTGTTCACCCACACGCGGCCTGCCTGGATAGCGCGCGGCACCTGGTACAGCTCATGGGCATCGCGCGTCCATACGCCGGCACCAAGTCCGTACAAGGTATCATTTGCAATGGCGATCGCCTCTTCTGTGGTCTTGAAGGTAGTGACGCAAACCACCGGTCCGAAGATCTCTTCCTGGAAAACACGCATCTTGTTATTTCCTTTGAAGATGGTCGGCTGGATATAGTAGCCGCCATCGAGCTCACCCGGCAACTGGTTGGCTTTTCCTCCGGTAAGCACTTCCGCTCCTTCTTCCACACCGATTTTCAGGTACGAGAGGATCTTTTCATACTGATCGTTGGAAGCCTGTGCCCCCATCATCACGCTGCCATCCAGCGGATTCCCCGTTTTAATGGCCCTGGTGCGCTCCACCACTTTGCTCATGAACTTATCGTAGATCTTTTCATGCACTAAGATCCGCGACGGACAGGTGCAGATCTCTCCCTGGTTAAGGGCAAACATGACCGCACCTTCCACGGCTTTGTCAAAAAAGGCGTCATCGGCATCCGCTACCGATTCAAAAAAGATGTTCGGTGATTTTCCGCCCAGCTCCATCGTTGCCGGGATGATATTCTCGGAAGCATATTGCAGGATCAGGCGGCCCGTCGTGGTTTCGCCGGTGAAGGAGATTTTCGCAATGCGCGGAGAAGTTGCCAGTGGCTTGCCCGCTTCCAGTCCGAATCCCGTTACCACATTCAACACACCCGGAGGCAGCAGGTGGCCGATAAGCTCCATCAATACCATAATGGAAGTCGGTGTCTGCTCTGCCGGTTTCACAATGGTACAACATCCTGCCGCGAGGGCCGGCGCTATTTTCCACGTCGCCATCAGCAATGGAAAGTTCCATGGAATGATCTGTCCCACAACTCCCAAAGGCTCATGCAGGTTGATACTTACCGTGTACTCGTCGTGCTCGGAAATGGTGCCCTCCTCTGCTCTCAACACTCCGGCAAAATAACGGAAATGATCGATCACCAGAGGCAGATCGGCTGCGCGCGTTTCGCGAATGGCTTTGCCGTTGTCGATCGTTTCCACAACCGCCAGGTATTCGAGGTTATCTTCGATCACCTGCGCGATCTTCAGCAGGATATTGCTGCGCACGCTTGCCGCCGTCTTGCTCCATGATGGGAAAGCCGCGTGGGCCGCATCCAGTGCCAGTTCAATGTCCGCCTTGGTAGAGCGGGCCGCTTTGGTGAAGACCTTCCCGTCTACCGGGGAGATGTTATCGAAATACTTTCCCTCTACAGGTGCTGTGAACTTTCCCCCGATATAATTATCGTACTTGTCTTTAAAGGCTGGTTTTTTTGCTAAGTCTGCCATGATCTGTGTTTTTAATAGTTAGTCGGGGCAAGTAAATAAATTATGAAGCCGAACCGTTAGCACAAAACTGTCATTAAATAGCAGGCAAAGGTCATTGTGATTTTTTGGTAGCATCAAAATGGCAACAATAGCACATTTCATTCAAATGCATCCCCGAAAAATCAATTTCACCTCATTCCATTGCATTTGCGTTTTGTTTTTAATAAGTTTGTTAGAGGCCGTTTTATGTTATCCTGTTTTTAATTCAAAGCCATGATCAGCAAGCATTCCTTACAAGCCGTTGCCTTATCAGACCAACGCCATTTACAAACGCTGGTAGAGAACAAAACGGCTTATACGCTCAATTCCTGTGAGCTGAACGTTTTCGAAACACATGCCGCTTCTTTCCTGGTTCCGCTTACGTTCAACGACTTTGTTATTACGAGCATGCTGCGTGGCAAAAAAGTCATGCACCTGTTCGACCGCGAGGGCTTTGACTACCTGCCCGGCGAATCGGTGATCGTACCGGCAAACACCACCATGCGCATCGACTTCCCGGAAGCCGATATGCGGAATCCCACACAGTGTACTGCCCTGGCCATCGACGGGGAGCACATCAAGAAAACGATCCAGTACCTCAATGAAAACTTCCCGAAGGATTCGGGCCGCCAGGACTGGAAGCTCGATCATCAGCAATACCATTTTTACAATAATGAGGAGATCGCCCTTCTCATCAATAAGCTGATCTCCGTATGTACCAGTAGTTCCCCGGGCAAAGATGTACTCGCCGACCTGGCTGTCAAGGAGCTGCTGTTCCGCATCATGCAGGTGCAAAACCTCAATCATGCACATACCCATTACCTGGACGAGCACACGAGCAACCCGCTGGCCTTTGTCATTGCCTATATCAAGCAACACCTCTCGGATACCATCAGCATCGAAGAGCTCAGTAACAAGGCTTACATGAGCAAGTCTACATTCTACAGGGCGTTCAAGCGCGAACTCGGCCTGAGCCCTATCGAGTTTATCCTGCAGGAAAAGATGATGATGGCCAAAAAGCTTCTGCTGAACTCTTCCGAAAAAATCGCCTCCATCAGCACGGAGGCCGGTTTCCAGGATGTCAACTATTTTATCCGCCTCTTCAAGAAAATGGAAGGTGTCACGCCCAAACAATACCGCCTCAACGCATTAACCAAACACTGACACGCTATGGTACAATCCAAATTCATTCAAACCCTGTCTTTGAATACTCATTACCTCGAATGCGGCGATCCATCGAAAGACCTGGTGGTATTGCTGCACGGCAATGTTTCGTCTTCTGCCTTCTTCAAGCCTTTCATGGAGAAGCTCGGCGCATCGCATCACTATGTGGCGCCGGATATGCGCGGCTATGGCGATTCGGAGACCAAAGGCATCGACGCTACCAAAGGCGTAAAAGATTTTTCGGAAGACCTGTATCATTTTATCACAGCCATGAACCCCGAACATAAGAAGGTTCACCTCCTCGGCTGGTCGCTGGGTGGTGGCGTGATCCTTCAAATGGTCACAGATCACCCGGAGCATGTTGCCTCGCTTACCCTGGAATCGCCGATGTCGCCTTTCGGCTTCGGTGCCTCCATCAACAGCGGCCTCGAATTAAAAAAGAGCGATGATGATTTTGCGGGAAGCGGCGGCGGTGCCGTGAATCCTGCCTTTATCGACAGCATCCGCACGCAGGATGAGAAACTTCCGTCTTCGCAACCGGAAGGCATGAAAGCAAGCCCACAGTTCTATTGCCGCTCCACCATGAACGGCCTCTACTTCCACATGCCGGATGGGAAAACGCTGCTGCAGCGCGGCATCATCGACCAGGCCACCGAAGATTTTTATACAGATGCTATGTTCTTTACCAGGCTGGGAGAAAGCAACTACCCCGGCAATTCGCTGCCTACGGCCCACTGGCCCGGCATGGCCCCGGGCGATAAGGGCGTCAACAATGCGATCTCGGCCAAGTATTGCAACCTCACCGCTTTTGCCTACAAGAACCTGAAGATCCCGGTGCTCTGGATCCGCGGCGCCCTCGACCTGATCGTTTCCGACGCTTCTTTCCTGGACGTGAATAACCTCGGAAAAATGGGCGCGATACCGGGCTGGCCTGGTAATGAAACCCATCCTCCCCAGCCGATGGTTACCCAAATGCGCACATTGCTGGAAGCATACCAACAAAACGGAGGAAGCTACCGCGAAGTGGTTTTTGAAAACTGCGGCCACTCCCCTCACATTGAGTTTGAGCAAAACTTCAGGGAAGTGCTGCTTGATTTCATCGCCAAAGCCTGAGGCTACTTCCTTTTACCATCGCGCGTTTTTTGTATATTTACACATGCAAAAAATTCTGATCACAGGCTCCAACGGTTTATTGGGGCAGAAACTCGTTTACAAACTGAAAGAGAGGACCGGCATCAGCTGCATTGCCACTGCCCGCGGCGAAAACCGTCTGGTAAGCAAAAGCGGTTACGAATATGCCGCTCTCGACATTACCGATTACGGAAATGTGGAAGCGGTATTTACGAAGTACAAGCCCGATGTGGTGATCAACACGGCTGCCATGACCAACGTGGATGCCTGCGAAACCGACCGCGACAACTGCTGGCTGCTGAATGTGACAGCGGTTGCGAACCAGGTAAAGGTGCTGGAAACACTCCAGGATCAGGATCCTTCCTACAGGCCGCACTTTATCCACCTGTCCACCGATTTTTTATTTGACGGCACACATGGCCCCCTGGATGAGAACGCGGAGAGAAAACCGCTGAGCTATTACGGCGAAAGCAAGCTGGCAGCGGAAAAGATCGTGGAATCGTCGCGCCTGCACTGGGCAATGGTCCGCACGGTACTCGTGTATGGCATTGTGGACAATATGAGCCGAAGCAATATTGTGCTGTGGGTAAAACAGAACCTCGAGCAGGGCAAATCCATCAACGTGGTGGACGACCAGTTCCGCACACCAACGCTGGCCGAAGACCTGGCAGACGGCTGTATCCTTATTGCGGACAAAAAAGCGCAGGGCATTTACAATATTTCGGGCAGCGATTTTTTAAGCATCCTCGAAGTAGCGCACCTCGTGGCCGATTATTACAAGCTCGACAAGTCGCTCATCAAACCTGCAAAATCGGAAGATATCAGGCAACCCGCAAAACGCCCGCCCATCACGGGTTTCATCATCGATAAGGCCAAACGGGAGTTAGGCTACAAGCCGCACACCTTTGTAGAAGGGATCAAGTTCCTGGAAGAGCAGCTGAAGCAAATGACTTCCTGAAGAGGCTGCTTAGAATACTAAACGGTTTTCCGGCCAAAGGTTTGTTACGCCTGGTTATCTTTCGATAAGCTCATCATTCGCATACCCTCCATTTCTGAAAATCCGGTTTTCAGATAAAAGTCGAAAGGGAAAAAATCTTTCGCGGTAAAAAGAATGATTGTATCGATATTGATTTCTGACAAAAACTCCCGGAGAGCAGACATCATGGCTTTACCAATGCCTTTCTTTTGGAATTTAGTAAGCACAAACATTTCCTTAAGGTAGAAGTAATCACCGGAAAAATAAGGCTCAATGTTTCCTACGCAACAGCCGGAAAGCTTATTATTCTCAAAAGCCATCCAACCATGAAACTTTGGCGAATGGAAAAAGCAGACCAACTTCTCCAGAGCCTTATCCCTGGTCCATTCGTCATTCCAGGGTTCGCCATTATAGGCATCCACAAGAATATCCGCACAGAATTTTAATTCGTTTTCAGATTCTATCTTTTTTATAGTAATGACTGACATAGCCGGCTGTAAAACAGTTGCCTTCTCTTGTTTGGTATTTTCGCGATCAATTAAACCTCATGCGCTCAGTTTTGAACCTGTTCTTGCGTTACCACTTGCACTTGCAGCTCGGCGACATGTGCACGATGGCATGCGGCATCTGGCCTTTGAGATTGGTTTGCGTTTCTTCGCTGATGAGGATATTCCGAAGGTCGATCACCCTCAGCGATTTCAGGCCGGATAGTGTGTTCGGGTATTCCTCAAAACTGTTGCTCCACAAGTCAAGGATCTGGAGCTTTTCGAGGTTCCCGATTTGCGGTGGCAGGTATTGCAGGTCGTTCTGATTCAGGTTCAGGTAGCTAAGGTTTTCGAGCTTGCCGATCTCCTTAGGCAGGGTTTTCAGCCCGGTTTTGCTACAAGCGAAATATTGAAGGTCTTTCAACACGCCGATGCTGTCGGGTAATTCGCTGATTGAATTTTTACTGATATCGAGGTATTGCAGTTTCTTCAGCCGGAGGATCTCATTCGGAAAGGCTTTCAGATGTTGCTTGCGCAGCACGAGCTTCAGTACCTGGTCGGGCTCCTTCAGCGCTTCCTGCAAATTGGTATAGGTGGGGGCCGCAGCCAGCGCTACCGAGTCCAGAAGCTGGGCTTTAGCCAGGGATAGCGCAAAGAAAAAAAAGAGGGTGAGGAAAACGGTTTTATAAGGAGCAACAGCAGCATTCTTTTCCATAATCAGGCATTTAAAATAGCGGCGCAGGCAATTTTATCATTCGCAAGGGCCTGCTTAAGCTCCTCTAAGTTAGCAAATTTTTCCTCATTCCTGATCCATTTAACAAATTCTACCCTGAGCGAGCGGCCATAGATCTCTTCATTAAAATCGAAGATATTCACCTCGATCTTGATGCGGTTATCGCTGTCGGTTGTGGGGTTGACACCCACATTGAGCATGCCTTTATAGCTAACGGAATCAAGCTCCACATTGACGGCATAAACGCCGATCTTCGGGATAAGCTTATCGGCATCGGCCAGCTGAATATTGGCTGTAGGATAGCCGATGGTTCTTCCCAGCTGCTTTCCCTTCACCACTACACCCGTTACAAAGAACGCATACCCTAGAAAGGCATTAGCCGTTTCTACATCGCCTTCTTCGATGGCCTTGCGGATGCGCGTGCTGCTGATGTTGAGCTGGTTGATCTCCTGTGCCGGGATCTCCTCCACGCTAAAGTGGTAGGTGCTGCTTAATGCTTTCAGCGTATCGATATTCCCTTCGCGGTTGCTGCCGAAACGGTGGTCATAGCCGATCACGAGGCTTTTGGTATGAAGGCCTTTGGCGATGATCTCAGAGATGTATTCCGTGGCGTGCATCTGCGAAAAGGCTTTTGTGAACGGGAACACCAACACGTGGTCGATACCCAGCTTTGCGAGCAGCCCGCATTTCTCATCCGTGGTCGTGATCAGCTTCAGATCCGTCTGATCGGGAAATAACACCTTCCGCGGATGCGGATCGAACGTAAACAACACGGTTTCTCCGCCTTCTTTTTCCTTCAGGTCCGTCAGGCGCTTGATGATCTTTTGGTGCCCCAGGTGCACGCCGTCGAAGGTTCCTATCGTTACGATGGAATCTTTGACCTCTTTCAGCCCCTCTATATGGTGGTGTACCTGCACAAAAAATTCAAGGTGTAAAGATAGGTATTTATACCAATTGCCTGTTTAAATTTATACGATGTGTTTCCTGGTGCAAACCACTTACTATTAGACTTTTTGGAAGACAGAACATATCCGTCGCAATGTTCTAATACACTTTTACGCTGCCGTTCTTGATGATGTAATCCACCCCGTTGATGTTGAACTTTTTGCCGGAGGATTGTTTCATGAGGTTGGTAATGTCCTGTTCGATGGTATGCAGGCTTCCTTTGGTTTTATAGGCAATATTCAGGTAATCCTCATTGATCTCCATCCCTTCGTACACGCCGCAAAGGATCACATGCACAGGCACTTTGACACGGGCCAGCATTTTAATGTCGCGCGCTTTCGCCCAATTGTCGGCAATGAGCACAACATCGTCGACCTTACCGCTTTTGTTGAGCCCGTAAAGGATCGCTTCAATCACGTTTTCGGGCGCATCACCGCCCTGCCCTTTCTTGATCGTAAGCTCCATCGTTGCGATCAGCTCCTCCATGTTCCTCGCCTTGCAGTGGTACACACCGCCTGTGGCGCCTATCTTTTTTTCATCGTCGCGCTTGTGGTCCCCATCATTGAAGAACACAAAATGCTGGCTCATCGTATCTTTCAGGAAATGTAATTTCTGCCAGGTGCTGATCTGCTGCCCGTAAGGGTACATGCTCCCTGTAAGGTCCGCCACAATGAGCTTGTTCTTCCATTCCTTACTATGCTTTTTTAAAACATTGTACACCACCTGATTCAGGGTGTCCGCTACCTTAGGTTGCAGGTCGGCCTCGGCATCCGTGGTACGGCTTTCGAAGGCAAAGGCACCCTTTTTATCATAAACCTTGTAGTAACCGTCGAGGTTGCCCTTTTTATAATTGCCCTCCGCCTTCACATTGCCGCTGGGGTAATACGAAAGCTCCAGCCCGTCTTTGACGCCGGCTTTAAAGTTCTCAAAAAAATCCTTCTTGCACTTTTTGGAATAATACACGGATGGCCCCTCGAGCAGCCCGTTTTTGTAATACGACTCCTGCTCTACGCAATCGGGCTCATCAAACCATTTAATTTCCAGGCCTTCTTTCTTTCCGTTCTTGTAGATCACTTCTTCCCGCAGATCGCCATTCGGCCAGAACTCCTTCCACACGCCCTGCCTCAGGCTGTCTCTGTCAACCACATTAATCGTATCCTGTTCATGGATTTTGTAACTTATCTTTGACTGGCTCCTGGCGGAAAAAGCACAGAAGAAGAGAAAGATGCCTATCAGTAAATACGGTTTCACTATTTAAAATTGATTAAATTTGTGCTTATTATCAAATTATTATGTTAGAAAAAATAAACAACCTGTTATTGGAAGTAGAAGAGTTCGCCGCGCAGAGCAAAGAGCAGGTAGAAGAATACCGGATCAAATGGCTGAGCAAAAAAGGACAGATCACCTCCCTGTTTGACGACTTTAAAACAGTAGCCCCTGAAGTAAAACGGGAAATGGGCCAGAAGCTGAACGAGCTCAGAAACAAAGCCCAGGACAAGATCAACGAGCTGAAAGAAAAATTCGAGCAGTCTTCCGGCAAAGACGCCTCTAAAAATATCGACCTTACCATTCCTTCCGATCCTGCTGTTCAAACCGGCTCCAGGCATCCCTTGTCACTGGTAAAAAACCAGATCATCGACGTGTTTGCCCGCATCGGCTTTACGGTGAGCGATGGCAGGGAAATTGAAGACGACTGGCATAATTTTACAGCATTGAACACCCCGGAGAACCACCCGGCGCGCGACATGCAGGACACCTTCTATGTGCAGCTGAACCCCGAGATGGTGCTGCGCACGCAAACCTCATCGGTGCAGGTGCATATTATGGAAAGCCAGAAGCCGCCTATCCGCACCATTTCCCCGGGAAGGGTATACCGGAACGAAGCGATCAGCGCCCGCGCCCACTGCCAGTTCCACCAGGTGGAAGGTTTATATATTGACGAGAAAGTATCATTTGCAGACCTCAAGCAAACCCTCAACTTCTTTGCGAAGGAGCTCTTCGGCACCGAAACCAAAATCCGGATGCGCCCGAGCTATTTCCCTTTTACAGAACCAAGCGCCGAGGTGGACATCAGCTGCACCATCTGCAAGGGTTCCGGCTGCAACGTATGCAAATACACCGGCTGGGTAGAGATCCTCGGATGCGGCATGGTTGATCCACAGGTGCTCGACAATTGCGGCATCGACAGCAAAAAATACAGCGGCTTTGCCTTCGGCATGGGCATTGAGCGCATCACCATGCTCAAATACCGCGTGAAAGACCTCCGCCTGTTCTTCGAGAACGATGTACGCTTTTTGAACCAGTTTGCAGGAGAATAGCACCATGGAACGGCTTCCGAGGAAAGACATGATCTTCGATATGTTGTTGAAAGAGCCCAATGACGTATTCCTGAACTATGCCCTGGCGATGGAGCACCTTGCCACCAGCGACTTTGAGCTGGCCGAGGCGCAGCTTCAAAAAACCTTAAGCATCGATCCGGCCTACCTGCCCTGCTTCTACAAGCTAGGGCAAACCTGGGAAAAGCTCGGCGATACCGCAAAAGCGCTTGGCTTTTACAAACAAGGCCTGGAGCTTGCAAGATCGCAAAACAACACTAAGGCACAGGGCGAGCTCAGCGAAGCCATCTGGATGCTGGAAGACGAGTAAGCGCTACCTCACCGTATTCCAGTCGAAGCTGGCTTTGTTCCCCACCTTGTCGCTTACTTCCAACCGGATGCTGATATTGCCTGAGGGCGTGCTCTCGTCGAAATAGCAAAAGATAGTAGATGATTTGGCGTCGTATTCCGCGATCTGCCAGGTATTATTTATATAAAGGTTATACTCGCCTATGCCGCTCAGCGCATCGCTTACTTTAAAGGCAAGGTTACGGTAACCTTTTATCAGCGCCGGTTTTGTTTTATGATAGCCATAAGTAATTGCAGGTGCAACTGTATCATAAGCATAATTGAAGTTCCCGAAAGCTTTCGGCTCTGCCCGAAGCCAGCCATTATCATAAACCGATGCCTGCGCGTCGCCATTCACCAGCATCACCAGCTTCTTTTCTTTTCCGGTCAGGGGTTCTTTTACTTTCAAAGCCAGGCGATACGCTTTTAAAAGTTTTTCATTCTTATTGCCGATATCGATGCTACCGTCAGCAGGCGCTTTGATGTAGGTTCGCCGGAACAGGAGCGTGGGATTGGCCAGGGCGCCTTTAGGGACGAAAAGCTCAACGTCGGATTGCTTCAGGGAAAAATCTTTCTGGCAGAAGGCATTTGGCTTGAGGCCCTGGGTGGAATAACCGCTTATCCGGCTGGCTTTCACGTAGAACACCAGATTGTTGAGATTCCCTTTTTCATCGGACACGCTCAACTCCACGACATGAGGCAGCGTGTCCTTCAGTTCTATCTTTCCGCCATTGACCAGCGTTTTATAGATAGGAACATCGTAACAAGCCGGCGTAAAACATTTCTGCAATTTGGTGGAGCCGCTTTTTTCGCTGAACACATTAACATAACGCGCCTGGTCGAAGCTGATGTTGTTAAGCTGGTGGTGATAGATGAGCTTCCCATCAAGTTCGATCTTCGCTTCGTAGATATTGTTCCTGTTGGTGGTGCCATTGGTGAGGTCGTAACCGGCGAAGGCCAGTGCAAAGGTATTCTGCGGCAGCACAAAGGTATTGCCCGGGAGGTTCAGGCGACTGAGCTTTGCATCGTATGCTGCACTTTTCTGGAGAACGACCGCATTGCTGTCGGCTGTATTGTAGATAGCCACATGAGTGATCACCGGCTTCACATCGTCCTTCACGTCGTAAAAGAGAAGTGGATTCAAAGGGATCTCCGACTTTTCTTCCCTGATCTCGAAGTGCAGATGCGGTCCGGTAGAGCTCCCGGTGTTGCCCGTATAGCCTATCACCTCGCCTTTTTTTACAGGCAGCTCGCCGGGTGCGGGAAACAACTCGATCTCGTTCTTTTGTTGTTCGAGCTGCTTTTGCCTGGTATAAGCAGCGATCCTGCCTGCGTACTTTTTTTGGTGGGCATACACAGTGACGTAACCGTTAGGATGGGTAATATAGAGCACGCGTCCATAGCCGCCACTGCTGATCTTGATGCGGCTGACATAGCCGTCAGCTACGGATCTGATGGGAAGGTTCGCCACAGGATCGGTGCTGAAATCGAGCCCTGCATGAAAATGATTCGGCCTTAATTCCGCGTAATTGCCCGTTATCACAGGGCTTCTGTCGATCGGGAAGATAAAGTCCAAAGCACCTGATTGCGCAAACGAAAGAACAGGAACACTGAAAAAAACGGAAAGAAGCACTCTGAATTTTTGCATTATGGATGTATTAACCCTGTGTAACTTAATTAACACAGTGCTGTTGATGTAAAGTTAAGTAACTGAGTAAAACACGTTTATCTATACTCTACTTTTAACCAACAACAAACTGTTTATTGCAATGAAATAGTCATGTTTATCCAATCACAACGCAAAAATGATAAACTGACTATGCCATATGGCCAATAAAAACAATAATATCGAGCACATGAATGTAGAAAACATCAAATCGGAATTACAGCAGGTCCTTGATAGCGACGTAGCGCTACGCAAGGAATACAATGTAATTAAACGGTCCTTAAGCGATTATCGCAATCAGCTCATCGAGCGCGACGAAGACTGTAAACGTCTGCAGGTTTCGATTGACGTGTTGAATACGAAGCTTATGGTGATGGAGCGTGACAACAGCAACCTGAAGAGCGAAGTCAGCTCTTTTAAGGAATTGCGCAATACCATCCGCGAACAGCTCCAGGAAAAACAGGACGAGATCGATGCGCTGCTTCTGAAAACAGAAGAACTGAATGCGCAGCTGGCCTCTATTTCTTCCGATTACGAGCAGCAGATGAGCGAGCTGCAATCTGCCTCCCAATCTGATATTTCTGCATTAAGGGAAACCTACGAATCCCAGCTCAATGAATTAAAGACAAGCGCTTCCTACCAGCAAAGCGGCCTCCGTTCCGAGCTGGAGCATAAGATCAGCGAGCTCAGCCAAAGCCACGAAGCATCGCATGCAGAAACGGTTTCTTCCTACGAGAATAAGATCAGCGAATTAAGGGCCAATTACGAACAGCAGCTCGAAAGCCTGAAACAGGAAGCTGAAAGCCGCGTGTCCTCTTTATCCACAACCAGCGAAGACGCGATTGCTGCGATCACCAACGAATACGAATTAAAGATCAGCGGACTGACCTATCAATGGAATGCTGAGAAATTGGAATTACTGGCTTCTCACGAAAACCAGGTAAGCAGCTTATCGGAAAGCTTCGCCGGCGAAAAGGAAACGCTGATCGCGGGCTACGAGTTACAGATCAATGAGCTCAACGCTCAGCTCATCAGCAAACAGGAAGAGCACGAACACAACCTGAACGCGACGATCGAATCGGTTACCAGCTCTTTCCTCGAGAAAGAAAATGAGCTGAAAACGTCTTTCGAGAATAAGCTTTCAGCGATCCAGAACGAATCGGTAAGCCTCACCAACCAGCTGATCGCCGAATACGACGAGAAGCTTTCCAACGCCGTGATCCACTCTACCTCGCAGAACTCTAAGCTGTCCGACGACCTGCATAGCTTATCTGAAGAGAACGAAGCCCTGAAATCAAGCATCGGGGAGATGGAAACGACCCTCAGCTCCCAAAGCACACAAATCGGGGAACTGAACTCCAGGCTCAGCGAAAAAACGGCTGAGCTTTCTGCACAAACCGAAAGCTACGAGGCCCTGTCTTCAGAATTTGAGCGTTATAAAAACAACCAGCTGTCGAGCCTGGATGAACAGATCGTTCTGCTGAACTCCAAAATATCGGAGCTGGAATCAGGCATTCTGGCAAAAGAAGGTGTTATTTCCAGCCTCAACACCGCCCTCAACCTGCAAAGCTCCGAATACAACGCGTTAACGGAAGCCCATACGTCTTTGCAGGAAGAGCTTAATGGACTACGCTCAACGCTCGAAACGGAGAAATCCAATTTCGACCTGCTGCTTAATGATCTATCGGGCAGCCACGCCAAAGCACTCGAAACAAAAGAGGTCGAATTTGCCAAGCTCCTGGCAGAAAATTCATCCCTGATCTCCGAGATCGATGGCATTGCCGACAAGCTGGAAGTTACCGAACAGCAACTGGCATTAGTTAACACCGAATTAACCGAGCTGAAAGCGGTATCCGAAGGCCGTGTGGAAGATCTGAAAGAAACCCTGAATGCCAAAAATTTTGAGATCACTGCCCTGACGGCGAATAATACGGCCTTGCAGGCAGAGCTTGACCTGGTGAAAGCAGAGGTTGAGCATTTACGCAACGACCTGAGCTCTTCCCAAAATTCGGGTGAGGAACTGCAACAGCTGCGCGAGGAATACCAGGGCCTGATGACCCAGAAGGAAAGCCTGGAACAACAGCTGGGGGTGATCGGAGAAACGGTGGCTTCACTCAACCATGAGATCTCGAACCTTAATACAACGCTTTCTTCTTACGAAGAGGAGATTGCCAGCTTAAGGTCACAGGCCAAAACGGAGGAGCAGGAAGCCTTCATCGACCGCCTGTTCAAGCAAATAGACCTTCTCAGCGATGAGCGACTGAGCCTGCTGAACGAAAAAGAGGAGATGGCGAACCAATTGTTAAAAATGACAGAAACTGTTGGCAATATTTCCCAATACGTTGAAAGTCAGAATATTGACACAAAAGAATTGGATAATCACCGGAGAAATGTTATCTTAGCCAATAGTTCAGTTAGTACAGGCTCGGAAAAAGCCGGTATGAAAAAACAGATTAATGAGTTGGTGCGTGAAATTGATAAATGTATAGCTCTGTTGAGTGCTTAAATGAAAATTAGCTTTGTTTAATGAGCGATGTAAGTGTTAAAGTTGAAATTGCCGGCGGACTTTATCCGCTGAAAGTCAAAAGTGAAGATGAACGCAACGTTAAACAGGCAGTAGAACTTATAAATCGTAAAATTTCGGAGTTTGAAAGAACTTACGGAGTAAAAGATAAAAAAGATATTTTAGCGATGGTAGCCCTGCAACTGGTATCTGAGTTGCAAAAGGAAAAACAAACCGCTGAAAAAGAGCTAAGCACTCTAAAACATGTGTTGGCCGATGTGGAGCAAATGCTTGTCAAACATCAGTCGGACATCAAGGAAACAGAAGAGTAATATATTCAGTCTTTACTTAGATTAAGACCCCTATTAACGCACAGGCAGTTTGACCAGTCAGACCGTTTTGTGCGTTTTTTATTGATCGCTGCCCGGATAGCCGCCCCGGGTAAAGGTCATACAGTAATATAAACCATGCGCGGCAAAACATAATTATATGACTATTTTATCTATTATATTCATTGTAGTGGCCCTGATCGGTGGCGTTATTGCCGGTTTTGTCATGGCCAATTCGAGGCTTAACAAATCGAGCGTCCTCGAAAAGGAGAACCTGATCAAGCAGGCTGAGCTGAAAGCCGAAGAGCTGAAACAGCAAAAGATGCTGCAGGCCAAAGAGAAATTCCTGCAACTGAAAGCCGAGCATGACAAATCGGTGAACGAACGCAACCAGCAGCTGACGCAGCTGGAAAACAAAGCCAAGCAAAAAGATGCGGAACTGGCCAAGAAAGTAGAAGACCTGGCGAAAAAGGATAAAGATCTTGAAAACCAGAAAAACAACCTGAACAACCAGGTGGAGCTTTACAAAAAGAAAACCGAAGAGATCGACAAATCGCACCGCAAGCAGGTGGAAATGCTGGAAAAGGTATCAGGCCTGAGCGCCGAGGAAGCCAAAGCCCAGCTGATAGAAAGCGTAAAAGCCGAAGCTAAGACTGAGGCGATGGCCTTTATCAAGGACACGATGGACGAGGCAAAGATCAATGCCAACAAGGAAGCGAAGAAGATCATCGTGCAATCTATCCAGCGACTGGCAACGGAAACAGCCATTGAAAACTCGGTAAGTGTTTTTCACATCGAAAGCGACGAGATCAAAGGGCGCATCATTGGCCGCGAAGGCAGGAACATCCGCGCGCTGGAAGCTGCTACGGGCGTAGAGATCATTGTTGACGACACGCCGGATGCTATTACCTTATCCTGCTTCGATTCTATCCGCCGTGAGATCTGCCGCTTATCCCTTCACCAGCTGGTGACGGATGGAAGGATCCACCCGGCTCGTATTGAGGAAGTGGTGGAAAAAACCAAAAAAATGATCGACGAGGAGATCGTAGAGACCGGAAAACGGACCTGCATCGACCTGGGCATCCATGGCCTGCACCCGGAGCTTATCCGCATGGTGGGGCGTATGAAATACCGTTCTTCTTACGGACAAAACCTGTTACAGCACAGCCGCGAGGTAGCCAACCTTTGTGCCATCATGGCCAGCGAAATGGGCCTCAACCCTAAAATTGCCAAACGTGCAGGCTTATTACACGATATCGGCAAAGTGCCTGACGAAGAGCCTGAATTACCACACGCTATCCTGGGGATGAAGCTTGCCGAAAAATACAAAGAGAAACCGGAGGTTTGCAATGCGATCGGCGCTCACCACGACGAGATCGAAATGACGACCTTATATGCCCCGATCATCCAGGTATGCGACGCCATCAGCGGTGCAAGACCGGGAGCACGCCGCGAGGTGGCCGAACAATACATGAAACGTCTGAAAGACCTGGAAGCCCTGGCCTTAGGATACAACGGCGTAGAGAAAACATACGCAATCCAGGCAGGCAGGGAAGTCCGTGTACTGGTATCGGCCGATAAAGTAGATGACAAACAATCGGAACAACTGGCCTTCGATATCTCACAAAAGATCCAAACGGAAATGACTTATCCGGGACAGGTAAAAGTAACGGTGATCCGCGAAGTGCGGGCTACGGCTTACGCGAAATAAGCCATCCATCTCATTAAAAAAAAGCGTCATGATAAATCGTGACGCTTTTTTTATGCTTATGTTTATGGAAAGAATGCATGGCCTGCATCCTAATGCCGGAATTCAACGCAAAGACCATGAAACTCTCAACCTTCACCTTAGGAGCCTTATTGGCAAGTGCTTCTGCCACACAGGCTCAAACAGCTTATAAAAACAGCCTGCACGCAGACACTGTCAGGAAACACAAAACACCGTCCGCGCAAATCACCGAAAAGCACCACCATTCCCAGACTCCGGTAAAAACGGAGAACACCACAACTAAAGAAAAGAAACGCCCCTACTGCCCTGCCTGCGGCAGAGGCTGAAACACTTATCAAAACACAAGCTATGAAAATCTCCGTACTGACTTTAAGCGCATTACTGGCAGGCTCCCTGCATACCAACGCCCAAAGCAAGACACAGGACACAAAGCCTGCGAAGCAAACAGGCAAAAGCGCAAAGGCAACGCAAACAGCAAAACCGAAAAAAGAGAAACCGGTGCTTGCGAAAGATTCTGTGAAACCCATCAACAAAAACCCTGACCACTATTACTGCCCACCTTGCGGCATGGGATAATATCACCAACATGAGATCCGTTTTAAGCCTTATCCTTTTATCCGTCAGCCTGCATTCTTCGGCCCAGGAAACGTTCACCGCGCGCCGGTGGAGCACCAATACCGTGATCGGACTTAAAGACTTTACATTCAGCAGCAGGCCTGTAGACATTGTGCTTGATACCCTGAACCGGAAATACCCTTATGGATATATCACTGAGTTTTTTGCTGATCAGCAATTCATATCATACAACGTAGGGCCTTGCGGCAACGAATGCCGGATGAAGGTCAAAGGAAATTACACCATCACCCAGGATACTATTGAGCTGTTCGTGAGTTCCATCAGCTACNNAACAGGTCTACAGAAGAGGTCAATGCCCGGCTTGGCCGGTATCAATGGAAGCAAAATGGTACGCGTCTTCTCTTAAAGCCTATCGAAACTAACTGATGAAACCCTGGGTTGGCATAGCGTTGATGCCTGAGGCGGAGTTCATCGCTTCGGCCTTGCCCTTATTTGAAGGCGGCGAGATCGATGTACTGGAATGGTCTTTTGATACCATCGCTAAGCAAAGCCATGAGCCTGCATGGCTTCCTGTGCTATTGCAGGAATATTCGGAAAGAGGACGGTTGCTGGCGCATGGCGTGCGTTATTCTTTACTGAGCGGCGATTTCAGCGAACGGCAACATGCCTGGCTGAAGCAAACGGAGGCAGAATTAAAACGCTATCCGTACAGGCATATCACCGAACATTTTGGTTTCATGACTTCGGAGCATTTCCATAAAGGTGCGCCGCTACCTGTTCCCCTCAATTCCCAAACACTGGCCATTGGCCGCGACCGGCTGCAACGCCTGCAGCAGGTTGCCTGCATCCCTGTGGGGATCGAAAACCTGGCCTTTGCCTTTAGTGCAGCCCAGGTGAAGGAGCAAGGAGACTTTCTCGAAAAACTGATCGCGCCTATCGACGGCTTCCTGATCCTGGACCTTCACAACCTTTGGTGCCAGGCCGTTAATTTTGGCACCGATGCCGAAACACTGATCCGTTCCTATCCTTTGCATAAGGTCAGAGAAATTCACCTCTCGGGAGGCAGTTGGTCGACCGTTAGCAGCCGCAATCATCCCGTGAGACGCGATACTCACGACGAAGCGCTTCCGGAGGAAGTGCTCAGACTGTTAGCTTATGCCCTACCCCTGTGCCCGAATACAGAAGCCGTTATATTCGAACGCCTGGGCAATACCCTGGCATCGCGGGCAGAACAAACAGGATTTGCAGAAGATTACCGGGCCATCCGCCAACTTGTGGAACGGGTGTGTGCCGGAAAGGAAAGTCCGGTAGAAAGCATCAGGGCCCTTTTCCTGCCACCAAAGGAACACAGCACATTGCCCCAGATCAGCAAATCATTAAAAGCCCAACAGGAGCTCCTTGTTTCTTTGCTGGCAAACAGCGAGGATCTTTCCCATACCATTGAGAAACTTAGAAAGCAGCAAGTGCTTATTCAAGGTGATTGGCAGCCGGAGCGCTGGACGCCTGAGATGATCGAAACAGCCATACGTCTTCTCAAAAAATGGAATTGATGTCATCGGGGAACCTCGGGATGCAAGTGCCCGGATTCATGTAAATTCTTATACGCAGGATCTCTTTTACATCTTTTTAAGATTTAAGGGCAAAGTTTTCATTCAGGTAAACGGTTGATTTTGTAATTTAGTTACGGCCATCCCTGCCTCTTTAAATGCTGCATCTATGAAAACATGTATTGCCCTGCTTTTCTGCATTGGCTTATTGCCTGCTTTCTCAAGCATACAGGCCTTTTCTGCGCCGGCAATCAGAGCCGGGATCACAAAAGAAGGACCTCATCTGAAAGAATTTATGGACTATTACAGGAACGGGAGCCTGAAACGTAAAACGATCGTGATCTATGATAACAATGGAAACCAAGAAAAAACCATCACCGAGTCTTACAGAAAAGACGGAACCAGGCGTTATCGCTCAGTGATGAATACCAGTGATCTGCTGCAATACACAAAATATGACAAGCAGGGGAACATGAAATTCGAGCGAAGCTATTGCTATTACAGCAACGGACAGCTCCGCAGTGTGGAAACACGAAGGCCAAACGGAGAAAGACAAACCTGGACGGAGCCACCACCGGAGCTAAGCTACGGATCGTATAATCAGTCAAAGTAATTCCTGCCCCCAATCTGATCACCATGGGAAACGTCCTCCTCAAATACCTGAGAAACCTTGCGATTGCAGCGCTGAGCCTGTACATCCTGCTCTGTGTGTTGATGTACGTTTTTCAGGATCGCTTATTATTCCATCCCCAACCCAAAAGCCTTGCCGAAACAGCTGCCTTCCTGGAGCAACATCCTGATTTTGATACACTGTGCCTGGTGATGGATGATAAGACACGGATCAGTGTCTTTCTTTCAAAAAACGGTAGTCCTTCTGCCAAACAGCCTCTTGTCATTTACTTCGGCGGCAATGCCGAAGAGGTCTCTCACCTGGCAGCGTACAAAGATGAATTCGCGCCCTGTATGCTGGCCCTGGTCAATAACCGGGGCTTCGGGCGGAGCAGCGGATCGCCTTCCGAAAAAAGCATGTTCAGCGATGCCCTCACTATTTTCGATCAACTAAAGCTCCTCCCTGGCATTGATCCTGAAAACATCATCATCGTGGGTAGAAGCATTGGCACCGGCGTGGCCACCTACCTGTCTTCCAAACGCCCTGTGGCAGCAACGATCCTGATCACGCCCTATGAGAGCATGACAGCCGTGGCGAAGGAAAAATACCCCTTCGTACCCATCCATCTTTTACTCAGGCATCCTTTCGCTTCCGAAGTCTATGCTGAAACAATCCACACACCTGTGCTCGCTCTCATTGCAAAACACGATGCGGTGATCCCTGCTCCGCATGCCTACAGCCTGCTGAAACACTGGAAAGGGGAAAGCTCGTTCCTGGAAGTGGAAGCCGACCATAACTCCATCATGCATGATGAAGCGGTTTGGAACAAGATCGGGGAATTTACCGGAAGCCATACTAAATAGCAGTGCCATACGTTGTAAGGATCAAAAAACGGATCAAGGCATGAGGCGCATTTTTACGATTTCGATATTCACACTATGGTTATTTTTCAGGCCGGGCTTTCTCCGGGCCCAGGATACGCTTATCGTGTATGACATTTCCTCCCAAACGATCGACACCCTCCTGCCTGTTGCTGTGGGCCCTCCTCTTGGCTTTGCCAAAACAAGCTCCTCTACCGGTACGATGGGAAATAAAGCAACATTGAGCCAGATCCCGCCCACCACCAATCTCTTTAGCGGCTCTGATTTTTGTGATATCACCAAAGCCGCCAACTCCTTTAACCTGGCGAGCTACCCGGCCAGGACCGCTGTCGCGCTGCGGTATTACAGGGGAGACAGCCTGAAGACAGGATGCTCGGGAATGCTCGTTTCTCCCTCTGCCGTTTTAACGGCCGGACATTGTGTGTACAATTATGCAGGCAGGACCTTTTCGACATTTGATAGCCTGAAAATCTGCCCGGCTTATAACAACGGGGTCGATCATCCGGCACTTCCGGTATCGATGGCAAAGAAAATCTATATTTTCAAAACCTACTACGACCGGAACACTACAGATGATATTGCCCTGATCCAGCTGGAGGAGCCTATAGGCCTTCAGACCGGCTGGGTAGGCATCGGCTACGAAGCCAACCTGAACAATTACCAGAATAAAGTCTTGCACAAATTCAGCTACCCTTGCCGGGATCCCTTTGGCAACAGGGTGTTCAACGGAGATACCATGTTCTATAATTATGGCTATATCAATATCACCTCCGGTTACCTGGGCATTAACAGCCCTGCCGCAACAGGTGCCCAGGGACAAAGCGGCAGTTCCTTTTTGTATACAGATAACACCGACTATTATGCTGTGGGTGTGTTTAACTACAGCAATACCTACTACCACTACCCGATCAGGCAAAACGCATTCGCCCAGTTGGAACATGTCCTGACGACCTATGCCACAGGCATTTCTGAGAAGCATCCGGCAAGCACTGATCCGGCTATCTATCCGAATCCCTTCATCGACAGGCTCTACATCGGATCCAACGACACGAAAACAAGGATCATGAAGCTCAGCAATAGCCTGGGGCAGGTGCTGAGGGAGGTTTCTGTTTCTTCGGGGGCACCCACAGAGATCAACACAAGCGATCTTGCACCGGGCCTTTATGTGTTATGGGGAGAGGCGGATGGCCGCTCATTTTCGGCCAAATGCATGAAAGAATAAATCAGGCCGTTTTTTTCCGGTTCTTAAGCCAGGTGATCACAACCGGGATGGCGGTGATCACGATCAGTCCGATGACGATATAGCCCAGGTAATCTTCTGTTTGCGGAAAACGTTTTCCGAGGAAATAGGCGATGCTACCGAAGGAGCCGATCCAGGCCACGGCGCCCAGCACATTGTATAGCATAAACAATCCGAAATCCACTTTGATGACACCCGCGAGTACAGGCGCGAAGGTACGGATGATGGGTAAGAAGCGTCCCATGATGAGTGTTTTGCCACCATGCTTTTCATAAAAAGTTTTAGTGGTTTCGAGGTGCTTACGCCGGAAGAAAAAGCTGTCTTTCCGCTTGTAGAGCGCATCACCGGCTTTTCTGCCAAACCAGTAACCGAACATATTCCCGAGTATAGCGGCAGCCATCAACAGCAACAGCAGCGGAACGAAAGCCACACCCAGCAGCTGCGGCTTGGTAGCACAGAGCAGGCCGGAGATAAAAATGAGGGAATCGCCCGGAAGAAAAAAACCCACCAACAAACCGGTTTCGGCAAATACGACAAACAACAGCAGCCACAAGCCACCGTAATGGATGATGCTTTGCGGGTCGGTGAGTGTTTTAAGGAAGTCGAGCATGTGAGACAAAAATACAAGAATAATATACGTATCAGCTCAACAGACTCTTAAAAAAGGCAAAGATGGCTTATTCAAACGAAAGGCGGACCGCCTGATCGGAAGAAAGGTAATCCCTTAGCTCCTTTTCAATGCGTTTACAGGTAGGAATAGCAGGCTTTGCAGTGATCTCAAAGGCAATTTCCTGATCCGTAACCGTATAGTTACCCCTGATGGTACCTGTAGGAACCGGGATCGAATAAGTGCCTCTGTTTGTATCTCCTTCAAAGCTCCCTCCGTTGGAAGTAATGCCCTTGCGGGCTTTTTCAATAAGCAATGCGATCGGTTGCTCAACGCTGATGGTAAAATAACATGCCATGATTTTTTTTTAAATGATTAAGGTTATCGAATTTCTCTCCCACAAAGGTAGAGAAGCCCTCACACACAGGAGGCGCAATTTATGAAATGGACAGGGGGTGTTTTTCCCGGTGCGTGAACGAGGATAATCTTTTCCCAATTATTTGGACTGTATTCGTTTATCATCCACATTTGTAGAAAACATTAAAACACTCCTCTTATGAAAACAGTATTACACCTTCTTTCTTTTTATCTAGGGCTTATCCTCACTACTTCGTCACTAATTTCATGTGAGCCGAAAGAACTGGCAGATGAGAAACAAAGATTTGCCCTGCCCGGCGAAGATATCATTAACCTCGAGCCAAATGCTGTCCCAGAATCAGACGGGAAAGATCAAATACAATTGTTTGTAGACAGCACCGCTTTAAAATCAGGTGGCGATATTGAACCGTTAGCCGAATTAATAAAAATAGATGCATTTACCCTTTTGAGGGATAATGCTGCCAAGATAAGCTCTGCTGACAGCAATTTTATTCTTGCCTTAAGGATCATGTATGGGCTTAATTTAAATACTAAAAGAATGAATTTATTATATGAGCCTTTATTCCTAAAAAAAACACCTACTAGTCCTCAAAAGATAAATGCTGAATATATGACACTTCGTGGACCCTATATTTATAAATACGACAAGGCGACCTCCAAATTCAAAACAACAACAGACATGTCAGGCTTACAAGTATACAAAGACAATATTCAGATAAAACGCACGGGACTTGGGTTCGGAGAATTTTATCTCTCCAATGATTCGACAGGAGATGTTAAGGAAGTGGTCTTCTCTTTTCAGGAAATTGATTCACTGATCCATGGAAATCCAAAGACTGCCAACATAAAGATCCTGAATGCTGCGGAAACCATGTATATCAATCAAAAAAAATACACCAAACATATTTTACTGTTAGGCCCGGACGATTTATTTCCAGCCGTTCCTATTTTCTTTATGAAATTTGGTAATCTTTCTCATCTTTGTCCACCTAGTTGTGGTGCTACGCCTTATAAATACAATCTGAAATAAAATTCTTCAATATGAAAACAACAATAAAACAAAGCGCTCTTTTCTGCCTGGCACTAAGCCTTAGCTTTTTACTTTCCTGTGATGATCATACTAAAAAGAGTAAAGCCGGTCAAGTATCAGAAACCGGCCACGAACGAGCAGCTACTAACCCGCAATTACATTCATTTACCGAGGATATCATCAATCTCGAACGTCATGCTGTTAATTCAGACTATGGAAATTTAAGAATCAGCATGTGCCGGTACATCATTCTTATAGATTCCTCCAAAGTCTTATCAAAAATTGTTGACGTGCTTACCAAAGAAAAGATCCATGAATTAAGAGAAAGAGCTTTGACCATTGGGTCTGAGGCTGGTTACTCGGAGCGGTATTTGTTGGCTGTAAAAATAACATACGGACTGAACAAAAACAATCAGATCAAATTATTCTACCAGCCGGTGTTTCTTAAAAACAGGGCAAATGATGCAGACACAACAGATGTGGTGTACGATCCCCTGGTATCTCCTATATATTACAGGTATCAAAAGGATTCCGGTTTCGTGGAAATAGATACATCCTTAGTAAACAAGGCTATCGAAAATTACAGAATGCATATTTCTTTCAAGAGAGATGACAATCGTTATTTCCGGACCTTCAAAAACACTGATGATAACGATTCTACCGCAGATGTAAAGTCTATCCTGTACTCTTTTCAGGAAATGGACTCCATTATGACTGGAAATAAAACCGACGAGCTATACATATTCAATGCAGCAGAAGAAATGAAAGTACGTGAAAAATTGTATTTAAAGCATTCTTTAATCCTGGGTCCGGGAGAGCTTAAGGATAAAACGTGGCAACCCATTTTTTACCTAAAATACGGGAATCTATCGCACCTCTGTCCTCCCAGCTGTAACAATGCTCCAAAGACATTCAATCTCAGATCACATTTATAATGAATATACAAAAAACTAATTGAAAAAAGGAAGGATATATATATCATAAATTCTTATACATTTATGCCATATACCCCCCTATGATGCAGCAACTTTTATATGAAGCAACAAGTCAATTAATCGCACTGGCAGCAGGAATTTGTTCATTTCATTACATGGATAAATTCATGCGGATGCTGTTCTATCAACTGGTAACATGGCAGGTCATTTATTGGTGTTCCCGGGCTTATACTGCTTATCAACAATCCATGGGCTTAGAGATGAATAATCATTGGATTTTCAACATACAAATCCCATTGGAACTATTGCTTCTGATAATCGCAACCTGCTATTTTTTTAAAGACAAATTAAGCCAAAGGCTGGCTATTATTTCATATACACTATTTCTGTTAACGGTTATCCTTCAACTGAAGCTATCCGGTCCTACGGCCTTTATAAGTTATGGTGTAGTAGTGGCCGGGATAATTGTTACAACACTTTATACGCTTATATTATATAAACAATTTCATTCGGATCACTTAGCATGGATACAGTCACCCGTTATATGGGCGTCAACAGGGCTTGTCATCTATTTTGCCTGCAATATTCCTTATTTCAGCATGTTCGACTATTTAAACACAAAACACGCAGCCCTCAGCGAAAAGCTTTTCCATTTTATCACAGATGTTCTGGCTAACATTCGTTACCTGTTCCTCGCTATTGCTTTCTGGCTTTTACGCAAAAATAAATCCGCTCTATACCGTAGCGCCTCATGACTCAAGAAAACAGCCAAATCCTGCTCGCCATCATTTGCTCCACGCTCCTGATCTTATTACTGATTGCGATTGTGATCATCGTGCTTTTTATCTCAGGCCGGCAAAAAGCAAAACAGGAAATGGAAATGACCCAGGCGAAGCTCTCTTACGAACAGGAGCTCCGCAAAGTGGAAACGGAAGTGAAAGAGCAGGTGATGGGCCAGTTTGCGCACGAGCTGCACGACAATATCGGCCAGCTCCTCACGGCGATGCACATCCAGATCGAGAACCAGAAGATCGACCACCCGGCCCTGGCAGAGGGCTTAAAGCCGGTGGAGTTTTACCTCGGCGATGTGACCCGCCAGCTGAAACTGCTCAGCCGCACGCTCAACAACGATTATGTGGGACAGATCGGCCTGTTCCAGGCACTGCATACCGAAGTAGACCGGATGAACCTGCTGAGGCGCTTTGTGGTTCATTTTCCTGAAGTAGAAGGGAAAACAAACCTCGACCGCAACAGCGAGCTGATGGTATTCCGCATCTTCCAGGAAATTACACAGAATGCCCTGCGGCACTCCTCGGCTAAAAACCTGTACATAACCATCGACAATACAGCCAACGGCTTTGAAATGAGCGTCAGGGACGATGGCAAAGGCTTTGACGCCAAACACATGCTACTCTCCACCAAGGGCTCGGGTCTGATCAACATCATCAAACGGGCCAGGCTATCGGGGCTTAGCTGCGATATATCCTCCAAACCCGGCGAAGGGACTTTGTTTACATTAAAAAAAATACCAACTTTGACATAAACTAACCCCCAAATTCTGATTTTATGGCCAACGGGAACAAAAAAAGCATTGTACTTGTTGATGACCATGTCATCATTCGCAACGGGCTCAAGGAGCTGATCGAAAAACTCGGTGACTACCAGGTGAAGGGCCAGTTCGACAGCGGCCCTCTTTTCCTGCACTCATTGGCAGATGCCACTCCTCCCGACCTGCTGGTGCTCGACATCAGCTTGCCCGGCATGAACGGCGATGCGGTGCTGGAAGCCATGAATGAAAAGCAGGTGAAGATCCCGACACTCGTGCTTACCTTAAATGATGAGGATGAGATGGTGATCCGGATGTTCCGGCTGGGCGCACGCGGCTACCTCAAAAAAAACTGCACGGCAACGACCTTAAAAGAAGCGCTGCAATCCATTTTCGATCACGGCTACTACCATAACGAGTTCCTTACCTATTCGCTGCAAACCAATGCAGCGCCGGCCAGAAAAAATGAGCGCGAACTCATCCTGGAACAGCTCACCACCCGCGAAAAAGAATTCCTGAAACTGGTTTGTGATGAAAAGGAATACACCTACGAGCAGATTGCCGATAAGATGGGCGTGCAGCCCCGCACAGTAGATGGCTACCGCGAAGCGATCTTTTCAAAATTCGGGATCAAATCGAAAACCGGTCTCGTGCTTTTTATCCTCAAACACAAGCTGGCCGATTATCTGTAGCACACGCTAAAACTTCGCAAACATGAGGTTGTCGTGCACCAGCCTCTTCTTCTCGATGCTGGCCCTGATGTCGGTGAGCTGGCCTTTCGGGATAGAGCTGATGAGCTTTTTGGTGTAGTCTGACTTCGGGTTCAGGTAAATGGAATCGGCGTCGCCCATCTCTTCGATCTTTCCCTTGTTCATCACCACCATACGGTCGCTCATAAACTTCACCACCGACAGGTCGTGAGAAATAAAGATATAGGTGAATTTAAACTCACGCTTCAGGTCGTTCAGGAGATTCAATACCTGTGCCTGTACCGAAACATCGAGCGCACTCACACTCTCATCGCAAATGATAAATTTAGGATTAAGGGATAAGGCCCTGGCAATGCACACGCGCTGACGCTGACCGCCGCTGAACTCGTGCGGGTAACGGTGATACTGCTTTTCCTCCAGCCCTACTTTCTTCAGCAGCTCCATCACTTTTTCCTTTCGCTGCCGGTTATTACCGTACAGGTTGTGGATCTGCATCGGCTCTATCAGTGCTTCACCGATCGTGATCCTGGGGTTCAGCGAGGAATACGGATCCTGGAAAATGATCTGCATGTCCTTGCGCAGGTAACGCATGTCTGTGGCATTGAGCTTCAGAAGATCGTTTCGCTGAAAGAATATTTTCCCTTCCGTCGGTTCGTTCAGGCGCAGGATGGTACGGCCCAGCGTGGTTTTCCCGCAGCCGCTTTCTCCTACCAGTCCCAGGGTTTCGCCTTCGTATACATCCAGCGACACGTCGTCTACTGCCTTCACCCATTCTTTGGTTTTTCCGAATAAACTTTTGGTTTTAGGAAACCAGGTTTTGATATGCTCAAGCTCCAGGATCTTGGAGCGGCTGTAAAGCTCTTTATGCTCTTCGGCGCGCTGCTCTTTGGTGATGATCACGCTGTTGATGGCTTCACTCACTGTTTTTGGAATTTCCACCATAAAGCCCTGCTCATCGGTCTTCATAAAATCCGAAGACACCGGCAAACGCACGATGCGCCTGTCGAGCGGAGGACGGCAGGCCAAAAGGCTTTTGGTATACGGATGCCTCGGATTGCTGAAAATTTCGAGTACCGGCCCCTGCTCTACAACTTTGCCTTTGTACATCACCATCACTGTATCCGCCAATTCGGCAATCACACCCAGGTCGTGGGTGATGAACATGATGCCCATGTCCTGCTCCCGCTGCAATTGCAGCATCAGGTCGAGGATCGTCTTTTGCACCGTAACGTCCAGCGCAGTCGTTGGCTCATCGGCAATCAGGATCCGCGGGTTGCAGCTCATCGCCATTGCAATCATCACGCGTTGTTTCTGCCCTCCCGATATCTGGTGCGGATACACATTGAACACGCGCTCCGGATCAGGCAGCTGCACCTGCTCGAATAGCTTGATGGTTTTTTTACGGGCTTCTTTTTTGCTGATTTTCTGATGCAGCAGGATCGCTTCCATCACCTGGTTGCCGCAGGT
>DGQK01000069.1 GCA_002390745.1 Bacteroidetes bacterium UBA4416 | reverse complement strand
TAGGACTGAGCTTTTTTCTTTTGGCCTTTTTAGCCTGATTTTGAGAGTCATAGTAATTGATTTTTATTTCTATAAAGTTAGTCTAGATAAGGATTTTCGGGACAAAATGTTTTCCTCACTGGGGGGATATTGGGGGTGAAATTGACTAAAAAACAGGAAGTAAAGGAGAAGTAAAAAAATCAATAAAAAGGCCTATATCCCTTGCCAATAAAGGAATGACAAGTAAATGCTGATTTTATAGAAATAAGCTGGTTTTACCCCGTAGGTACGCAATATTAATTTGGTTTATGGTGTTGTAGAACACCCGTCGCCTGCTTGCGGTAGGCAGGCTCCTCCGGAGCAATGATGCAAGGGGATTTATGATAGCTTGGTCAAACACGTATTCTATCCACTTTTCCGGACTATCCCAACCACTTGTTTTGCGAAAGCCGCCACTTACCAAGTGTGTTGAACTTCCGGTTATTCGGGGTGGTATAAACCTATAGAATTATCAATCATCTAAATCTATATGTTATGAATGCCATGATCTCCTCCCTCAATTTTCAGTTTGCTTTACCGGTAGCGTTTGTTTTCCTGGTAGCACTGGGTTTGTTTGCATCTTATTTTAAACAGAGAAATCATTGAATGTTGATGTGTTTTAAAGTTTGTTTTTTTTGTGGTTTGGGTTAAGTGGAAAAAGCCCCGCCGGAGAGATCCGGCGGGGCTTTTTTTGTATTGATTCTGTGGCCGATCAGTCGATGGCTTCCTGTAGTTTATCCATTTTGTCTTCGGTGAATTTTCCTGAAACCACCTCCACGATTTTGCCGTTTGTGTCGATGACATAAAAATAAGGAAGGTCTTCGCTGCCCGGTTTCAATTGGGCTTTGAGAACGGCAATGTCTGTATCGCAATCGATCACATTTTTCCAGAGGTCTTTTTGAGTAGCGGCTTTAAAATCGGAGGCTGCTTTCTTAAAACCGCTGATCAACGGAATGAAATAATAGTTGACATCGTAATAGTTAGCCACATCAAAGTAGTCGGTACCGTTTGCTTTAGCCACGAAGGTTTCATACATCGGCTGGATCCAGGTTTTGAGGTCTTCTTCGGCGCTTCGCTTAAAGCAAAGGCCCACAATGGTGAATTTTTTGGTGCCGGCCAGGGGAAGGTTGATGGAGGAACCCTCGAGTGTATGGCCTGCCAGTGCAGGGAAATTTCCTTTTTGAGCATAAAAGGAAACAGAGAAAAGCATGGCGAGTACTAGTGTGATCGTTTTCATAGTGCTTGAGTTACAAAATCTGTGCTACTTATTTATCCATGCCACCGAGCATGCAGATGTGATCAAATTCTTCCGGCCTCACGGCGCCTACCGACAGGCGCGACAGCCTGATCAGGTCCATGTTTTTCAGCTTGTCGTCTTCTTTCATCTGGGCCAGTGTCACGGGCTTTTTCATGGTTTTGAAAGGAGCANNGGCAATGCCTACAATGCACAGGCCTTCATTGCTGTGGTAGAAAAAGGCGAGGTCTCCTTTTTTCATAGCCCTGAGGTTGTTGCGGGCGGCATAATTTCTTACGCCATCCCAAACGGTGGATTTGTCTTTCTTAAATTGATCCCAACTGTACTTAAACGGTTCTGATTTGATCAGCCAGTAATTCATAGATGATGTTTGCTTTTGTTAGCTTGAAAATTAGGGAATTGCCTAGAGTTTTACAAAAAAAATGATAACATTTTTGCGGCTTAAAATTAATAGAATTTAAGTTTGAGATACGGGTGAAATCCTTAGATTTGTTTCGCATTTTAAAACCTGTTTAATGACACATTTANNCCGTGAATTAAAAGCCCAGGGGGTGGATATTATCAGCCTTAGCCTGGGAGAGCCGGATTTTGCAACGCCTGAAGTGGTCAAACAGGCTGCTATCAAAGCAATTAACGACAATTTCAGCTACTATACGCATGTGAGCGGCTACGTAGAGTTACGGCAAGCCATTGCTCATAAATTCAAAAGAGACAATAATCTGGATTATACCGCTGATGACATCGTGGTATCTACCGGCGCCAAGCAAAGCATTGCCAATGCGGTGTTATGCCTCATCAACCNNCCGGGCGATGAGGTGATCATTCCGGCGCCTTTCTGGGTAAGTTACCTCGAGATCCTGAAGCTGGCGGGTGGTGTGCCTGTTATCATCGACACTACGATCGAGAATGATTTTAAGATCACTGCGGAAGAGCTAAAGGCGCACATTACACCGAAAACACGGATGATGATGTTCAGCACGCCGTGTAATCCTACCGGCTCGGTATACAGCAAGCAGGAATTGCGTGCTATTGCTGATGTGGTGAAACAGCATGAAGGTCTCTACATCATGAGCGATGAGATTTATGAGCACATTAATTTTGTGGGGGGTCATGAGAGTATGGCGCAGTTCGCTGATATCAAAGACCGTGTGATCACCATCAACGGTGTTTCCAAAGGCTTTGCGATGACAGGCTGGAGGGGTGGTATCATGGCAGCGCCAAAATGGATCGCGCAGGCCTGCGATAAGATGCAGGGGCAGTTTACTTCCGCAACATGCAGCATTACGCAAAAGGCAATGCATGCCGCGATGGAGCTTCCGGCAGAAAGCACCCACTACATGCGCGATGCCTTCCTGAAAAGAAGGGACCTGGTGCTTGGGTTGATGAAAGATATCCCGGGCTTTAAAACAAATACGCCGCAGGGCGCGTTCTATGTGTATCCGGAAGTGTCGGCCCTGTTCGGAAAATCGTACAAGGGGTTCACCATTCATAACGCTACCGACCTGTCGATGTTTCTTCTGGACGTGGCGCATGTGGCATTGGTGCCTGGTGCGGCTTTCGGCGATGATAAATACATCCGCTTTTCCTACGCTACTTCCGAAGATAAGCTTACGGAAGCTCTGAAGCGGATGAAGGCGGCGATTGAAAAATTAAGTTAAGAGACAAAAGAGAATCAAAGGACGAGAGAGATTTACGGGGTAAAGAAATTGTCAGTAAAATAAAGTTCAACGAATAAAAGCCATGTTGTCTGTAATGCGATTATGTGGTCTCAGATAAAAAGTAAATGAAAAAATTATCCGTAAAGAAAGAACACATCCGGGAGATGTTCAAATCGTTCAACAACCTGAACGTTCTGATCATCGGCGATGTGATGATCGACAGCTATATGTGGGGAAAGGTGAACCGTATTTCTCCCGAGGCTCCCGTTCCGATCATTGCAGTTCATAAAAAGGAGAAACGCCTGGGGGGAGCGGCCAACGTGGCGCTCAACATCCAGGCGATGGGCGCCAATCCTATCCTGTGCTCGGTGATCGGCATCGACCTCGAGGGGCAGGCCTTCCTCGACCTGCTGAAAAAGCAAAAGCTGAGCCAGAAAGGTATCCTGAAATCCCGCGACCGCATTACAACCGAGAAGACACGCATCATCGGCAACAACCACCAGCTGCTGCGTGTGGATGAGGAGATCGAAGAGGATATTTCGGCTGCTGAGACCCAGCAATTGCTAACCCTGATCTCTTACATTATTCAGCACGATAAGATCGATGTGATCCTGTTTGAGGATTATAACAAAGGGCTTATCACACCGAAGCTGATCACCAAAGTGGTGGAGCTTGCAAAGAGCAAAGGCATTCCTACCTGTGTGGATCCGAAGACCAGGAATTTCAATGCTTACAAGGGCGTTACCTTATTCAAGCCGAACCTGAAAGAGCTGCGTGAAGGTCTGAAGATGGATGTAAGCTCCGATAATATCAATGAGCTGCAGCGCGCCATCAGCAGCTTCCGCGTGAAGCAGAAGTTTGAAACGGCGCTGGTGACGCTTGCCGAAAAAGGTGTGATCACCAACTCCCGTTCGGAGAAACAGCATATTCCGGCACACATTCGCAGCATTGCAGATGTGAGCGGAGCAGGGGATACGGTGATCAGCGTCGCGGCCTTGCTGGTTGCCCTGCGTGCCGATCCGGTGGTGCTGGCCTCTATCTCCAACCTGGCTGGTGGCCTGGTGTGTGAGAGAATCGGCGTTGTGCCCGTAGATAAGGAGCAGCTGCTGGAAGAGACTTTGAAACTTGATTTTGTGAAGTAGTTTTTTTGTCCGTGCAGATTTCGCAGATCTGCATCGACAAGCATATTTAAAACCTGCGATAATCCGCGAGATCAGCGGAAGTTACCATGGACCCAATTACACCATATAATACCAACGAATCGAAGAAGGAGCAGGTGGCGCAGATGTTTGACAACATCGCTTTTCGGTATGATTTTTTAAATTCTCTGCTGTCTCTGGGCATTCATAAAGGCTGGCGCAGGAAATGCATCCGGAAAATTGCCGCCAAAAAGCCGCAGCGTATCCTGGATGTGGCGACCGGCACGGCCGACTTTGCCCTCGAAGCCAACAGGTTAAAGCCTAAGTCCATCATCGGGATCGATATCAGCGAAGGTATGATGAAATTCGGGCGTGAGAAGATTGCGAAACGGCATTTGCAGGATATCATCACGTTGCAGTATGGAGATGCTGAAACCTGCGACCTGCCTGATAATTCCATTGATGCCATTACCGTTGGGTTTGGTGTGAGGAATTTTGAGAACCTTGAAAAGGGATTGGCCAACATGCGCAGGATCCTGAAGCCCGGAGGGCAGCTTTGCATCCTGGAGTTTTCCTCACCGCGTAAATTCCCGGTAAAACAATTTTACAATTTTCATTTCAAATACATCACCCCGACCCTGGGACGAATGTTTTCCAAAGATACACGTGCTTATACCTATTTGCCGGAATCGATTAAAGCTTTCCCTGATAACGAACGCTTCACGGCCATTCTTGAAAAAGTAGGTTATAAGAATGCTTCCTTTAGCCCTGTGGGGCTGGGCCTGGCGGCCATTTACCTGGCGGAGAAGTAAATCCTATTTTCAGAACTGCTTTCATTCCCCTCCTCCGGAGGGATGTCTTTATCCATGCTCCTTTGCTTCAGCGGGGGAGGTATAAGGAAGCGCATGGATAGTTTTCCTTAAGAGCTATGCCGTTTATGTATAGCGGTTTCATTCCTGTGTTTAGAAGCCATCTCAAAAATACCNNAGCCTAAAACCTATTTATGAGATGGCTTCTAGACTAAGACGTATTCAGGCATATTTTAGAATCAGGTACAGACATCCCGTTATCACGCTATAACGTGATGACAGCCTCTGAAAAAGGGGAATTGGGAACAGGAACCAAAACTAGCTTACGCGCTCCGCCTTTGTTTTGTCGTAAAGGTCGTGTACGATGCCATCCGATAAGCCGATCTGCGGAACGAAAATATTATCGATGTCGGCGGTTTTCATAATGGTGATAAAGATCCTGGAAGCATGCACGATCACATCGGCCCTGTCCGGCTTTAAGCCCAGTACTTCCACACGTTCGTTGTAGGTGTAGGAGTTCAGCATGTCATTAATGCCTTTGAGCTTGTTATAGCTCAGGCTCTTCGTGTCCTTCTTCGTCATCTTGAAGATCTTGTTGATGTTGCCACCCGAGCCAATGGCGCTCAGGGGCCTTACTCCAAGCGTGGTAAACTTGATCCAGTCTTTCATATTGTCCCACTCGTCTTTCTCCACTTTATTGAGAAGCATTCGCACCGTGCCGATGTTGAAGGACTTGGAAGCCATCACTTTGTGGTTGTAGTACAAGGTCAGCTCTGTGCTGCCGCCACCCACGTCGATGTAGAGGTAGGCATGTTTCGGGTTCAGCATTTCTTCGATGTGGTTCGAAAATACCAGCTGTGCTTCCGACTTGCCGTCGATGATCTCCACGTTAAGCCCGGCCTCTTTTTTGATCCGCTCAATCACCTCGATGCCATTGGATGCGTCGCGCATGGCACTGGTGGCTACAGCCCTGTAGGCATCCACTTCATATACTTTAATCAGTTCCGAAAATCCACGCATCGCTGTGATGAGTTTTTCCGCTTTCCGGTCGGAGATGCGGCCATTCAAAAATACATCTTCTCCCAAACGGATCGGTAAACGGATCAGCTCTTCCTTGCTGAATACCGGTTTGCCATTCACTTCATACGCCCTGCAAAATAGCAGGCGCATCGCATTACTTCCTATATCTACTGCGGCAAAGATCATAAGGTCGCCAATTGTTTTTTAGTTAAGGTCAGGCTTTTCAGATACGCTTCCTTGTCCCTTTTTAAGTAATTATATATCTCGTCCTGAACCCGGATCTTTTTTTCTCCGGGTTTGACTTTCTTATACAGATTTTGCTGTGTACTGTCCAGCACCCTCACTTTGGTATTGCCGGACAACTGGATGTCGATGATGTCCTTAATTTGTTTCTTTACTTCCGGACTGTAGATCGGTACAGCTACTTCGCTTCTGCTATCGAGATTCCGGCTCATCCAGTCGGCTGAGGTAATGAATATTTTCTCATCGCCGCCGTTGCCGAAGATGAACACGCGCGCATGCTCCAGGTATTTGTCGACTATGCTGTAGGCCCTGATGTTGTCGCTAAAGCCCGGCACATCCGTTACCAGCGAGCAGATGCCCCGCACAATGAGCGTGATCTTCACGCCGGCCTGCGATGCTTCATACAGCTTCGTAATCATATCCTTATCCACCAGGCTGTTCATTTTAAGGACCATGTAGGCGGCTTTTCCTGCTTTCGCAAATTCGATCTCCTTGTTGATGAGGTTCACAAATGCCTGCCGCATGAAGAAGGGAGCCACTGCCAGGTGCTTATAGCTTCCGGTTTTGAAATTGTTGGCATAAAAATCAAACACACTGGTAATTTCTGCCGTAATATTTTTATCGGCCGTGAGCAGGCTGAAATCCGTATAGATCCTGGCTGTTTTCTCATTGAAGTTCCCGGTTCCTATATGTGCGTATTTTACTTCCCTGTTGTTCACGCGGGTAGTGATGAGGAAAAGCTTGCTGTGTACCTTTAATCCCGGTACGCCGTAGATGACGGTAGCGCCTTCTTCCTGGAGCTTGTTGGCCCAGTAGATATTGTTTTCCTCGTCGAAGCGCGCCTGTAACTCTACCAGCACCGTTACCTTCTTTCCATTCTTGATGGCGTTGATGAGCGCATTGGCGATCTTGGAAGAATCGGCTACACGGTAGAAGGTAATCTTGATCGATTCCACGGTAGGGTCGATGGAAGCCTCGCGCAGCAAGGTGATGATGTGATCAAAGGTATGGTAAGGATAATGCAGCAGGATGTCTTTTTGCCTGATGACCTGCAGGATGCTGGAATGGATGTTCTGGAGGTATTTGTGATCGAGGGCCGGCGGATGGTTGTATACCAGCTTTTTTTCGCCGATGTTCGGGAAGCGGATAAAATCCTTGAAGTTGTGGTAGCGACCTCCCGGGATGGCGTTGTCCTTTTTATCCATGCCCAGCTTTTTCATGATAAAGCCCAGCATCTCGCTACTCATGGTGCTGTCGTATACAAAGCGCACCGGCAGCCCTTTCTTTCGGTCTTTAACGCTTTTGGAAATTTTTTCCAGCATGCTTTTGCTTACATCCTGGTCGATGTCCAGCTCCGCATCGCGTGTGAGCTTAATGTTGATGGCCTCTTTCACCGTATAGCCGAACACCGAGAACATTTCGTTGGCGCTGTAACGGATCACATCGTCCAGCAGGATGATGTACTTTTTGTGTTTTTCCTGCGGCAGGATGATGAAGCGGGTCGTATTCTTGGATGGGATCTCGATGAGGGCGTATTTATTCTTCTGCCTGCTGTTGTTGGCGATCAGCCTTACGAACAGGTAGCCCGATTTGTCCTTCATGTAGGGGAAGGGCTTGTTCTCGTCTACCATGATCGGGAAAATCGTGGAAGCCACCTCGTTGTGAAAGTAATCTTTTACAAATTTCTGTTGCTCGGTATTGAGTTGTTTTTCATTGATGATAAAAACGTCTTCCTTGGCCAGTTCGTGCAGAAGCTCCTGGTAAATGGCTTCGAAGCGCTGTTGCTGATCGATCACCTTCCGCTGCATTTTTTGCAGCAGTTCTTTAGGGTCGTCGCCATAGATGGCAATGGCTTTTTTGCCAAGCTTGGAAAGCCGTTTAATGGTAGCAACGCGCACACGGTAAAACTCATCGCGGTTGTTGCTGAAAATGCCTAAAAATTTGAGGCGCTCAATAAGTGGTGTGGTTGGGTCCGATGCTTCCTGTAATACCCGGTCATTAAACGACAGCCAGCTGATCTCCCGGTTGATGTACGGAATCTTTTGTTTTTGCATGGTTTTGGAATTCGCAATAATCAACCAAATATAATCATTATGCTTCAATAGTTTTTTACAATTTATGCCGTAAAACAAGTAAATTTATCGGCTCTTAACGGGGGAATCACATTATTAAATTGTTACGAATGTCGCTGCTGAAAAAACACCTGCCCATCACCATCATTGCTGTTTTTCACCTGGTGGGCTTTGTAGGCTTTCTTATCAGCCCGGCTTATTTCCGTTCACTTACGCCTGTTAATTTGCTTTTGTCTGCTGTTTTGGTGATTGTAATGAGCGGCCAGTCCAAAGGACCCTTTTACCTGGCTCTGTTGCTGATCGCCCTGGCAGGTTATTTCATTGAAGTACTGGGAGTAAAAACCGGTTGGATCTTCGGGCATTATTACTACGGGTCGGCGCTGGGCTACAAGCTGTTGTCCACGCCCCTTCTCATAGGTGTCAACTGGGCTTTGCTCATTTATGCCACTAATCAATGGGTGCGTTTCGAAAATAAATACCTGAATGTGGTCATGGCAGCGCTGCTCATGATCGGCCTCGATTTTTTCATCGAGCAAAGTGCCGCACGCTTCGACTTCTGGTACTGGAGCCGTGCGCGCATCCCTTTGCAGAATTACATCGCCTGGTTCCTCATTTCCCTTGGCATGAACTGGTTTGCCGGTAAAGAGCTTTCCAAAAAGCCGAATCCTACTGCCAAAGCCTTTTACATCATCCAGGTCCTGTTTTTTGTAGCCTTGTATTTCACCCGTTAATCCATGAATCCGCATTACACATACCTATGGCTTGATCTTCTGAGCGTTCTCTTTCCGCTCCTGCTTAGCTTCGACAAAAAAGTAGCATTTTATAAGCATTGGAAATACCTGCTGCCGGCTATTCTGGTCAATGCCGTTCTGTTCGTTCTCTGGGATATGTATTTTACCAAACATGGGGTGTGGAGCTTCAATCCCGATTATATCTGTGGAACTTATGTGTTTAACCTGCCTATCGAAGAAGTGCTTTTCTTTATCGTGGTGCCTTATTCCTGCGCATTTATCTACGAATGCCTGAACGCTTACGTGGCCAGGGAGATTGTGACGAGGCCAAAGCTTGTTACCATCATCGTGCTGGTGTTGTCGCTGGCTTCCTGCATCCTGTTTTATGACAAAACCTATACGATTGTGAATGCAGGCATCTGTTTCAGTGTTGTATTCATCGCAGCTTTTGTGTATAAGCTGCGCCACATGGGCCGCTTTTACTTTGCATTTTTTGTGGCGCTTATTCCGTTCCTCCTGTTCGACGGATTGATCACCGGTATTCCTGTTGTAAGCTATAATGATGCTGAAAATATGGGGATTCGCTTTTTAAGTATTCCTGTCGAAGATTTTTTTTATTGTCTGAGCCTGCTATTGAATACCGTGCTGATCATGGACTATTTTAAAGCCAGGCGACCGGCCAATTCATCCTTTTAACCATCACTCGTATTATGGAAACAACCTTGAAATTTTTGAAGCAATTGGCAAAGAACAACAAAAAGGAATGGTTTGATGAGAACCGAAAAACATACGAAGTTGCCAAAGCGGAATTTGAAACACTGATCAAATCGGTGCTTGATAAAGCCACGGTGTTCGATCCGGCATTGGCCGGCCTGGAAGCAAAGAAGTGTATGTTCCGCATCAATAAAGACATTCGCTTTAGCAAAGACAAATCGCCCTATAAAACCAATATGGGAGCGAGTATGAATCCCGGTGGAAAAAAATCGCCGGTGCCGGGCTATTACCTGCATGTGGAGCCGGGCAAGAGTTTCCTGGCCGGCGGTTGCTGGCAGCCGATGCCGGATGCGCTGGCAGCGATCAGGCAGGAAATAGACTATAACGGAAAAGATTTTCGTAAGATCCTCGCCGCGAAAGACTTTAAAACGTATTTCGGTGCGCTCTCAGAAGAAGACAAGCTGAAAACAGCGCCCAAAGGCTACGACAAAGAACATCCGGACATCAATCTGCTACAGCATAAAAGTTTTATCGTGGTGCATGATCTCACGGATGCACAGGTATTGGATAAGAACTTCCCGGCCTATGCGGCTAAAGTATTCAAGGCCATGCTGCCGATGAACAGCTTTCTGAGAAATACGATGGACGCGGCCTGAGGCCGGCGATAACATAAGGATGAGCTATACGTCGGCGATCAACGTTTGCAGAAATGTAATTCCCTTAATTTTTTATGGCGCCCGTCACGACGCGTCGTGACGGAAGATGTTCGCTGCAATCCTGCGAAGGTAATGCCTGTTATTGAGGTAAACTCATAAAGCCAACCGTAATAACTTATAACTTAGAACCTCTCATCCGGTTGATGAAGCCCTGCTCCGCCTTTGTGGGGATAAGACACATAGCCCTCGTGTGGCTTCGGTAAAGCCTGTTCGCAGCTTACAGAGCAAAGGTTGACAAGCAGGGGCAGGCAATCCGTTGCCACGCCGAGTGTGATCCACAGCTGATTGGTTTGTGTGTAGTACATCTCTTGATTGCAGACGCTGCACCGGAGTGCTTCGCCTTCGTACCTCACGGGGTTATGCGTGAGGTCAGGAAAGCCCATGCGGTTCTTGTAATTGCCGTAAAGAGCCCGGGTACTTACCGTGCTGGCCTTTAAGTTTTTGCAGCGTGTAATCTCGTACGGGAACCAATGAAGATCGTACGACGTGTAGGGTGTAAATTCTTCCAGGGCTTCCATGTCACCGATCCCGGGTGGAATGCGCTTCAGGCGGCTGCCATATAAATAGAGCTTCTTTACTTTTTTTAGTTTGCTGATGCTTTCCGGAAGCGTGTGAATCTGCGAAAATAGTTCCGCTCCCAACTCTTTACCCGGGCTAAATACTTCTAAACCTTCTGCAGCAGCCCGCTCTACATACTCGCATAATTTTTTCCAGGCTTCAGAATTACGGTCCTGTATGTTATTCTCTATGGCGCGGATGAGCTTGTCCATATTTCTAATGATACATTAAACTTCAGGCCTTAGCTTCTGCGGCACAAAGTCCTCCAGTGATTCCATGCGGTAATCGGCCAGTACGAATTTGGGGTTATGCCTGCTTTCTTCATCAGGAATGGCGATCACCTTCATCTGTGCAGCCTTGGCGGCCACAATGCCATTGATGGAGTCTTCGATCACCAGGCATTCTTTCGGCTCCATGCCCATTTGTGCGGCGCAGGTCAGGAAAACCTCCGGATGAGGCTTGCCGTAGGCCATGTGCTCTGCGGAACATAGCACATCAAAGTAATGGCGGATCTTGAGGGCATCCATTACCGTATTCATGAAATAGGTGTTGGAAGAGGTGCCGACAGCGATCTTATAACCGCTTTGCTTCAGGTGTTCCAGAGCCTCCAGCACGCCCCGCATGGGCTTGCCTTCCGAGCGGATGAGGTCCGAGAGCCGCTGGATGACCAGTGCATCGAACTCGTCGACAGGGATGTGGGTGATGTGATGCCTGCCAAACCAATAGGCAACCACTTCTCTAAAACGCAGGCCGGTAGTAATGCGGCAGTCGTTCTCCGTGAAGGGAATTCCCGCTTCGGTAAAGCTTTGGATCATCACCCGGCGCCACAGGGGCTCGGAGTCGATGATCACGCCGTCCATATCAAAAATAACCGCTTTTATTCCGTTGAGCATTGTTAATTTCTTTGTGTAATAAATGCAAATATACAGTTATTAGCATGGGCAATCGGTGCTATTTTTGCTGGTATGTATTTTCCCGGATTTGTTGAGGTTGGGCTCTATGAGCTCCTGCTAATGGCTTTTGGTTTGTCGTTCGCGGGCATTATCATTCATTACTTAATTCATATTCTGCCGATCGGGCGTTATACCCCGCCGGGGGCTCCGGCAGCGGCTTCCAGGGAACCGGTATCGGTCATTATCTGTGCCCGCAATGAGGACGATAACCTTACGGAATTCCTGCCAAAGATCCTTGTGCAGGATTATCCTGAGTTTGAGGTGATCGTGGTCAACGATTGCTCCATCGATAACACGGAGAACGTGATTGACGAATTTGCCAGGATCTTCCCGAACCTGAAAAAAGTGAATATCAAGGAGGACGAGTATTACAAGCATGGAAAGAAATTCGCCGTGCTGGTAGGTATCAAAGGCGCGAAATACGATAACCTGGTGTTTACCGATGCCGATTGTTTCCCGGCGGGCGAGCAGTGGCTGTCGGAGATGGCCGGAAAATTCAGCAGCAAAAAAGAGATCGTGCTGGGCTATGGCGCCTACAAAAAAGAGCCGGGTTTTCTCAACCGGATCATCCGATTCGATACCTTCCTGATCGCTGCCAATTACCTGTCGGCAGCGGTGAAGGGCAAGGCCTATATGGGCGTGGGCAGGAACCTGGCGTATAAAAAAAGCCTCTTTTACAGGCAAAAAGGCTTTTCCAAGCACTACCACATTGAGTCGGGCGACGACGACCTGTTCATCAACGATGCCTGCACGTCTGAAAATACGGCTATTTCCGTGGCACACGATTCCGTGACGTATTCCCTGGCCAAAAAAACGTTTAGCGCCTGGAAGCGCCAGAAGCAACGCCACCTCACCACGGCGCCGCACTATACGCCCGGCAGCAGGTTCCGGATCGGCCTTGCTTACCTTCTGCAATACGCTTTTTACATCCTGTTTTTTACCCTTCTTTTCTTCAAAGCAACCTTTATCAGTGCGCTTGCGGCTTTATTGGTGAAAATATGCCTGCAAATGATTATCTTTAGAAAAGTATCGAAGCAGCTGAATGAGCCGGATCTTTGGGGAATGTCTTTCTTTTATGAATTCATGCTCCTCATCATTTATCCCGTTTTTCACATCAGTAAACTACTTCACAAACCCAATAAATGGAAGAGTTAGATCCATCGGAAAAGTTAACCACGAAAGCGGTATACGACTATAAGCTGATCCAGCAGGCTCTCAGGCATGGCGATCAGAAAGCTTATGCAGAGTTGCTGCACCGCTACCGCGAATCGGTTTATTTTACGATGCTCCGGATGTGCAATAACAAAGATGATGCAGAAGACCTTACCATCGAAGCTTTTGGCAGGGCATTTAAGCGACTCGATCAATATACACCCACCTATGCTTTCAGCACCTGGCTGTTTAAAATTGCCAGTAACAATGCCATTGATTTTTTAAGGAACAAGAAAAAAAGCACCTCACTTTCGCTCGATACCAAAATGGAGAACGATGAAGGGCAGGAGTTCTCCAAGAATATCAAATCGCAGACCCTCGACCCGGAAGAGAACATCATTAAAAAACAAAAGGTGGAGCTGCTCCGCGATGTGGTGGAAAAACTTAAGCCGCGCTACCGCGAGCTGGTGAAAATGCGCTACTACGAGGAGCTGAGCTACGAGGAGATCGCCGGCAAGCTCGATCTGCCCGTAGGCACCGTAAAAGCGCAGCTTTTCCGGGCGCGTGAGTTCCTTTACAACATCCTGAAAAACCAGGAAAGCAAACTTTAATTTCCGTGAAACCCGATATTATTCTTAAATACTTTCCACAGCTCAGCGTTACGCAGCAGGAGCAGTTCGAAAAAATGTACGACCTCTACCTGCACTGGAATGCGCAGATCAACGTCATTTCCCGCAAGGACATCGACCTGCTCTTCGAGCGTCATGTCCTGCACTCGCTGGGTATCGCCAAAGTGATGCAATTCAAACCAGGCACCAAAGTGCTTGATGTGGGTACGGGCGGCGGCTTTCCGGGTATTCCACTGGCGGTGATGTTTCCGGAAACAAGCTTTCACCTGGTAGATTCTATCGGCAAGAAAATAAAAGTGGTACAGGAAGTGGCGGCGGGCTTAGGACTCACGAATCTCACGGCACAGCATGAGCGCGCGGAAAAGATCAATAACCGCTACCATTTTATTGTGAGCCGCGCCGTGACGGAGTTCCCGGGATTTTATAACTGGATCTACCGTAAAATACTGAAAGAGAATTTCAACGATCTTCCCAATGGCATCCTGTATTTAAAGGGTGGCGACCTGCGTGAGGAGTTTGGCAAGCACTACGAGAAAGCCACCTTCTATGATCTGAAAGATTATTTCGAAGAGGAATTTTTCGACACCAAAAAAGTAGTGCATTATAAGCTGGGGTTTGTTTGATTTTTCAAAGTTTCGTAGCGGGCATATAATCCATTTTCACCAAACAAACCACCACCATCGGCATATTCAATAATAAAATCGGTGATGGAGGTTGATATTACAATTTCCCTCGTGTCATAGCCACTGTTTATGATCTGATAAGCGTCACCGGTGTTGAATTTTATCGTCCATACATCGCTATAAATCAAGTATTCCGCAAAAAAGATCTCGTTAGTTTTCAGTTCATGTTTATATTGAATGATTTCTTCTATAGAAAGAATCTGAAATAACAGATCGTCAGTTTCAAAACCATTCGTGATTTCATAAAACGATTTGATATCTTCTGGTAAGTCGTGGTCCAATATTAACTCCAACTCTTTGATTTTTTCAGGAGGGGCAGGAGGTCTAAGGCTTATTCCCAGGTCAGGATTTCTGTTTTTTAATTCCTGTAGTATGCTTAAGTTGATCATGGTGATGGATGGGTGTTGTAAAGATAGATTACTTTCCATTAGAATGTACTTGTATACTAAGAAGCAGAGGTTTAATTTGCATCTTGAATTTAGTAGGAGTAATGTTTAATACAACATTCAGATTATTTCCCATCAAAAAGGCCTCACTGATGTGAAGCCTTTTGTTGTATGTATCCGTACTCTGAGCGGAGTCGAAGGGTACAATGAAATTATTTCTTGGCATCCGCCAGGAACTGCGCCAGGCCTTTGTCTGTCAAAGGATGGTTCAGCAAAGCAGAAATAGCGCTTAACGGTGCGGTGATCACATCGGCGCCTAGCTTTGCGCACTGGATGATGTGCAGCGGGTGGCGTACAGACGCCGCGAGGATCTGCGTATCGTAAGCGTAGTTATCGAAAATGATGCGGATATCGTCGATCAGGTCCATGCCGTCCTGGCTGATGTCGTCCAGGCGGCCGATAAACGGAGATACGTAAGTAGCACCTGCTTTGGCTGCCAGTAAAGCCTGTCCGGCTGAGAATACCAGCGTACAATTGGTTTTAATGCCTTTTTCGCTGAAATATTTGATTGCTTTCAAACCTTCCTTGATCATCGGGATCTTTACTACAATACGCTCATGCAGCTCAGCCAGGGCTTCGCCTTCACGCACCATGCCTTCAAAATCGGTAGCGATCACTTCCGCGCTCACATCCCCGGTGGTGATTTTGCAGATATCCACGTAGTGTTTTAAGATGTTATCCTGCCCTTTGATGCCTTCTTTGGCCATCAGGGATGGGTTGGTGGTTACTCCGTCGAGTACGCCCAGGTCTTGTGCTTCTTTGATCTGCGCTAAGTTTGCTGTGTCAATAAAAAATTTCATTGCTTGTAAATGTTGTTAGACTGTAAAAATATCCCTTTTTTTAATTATTGGCCGGCAAAAAAGACAAATTCCTGCCGGATTATTTAAATTTGTGTAAATTTAGAATAAGCTAAACGATAATCGGCAACCTGTTTACAGATTGTTTAAAGTTTGCAGGAATACAGGGATACATGAAGAAGAAGAAAATAGTTGTTTTCAGCGGTGCCGGAATGAGCGCGGAAAGCGGTATTAAAACCTTCAGGGACACCGGCGGTTTATGGGAAGAGTATAAGATCGAGGATGTGGCAACGTATGACGCCTGGACAAGGAACCCCAAACTGGTGCTGGATTTCTACAACCAAAGGCGTAAGCAGGTGATGGGAGCGAGCCCTAATGCCGCTCATACGATGGTAGCCGGCCTGCAGAAGGAGTTCGATGTACAGGTGATTACTCAGAACATCGACGACCTGCATGAGCGGGCAGGCAGCGAAAAGGTGTTGCACCTGCACGGCGAAATTATGAAAAGCCGCAGCAGTCAATGGAGCGAGCTGATCTACGACATGAAGGAGTGGGAGCTGAAAGAAGGCGACCTTTGCGAAAGAGGCGCCCAGCTTCGTCCACACATCGTTTGGTTTGGAGAGGCTGTGCCGGAAATGATCCGTGCGGAAATGCTGACCCAGGAGGCGGATATTTTTATTACCATCGGTACTTCATTGAATGTATACCCGGCGGCTAACCTCATTCACGTAGTGGATGCCTCGGTTCCTAAATACCTCATCGATCCGGGTGAGTTCAATCTTGACTATATCCGCAACCTGACGGTGATCAAGGCCAAAGCGGTGGAAGGCATGGAGATCCTGTTGAAGAAGCTGCACGAGCATCAGCCCGGCCAATCAGCCAGGACAGGCGTTTAGGCTTTTTTTCATGCTATGACCACCCATAGCATTTACTAATTGAGTTAATACAAAACACGCATGAGCAGCACACAATCAACGGTAAAATGTCCTAATTGTAAACACGAGTTTCAGTTGGGGGACGCAATATCGGCTGAAATAGAAGGAAAGATCCGGGCACGTTACCTCGACCGCTATAACAAAGACCAGAAAGAGCTGGAGGATAAGAAGCGGGCTCTTGAATTGCAGCAGGAAGAAATGAAGAAACAGCAGGAAGAGCAGGAGCGCATCATTGCCGATAAGGTAAAGCTGCAAAAGGCCGTGCTGGAGCAGGAAGCCATCAAAAAGGCTGCCGGAGAGATGCAGTTGCAAATGGAGCAGCTCAATAAAGAGCTGAGCGAGAAGGCTCAGAAGCTGAGAGAGAGCCAGGAGAAAGAGCTTGAGTTTCTGAAAAAAGAAAAAGACATCAAAAACCGGGAGGCGGAGCTGGAGCTCACGCTTCAGAAAAAATTGCAGGAAGAGCGGGAGCAGTATGCCGAGCAGATCCGCCGCCAAGAAGCCGAGCGCAATGCCCTGAAAGAGAAGGACCACCAGATGCAACTCTTGGAATTGAAAAAACAGCTCGACGCGCAGAAAAAGCTCACCGAAGAAATGGTGCGCAAGCAGGAGCAGGGCTCTATGCAGCTCCAGGGTGAAGTGCACGAGATCGCCCTGGAAGATTTATTGCGCAGTGCCTTTCCCTTCGACACGATAGACGAGGTGGGCAAGGGCGTAAAAGGGGCGGACGCCATTCATACCATTCGCAATTCGTTGGGACAAACCTGCGGCAAGATCATCTATGAAAGCAAGCGTACCAAGGCTTTCAGCAACGACTGGATCGATAAGCTGAAGCACGATATGCGCAACTCGCAGGCCGACCTGGCCGTGATCGTAACGGAAACCATGCCTAAAAACATGGAGCATTTCGGCATGCAGGAAGGCGTATGGATCTGTTCCTTTGCGGAAGTAAAATCCCTGTCTTTTGTGCTGCGTGATAGCCTGATCAAAATTTACGCAGCCCAGGCCAGCCAGGAAAATAAAGGCGATAAGATGAGCATGCTCTATGCTTATTTAACAGGAGTAGAGTTCAAGCAGCAGATCGAAGCCATCGTGGAAGGCTTTACCGAATTGCAGGAAGGCATCCAGCGCGAAAAGAATGCCATGGCCAAGATCTGGAAAGAACGAGAGAAACAATTGGAAAAGGTCTTACTGAATACCACTAATTTTTACGGCTCCGTAAAAGGCATTGCCGGTAATTCCATAGCAGATATTAAGAAGCTGGAGCTGGGAGAATAATCTTTGGTGTGTTTCCCCCTCTGGAAGGGGCAGGATGTGTTGGCTTTTTTCAATCCCTTAGACATCTTGCCGATAGTTAAGAAGCCGGAGTTTGGAGGATAATCTTTGGTATGTTTCCCCCTCTGGAGGGGGCAGGGGGAGGATGTGCTGGCTTTTTTCAATCCCTTGCAGATATCTTGCAGATATTAAAAAACTGGAGCTGGAAGAGTAGCCGGTTTACCGAAACATGTTTCATTTTGGATGTTGGTTACCAATGATCAATTTCAAATTGATGTTGAAGATGGAATGGCCGGATCTTTTACAGGATCAGCGTAATTGTTCCTGCAATAATGAGAAGCGCGCCAATAGCCATTTTCAATGTTAATGTTTCTCCTAAGAACAGAACAGCCAGGATAATAGCCAGGGCCACGCTGAGCTTATCTACCGGGGCTACCTTCGATACACTTCCTGTTTGTAGCGCTTTGAAGTAAAAGATCCAGGAGAGACCTGTTGCTACGCCTGATAGACAAAGAAAGAGCAAGTTGGTTTTTGAAAGTTCTGTAATCCCACCTGCTTTTCCACGGAAGAAGACAATGCCCCAGGCAATGATGAGGATCACAACGGTGCGGATAGCTGTTGCCAGATCGGAGTTGACATCTTTGATGCCTGCTTTAGCAAAAATAGCAGTGAGCGCTGCAAACAAAGCCGACAGCAAGGCATAGACCCACCATGTATTCATTTGTAAGAATTTTGAAATGAAGTAATGTTTAAAGGTAGCAGAAAGAATCTATTTGTCACCTTCGTTTTTCAAACCTTTCAGCAAAGCATATACTGCCATGGCATGCCCGTGCCCTAAATCAAACTCTTCTTTCAACCAGTCGGTAATCTGCGTGGCCTTAACACCGGGCGCGATATGGCCGTTCTGTGTGAAGCCTTTTTTCTCAGCCATCTGCTTGAAATCTTCCGGACTTTTCCCGGTCTTGATTTGAATGTTGGTTAAATAAGCCTGGAATGACATGGTGTGTATTAAAGGTTATTTAATGTTGTACAAAAAACGGTGCCAGCGTTCTTATGATTGCTTTCTTTTCTTTGACGGTGCTTCGATCTCCAGTTTAAAATTTTGATGCTTTTTTCTTCCTATTTGTTTTCGAGTGACTTCAACCTCTTTGATTTGTCCTTTGTTATCAAGAATCATTTTTAAATAGTCGCCGGAGCTGGTCCACCGGCTTTCGATTCTTTCTTTTAAAGCTCCGCTTTTATAATAATATTCTCTCCATCGAAATTTGGTGCCGCTTTTTTCAATTATTTCTTTGTCAGAAAAACGCAAAATTTCCGTTAGATAGGAATAGATGTCGGTAAATAAGACATCGAATAAAGAAGCATTACCTTCCTTAGTATCTGAATAGAGGCCCTTGAACTTTTGTAGATAAAAAGTCCGGCTATATGTGTTAAGTCCCCTGTTTTTTAAATAGGTTTTTACTTTATCCAGAATGACTTTTTCTTCGTTCAGTAACTCGGAAATTGGCCCGGTTTCATAATAGTTTAGTGATTTATTATAGGTCGTATAGTATATGTCGTAAGTGTAACAAGGAATGACATCCGAAATGTAGAGCTTTAGAGTCCTCGCTGTGCCACCGCATTTTAATGCCAGTTTTTTGTCGAGGTCATAACATTTGTCAATCCCCGGATTTAATACGATTTCAATAGTCCAGCTTAAATCTCCGATCCAGTTCCAATTAATTTCTTCTGCCTGATTATCTTTAAGCCACTGAACAACATCACCGGAAATTCCAAAACTTATCTCGTTAGGATGGATAGTAACTCCGGATAACTCTTTTTTCCAACGCCTGTAATTCTTTCCCTTGAATTCATAGCTCATGACTAAATCTTTGATTGGCTTCCTGTCTTTGCCAAAATAGTGTTTGGCTTGTTTTATAATTTCAGATTGATTCATTTTTTCTAATTTTAATTATAAAACTTCTTCTCCATCTCTTCCCGCCAACCCCGTTTTTCGGTGCTTCTCACCGTATCAAGGTCTTTTAGCGTCAATAAATACTGCATCAGTAGAAGCAGCTCATTGTCCGGGTTTTTCCCCAGGTATTCATTAGGGTAAATCGCATTGCCGTAATTGTGCCGGCATTTCTGTGGCGTATCGTCAATGATCAGGATACGGTCTTTGTTGAACTTTAATTTTCTTACCTTGTCAAGCCGCTTCACATAATCATAATGCGAGAAAGGATCGTAGTAGCCGAACTCATCCAGCTTATTGTAATTAGGCCTGTAGGTGCAGCGCGAGCGTCCCCACACAAATTTGAGCTCATAATCGTCGGGAAAGATTTCCTTTACGATCAGGTCGACATAGTCGTCGGAAGCCGAAGACCATACCGCCACGTCGAAATGTTCTTTCAGGCCCAACAAAAATTCCTGTAAATAAGGACGCTTGTAAACCTTGTAATGAAATACCTGAAAATCCCAGGCGTCGTCGTGCGGCTGATCCGTAGCATGGATCAGCGTTTCATCAAGGTCGAGTATGATAAGGAGTTTTTCGATGGTTTGTTTATTGGTGGTGGTTTTGAGTCTTAACCATCCATTCGTTGATGAAGTTCTGAAAATAGAAAATTACCGCGACAGCTCATCCAGCCTCTGTCGTTCCTTCTTCGAAAGGCTGTCGATGCCGCTCTTCCCGATCTTATCCAGCAGGCGGTCGAGTTCCGTTTGTTTATTGGCCCGCTCTTCATTGTACAGATCATCGATATCGAGATAGGTGCCTGGTGTATGGTAGTAATAGCTGCCAATACGTAAGGCTTGCGGGTTGACGATGATCAGGTAGATGAACACGATAACCGGCACGGTGATGAGCAGGATGCTGAGGTAATTTTTGGCGAAAGCTTCTGGCTCAAGGATCACGGCAATTACCATCCCTATTAGCGCGCCGCTCAGGTGCGCTTCGTGCCCGATATTATCGCGCCCGGAGCGGATGCCATACATAGAATAACCTATATAGAGCAAGCCATAAGCCCAGCTGGGAACAGGCAACAACCCGAATAACAAAATCTTCATATCCGGAAACAAGGCAATAGAGGCAAAGATGATCCCATACACCGCGCCCGACGCGCCAACGGAGCTGTAATCGCCATGCTCACGGTGAATGAATAAGGCCAGGAGATCGCCGCCGATAAGGCTCGCAACATAAATGATGAGAAAGCTGAGCCATCCCAGGTTAGCCATCAAAGAGCTGAAGAGGTACAGGCTCACCATGTTCAGGATAAGGTGCATCCAGCTCACGTGTAAGAAGCCGGAAGTGATGAGGCGCCGGTACTCCTTGTATTTCAGGATACGGTTAACCTCGAATTTATAGTTATCGAAAAAGACGCGGTCGGTAAAGCCTTTATAAGAAATGGCTACATTCATACCGATGATCACAAGTCCGATGATCCCTGTTTCTGTCATAAATGCTATCCTGCGTGTTTGTAGCGGCCTGGCCGCCGCCTTCTAACAAAACTAGGGATTTTGAGACTATTTTGCAACGTCAAAACAGCTGTTTGAGTGATCCCATTTCTTTTTCATCAAGCCCGTGTTCTTTTGATTTCATCACAAAGCAGGTATCCGGCCTGGCTTTCTTTTTCGCAAAAATTAATTGCAAAGTCCGGAAGATCCTAAGACGCTATTGCGGTAAAAGGAAGAAACGAACGACGGAACTCAGAAGGTATGTTTACTTATTTCTCGCTTCAAAAGGCGCTTTCCACTGCTTGCGGCTCATGATTGCTTTCACCTCATCATACGATAGAGGATAAAAGTCATGACAGTCAACCCCAATGTCAAATGACAATGAATTTATATCATCCGGAAGGTCGCCGTGCGAATGCCCGTACAAATGCCAGGTTCCGTAATGGCTGGCGTTCCAGACCTTCATCGCATAATGAAACAGAACGATGAAGCGCTCGCCTTTATGAGCGTCCGGATCGGGAATGGTAAGTTCATGGTAGGGGCGGATCCATTCAAAGCAGGCCGGGCAATCCAGGGCCGAACTTTCGTGATTTCCGCTGATCAGAAAGATCTTGCCATTCAGACGCTCCCTGAGCGCTTTGAGTTTTCCGGGCGATATCAGAGCGAAGTCGCCGATATGGTAAACGTGATCGTCTTTACCGACTTTTTCATTCCAACGGGCGATCATCGTTTCATTCATCTCTTCCACATCCGCAAAGGGGCGTTTCGAAAATTCGATGACGTTTTTATGTCCAAAATGGTGATCGGAGGTAAACCAGGTGCTTGGTGTAGTCACGATTTGGTGTTTTTTGATATGCTCTTTATAATGATTAATAGAATGGCCTCGCCAGCAGTTGCTACCAGGTAATCCACGTATTTTAAATTCGGAACGGGCGTCGCCTCTGGCTTCAGCAGGATGGATGCTTGTGTAGAAATCAGTCCCACCATAAGTATAGTCGGCGGTACTTTTTTAGTTCCCCGGCCAGGGCTTCTACCGATCCCGTTCCCTGGTCTACAATGTCAGGACAAACAGCATAGGCCTCCTTGGCGAGTTCTACCCAGCTGTCGGGCTCTTTCCCTATATTAAACTCGCAAAGGTCGCCACTGGCGCTAACCAGCGAGAGAGAATACTTCCTGTCAAGAATTTTAATGATGCTGATCAGGCTGTCATTGGAAATGCCGTAATTGGTGCCATCTGTTTTCACGGATCGCAATACCTCATATTGATCCGTAGTTTTAAGAATGGCCATCACGTCTTTTCCGCCAAGACCGAAATTCTGTTCAAGGATAAAGAGGTAATAGCCCTGGGCCTTAAGCTTCTCTTGTAACGCTCCGATAAGTGTCCTTGTGTTGGATTGCTCCTCTTTGAATACAAAACCCGGAAGGTAGATAGGGTCGATCTCAGTAACGGTGTGATCGGCCTTATACATTTTTGAGAGCGAATAATGGAACGGCTCTACATTTTCATGCGTATGCTTTTTCAATGCGGTGAGTACAGATTGATCAATATTCATGGAATCGCAGAGTTGCTTTTCGCGGGTGGTAAGCTTTGTTACTTCCACATTCTTTGTTGTTTGCTGGCCGCATGAGTAGAGAAAAAGGCTACAGGCAAATGAGAGGCTTTTAAAATGCATGTTCATGAGTAGAGAGGGTTAAACAAAGCTAATAAGAAAATACAGCCCCTCCAAACCTTGGCAGGGATTAGTCCTGTTCTTTCCATTTAACGTTCTCTTTGATGTAGCCGGGAAGGCCGGCAACTGCCGCTTTCAGTTTCTGGTTTTTCTCCGTATTGTCTTTTCCGCTGTAGAGGTAGCTCAGGTAGCTGTTATACAGGAAATAGGAAACCACGCGGTTGTAATCATCCAGCTCAGGGTCAGCCACCATACTTAACATCTCCTTTTCAAAATCATCTTTTTGGTTCGATTCGCTGATGGCCCTGCCCAACCGCCCGATACTGCCATAGTAATGGTTCCGGGACGGATTTTCTACTCTTAGCGAAATGCCAAGGATCAGCTCAGGAACATTGATGTCGAGGTCTTCCAGCTCTTTGATATAGGTCTGGCGCCTGGCCCAGGCATAGCTGGCGTCGGTCATGCGGTCGAACCGGTCGTTCATAATGTCGAGGTGCGACCTCAGGAAAATTTCCCAATTGACAGTTTCCGCTGAAAGCAGGGCAATGTTCACCGCATGCATGCGCGGCCTGCTGTCCATGCTGCAATAGCCCATCACTTTGGTAGAACGCATTTTGTCCAGCAGCTTTATTTTTTCCTGTTCCGGCAAGGCCTGCCAGTTCTCCGGTAAATTCGCTTCACCATAGGAGGCATCGCTTTTAAATTTATTGGTACTGGTGTCTACGAGGCAGTCGCTGTAGCCGATACGTCGGGCATAGCTCTCTTTGAGCAGTGCAGAAGAGAGAGCGGTCGTAAAATAAAAAGCCTTCAACGATTCTTCCTCCCGGTCATAAAGCCAGCTGCCCTGCTTCCCTGCCATACTATCGGTTCTGGCCCTCCGGATCTCCAATCCATAATTGTGGTTCATGTTCACCTCGCTGTATTCGACCACTTGCTTGTCCTGGTAATCGCTATAAATGCTGCGTATGATCAGGGCATTCCGCCTCACTGTAGCCTCCGGGTATTTTTTCAGAAAGTCTTCGAAGGGCATGCCTTGCTCCATATCTTTTTTTGCCTCACGCAGCTTTCCTTTTTCAAGAATGACGATGTGGGCTTTGGCCTGCATGGTCGAATAATAGGGGTGGTTGAGCTCACAGGATTTGTATTTCAGGTTCAGAGAGTCCACAATGCGGTGAAGTTTGCCCATGGTGGCTTCGCTGTAGATCAGGCCGTTGGGATACGTTTTGAATTCGGGTTGGGCCCTTAGAAAGATGGAAAAGAGCAGGCCTGTCAGTAAAAGTAAATAGGGCTTCATCGTGTCTTGGCTTTTAAGTATAGACGTATAACGGCACTTTCTGCATAATGTTACATCATTCAGAAGCTTCGGTTATCAGCAGCTCTTTCAGATTGTTGCTGTATGCACTGTAGTAGCGGCCCCTGGCTTTTTCGCAAATCTTCTTTAGCTCTTCCTCCACGCTTTTCTGAGCATGTCCCAGGTAAACCAGGCAGAATCCTATGCCGTTTTTCTCCAAATAGTGCAGCAACTTTTTATCTGCTTTGCTCAGGCTAAAGGCGCCATCAGTGAAGAGCAATACTTTGGTGATGCCGTCTTTCAGCTTACAGCTGTCGGCAAGGTGCACAGCTTTGGAAAGTCCTTCGCTGATATTGGTGGAGCCGAGGGCGCTTACCTGATCGATGCTGTTGTAGATCCCAGGCTTTTGCAGGCAGGCCTGATCCTTCAGGATAATGTGCGCATGGGAAGCAAAGCTCACCATCGAAATGCGGTCAGACGCGCGTTGTAATGCCACAAGGTACTTCACTTCTGTCTTTAATTCCGGGAGACGGTCAGGCTCATTCATCGAGGAGGACGCATCCAGAAGGTATACCAGGTGATGCGGTAATGCCTTGCTGATACGTTCGGCATCGGATCCTATGCTGTGATGACCTTCTGTGGTGAATGTGCTGCTGTTGGGCTCAGGCTCTGTGGTTTCAACGGTGGCAAAGCGGTAGAGCAGGCGCGGCTTTTTCAGGAAGACATTCGTTGCGGTGTCTATTTCGGAGGGCGAAAGACAGCAGCTGGATTCCACGATCATGCTTTTTCCGTCAAACAAATCCACAAAGCGGTTGTAGTATTCCATGCCCGTATCGTAGCCATTGATAAATCCGTTGTAGAGCACCAGCTCCCCTTTCAGAAACGGTTCCGGGTTATGGCGGGCGCTTTTATACCAGTACACCGTACTTTGCAGCATGCCGTAGAAGCTCTGGTAGCGGCTGTGCGCCCACCAGCCGTTGTTTCTCTGGCCGTAGCCGCGGGTCTTGTAGAGGTAAAGGGAATCTTTGCTTAAGGCGCTTTTATTGAGTTGTCTCAAAAGACTGTCGTAGCGGCTGTTTTGCGAGGCATCGCCTTTGTCCAGGGCTTGCTCCCAACGGTCGAGGAGGTCGATGGTGAGGCGCATTTCTTTTTCGGCCAGCTGCTCGGGCGCGTGGCTTTTGTTGGGTGGGAAGGCTGTTCTATACAGTTCCTGCATGGCGGATGCTAATGCGCCGGATGCTTTATGGCAGGCTTCAAAGCAAAGCTCCTGTTCTTTAAGAATAGCTCTGGCTTTCGCGAAAGCAGCATCTTCGAGGTAGGCTTTGCTGCTGATGTATTCCGTAAGCCGCTTGTGAGCAGCATAGAGGCTGTCGGTGCAGCGTATGTAATCGTATATAAGGTTGTCGATGGCTGCGGTGCTTTGATGCGGTTGATGCAGGATCGACAACACATGCTCTTTCTCTTCCAGCCAGGGAATCAGGTCGGCCATGTAGGAAGGCAGGCGCCCCTTGCTGTCGGGTTGCAGCTCCCTGAAACGGAAGGCTTTTTCCATGCCTGTATAATACACAGAACCGCTGTTCGTGCTCCGGCTGCTATAAAAATAATTCGGGTTGATGTTGGTTTTACTTTGGTAGAGCGCCTTTGCCAGCTGTACGGCATCGTAGTACCAGGTATAGTTAAGCCGCGATGCCTCATCCATCATGCTTACCACGTCGTTGAGCCGGCGTACCGATTCGTTGCGCTCCTGTGAAAAAAGGCAGAAGGGAAGAAGGACAAAAAGCAAAGTGATCCGGCGCATAGGATAAAGATAAGGGTCTTGGCGTATGTAGCAGGCAACAAATATGAGATTTTTATATCCGGTCTTAGGATTTTAATGCCCGGCGTTTCCAGGATACACCTGTGGGCCTTCAAAGGACTCGTTTCCGGGAAAACGCATCAACAGGCACAAGGCCTTGTGTCTGGCAGGGTCGCATAGGCCGTCGCTTTCTTACTGATGAAGGTGTGGAATTTGTTCAACAACCTTGTGGTATTGCTTCCAAAATCACTGGCACGTTTATTTTAATAGGGACTTTGTAAACTATCAAACATCATTAACTAAACACTTAAACATCATGGGAAATTTACTTTACATTATCGCTGTTATATTAGTTATTGGCTGGCTCGTAGGCTTCGTGGGCTTCCATGCGGGCGGGCTCATCCATATCTTACTGGTTATAGCTGTTATTGCTATTCTCCTGCGCTTGATCAGCGGTAAACGTCCGGTATAAGCATCATTGGAGTGGAGGCGGGGTATGGGGGTGCCCTGCCTCCTTAGATTATTTTTTCAAAGATTATGGAAACGATTGAATTGACAACATCCAACAGCAGTATGGGCTGTCAGGACGAGTATTCTGCCAGTCATGTAAATTAAAAAGATTTGGCGATGCCTTCCGTGAGCAAATCTCATAGTGTATTTAAAGGAAAGTTAGTGATTGAGGAAGCGACTGTTTCACTCAATGGACAAAGCTTTCAGAAGCAACGCGTCAGGCGCGAAGATGCTTCCGCGGTCTTATTGCTTAATACAGATTCGGATAAAGTGATTCTTACAAAACAGTTTCGCTATCCCATTTACGACAAAACGGAAATATCTATCCTGGAGATCATCGCGGGAAAAGTCGATGCAGGCGAGGATCCTCTTGAAGCCGCTATACGCGAAACCAAAGAGGAGACAGGCTATCGTATCCGTGCGGAAAATATTCAATTCCTGCTTTCCTGCTTTTCTACACCCGGCTATAGCTCCGAATGCTTCCACGTGTATTACGCTACCGTAAGGGATGCGGACAAGATCGGCGAAGGGGGAGGCCTGAAAGAGGAGCATGAATCCATCGAATGTGTGGAACTTGATTCAACCGAATTTGTTCGCCTCGTGAAAGAAGCAAAGATCAGGGATGCTAAAACCTATATCGCAGGTTTGTATTTCGCCAATTATATTTAGACGCCATCTTGGAGTGAAATGTTTTTTTTACTAGGCTTCATCTATTACTACAACCAAAAAAGCAGACCTGATCGGTCTGCTTTTTTGGTTGGTGTCTTGTCCATGTTGTGCGCTTCTCTAAATAAAATGGCTTAATCCCGAAATGATGGAAGGATTGATGCCTGTTTTATCGGCCAGGGCGCAATGCCCGCTTAAGCCCCGGTAGATCAGGTAACCGGCAATGCCGAGCTTGATTTTGCTGGCAGATCCTTCTTTTTTGAATTCGTGGAATAACATTGCCGCTCCGGACAATACGGACAGCAGCCTTTCGGAGTTTTCGATAATCGTGTCTGTTTTTTCTTCGGTTTCCATGATCGTATTTTTTTAATACTTATGTCTAAACCGGTGCCAGCCTCTTTTGTGGTGTTAGGCACCCAGGCAGGAAATTTTTTGGACAGTATGCAGGAAACTCCGGCTTCGCCTGATCACACCTGGGGAATAATAATCGGGGCAGCGCCTGGAGCAGTTTGTGAAGAAAGCAGATCCTTAAAATTTAGGGCAGCTCACCAGCACGCGCTTATTGCGCTTGCGTTTTTTGGCAATCTCGTAGATGATTGAAATTTCGTGTGCTCCCAATGAATTGGCCACTCCCAGCCGGGATACCGTGAGGTCGAAGCTGTAGCCGATCCTCACCAGTCTCGGGGAAAGATCAAGACCGATCAGCAGGGCCACGCTTTCACGGCTGCCATAGGTAGGTGCGTAAGTTTTAAATGGCAGGCCGCGGTACCATACTCCCACATTCAATGGCATGTGGAAGTAATAAACCCCGATATCCAGCTGATCGTATTTAGCCTCGTGCCTCAGGTTAAAGGCAGGCGATATGTACTTGCGGAGATCCACCCGCGATTTCTGCTCGAGGATAAAACGGTATCCGCCGTGCAGGCTGATAGACAAGGGAAGCGGAACCTTATCGGCTGTCATGCTGCTGTTAGGCTGCGTGAGGTGCTTGGCAGAAAATCCCAGCCAGTATTCATTCGAGTTTAGCAGGGCGCCGGCAGCAAAGTCCATAAAGTTCAGCGGTTCGTAGTTTGTCGCCTCTATCGATACCGCAGAGCCGGTGGCAATCTGGTCGTTGAAACGCAGCTTGTTGAAGTCGATGCGTTTCATGTTGAAGTTGAGATTGGCGCCCATGCGGATCTCTGCAAATTTATTGATCTTGAAATGATAGGAATAAGACGCTCCGATCTGAGTATGCGTGAGGCCTGCTGTGCCCGAGCGGTCCTGCATCACGGTAAAGCCAAGTCCGCTGTTCAGGTCGGTCATGTTATAATCGTAGCTCGCCATCGCCGTTTGATAGGCTGTTTTAACACCAGGCCATTGATTGCGGTAATTGGCAACAAAACGGTGTTCGAAGGTAAGGCCGGTAAAAGCAGGATTCAGGTACATCGGCGAAGCATAGAACTGCGTAAACTGTGCGTCCTGCGCCCTTACCGAAAGAGCTGGCCCCATCACCGCTACAGCCAGCAACATGTGTAATAAGCCCAACCTGCTTCTCTCTCCCCATACCCGCAATGTATTCATCATCATGATTCTGCTGTCTGTTATTTCTTTTTTGTCAGGTTTAAGATCAGATCCGATTCTCCATGCTCATTCGCCAATGGCTCGAGGTCCACAATCATGGTCTGGCAGCCTTCTTCTTCCACAATAGCTTTGTACGATTTCACCGGATTCATCACCAGCAGGAACTTTCCTGTTTTGGCGCTGGCATTGAAGATGCCGCTTATCTGTTTGTTTTCAATGTCTATCAGGGTGATTTTTGCCTTGCTCACCTCGCTTCCAATCATCACGATCCCATGCTTTACCTTCAGGTCGTTATCGCCAAAACGCGTATCGATCACGTAAAGATCGCTGCCACCCAGGCCGCCTTCCTTGGCCGAAGAATAGTAGCCCCGGGTGCCATTCGTGTTCAGTACAAAGAAGCGGTCGCTTAATACCGTGTTGATCGGATAGCCCAGATTATCGGGTGCCGAAAATTGATTTGTTTCCGTGTTGAGGATGGTTTTATAAACATCGTAATCGCCCATCGTGTTGTGCCCGCGGGAGCTGAAATAAAGCGTGATGCCGTCCGGATGCAGGTAAGGAGCGTCTTCATCCCTGGATGTATTGACCGTTTGTCCAAGATTTTGTGGCAACGACCATCTGCCGTTAGGAAGTTTTTTAACGCGGTACAGATCTTTCCCGCCAAAACCGCCGGGTTTGTTGCTGCTGAAATAAATCACACTGGTATCTGTACTAAAGCAGGCGCTCGTTTCTATAAACGGCGTGTTAATCTCAGGCCCGAGTTTCTGAGGTTGCGACCAGCCGTTGTAATCCGTGTGGCAAAGGTACAGGTCGCCGCTAAGCATGTCGGGGGCGGTACGGTAAATGATCATCTGGTTACCGTCAAAGCTCAGCGCTACGCAGGCATCGTGCGTATTGGTGTTGATCGGCGGGCCGATGTTTTTCGGTTCGCTCCAGCTGCCATTTTCCGCTTTCAATGACGAGTAAACGTCTTCGTAATATTTTCCGTCGCCGTCTTTTACCAGCCCGGTGCTGCCGCTGCGGCGCGACGTAAAATAAAGAACACTTTCATCAGGAGCGATCAAAGGAACATAATCGTCGTATTCCGAATTGATCCCCGCACCGAGGTTTTTAATAATAGAGCGGTGAGGCTGTGCCATGAATTCTCTGGCGTTCTTCACACAGGCCAGGTAGTAATCCACCTCTTCATTGCCGATGCTCCTGAGCTTCAGAGGAATCTCACGGTATTTGGCGAGATGGGTAGTCGCTTCATCGAAGCCTGCTCTTTGGTGATAGAGAACACCCAGGTAAAATTCCAGTTCCGGGAAGCTGTTGCTTTTTAATTTGTTGAGCGCCCACAAGGCCGAATCGGCATCCATGTTTAGCTTAAAGCGGCTCACCGCAGAGTTAAACAACGCCGTTTCCTGCTCAGGATCGATGGCCAGCACACGCCTGTAATTTTTCAACGCATTGGCATAATCCTCCGATTCAAAATAAGCATTGGCATTTTTCAATTCCTTTGCATAAAGCTTGCTGCTTACTTTGGTTTGTGCGTACAACCGGAACGAACACAGTATAATGAAAATATATAGTACTTTATTCAAAGGTCTTATCTTAATAAAAGGACGTCGCCTGTTCTATTGATCTTTTTGTTGTCGATGGTGGTAGCCACGATCTTCCAGATGTACACATCCTGGGTGCATAGCTTGCCTTTATAGTAACCGTCCCATCCGATAGTAACATCTTTGGAAACGAATAACAATTCTCCCCAACGCGAAAAAATATTGAGCTCGTATTTATCAACGCCGAGAATCACCGGGTGAAACACATCGTTGTTCACGTCTCTCGGGTCGTAGACACCGCCGTTGCTGGCATTCGGATTCGGCGAGAATGCGTTCGGGATATCAATGCCGCTGGCATTTTCTGCCACGATCTTCGAAGGAAGGTTGAAGGTATCCTTACAGCCTCTCGCATTGGTGGCGATGAGTGTGATCTGGTAGAGGCCGGGCTGCTGGTAATTGTGCGAAGGATTAACCTCCGAAGATGTGGCATTGTCACCGAAGAGCCATTCATAGCCCGAAGCCCCCGACGATAAGTTACTGCACATCACCGGTTCGTTGGGAACAAATACCGTATTGGGATTTGCCTGGAATAAAGCGACCGGTTTCGGGAATACCTTAATGACTTTGTACGAGGTGTCGCGGCATCCGTACACATTGGTCCCGATAAGCTGTACGGTAAAGACCTTATCGAAAGCCGTGTTGTTTACAAATACATTCGTTGGGCTGAGGCCGGCAGAGAACGTGCCGTCTCCAAAGCTCCACTGGCAGGAAGCAGCCCCGCTGATAGCAGGGAAATTCACGCTCAGCGCCGTACAGCCGGAGTCGGGGCTGGCCACGATGGTAAACTCCGGTTTAGGATGGATGATGATCGGTACCGTAAGCGTATCACGGCAGCTGCTGCCGGATATTGCAATCAGTCGTACCGTGCGGGTAATGTTCCCGCTTGTATTATTAATGAACTGGTATTGTTCATTGACATTGAAGGTCGTTGGCCCGCCTGCATTCCACTCATAAGAGCCCGCGCCGATGGAGGTATTGGTGAAGCTGAGGAGTTTTGGCGAGCAGCTTGGAGTGTCCACTGTGAAATTGGCTTTGGGCTTCGGAAATACCGTCAGAGAGTTGGTGATCGAATCGCGGCAGCCATTGGAAGTAATGGCAACCACCATGGCCGTGTACGTCTGGTTTGTTGTATTGCTGGCGTTGGTATAAGTATGCGCCGCATTTTGCGTAGTGGCATTCCCACCGTCGCCAAAGCGCCAGATATAAGACGAAGCAAAGGTGCTGGTGTTGGTGAAGGTCACAGGCAAAGGCGTGCACCCGGCATTGGGGCCAAGGTTGAAACCTGCAATCGGGTTGCCATACACAACCGGGTAGCCATAGGTTGTATCCACGCAGCTGAAGGCATTGGAAGCGATGAGCTGCACGGTGTATGTCTTATTGCTGGTTGTTGTATTGGTGAAGGTATGTGTCGGATTTGGCGAGGTACTTACAGGGCTGCCGTCACCAAAGTTCCATTGGTAGTTTACGGCGCCAAGCACAGGCGGGAAGTTCACGTTCAATGGCGAGCAGCCCGAATTAGGCACCATTGTGAAGCTGAAAACCGGCCGCGGGTACACCGTAACGCCCAGGGTTGTACTGTCCTTACAGCCGTTAATGCTGTTGGCGGTAAGTTTCACCGTATAAGTCTGGATCAACAGGGAGGCATTCACATAGGTATGGGTAAGCACGCTCGAAGCCGTGCCGCTCGAGGTATTATCGCCGAAATCCCAGAGAAAGCTCGTTGCTCCCGATGACGTATTGCTGAAGGTGGCAGCTACCGGCGAGCAGCCGGCCATCGCATTGAGGGTAAACGACGCCACCGGTTTCGGGAACACGGTGATGCTGGCCGTCTTCGTATCCGAGCAGCCGAGGCCCGTTTGTGCCAGGAGGCTGATGGTATAATTCTGGTTGACGGTCGTTGTATTCGTATACAGATGCGCAACGTTGGTCGCGGTGGACGTGCTGCCGTTACCAAACGTCCAGGTATAGGAAGTAGCGCTCAGCGACGTGTTGGTGAAGTTAACGGTGAGCGTAGGGCAGCCCGATACCGGGGTCAGTGTGAAATTGGCCGTTGGCTTTACATTAATCACGATAGGCTGCTGCACCGTATTGGTGCAATTGGCGGTAGCAACCGTGAGCTGCGCAGTGTAAGTATTTTGAGCAGTATACGTATGGCTAGGGTTCTGTGCAGTGCTTGTCGCTGTTGGCGATGCATCACCGAAGTTCCAGTTCCAGGACGTGATCGGGTCGCCCGGCGCATGCGTGGATGTATCGGAGAAAGTTGCCACGGATCCTACGCAGGCTGATGTGGGCAAAAAAGAAGCGGTGGGGGTCTGGTAAACCGTAATAGGCGCGGTGAAGCTATTCACGCAGGTATTAGCTGCCGTAACTGTCAGGGAAGCCACATAATTTCCCACGGCCGTATAGTTTTGAGCGGCAGGTACAGGCGCCGTGCTGGTGATGCCGTTTCCGAAATCCCAGTTCCAGGTTGCAATGCCGCCTGTAGAGTTGTCGGTGAAGACTGCGCCGTTGATGCTGTTACAGCCTTTGTTGGGCGTTACGGAAAAATTAGCGATCGGTCTCGGAAGAATGGTGACGACTACCTGCGCCGTATCGGTGCAGGAGCTCCCGGCCCCGTTGATCAGGGCCACTACAGAAACGGTGTACGAGCCGGCGGCAGTATAAGTAAACGTCTGAGGACCGAAGGGGCGGGCAACAAAGCCTCCGCCGGTGCCAAAATTCCAGCGGTAAGAATAGCCTGTAGCACTTGTGTTGGTGAAAGTGACCGGGGTGCCGGCACATACCGGAGAGGCAGGGCCTATCACTCCGGCAGTAGGCGGATTCACAATGCTCACGGCAATCGAAACAGCATTCACGCCGCAAAGGTTGCTGTCCTGGAGTTGCACCGTATAATTGCCAACGCCCGGATAAGTCACGGTGAGCGGAGCGGAAGGCGGCCAGGGTTTCCAGCCTATGATCGAGTCGTGCCCCAGGCCCCAGTAGTTGCCAAGGTTCCAGCGCTCCTGGCGTTGGAAAGTATTTCCCTGGGGAACGCAGTTGCGGTTGGTACTGTTGGTAAAGCTAAACGTATTGTCCGGAAAACATTTGATGAATGCGGAAGGCGTGATCGCCGCATTGTCGATGTCGTAGATCTGGATAGGGTTGAAGTTGGCAATGGTCGGGATGTTGGTGCAATAGTTTGTGGCACTGAGCGTCACAGCCGTCTGGCAGTTCACCGTTCCGGGGTTGTAGGTGTGCGTTACCGTTTGTCCTGCATTGGAAGCATTGAACGCTACAGGAGCTGTGCCGTCGCCGAAGTTCCAGGTAAAGGTAGTCGTGGCCGACACATCTGTACTTGAGTTGATGAACTGTAAAGCCTTCGGGGCACAGGCAGTGGTCACACCGCCTACCGGGATCTGTATCGAAGCATTCACCGGCTTTTCCATCACCACCAATCCCGTTAACGTGCAGGATAAACTTGGAATGATGAGGCTCAGGGTGTAGGTAGTCGGGCCGCCTGATGTATACGTATGGGTCAGGATGCTGTTGGCCGTGTAGGACGAGCCGGTCGTGTTGGGAGAGCTGTCTCCCCATACAATGGTATAAGCTCCCCAGCTGGTATTGGAAGAGAAGTTCATGTTGTAAGTGCCGGAACCGGTACAATCCACAAACCTCGGGTTGGATGATAAATTGCCGAGGTAGTTATATACCTGCGGGCATTGGGCACCTGCCAGATTCGTTAACGCAATAAGAAGAACCAGGTATCGTAGCTTTTTTACCATTCAGTCACATTAAAAAAATAAAAACAGGTTCTGTAAGCCGGGTTCTGTATTTCTGCAAGCAGAACTTTCATCATTTATCTATGCAGCCTACCCTCTTTAATATAACTTGCGTTATTGCGGCGAGCAACCACAAAATTAAAGTATACATGGCCTTACAACATTCGAGGTTTATCCTTCCGCACCGTTACCGCTACGGAATGTGAGCTCTTACCTCACATTTTCACTATGACCTCTTCGCGACACGTCGTGAGGAGGCTACCTGGTTTTCTGTGACACTATCTGTTATAACGTCATTCCTGAAGTCATACCCATCCTTTCAGATGGCAAATTGCTCTATGTTGCCCGGACTTTCCTCCCTTAAAATAAAGAGCGATGAAACAAACCTGTTTTGTGTTAAAATTACGAAAAATCAGCTTACCAAGCCGGGCCCTCCTTATTTTTTTTTCGACACTTATCCCGGGAGCCTCCTCAAAGAGTAGTCATAGCTTTACAAGTCTTGAATTCTATCAACTGCACCACCTCTGTACCAAGCCTTTGTTGATGCCTTTACAGCTCTCCGGCATGCAGCATCAGTAAAGCAAACGAGAGGCAGCCTTGTATGACCATGCCGAGCCCCATACCTTTCCAGAAATGGTGAGATGACAGGCGCATCAGTAGCCCCCCGCTGAGCGCGATAGCGGGCAGTGACCACGTAAAATTACCTACTGCCTGGTGGTGTAGGTTGGCAGGAATGCTGAGTGAATAACATCCCTGTACAATTTGAAAAATGCCCGTGGCGAGTAAGACGATCCCAAGCCCTTTGAAAAAAGAATATTTAATGATCAGCAAAAAGAACAGTGCAAAGGCAACAGCAAGGATGCCGGTGATGATAAAGATCCAGGCAATGACGGCATGGCTTCCGGCCGGTGAATGAAACGTCGTTTCCAAACTATGATAAAGGGTTCACAGGTACATCAATGATCACCGTAGTTCCACGGCCAATGGAGGAATCGAAATGAACGCTGCCGTTCAGCAATTCGATGCGTGTTTTAATTCCTTTCAGGCCAAGGCCTTCAAATTCGTCGATGCCTGAAGTGTCGAAGCCTACGCCGTTATCCTCTATCATGACATTCAGTTCCGTGTCGTGCCTCACCAGCTGCATGCTGATCTGTGACGCTTTAGCATGTTTGATGATGTTGCTCACGATCTCCTGGATCACCCGGTACAGCACCGTTTCCACCTGGTTGTCGACGCGGTTGTCGAGCCCCACTATTTCCAGATCCACTTTCAGGGTAGGCGCATTTCCGAGTTTGGTAATGAACTCCCGGATAGCGCTGGCCAGGCCAAGCTTGATGAGGGTATTCGGCATCATGTTGTGCGATACGGTCCGTACTTCCTTCGCCGAATCGTCGAGCAGCGCCAGGGCGTTATGCATAGCCGCTTCCTGCTCGGCGTTTTTCTGCGGCAGCTTGGCGTCGAGGCTGCTTAAGTTCAGCTTGGCGGCGCTGAGCAATTGCCCTACGCCATCGTGCAGGTCCTGGGCAATGCGGCGCCTTTCCTTTTCTTCAGCTTCCAGGATGGCCTTGGTGCGGATCTCTTTCTGTGCAGCAATCTCGGCATCCAGCTCGGCTTTTCGCTCCACCTGCTTTTTGCGGTAAAACAAAAGACCGACAATCGTCAATAAAACCGCCAGTACAACGATTGCGATGATGACGATGTTTTTGATGAATGCCTGGCGCTCTCTGGCTTCCAGCTCGGCCTTGTTCCTGGCGATCTCCAGATCTTTTTTCTCCACATCATATTTGGTTTGCATGTCTGCAATCTGGTTGTTGAAATCGGTATTGGTAATGCTGTCGTTGGTCATCGTGCTCAGCTTGTAATAGTTCAGAGCCTTCACCGGATCATGCAATTCTTCGTAAGCGCTGGAGAGCGCATAAGCCGATTCGCGGATGCCTTCCTTGTAGCCGATTTCCTTTGATCTGTCCAGAGCTTTTAAAAGGATATCGATGGATTCACGGTAGTTGTGCTGCTCGTAGTAAATATTACCGATGTTGATGTAGCAGCTGATCTGGCCGTTGGGGTCGTTGAAATCCGTATAGATCGCTAATGATTTATTGAAATAGGCGATGGCATCATCGAATTTTTTGAGCGAGGCATAAGCGCTCCCGATGTTGTTATAGCAGCTCGATAAGCCTTTGATGTCGTTCAGCTTTTCCTTGAGTCCGGCCGACAGCAAATAATTCTGTAAGGCAGGCTCGTATTTTTTTAGAAAGAAATTGACATTGCCGATGTTGTTATAGCTAAAAGCCAGTCCCTGCTCATCATTGCTTTCTTTTTGAATGTTGAACGCTTTTTCATAGTACTTCAACGCTTCCAGGGGCTGTTGCAGCCCCGTGTTGTACACGTTCCCTATCCAGGTGTAGCTGCCTGAAATGGCTTTTTGATCTCCGGCTTTTTCAAAGAAGCTGAGCGATTGCAGGAAATACGCAAGCGCCTCTTTGTTGTTTCCCTTGTCAAACATATTTAAGCCGTAGGCCTTGTAGCAGGCGCCCAGGCCTTTGAGGTTATTGATTTTTGTGTATTCAGCAATGGCTTTCGAAATGTAATGATCGCTCGTGTCCGGATTTCCGTGCCTGCCTTCAAACTGCCCTTTGTTGTACAGAGCAAGGGCATAGCCCAGGGTATAATCCGTTGTTGAGGCAAAGGCGATGGCCTGGTTGACGTAGCTGATTGCTTTTTCCTCATCGGTAGCTCTGTATTCGGCAAAAAGCGCATTGAGCGCCTTCACTTTGGAGCTGTCCGCCGCCTGCGAATGAAAAACCTTCAGCAGGGAATCTGCTTTCCGGTTGGGTTGCGCCACTGAAAAAAAGCCGGCAATCAGGCTCAGGAAGGCGAGGAAGTGTTTCGTTTTCATAGGATTAAGGTACACAAAAATAGGAAAAAGTGACAAATAGAGAAGTTCGTTTAGAGACGGGAAACCTAACCAGGTGTTCCAGGTATTGCGTTAAAGCAACAAGTTGTTATGTTATAGCGACAGATTGTAGAGAATTTGGGCGTGTCGCTCACAACGCGCCGTGGCCGTCAGGCTTTCCATTTCAAACAAAAAGGAAATCATTTTCATCAGAAAAACGACGCCAGGAGCTCAAATAAAGAAAAAACAGATGTTTTTGCTGTCAAATGGGCCTAAAACCGGATGAGGTAGTTCCGGATCATAATCGTATCTTTGCCAATCTGGAACGACCATAAAACATGAAGACCAAAACCCTCAAGAAGAATAAAGTAAATGTTGTGACCCTGGGCTGTAGCAAAAACATTGTGGACAGTGAAGTGCTCATGGGGCAACTGCGTGCCAATAACTTTAACGTAGAGCACGAAAGCGAAGACGATAATCACAACATTGTGATCGTCAACACCTGTGGTTTTGTGGAGAATGCCAAGCAGGAAAGCATCGATACCATCCTGCGTTATGTGGATGCTAAAAAAGAAGGGAGTATCGAAAAGCTGTATGTGACGGGCTGCCTGAGCGAGCGCTATAAAGGCGACCTCGAAAAAGAGATCCCCGATGTGGATGCCTATTTCGGAACACGCGAGCTCCCGAAGATCTTAAAGACCCTGAAAGCAGATTATAAAAAGGAACTGGTAGGAGAGCGCCTGCTCACCACGCCGAATCATTACGCCTATTTCAAGATCAGTGAGGGCTGCGACAGGCCTTGCAGCTTTTGCGCCATCCCGCTGATGCGTGGCGGGCATATTTCGGAACCGATCGAATCGCTGGTGGAAAGGGCGAAATTGCTCGCCTCCAAAGGCACACGCGAGTTGCTGCTGATTGCACAGGACCTCACCTATTACGGCCTGGATATTTATAAAAAGAGAGAGCTCTCCAATCTTGTTGACCGCCTCAGCGATGTGGAAGGAATTGACTGGATCAGGCTGCATTACGCTTTCCCGAGCGGGTTCCCGATGGAAGTGCTGGATGTGATGAACCGAAAAAGCAATGTCTGCAACTACCTGGATATGCCTTTGCAGCACATCACCGATAATATGCTCAAAAGCATGCGCCGCGGCATTACCAAGCAAAAAACCATCGACACGGTAAACATGATCCGCGACAAGGTGCCGGGCATTGCCATTCGCACGACGCTCATTGCGGGCTACCCGGGAGAAACGGAGCAGGACCACGAGGAAATGCTGCAATGGGTGTCTGATTCGAAGTTTGAACGCCTGGGGATCTTTACCTACTCGCACGAAGAAAATACGCATGCCTACAGTCTGAAAGACGATGTGAAGGAGAAGGTGAAACGCGCCCGCGCCGACGCGGTGATGCAGGTGCAGCAGGAGATTTCCTACAACCTTAACCAGGAAAAGATCGGTAATACCTACAAGGTTTTATTCGACCGTAAGGAGAACGATTACTTTGTAGGGCGCACCGAGTTCGACAGCCCGGATGTGGACAATGAAGTGCTGGTGAAGGCTACGGATGAGAACTATGTGCGCATCGGCGATTTTGCAAACGTCAGGATCAACGACGCGAGCGATTTTGACCTGTATGGAGAACTTATTTAAATTCACGGTAGATCTCGCAGGTCTGCGCTGAATGATTTCCCTATATTTTTTATCTCCGCGGAATCTGCGAGGTCTGCGGGCATGTCTGAAATATGAAAAAAGTAATCTTATTCCTCTCTGTTCTGCTCAGCTCCACGGTCTATTGTCAGACGATACAGAACAGCAGCTACAGTACCGAAGGCTACATCAAAGAAGACGGTACCGTCCAAAACAGTAGTTACTCCACGATTGGTTATATCAAAAGCGACGGCACCGTACAAAATAGCAGCTACTCCACCATCGGGTACATCAAAAGCGACGGCACCATTCAGAACAAGAGCTATTCCACCATCGGTTATATCAAAAGCGACGGAACGGTTCAGAACAGCAGTTATTCTACCATTGGCTACATCAAAGCAGATGGCACGATGCAAAACAGCAGCTATAGCACCATTGGCTATGCCAAAAATGTAAACCGCAGATGGGCCGCAGCGGCTGTTTATTTTTTCTTTTTCAGGCTCAACTAAGTTCCTGCTTAAGGTATGTGGCCTTTTTTAAGTAAACCGTATCCATACAACCCCGTATCGGGAAGAGATATTTTATCGAACCTGCTTATCGGCTGCTTCGTAGCCTTCTTCCTGCTGGTTTTTCAGCCTTTCGATATTTCTTTGTGGGAAACGCCGTACCGCTTCTGGAAGATCCTGGGTTTCGGCTTCGTATCCTTTTTGTGCCCAACAGTGTTCAGGCTCTTGTCGTTGTTGGTAATGCATCGTAGCAAGCCTGAGGAAAGCTGGACCGTATGGAAGGAAATTTTATCCCTTGTGCTGGTACTGTTGCTCATTGCCCTGGGCAATATGCTGTACGGGAACATGATCGGGATTGCCACCATCAGTTTCGGCCAGCTGGCCCTGGCGGCGCTCGCTACATTTCTGCTGGGCATTTTTCCTGTTACAGCCAATGTGGCGCTTAAATATAACCGTTTCCAGGCGCTTAACCGCAAAGAGGCCCTGCACATGGAACAGGAAGTGAAAAGCTACCAGCAGCGTGCGGAAGCTGACCTCGTCCGGGAAGACCATCTTCCAACAGACGAAAGTCCATGGATGGTCCTCGTGGCCGAGAATGGAAAAGACTGCCTGGAGCTGAACCCTGAAGACCTGCTCTACATTGAGTCGGCAGATAATTATTCCAATATTGTGTATCTGAAAGGAGATGTGATTTCCCGGCAGCTCATACGCGGAAGCCTGAAACGCCTCGAAGCGCAGATCACCGTGCCTTATATCGTCCGCTGCCACCGGGCTTATATCGTCAATATCAGGCAGGTAAACGGGGTAAGCGGAAATGCCCAGGGCTATAAGATCGGCTTCAAAAGCACAGGCGTCAACCCCGTTCCTGTATCGCGGAACTATGGAAAAGAAGTGCTTGCACACCTGGAAACCATGCGCTGATCCCAAAAGACTGCACCCGTTTGTTATCTGTCCCCCGGCCTTGTCATTTGTCCCAAAGGCTTGCTGTTCAGCCCTTTTACTTGATATGGCCTGGTCCTGTCTTTACTTTTGCAGTCAAACCAATCTATACTTTTATGGGAACAGTCCTCAAAGCCATGCTTATAGTCCATGTGATTGCCGCAAGTGTCGCCTTACTTACCGGCGCGCTGGCTATTATCCTCAAATCCAATACCCCAAGGCATAAACCCGTAGGGCGGATCTACTTCTGGAGCATGACACTCGTATGTATTACCGCTACCTGGATTTCGGTTGCGAAGAACTTACAATTCCTGTTTCTCATCGGCATCTTTACATACTATGCCACCTTGATTGCCTACAGGGCACTCAAACTGAAAGAATTGCATCGCGGACAGAAACCCCATGCCCTCGATTGGGTCATCGAAGGTGTTGCCGGCCTCAGCTTCCTGGGGATGCTTGTCTTTTCAGTGGTGGTCTACCTCCAGTCGCAGAGCTCTGAAGCCATTATCCCGTTTGTATTCGGGGCGCTTGGCGTGTGGGGCGTTTACCGGAATGTACGGGCATTCATCAAAGGCCCCACCGAAACCCTTTACTGGCTAAAAAAGCACATCGGGAACATGTGCGGGAGCTACATCGGGGCCATCACCGCGTTTACCGTCAATCAGAGCAGCCATATTCCGCTCAATCCCATTATCCTGTGGCTGGGCCCAACGCTCATCATCACGCCCATTATTGTGTTCGAGTTAAAGAAAGTAAAGTCGAAGCCTTTGTAGGCCACGGTTTGGTGGGGGAGAAGAGCCGGAATTGAAAGCACCAGCCTGTTCATGAATGGAAAAGCGATGCGGCTTTTACTTCAAAGGCCTGATAATACGCTTATCCACGCAGTATTTCAGGAGGCCGATCACGCTTTTGGTATCCGTTTTCCGGAAAATGTTTTTGCGGTGTGTTTCCACGGTGCGCTCGCTGATGAACAGGGCTTCCGCGATCCTGGCATTGGTATATTCCTGGGCAATGAGCTCGATCACTTCGATCTCGCGCTGCGAGAGGGAAATCTCTTTGGCAGCCTGTTCAGGATAGGTCCGCATCATTTCGGCGCTCACCTCGTCGCTGAAAAATGTTCCGCCCGAAGCCACCTTTTCAATCGCTTTCAACAGCTCCTGCTTGCCGGTATTCTTTAAAATATAGGCGCTCACGCCGGCTTTCAGCATATCGCTGATGGTTTCACGCTCACCGTACATCGAGAGGGCGATCACTTTTACCTCCGGCTGTTGTTTTTTGATCTCGCGCGTCAGCTCGATCCCATCCATCTCGGGCATGTTGATGTCGGTGAGTACAATATCCGGGCGATATTCGCCCACCTCTTTGAGTGCAACTTTCGCCGATGTATTTTCTCCAACCAGCGAGATGTGCTTCTCATCGCTCAGCAGGGCTTTCAGACCATCGATCAGCATCTGGTGATCATCGACAATATAAATCTTTAAAAACGACACAATATCAGAGCATTCGGTTTAAGGTTTACTAAAATAATCATTTATTGCATTGTAATAACAATTTGCCGCTTCGTAAATACGTTTAGGGACCTTCTGCCCCTGTACCTCATAATCACAGGTGTTGAGGCGCTTGCATTCCTCCAGGTTATCCTGGTAAAGGCATTCGCCGTATACCAATACCGAGTTGATGGTGCGGCAAAGCGCCAGGTTCCGGCAAAAGACCCCATTGGAGGGCGTTTTCATGCAATTGTCGCGCAGGTAATCGGCATCGTTCCGTTGTGCAATGGGAATCCCGAGTTTGCTGCTAAACTGGTTCACCGTGAGCGCCGATAGCCTTTCGGAAGCATTGAGCTGCCCGGTGAGCAGCAGGCGCAGGAAATGCACCTTATTCACAGGTTTCGAAAAATTATCGGCTGTCATGCCGCCACCGATAAAGGCCATCGTGAAATTTTTGCTGCCCGGGTTGATCCAGTCCGTATTTTTTTCATCCACATTGTAATGGATGATGATCGTGGCATCGGGCTTAAAGTTGTTGACGAGCCTGGCGCGCTCCATCAGCTCATAATCCCGGAAAAACTCCCAGAAAAGCTTTTCCTTGCTGAGCCCCATGAGGCGTGTGTGGCGCTTGGTATCCATGGCTTTATGCTGTAGCAGCGAGTCGAGCACGGTTTTTTTGCGCTTGCCGAACCACTCATCGTAAGTGATCTGGAAAGACGTGTAATTTTGTTTTGGACGCGTCACCATCACGATGGCTCCCTGTTCCAGCAGCATGTGTTTGAGCAGGTCGGCTGTCTGGTAAGTGAGGGTTCCTTCGTTGAAGCGGATCGTGTCTTTCAGGGAATTGGCCGCTGAGGGGCGGAAGTCGATGAACTTCTGCTCGATGCGCGCCGTTTGCATATTCCCGGCGAAGTGGCCGGGGTCAATGGCAATCTTTTTTCCTTTGAGGGCCGGTTGTTTGTAGGCATAGATGCTGCTCCGGTTCTGGTTTTCCAGGAGGCTGTCCAGCTGTTTCTGGCTGAGGTGCCTGTTTTTTTTCCATTGGTAAATCACCAGGAAGTCTTCCGCTTTTTTTGATTCCAGGAGGAGTGCCAGCTTTTCAAACTCGTCGGGATAGGCCGTAAATTCAGGTTTTCCGGCATTCAGCACGGCCACCGAATTCGCGTTAAAGCTCACCAGGGTATTCAATGAACCATTAAAGCTCAGGTAGGTGTCGAATTTCTTTTTCAGTTCGGCTGTCGTTTGGGCGGAAAGCAATCCGCAGCATAGCAGGAGCCCTAAGAAGGAGCAAAGTTTCATAGCCTAAAGATAGGAACTGGAATGAAACGCCGGTTTAAAAAATCCTCAAAAAACAAACAGCGCTTACTTAATAGAGGAAACGAATTTATCCTTGTAGTCGTCCCATTTGGTAGTTTGGTAATCGCCCGAGCCATAGTAATGGATGATGGGGTCGAACTGCTTTGCTGGCATAAAGCCTTTAAGAATGTCGATGCGTTGGATCTGGTTATTCAGAAACACAATAGAAGGGTAGGCCAGCTGGTTGTCGAGGATGGAAGCGGCAAACTGGTGTGGCGCTTTGGGGTTGGTAGGGTCGGTGCTTACAAAGATATAGTTGTCGAACTTCACACTGTCTTTTGACTCCGCATCAAATTTTACCGCATAAAAATTATCGTTGATGTATTTGGCAATTGCCGGATGGTTAAACGTTTGGGCGCTCATCATTTTGCAGGGGCCGCACCAGGTCGTATACACATCAATGAGGATGGGGCGCGGTTTCAGCTTGCACTGTTTGTAGGCCTCATCAAACGTGATCCAGTGTACAAGCGATGAATGGTCGGAATATTCAATATAGGTGTTGGCAGATACCAATTCAAAGTTATGGCTGTTGGGAGCGATGTAATTGCTGACCCGGTTTTCAGGCGTATTGATAGAAGCCTGCAGGGTACTTTTTTTAAATGCGAAAAATACGACGGCTAACATAATCAGGCTGGCCATGCATATATCTTTCCAGTTAAACATCTTCTTCAGCATAGTAGCAAATTTAATACCAGTACATTTAAGGCAAATGTAAAGAATATTAAGCTATGATTAATTCTTGAAATTATAAAAACGGAGGTGAAGAATTAAATACTGTCGATGAAACCAATTATTTAACATTCCCCATTAATTTTTTGATCAATGGGGAAATGGCGATAATAATTCCGCCCCCGATCAGGGAGTATAAACCAAGCTGTTTGTAGCCTTGCGTATAGATCATCAGTTTCTCCATGTTAGTGGCGTTGGAAGATGCCTCTGCAATATTGGCCCCCAGGAGCCCGGCAAAGTATTGTCCATAAGCACTCGCAAGGAACCACATGCCCATGACAACCGCCTGAAGTTTGAGGGGCGATAGTTTCGTCATCACCGACATGCCTATCGGCGACAGGCAAAGCTCGCCAATCGTGATGACGAACCAGCCTAAGGTAAACACGCCAAGGGAAGTGACGCCGTTGGAGTCGCTGAATAAGCGCGTGTAATAGAAAATATAAAAGCCGCCGGCCAGGAACAGGAAAGCCAGGCCGAATTTAACAATGGTGTTGGGCTCGATCTTTTTCCGGTTCATCCAGATCCATAGAATGCCAAGCGGAGCGGCAAAGGCAATCACGAAGAGCGAGTTAGCGGCATTGTTGGTACCATTGGGGTCGAACTCCATACCGAGGATGTTGTTGTTAAGGTTGTTCGCTGCAAAGATGCTCAGAGAACCGCCGCTCTGCTCGAAGAAGGCCCAGAAGAAAATAGAGAAGAACATGAACAGGATAGCCGCAATGAGCCGCTTGTTCACCTCCCAGCTGTAGTTGCGCATCTCCACGAACATGTATACCAGGGCCCCCGGGCCGATCAGGCGCATGAACCAGTCGGTGTACTCCGTTTCGGAAACCATGGCAATCACAAAAGGGATCAGCACCAGCGAGCCGCCAAAGGTCAGGTATTCATATAGTTTTTGCTTTTGAGGCTCAAGGTGTGCCAAAGGCGAATTACCAATGCTGCCGAGGCTTTTCTGCGTATTCACAAAGGTGAGCAGGCTCACGATCATCACAATGGCTGCCAGGCCAAAGGCCACATTCCATTCCAGGCCTTGCGGCACAAGGCTGTCGAAGAGCGCTCTCTTACCGATCGCCACACAGAGGTAACCCCCGATCAGCGCACCAAGGTTAACGCCCGCATAAAAGAGGGAGAAGCCGGCATCCGTTCTCGGATCGCCCTCGCGGTAAAGACGGCCCACAATGGACGAGATATTGGGTTTGAAAAAAGCCGTTCCTACCACGTTGAAGCCAATCCCGATAAAAAAGAATTGCCTAGGATCGATGGCCAGGATCAAACTTCCTAAGATCATCAGCGTTCCGCCCCAAAAGAGGGATTTGCGGTAGCCCAGGATCTTATCGGCAAAAAGCCCGCCGATGAAGGTAAAGGCATAGACAAACGACTGCGAGGCTCCGTATTGCAAATTAGCATCCACCTCATTGTAGCGGAGCTGGTCGATCATGAAGAACACCAGCATCCCGCGCATGCCATAGAAGCTGAAGCGCTCCCACATTTCGCTGAAGAACAGGTACCAGAGCTGTTTCGGGTACTTGCCCTTGAAATTCTGAATGGCTTCTAAAGAAGCATCTGCTGTGACTTTGCTTTCGCCTGCCCCTGTATTCATGCCGCTTATTTAACGCCGTGCATTAATTTTTTCAATACCGGTGTCAGTAAAAATAAAATCACTGAAGCCACACCGCAGAGGATCACGAATACCATGAAGAACTCATACAGGTTATGGATCTCAAAGCCTGCGAATTGTGGATACGAGGTGCTGATCTGTTTTTCATCCAGCATGGCCAGCTGCTCCGGTGTAGCGGTAACTGTTTTGTCGAGTACAGCCTGCAGGTTGATACCCATCTCTTCGGCCGCTTTGTATTTGTCGCCGGTTGGCGGCAATACAGCGCCCAGCGTGCCGGCCAGAGCATAGCCGGCTGCATTGGAAATGAAGAATACGCCGTAAAGCAGCGACGCAAAGCGTTTCGGGGATAATTTGCCTACCAGCGACAGGCCGATCGGGGAGAGGCAAAGCTCGCCGCAGGTCTGAATGAAGTAAAGCAGCACCAGCCATTTGATGGCCAGGAGCCCGCTGTTGCCAAGGTCTTTCACGTTATGCGCAATGATAAAGTAACTCAGGGCGATGAGCAGCAGGCCGATGGCTTGTTTCATCGGAGAGATCGGCTCCTTGCCCATCTTGTTCAGCTTGCCCCAGAGCCAGCTGAAGGGGAAGGCCAGCATCACCACAAACAGGCCGTTGAAGATCTGCACCATGGAAGCCGGCATTTTCCAGCCAAACAGGAAGGTACGGTCGGTTTGGTTATCGGCGATGAAGGTCAGCGACGATCCGGCCTGCTCGAAAGCCGCCCAGAAAAAGATCACGAAGAAGGAAATGATGTAGATCACGTAGATGCGCTGGCGCTCTATTTTGGTAAGCGTGGAATCGGAAATAATGAGGCCCGCCAATGTAATACCACTGGCGTAAATGATCGGGTAGATAATGGTTTTAACAAAGTTGGTGCTGTTGGCCATATAGCGGAACAGGAAGAATAAAGCGATGAAGCCTATAACGGCTGCAATCAGTGCAGTGGAAGAAAATACCGCTTTCTGAGCTTCACCTTCCTCAAAATGCGAGGTGTCGTGTTTGGAAGGAACGCCGCCCAGCGGTTTGCCTTCGGGAGATACCACATACTTGTTTTTCAGGAAATAGAACAGCGCTGTGCCCAGTACCATAGCGATACCGGCTGCTAAAAAGCCCCATTTGAAGGCATGGACGTCCCTCACACCGCCGGCGTCTTTCACGTCGCCGATCAAAGGGCAGAGCCACTGGCTGAACAGAGCACCTAAGTTAATGCCCATGTAGAAAATGGTGAAGGCAGAGTCCAGCTTGCTTTTCTCCTCTTTCGGATACAGGCTGCCTACCATACTGGAAATATTCGGTTTGAAGAAGCCGTTACCGAAGATGATGATGAAAAGCGCAAGCCACATCAGGCTGGTAGCCATGCTCAGGTTGCCTTCGAATACGGATGCACTGGTAAATAACAGGAACTGGCCAATGGCCATCATGGAGCCGCCCAGCATAATACAGTTGCGGTTGCCCAAGAAACGGTCGGCCACAAAGCCGCCCAGCATAGGAGTGAGGTAGCAAAGCCCGAGAAACCCACCGTAGATGAGGGAGGCATCGCTGTCTTTCATCATGAGGGCATTCACCATGAATAAGGTCAGGATAGCTCTCATCCCATAAAAGTTAAACCTTTCCCACATTTCAGTACCGAATAATACCCATAAACCTTTTGGGTGTCCTTTTGAAGCTGTTGCTTGTTCCATGTTTGTTATCTGTGTGTTAATTAGTGCGCCCTAAAATACCTTTTTTTTTCAATAATCAATAGTCATGCATCATATTTAAGTGCAGGAAAGAAGGCAAAAAAAAATCCATCAACCGGAGATTGATGGATTTTTGAGAAACGGTATTTATAACTATGATAGTTTTACGTTTACAGCGTTTAAGCCTTTTTTACCTTCCTGGATATCAAAAGTAACGGTGTCGTTTTCTTTAATTTTGTCAGATAAACCTGTTACGTGTACGAAGTACTCTTTTCCTGATCCATCCTCTTTAATAAAACCAAATCCTTTTGTTTCATTAAAAAATTTTACTGTTCCTGTGCTCATTTTGTTGGTTGTTTATAAATAGTTATTCCCAAATGTAACTATTTATTTAACAATAAAGCAAATAATTATTGCGGTTTATAATATTTTTTTGCTTCCGGCATAAAAGATTTAAGGGTGTTAATCCGCGTTTCGTCGCTCGGATGCGTGCTTAGGAGCTCAATTGGCTTCTGACCGCCCATTTTTGCCATCCGTTCCCAGAAGCCTATGGCAACCTCCGGATTGTAGCCGGCCATGGCCGCAAATACCAGGCCCATTTTGTCGGCTTCGGTTTCATGGGTCCGGCTGTATTTCAGAATTCCCAGTTGGGAAGCCACCCCATAAGATTGCTGGAAAAGGGCCTGGGTAAGAGCCGGCTTTTGCTGCAGGGCTACCGACAGGGCGGTGGCACCAAACTGGGCTACCATGCCCTGGCTCATGCGCTCATTTCCATGCTTGGCTACCGCATGGGCTATTTCGTGGCCCATCACTATTGCCAGGCTGGCCTCATCCTGGGTTACCGGCAAAATACCGGTATATACCACCACTTTCCCACCGGGCATGCACCAGGCGTTCACGGTGGGGTCATTTACCACGTTGAACTCCCATTTGTAGCCTTGTATCTGGCTGCTGAGGCCTTTTTGGGCGTAGTACTGCTCCACTGCCTTCTGGATCCGGGATCCAATGTTCCTCACCATGACGACGCGCTGGTCGCTGGCGGGTAAAGGTGGATGTTCCGTAAGGAATTTGTCATATTCGGTCAGGCTCATGCCGATCATTTCCGATTCGGGCATTAAGTTCAAGCCTCTGCGGCCGGTAATGGCGTTCTTTTGGCAGGCAACGAAGCCCGCGATCATCAGGAAAAAGATAAGGTGTTTTGGTTTCATCATGCAGCAAATGTAAAACTTTGTAGCGTTCAAATAGAATGCCAGGAACCAAAAAACGCCAAAACTTTTTAGTGACGACAGACCAAAAAATATGGCAAGACCGGAACGATCTTGCCATACCCAAAAAACAGATAGATCAATGAGAAATTTAAGCAGGTGAATTATTGTTTGAGAAATTTTCCGTTAAAATGCTCTTTTTCGGTTGTTACGTCGAGGAGGTACAAGCCCGGCGCCAGTGATCCGATATCTACTCTGGCAGCGTTCGCAGCCTCCATCCGTTCGCGGATGATCGTTTTTCCCGAAAGGTCGGTCACATTTACCATAGCAGGTCCCTTACCGCCGTTTATTTCTATAAACGTTGTGGCCGGGTTAGGCGACACCTTCAGTGGGTGGCTGCTGTTTTTGGTATCCTCAAAGCCCGTAAAAGTGTTCCGGTAGTAATATACCGTTTCGTGATCGTTCGCCCAGGAATTGCTGGCCGGGAGCCATTTTTTTGTAAGTAAACTTGAAATATTATCATTTGCATCAAAGGTATAGTAGAGGCTCCTGTAGTTTTCCCACGTGGCTGTCGAAGCATTCCACTTCATTTCGAGGTGGTTCTGAGGATGATGATTGACGTCGTAGCTAATGGTTGTTTTTATGTTCGTCTTAAAACTCGCAGAGATGGTGTCCCACTGTTGGAATTCATAACTCATCAGGTCTGTACCATTGTAAACATAGTTTGTCGTTTGCCACAAATAAACCCAACTTCCGGCTTTCCAATTTTCCCCGGTGCTCGAAATAAGCTGATCGTTGGTATTATAGGAATAATTATACTTAAACCAATTTTTCCAGCTTTGTGTAGATGTATTCCATAGTTGTTCAGTCGATGTTGCTTGATTGTTGCCTGCATAGGTATAGATCGAGTTACTATTGTTTTCCCAATTACCGGCAACATAGTCTAGTTGGAGTTGGTTAAGTTCATGATCAGCAGCGTCGTAAGTATAAACGGATTTGCTCGCCAGAGCCCAGCCTTGAATGCCGAATTCTTCACCCATTTTTTCGATGCAGTTTTGTCGGTTGTCGAACTGGTAGTTAGTGCTCCGTAGGATATTTTGCCAACCGTTTCCACCGAGTAAGTATACAAAATACCCGTTTTCTTTGCCGTAAGTATTGTATCTGTATGTCCATTTCGTGCCATCGTCCCATTTGTTTTGTGTCGCGTTCCAGTTGTTGTAGGCTATTAAACTGTCAAGCACCACCACCGATGAAGAGGTAAGAGAAAGCAGTTTGTTGTCTGGCAGAAATTGATGTGGCAATTGTGCCCACAGCGATAGGGTTGAGCTGCACACAAGTGTGGCAAGTAGTTGTTTGGTTTTCATAAGTGATTTATTTTTAGATAAAGGGATGTGGTATGTGAGTGTTATTGACGGCGAATGGCCATCGGGTAGTTAGTTACCGGGCTTGCTATTGCTTTATAATTTTTCTATTGAAATGCTCTTTTTCGGTTGTCACGTCGAGCAGGTACAGGCCGGGCGCCAGCGAGCCGATATCTACTCTGGCTTTGGAAGCATCTTCTAGCTGCTCACTGATGAGCACTTTTCCGGAAAGGTCGCTTAAGCGCACTTTGGCCGGCCCGTCGGCTCCGCTGATTTCCACAAACGAGCTAGCCGGGTTAGGCGATACGCCGGGAGAGCGGTTATTACTTCCGTTTTCGCCGATGCCGGTGATGCCGTTTCTGTAGTAGTATAACGATTTATAGGCGTTGACCCAGGTGCCTGAGCCCGCGTTCCAGTTCTTTGCCAGAAAACTATTGATATTGCCGCCGGCATCCGTTGTATAGTCTGCTTTTTTGTCATTTTTCCAGGTATTGCTGGTCGCATCCCATTTCCCGATAAGTATATTTTGCAGGTGGTGATTCACATCGTAAGAATAGGTATACTTATAGTTTGCCTTGAAGCTGTGGGATAGCGTATCCCAGGCTTTTATCTCAAGGCTTATCAGATCAGCGCCGCTGTACACGTAGTTGGTTTCCAGGGTCGAGTCGGCCCAGGCACCGCCTTTCCATCTTTCAGTAAGCAGCGAAATCTGTTGATCGCCGGTGTTGTAGGTGTGGCTTTCCCTGAACCAGTTTTTCCATGCCATGGTATTCGCATCCCATAGTTGAACCGTGTGGGTAGCTAAGTTGTTGCCCGTATAGGTATTGCTATCTATACGGTCATTATTCCAGCCGCTGCCATTGTAAATCAGATAGAGGTGGGTTAATTCATGGTTTGTGGCGTCGTAGGTCGATTGCTCTTTGGAAGAGAGAATCCAGCTGGGATTAAAAAATAGTTCGTAAATTTTTTCGAGGCAGTTGTGTTGGCTGTCGAATTGGTAGTTGACGTAGCGTGCGTCATCCTGCCAGCCAGCGGCGGTTAAATTGTATATAACTTCGCCGTCTTCCTTGTAGTAAGTGTTGTAGCTGTAGGCTAATTTGAAGGAGTAACTCCACTTGTTTTGTGCCGGGTTCCAGCCGTCGAAAATCACAGTGCTGTCGAGCAGCGCAACTGAGGAAGAGGCGGCTGAAGCGGCTTTGAAGTTTAACCGGCTTTGATCGGAAGATTGCGCCCATGTGCAGGCAGCCAGTCCATAGAGAAATACAGTAAGTAGTTTGGTTTTCATAAAAACTTGTTTTTAAAAATGAAGGGATGTACAGGAAGGACAGGTTTCTTTCACGCACCCATAATGGGGTAATTTCAGTTGGGAAAGAAAAGGGCTGGTGGTTAGGTTTAGCTCTCACAAAGCTACAGTAGCCGAATGATAATAGAATACCTGCGCTCAGGTAATTAACGATTTGAGGGCAGAATTCCAGTCATTGCTGCTGCTGTTCCGGTTATTGAAATTAATAACGCTGTCCAATAAGCTGACAGTGTTTGTTGCTGTCGCGTTTTTGTGAAAAAGCGGAATTGCCCTCAGGCAGGATGGATTGGGAAAAGAAAGGGGAGCTTAGGACACAGGCTGTTGCAAGTAAGAGTGTTTTCATACTGCATTGTTTTTTAAATGAAGGGATGTTTGAAATCGTTACAGTACAGATCGTGTTTGAGCGCTTTTGCTACAGGTGGCTTCCGGATTATTCTTTGATCACTTTGCCTGTTTTTCCATCGAGCCTGATCAAATACAGGCCGTTGGAAATTTCGCTGAGGTCGATCGTATTGGCGCCTTTCTTTACCCGTATGGCCATGATTAAGCGGCCCTCTGCCGACCATAGCTCTGCGTCCTGATCTGCACCGGCATACACGTGGAGCTGACTAGCAACCGGGCAGGGGTAGAATACGAGGCTGCCTGGTGATGAAAGCTCGTTCACACCTACAGTGCCGGTTGTGTAGTAATTCAGGATGAGGTTGCTGTTTTCCCAGTTGTTGGTAGAAGCGTCCCAGTGTTCTTCCATGATCTGTGTTTGGTTCCATACCTCAAGAGAGGAGCTCAGCATGTGGCTATTATTGTCGTATGTATAGGATGTCCGGGTTTTAAGATCAAAGGCTCCCGCACCCGGATCCCACATCTCGAAATCATAGGATAAAAGATCGGAGCCCGCATATATAAAATTTGTTCTTCTCATCGCGTTTGTCCAGCCGGTCACGTTCCAGTCTTCGTCGGTGCTCGACGTGAGCAGGCTTCCGGTGTACACAGAGGTAGTGCGCATGTTATTGGCCCAGCTGTTGCTGGTATTGTCCCAGTACTCATACAGCGCCACCGTCTGCAGATTGCCCGAATAGGTAAAGGAGGAACGAAAGCTGTTTTTCCAGCTTCCGGAAAGCCATACCTGGTCTGTTTGGGTCAGCAGGTTACCGGCAGCATCATAGGTATAGCTATGCTTGTAAAGATCGCTCCATCCGTTGTTCCACCCTTCAAAGCTTACTTCCAGCAGCCGGTGATTGCTGTCATACACATAGTTTTTAGCATTCTCATCATGTACCCAGCCGCTGCCGGCATCGTTGGAAGAGAGGTTGCCGTCTTCTTTGTAAAACGTATTATAGTGGTAGATATTCCTGTGGGTATAATCCCAGTTATTTACGGACTTATTCCAGTTCGAATACCAGTAAGTACTGTCTTTTAAGCTGATGAGTGTTGCAGCACGCGCAGTCTGGAGCTGCAGGGTTTGTCCGAAAAAGTCCGGCCGCTTTTGGGTCTGAGAAAATGAAGGCGCTGCGAATGCGATGGCTGCCATCAGGAAAAGGCTTGCTTTCATGAGTATGGTTTTAGGTGTTTTTTTGGTACTTGTAATTGAAAAAAAAGACTGTTTGAAGTGGCAATCTGTGATGCGATCTGCGGGATTACATTCACTCAAAGAAAAAAGGTCTTGTGTAATCCGGTTCAGTTTATGCGAAGCGCCTGATGCGCTATTCCTGTTCGGGTGTATCGTTCGCTGCCTGCATTCAGGAAAAGTTACTCCCGGATAATCTTTTCGCTTTTGCCATCGAGGCGCATGATGTACAGGCCTTTGGGGAGATGGCCCAGGTCGATGGTATTTGTTCCTTTCATTACATCTACGGTCATTACTGCCTTTCCTTCTGCCGACAGGATCTCTGCCTGCTGATCGGCTCTTGCCGAAATATGGAGCAGGTTTACCACCGGATTAGGATAGCCGTTACGGATGGAAGAAGCGGCAGTTTCAAAAATACCAGTGGCGTTTATCACGGTAATTTTTCCTGATCTCATGCCCTGGCTCATTCTCCCGATGGCATAAGAGGTATCGTTGGCTGTGACCACGTGTTCGCTAATGTAATAGGGGGCCGAAGGAACGGATACGGAATTGACAATGATGGCGGCATTTATATTGACGATGTAATGGTCGTTGCCATTTCCATAAAATTTCAGGGTGTCGCCCACCGCACAGCTGACATTGACTGGAGTGGCGTAAGACAGCGTAAAGGTTGCCGGAGCGGCTTTCAGGCTAAAAGAGAGCAGGGCCAGTGCCAGTAAGCATAAGGTTCTCATGCAGGATCGTGTTTATGGTTTTACACTGGGGATGCTCTGCAAAATTACGCTTCCTGGCTCCTGAAAAAATACCTGTAAGCAAGTAATGTGAATTACCTGATATTGACAAATCGCAGCAAAAAAAATGAATGCCGGTTAAAACACCAGGCGACAACTATTGCGGGAAGAAATGAAGAAGAATCAGTTGATCTCTGCACTCAGGCCTTTTTGCAAAAGTGCTGAGCAGATCGGTTCCAGGGTAGCGAGGGAGCCTTTTTTGACCCCGCATTTACCGGTATAATGCACGATGTAGGCACACTGCTCGGCCTGCAACGAATCATGTCCGCAATAGTTCATCAGGCATTCAATCACCCATTCGAAGGTGTTCACATCGTCATTAAATAAAATGATGGTGTTCTGTTCGGCTTCTTTTGTAAGAACGTCCTCTACGACTAATTCTTCCGTATCGTAATTGCTTAAAACCATGCAGCAAAGATAGGCATTTTTTCTATTTGTTCAGGTACTGCAATGCTTCGGCGCCGTAGAGCTTTTTGCCGTCTTTGTACACGGTTATAAAGGCATCCGTAATGCCCAGGGCTACGGCTTCATCCTTCAGCTTTTGGGCAAAGGCCGGCGCGTTGAAATTCCCGATGGTATAAATATACAGGCCGTTGATCATGACATTATTAACCGGCCAGGTTTTGATATTCATGAACCGGGAGGCCACGTCATTCGGTACCTGGTTTTTATACGCGCCGATCTGCACCTTGAAGGAGATACCCGCTTCATCGGTTTTTACCCCGTTTTCGGCAGTAGGCGCAGGGCCCTGTGTCACGCCATTGTTGAATACAGGCACTGAGGTATTGGCCGGAGGATTTGCCGTTGAAGTGGTGTTGGCAGGCGCAGTAGCATTTGTTGTTGCGATATTGGCTGGAGGTGCTGTGGCGCCGCCGGGGAAAATGATCGGGTTTTCCGTTTCCATTTTCAGGTTGTTGTTTTCTGCCTGAAGCTTTTGTCCTTCGGCAAAAGAGATCCGTTTTGCATTGTAGTATGCCGATACAAAGGCATCTTTCACGCCAAGCTCTACTACTTTGCGTTTATCTTCCAGCAGCTTGCCGCTTTGGTTGTAGATGCCCGCCGTATAGCGGTACAGGCCGCTTGGTAGCTTTTCTGTATAGATCGGCCTCAGGTTCGAGAGCTGTGAGCGGGTTACCTGTTTCGAATACACACCGATCTGCACGGTGTAAAGCAGGCCGTTCATCTTCTCCAGCTCATTGGTAATTTCGGCAGGCTGGCTTCCTGCACTGTTATCTGTTGTGTTAACCGCCACAGGGCCGGCATTCCGGGGTACATTGGATCCGGCAGTGATGCCTGCGCTGGTGTTAGCGCTCAGGTCTACTTTCTGGCCTGACTCACGCGCTTTGTCTACGCCTTCATTCAGGTTAATGCGCTTGCCATTGTAGTAAGCCACCACAAAGGCGTCGTTGTATCCCAGGTTTTTCAGATCGTTTTTCACGGCGTTGGCACTCTCGTACTTTTCAAAATTGCCAGCCATATAGCGGATATAGCCATTCGGCGTGCTCTGTGCGATCACCGGGCTCAGGCCTTTGAAGGTATTATTGGGCAGGGCATTTTTGAAGGCGCCGATCTGTACCTTAAACACGAGGCCATCCGGAATCTTCTCGTCCAGCGGGATCGGGTTGTTGTCGCTGTAGGCATTGTTTGTTTTTACTTCCAGCCCCTCTACATTGAGTTTTACAACAGGGGCTGTATTGCCCGCGTTAGGCGGGTTCCCGGCGTTGTTGCTGTTAGTCCGGTTTGTGTTGCCGCCATTATTGGATGCGCTATTCGTATTGCCTGTGTTATTCCCCGCCGCCGTGCTGTTGCCCGCAGAGCCTGCGCTATTCCGGTTTGTGGTCGCGTTATTGGCTGTGCTATTCGTATTGTCTGTGTTATTCCCTGCCGCCGTATTATTCGCGTTAGTGGCGTTCCGGTTGGCATTTCCCGGATTGCCGGCACCATTGTTTGCGTCGGTGTTTGTGGCAGCGCTGTTGTTTTGTGCTGTGTTCGTTGCGGTTACGGCGTCACCTGCCGCGGTTATCCGGCTGAGGAGAGAAATGGCCTCCTGCCCGTTCTTGTTGGAGCTTATCAGGAGCTCTTTCTTTGTTGCGGCATCTTTTGCCTGGTTAGCTTGGACGAGCTGCGACTGGTGTTTTTTATAAAGCTCCTGTGCTTTTGTTTTCAGGCTGGAGTTATTCCCTGTCAGGCTTGCCGGTAAAGCAGTCAGGCGGCTTTTGTATTCTTTTTCAATAGCCTGGGATAATAGTGTCAGGCCGTCGACGTGAAGTTGGTTGTTCGTATTCAGCGTAGCCCTGGTTTCGTTCAGCTTTGCTACAGCCTGTGGGTTTTGCGTGCTGGCATTGACTGCTTTCGGTGTATAGTTCGAGAAGTATTTTTTGTAAGTGTCCAGCAAGGCCTTTTGTCTGGCGAGGGCCAGAGATTCCTTTTCCTCGGCATTGCTGAGGCCGCCGAGTTTGGCAGCATCTGTCGGGTAAGCGTCGGTTTCCTCCCTTAACTTTTTACCCTGGTTGAAATACAGGATCGCCTCATCCATCTGCATACCGGCTGTACTCAGTTCGCCAATATTTTTGCCTTTGGCCATCTCTGCGAGCTCATTCAGGCTCTGGTTGTTGGCATCAAAAGTTGCGGCATTCAACTGCTTCTGTTTATCGGCTGCTTCTATTTTTCCGGTAATGGCTTTGCTTTCCAGGTCGCGTGCCTGTTGCAGGTCTTTTTCTTTTTCCTCAGCACTTTTCGATACGGAGCCCTTGCGGAGCTCATAAGCCTGGTCGTTCATCCGCTCGGATTCGGCAATGCTGCTGTTGATGTTTTCCTGCGACAGGCCCCGGGAAGGAGAGGAGGAGGCCAACTGCGTCACATTGTCCAGCGATGCGGAAATGTTCTTGTCTTCGTTGAGGGCCGCATTTATTTTTTCAGCCGCTTTTTCTTTCAGAGAGATCGCTTCCGTATTGCTATACGTGTTGAAGTTGGTGAGTGTGCTCTCCGCCGGATTGTTAAGTCCTGATTTGAACTTCGCCACATCGGCGTTTATATCCGCACTCTGTGGTGTAACGGTAGCGGAGCTAGGAGGATCTGTTTTGGAACTTGTGTTGGCTGGTGTAACAGTGTTTGCCGTGCCGGTGGTGGTTGTGGCAGCATTGCTGTTTTGGTTGTTGGAAGCTGTGCGGTTGCTTGCCGGCGTGTTGCCCCGGTTCGGATCCGCCGGCTGGTTATTATCCGGTGTGTTGGAAGCAGCAGTGCTTGTTGGGTTTGTCGCAGCGCTATTGGTAGTTTCCGGGTTTGTGGTGTTGGTAGCCGAAACCGTTGTAGTAGACGTGTTTACCGGCGCTTCGCTTGTCGTCGTCGCGGTTCTGTTATTGGTTGTTGTGCTGTTGTCTGTAGAAGACGTGTTAGCTGTGCTATTGACAGCAATCGCATTTCCTGAACCGGCAAGCAGGTCTGATACTTCGTTCAGTTTTTTCAGAGCGGCAATTTCGGTTTCATTGGCTTTCAGCAAGAGCTCTGCTTTCCCGGATGGCGTAGTAGCTTTCGACGCCTGTGCGCTTAGGGCATTCGCATCCTGGTTGAGCTTATCCGCTTCGTTTTTCAGCCCGGTGGCAGCAGCATTTTGCTTCAGGGCCGGATTTTTAGAAAGCTTGTCGCTTTTGAGTTTCAGTTCGTTCTGGTTGGCTTTGCTCAAGGCGGTGTATGCATCGAGCTGGGTTTGCAATGTTTTGCTGGCCTCGTTGTTCACATTGGCAACAGCTGCTGCCGGATCATTGCCCGCAGAGCTTGGTTTCACTTTATAGGAAGGATTGGCCTTGGCCAGCAGCTGGATGGCCTTTTGCTGTTTGGAAAGCGCCTCGTTCTCTTTCTCTTCGGCATTTCCAAGCCCGCCGAGCCTGGCAGCTCCGGATGGATACGCGTTGGACTCGTCCCGGATCTTTTGGGCCTGCTTGAAATTGATTACCGATTCGTCGGCCAGTAAATTGGCCTGGCTGATATCGTTGCCGCTTTTGGAAGCACTCAGCGCCTGAAGCTCGGCCAGTGTGCGGCTGTTGCTGTCAAAGCTGTTTTGGTTATTCTTCTTCTGGATGTCAGAAGCCTGAAGCTTTTTGTCTACCGCCAGTTTTTCATTTTCAAGGGCCTGGGCAATCAGCGCGTTTTTTTCCTCACCCGATTTGCCTGCCGATTCTTTGCGTAGTTCGAACGCCTTGCTATTAAGGGCTTCCGCTTCGTTGACCAATGCATCAGCCCTGGTTCCCGAATTGGCTTTGATGTCGCTTTCGGTCTTGGCGATCAGGGTGTTTAGGTTGCTTTCATTCTGTTTAGCCGTTTCAAATTTTTTGTCAGCCGTTTGTTTTAATGCTAAAGAACCCGCTTCCTGGTAGTTGTTATAACCGAAGTTGGCGCCGGCCTGGCCCGAATTTACAGATAAGCCGTTTTTCAGTTTGTTCAGATCGTTGAGGTAAGCGCTGTTGTCTGGCGGGGTTCCTGTATTGATAGGTTGTATACCCGTACCTCCCGGTTTTTCCGTAGTGTTTCCGGAGCTGAGCGTGTTGGTGGTAGCTGTGTTGCCAGGGTCACCTGCGGTGTTCACGGCAAGGGTGTTTTGGGATGCGGTTTCATTTCCACCATTTGCAGCCAGAGTAGTTGTTGCAGTCGTGTTGTCTGCCGTTGTTGAGTTAGCGGCAATGCCTTGCGATTCCAGTTTTTTCAGCGCGCTGCTGTTCGAGGCAATACGCTGATCGTTTTTCGTTTTTTGTTTTTCAAGCTCTTTGATCTCCGCATTCAGTTTTTTCTTTTCCGCTTCATTTTTGGTTTTCGACAGCTGGTTTTTATCCAGTGCCACCAGCTCGTTGAGCTCCTTGTTGTAATCCTTCAGGATTTGGTTTTGTGCTCCAAGCTCCTCTTTGCTGGACGTGTCGATCTGTTTGGAATTTACCTGCGTGTCGTATTTTTTAGTAATGCCCTCATAACTCAGGCTGTTGTTTTCCGTTGCGGTATTCTGATTGTTATCAATAGCAGTCGTGTTGTCCGTGCCCGCTTTGGGGTTGGTGTTGGAAGTGCTGACGGCCGCTGTACTGCTGTTGTCCTCGTTCCGGATTTTGGAAGAAATGGCAAGCTCCTGGTTCAGTCCATCAACCTGGCTCTGCAGGCTGGCGATCTTCTGGTTGTTACTGGCCAGCTCCTTGTTTTTGGAGTCGATGTCGCTGTTAAGCTCCCTGATCTGCGCATTGATATTCTCTTTCAGCGATTTATCGGTTTCGTTAGCGAGATCGCTTTCCAGGTTCTTCGATTCATCTTTCAGCAGGTTAACCTCTTTCAGGATCTCATTATTCTTGTTCTCTGTTTTTTTCAGCTCATTTTGTTTCAGTTCCAGTTCTGCTTTAATGGATGAGATCAGTTCATCCGACTGGTTTTTTTGTTTCGAAAGGTCATCCAGTTGTTTTTGGATCTGCTCGAGCTTCGCCAGTGCCTCTTTGTTGTTCTTGTTTTTGGTAATGGCTTCCAGCTCTTTGATGTATTGGTTGGTTAGTTCTGCTTCCTGCTTTTTCTGGTTGGCATCCATTTCCAGCTTTTTCGCCAGTTCGGTTGCCGTGGTGGCAATATTGGTTGCCATCCTGGCATCTTCCTTCAGCTGGTTGATTTTGACCGTTTCCTCATTTTTCCTGGACACATCAGTCATGGTGTTGAGGTTAGCCGCCGCCTCGTCGGCCTGTTTCTGAAGGGAGGCAGCCTCGGCGGTTTTTTGTGTGGCAAGGTCAAAGGCATCCTGCGCTTCCTGTTTCAGGTTTTTACTTTCATTATCTGCTTCAATGGCGTCTGTTTTGGCAATGGTCAGGAGCTGTTCGTTGGTTACATTTTTATTCGTATTCGTGTTGCCGCCATTTTTTGCAGTAGTGTTGTGGTCGCCCTGTGCTGTTGGATTGGTCGTGCTTACGGCACTGGTTGTAGTTGTTTGCGTAGCCGAAGCGTTGCTGTTTGGCGAAGACGTTTTAAGCCCGTTGTTGTAAGGATCATTTTCATTCACTTCCAGTTTCGCTTTCTTCTCAATAAGATCGATCATCATGGAATAATTCTCATCTGCAATCTGCCCGTCGAAGTAATTAATGATTTTCAGTACCTTTTTCTCATAGGAGATAACCTGCTTGTATGGCTTCAGCGAATAGGCCAGGGGCATCTGTACACCGTCCGACTGTGTGGTGAGCCCGGGCGTTTCCACGGTAAAAATGAATTTTCCCCCATTCGGTAATTCCATGTAGTAGTCGCCGTTCTCTTTGGCCTGGTAGGTTCCTACGATCTCGCCATTGGCCATATTTTTTACCGTGATCCTGGACAGAAGGCTTTGCGCCACATCTTCTTTTACCACTGTTCCTTTGAGAACGGCAAAGTTCATCGGACGCCGTTCCGTATTTATTTTGAGTACGTCGATCTTGCCGTAAGGACTGTAACGGCCTGTACTGAAAAAAGCGGTTTTTTCGAGCGAGTCGGTCACAAATAAAATATCGTCGTCGGGTGAGTTGATCGGGAACTCCAGGTTCTCCGGCTTGCTCCAGCTTTGTGTTTCGGCGTCGTAAGTGGTTTTGAAGACATCGTAGCCGCCCATGCTGTTGTGTCCTTTGGAGCTGAAATACAGTGTACGCCCATTCGGGTGCAGGAAAGGATAATCCTCGTCGTATTCTGTGTTTACCGGAGCGGGCATAGGCTGGGGCTTGCTCCAGCTGCCGTTCGGAAGGCGGTTTACAAAATAAATATCTCTGCCGTTGTTGCCGTTATCGCCATAGCTCGAATAGTACACACGCTCGCCGCTCCGCGGAAGGTATACCACTGAATTGTCTTTTTTCTTTTTATCGGTACCTGTCTTGAAGTCTTCGGGTTTTACCAGCAATTTGCCTCCAATATCTTTGATGTCGTAGCTGCGGAAATAATCGGCTTCATTGAGTTGCTTTTTGCTGATCACCACCAGGTCAGACAGGTTGGAGAGCAGGCGCTTACCATTGCGGCAGGCAGCAATCTCGCGGTCTACCTGAAGCCTTTTGACGGAAGAGGCGCTGGCCGTTTGTTTATATTCGTTATAGAGCTTGATCGCATCATCGAATTTATAATTGACATGATAGGTTTTGGCCAGGTAAAATTTGGCATCTTTCGGTGCTTCCGCCGGATTTTTCAAAGCGATCTGAAAATAGAGGAAAGGTTTCTTCTTATCCGGCTCAGTAAAAAGCATGCAGACCCCGAGGCGGTAATTGTACTCAGGGTCTTTGGGGTAGAGGGAAACGAGCTGCGAATAAAGTTTATAGGAAGCATTGTAGTCTTCGGCTTCAAATAAAGCAGCTGCCTGCTTTTTGAGCTCGTCTTCGTTTTTTACCTGCGGAAAAGCAGTTAAGGATATGAAAAACGATATGAAAACATACAGACAGGTTAAATGTATGTTTCTACTACCAATAATTATATGTTTGAACGGATTCAGACTCAATTCCAAATTTACGAAAAAAACTAAATGTTTAGGATAAAGATGCTAATTCTTAAATATTTACATAATTTTCCAAAAAATAGTAAAGCACTGATCTTTTTTTTCCAAACGGTTTTTGATATATGGAAAGTTATTGTATGTTTGGCGCGTTAAATCATTTAATAACTCAATCATAATTAAAAAAACAAACACACGATGAAGAAAATTTACTTATTTGCATCATTGGCTCTGGGGCTTAGCCTCAGTGCACAACAAACTAAAACAGCTACAGAGTTAATGACCATCACTAAGCCTCAGAACATGGCAGTGGGCGCTTTAACTCCGACTACCACGGCGTTTATCCCAGGTTCTTTTACAAACAGCACCTGTACAATTACAGTATACGGAGCAGGATCTACGAGTGTTACAGGTGGTTATGTATCAGGAAACAACCGCTATGGCGACAAGGAAAAAGCAATGCGTTATAACCTTGCTGATCAGAGCTTAATGCTTCCAGGCACTATCAGCCAGGTATCTTTATTCATTGGTGTAAAAAAACCGGGCGGACCGGGAACAGGTGTTATGACCGTAAAAGTATATGCTGACAATGCCGGAACTCCGGGAGCTTTACTGGGAACCAGTGATACCAAAACCATCTCTACTTTAACAGCAGGTTCTTACACCGCAAACATCTTCAACTTTACAACGCCTGTGTCTTTAACAACCAGCGCTTTCTTCGTGTCAGCTGATTTTTCAGGTGCAGGACAGGATACCCTCGGTTTGGCTCAGTCTGCTAACGGATGTGCTTCTACTTCAACGCTTTCTGCATGGGATAAGGACAACACCAATGCCTGGGGTACAATGAAAGCCGGCTGGAACCTTACCACTGACCTCGGTATCTTCCCGATCGTAACTGCAGAGCAGCTTGACGTTAATGTAAAAGAAATCAGCAAAGACGGCCTGAGCTTATCTCCGGCTTTCCCTAATCCTGCAAAAGAGGAAGTAAACATTAACTTTAACCTGGCTCAGGCAGGAAATGTAGAAATTGCTTTATTTGACGTGACTGGCAAGCAGGTGGAAAACCTGAAGCTGGAAAACCTGCAAAGCGGCAGCCACAGCGCAAATATTAACGTTTCTTCTTTAAATGCAGGTATCTATATGTACAGCGTTAAAGCGAACAATGCCCAGGCATTCAGCAAACTGACGGTGATCAAATAATACATTCCTCATTTTTAGTGTTAAAAGGCCCTCTGTGCAAACAGAGGGCCTTTTTTGTATGGTTTTGTAAATCAAAAAGATAAGAAGTGTTTGTCGATAAATACCGGCTTTTCATGGGGTGATTCTGATAAACTGGCGCTCATAAAGATTTTTTTATGCCGAATTTTGTTATATATTGTACTCCTATAAAAACCTTTTAACATGATAAAAAAAATACTACTTACAGGTGCGATTGCCACGGTTTCTCTAACGGGCATGCAGGCACAACTTAACAGCCAGGTTCAACCGGCTGAGCCGTTCACGGGCAGACATTTCGCTACAACCAGCCAGTTACACAAAGGTGGCTTAACTGTAGCTACTGCCAATTGCGTGGATACAAACTATTATGTGGATACTAAAAATTATTACAAAAATCCGTCACAGAACTATGTGACTTACCCTTCAAACCCGGCTCAAAATGGAGGTGTTTCTTTGGGATATTCATACCCTAATACAGGAACTATTACCGTAACCGGCTTAGGCTTTGTTGCCAGGTGTACCAACACAACTATTACGGTGCCTACCAAAGCGTATTTATATAACGTAAATGGTACAGGTCAGCCAACGACAAAAATTGACTCCATGTCTCTTGGGGTTAACGTCGCTAAATACTATTATGGCACCATTGGAACTCCAAGGGTTATTACAGGTAATTTCGCTGTGGTAGTAAGGGCTGATTACAGCGCGACCACACAAACGCTATCCATTTATATGGCCCCGGCCAATACGCCTACCGCCGCTACCAACAATTTTGGTGAAGGAAGAGGCTATGCCAACTTCCCAACTTTGGGCGGATGGTATACGATGAATGCGGCTTTCGGTGGTACTGCTACCCCAACAGCGGATTACGAGCCGATCGCTTTCCCGATCTATTCGTATAACATGACCGCAGATTACGTGGCAACTCCGGCATCGCCGATGTGTATTACCAACACCTTAGTGTGCAGCAATACGTCCATCAATTCCGCTGTTGCCGAAAATTACATGTTTAACGTGTCACGCTTCTGCAAAAAATGGGCTATTCCTGCTACCGGCCTGGATTCTGTATATGTATGGAATTTCAGCGACGGTACGGGCCGTCTTACCAATAAGAACCAGAATCATAATTATACAGGCACCGGAACATTCAATGATTCACTGATCGTTAAATCCTACGCCTGGTCTTACGCTCCTAACTGTATAGACAGAAAAGTAACTCCAATCACTGTTGTTGCTCAACCTACAGTCATGATCTCTCCGGCATCTTCTACGATTTGTACAGGCGCAACGGCTACGCTGACAGCTTCCGGCGCTACGACGTATGCATGGCAGGGTGGTCAGTCTACCGCTTCGGCTACGTTCTCTCCGTCTTCGAACTCAAGCTACTCAGTTACCGGAACCAATGCCTGTGGTACATCGACAGCAACGGCTAACGTTGCGGTATCTGCTGTGGCTGTGATCAACGCTGCCAGTTCGAGCACAGCGATCTGTGCAGGGCAGTCCTCTACCTTAACGGTATCAGGCGCTTCAACTTATACCTGGGCTCCTGCCGGAGCGCTGAGCTCTGCTAACGGCGGTTCTGTCGTAGCAACTCCTGCTGCAACCACGGTTTATACCGTTACAGGCACTTCTTCCTGCGGTACAGCGACTACAACGGTTACCCAAAACGTGAATGCAATTCCGTCTGTTTCTGTGGCAGCTTCTACAAGCTCTGTGTGCAGCGGCTCAGCCGTTACCTTCACTGCTTCAGGCGCTACAACCTATTCATGGATGCCAAACGGAGCAACCACTTCTACGGTTACTGCCAATCCAACCAGCTCTACAACATATACCGTGATGGGTACAACCTCCGGCTGTGCTGATACTAAAACGGTAGCGGTATCTGTTACTCCGAATCCAACTGTTTCAGTAAGCTCTTCTACAACAACTGTTTGCTCAGGCTCTTCCGCAACCTTAACTGCTACCGGCAACGGTACAGGTTACCTGTGGTCAACTTTTGCGACCACACCGGTGATCGTGGTAAGCCCAACAACCACAACCACCTATTCCGTAGGAACTGCCAACGGTTCCTGCATCGGCACAGCCAGCATCTCTCTCTCTGTGATCACCTGCACTGTAGCAACAGGCATCGAAGAGTTAGCCGGAGCTTCTGTGAATGTATATCCGAATCCTAACAGCGGTATCCTGAACATCGCGGTTTCTTCAGAGTTAGCGTCTAACGCCTCTGTTCAGATCTATGATGCATTAGGTAAACTGGTTATTTCGCAAAACCTGAACACTGAGCATACCATCGTGAACACAGCAGCCCTGTCGAGCGGTGTGTATATCTTCAAAGTGCTTAAAGCTGACCAGCCGGTGAAAATCGGCCGTATGGTCAAACAATAAGCTCACCATGAATTGATTCACAAAATCCCGCCACGGTTTATTGTGGCGGGATTTTTTTATGCCCTTAACAAAAGCGCTGTTCATTTGTTTTACAGGACAAAAGGTGGAAAATTGCCTGAATGTATAGACATTTGCCTACCTTTGCCCTTATGATTATGGAAAATCCACAGGAAGTGATTGCACAGTCGGAACGTATCGACAGGGAACTAAAAGCCATTGCCGGCAAGGTCTTTGCCGGAGAGCGTATTTCTTTTGATGAAGGTGTTTACCTCTATGAGCACGGAAGCTTGTCGTACCTGGGCACCTTAGCCAATTTTGTAAGGGAGAAAAAAAATAACAACCTGGTGTATTTCAATCGTAATTTTCATGTGGAGCCAACCAATATCTGCGTGTACACCTGCTCCTTTTGTGCCTATTCGCGCCTCATCAAGCAGCGCTCGGAAGGCTGGGAGCTGTCCATAGAGCAAATGCTGGACATCATTAAGCAGTACGATGGCAAGGAAGTAACGGAAGTGCACATGACCGGCGGCGTGATCCCGAAGCAGGATCTCGCCTTTTATACGGAGCTGTTTAAAGCCATCAAAAAGCACCGCCCTGAGCTTCACATCAAAGCCCTGACTCCGGTAGAGCTTCACTATATTTTTAAAAAAGCGAAAGTAAGCTATGCAGAAGGGATGAAGATCATGAAGGAAGCCGGCCTGGACTCTATGCCTGGCGGTGGCGCCGAGATCTTCGATAAAGAGATCCGCGATAAAATTGCAGGTGGAAAATGCAGCGCTGAAGAGTGGCTGGCCATCCACGAGGAGTGGCATAAGCTGGGAATGCAGTCCAATGCTACCATGCTTTACGGGCACATCGAAACCTTTGCCCACAGGGTCGATCACATGGACCGCCTGAGGCAGCTCCAGGATAAGACAGGAGGCTTTAATGCTTTTATTCCGTTAAAGTTCAGGAACGGAAACAATCAAATGTCGGATGTGCCTGAAGTAAGTGTGATCGAAGACCTCCGTAATTATGCGATCAGCCGTATTTATCTCGATAATTTCGATCACATTAAGTCATACTGGGCTATGATTGGCCGTAACACGGCTCAGCTTTCGCTCAACTTCGGTGTGGATGATATCGATGGCACCATCGACGATACCACGAAAATATACAGCATGGCCGGAGCAGAAGAGCAGAATCCCAAGCTGACGACCCAGCAACTGGTAGAGCTGATCAAACAGGTGAAACGAACACCGGTGGAAAGGGATACCTTATACCATGTTGTCAAGGATTATTCGGAAAACTAAGATCTTCTGAGTATGGCAGTTTTCCTGGTCGTCGTGTTTGCTCTTTGTCTCCTGGTTCCCCTGTTCAGCTACGGAATCTTTCCCTGGCTGATGAAGCAGAAAGCGCGCAGGGTGGCTTATGTGAAAAACGATTATGGCTCCGTGAGTGAATGGCCTCTTGTAACCGTTGTTTTTTCTGTGTATAATGAGGAGAAGGTGATCCGCCGAAAGCTGGAGTCCATCCTCAATTCCGATTACCCGAAGGAGAAGCTACAGATCCTCATCGGCTCCGATCACTCCACGGATGCCACCAATTCTATTATTCGCGAGTATGCAGATTCCGTTGCCTCTGTGAGGCTGATCGAAAAAACGGGGCGCTCCGGAAAACTGAAAATCATCAATGAGCTGGTAGATCTTACCACCGGCGAACACCTGATCTTTACGGATGCCAACGTGTTCTTCGAACCTCTTACCATTAAGGCACTTGTGTATAATCTCCTGAAGAAAGACGCCGAGATGGTGTGCGGCAACATCAAAAAATTTTCGCCGCATAACGAAGGTATCTCCGCCCAGGAGATCCATTACATGAATTTCGAAAATCAGCTGAAGTTTCACGAAAGCCAGGTATATGGCATGGTGGTAGGCGTAGAGGGCGGTTGCTACGCGATCAGGAAACGAAGCTTCGTGAAAGTGCCGGACGGCTTTTTGATGGACGATTTTTTTATTACCCTGGCAGTGATCTCCAAAAAAGGTAAGGTGTTGTTTGAGCCGGAGGCGCTGTGCTATGAAGATGTGAACGATGCACCCATGATCGAGTTCAGGCGTAAGGTGCGGATCTCGCTGGGCAATTTCAGGAACCTGTATTATTATCAAAATCTCTTATTCCCGCCGTACAAAGGCTTTGGCTTTGCATTTCTGTCGCACAAGGTGCTGCGTTGGTTTACGCCCTTTGCCCTCATCATTTCCTTTTTCATGGCGGTGTGCATCTCTTTTTATTACCCCTGGTTTTTTGTGGTGATGCTGTCATACTCCTTGTTGGTGGTATTGCCGCTGCTCACAGTTTACCTCGAAAAGGTGAAGGTAAAACTGCCTATCGTAAATACCCTGGGGCATTTTATCCTGATGAATGCGGCCCTGTTTGTAGGCTTTTTCCGCTTCATTTCTTCCAGCAACGAAAGCGCCTGGGAGCCTCCGAAAAGGAACGTGTAAGGGGCACCCGACGCCAGGGATATGCAGGGCTTAGTTCTTTTCGTCACGACACCTCCTGACGAAAAACGGCATCGTAGCGGAGCCCCCGACCGGCGTTGGGATAAACTCTACAGCCTGCCGGGCGCTCACATAAAGCAGAAATCAAAACGGATACATTGCGCTTCTGCACCAACCAATCGCTAAATTCCGTATCTTTGCGGCCTTAAAATTCATTATTTTTCATAACAAATGGTTTCTATTAACAGCGTTACGGTTTCTTTCGGAGGCTTTAACTTATTCGATAACGTTTCTTTTTTGATCAATCCTAAGGACAGGATCGGTCTGGCAGGCAAAAATGGTGCAGGGAAAAGTACCATGTTGAAATTGCTGGCAGGTATCCAGAGTCCTACAAAAGGCGAGGTGACCATTCCTAAAGAGTGTAAAATCGGTTACCTGCCGCAGGATATGACGCATCAGCACGGGCGCACGGTGTTTGAAGAAACCGAGAGCGCTTTTGCGGAGATCAAGGAGATGCAGGCCCGCCTTGACGATATCAACCATCAGCTGGAAACGCGTACCGATTATGAAAGCGACGCTTACATGAAGCTGATCGAGGACCTCACGGATATCAATACACGCCTCGATGTAGTGGGAGCTTCCAATACCACGGAAGAGATCGAGAAGATCCTGCGAGGCCTTGGTTTTGAACGTAAAGAGTTCAACCGCCAGACCTCGGAGTTCAGCGGTGGCTGGAGGATGCGCATTGAGCTGGCAAAACTCTTGTTGCAACGCCCGGATGTGCTGATGCTCGATGAGCCGACGAATCACCTGGATATCGAAGCGATCCAATGGCTGGAAGAATTTATGGAAACGTTTCCGGGAGCGGTGGTGCTGATCAGCCACGATAAAACTTTCCTGGATACAGTAACCAAACGGACGATTGAGATCGTGAACCAGAAGATCTACGATTACCGCACCAATTATTCGCATTACCTCGAACTGCGCAAGGAACGCAGGGAACAGCAGGAGAATGCCGCCAAGAACCAGCAACGTATCATTAATCAGTACGAAACACTGATCGATAAGAACCGCGCCAAAGCCAGTAAAGCAGCCTTTGCCCAATCCCTGATCAAGAAGCTCGATAAGATGGAGCGTGTGGAGGTGGACGATGTGGATACGGCAGCGGTGCGCTTTCGCTTTCCGGCACCTGCGCACAGCGGTAAAATTGTCATCACGGCAGAGCATGCCGGAAAAAAATACGGTGAGAAGCAAATTTTCTCCGATGCGAATTTCATCATTACCAAAGGAGAGAAGATCGGCCTGGTAGGCAGGAACGGTGAGGGGAAATCGACGATGATGAAGATGATCGCCAAAAAAATCCCGTTTGACGGGGTCGTGCAGCTGGGGCACAGCGTGTTGATGGGTTACTTCGAGCAGGACCAGGAGGAAAAACTGAATCTCGATAAAACGGTATTCGAAACGATCGACGAGCTGGCCGTAGGCGATGTGCGCAAGCAGGTGCGTAGCCTGTTGGGCGCTTTCCTGTTCCAGGGCGACGACATTGATAAGAAAGTGAAAGTGCTGAGTGGGGGAGAGCGCGGGCGACTGGCCCTTTGTAAACTATTACTGGAGCCATATAACCTGTTGCTGCTCGATGAGCCTACGAACCACCTCGATATCAAATCGAAAGAGATCTTAAAGCAGGCTTTGCTGGATTATGAAGGAACCATCGTGATGGTAAGCCACGACAGGGATTTCATGACCGGAATGTGCGATCGCTTGTTCGAGTTCAGAGACGGCCACGTGAAAGAATACTTGTGCGACATCAAGGAGTTCATGGAGATACGCAAAGTGGAGCGCCTCAACGAGCTTGACCTGGATAAGTCGGGGGTGAAAGCGGCTCCGGTAGCCGAAAAGAAGGTAGCTACTCCTTCCGACTTTGAGGCTGCCGAAAAGAAAAAGCAGCAGTCACAGATCCAATCACAGATAAAAAAGGCAGAGGAAAATATCGAGCGCCTTGAATCGGAGATTAAATTGTTGGATACGAAGCTGGCTGATCCGGTAGCTTATGAAACGCTGAGCAAGGACCCGCATTTTTTCACCAATTACAATAAGCTGAAAAAAGAGCTGGAAGCGGAGATGACGAAGTGGGAAGAGCTGAGCGCTAAGCTGAGTTAATACATACTTATAAATAAAACGAAAACTCAGGGCCGGGTGCTCTGAGTTTTTTTATGGTTTTTGGTATTGTGGCTGTGAGCAGGCACTGCCGGGCCTTGTAACGGAAATCAACTCAATGATCTTTGGCGAGATTGATGCTGTCCATGCGTTTTTTAAAGGTAGTGATGGTGTTGTTCTGATTGTCGGACTCCACGAGGCCATCCTTCAGGCGCACAATGCGGTGGGCGTGCAGGGCGATGTCTTCCTCATGCGTTACCAGGATAATGGTATTTCCGTTTTTATGGATCTCTTCAAACAGGCCCATGATCTCCACGGATGTTTTACTGTCGAGGTTGCCGGTTGGTTCATCGGCCAGGATAATGGCAGGGTTGTTCACCAGCGCCCTGGCAATGGCTACACGCTGGCGCTGTCCGCCGGAGAGTTCGTTGGGCTTGTGCGACATCCGGTTTTCGAGGCCCACCTGCCGCAATACTTTTTTTGCCATCTCTTCCCGCCTGCTTTTTTCGATGCCGGCATATACCAGCGGAAGCATCACATTTTCGAGGGTGGTAGAGCGCGGTAACAGATTAAACGTCTGGAATACGAAGCCGATCTGCTTGTTGCGTACTTCCGCCAGCTGGTTGTCGCTCATTTGAGCTACCGAGAGGTCGTTGAGGATGTACTCCCCGGAGCTTGGCGAATCCAGGCAGCCGAGCATGTTCATCAGCGTGGATTTACCACTTCCGCTGGGCCCCATCAGGGCGACGTATTCATTTTTGAAAATGTTAAGCGTGACACCACTCAGGGCGTGGATCTCTTCGGTGCCGATCCGGTACTCTTTTTTAATGTCCCTGAGCTCAATGATCGCTTTCATGCCATAAAGATAAGGGATTTCATCAAAAGCGATATCCAAGCCTGAAATAATTTCCCGTAAAGGAAATACTGGCTTTTTGCAGGATGGGATCCAGGTTTCGTTTACGGTTGCGGTTATTGAGAAAGGTCATGAAGGAATCAAAGACGAGCAGGCCGGCTCCTTGTATGATCACGGCATTTCCAAAGCCGTTGAACCGTTGTTGTGCCTTTACTTCGCTTTGGTTATAGCTGTATTGCTTCAGCGCCACGCCGCCGGCAATGTATGCTACATCCAGCATGGCATTGGCGAGAAAGATCTTTTCCATCCTGGTTTGGGTCTTTTGCATATCATGGATAGAACTGCTGCTCTTTGGCCTGGCGAGGGCTCCCGGTAAGGCAATGCCCAGGTTGATCAGGCCCCATGCGCCGTTCATCAGGTAAAATTGCTTTTCTTCGTAGCTGTTGGTGAGGGCATAGCCCGCCGCACTTCCGGCAATAGTAGCCCCTCCCCAGGAGCTTAGTACGATCATCCCCTTTTTGTTGAGCTGATAACGCTTGTTGTCAAAATTTTTGATGAGGGTGTCGTTTTGAGCAAACGCTGCCGTCGCAGACAAAAGGCAAAGAAGGATAGCAATGTGTTTCATAAAAGAAAAAAATTGTAATTAAACATACAAAAAAGCGCGCCATAAAAAAAGCAGCTATCGTAGATACGATAGCTGCTTTTTATTGGTTTTAAAATGGTCCCGGATTATTCGGTAACGATTACCAGGTATTTTGAAGAAGACCAGAATTCAGTTGGGTTAAGAATGTCAATGCGTTCAACTGGTTTCTCGCCTACGAGTTTGTAAGAGCTGCTTGGGTGAGTAGTGATGATTTTTGCTCTTTTAGCGCCGATGTTAATGGAGTTGGTAGAAGAGATGTCAACTTTAGTAAAGTATTCTTTGTTGAAGTCTTCTTTTACTTTGGTTGATTTACCGATGCCAATGAAACCACCTTCTTTGCTGATCACGTTTTTCTCTTTCAATTCTTTGGAAGTACCCATTGCATAGTAAGCAGTGTTTAGCATGGCTGTTTTGTTAGTGCTTTCAGCCTCTACCGTTTCCAGATTCATCTGGATGTTGCTTAATTCGATGTTTTTAGCTTCCAGTTGAGATTTCAGATCGGCAACTTCCGCGTCTTTGGCATCAATCTGAGCCTGCAGGTTTGCGATCATTTCGTCCAGACCGGCAATTTTAGAATTGGATTCTTTTAATTTTTTAGTTAAAGAACCGATCCTGTTTTTGTTTTTAGCTAACAAATCATAGATAGACTGGATGTCTTCTTTAATTTGCTCTTCTTTGCTTTTTACGTCGCCGCTTGCTGCACTTTTTGAAACAATTTTCTCTTTTTCCTTAATCGCATTCAGGTTATCCTGGATCTCGTTGAAGGATGTTACAAACTCCTGTAATGCAGCCTCTTTTTCTGATAATTGCCCGTTTAATTCTCCATTCACGCCGGCAAGGCTGTCAGCCAATGGATTTTTTTCCTTTTCAGCGCCGCCATTGCAGGATGTGGTGAATAACGTAGATGCAGATAAAACAGCTGCTACTAGTATCAATTTGAGATTTTTCATAAGGTTGTTTTTTAAGTTTAGATTTGGTTTGCGAATTTATAGATTAATACCTTTCTGGTGTCGATGTAACCCATTTAATTTTAAATTTTTTCCGGGTTTTCATCAGCACTACATCCTCCCCATTAATTTTTATGCCACGGATTCGGTCGTTTTCGTTTTACACTTAGCTGCTTTTAACTAAATATCCTGTTTTTTAAAGACTTATAATGTTAAGAAGTGCCGTCTTTGCTTCTTTAAATCCTCAACCGGGTGCTTTTACATAATTTATGGGGAATAAAATCATCAAAAGCACTATTACTTCCAAAGCATTCCGTTGGCTAATTGTGTATATTTACCACAGTTTTGACCTGATTTTAGCTTTTGTCGCAGCTTTATAACAAAATATCCGCTTTTCGTTCCGTTTCCATCATGCCTTACCTGGTGGTTGTGATATTGACATTGATCATAGGTTGGTTTTTGTTTCGCCCCGGAAAGGAGCCGACAGCTAAGGAAACAAACGATATGGCTGTGACGAAGATCCAGGCCATCGGCAGAATGGAACTTGTAAAGCTTACCATTAAAGATGTTCTTGAATATACGATAGAGCGCGATTATCTTCCTGATTCTAAAGTATTGCTGGTGGTGAGCGGGGAAATGGCAGGCTGCATTGACCTGGCAAAGATCCGGAAAGACCAGATCAATGTAACTGATTCGGTGGTGCATATCGTGTTGCCGAAACCTGAGATCTGCTATTATAAAATAGACCAGCAAAAAACCAGGATTTATAACGCCACGACCTATTTTCTGCTCGATAACGAAGCCTTGATCACTCAGCAGGCCTACAGGCGCGCCGAAAATTATTTTAAAAGCGACAGCCTCAACCAGATTGTGTATAAGGAAACCGAGGCTAATGTGCAAACCATGCTCAGACCTTTGCTGGAAAGCATCACTCAGAAACGGGTAGAGCTGGAGTTTGACAAACGCGCCGTCAAGCCTTAGACATGAAGCCGGCCCTGAAAACCATACTGGCAGCTGGCATGCTTCTCTTTTTAGGGTTTCATTTTTTTGCCATTTTCAATTATGCAGCCCCGCTTCGTGCGGATGGCAGGTTGAAGGCTGCAGCCGTGCGTTATTGTTACCCCTGTTTTCACCAGCAATGGACGGTATTTGTGCCGGCGCCCGACCGGCGATCCGATCTTTATATCCGGAACGGTGATGGCAACGTATGGCAACCCTGGCACAATGTGACCCAGGGCCTTATTAACAGGCACAGGCAATGCTCCTGGGCAGGAAGAGAGACGGAACTGTTGCTGCTGACGAATGCCATCAGCTATGTGAGCTATGATCTTGGGGAGCAAAACAGGACCTTTGACAAAGCGCCGGATTTCCCGGGCTTTCAGGTGATGGAACGTGCGGCAAGCTATTATTTCAGGAGCTACCGGTGTTGGGCAAAAGGGAGGAACTATGAATTATTGCTCGTTACACAAGCACCCGGAAAAACCTATTCGTATTATTTCAAAAATCTATCCCTGCTATAAAAACAATTTCTGCATATTTTTTTAAAGAGCTCCGGCAGACCAGAGAAATTGCCTGGTTCCGGACAGCCCTATACCTCTTCCTGTTCTATAAAGCCCTGGTGTATGCGTACCATTTCATGCAACTGTTTTCTGTAAAGAAGATGGTCTTTACCCGTCCTTTGTTTACGGATACGCTGCAGGATCTTGTGTTTGCGTTGAATAACCATTACTCTGCAAGCCTGGGCGGCGCATGCATCCTGGTACTGGCTGTCCTGTCCTGGATTGGTTTGATCAGGCGCTCAAACTACCTGACGAACCTATTGCTATGGCTGTTGGTTCTGAACCTGAACAGCTACCTGTATGCTACGCTTACTGCAGGCGATTACCTGTTGAACCAATTGTTGTTTTTCAATATCTTTTTTTCTGTCAGGCCCGGAACGTCTGCTTTTTTCAGGGACCTGAAAACGGCCTTTCATAACATGGCCCTGGCAGGCATCAAAACCCAGGTATGCCTGGCTTATTTCCTCGCAGGCTGGTTCAAGCTCACGGATGCAGCCTGGCTCGGTGGTTCGGCTGTGCACCAGGCCTTTCAGATCCCTGAATACACGAGTTCTTTATTGATGAGCCTTCCACTGTGGTTCTGCATGGTGCTGAATTATGCAACAATGGCTTACCAGTTGTTGTTCCCCTTTACCATCTGGTTCAGGCCCTGTAAAATTTACCTCCTGGCATTCGGGATCCTCCAGCACCTGGTCATTGCTTTTTGCATGGGGCTTTTCAGCTTCGGCATCATCATGATCATCTGCTACATCCTGTTTCTGAAATACGATGACCGGGCAGAAGCGCCTCGCGCACATACCTTATAGATATAGGCTGGCTACGATTCCGGAAAACCGGATTTCCTGATTTCATAATTAATTATACCTTTGCGCCATGTTTACAACAGACCAATTTAAGGACCTTCACGAGCGACATATCGCTCTGAAGGGGTTTCTTTGACTACGATAAGAAGAGCCACGAGCTGAAGGAGCTCGAAGAAAAAACCCTTGATCCCGATTTCTGGGCCGATTCCAAAAAAGCGGAAGCCGTATTGAAAGAAGTAAGAGCACGCAAGTCCTGGGTAAGTTCCTATGACAAGCTCACATCCGCTATCGAGGACCTCGATACTATGTACGAATTTTACAAGTCGGGCGACGCGGAAGAGAAAGATGTGGATGAGCTTTACGAGGCCGCTGTCAGAATCCTCGACGATGTAGAGTTTAAAAACATGCTGAATTCACCGGACGATGCGCTGAGCTGTGTCTTGCAGATCAATGCCGGCGCGGGTGGTACCGAGAGCTGCGACTGGGCCAGCATGCTCGAGCGGATGTACATGATGTGGGCCGAGAAGCATGGCTTTAAGCTCACGGAGCTCGACCGCACCGAGGGCGATGTGGCCGGTATCAAATCCGTGTCGATCCAGATCGATGGGGATTATGCTTATGGCAACCTCAAAGGAGAAAATGGCGTGCACCGGCTGGTGCGCATCAGTCCGTTCGATTCCAATGCCAAGCGCCATACCTCTTTTGCATCCGTATATGTGTACCCGGTGGTAGACGATACCATCGAGATCAACATCCATCCGAACGATATCGAAATGACGACCTCGCGAAGCGGAGGTGCAGGTGGGCAGAATGTGAACAAGGTAGAATCGAAGGTGCAGCTTACCCACAAGCCTACCGGTATTGTGGTTGTATGCCAGGTAGAACGCTCGCAGCTGGGCAACCGTGAGAAAGCCATGCAGATGCTTCGCTCGCAACTGTACGAGCTGGAGATGCGGAAGCGTAATGAAGCGCGGGATGCCATCGAGGAAGGGAAGATGAAGATCGAGTGGGGTTCGCAGATCCGGAGCTACGTGCTTCATCCATATAAAATGGTGAACGATCACCGCACCGAATTAAAAATTACAGATGCCGAAGGTGTGCTCGACGGCAATATCGACGAGCTTTTGAAAACTTTCCTCATGAGCCAGGGAAAACGGAACTAAAATGAGTCCGGTCATAGCGAACAGCGTGAAGCGATCTCTTTTGAAACGAGATTGCTTCCCGTCGTTCCGCCGCTATAACGTTTAGAAAAGTACATATGAAAAAAGTTCAGATCCTCTATAACCCGCGTTGCAGCAAGTGCCGGGAAGCCCTCAGCCTGCTGGAAGGCGAAAGCTGCGAAATTGAGGTGGTCGAATATTTAAAGGAAAAGATCACAAAAAAAGAATTGAAATCCATTCTTGCCAAGCTGGGCGTAAAGGCAGTGGATATTGTGAGAAAGAAAGAAGACTTGTATCTGAAAAAATTCAAAGACAAAAAATTCACGAACGAAGAGTGGATCCAGATCCTGCTCGAAAATCCTGTGCTCATTGAGCGGCCCATCGTTATAGATGGCTACAAGGCCATTATCGGTCGCCCGCCCGAATTGGTGGTTGAACTCGTCAACCGTAAGTCATAGTAAGCCTTTTCATACACCCGCAGCCCTGAAGAGCTCATCCGCATCTACAGCGTTTTTCAGGTTTTCCAGCTCCTCGTCTTCAAACAGGTCGGTTTTATAGTCAGGATTCAGGTGCAGCGCTTTTATGTAGGCATTTCTGGCTTCTTCGATCTTGTTTTGTACGGAGTAAAGGCAGGCTATGTTATACCAGGCAGACACCCTCGCGTCTTCTTTGATGTTGTGCAACTCCGATGCTTCGATGCATTGTTTGTAATGTTCTATAGCCTGGTCGTAATCGCCGGTTTTGTAATAGACATAGCCAAGGGCAAACCAGTGAAACGGTTGGTCGGGAGCTTCCTTGACGCAAAATCGCAGGGCAGAGAAGGCTTCATCATATCGTTTCAGTTGTGTGTAAGCCACTCCCATGAAATAATGCGTGTTCCACGAATGCTCCCTGAGCTTTAAGGTTTCTTTGCCCGCTTCCAGGGCATCCTTATAGCGGTGAAGATGGACAAAGGCAATAAGCCTGTTGTTTCTCAAAACATAATTGTCAGGAGCCAGCAACAGGTATTCTTCTGTCAGGTCAAGCGTTTTTTGGTGTTCATCCAGGTTGCCGTAACAGGTAGTCAGTTCTGCGAGCGCAGCTATATCATCGGGCCTTGCATTGACATAGGCCTCCGTCAGTTTTAGTTTCAATTGCCTGTTGGTGGCGCAGTAATCTTTTTCATGGTCCGGAAACAACAGGAAATCGCTGTAACGCTTTTCTTCCTGCCGGGTCATGAAAAACAGGAGCTCCTTGTCCCAGGGATAAGGCTGAAGGTATAGGCGGGTGCCTGTTTTTTCAGTAAGCGCATTGATGGCATCGGTCACAGCGATGTAATGGTCAGCACAGTTCAGGTGCACATCGCGTTCGCCAGTAGTTATGTGCCATCCTCCGCGCTTGCTGATGTTGAGCCCTGTAAATTTGCTGAGCAGCTCCGGATCTGCCGGTTGCCAGGCGTTGACAAGCAATGCCAACGGACTTTCGTTTTCGGGCTGATAAGAGAAAGCCGGGAAAGGAAAAGCGGGCTGTGGCAGCAGGTCTCTCCGGGCAATGTCGCTGATCCGTGCATGGGAGTTTACCGTTTCGGGCAGATAGCCTATATAGCAATCGGTTCCTGTATCAATGAGATGCAGAGCCGGCGGAGCAGGGCGGTAGGTGAAGGCGCCGAGCAGGCGTTTGATGAAGGGTTGGCGGGTCTGCGGCAAAGGCCCGCGTGCTTTGGCAATGAGCGTGTTCATTGCTGCGAGAAGTTTTCGCAAAGCATCAAGGAAGCTGTCTTCCTCCTGTAGCGTCACGATCAGGATCTCTTCCCGGCTGTTGATGCTAACGCTTGCTGTAAATCCCAAGGTTCCAACCTGCAGGTATTTTTCGGGAGCGATGCGCAGGGCGGGCAAAGACAGGTGTCCGATTTGTTTCAGAACAAAAAATACAAAGGCTTCAATTTCCCTGAAGTCCTTTCCACTTAAGGAAATGGCAGACGACAGGCCAGGCAGGCGAAAGCAGCTTTTTAAGTAAAGGATCTGTGATGGGGTCATACAGCGGGTATATCAGGCTATTTTAATACTCAGGCGGGCTTCGCTCAGATCGAGCTGCTCGGTTTGTTTGCGCAGCAGTTCATCTTCAAAGGCTTTTTCACGGCGCAGCACGATCAATTCGCGGCGTTGCACATTGATGATGTCGATCAGTACGCGGTTGTAGACCCTGATCTCACCCGCCTGGTTGTCGTCGCACACCATCGATTCCATGCGTTGCTCTGTGAGAGAAATATCGTTTTCCAGCCGGCCTTTCAGATTTTTGACAAGCTCGTTCTCGCCTACTTCTCTGATGTATTTTTCTTCCAGTGTCTGCAAGGCTGCTTTGGTAAGTCGCAGGTGGATCCCGGCTTCCTGCTCTTCTGCCGGAGCTGTTTCATCATCTCCTTCGATCTTCATATACCTGATGATGAAAGGAAGGCTCAGCCCCTGGATCACTAGTGTAACAAGGATCACAATAAAGGTGATGAAGAGGATCAGGTTCCGTTCCGGAAATGCTTCTCCGTTGGACAGTGTCAACGGGATCGCCAGCGCTGAAGCCAGTGAAACCACACCCCGCATGCCTGCCCAGCTTACCAGGAATACAGCGCCGAGCCCGGGCTTCTTTTCCCTGGTGCGAGTGCTTTTGCTGAGCCAGCGTGGGATAAAGGTGGCGGGGTATACCCATACCATGCGGATAAGGATCGTCAGCATACTGATAAGAAGCCCGTATTTAACGGCCACTCCAAAGGAATAATCGGTGAGGCCGTTAACAATCACCGGCAGTTGCAGGCCGATGAGGATAAAGACGATGCCGTTGAGCACGAAGGTTACTGTAGACCATACGCCTGTTGCCTGGAGGCGCGAGTTGTAGGTGAGGATTTCGTGCGAGCGGTAAGAGAGGAACAGTCCGCCGGTGACGACAGCCATGACCCCCGAAAAATGGAAGTGCTCGGCCGTGATGTACATAAAATAAGGGGCCATGAAGGTAAGGGCTGTGTCGATGTTGGTAGAAGTAGGGAGCCAGCGATGAATGGCATAAAACACGTGGGCCACAGCAAGGCCGATCACAATACCCATCACGGTAACCAGGAAAAAGCTGGTGGCAGCCTTCTGAAATACAAAACTCCCTGACGTGACCGCTGCGAGGGCAAAGCGGAACACGATCAAACTGGAAGCGTCATTCACGAGGCTTTCGCCTTCAAGAACGGTTACCACCCGTTTGGGGATTTTCAGGCCTTTGAGCACCGAGGTGGCAGCCACCGCATCGGGAGGGGAAATAATGCCGCCCAGCAGAAAACCCAGCGCCAGGGTAAAATTGGGGATCATTTCACTCGAAAACCAGGCGACGATGCAGGATGTGAAGAGCACCAGCCCAAAGCCAAGGAGGGCTATCGGGCGTTTCCATTTCCAAAAGTTCTGCCAGGAGGTGTACCAGGCTGCCTCATAGAGCAGGGGAGGCAGAAAGATCAGGAAGACAAGGTCCGGATCGATGGTAATGGTGGGGATTCCCGGGATGAGGCTGATGCAGAGCCCTCCTATGACCAGAAAAATGGGGTAGGAGATGCGGAGCTTCTGGCCGAGCATGACTAGCATGGAAACTGCAAAAAGCAGGGAAATAATCAATAAAACATTCTCGTGCATAAAGGTGAATTTTGCTTTCTTCGGATTTTAAAAAACAGCGGCTTAAAGATAGCAATAAGCCTGTATTTAATGCTTAAGATTGAGGGCATTGTAAAAGTGAGTAAAATGCTGAAATTGTGAATAAATCCTTTAATTTTTCGTCTAAAAAACCCGTTTGGGGTTTGCCGTTTTAAGTAAAAGCCCTACATTTGCACCCGAATTTAAAAACACACACATAACATGTCTAACCAGATTGGTAAAATTGCTCAAGTTATTGGTCCCGTAGTGGACGTAAGTTTTGATTTGAATGGTGGAAAACTGCCAGACATTCTTGATGCATTGGAAATAGTTCGCGGAGGCACACCTCTGATCCTTGAAGTTCAAAAACATATCGGTGAAGATACGGTACGTGCCATTGCGATGGACAGTACTGACGGGTTATGCCGTGGGATGGAAGTGAAAGCAACCGGTGCGGCTATCAAAATGCCGATCGGCGACAAAGTAAAAGGCCGTTTGTTCAACGTGGTAGGTGATGCCATCGACGGGATCAACACCATGAGGAAAGACGATGGTGTGTCTATCCACCGTGCCGCTCCGAAATTTGAAGATCTCTCTACCTCTTCAGAAGTATTATTTACAGGTATTAAAGTAATCGATTTGATCGAACCTTACTCCAAAGGTGGTAAAATCGGTTTGTTCGGTGGTGCCGGTGTAGGTAAAACCGTGTTGATCATGGAGTTGGTAAACAACATCGCGAAAGCGTATGCCGGTTTATCCGTATTTGCCGGTGTAGGCGAACGTACCCGTGAAGGAAATGACTTATTACGTGAGTTCATCGAATCAGACGTAATTAAATACGGCGAGGCATTCAAACATGATATGGAAAAAGGCGGCTGGGATCTTTCGAAAGTGGATCTGAAAGCGCTGGAAGATTCAAAAGCGACCCTCGTGTTCGGTCAGATGAACGAGCCTCCGGGAGCACGTGCCCGCGTAGCCTTATCGGGATTGACCATGGCGGAATATTTCCGTGATGGGGACGGTACAGGACAAGGCCGCGATATCTTATTCTTCGTGGACAATATCTTCCGCTTTACACAGGCAGGTGCCGAAGTATCAGCCTTGTTAGGTCGTATGCCTTCGGCGGTAGGTTACCAGCCGACATTAGCCTCAGAAATGGGTGCGATGCAGGAGCGTATTACTTCAACCAAAAGAGGTTCCATTACTTCCGTACAAGCGGTATACGTACCTGCGGATGACTTAACGGATCCGGCGCCGGCTACAACCTTCGCTCACTTGGATGCGACAACCGTATTGAGCCGTAAAATTGCAGAGTTAGGTATTTATCCTGCAGTGGATCCTCTGGATTCCACATCAAGGATCTTAACTCCTTCGGTGATCGGTGATGCGCACTACAACTGTGCTCAGCGTGTGAAAAACACCTTACAGCGTTACAAAGAATTACAGGATATCATCGCCATCTTAGGTATGGATGAGTTAAGTGAGGAAGATAAATTAACCGTACACCGCGCTCGTCGTGTTCAGCGTTTCTTATCTCAGCCTTTCCACGTAGCAGAGCAGTTCACCGGTTTAAAAGGAGTACTGGTTCCGATCGAAGAAACCATCAAAGGTTTCAACATGATCCTCGACGGTAAAGTGGATGAGTATCCTGAAGCAGCGTTCAACTTAGTTGGCTCTATCGAAGAAGCGATTGAAAAAGGTAAAAAAATCTTATCAGAAGCAAAATAATAGTATTCCTGGTTTGAAGTTTCAGGTTGAAAAACCTGAAACTTTTAACTTTAAACCTGAAACTGAAAAATGAAATTAGAAATTATTACTCCTGATAAAAAACTGTTCGAAGGACATGTGAAGTCTGCAGTGTTCCCCGGATCTGAAGGTTCTTTCGGTGTGCTCAATAACCATGCAGCCATGATCGCTACCTTAAAAAACGGCACGATCGAATTAACAGAAGATAATAACAATACGCACCAGTTTCCTGTAAAAGGCGGTGTTGTGGAAGTATTTAAAAACAGCGTGATCGTGCTGGCAGAGTAATCCTTTTTTCGCAAATTAAAAAATCCCTTTTTACGACAGTATCAAGGGATTTTTTATTTAGACCAATCCTTACCTGCTGCGTTGGTTATTTCCTTACTTTCGGTTTTATATGTACAGCGCCCCATTTTTTTCTGTAACAAAATACCACGCAAGCATCGATGCTGTAGCGCATAGGCTTTTTTTTCTCCTGGCTTTCCTGCTATCCGGTCATGCTGCATTTTCCCAGCAAAAGCAACTGGATTCATTAAAATCTATCCTGAAAAAAGGGAATATTCATGATACTACCCGGTTAAACACACTTTATGAGCTTATAGGTTATGCCCCTCAAGCGGATTGTTTTATATATAATAAAGAGATGATCCGCACAGCCCAAAAGAATCTGAAGCAAGCAAAGACCAGAACGCCTTTACAGAAAAGGCTTTTGTTTTTTCTGGCTCAGGGGTATTATAACGAAGGTGTGTTCTATACAGAGAAGGCCATGTCTGACAGTGGTATGATCTTTTACCGGAAAAGTATGGAGATTAACCGTATGATCGAAAATTATGATGACATTGCTTATACAGAAGTAGAGATCTCCAAGATCCTGACAAACCAGGGGAATTATCCGGAGGCGATGGAGCTGTTATACAAAGCACTCATGCACTTCGAAAAAATTAATGATCAGGAAGGGATGGGTGATGCTTATAAAGGGATTGGAAGGGTATATAACAAGCAGGGAAACAATGACAAGTCGCTGAATGCTTTTTTTAAGGCCTATCGCCATTATGAGAAGGTTGATCAAAAAAGTGAAATGGCAAGTGCTTTATTCAGTATAGCTGTTATTTATTCAATAATGAATAAATACAGGGAGACGATAATTTATATCAGGAAAAGCATCGCTCTGCAGAACCAGATTGGTGAGCTGGCACAGGAAAGAGAGCAGGAACTGTTAAATGTGAGTCTTGGGCTAATGTACTCCAGGAAGATGCAGATGGACAGCGCTATCCCGTTTTTTGAAAAGAGCATTGACATGGCGAAGCAGTCTAATAACCTGGTGGCCCTGGGAGATCGCTATTTGCATCTTGCAGATGCTTATAACGGAAAAAAACAATACAAAAAAGCCCTGGAATGTTGTAAAAAGGCCTTGTCTGCCGGCAGAGAAAATCACAATCTGGAAGTTGAGCAAAGTGCCGTGGATGGATTATACAAGATCTATAAAAATACAGGAAACTATAAGTCTGCGCTCGAAATGCATGAGTTGAATATACAGCTTATGGATAGTGTACGCCACGAAGAAGATAAAAAGCAAATTATTGAAAAGCAGTTCAAATATGAGTATGAGAAGAAGGCATTGATTGCAAAGGCGAATGAGGAAAAGAAACTCAATGAGCTTAAGCTGGCGGCTAAGCTTAAAAATACCAGGAAAAATCAATGGATTATAGTGCTGTGTTTTGCTTTTGTGTTGCTGGCTACGGGCTCTTGCTTCTTATACAATAATTACCGCCAAAAGCATGTGATCCAGACCCAAAAAACAAACCTGCTCAAGCAGCAGCTGCTGCTGTCGCAAATGAACCCGCATTTTATTTTCAATTCCCTGAACGCCATCCAGAACTTTGTCATCAAGCAGGACAGTATGCAGGCGGGCATCTACCTTTCACAGTTTGCTTCCATGATGCGGATGATCCTCGACTTCTCGAGGAAGGATTACATCAGCCTCGAATCGGAGCTGAATTTCCTGAATCATTACATGGAGTTGCAGCAATTGCGCACAGGGCATACGTTTTCCTATAGCTTTGATATCGGTAAAGATCTGGAGCCAGACCTCGTCCTGGTGCCGCCGATGCTGACGCAGCCTTTTCTTGAGAATGCCGTTGAGCATGGGGGGTTCCGGCAGAGTAAAAAAGGAAATATCCTGATCCGTTTTTACAGGGATAACGATCTGCTCGTGGGGGTGATCGATGATAACGGTGTCGGATTGAAATCCCCGGCAGAGCAAAAGCACCATCCGGAAAAGCGCTATGAATCGCTGGCAACAAGGATCACTCTGGAACGCATGGAAACGCTTTACGCTGATCGTATGGATGAATGCCGTATCGTGATCGAAAATAAAAAAGATAGCGATCCAAATGCCTCCGGAGTGAAAGTAACGTTTGTAATTCCCTACAAAGAAGCTTAACTTAGAACATGATTAACGTGGCGGTCATAGACGATGAAGAGGGAAGTGTTGAACTTACCAGAAATTTACTTGGGTTGTGTGATGTGCCTGTGCAGGTTATCGGAACGGCTTATTCTGTAGAGTCCGGTCATCAGCTGCTTTTAAGCCATGCTCCCGACCTCGTCTTCCTGGATGTGGAGATGAAAGACGGAACAGGTTTCGATCTTCTGAAACGTTTCAAAACAATCGATTTCAAAGTCATCTTTATTACGGCGCACCAGGAATTTGCCATTGAAGCCTTTAAGTTCAGCGCCCTCGATTACCTTCTTAAACCCTTGTCACCACTGGATTTTATGGCCGCTATTAAAAAAGCGGAGCAGGCCATCAGTAGCGAGGAGCTTAATGTAAAACTTCAGGCACTTTTGCATAACATCAACGATCAGTCCAGGAGCCGGAAAAAAGTCGTATTGAAAACAAGCGACAGGATCTATGCGATCTATGCTTCCGATATCATCCGCTTTGAAGCCGACGGAAGCTATACCACCGTTTATCTGAATGACGGTAAAAAGGTCGTAGTGTCGCGCCTTCTCAAAGAATTTGACGAAATGCTTGCTCCCATGGGATTTGCAAGGCCGCACCAGTCGCACCTCATCAACATTGAACAAATATTTTGCTTTGCCAAAGCGGAGAGCCACATCGTCATGAAAGACAATTCCATCGTTCCGGTTTCTGCCCGCAAAAAGGAGCTTGTGATGAGCCTGATCCAAGCCCTGTAGCCTTGTAGCGGATATTCGCCGGGCCGGGTCTAATATTCAATACAACCCGACGTATATCTATTTCTCCAAAAATCCAAAAGCAAAGGCTGTAAATTCAGGCACGGAAACCCATGAGGCCCGAAATTTAGGGACGCATGACATTATAAAAATAAAAAGATTATGATTATTATCTACAGAGGCTTGGGAATACTGGTTCCTATTGTATTATTTATTGCAGGATGGATTGTGTCGTTCTGGTTCAAGGACACACGTATCGGAAATCCTGATTTCATGGGCTGGACGCTGTTTTATACAGCCATTGTGTGTTTGCTGCTGGGGCTGGCAACCTTTGGCGGAACAGACCGCAACGGAAATCCCATTCCTAAGAATAAGCATCACTTCTTCTATATTCCGATTGTGTTCTGGGCGCTGATCTTCGGTGGTGTGAGCGCTTATTTGCTGTTGGCCACAGGCAAAACTTCCGGGGAGTCTTCGAAACAAGAGCTGGCCGTTGCAGATACTGTTCCCAAAATCCATTTCTGTAATCCTACAGCCGATACGCTCGATTACCTCATCTATACCAAAGACGGCTTTTCGGAGCAGCAAACCTTGATGCCTTTTACAACCTCCCCTGCAATCCCGATCGCCGAAAGGAGTTATGTGCTGGGAGCCCTTGATACAAAGGGCGAAGCGACCATGACCCTGCCTTACTACGAAAAATACGATGCCACACTGTATGAGCATGTACAGGAAGATGGCCGTACGGTCGAACAGCGCCTGATCCGTCCTCTGTCGAAACAAACGAATGATTATGAAGATAACTGGATGCTGCTGAATGGGGATTATGATATGATCCTTGTCGATGTGACAGAGATTTACAGCGGAACGATCGTAAGTGAAAAGATTGCAACGATTGACTGGATGAAAAAAATCAGAAGCCGCCATAGCGGTTCCGAATTGATCGAGCTGCGCATTGTGCCATCGTCGCCCGGGGGGGCGGTATATGTGAGCCCGCCGAATACTTACCTCCCTGTATCCAATCCCAAGGATCGCTCTGTCTATATGATACTTACCTGTAGGAACGATGAAGACCCTACTGGCAACTACATCAAAGAATCCGTGGAGCAGGTGACGATGTAAGTCCCTGAACAGTGGAAAATACTCTACACGCATAAGCATAGCTCGGCCGATTTAACAGAAATAGGCGTACTTTCTGTTGACAGAGCCGGTGGCATGGGGTTCGCACCCCTATCCTAAAACCATGCTTATGAAAAACCTAGTTAGCCTCTGTGCAGTCGCTGTTGGAATAGCAGCCCTGAGCTCTTGCAGTACAACGTTGTACACCACCAATGCTGTGAACGCACCTCTGCTGAAGGAACGCGGTGAAATTAAACTCAACGTTACCCAAAACGACTTACAGGCCGCCGTGGCAGTCACCGATCACATCGGGATCATGGCAAACGGCTATTATAGGAACTACGAAGGAGACCATAACTATAAACACAATGGAGGAATGGGAGAGCTTGGCATCGGCTATCTGCTCAATTCAGACGATAATAACCTCGTGATGGAAACATACGTGGGCGGCGGTTTAGGAAAAGTACATAAACAGGAACAGTTCAACAGCAACTCTCCGGCTCCTTACATGGCCAGCTTCGACGCCAATGCTGCCAAAGGTTTTGTGCAGTCCAACCTCGGCTACCGCTCCAAATATTTTGATGTAGCGCTGACACCGAAATTTTCTTTCGTGAAGTACAGCAATTTCAGTCAGAGTAATTATACCAACGATCAATTAAAAGATGATTACCTTAACAATAACCGCCTCACCGATCCTCTTTTTGTGTTTGCAGAGCCGGCCATCACTGTCCGTGGAGGGTATAAGTTCATTAAGTTGCAGGCACAGTACGGGGTTACACTCAACCTGGGCGGGCAAAGCATACGCCGCACACCCGATTTTGCCTCCCTTGGCCTGGTCATCGATATCGCCAGGTGGTACAAGGATTGACCTTTCTTTTTTACTGGTTATTTAGTTACATCTTTGAAGTAATTAGTACTACTGATGTATCTGTGGAAAAGATCTGTTTTACTCACCCTGTGCCGTTTCCTGTCTGTAAATTCACGTGATGGGATATGAATATGAGGCATACGTTGAGCTGACCGCTGTGCAAAGGCAGGATCTTCGCAACCTGCTCATTGCGCATCCGCTCTTTTCTGGGGCAGAAAGCGAAGGCAGCGGCATCCGCTACACCTTTGCAAAAGATAAATCGCATTCCGGTATGCCGGATGTTCTGGTGGTCATAGATGGCAGCAATCTATACCTGTGTAGTCATCTGCACACAGAAGCCTGTGCATATATGGAATGTATACAGCGCTATTTCCTCGGGAATACTATTCCGTATCCACATCAATGAGCTTTGAAAATGCTGGATTTTTATCTCATAGCCCCTGAACAGTCAAAGCCTGCATCTCCGGAACAGGCAGGGCTTTTGCCGGCAGGCAGTATGGACGATGCCACATTCCGGAGGCTGAAAAAAAAGTGCGTGATCGATGGCCGTTTTGAATACGATGCCGATTTCAGGTGGAGCAGGGAAGTCATCGTTCAAATGCTCACAACCATTGCACAACGCCGCTTGCAGGCCGATACCGATGTGAAGCAGCTGTTAAGTATATTGGACCATGCGTACCAAAGCAATAGCAGCTTAATCGCTTACGCGGATTAAGCTGCATGCAGGACCTACAGGATGAGGTACAAAAATTAGTCTTTGCCGAGTAAAGTCACATGCCCTACCTTATCAACGGTATTTCCGGATATGGTCTTGATTTCGGCTTTATAAACATAGACTCCCTGCTCGCACAACTTGCCTTTGAATTTACCGTCCCAGCCTCGCATCGTATCATTGCTCTTAAAGATCTGGTGGCCCCAACGGTCAAAAATGGTGAGGGTAATTTCAGTAAGGCCGTACCCTGAAGGAATAAAGATATCGTTGATGTCATCGTTATTCGGCGTAAAGGTATTCGGGATATACACATCCCAGTTTTTCGTGACAACCACGCACACTTCATCATAGCTTACACATCCGGCCGGCGAAATGCCTTTCAGCGTGTAGCAGGTGTTTTCCTGTGGATTGACAGAGATCGAAGGACAGAAATTGCATGAAAGGTTGCCCCCCGTTGGGGCTAAGAATCCTACAGTGGTATTCCCGGTACCGTTTAAGGTGATGAATTCGTCGCTGTTCACGGTAGTGTCCCTTCCGGCATCGATCACAGGCAATGGGTTCACCACCACTTCTATAGAAGCAGTATTCGTACAGAAGCCGCTTTTGGTGATGGAAAGTGTATATACTGTAGAGGTCAAAGGATGCGCAGTGGTTGTTGAAGCGGTTGCATTGGCTAATCCCGTAGCAGGTGTCCATTGATACGTATCGCCTCCCGTGGCATTCAGGCTTGTATAATCGCCGGCACAAATCGGCGACACCGGGTCGATGACCGGGGCTGTCACAGGAATGATCACAACCTCTACCGTAGTGGCTGAGCTGCAGGTAACAGGCCCTACAGTGTTGCTGCCCGTAACGGTATAGATGGTGGTAGCGGCGGGTGAAGCAGTAGTTTGGGCACCAGTGGTGGATGATAAGCCTGTGCCCGGGCTCCAGCTATAGGAACCCGCCCCCGAAGAGCTTAAAGGCACGCTGTTTCCGGCACACATCGAGGTATTGGAAGAAACGGAAAGCACAGGGTTCGGGATCACGGTAACGGTAACCGCTGCCGAGGCCGTGCAGGTTGAAATGCTTCCTGTAACGCTGTAAGTGGTGGTAGATCCCGGTGAGGCCGTCACTGTGGCTGCGGTGGTCGAGTTAAGCCCTGTAGCCGGGCTCCACACGTAGGCGGTAGCGCCGGAAACGCTTAATGGAACCGAAGAGCCAAGACAGATCATGGTGTTGGACGACAGGGAAAGCGTAGGAGTAGGAATAACCGTTACAGTCACCATGGCCGAATTAGTACAGGTTCCGGTGCCTCCGATAACCGTATAGGTCGTTGTTGCCGCTGGCGAAGCAGTCACCGTGCCGCTGCTGGTGCTGCTCAGGCCTGTAGCCGGACTCCAGGTGAAGGTCGATGAACCGCCGGCCGTTAGCGCTGTAGAGCTGCCGCTGCAGATGAAAGTACCTGACGATACCGTAATGGTAGGAGAGGTGATGATGCTGACGTTTACCGTTGTGGAACCGGAACATGCGCCTGTAAGGCCTGTCACAGTATAAGTGGTAGTATTGAGCGGAGAGGAAGTCACGGTGCTTCCCGTTGTCGCATTCAGGCCGCCAGCCGGGCTCCATGAATAGGAAGTGGCTCCGGAGGCCGTCAGGGTTGTGGTGCTGCCGCTGCACATGGCCGTATTCGACAGAACGCTGACTGTAGGGTTTGCTGCAACACTCACGGTAACAGCCGCAGAGCTCGTACAGGTGCCTACACCGCCCGTAACCGTGTAAGTGGTCGTTCCCGAAGGAGAGGCAACCACCTGGTTACCGGATGTCGTGTTAAGTCCTGTAGCCGGGCTCCAGGTATACGAAGGCGAGCCATTCGCTGTTAATGTCGTTGAATTGCCGTCGCAGATGACTGTATTGGAGGAAACACTCACCGTGGAAGAGGAAACGCTGACCGTTACCACCTCGTCGTCCGTACAGGTCCCTGTGCTGCCGGTTACCGTGTAGGTTGTTGTGACTGTAGGCGAAGCCACTACCTGGCTTCCCGAGCTTGTATTGAGGGTTGTAGCCGGGCTCCACGTATAGGTTGAGGCCCCGCCCGCCGTTAAGGTGGCTGAAGAACCGGTGCAAATGACGGTATTGGACGTCAGGGTCACCGTTGGTGTAGGAGTGACATTGATAACAACGCTGGTTGAGCCCGTGCAGGCGCCAGAGCTGCCCGTTACGACATAGGTGGTGGTAGAAGGCGGGCTCGCCATGACCACGCTTCCTGTCGTTGCGCTTAAACCGATGGCCGGGCTCCAGGTATAGGTCGAGGCCCCGTTCGCCGTTAAGGTCGTGGTGGCACCGCTGCAGATGTTTAAGTTTCCGGTAACCGTTACGGTGCTTGGGTTCGACGTCACGGTAAATACGGCAGTAGCTGTATTGCAGCCGGTGGCATCGGCTACAGTAACCGTATACGGGCCCGGAGTAAGCCCTGTAGCAACAGAAGATGTTTGCGCCGAGCCCGTCCAGGTATAGGTATAAGGCATGGTGCCACCGGTTACAGTAGCGGTCACTGAATTGGCGGCGCAGCCCGATGCGGTTGTGCTCACCGAGAAGTTACTGGTAGAAGTGCAGGTTAAGCAGTTTGTGCGGTAATATAAGCCTGCCGCCACAATATTGAAGCAATCGCCACCGCCGTTGGATGCTCCGAAAACAGCTGAGCTTTGCCCGTTGGTCACCGCCGGGCAGGGAGCTGAGATGAAATTCCAATAAGTATCATTGGCCGAATTCTGAACCACATTATTTGTGGTGCTGTTTATTTTAAGGTTGCTGTTGCTGATCCCCTGCAGGTCGGCAAGGATCATAAAGCCATTGGCAAAGGTGGAGGCTGCGCAGGCGCTGAAGCCGGTTACGGTTCTGGTAAGCACGGTAGAAACCGAAACCACGGCGCCGTCGGCAATAACAATACTGCCTGTATAGCTTTGCATAGGATCCGAATAAATTATGAGGATGCTGGCCCCGTCTACATCATTGCCGGCTGTTGGCGCAACCGGAAGGCCCGATACCCGGTAAATACCATTTCCGGTAATGCAGCTTGTAATATCAGCCCTGTAGCTGTGTGTACGGACGTATCCCGCCGACGACCAGCATTTGTCAATGTCCTGCCCGATCATGGTCATCGGGAAGGCCGTTGAAGCGGAGGCCGGATTTTGCACCGTCGCATTAATGGCAATACCGTTACCGGAAGCATCGGCGTATAAAAACGCTTTTAAGATCGTGGCGCAATTCGGGATCCCTGCTATCGTAATAGCTGCCGGCTGTATCACCCCGTTGATGCTGCCCCTTCTGCCCAGCTTTACGCTGCCCGAGGTATAATTCAGCCCGCAGGCTGTATTCGTATAACTTGTGCCAAGTGTCGCATTTCCGTTTTGCGGCGTGGGGGCCGGGCCTTTGGGGGCCTGAACCACAGGGCAGGAAATGCAGGTGGTGCCTGGCACGTATTGCGAATTCTGGCTCCTTAACAAACCGGAAATTACAACCAGGAAAATAAAAGTGAGTCGTTTAGCTTGAATAGACATAGTTTTTCAATTTACGTAGAGTAAACTTACAAAAGTATGTCGTTAGGAGTACTATTCTTTACTAATTAAGAGTACTATATCCCTAACTCATATGCTATAAAATCAGATAAAATACTGTTTTTCAGAGCTAAGATGCCAATACGGTTTTTAAGTCATCCAGGCCAATCTCCATTTGTGTTCCGCTTTGCATATTTTTCAGCATAACGGTGTTTTTTGCCATTTCATTTGTTCCAACCACGGCAACAAATGGAATTTGCTTTTTATCGGCGTACTCAAATTGCTTGGCGATCTTCTTCCCTGCATCGGGATACACTTCGGTATTGATGCCGGCAGCACGCAGCCGGGCCGCCAGACCCAGGCAGTGCAGCTGTTCCGCTTCACCGAAATTGGTAAACAACACCTTGGTGGTCGTTACTTTATTCACGCTTTCCGGGAACAGCTTCAGTTCTTCCATCACATCGTAAATGCGGTCGATGCCGAAAGAAATACCGACGCCCGACATATTCTTTAATCCGAAAATTCCGGTGAGGTCATCGTAGCGGCCGCCACCGAGGATGCTCGGCGTAAAGGTACCGGCATTGGCTTTGGCTTCGAAAATAGTTCCGGTGTAGTAGTTCAGGCCCCTTGCCAGCGTAATATCCAGCTCCACCGATACGTGCCCGATATTGATGGTCGAAAGGTGGTTCAGTAAAAATTCAATCTCTTCAATCCCTTTTTTACCGACCTCGCTGGTGTCCAGGAATGTCTTTAAGGTATTGACTTTGTCTTCGTTGGAGCCGGAAAGATCGATCAACGGTTCCAGCAGCTCAATGGCTGCATCCGAAATGCCTTTGTCCCGGAGCTCTTTCACCACGCCCTCTTTGCCGATCTTGTCCAGCTTGTCGATCGCTACCGTGATATCGATGATCTGCTCGCTGGCATTCAGAATTTCCGCAATGCCGCTCAGGATCTTCCGGTTATTGAATTTGATCAATACAGGAATGTTCAACTCCCTGAAGGCTTTATCCATCAGCGACAGAAGCTCCAGCTCATTCACCAGCGAGTCGGAACCGATCACGTCGGCATCGCACTGGTAAAACTCCCGGTAGCGGCCTTTCTGCGGCCTGTCAGCTCTCCATACCGGCTGCACCTGGTAGCGTTTGAAAGGGAAAGTTAACGCGTTCTGGTTCATCACCACATATCGTGCAAAAGGAACCGTAAGGTCGTAACGCAGGGCCTTCTCCGAAATCTGCCTGATGTGTTTGTCGGATTCCAGGATCCCGTTGGAAGGAAGAAAGGCATTGCTATTGCTTCTTTCCAGCTTGTCAAAGGCTTCTACTTCTTTCCCGCTGAAAACAAAATCCTTTAAATAATCCCCGCTGTTTAATATTTTGAAGATGAGCTTGTCACCTTCATCCCCGTACTTTCCAGTCAGCACCTCTAAATTCTCCATGGTGGGTGTTTCGATCGGAGCATAGCCGAAGAGCTGGAAATTACGTTTGACGGTGTCGAAAATATACTGGCGTTTTTGCATTTCGGCAGGGCCAAAATCGCGGGTGCCTCTTGGGATAGAAGGTTTCATAGGTATTTCAAAAGCATAAAAGTAAACATTAAACGCTGTTTTGCAAAGCCGGATAGCATCGTAACTTTCGGGAGTTGGAATCACCGCGTCAGCGATTGAAGCGGAAAGCTTCCCCGCTGTTTCTTCGCGGGGGACTTGCAGCGTAAAGCGCGCCCGGACGCCCAAAGACTCAACGTTAAAGCTTGCAGACCCATAACTAAAAAACTCCGGGAGCGCCGGAGTTTTTTTCATTCGGATAAGTACCTGAGCAGGGTCAATGAACTACCTTTTCCTCTTCGGCCTGCAGTACTTCGTAGTAGGTAGGACTCGAGCTGTTGGCATCGTAGATGTAAGCCACCACATGGCATTTGCGCGCCCGGTAGTTGCTGCTGATGGTGTAATTACTGTAGGTCTTCACCACCGAGTCGTTCGGGATGGCGCCGGAAGCAAATACGGCATCGCCCCAGGTGCTGTTGATTGCATCCCTCAGCACATGCTCAAACTCGTAGTTCGGGATCAGCTGGCTGCCGGAAGGCAGTCGGTAATCCAACTGTTCGGCCACAATGCTGTCCTCGGTGAGCAATACCACCAGCTTATACATACCGGTATTATAGCCCAGGGACTTTACCGTCACACTGGTGTTGAGGTTGTTGCCCGTTGCATTAAACGTATTCCGGATCTTCAGCTCGAATTTGGCCGGCGTGGAGAGCATCTGGTAAGCAACGCCCTCCCAGGTCGTAAAGGCTTTGATGAAATTGCCGGTGCCGTAGTTGCCGCGGTTCACAAGGCCGTTCGGGTTTCCTGCCAGCGAGATGCCGAATTGCGTGTCGTAGGCGTCGCTTACCGGGTTACGGAAGTCGGTCGGGTAACTGCTGCTTGGGGCTGCCGTTGCAAAGAAGCCGGCATGGATCGCTACAGGAATGATCTTGCCCGGATATTTATTTTTGATGTAAGATAAGGTATCAGCCGCAGCCGGGCAATTCCCGCATTTGTGGCCCGTATAATCTTCGATCAGCACCTTGCGGTTTCCTACTACCGGAGCCGTACTCGGGTCTCTGGCATCTTTCACATAATCGCAGCCGGCTAAGCCGAGAACAGCGGTCAGGAAGAGGCTTACAGGCAAAACTGTTTTTTTCATGAGTAGTTATTATTTTTCTTTTCGGCCTTATGCCCGCCTGAACGAACTCATTCGGGCAGGGTATAGCCATGTTATCTTTGGTTATGTTTTGTAAGCAACATGGCTATTTTATGGTCGTTGATTGGATCATTAAAAGCTTGAGGAGATGGTGAAACTTAAGCCGCTTTGCGCAGGCACAAACCGGCAGACGCCACCTGCGCAGAAGATACCCTGGCGCTGGCGTCCGTAACTTACCGAAATACGTGTAGGGCCCGATACATAGCCCACGCTGCCATAGTAATAGTGCACTCGCTTGGCTACATCCGGGTTGTTGTAATTGTACTGATCGGCCAATACAAAGAACCATTTCGAGGTCGGCGTCCATTCGATGAGCTCCGATACCCAGGAGCCGGTATTGTTGGTGATGTTTACATTCCCGGCCTTATCCAGCTTATGTTCACCGTAGTTATAGGTGGCAAAGAAGCCCTGTGTTTCAAAACGGATGGCAGAGCCCGTTTTATAACGGTAGGTAATATCGATCACCCCGATGTTGGAACTGATGTCCGGGTGTTCCTCTTTGTCAGGTGTGTTGAACTGTACGATCGATTGGTTCAGGAACTGGTTGGCGTACATCACCGTTATTTTCAGCTGCTTGTTGAATTTCTTGGTGATCTCAATGTTGAAGTCGTGATAGTACTTGTCGCCTACATTGCCATAATTGGTTTTGTACTTATGGTTCATGGCGGAGTCCTGTACCGGGTTGATGCCGATGGTGTCCAGGGCAAAATAGGAAGAGGCGTTCACGGTAATGTCCACGCCGTATTTGCCGCCGAGGGGCGTACCTTTTTTGATCTTGTATTGCACCTCAGCCGTTCCTCCCACTTCGCCGTTCGGCTGCGTGGCATAGGGGTAATAAGCCATGAGCGAGTAAGTGTGAAACTTGCTGAAATCAGGCTGGTAGTTGATCATATCGATCGTATTCTGCGCATCCCTGTCGCTGCGGAAGCTCATGTTGTCGAGCATCTTTCCGGAAAGCTGGGCTGAGAAGCCATTGGAGCCATAGGCCGCAGTAGCAATGAGGGCCTGTCCCGGTTTATAGCTGTATTTGTTCTGGTACGATGGGTCATTGATCTTATAGGCATATTCCGTGTTGAAGTTGAAGCCCCCGCGGATAATCGTCACGCGGCCAGCGCCGGTTCCCACATTTTCAGGAAGTACCAGCGTCGGATTCTGATCCTCCTGGTATTTGCTCACGAAGCTGCCGCCTACGATCACTTTGGTTTTGGATTTAGCCAGGGAGTCGAACAGCTCGGTAATATTCACCTCCCCGTCGATCCCGCGTACCACGCCCGGTGATAAGGAAAAATACGTCCGTTGCTTGCCCACCAGGCCTTTCAGGGTAACGCCGCTTTTCGGAGAAAAAATCACCCGCATTCCGTCCAGGGCATTGTCATACAAGAGACCTCGGTTTTCATAAGCCCTGAGGGTAATACCGCTTCCGAACTGCTCGTAGAAGTTACCTACGGTAATGTCGATGTCTTTATGCTTATAACGCGCAAAGCGGTACGGGATACCCGAGCCTTTGTAGCCCGGCAGGTAACCAAGCAAGGGCGGGTTATAGCTTTCGAAACGGACGCCGGCCGAAAAATTTCCCATGGTCGCGTTGATATTTCCGAAGGCATTGTAACGGAACACCTCTTTGCCCGGATCGGCTTTAATGGCCGTGTCCTTTTGATAATAAGCGCCTTCTATCTGGAAGTTTCCGCTTACGGAGGATTGCCTGAGGTCGCCCAGTACCTGGGCAAAAGAAGAATGGATACAACAAAGGCCTAAGCCTGATACAGCATAGCGTAAGTATTTTTTCACAGGATGTGGTCGGAGAAATTAGTGTTCGATTTTTTCGCCTTTGGCTACTTTTTTTACGTTGGCAAACAGGATCTCTTCGTCGCCTTCCGCGTAGGAATTATGACTCCAAACGGTATGGCCTTCCCCGTCGATGATGAATGTATGCGGTACGTTGTTCACGTTCATGGCACGCTTAAAATCCTGGTTCTCGTCAATGTATACCTCATACGTCCAGCCTTTGGCCTTCACATCGGTCATCACCTTTCCGGAGCTGCGAGCATCGTCGATTGAAATAGCGATCAGCTTCACGCCTGTTTCCTTCACCAGGTCGGCATACTCTTCATTGATGGCATCCAGCTCTTTCTTGCAGGGTTTGCACCAGGTAGCCCAAAAGCTGATGATGATCGGCTTGCCGTTGTTGGAAAAGGTATTCGAGTTAACGGTAGAGCCGTCTAAGGTCTTTACAGTTGCAGATGGCAATTTCCCGCTGTCGTTTGTTTTAAAAGCGGTGAGGCTTAAAACAGCCAGGAAGGATAGAATAACTAATTTTTTCATGGTTTTAACTTCGGGTTTTAGTTAAACAAATATAACAATTTGAAAATGTGAATGTGTTAAACGGCCGCCCGTATTTTCCATTTAAATTGGATTCTTATACAGTAGCATTGAATAAGGAGATAAAGCCCCTTAAAGGGCAGACTAAACAGGATCTTCCGGACTTTTCCAGAATTGCAGGCCGTTTTACACTTTCCCGTTATATTTCCTCAGGAACCACTCCGCCGAGAGCAGGAGCAGGATCACAAAAAAGATCCATTTCAGGTTCACAAGCTCATTCAGCTGCTTGTGCGAATACGTAATGGATTTGATGGAATCTGTTTCCAGGATAGCTTTTTGCAAAGCCTCCAGCTGGTTCTTGTAGAATAATTTTCCGCCGCTTTGCTGCGCTATCTGGTAGAGCAGCTGGTGGTTGGCCACTGTATTGATCTTTTCCGAAACGACTTCCTTCACAATCACCAGGCCTGTTTTCGTATACAGCTTATCGCCTGATTTCACTTTGGCTTCCCAGGTATATTCGCCCGCTGAAAACTGTCCGGCAGAAAGGCTGTACATGGTTTGCTTTTTACTGAAGGTGTAGTTGTAAACCTTGCCCTTGCTGTCTTTCAGGCTGAGTGTCACATCCGGATCAGTGATGAGTTCATAGCTCTGGTTATACACTTCCGCAGTAAAATCAAGAGCCTCGTTCTCGTTGATGATTTTTTTTGTATACACCCTGAAGAAACTTTTATCGGCTTTCACCGAAAGGTACTGCACGGTTTTGCTGATGAGCTCATTGAACAGGTTGTGGTTGCCATGATCTGCATAATCCCTTAGCCGCCAGCGCCAGAGGCCATCGCCGGTAAAGCCGCCCGATTTCACGCCGTTGCTTTCCGAAAAGAAGAGCAAAGGCTCATCCGTGTCTACCACACCCAGGCGCTGGGAAAGGAGGCTGCTCACGCTGCCCGCATTCACGTTTCCGCGAAACGGGCATTTCACTGCCGGCAGGTTTTTGAAATAGCCCTGGAGCTCAGGGCTGACAGAGAACAAGGCAAATTCCTTTTTGTAGGCAGCTTCCACCTCGTTGGAGCGCTGATCGTTCCTGGCATTGATGAATCCGCTGTTCCCGATAAAAAATACCGGGATGTTATTGGCCTTGATGTCATTCACCAGAGCAAGCGGCGTATTGCTCACCTGGTGTAGAATGACCAGGGAATAAGGCTTCAACGGTTTGGTGAAATTGTTAAGCAGAGCCACTTCTACTTCATAGGTCTGGGCATGGCTGATGCTTTGCTCAAGCGCAGCGATGTCGGGATGAGGCGCATTGGCCAGGATCAGGATCTTTTCGCGGTTGTCGATCACGTCGATCATGAAGGACTGAACATTGTTCTGCTTGTTTTTGTCTTCGTCGACACCGGTAATGCTCACGGTATATTTCTGAATGCCCGGTTTGACCGCGTCAAACACATAGTTCAGGGTTTTGCTGAAGCTTTTGGAATTGATGGCAATGGTTTCGTTTTTCAGGGTCTTGCCTTCCTGCGTAATCGATACTGTAGCCTGGGAGCCGTTGAGGTCGGTGGCGTTCACCACCACTTCTACCGGAAATGAATTGCCGAGGTAAGCGACCTGGTTGTGTATCACCGATTGGATCCACACGTCTTTCAGCGGGATAGTATCGCCCAGGGCAATGGTATACACAGGTGCATTGAGCTTGCCGAAACTATACAGGGGATTGGTGCCTTTATTGTAAATACCATCGCTGGCGAGGATAACGGCCCCGATGTTTTTATTCAGGTAATTATTCTCAATGTCGGAAAAGGCTTTGGAGATGTCCGTTTCCCTGCCTTTGAAATCAATCCCGCTCATGGGTGGGACCGACGGGCTCAGCTCCGAATCGAAGCGGTAGGTTTTAACATCGTATTTTTCTTTTACCGCATCCACCAGGGCTGCCAGCGCTTTGGTGTAATCCGTTTTGATCTCAGTAGAATCCTTGCCTGCCGTAATGGAGGACGAATTATCCTGCATGACCAGGATCACGGGTTTTTCCGTTTCATTCACCAGGCGCTTCATAAAGATGTCCAGCAGCAGCAGGGCGATCAGCGTTACCGAGGCAAAGCGCAGGGTAGCCAGGCTGTAGCGCAGCAGCTTCGGCCGTTCCGCATGGTGCTTATCCCTGAAATACATGGCAGCGGAAAAAACAAACCCTGCTAAAAAACATAACAGGGTGTAATACCAGGGATAATTAGAAATCAGTTCCATTTTAGGAAATTATGAATTTTAAATGATGAATTTTAAATCAGGATAAACGTTTATGATTTTTTACTAAAAATCAGCAGCATTTATAATTTAAAATGTATCATTTCTAGGTCAGCATCCCTCCGCAGATATTGATGCATTGGCCGGTGATGTATGAGCTCATATCGCTTGCAAGAAATAACGTGAGGTTAGCCACATCTTCCGCAGTGCCGCCGCGTTTCAATGGAATAGCATCCCGCCAGCCCTGTACGGTTTTCTCATCGAGGGCGCCGGTCATTTCCGTTTCAATAAATCCGGGAGCAATGGCATTGCTGCGGATATTGCGGCTGCCCAGCTCCAGCGCTACCGATTTGGTAAAGCCGATCATGCCCGCCTTGGAAGCTGCATAGTTGGCTTGTCCGGCATTGCCTTTCACACCTACCACCGAGCTCATGTTGATGATCGAGCCGCTGCGCGCTTTCAGCATCGGCTTTTGCACGGCTTTGGTAAGATTGAAAGCTGATTTTAAATTGGCGTTAATTACCTCATCCCATTGCTGCTCGCTCATGCGCATCAGTAAGGTATCGCGTGTAATTCCGGCATTGTTTACCAGGATATCCACTGTGCCAAATTCTGCGACTACGTCGTTTACCAGCTGCTCTGCGGCTTTGAAGTCTGCAGCGTCGCTCTGGAAGCCTTTCGCTTTGATACCATAGGCAGCGAGTTCCGCCTCAAAGGCTTTGGCTTTTTCTACAGAACTCAGGTAAGTGAAAGCGATGTTACAACCCTGTTCGGCAAATTTAGTAGCAATGCCTTTTCCAATTCCGCGGGAGGCACCTGTAATAATGGCAACTTTATTCTGAAGTAATTTCATAAGTGTTGGATGATTTTAAACAGCCTAAATATACAAAATTATCGCATTGGCGTCTTTTGCAATAAAAGCTAATTTTCGGAAGGCTATAGGCGACGCATTATAATCTGCCCGCCTGGCCTTGTGTTTTGAAATGAGATCCAGGGAAATAGAAAGAGATCACAGTGCCTTTCGCCATCTGATCCTGTTATAGTCGTCGCTAACTATTACAACACCATGAAATCAGTTCACAGTAATTTTGCGCCTGTATACGTTGTCTTTCGTGCTAATGGCAAGCACGTAAGTGCCCGGTGCCAGTTGCCGCCCGCCATTGAGCAGGATGTCTTCCTCGTTATCCTGCACAGTCAGGCTGCGTGAAATACAGAGCCTGCCCATCGCATCCGTTACCGCCAGTTCGACCGCTTCTTTTTTAAAGCCCTTCAGCCTGAGGCGGATGTTGCCGTCGGAAGGATTGGGAAACACGAGAATGTCTGTATTCGCCAGCCCGCTACGGTCTACAGCTTTAATAGCCGAATAGGTATACCTGCCATTCAGGTCGTATTGCTTCAGGCGGTAATAGGACAGGCCCTCAAAAGGCTTCCGGTCTTTTTCATAGTAGCTCGTACGGGTTGTGCTGTTGCCCGCGCCCTTTTGAGTGCTGAGCGTTTCGAAGGCAAGGCCGTCGCGGCTTTTCTCAACCGTGAAAAAAGCATTGTCCTTTTCAGAAGCCGTTGTCCATCGGATATCCACGGCATCTCCATTGGCAACCGCATCAAACTGTATGAGCTCCACCGGCAGCGGGCTCACCAGGTAGTTTCTCGTACCGATGGTATAATAACCGTCATTGCTGAGCGTCACGCCCGAAAAGATCACCTGGTCGCCCGAAATAGAGGAAGCCGTGGTCAGCTCGGTCCAGTTACCGGTTTGTCCGGCCCTGTACAGCAACACGTAATTGCCCGCGATCGCAATAGGAACAGAGCCTACACCGCCGTCGCTCATGTCGAACTCGATTGTATTGGTCAATGCAGTGCCGGTGTTGGTAACATCGATGTACCAGATGCGAAGCCATCGGGCATTGTTAATGCCGGTCATGCCCCCCACATCGGAGGTGATCTGCGCGTTGGTGGGCGATGCATGGCCTGCCAGGATGTAATCGCCTGCATCGAGCCCGGCAGTATTGGTGATGGTAAGGCCTCCGCTCACAGAGGCTGAAAAGGCAGGATTGCTGCCCGAGCTTTCGCGCCCGACGCCTGCCACTTCCAGATCGTAATTGCCATTGGCGGGTGTATCGCCGGCGTACTTGTCATTAGCGCTTAGGGCAATGTCGTATTTCGAAGATAAATAATTATTCACGATGATGCGCTGTGCGTCATTCACCGTTACGGTATAAACGATCACCTCTGCCATGTAGCCGCCGAAAGGCCGGTTATTGGCTGCGTGTGTGCAGCCCAGGTTGAGGGGAGAAGGTTTGTCGGGAACATTCGCACTTGTTTCAGAAAAAGTTTTCCTCAGGCTTTCTCCTTCGTAAATTTTTGTTCGTGACGCAGCAGGAAGCGTGCCGTCATAAATACCGTCAATAATGTAAGGCGTGTTGGTTGTGTAGGTCACCGGGCTTGTCGATTGCCTGTCGCCGAGGCCGTCGATATCGAGGTAGAAGTAGCTGGGCTCCCAGTAGAAGAGCATAAAGGCTTCATCAATATCAATAGAAGTACGTTTGGAAATAATACAGCGCGCATCACCGCCAATGGCGTTCATCCTGGTGACGGTAAAAAAAGAATAGCCAGGTGTATTGTCCAGCTTCGGGTTGTCGGGGGCTGTCAGGAAATCGTTTTGGCCCGAGCTAGAGTTGTTATCAAAGGCAATAGCCGGAAAGCCATTCATGACATTGGTGGCAAAGGACGGCTGCTGAACCGCATTGCTCTGGGAAACATGGATGCCGTTGCCCGATTGGTCGTTCCAGGTGCTGATGGGTGTGTTGTTGACGGTGGTAGAGGTGCCTTTATCTGCTTTCACCCAGAACACATTCGTGTTTGGCGAGCCAACCCCGGCGGGGCCGGTTTGCGGCAATGCTGAAAGAGCCAACAGAAGAGCAGAGGATAGAACAAGCCACTTTTGCATAACAATGTCAAAAATACACTATCTAAGCAAATAATATGTTAAAAAAAGAGATTTACCTGCCGGGAGTTTCCCTGATGAGAATGTCCGATTTTTTCTTGGGGCGCCTGTTTTCAAGCCAGACGAAATCTTTCAGGCGCGTATCTTTGTCATTGAATTCGGCCAGCGGGAATACCGTGGACTCCGGTTTATTGCGGAAGGTCGCCCTGTCCACCCCGTCTTTATCCATCCAAACAGTAATATCGCTGCAGATGGTTTTATTCACGCCTTTGTACTTTTTTTTCTGTTTCAGGTAATAAATGATCTGGGCATTGCCCACCACGTTCATCTTTCGGATCGAATCTTTTTCAAAAAAACCTTCGATGCGGCGCCCTGCGATCTGATTAAATTTATCCTCATCCAGGCTGTCCACTTTCTGGATCACGATGGCATTGGTGAGCAGCTCGAAATATTTCACCGAATGCCCCCCCGCTGTTACGTTGATGCTTTTGGCAGTAACCTGCCCGTTATTTGTCCATAATACGGGCGAGTTGTACATCTTCATCAGCGAGTCATGGATGGTGTATACCAGCGAATCGCAAATGCCCTGCATATCTTTTTTGAAGATCTTCACCTGCCGGAATGCTTTCACGTAGGAGTGCAGCGAATCGGGCTCGTCGTAAAGCAATACCTCCGCCGAAAGAAAGAGCGTGTCTTTATCGATCACCCGGCCATAGATCGCGTCGCCTGTTACCTTCGAGCGGTTACCCTTTTCATAGTGCTCGGCAAACTGCCCCGTGATGATGGATTTATTGGTGGTATCCAGGATCTGTACATTTTTGGTGGCCCGGCCATATCCCTTTTTACGGTCATAAAATACGCTATCGCCTGTCAGCTTCTGATCTTTGGTGGTAATGACAGCATTTTTGCTGAAGCGCGACACCTCCTTGTCCGTATCGTACCAGCCGTTTTCGCAGTAAATATAATTTTCCTTGCTGGTAATGATCGAGGGGCCCAGAAAGTACGAGGTTTTATTAATCGTATTGTAGCGCAAGGTGTCGCTCCGCATTTTATAATCCGGGTTGGTAAGCACCACATCATAATGGAAAGAGAGAGCCTTGGTAGCAGAATAATAATGCCCGTTCTTGCTTACCAGTGTATTCTCCTTATTCACAATCGTTCCGCCATTGTAATAGCTCGCTATGCCTTTGCCTACTTCATAGGTAAGAATATTGGTGGTGAGCGTCATGTCCTTTTCAATACACTTGACATTGCCTTTCAGGTTGGCCAGTTTGGTATTGGCATCGTACTTCAGCGAGTCGCCGTATACAAAGATGCTGTCGCCTTTGATGATGGAGATATGCCCGAAGGCCTCCATTTTTTTATCCGTGTACAGGTAGGCACTGTCGCAGCGCATGACCGCTCCGTCATGCTCACACTCCACATTGCCGATCAGGCGGCGGGCATCCACGCCCAATGATTTATCATAGGCCAGCCGGCCCGCATGATTGATCTTGATTGTTTTGCCATTGTCTGTTTTCACCTGGCTTTGGCTGATACCCGTATGGGAAAGCAGCACCAGCAGGATTACTCCCAGTAGTTTCTGGCAGAGCGGATGGATTTTATAACTGACGTAAAAGGCCATTTTTGCCCCGCTAAAATACTCATATAAATCCGAATCAGCTTATACTTATGTTTTTTTAAGAACCGGAAAGAAAAGAGAATTTGGTGAATGAAATACTGCTCCTGTTTTTTGTTGTCTAATGTCCTTTGTCCTTTGTCCATTGTCTAATGTCCATCGTCCAGCGTTCATTGTCTGATGTCCATTGTCTGATGCCCATTGTTTGCTGCCTTCTTTTCCGTCACTGCTGTCTGCCAACTGCTTACTGTTTGCTACGGCCTCTTTTCGCTAATCTCTGATCATTGGTCACTTCTTCCATCTAATTCTTATCTTTGCGGCCTGATGAGTAAAATAAAGAAAAACATATTTGTAGAGAATGCCCCGATCGTGGATATTTCCTCCGAAGGAAAATCAGTCGCAAAAATAGACGGGATGGTAATTTTTGTGGATGGCGGTGTGCCGGGCGATATTGCGGATGTGATGATCACACGCAAAAAAAACAATTACGCCGAGGGCCATGTCGTAACCATTAAGAAGCCCTCTGAAAACCGTGTAGTGCCTGTTTGCCAGCATTTCGGGCACTGCGGTGGCTGCAAATGGCAAAATCTCGATTACCAGACACAGCTCAGTTTCAAACACAAAACGGTGGCCGATGCCCTGACACGCATCGGGAAACTCGACATTGCCAGGCTGGAGCCTATCTTCGGCAACAAAGAAGCCTACTATTACCGCAATAAGCTGGAATTTTCCTTTTCCGATAAAAAGTGGCTCACCAATGAACAGGTCAAAAGCGGGGAGCAGATCGATAACCGCAATGGCCTCGGCTTTCACATTCCCAAGATGTTCGATAAGATCCTGGACATCAAAACCTGTTATCTCCAGGAAGAGCCTTCCAACGCCATCCGCAATGGCATCCGCGACTTTGCGAATGCCCATAACCTGAGCTTTTTCGGTGTCCGCGAAAAAACGGGCCTGCTGAGGACATTGATGATCCGAACCTCCAGCAACGGAGAGATCATGGTCGTGATTCAGTTCTTCGAGAACCAACCCGAAAATATAACTCTCCTGCTGGATTACCTGAAGGATAACTTTCCGCAAATTACTTCTTTGCAATATACCATCAACCAGAAAGGAAACGATACGCTACAGGACCTGGATATCATTACCTACTACGGACGCGATCATATTTTTGAAGAAATGGAAGGCCTGAAATTCAAGATCAGCGCCCGCTCTTTCTATCAGACCAATTCTCCACAAGCCTATGAGCTTTATAAGATCACCCGCGATTTCTGCGGGCTGACAGGAAATGAGGTAGTATATGACCTCTATACGGGCACAGGAACCATTGCCAATTTCGTATCGGGGCAGGCTAAAAAAGTAATAGGAGTAGAGTACGTGGAAGATGCCGTAAAAGATGCCAGGGTGAACTCCAGCTTCAATGGCATTGACAACACGCTCTTTTTTGCGGGTGATATGAAGGATATCCTCAATGAACAGTTTATCGCAGAGCACGGCAAACCCGATGTGGTGATTACCGATCCGCCACGGGCCGGTATGCATGAAGATGTGGTAAGGGTATTGTTGAAGGCAGCCCCCGAAAAGATCGTCTATGTAAGCTGCAACCCGGCCACGCAGGCCAGGGATCTGGCCATGATGACCGACCTTTATGAGATCAGGCGCATTCTGCCGGTGGATATGTTTCCACAGACTGCCCATGTCGAAAACGTGGTTTTACTTGTTAAAAAATAATTTTAAGCTCTTTTATAAAATCCCTGTAACCATTTTATGTAATTTTAGGTTTAACCCATTTAGTTTAACCCAAATAATTACAGTTATGACAAGCACATTTGAAAATATAGATAAGGAAAAGATCGAATCCCTGAAATTTCCTAACAATGAAGTTTTGACGGATCAGGGAGCCATCAAGGAAAGAGAAACAGAGCTCAACAGGGCCCTGACACTCGGGAATCTTGAGCATACCAAAATCAAAATCTATTTTGAAGATGATCTGTCGAAGAAGATCGTGGAGACAACTGTGTGGGGTGTTACCGATAAGCGTGTAATCCTCAAACAAGGGGTTGTGATCCCGATTCACAGGGTCCATAAAATTTCCCTGTAAGGGCTTTCCAATCATGAAAAATCCCCCGTGCTGTGGCGCGGGGGATTTTTTTATATGTCAATGTACATCTACCTGATTTTAGGGAGCAGGGTGACGTGGCCGGTACGTTTCACTTTATTGCCCGACATGGTAACAATCTCTGCCTGGTAAATATATACGCCCTGCTCGCAGGTTTTCCCTTTCGAAGTGCCATCCCAGCCGATCGTATCTCCGTTGCTTTTGAAGATCACCGTGCCCCAGCGGTTGAAGATGGTGAGGCTGATCTCACTTAGCCCGTAGCCTACAGGAATAAAGAGATCGTTTACATTATCGGCATTAGGTGTAAACGCATTCGGAATGAATACGTCCCAGTCGCGGGTTACTGTAACGCATACGGTATCTGTATTCATACAGCCGTACTGGTTAGTGCCCATCAGGACATAGCAGGTCGATTCCTGGGGATTGACCACGACAGAATTACAGAAGTTGCAGTTGAGTGGGGTTGAGGACGGGGCGAGGAAGCCTACATCCACGTTACCAGTTCCGTTAAGGGTCAGGGTTTCGTCGATGTTGACGGTTGTATCCTGCCCAGCGTACACATAGGGCAGTGGGTTCACGATCACGGAAAGCGTTGTGGTTCCGGGGCATTGCCCGTTATTGGAAACCGTTACCGTATAAATGGTAGAGCCAGGCGGATTTGCCACCGTTACGGAATCGTTTGGATTGCTGAGGCCCGTAGGAGGTAACCAGGAATATGTATTTCCGCCGGAGGCGCTGATGGTGGTAGGTGCTCCCAGGCACATCACCACAGGACCGGGTGCAACTGCCCGGCTTCTTGGGATCACGGTGATGGTGATCTGCTGTGAGGAAGGACATACTTTCGGTAAAACGCCGTTGGTGCCAATCACTGTGTAGGTTGTTGTTACTGTTGGGGTAATTGTTACCGGGTTGGCCGTTGCGCTGCTGATAGAGCCTGCCGGTGAAGCCGACCAGGTATAGGAACCTGTGGCGGATCCGGATGCCATCAGGCTGGTGTTATTGCCTTCGCAAATGCTCATGGAGCCCGAAATAACAGAAATGGTAGGGATAGGAATGACATTGAGCGTTACCGTGGTGAAGCTTTGGCAGCCCAGCGCCGAAGCGCCCGTTACGGTATAGATGGTGGTAGTGGACGGACTGGCGTTGACGGTGCTGCCAGTGGTGGCACTCAGGCCCGTTGCAGGCAACCATGAATACGTGGATGCTCCCGAAGCGCTAATGGGTGTAGTTTCCCCGTTACAGATGGGGGTGAGGGCAGGGACGTTTAGTGTAGGATTGACCGTTACCGTTACTGCTACCTGTGCCGAATTGGTGCAGGTGCCGGTAGCGCCGATCACCGTATAGGTTTCACTGACCGGAGGAGTTGCCGTTACGGTGCCGCCGTTGGCTGTATTCAGTGTTATTGCCGGTGTCCAGGTGTAATTGGTAGCACCGCTTGCCGTGAGGGTAGCCGAGCCCATCGGGCAGATCGTCGGCGTTGCCGTTGTGGCGTTTACCACCACCGTATTGGATACAACGAGGCTGACCGCCGCCGTTGATGAGCAGATGCCGCTTAGGCCTGTTACTGTATAGGTGGTGCTTGTTGTCGGCGTAGAGATCACTGTAGAGGAGAACTGGCTGCCGGTAAGGAACACGGTCGGACTCCAGGTATAGCTGCCGGCACCGCCGGCTGTTAAGCTATTGGAGGAGTTGGGGCATACGGTGGCATTTGGCGTGACCGTAATGGTTGGGTTGGGGGTTACCGTAACGGTTACCGTGGTAATCCCCGCACAACCTGTTGCATTGGCTCCGGATATGGTGTAAATAGTTGTAGCGGCCGGGCTGGCCGTTACGGTAGCTCCATTTGCTGTGTTGAGTGAAGCAGCCGGCGACCAGGTATAGTTCGTGGCTCCACTAACGGTTAGCGTACTGCTTCCGGCAGGACAAATTGTAGTACTGGCCGATGCGGTAATAGTAGGATTTGGAGCAATGGTTACAGAAACAGTACTGCTGTTGGTACAGCCGCTGATGTTTGTGCCGGTTACGCTATACACGGTGTTGGCAACAGGGCTTGCCGTTACAACAGCTCCGTTGGCTGAGCTAAGGGTAGCAGAAGGTGTCCAGGTGTAGGTGCTGGCACCAGCGGCGGTGAAACTGGTGGTGGCTCCCGGGCAGATGGTAGCATCGGCTGTTGCAGTAACAGTCGGGTTGGGAGCTACCGTTACCTGTACGGTTGTGGTGCCCGTACAACCGTTGCTGTTGGTGCCGGTAATAGAATACACGGTTGTTGCTCCGGGAGTGGCGGTAACGATGCTTCCCGTTGAGCTGCTCAGGGATCCTGCAGGCGCCCAGGTGTAAGTGCTGGCGCCGCTTACGCTGAGCGTGGTGCTGACTGCCGGGCAAATAGTGGCGTTCGGTGAGGCGACTAACGTTGGGGTATTGACCACGGTTACTGCCGTTGTTTTTGTGGAGACACAGCCATTGGCATCGCTTCCGGTAATGGTATAGGTTGTGGAGGAAGCAGGCGTGGCGGTCACGGGGTTGCCATTGGCAGAGCTGAGGGTAGCCGAAGGCGCCCAGGTGTAGCTCACTGCTCCGTTGGCGGTAAGGGTGGCGCTTTGCTGGCCCAGGCAAATGGTAGAGCTGTTGGCCGTAATGGTTGGAGAAGGTGTAACGCTCAGCGTAATGCTGGTTGATGCCGGGCAGGCGTACCTGTCCTGGGCATATACCGTAAAGGTATTGGGGCCTGTGGAGCTTACGGTGATCTGGTCGGTATTGCCGGGAGCGCTGGTATTGGTAAACGTTTCTGTTCCTGACTGCAGCCAGGTATAAGTGTAGCTCGGTGAGCCGAGAATAGTGCTTGCATTGAGCGTAACATTGGTATTCGGGCAGTGAACCGGTACATTGGCAATGCTTACCTGCGGACAGAGATTGACTTCAATCACCGATAAGGAATTGTATCCGTTGCAGTTGAGGTCATTCCAGGTGCCATCAGGATAAATTTGCGTGCAGTTCTCGTTGCCTCCGGCATTGTTTGGTTCTCCGGGTGCCCAGTTGGAGTAGGTTACCGGAGCGCTGTCGTACCATACGAAGGTTCCCTCCAGCGCAGCATCCGTAAAGCCAATCCAGATCACCTGCCCGGCGTATCCCTGGTTCGACAGGGCCTGCAGGAGATCGGCATTCTCTGCTGCGGATTGCACGGAAATGAGGTTGGCTCCGAAGGTTTGCGCATAGGCCTGTGCCTGCGGGCCTGACATGAATTGTGGATTGATGAAATAAAGGCTGCACGTATTGTTCATGCCTAGGAGCTCGACATTTCCGGCAGAGGTTAATGCGGACCGTATGGCCGCCAGGTTGCAGGAGGTAGGGATGCATCCTACTGTGGTGATATTGACGGCGATGGTTGCCGTGCCCGTGCAGCCGGCTGTAGAGCCGGTTACGGTGTAGATGGTATTGGCAACGGGCGACGCGGTAACTCCTGTACCGGTGGAGGCGCTCAGGGTAGATGCGTTGGCCCAGGTATAGCTGGTGGCGCCTGTAACGTTCAGCAATGCCGATGCGCCCGGGCAAACGGTCGGTGTATTGGCAGTCACAGTTAAGCTTAAGGCGCCGTTCATTGAGATGTTGGCCGTGGCAGAGCCGGTGCAGGTTCCGGTAGCACCGATCACCGTATAGGTCGTAGCTGTTGTTGGACTGGCGGTGACAGTAGCGCCGTTAGCGGAGCTGAGCGAGGCGGCCGGTGACCAGGTATAGCTGGTGGCACCGCTGGCATTGAGGGCAACCGTACCGCCCACACAAATATTAGAGCTGGCAGGTGTGACGGTGAGGTTAAGCGCCGGGCTCAGCGCGACGTTAATGCTTGCAGTGGCTGTTCCGCAGCTTGCCACAGCCACAACAGAAACTGTACCTGCGGAAGATCCAAAGTTAACCGTGACTACGTTGGAATTCACGCCGGAGGTGATGCTGGCGCCTGCCGGCACGGTCCAGGTATAGTTGGTAGAGGCAACATTATTCACCGAATAGGTCAGGCCTGTTGAGTTGGCGCAGACGAGCGTTGGGCCGCTGATGGCGCCGATAGCCGGAGGCACGCCACTCACCACCACCTGAACGGTTTTGGTTTGTATGGTACTGCAGCCCGGTGAGCTTACGGTATAGGTTGTTGTTACCGTCGGAGATGCTGTTACAGTAGCACCATTGGCAGAGCTCAGGGTAGCGGCAGGCGTCCAGGTATAGGTGCTTCCGCCACTCACAGTTAAGGCTGTGTTTTGTCCGGGGCAGATGGTAGCTGTTGGCGAAACGGTGAGGCCGGAGGCAGCGGGGAGCACAACAATGTTCACGCATTTATTTCCCGGGCAACCGGCTGCATTTTCGCTGGATACACAAATCTGGGTGCTTTGGTTGGGGGTAAAGGTCGCGTTGGGGCCTGCTGCCATTCCGGGAATGGAGAAGGGCATGTTGTTGCAGGTGGTGCCTACGAAAGGGATGCTGACGCAAAACTGGGTGTTGCCAGTGGCCTGTAGTAAGTTCCAGTTCCAGGTATAGCCGTTGGTGCCTGTGCCGCCGCTGGCAGTCATGGTCACCGCCTGCCCCGCGCATACGGTAAGCGATGGAGCGACGGACAGATTGATCGTAGGCGAAGGCGTTCCCGTTAAATTAATGGTGGCGGGTGCTGTGGCACAACCCGGGCCATAATTGATGGTTAGCCCGTAAACCCCGTTATTGGCTGCAGTCCAGTTGTTCACGGTGACGTTTTGTGTATTGCCGGTAAAGCCTGCGGGGCCGGTCCATGCATAAGTACCGCCGTTGGTGAGGGATGAAAGGTTGATGTTGCTTCCCATGCAAATGGGATTGGGTGCCGTAATGTTTGCGGGGTTAAGTGTATTGGTTACGGTGACAGTTTTTACTACAATGGCTCCTGTTGGCGTACAGGCCGATGGCCCGAGCGTGAGTGTGTAGGTGGTTGTTACGGTTGGCGTCACTGTAATCGTTTGTGTGTTGGGATAAGTGCCGGGAGGGTTTGATGTCCAGCTGTAAGAAGATGCTGTAGAGCTGCTTCCCAGCGTAGCGCTGTAGCCGGGACATACCTGCGAAGGTCCTGTAATCTGCTGCCCGAGAGCTACACCTGCCTGTGCCGATACGGTATAGCTGCAGATATTGCCGGCGAAGCCATCGATCATCACGTAATAGGTTTGTCCGGGAACCAGGTTTACATTCGTAGTGATGGTGAAGCTTCCGGAGCCGTTGCCCTGCGACTCACAGTTGGAAACCTCGGTAAAGCTGGTGCAGTTGGAGGAGGCATAAATCACGGCCTGGATGCCGGAGCTGTTGTCCTGGCAGCCGCCGGAGTTGAACGCCAGGGAGGCGCTGGTGCCGCTGGCTACAAAGCTCAGCCAGGAATTGTTTTCGATAGAGCCGCAGAAATTGCCGAGGCCCGATGTATTACCGGCCGTATACGAGCCGCTGGTATTTCCGCAATAGCCGTTGAGGTCGCAGATGAGCGGCGCGTTCACACACTCGTCGGCAGCAGGTGTCGAGGCGCAGGCCATAGGGTTGGGTAGGGGCGGGGCCGGCCGGCCTTGTGGGGCGGGGCCGTTATCCAGCCTGAAACGGAAGCCTTTTGACGTGCCGCTGTTGTCGGAGGTAAACCTCAGGGTCAGGTATTCGCCGGAGGAGAGGATGAGAAAGTTTTCATCGAGAACACCGGAAACGGTTTTGATGAGCGGGGCGTTGATGTCCGGCCCGTCGTAGATCTCCAGGCGATCGCCGTTGTCACATAAAAAATACTGGCTTTTCAGGTAGATGGTGCGCTGGTATTCGTTTTTGATCGTTACGGTATGGTCTTCGTTATTGTTGTAACCCGAAGAAATTACGCCTGTTGCGCCTTCCATGCTGCTGTACAGAAAAGCCCCGTCAGCTGGTAGTTTGAATGTTTTATTGGCATCCATATACACCAGGTTCGGATGCGATTGCTCATCCAGCTTTTGAGGCCTTAAGGAAAGTGCTTCGTGCCTGCTTTGTGCATAAGAAGAAAAAAACAGGCAGCTGACAATAAAAAGGGTAAAATATCTTTTCATTTATACTAAACTTGATTTGATGAATTAATGACTTAAATTTATTTATAATATCCCTCTATAGCAGTCTATATCTGATTATGAGGAGGACAAGAGCATGTAAATGAAATGTGGGTGGCAGGATAGGTTTCGGGGTTGGAAATGTCCACTCACTGAAGTGCTGATCATGCATCGAAAAAAACGGTCATTCACACATTGTAACCGTTAATTGATTAATTTTGCTGCAAATTTTTTCATGAGTCTTTTAGTCCGTCCTCCTCAGTTTCTGAGGCGCTATTATAAAAATTCCGTTTGGCGCATGGAGGCAGATGCTCCTGTTATTTACCTTACATTTGATGATGGCCCGGTGGAAGGGCTTACTCCCTGGGTGCTGGACACGCTGATGCACTACGG
>DGQK01000061.1 GCA_002390745.1 Bacteroidetes bacterium UBA4416 | reverse complement strand
TAGATGTGGCGCAGGTTGGCGGCCACAGCCCCGCTGATGTGCAGGGGTAGGCCATTGAACGAATAGGTAAAGGCGCCGAAACGGGCGGCTTTGGCGGCCAGCTCCAGCGGGCTGAGCACATGGTGCAGGTAGTAGCTGCCCTCCAGGGCAGGGGCACGGAAAAGGGGCTTCGCGGTTTTCTCTGAGCTTGTTTCCATAAGGTTGATTTGATGGGTTTAATAACCGGGACCAACCACTGAAAAAAATGCCCCTTACAATGCCCCTATTTTTTGCCGGCAGATCTGTTCCGTGAGGCGGCGCAGCAGCTGCACCCGCTCGCTGAGGTAGTCGAGGTCGGCGCGGCCGATGTTATAGTCCATGTTGTAACGCGCTTCGATGTAGGCTTTTTTGAGCAGGATAAAGCGGCGGCGCTCTTCAATAGTAGCGCGCGGAAATACTTTGCCGAATTGCATATCGAGGGCTTTGGCTAAGCGGCCCAGCACCTCGATGTCGTGTGTTTTAGGCTTATAGCCGGTGAAGACTAACTGGATGGCGCCGTAATAACGCTCGGTGGCCTGATGTAATTCAAATGCAGCAACCTTAAGCTTATCATGTTTAAACGCATTCTCAAATTGGAAGTAAAAGTCGTCTGCACTTTCAAACCATCCCTTAAAATATTTCTGTGCTTTGGCTTTTTGCTCGGCCGGGCTTTTGGGTTGTTTCTCATCGAGCTGGTAGCGGCTGGTCGTAAACAGCAGCACACCGTCGCGCTTGATCTCATCAAAGAAATAGCTGCCGTCGCGCAGCTCGGCATTCACAAAATCAATCCCATGAAAAATAGGATTGACGGGTGTAGGCAGGTTCAGCTCCTCCAGCTTGCCGCTAATGGAAGAGATCAAACTATCGTTATCGGCCTGGCTGTTTTTGGTGGTAATGATCAGCAAATCGTAATCCGATTTGTACTCATACACAATGCCCTTGTCCTCGTATTTATCCTCCACCCAGGTGCCCCGCGCATAGCTCCCAAACAGCACAATCATCTCAATCTCCCCATACCGGGGAATAAGCGCACCCACAATCTGCCGGAGCTCGGCTTGCTTGTGCGGCGGAAGATGGCTGAGGGTGATTTTCATGGTTTTCGGTAGGGTGAAGATAGGGAAAATGTAGGAAGTATGACGAATCGAATACAGATTTCGCAGATCAAGCGGATGAGTTCGGATCTTTTTGTTATTAAACTGAAAATAAAACAAACACGTAATTTTACGTGTTTTGCCTATCCTTCCCCAAAAGCTATTCGTTTTCCGGAAGCATATCCTTATACTTGTAGGTCTGTTCCCCCGAATAGCCTTCAATACCTTTATGCATGCCGTTACCATTAACACGAAAACCGCTTTTAACGCCCGAAGAAAAAAAGCAAATCAAAAGCGAAGTGAAGCGTACTTTCTTTGTACGGAAAGTCATGCTCATCATCATGTCGGGTACCGTTATTCTGGTGGCCGTGGCTGTGCTGTCGCTCGATTTGTTTGATGCCTCCAAAGATACCTTTGCCTTTACCAATTACGGCTTTGCCGTCATGGCCGGCTTTTCCTCCATCGCTTTTTCCTGGGAGCGCAATATCAGCGACAAAGAGGTGAATTATAAGCGGCTGGTGAACTATGTTGCTATTTCCTCGCTATACGGCGGCATCGTGTTTTTGCTTGGCTCCGGGCTTAAATACATCTATGTGGCGCGGCACGACCACCTGCACCTCTTCTACGTCGATTGCTCCGCCATCATCTACTGGCTCTCGGTCATCTCGCTGGCCTACGGTGTGTTGCTCTTCTGTTTCAACGCACTCATGATTCTTCGCATCATCGACCAGGAGCAGGAACGGAAAACTACCAAACGCCTAATGGACGAGATTCATCGCAAAAAAGAAAAGGAAGCCAATCAGAAACTGATAGACGATTTCCTGAGAACAGGTAAAGTAGGGGAGAAGTAATGATTGAGGATTGGGATGAAATATTGCATTTAAAGCTTATTTTTGAGTTGTAAACAACGAAAACATACGAAAGGAAACTAAAAAGAATGAGCGATCTGAAAGACATAGAGAAAACACTTTGGACTGCCGCCGATAAACTGCGGAGTAATATGGATGCGGCCGAATACAAGCATGTGGTGCTGGGCCTCATCTTTTTAAAATACATTTCGGATGCTTTTGATGAGCTGCATGCAAAACTTGTAGAAGGAAAAGGAGAATTTAAAGGTGCCGATCCCGAAGATGCCGACGAGTACCTGGCCTACAACGTTTTTTATGTGCCCGAAAAAGCCCGCTGGAATTATTTGCAGAACAATGCCAGGCAGCCCTCTATCGGCATCCTGATAGACGGGGCCATGGATGCCATCGAAAAAATCAACACCAACCTGAGGGGTGTGCTGCCGAAAAATTATGCCGATCCCGACCTCGACAAACAGCGCCTCGGCGAATTGCTCGACCTCATCGGTACGATTGGTTTTGGAGGCAGTAAGCATAAAGGAAAAGACCTCCTCGGGCAGGTCTACGAATATTTTTTGGGCATGTTTGCCGATGCCGAAGGCAAAAACGGCGGGCAGTTCTATACGCCCCAAAGCATTGTGAAGCTGCTGGTGGAGATGCTCGAACCCTACAAAGGCCGCATCTATGACGGAGCCTGCGGCAGCGGTGGCATGTTTGTGCAAAGCGAAAAATTTATTGAAAGCCACCAGGGCAAGCTCGGCGACCTGAGCGTGTATGGGCAGGAAAGCAACCCTACCACGGTGAAGCTGGCCAAGATGAACCTGGCCATTCGCGGCATCGATGCTAACATCCAGTTTGGCGATACCTTTACCAACGACCTGCACCCCGACCTGAAAGCGGATTTTGTAATTGCCAACCCGCCCTTCAACATCAGCGACTGGAAAGGCGAACAACTGCGCGACGACAAGCGCTGGAAATACGGCGTACCTCCGGTAGGCAACGCTAATTACGCCTGGCTCCAGCACTTTGCGCAAAAGCTTAGCCCAACGGGTACGGCAGGCATTGTACTGGCCAATGGCAGTATGAACAGTAATACCGGCAACGAAGGGGAGATCCGCAAAGCGATGATAGAAGCCGGTTTGGTAGATTGTATGGTGGCCTTGCCTTCCCAGTTGTTTTACAATACCATGATCCCGGCCTGCATCTGGTTCCTGGCAAAGAATAAAAAAGATAAAAAATTCAGGGATCGCAGCAAAGAGATCCTTTTCATCGACGCCCGCAACCTGGGCACCATGATTAACCGCCGCAATAAGGAACTGAGCGAAAGCGATATCAGGCAAATTGCCGATACCTACCACCACTGGCGCAACCTCAAAGGCACTTATAACGACGTGGCCGGTTTTTGCAAGGCGGGCAGTATGGAAGAGGTGGCACAAAACAACTACGTGCTGATGCCGGGCCGCTACGTGGGCACCGAAGCCGAAGCCGAAGACACGGTGCCTTTTGCCGACAAAATGAAAACGCTCACCGCAACGCTGGCCGAACAATTCGCCCAGGGCGAAGCCCTGCAAAAGGCCATCCGTAAAAACTTAAAAGGAATTGGTTATGAGTTCTAGTGAGTGGAAGAGGTATAAATTAGGGGAGATTTGTGTTAAAATTGGTTCCGGAGCAACTCCCAAAGGAGGAAAAGAAAGCTATTTGGAAAAGGGCGATTTTGCACTTGTAAGAAGTCAAAATGTGTTGGATTTTTTCTTCTCATATAATGGATTGGCTTTTATTAATGATGAGCAAGCGAATAAATTAAATAATGTTACTGTAAAAGAAAGAGACGTACTGCTAAATATAACTGGGGATAGTGTGGCAAGAGTTTGTCAGATACCTAAAGGCCTTATTCCTGCAAGAGTGAATCAGCATGTAGCTATAATAAGGCCGGATGAGGAAAAATTAAATAGCGTTTTTTTAAAATATTATTTACTTAGTCCAACTATCAAAGGATATCTATTAAATATTTCATCGGTTGGCGCTACAAGAAATGCTATTACGAAAACGATGATCGAAGAATTGGAGTTGAAGCTTCCAGACATAGGTACACAACAACAAATTGCATCCATCCTTTCCTCTTTAGATGACAAAATAGAACTCAATCGCCAAACCAACCAAACATTGGAAGCCATGGCGCAGGCGCTGTTTCAGGAAATGTGTGTGCCCAAAGGAGAGGGTTTGCCGAAAGGGTGGAGAGTCGGGAAGTTGGGGGAAAATATCAAAATATTAAACGGTTTTGCTTTCAAAGGTGTTGATTTTATTGAGAAAGGCGTTCCTGTAATTAAAATTAAAAATGTAAAAGCAGGTAAAGTCATTTTGAATGAATTAAGTTATGTTTCAAGGGAAGTTGCTGACAAAACTCATAGATTTAGGGTTAACCAAAATGATTTGCTTATTACTATGTCTGGCAATAGAATAGATGGTACGCCTGATACATGGGTAGGGAAAGTTGGTTTATTTCATGGGCATGGTGAATATCTTTTAAATCAAAGGGTGAGTAAATTAGTGCCTGAAAATAATGAAGTTGTGTCAAATTATTTTTTATGTCAGCTTTTAAGCAGTAAAGACTTTCAATACCATTTTATTTCAAACGCAACAAGTTCAGGCGGACAAGCAAATATTTCACCGGATTTGATAAAAGACATTGATCTTTTTATTCCTCCAATCACTGATATGAAAAAATTTAATGAAAGTATGAAAGTTATTTACGAGAAGATATTTCAGACCGAAGACGAAAACCAAACCCTCATTGCTTTACGCGATACCTTACTGCCAAAATTAATGAGAGGAGAAATAAATGTAGAAAGCCTATGAGAATTATTGCATTAACAGGCCCCGCCAATTGCGGGAAAACTACTACACTCAACCTGTTGTGGGATCAGGTTACAAGGGCCGGGGCTGTGTCGTCCGGCAAAGTGCCTTTAGGTGCAGGCTTTCCCGATTTTTCGGATGTGGTAACCTACAACGGAAAGAAGATCGCTTTTTATACGATGGGCGATTATTCCGGGCTTTTGGTTAGTGCCATCAGAAACTATCATGCTCTGGGTATGGATGTATTGGTCTGCGCCTGCAATAACAAATTTGTAAGGCCTTTCAGGGAGATTGCGAAATACCCGAATCACCTGCATCCAAAAACACCGGCTTCGACTTCGCTCACCGAATCAGCCGCCAATACCGCCGATGCCAATACACTCTTTAGTTTGATTTAAGTACCATCATCATACATGGCCTACGAAGACCTGAAATACAAACGCTTTAACGACTCCCTGGACGAAAACGGGGACATCGTCATTGCCGGTATTTCCTTTGCGCCAAGCCGCATTCTCTTTGATATGGATGCCGTGGCCTACGAAGCCGCCTACAACGAGTTTCAGGAGCAGGCATTCGACGAATTAAAGGACGTGATTTACAACAGCTACCCTTCCTGTATAGCCTATAACTTCCGGCTTTCCGAAAAAGGCGAAGGCGCTACCGATCCGGTGCGCAAACTGCTGCATTTAAAAGACACCTGGGAATCGGTTGTATTTATGCTTTTTGCTCTGGTAATGGGAGAAGTAAGGCATAAAAGCATCAATTTAAAAGCAGCTACTGTTTTTAAATCTTTCAGCCCAACAGGCACGCCGGTATATGTTTCCTTCAATACAAGAGACCATATCGTGACCGACGCCATCAAGCCAAAGATTCATGCCATTAAAGCCGTGGTGACTTTCTCTAAAGCCAATGGTCTTGGTTTGCAATGCGAGGCCATAGAGGAAGCGCTGTTGGATAAATTGCTGGAGTTGCAGGACATTAGGAACGATATTTCGCATCATACGGCGCCCACGCCTGAGGAAGCAGAAGCAGAACTGATGCAGGTAGTGCCCTTGTTTAAAGAAATGCTGGTACTCACCGAATTTTTGCAGGAGTGCAGGATCCTGCGTTTTGAGAACTTTGCCACTAAATGCAAATGTGAAGAGTTTAACGGGCATGCCCTCAATAAAGAGTTTGGCGAATTCGATTTCGGAACGCAACAGCCCTATGTGCTGAGTCTGGGGCAGGAGCAGCTCTTTGTAGAGTGGAACGGCGAGGTGTACAGCATCTCTCCCTTCATGCATTATGATAAAGACGCTACCGGCCGCAAATCGTACCTGAGTTTTTACAAAGGAAAAAAAGCCGGTAAGTTCTGGTACGAACCTCTTACCAAACGTACCGAAATTACTTTCGATCCTCTCCAGCCGCGCTTCGATGCGGAGCAGGCTACCCTTGTCACCTTAATCGTACCCTGATGAACATACTATCTGAAGAAGAAATAGAACACATTGCTCTGGATCACCTGCGGGAGCTGGGCTACGGGATCGTGAGCGGCGCAGAAATAGAGCGCTCGTATGACGAAGTGGTTTTAAGCGACCGCTTGCAGGCAGCCATCGACCGGATCAATCCCGACCTGCCCGATGACGTGAAGGAAGAAGCCCTGCGTTCCGTTCTCCGGATGCCATCCTCTTCGCTCCTGGCAAATAACGAGGCCTTTCATAAACTGCTGACCGAGGGGGTGGATGTAAAGGGCAGGGATGATGAGGGCGTCAAAACATTTAAGGTATGGTTGCTCGACTACCAGAACCAGGATAACAATGAGTTTGTAGCCGTTAATCAGTTTACCATTATTGAGAACCATTACAAGAAACGGCCTGATATTATCTTGTTTGTGAATGGGCTCCCGCTGGTGGTTCTGGAAATAAAAAACGCCACCGATGAAAAGACGACGGTTAAGAACGCATACGATCAGCTGCAAACCTACAAACAGGCCATTCCCTCCTTATTTCATTACAACAGCCTGCTCATAGCCACCGACGGCTGGTTTGCCAAAGCAGGAACCATTACCAGCGAGTGGAGCAGGTTCAGCGGCTGGAAGCTGCCCCAAGCGGCATCAGCAAGTGGGGCCATTGCCGATTCGGCGGGCACTTACGAATCGACCTTATTCTTTAAAGAATCGGGCCGTATGGAAATGGATGTTTTGGTAAAAGGGATGCTGGAAAAACACACCCTGATCGATCTTATCCGTTATTTTATTGTATTTGAACGGAACAAGGAAAGTGCCGTGAAAAAAATTGCGGCTTACCATCAATACTACGCCGTTAATAAAGCCATTCAGTCTACCGTTAGGGCTTCGGCCATCAACGGCGACCAGCGTGCCGGTGTGGTTTGGCACACCCAGGGTAGCGGCAAAAGCCTCAGCATGGTGTTTTTTTCCGGCAAAATGGTAGTAGCCCCACAGCTCAATAACCCGACGATTGTTATTCTGACCGACCGTAATGACCTCGACCAGCAGCTCTTCGAAACATTCAGCAATTGCCAGCAACTGCTGAGGCAGACACCCGTTCAGGCAGAAGACAGGCTTCACCTGCAGGGACTTTTATCTGTGGCATCGGGCGGTATCGTATTTACCACTATCCAGAAGTTCATGCCCGCGGAAAAAGGCGGGACTTATCCTAAACTCTCCGACCGGCGAAACATTGTGGTGATTGCCGATGAAGCGCACCGCAGCCAGTACGATTTCATCGACGGTTATGCGAGGCACATGCGTGATGCATTGCCGCATGCCTCATTTATAGGCTTTACCGGTACGCCCATCGAGAAAGAAGACAAGAACACACAGGCTATCTTCGGCGACTACGTGGATGTATATGATATTCAGCAAGCCGTGGAAGACGGCGCCACGGTACGCATCTTTTATGAAAACCGGCTGGCTAAAATAGAACTCGACCCCGAAGAACAAAGCCTGATTGACGAACGCATCGAAGAGGTTACCGAAGAGGATGAGTTGACGGAACGCCAGCAACGCTTTGCCAGGTGGACCCAGCAGGAAGCCATTGTAGGGAGCGATAAACGGCTGCAACAGATAGCGGCCGACATAATCAGGCATTTTGAGCAACGGAGCGAAGTGCTTGACGGTAAAGGGATGATTGTGTGCATGAGTCGCCGCATCTGTGTGGCATTGCACGACGCCATTATTAAGTTACGCCCGCAATGGTATGCACCCGAAGATGACAAGGGCATTGTAAAAGTGATTATGACCGGTTCTTCTTCCGATCCGGTAAACTGGCAGGAGCACATCCGCAACAAACCAAAACGTAAAGCTATCGGCGACCGCCTGAAAGATCCGAAGAATGACCTCAGGCTGGTAATTGTGCGCGATATGTGGCTCACAGGTTTTGATGCGCCTTGTTTGCATACGTTGTATGTTGATAAACCGATGACAGGCCATAATCTCATGCAGGCCATTGCCCGTGTGAACCGTGTATTTAAAGATAAAGAAGGCGGGCTCGTTGTCGATTACCTCGGCATTGCACACGATCTTAAAAAAGCCCTGAGTGTATATACTGCGAGTGGGGGCAAAGGAAAGATCGAGTTCGATCAGGAAGAAGCGGTCGCTAAAATGGAAGAGCTGTACAGCATCATTGTGGATATGTTTGATCGCTTTGAGTATCGGAAATTCTTCAGTTTATCGCCAAAAGATAAATTGTCTTTCCTGCTGGACGCCACTGATTTTGTTTTAGCACTCGACAAAGGAAAAGAGCGCTTCAGTAACCATGTAATGAACCTTTCCAAGGCGTTTGCTATATCGGTTCCGCACGAAAAGGCTCTGGCTATCCGCAACGACCTCAGTTTTTTTCAGGCCATCAAAGCAAGAATAACCAAGCTGAGGGAAAGCAGTAAAAAAAGAAGCGATGAAGAGGTGGAAACAGCGATACGCCAGATCATTTCCGATGCACTCATCTCAACGGAAGTCATCGACATTTTTCAGGCCGCCGGTTTAAAAAACCCTGAGCTATCGGGCCTTAATATCCTTTCCGATGAGTTTATGCAGGAATTGAAAAATATGCCTCATAAAAATCTGGCCCTTGAATTATTGCGAAGGTTACTGAATGACGAGATCAAAACCCGTTCGGAAACGAATATCATCCAGGGCAAAAAGTTTTCCGATATGCTGGCTGCTGCAATCAGGCGATACCAAAGCAATGCGATCACAGCCGCTGAAATTATCGATGAACTGATACAGCTTGCCAAAAGGTTGAAACAAGAAGGGCAACGGGGAGCGGATCTGAACCTCGATTTTCGGGAACTGGCTTTTTATGATGCGTTAGAGGTAAGTGATAGTGCTGTAAAAATTCTGGGCGACGAAGTATTAAAGACTATTGCAAGGGAATTGGTAGAGAGTGTGAAAAACTCGGTGACGATTGATTGGGACAAAAAAGAAAGTGTTCAGGCCAAAATGCGCGTGATGATCAAACGCATTCTTAAAAAACATGGCTATCCTCCGGAGAAGCAAGAGCATGCTGTAAGAACAATTCTGGAGCAGGCCAAACGGATTGCCGATAAATTAAACGAAGAGAATAAGGATTGAAAATAAAAAGTGAAACAGGTATTAAAACTTGAAATATATGAATCTTTGGATGGTAAGGGCAGGAAGCCACGGCGAACAAGAAGGAATATGTCTGGAAAAAAAGGTGGTAACGATTGGCTGGAACGATTTGCCTGATCTTCGTAACTTTAAAAGTAAGCACCAGCTAAAGGAAGTGTATCTGGGGCATTATAGTGAGAAAAGCGCCGTAGCCATTGGCCTGAAAGTTGGGCAGATCTGGCGCTTTGCCACTCAGATAGAAAAAGGGGATTTGGTGGTATTGCCTTCCAAATTTGCGCCCGAAATTCATATTGGTATTGTGGAAGGGCCTTATCAGTACGGGAAAACCGGTGATGATGTATATCACACCATTCCTGTGTCGTGGAAAAAAACGCTCTCGCGCAGCGATTTCGACGAAGATCTTTTGTACTCCTTCGGCTCCTTGCTCACGGTAAGTTGCATCAGCCGGAACAACGCCGCCGAACGCGTCAATGCCCTGTTGCAGGGAAAAGCCGGGGAAAACACAACTACTCAAAAAGAAGACGAAGAGTGGCCGGCTTTCGATGGAGAGGCATCTCTTGCTTTTGTCAACACAGATGATATCGCTTATACCAAAATCGAAAAGTTCCTGCAACGCCATTTTAAAACCTACGATTTTGAGGACCTTATCCGTGAGATCTTAAAAGCGCATGGCTACAATACCACCCGCACGAAAGAGATCGGTTACCTTAATAACACTAAAACCAAAGGTGCCGACGGCGGCGTCGATATCCTTGCCTCTAAAGGTGCTTTGGGTTTTGAAGAGCCGAATATCTGTGTGCAGATCAAATCAGGAGAAGGCAAACTGCCGCCTAAAGAATTGAGAGAGCTGGTAGGAGTGATGGCTACCTTCAAAGCGAACTTTGGCCTGCTCGTATCCTGGGGAGGGTTTTCTGATGAATTGATCCGGGAAGCCAGGGAAAAATACTTCAGGATCAGGTTATGGAACTCAGGCCATGTGATCCAGGAAATATTTGAGCATTACGATAAATTTTCAACGGAATTCAAGGTGCGGCTTCCACTCAAAAGAATTTGGGTATTGGAAGAAGAAAGAGAAAAGTAGAATTCTCCTTCGTACCTTACTCCAGCTCCAGCTTCAAAGGCAAATTCATCTGCACGGCTTTGGGCTTGCCCCTAAAGGAGCCGGGGCTCCAGTCGGGCATGTGCTCAATGGCGCTTTTAAAGAGGGAGTCGATGCGCGGCACCCGGCTGCTGCGGATGATGTGCACGTTACTCACCTTGCCGGTTTCGCTGATCGTGAATTTGGCGTAAGCCCTTTGCAGCACGTAAGACTCTTCCAGGCTTACCATGGCTTTGCTCTTTACGCTGTCCTGCAGGTAGCGCATCAGCGCGCTGTTGCCACCTTTGAATTGAGGCATCTCCTCCGGGTCAATGAATGCCGTTTCAGGCTCCTTTGCGGGCACCTGTGCCGCAGAGGCGAAAGAAAGGAAGATGAAGAGTAGGATGAGTTTCATGGTTCAGGTAAACAAGTGCATACATTGGTAAGGCTGCGGCTGGCGTGAACGAACGTGTGAACTGCAATTTTTTCGGTGGCATGGCGCAGACTTTTCGTGCGGGAAAAGAATTGAAGTTGGCCTTCGTTCTTGTCACGCCTTGGCGTGATTGTTTCTTTTTTTATCAAGAAAAAAAGAAATAGATAAAACTAATATTTAAACAACAGTTTATTAGGTGAGATTACACTTAATAGCGCAACACGTCATTAAATCACTTCCTTCGTTGTGTATACCGCATTAGGTCCTTATGGATCTCCTTGTCGCTCTTATTAAATTCTTTCAGCTCGTTCACAATGGCTTTGTTATGCGCCATCTGTGAGGCCACGATTTCGTAGGCCATTTCGCGGATGGGCTCTTCCAGCTCTTTGTGCTTGCTGTACTCATGCTTGATCACCTGCAGGAACACGGGGCTGTTGCGCTCCGTGAGCTCCCTGCTGTAGATCGTCCGGATCTCCTGTTGCAGCGCCTTCACATCACCGATGTTGCTCAGGTAATTGTTGAGGCAGTTGAAGGCGTCCTTCTCTTTGCGCCAGCCTTCGAGCAGGAGCTCCTGGCTTCCGGGGAAGTTCAGCATTTTCTCGCGGTACAGGATCGCCGCTTTCAGGTACTGGTCTTTCGTGCGGTAATCGTCTACCACAAGCTCATAGTGGATGTTGGCCTCCTTGCGCTTGTGAATGCTCACATAGAGGTCGCCCACCTTTTCGTCCTGCTTCAGTTCTTTGTACAGCTCAATGGCCTCCTCGGTCATGCGCCCCTTCTCGTAGCACTCGGCTGCCTTCTGTTTGTTATTGGCATGCTTGAGCCAGATGGTGGCCGCCTCCTGGTAGAGCTTGCCCTCTTCCAGCGTAGAGGCCGCTTTGTGAACGTTCTTCAGCAGCTTCATGTACACGAAGGCCGCTTTGTGGTAGTCCTTTTTTTTGATCAGGTCTTCCGCCGTTTCGTTGTATTGCTGTTGCAGCCTCTTGTAATGCTCGCTCAGCTCGATGGAGCCGGAGCCCGAACCGGAGCCCGGATGCAGGTTGGCCAGCGAAAAATCCGACCAGCGCTTCGAGAGGTTGAACTCCCGGCTTTCGCCGCCGCGTGAGCTGTGGTTATCATCCAGGGGTACGGCGTATTTCAGGGCTTCTTCCGGGTTATTTTTAAAGAGCTCCATCAGCTTCTCGATCTCTTCCTGGTTGCGGCGCTTCAGCTCTTCGAAGTCGTGCTGCATGCGCTGCGAGAGTTTGCTGTTCTGCGGGATGATGGAGTCGAGCAGCCTGCCCAGCGCTTCGCCGAGTTTGCCGATGCCTTCCCCTTCTTTGCCGGTCGCCGGGCCTGTCGAAGCGTTGGCTTCTTTTCCCTCCTTGTCTTTTCCATATAAAAACTCATAGAACGACAGGCGCGCCCGCTCCATGGGCGAGAGCTCTTCCTTCGGCAGCTCTTCCGATTGCGGGAAAAGATTTTCTTCCATCTGTTTCAGCACTTCCTCCGGCGGCAGGGGTTTTACCTGGAAGCTCTTTACCTGGCCCGGGATAAACACAGGTTTCTCCGGGCGGGTCACATGCCAGGAGCGCAGCTCCGGCTCTGCCACCAGGGCATGCAGGTCGAGCTCTTCCGAAAGCTCCGCCAGCCCAAACTCCGGGTGAAACACATGCACCTGCTGCGTGAACAGCTTCTCCAGTTCATGCAGGCTCAGCGCAGGTTGCAGCATGGAGCGCTCGGGGATCAGGAGCTTAGGCGTTACCAGCTGGCACAGCTCGTGCTTTCCGGCCAGGCGCTGGTCTATCTTCCCGTGGCAGAGCACCAGGCAGCCCCAAATGCTGTTGGCGCTGATGCCCGGTACCGGGAAGATGCGGATGTCGGCCAATTGTAAGTTCATCGCTTTGATGGCTCTGAGCCATGTTTCCGCCGAAGCATCCCGGATGAGGATGCCCCGCAGCGGGTAGCGGTTGATGGGCGAGGGTTTGAGGCTAAGTTCCATGTGCTGAAATAGTTTCTATAAAACGTTGGATGTAAAGGTGGAAGAACTCTTTGATTTCAAGAATCCGCTGCGCCGGCATTGCGTTGTGCATTTTCTCCAGCTCCGTCTTCGTGCCTTCTGTGGCCAGCTCCTGTTGGAGCTGCAAGCCCTTTTGTTCGGTAATGTAGCGGCAGATCAGGCCCGGTGGGCTCTCCACGAGGTCTTTCACCGCCACGAGGCTTTCCCCGTTCACTTCCTTGATCTGCCTGATGAGGCCGAGCTTATTGCTTCCGGCTTTCAGAAGCCGCAGGGTGTAGAGTGGGTCGCGGTAGTAATAGCTGTAGCCAGCAAAAGTCGCATCTGTAGCGACACCCAGCGTGACATCGATGAGGGTGGGAATGTAGATGGCCGGGATGGCAGGGTTGCTGCTTTGCAGCACGACGATCCCGCAGCGCTTCACTGTTACCTGGCTGCCGTCAGGAAAAACGAATACATGGCGCTCCTTCCGGATGGCCGTTATGCTCTTTTCATGCCTGTCCGCGCGGCTCAGCATGAGGTATTTTTCCCGGCTCAGGTGCAGGGCGTGGATGTTGAGAACCAGAAGGCCTTCGGCATTGATGTATACCGAGTCGATATTTTTGAGGGCGCCGCCCGAGGCATAAGCCTTCGATGCCAGTTTGTTGAGCTCCTCCCGGCGGCTTTTGAAATACTCGAAGCCCGGGGCCTTGGCTTCCTCTATCTGCCCGTTGGGCCAGATGCGCCGCCCCGCATCGTTATAGCTCCTGTACAAAAAAGCCCCGTCTTTGAAGATAAAGGTTGGCGTATTGCTTTTCCAGTACGGAAAAGGCACAACCACCGGAAGCTCGCCGTTTCGGTAAAGCGTTTGCAGGTGGAGCTGTTTGGTTTGCGGGTCGAACATCAGCAGCAGGTAGCTTTTGTTTTCCAGGATCCCGATCTCGAATTCTCCGGCCAGCACAGGCAAATGCTCGCATACTACCTCCCAGCCCTTCTCGTAGTATTTCGAATCTTTGTTGTAGAAGCGGAGCAGGATACGGTCGGCCGTCACCAGGAACAGCTCGCCATCGGCAGTGGAGATGAAATGTTTGGCATTGTGCGGCGATTTGACGAGTATCGGGAGGTCTGCAGAGGCCGGGTGCCTGTCCTGCACCGGTTGAGGCTTCGGGACGTCGGGCTTCGGTTTCTGCCACAGCGTATGCAAGGGCAGCAGCAGGTGCTGGAGATGCTTTTTGCTGTTCTGTTGTTTTTTATACACGTCGATGTTGCCCTCCGCATCCGTATAGATCACATAGTTGATCAGGGGCTGGTACTCCTGCATGGCGCGGAGCATGTCGCCCTGCTTTACGGTAGAGGGTTCCGTGATCACAAACACTTCGCGGTTCGCTGCCGACGGAAATTGCCTGAAGAAGGCATCGAGCCCGCGGGCCGGGTGCAGGCCGCCCTCCACGATCTGCAAGCCCGTGATGAGGCTGTGCACACTGCCTGTGTCTACTGCATGAAACTCATTCCCGATCACATAAACCTTGCAGGGGATGGTGGTTTTAGGATGCCTGGCAATGGCCAGCATGGTTGCAAAGGCCACTGTTTTGGGGCTTCCCCAGTTTTTGAGCGATACGTCGATCAGGATCACGCGTTCCAGCCTATGGCTTTCCGGCGGCACTTCGCGCTGGATGTACAGCGCTTCGTTATTGGCAAGGCGCGTCAGGAACAGCAGGTCCTCGTTGGCAAATTCCGATAGCAGCAATTTATCGAAGTCGCCTTTGTTGGTAATGTCGGAGAAGCCGCCCAAAGGCTGCTGGCTCGGCAATGAGCTGTGCACCGGGATGTTCAGCCCGCTCCAGATGCGCTTTACCAGGGATCCTACATGAAAGGTTTTGTCGTTTTTGATCAGCTCATCGACAAATTCCTCTGCCGGCATCTGCGTGCTCTCCTCAAGCGCCAGCTCTTCGGGCACGTCGGGGATACCTGCTATCTGCTTAATGATGGAAGCAGGAGTGGGGAAGCGTTTGTTCAGCAGGGCGATCACCCGGAAGTCGGAGGCGAAGACCGTGTTTTTAAATGGAGATTTCACCGCGGCTTTTTGAGGGAAATTCCGCTGAACGATCACGCTTTTCTGCAAATGCGATTTGGCGATGGCCATCTTGTAATGGCAGTTCTCAAAAATAGTTTGAAAGACAAGCAGGCGCCTGGGGCCCGACTTGTACTCTTCCGGCAGGTTGTTGAGCGTATGCAGGAAGAGCATCGCATCATTCAGGATCTCATTTTCAGATACGTTCAATGTCGCTTTCAGGATGCGGTCGATCTCATCCAGCGAGATCTGCGCCCTCGGGTTGGTGGCCACGATGGCCAGCAGGATCGAGCCGAAAGGCGGAAGGCCCTGCGGCGCCAGCTGTTTGATGATCTCCGTTACATAATCGGTATAGGCAATGGTGCTTTCGCCCGGAATGGAAATAACGGATTGCAGCTCTTCCCACTGCCAGAAATAATTGCTGTATGATTGAAAATAGGCCACGTTGCGTTTGAGAAAGATCAGGAGGTGCTTATAAGTTGTTGTGTTGTAGCCCTGACAGAGCCGAGCGATAAGGGCTGCATGTCGTCTTTTGCCACCAGGGCATAGGTATTATCCCGGTTCCACACGATCCAGGAATCATGATCCGGGTTCAGCAGATCATCCATGGCAGGGCAGAGCATGTCCAGTTCAAACTCATAGCCCGCCGGAATAATGAAATGCCCTTTCCGCCAATACACTTCCCCGTCTACCGGGAGCATCGGTGTGCCGGCAATAAAGGCTTTATCATGGTTCAGAAGCGCCCAGCTCAGCGGGCCGGAGCGTACGGCAGAGGCCGTACCCAGGTAAGCTTCCAGCGTGTCGAGCCTTGTGATCATCACTTCCGCTTCATGCTCTGCTTCCGAGGCTGTGAGCTGCAATGCCACTTTCTGAGCGAGGCCAAAATAGTTGTGGTTGAAAGACGGCAGCTTCACCGGCAGCGCCCGTTCGATAGGTGTCCACAGCAGGGAAGGCAGCCGCCGGTCGGGGAGGAGGCTGTTCAGCAGGCAGAGCTTGCCTTCGCTTTCATAATAAAGCGTTTTGTAGGGAATGCATTTCACCTCCGGCGATTCCACCTGCACATAGCTCAGGTCCTTCACCCAGATCTGCGCCTGGTCGTAGGCCAGCTTCAGGTTTTGCCAGGGCCGGATCGCCGCGAGGTCGTCGCGGTGCGCCTCGTCGATCACGAGGTAATACACTAGATCGTTTGCAGCATGCTTTGCCATAAGCCTTCTATTTGCGTTTGGATGTGTTGCCGGTGCTCGTTGTTTTTGATCCAGTTGCAACGTGTCTGCACATAGCGCAGCTTATCCTTGATCACGTTCTGCTCTTCAAAGGATAAATTTCCCGATTGCCATTTGTCGCTCAGCAAATTCACTTCTTTGATCAGCTCTTCCGCATTCGGCGTTTTGTTGAACATGGCCTGCGGATGCGCCTGCGCGGACGTGTCTTTTTCAATGATGGTATCGATAATGCCTGCCAGGATCTCGATCTGCTCCTCGGTATCCCAGATGTACTTGAGCACCCAGAGGTCGGAGAGGATGGCTTCTTTTCTTCCGCAGATGAGCGCACTGGCTGCCAGCAGGTTCTGCACCTTCACGGCGCGCCTGTCGGAAACCTTGATGCCGGTGTTCCGGAGGTTGTGCACCAGGTCCACGTATGCTTTGCGGATCGGTGATAGATCCACCTGCCGCGACAGCTGTTGCAAGGCGATGATCTCCGCCGGTGTGATCCCCGGCTTCTCCTCCGTTTTGGCATGCTCCAGCTTCCAGCCCGCCAGCAATACCTGGTCGAGGAGGTCCGTATCCACATAATCGCAGCGCACGCGGATGAGGAACCTGTCGAGCAGGGCATTCAGCGCTTCGTCTTCGGGCAGCACGTTGCTCGCACCAACGAACATCAGCGCCGGCAGTTTTTTCGTTTCCTTGCCGCGGCGGAAGATCTTTTCATTGAGCGCCATCAGCAGGCTGTTGAGGATGGCACTGTTGGCATTGAAGATCTCATCGAGAAACACCAGCGAGGCTTCGGGCATCATGCCCTCCGTGTTGGTGACGAGCTCGCCTTCTTTCAGCCTGCGGATATCGAAGGGGCCGAACAGCTCATTCGGCTCCGTGAAGCGCGTGAGCAGGTATTCGAAGTTCTTTCCGTCCTGCACACAGCCGGCCAGCACGCGGATGATCGCACTCTTGGCCGTTCCCGGAGGACCAAGCAAAAACGCATTCTCCCGCGCAATGAGGCTGATGCCCAGCAGGTCGACGATCTCGTCCTTCCCGACAAAACTTTCTTTGGTGTACTGTAGTACCTTGTTTAATTTTTCAATAGCTGTCATGTATCTGTTTTTCTGTTTGAAATTCTTTCCAGTAATCGGGTGCATACAGGCCGAGCGCTGCGCTGATGTGCCGGCGGAAGAGCTCGTGCTGCGCCAGGCCGAGGTTCCTGTAATGAATGATGCGGTCGATGTAAAGTTGCCTCAGGCAGGGATCGGCCAGGCCCGCTTCCGGATTTGCTTTGCTGAGATCGAGCGGGTAGTGGATGCCCGAGTAATGCCATTGCAGCAGGATGTTCTCCAGGATCAGGATCAGCGGATCGAGGCTGTCGATGATCTTCAGCTCGCGCAGCGCATCGGGCAGGAAGCGCAGGCAGAGGTCGGCAGAGAGCACAGCGGATGTATCGATCTCCCGGTCGAAGGCAGGGAACAGGGAGCCGAGGTCGTCCGGTTTGTTTTCGCGGTAGAGCAGGAGCTGCGCGGCCATGTTCATGGTTTTGGCAGCCCAGAGCGCCGCAGCCGCATTAAAGGGCGGAGCGGTGTAAGGATACTCCAGGCTTTCGGCGCGGTACTGCTCCTGCAGGTAGGCCACGGTTTCGGCGGCATCGGTATCGTTGATGTGCAGGATATTGCCAAACAGCATCACTTCTTCGTGTTGCCGCAGGTGCTGAACCATATTTAAAAAATAGTTTTGCTTCATGTAATCCTGTAAATTATTCGGGGTGAATGGCAAAGGCACATCCTTCTCAAATATAATGGTTTTAATTGGATTTGCGGCATTAAGGCTCCGTTAAGAGACAGATCGCTTTTCAGAGTTGAAGAATCATGCGTAGCAGTGCATGTCATTGGATGATCGCCATGCTGCATGTGATTTGCTTTTAGACGGGCGCAGGCACACGGTTTTTTATGAAATGACATTCACTGTCTGCCGGATAAAGCGCGCGAAGGATTGTAATGGAAATCCTTTTGCCCGGCACTGAGCGGAGCCGGGATGCGGGGCAAATCACGCCAGGCGTGAGGAATTCAAAACCTGGTCCGCAGGGCGCGCCACACATGCATGCACGCCGTGCTTTCAAAAAATGATAGTGGCTAACATGAGGCCGGTTCTCCGGCATTGGAAAACGGTTAACGCTCCATGCCCGGCGCTTTCCGGAACTGTTGAAGGCTGATGCCCATGCGAAAGGTATTGGAGTACAAGGTATCCTCCCTGTTGGAAAGCTTAAGCCTGCAGGGAGTCATGAAATCTCCGCTGCATTTGATGCCCCGTGTAAAGGCAAAATGCTCCGGAGGCAGGAAGGCCGAAAAGTAGCTGTTGCCACACCAGCTGTGGCTCCAGTATTCAATGGGTTTCCAGTGGTGGTCTGTATCCATTGCTTCGAGCACCATGATCACGCTGCCGTCCTGTGTTTCAAGTTCAGCGGTTTGGCTTTTGGAAAGATTGGCAATGTAAACGGGGAAGGCTTTGACTGCCTGTACGAGCGTATCGTCCTGGAGCAATAGCCTCGACTGCACCGTGTTGTGATGAAACAGGTATCTGGCCCAGATGGGTTTTTTCTGCATGTTGAGCTCGTAGGCGGTGTCTACGATAACTGCCAGGCTTTGGTTGGAAAACGACGTTGTTTTTTCGGATGACGGATCTTCATAAAACTGGTGCCAGCTGATCTTTTTCTCTTTCTTGCCGAGGTCAAGCACCTCGCAAAAAGGCTCTATCCTTTCCAGGTTGTACCAGGCGTTGAGCATATAGGCGGGAGTGAGGCACAGGTTGGAAACAGGAGCGATGCCCTTGATGGCCGGGGGCCTGAAGCTGGCCGGGGAGGCCGGAGGATAAGGAGAATAAAAAGAACTTAAAACGATCAATGCAGGAATGGCGACGGTGATCAACAGCAGGGTAATCAGCCGGAGGGAGTTTAGCAGGTGTTTCATGATCATATAATGCCGGGTTAAATAAAGAGGATACACTTCCTCAAAAATAAATGTTGCCGGTGTTAATGGACATGATATACCGCTAAATGGTGAGGATGGCTTTGCAAGTGGCGTGAGGCAGGCTGTATCCGGCAGCTTCTCATCCGTTGAGGAGTGGTTCATGCGGACAGCGCCGGCTTGCTTACTCGGCCATCTGCCGGTTGCCAATGGTATCCTGCCCGGAGCGGAGCGTGTCCCCGTCGTTCTTCTGTTCCACAGGCTGCAGGGTATCATAGCCGGAATAAGGTTCTTTGGAGGCTTTGTCTTCGCTGCTTCCGCAGGCAAGCAGTACGTTGGCGGCAATGCCTGCCAATAGTAAAAGGGTGCGGTTGATCTTTTTCATTTTATAATCAGGCTTGGGTGATGCGCGTTTCAACTGTGGTGCCTTGTGCGCCGGCCGCACACTGTAGAAAAGCGGCAACACCCCTAAAACACAGCGGTTTCCGGAGGGAGTAGCGTCGATCTTTTTATAAGGGAAGTGCTTGTCCGGAGTGCAGGTATTACACCAGACGACTTGTTTTTCTATAATAAGAAGGCTTTTCAGATGTTGGTTCAACATGCAAATAAGATCATGTGTGCATCATTCATCAGCATGCCCTGCCTAGCAGGAACCTGTTTTTACTAAAATGGCGCATCCGCACCGGGATCGTGGTTTGGTTCTATGGATTTCTTTACACGGTGCCTGTTCGTTAAAAACAGAAAGATAATAGAAGATGGGACTGTGGCAAATAATACGCTCAGCGCCTGCGCAGGGCTGGCGTATAACTTGAATTGCCTTCCCTGAATTTTAATACGCAAGGATGATGAAAAAGCCGATCAGCACCCGCCTCCATGGCCTTTTGGACTATGTTGCAGCCATTGCCCTGGTCATTCCATGGATTGTCAGTTTTTATGAAGATGCGAACGATACCTGGATCCTGGCATTGACGGGTGTGGCTATCCTGATGATGAGTCTTTTGACGAATTATGAGCTGAGCTTTATCAGGATAATTCCCATGAAGCTGCATCTTTTTATGGATGTGCTCGTCGCCGTTTTCCTGATCGCCCTGCCCTTCCTGTTTCCGATGTACCATTACTACCTTTACTGGCCTGTGCTGCTGGGTATTCTGGGATTGGTTGTCGTGCTGCTATCCTCTTCGAGGCCTTTCGTTGTAACGAAGCGCGACCTTATTACATTGCCATCTTCCTGAGATCAGTGGAGTGTATAGCTGTAGGTGCAGTTGTCGAAGGCTTCAAATACCAGTGTTTCATAACCTGTTATATCCAGGCTGAAATGCTCGAGCAGGCTGGAGAAAAAACAGATCTTGATCCCGGCATCGCCCTTTAAAAACAACTTCACGCTGCCGTAGCTCAGTGTTACTGTTAAATGACAGTGATCCCTGACCATGATCACATCGCTGAGTCTTCCCGCTTTTAGTTCCATACGTTTCAAGTGTAAATGAGTACCTCGTAAATTTACATGCAGAACACTACCTGTAAAATACCTGAAATCCCTATTGTGAACGGTAAAACCCTGAGAAGACATCTGTGGTTTTTTTTGATACCTGTATGCAGGATTATACACACCAAAGGATCCGGGCCTTTATACCATGCATATTGTGGCAATGAGGGGCAATGCGGGCCCGCCTGTGAAACATTATTTCCTCAGCTTCCACACAAAACAGGCAGTGGCGCATGGTAAGGTATTTGAAACAGGAAGTCCTGTTAACTCTTAAAACCAATTTATCATGAAAAACAGTAAATTATTTATATCCGCTTGTGTAGCTGCATCTGTTGCCTTGCTATCGTTCACGCGCACGACTACGGCCGCAGCTGTACGGGATAACACCAACACCACAACGCAGGGTACAACCGGTACTACACAAACTACTCAGACTACCGAAACAACGCACACCACGGATGGTATGACAACCTCTTCTACCAGCACCACCAAAACCACTAAAAGTACAGGTACGACGAGGAGCACCAATACCACCAGCAGCACCAGCTCTACATCCGGAACAGGTACGACCCGTTCTACGGGTACTACGGGTTCAACCGGCACCACGCGCAGCACAAGCACTACCGGAACATCCGGCAGCACCCAGTCTACAAGCAACACAGGCTCTGCGAGCGGTACTGGTTCCAACAGTACCAGCTCTACAGGAAGCACGGGAAGCACAGGATCCACAGGCAGTACGACGATGTAAATCCAATCGTTGTAATTATACGCTTTAGTCCTGTAACACAATAGCAGCCCTTCCTATGGAAAGGCTGCTATTGCTTTTTGAACATCGGGCAGGCGCGAAACGGATGTGAGCCCGCATCGCTGCTGCTTATTTTCGCAAGTTCTTAGTTCTTAGGATAATCGTGGTTCACAAGCCAGCTGATGCCGTATTTGTCGTTGAACATGCCGAAATAAGCTCCCCAGGGCGCATCTCCCATAGGCATGGTTACAGCTCCGCCTGCCGAAAGGCCGTTGAAGATCCTGTCGGCTTCCGCCTTCGTATCTGCCTGAACCGAGATAGAAATGTTTTGCCCGAAGTTCACATCGCCCATCATGGGATTTGAATCGCTTCCCATCAATATGCTTTGCCCGCCGATTGGAAGCGCCACATGCATGATGCGTTTTTTCACTTCTTCGGGCATTTCCTGGCCGGGCATCGGCATATCGCCGAAACGGGCAAGCTGGCTGAACTCTCCGCCAAATACCGATTTATAAAAATAAAATACTTCTTCGCAATTGCCGTTAAAGCAAAAATAGGGATTTACTGTTGTCATCGTCGTTGTTTTTGAGATATTGATAAAGGTATTCAATATTCCGATGCTTTTCAGGCGGCTGCGAAATATCTGCGGTGTAAGATGTGCTGTTTGGGCAGCACAGATTTCCCGTCCGGATATCAGGGGTTTTCCTTACGTAAAAATGCCTGGTTAAAACACGTGTTTTTACTGATATCAGGCTGGTTTGAATTGTATAGATTTGTGTTTGAGCATAACGCTGTTTATAGATTCAGTCAATAATCAGGATGTTGTGCCATCTCCCGGAGCGTTCATGGACCACGTCATAAATACTCAAAACCTGCAACGCCTTGTCGATGCAGTGAAAGCGCTTTCCCTGGCAAGAGACCTCGATACGGTGATGCAGATCGTGCGGCGTACGGCGCGTGAGCTTACAGGTGCCGATGGTGCTACCTTTGTACTGCGTGACCGCATAGGAGACGCAGAGGTTTGTTTTTATGCCGACGAGGATGCCATCAGCCCTTTGTGGAAAGGAAGCCGTTTCCCGATCGGGACCTGTATCAGCGGTTGGGCTATGCTCAACAGCCGTCCGGCGGTGATTGAGGATATTTATCAGGATCCGCGTATTCCGCATGAAGCCTATAAGCCGACCTTTGTGAAAAGCCTGGTGATGGTGCCCATCAGGACATCGGATCCCATTGGGGCTATTGGCAACTATTGGGCCGACCAGCGCATGCCGGGCGAGGAGGAGGTGAGCCTTCTGCAATCGCTCGCAGACATTACAGCCGTTACCATGGAAAACATCAACGTGTATAACGAGCTGGAGAACCGGGTGAAAGACCGCACCGCCCGATTGCATGAAAAGAACCAGGAGATCACAGACAGCATTGCTTACGCCAGGCGGATACAGAATGCCGTGTTGCCTTCGTACAGCCTCGTGCAGGAGCATTTTAAGGATTCGTTTATCCTCTACAAGCCGAGGGACATCGTGAGCGGTGACTTTTACTGGTTTGAAAAAAAGGGGGATCTGCTGCTGATCGCTGCGGCTGACTGCACCGGCCATGGTGTTCCGGGAGCGATGCTCTCGGTGGTATGCAGCAATGCCCTGTACCGGAGTGTGAATGAATTTGGCCATACGGTACCCGGGAATATTCTCGACTGTACACGGGAGCTGGTATTGGAAAACCTGGCGAAAAGCGGAGAAGGCATCAACGATGGAATGGATATCTCGCTGTGCGCCGTGAATAGCAAAACCGGAAAGGTTACCTGGAGCGGGGCAAACAACAACCTCTGGTACCTTAAAAATAATACCCTCTGCGAGGTAAAAGCGCATAAGCAGCCCATAGGCCGCACCAGCACGCCTACACCGTTTCCCACACACGAGATCCCGATAAGCACCGGGGATATTTTTTACCTGGTTACCGATGGCTTTGCCGACCAGTTTGGTGGTGAGAAAGGGAAGAAGTTCAAGCGCAGGCAGCTGGAAGCGTTACTGCATGCAACCGGAAGCATGCCCCTGGCCACACAGAAACGCACCCTGGAACATGTGTTCACAAACTGGAAAGGGGCTCTTGCGCAGGTAGACGATGTGACGATTGTCGGTATCCGGCTTTAGGAAATGTATTCAAATGCGTATTTCTCTGCCGCTCTTACAGCAGGTTGTAGGTGTTGACGGTATTGATCAGTTCCACGAGATTCTTTACCTGGTATTTGTTCAGAAGGTTTCTCCGGTGCGTTTGCACGGTGAGGAAGCTGAGGAAAAGTGTTTCGGAAATTTCCTGCGTCGACTTTCCCAGGATCAGCAGCCGGACAATCTCTTTTTCCCTGCGCGTGAGCCGCGGCACCATCCTCAGGTCCGATACATCGGTTTTTTCGACCATCTCTTTCACATCGACGCTGAAAGCCAGTTTTCCGGCAAGCGCATCGTTGATGCATTCCACAAATTCGGCCTTCGGTGCACTTTTCAGCAGGTAGCCGCCGGCGCCGTTCTGGATCAGCTGCAATACAATGCTTCTTTCCGACTGGCTGCTCATGGCGAGTATGATGATTTTCGGGTGCAGCTTCTTAATCCTGGCACAAAGGTCGATGCCATTGATGTCCGGCAGGAATACATCCATCAGCAACATATCAATCTTGCCCAGGTCGTGGCTCGCCAGGAGCTCTGAACCATTATTAAAGCAGGAGAGGATACGGATGTGCTCAAGGTTTGAAAGCATGGTGCTCAGGCCTTCGATCACCATCGGATGATCGTCGACGATGGCTAAATGATAGTGTTTGCTCATATATTCAATTCTATGTTACAGGCTGTGCCCCTGCCCGGAGCGGAATCGATCTGGAACTTTCCCTTCAGAAGCTCTATCCTGTTTTTCAGGTTCCGAAGGCCCGATCCCTGAAGGGTTTCCGGGGAAGAGGCATCGAAGCCTTTGCCATTGTCTTCTACGGTAATGAAAAACAGGCTCTCGTTCTGACTGCAATCCACCACAATTTCGCTGCATTGCGCATGTTTCAGCGCATTGTTGATGAGCTCCTGAACGATCCTGTAGATAATGATCTGGTTGCTCTCCGTAATATCAGGCCTGATGCCATGTGCATGAAACACAATGCTCACGTCTTCTGTCCGGAGCAGCAGGCAAAGGTCCTGCAGCGCCTTTTCCAGCCCGAGCTTCAGGAGGGTTTCCGGCACCAGGTTGTAGGCGATCTGCCTCAGCTCCGAGATCGAGCGGTTCAGGAGCACGGCCACCCGCTGCGATTCCTGCTCGTTCAGTTCATGGAGGCTGTTCGGGTTTTTGATCAGTTTCATTTTCAGGGACGACAGCAGGCTTCCGATGCCGTCGTGCAGGTCGCGGGCAATGCGTTTGCGCTCTATCTCCTCGCCCGCGATGCTCGCTTGCAGTACTTCCATTTCTTTCTGCTTCCCGAGCGATAAAAGGCTCTGCTCGTAATTCTTCGCTTTTTCCAGTGCTAGCTTTTTATGGCTGTTGGCCCTGATCCAGAAAAGCACGAACACGATAATCAGCACCAGGCATACCAGCCCGAAAATGCCGTAATACAGCTTGTTGTTCTCCGCAATCAGTCCCATGCGCTCCTGCCTGGCTTTCAGCTGCCTGATGGTATTTTCGTTCTCCGCTTTGTGAAAACGCGCCTCGAGCTGGTTGATCTCTTTCTGGAACGCCGCATTGTGGAGGCTGTCGCTGAGGTGGATGTACAGCTTGTTGTAATGGTTGGCATTTTTTACATCGCCCAGCAGCTCGCAGGTTTGCGCAAGTTCCTTGTACCAGTTTTTCTGATCGACCACAAACAACGATGGCGACCGGAGCAGATCCAGCAGCACCTGTTTGGCCTCTTCGTATTTTTTCTCGCTGCACAAGGCTTCGTACTTCATATACTTCAGGCGGTTCATGCCCAGGCGGTCCATGTGCCTGGCGCAGCTCTGTATCCCTTTATCGTAGCTGGCATAAGCCTGCTTCAGACGGCCCGATCTATAGTAATACATGCCTTCCGAGCAGTAATACAGGTTGTTCAGGTTAGAGCCCGGGTAATCTTTCAGGATCCGGAACGCTTTGTCGAGGGAACGCTTTGCAGCGTATACGCTTCCCATCTCCACCAGGTTTTCAGCATGAATGGCATAGGTTTCCACTTTCGATTCCAGCAGGGTGGGCGAGTCGTTGTCCGTGCTCTCCAGGCAGTCGATGCTCAGCTTCAGGTACATGTCTGCCTTTTGACGTTCGGGATAGTTCATGAAAATAATGCCCAGCGAGCGGTACAGGGCGCTCAGGATCTCATTGTTGCCCGATTGCTTGGCAACAGGGATCGCCTCGTTTACAATGATGCGCATCGCTTCCTTCTCATTGTTGTTGAGTTGGCTGATAATGGACATGTTTTTGAGGACGAAGGCCCGAAGCGAATTGGCTTGCCTGCCCGGGTATTTTTTGAGCTTGTTGTTGGCAAGGAGTAGCTGTTTCTCATAGCCGGTATAGTCGCCGGAGGCAATGTAAGAATAGGCGTTGTAGAAAACAGCGGCGTCGCGCAGGTAAGGGAATTTTATGGACAGCGCATTGGCTGTGTCAGAGTAGCGTTTAGCCTCTTCGGGCTTGCCGTTGATCCGGAGGAGTTCCGACAAGCGGTAACTGTTTGCACAGCGGATGCTGTCGGAAGAGGTGCGCGCCACCAGCATCTTCAGGCTATCGGTGAAATGCCCGTCGTTGCCGAGCGTATACACGCGTTGCGGAAGCACCCTCACAGGCACATACAACAGGCAAAGCAGAACCAATGCTTTCATCATGGAAAACGTAATCTGAGAAACAACATGTGGGGATGCTCCGGCAAATGTCGTTAAATTAATTCATTTTCCATTCTCCGGAAAGGGAATACCTGAAATCAGGTAAGCAAGAATTAAGGGAACACATAGGCTATGGGCGGTAAATTGATGCCGCCATTGGCATCTGCCACCGCAGACGAAGATTTTACCACGGTATTGGATACATAGATCCTGAGGTTTGCCGATTGGCCCGCAGAGGCGGGATTCCCGTTCGGGCTGTTGGATGCGATGCCAATGCCCTGCACGTTGGCCGGGTAGCTGACATCTTTTCGCCATGGCAGGGCGGTGACCGTTAGGGTCGTGTTTCCCGATACATTATCGTTGTACACCACCAGGAGTGGGGCCGTGTAGTTCCCGGTGATCTCGTATCTCACATTTCGGTTGCTGGCCGGCGGCTGCGTTACCGGAGAAGGTTCGGGCTCTTCGCTTTTCTTTTTTTTGCAGGAGCTAAAGGCCGGGTTGAGCAGGGCTAAAAGCAGGCAGGAGGCCAGGAGTTTTATTTTTATGCATGAAGCATACGTGTTTAGAAGAGAACGGTTCATGGTATCTGGTGTTTTGCTGGAGCAAAATTACAGCAAAGGCAAGGCTCATGATATACCTGTGCTCAGGTAAAATAAAATGCCGGCCGCCGGAGTTCCGGCGTCATGCTGATCCGCCGCAGCATTTCAATCAAAAAAATAGTTTTATATTTGCCCTCAGATTCAAAAGCCGCAGACCGGTGATTTTGGATAGAACCATTTAGATGACAGGAAACCGTGTAATTTTTTTCAGATAAGGAATTGGAGCAGCCAAGGGTATTGGCCCTGCTCCGTATTGTTTCATCTCAATAAAAATTACCATGTCAATATCAAGAAAATACGGGAGAACGTATCACTATCCATTTTCTCCCGGAACTACAAGCGACGATAGGATCAACAAGAACTACTGGGACGACGTGTCGCGCCTGGAAACCGTGATCCATACCGAAAAGCTGGATGGTGAAAATAACTGTTTAAGCCGTTACGGCGTCTTTGCAAGGTCGCATGCTGCACCAACGGTATCGCCCTGGACGGCTTTTCTGCGTGAGAAGTGGCAGCTCATCAAAAGAGACCTCGGTCATTACGAGATCTTCGGAGAGAACCTGTATGCCATTCACTCCATACAGTACCCGGCCATTGAAAGCCATTACTTTGTGTTTGCCGTACGCGAGCACGATGCATGGCTCTCCTGGGAGGAAACGGCTTTTGTGGCGGGTGCCTTCGACCTGCCCACGGTGCCGGTGCTGGCAGAGTGCAGCGACTTGTCCGATAAAGCAGCGTATGAGCATAACATCCTGGAGCTGGTGAAGCAGCCCGGAACATTCGGTTCCGTGGATCCGCACAGCGGAAAGCCATGCACGATGGAAGGTGTTGTCACAAGGAATAAAAACGGCTATCCCGTTTCTGAATTTCAAAGTCATGTGTTTAAGTACGTGCGCAAAGGGCATGTCAAAACCGATGAACACTGGACAAGGAGCTGGAAACGGGCGCCTTTAAATTTTGAAGATCATGTGGACCTTGACCGAACATAAGCAATGGAACGACCTGCGGAAATTTTCGTGGGTGGCCGATATGCATGCTGTGCCGCAGAGCCCTGTTCATCATGCGGAGGGCGATGTGGCGGTGCATACGCAGATGGTGTTGCAGGCATTGGAACAATTGCCTGAGTACCTTGCATTGCCTGCACAGGAGCAGGAGATCCTGTGGGCCGCGGCGCTGATGCACGATGTCGAAAAGCGCTCGACGACCTTTGTGGATGAGGGAGGAAACATTGTCTCGCCCGGCCATGCAAAGAAAGGAGCGCTTACGGCAAGGCAGATCCTGTACCGCGATTTCGCCGTGCCCTTTGCGATCCGTGAGGAGATTGTCGGGCTTGTGCGCTATCATGGCTTGCCGCTCTGGCTGTTTGAAAAACCGGATCCTGTGAAGGCATTGCTGAAAGCAAGCCTGGAGGTGAACACGGAACTATTGGCCATGTTGGCAAAGGCGGATGTCCTGGGCCGGATCTGTTCCGACAAGCAGGAGCTATTGTATAAAACAGAGCTGTTCAGGGAGCTCTGCATGGAGCAGGACTGTTGGGGAAAGCCAAAGGGCTTTCCCGGAAACCTGTCACGCTTTTTGTACTTCCGGAAGGAAGAGCAAAGCCCGGACTATATCCCTTATGATACAACGGGACCGGAAGTGATTATCCTGTCGGGTGTTGCGGGCAGTGGCAAGGATCATTACATCCGCAAGCAGCTGCCGGATCTGCCGGTTATTTCCCTCGACGACCTGAGGCGAAAGCTGAAGATCAGGCACGGCGACCCGAAGGGAAATGGCCGCATCATCCAGGAGGCAAAGGAACAGGCGAAAGAATACCTGCGCACAGGAACATCCTTTGTGTGGAATGCGACAAACATCACGGCGCAGATGCGTGGGCAGCTGATCGACCTGTTTGCCGTTTATGAGCCCAGGATCAGGATCGTGTACCTTGAAGTGCCCTACAAAACCATCCTGGCGCAGAACCGCAACCGCGACTTTGCAATCCCCGCGGCGGCCATAGAGCGCATGATCGACAAGCTGGAAGTGCCCAAAGCCTGGGAAGCGCACGAGGTACAGTACATCGTGTGAGTTTTTGAAAACAAAAAATCCTCCTACGTAGTTTGTAGGAGGATTTTTTGTTTCGTGTAAAGCCCTGCGCCAGGGATGCAAAGGGTTTAGTTCCTTTCCCGCCTGTTCTTTGCGGGAAAGAACCGTAGCCCGTTGCAGCCCGCCCGGGCGCCCTCTGACGATTTTGTAGCGTTCAATTCATATGGCTTACCTGAACTTCATGTTTGCATCGCTTTTACTTACCTCTTAAAATCCCAGACTTTTAAATTGTAAAGCGGAATGTCTACCAGGAGCGATACCTGCATGCGAAAGCCGTTCGTGGACACAAGCTCTTTCTGTCCGTTGATCTGCTCGTATTTATAGAGCGTCGGGATGTATTGCCCGCCCCAGGCCAACGACAGCGGCGTCTTCGGGATGTTGTAGCAGGCGTTGAATCCCGGTGCGAAGATGTTCGAGAGTTTCACGTTAAAATTATTAGGCAGGGAAGCTGTATCGCCGTTGAGGAGGTAGTAGTTCACCAAAGCACCCACATCGAGGATCTGCAGGTTCAGGCTGAGGCCTCCGGCATTCCCGCTTTTCGAGAAGCCTTTGGAAATATTGAAGCCGATGGGTGCCGACAAGCCGTATGGCTGCATGGAGCTTGCACTGCCTGTATAATTCCAGAAAGCGCCCACATACGAATTGATGCTCATGCTCCAGCTGGTAGTACGCTTAATAGAATAGCTGCCCACCGGCAATACCGATGCTTCCAGCGCCTGCTTCACCTCGTCGGAAGATTGCGCATTGGCCACGGTGGAGATGAGGATGCCGTATTTGGTAAAGGAGCTGGTAACGCTTTTGGACTGATTGCTTGCGGGGCCAAGGTATGCCAGCAGGATGGTGGCGTCGTAAATGGCTGCGGAATATTTTTTGGTAGCCAGGTGGTAAGCCATGTCTACCGAAGGGTTCAGGTATTTTTCAACCTGGTCGTAGTCGGTGCCGATGTCTTGTTTGCCGGTAAGCGTTGCCAGCAAGGTACTGTGCGCAATGGGTTTGAGGGTAGCCGTAACGGTTTTGTAATAATTGTAAAGTGCCTGCGGGTTCGCTTCCGCCGCTTTATCGGTTGCGGCCTGCATGGCCCTGACGGCATTGTTGGCGGCGCTAAAAGCCTGGTGCGCATTCCGGATCAGGCTGCTTATCTGCGATTCGAAGCTGCTGTACGTGTCGTACTGCCGGATGAGAAAATCGCCGAAGCTGGTGAGGCTGTGATCGGCTTTATAGAACCGGATGAGCACGCTCTTGTTTTGCTCTTTGGCCAGCAGCAGTCCTAAATAGGCTTTGATGGTCGCCGTACTTTTCACCAGAGCGTTGAGCTCTTTGGGCGTGACCCAGATCTGCTGATCGTCTTTGCTGATGAGGCTTTGCGAGATCAGGTTGCTCAGTTCGATGGCGGATGCGATGTTGTAATTGCCGTAGTAGCCGCTGTCTTTCGAAAACGTTTTGATGCCTGCCAGCTCCTCCGAGCCGCTGATGGATTTCAGCAAATCGGCAGGATTGGGGCTTTGCACGGCTTCTTTCACTGTGTACATGCCCAGCCCGACCCAGCGCCCGCTGCGCCTGTCGAAGAAGGCGTGCAGCTTTTTCAGGCGGTCCTGGCAATCGCCGAATTTACCTTTGTTCAGAACGGTGGCGTCGCAGCTTGCCTCTGTCAGGCTTTTTACCTGGTACAGGTTCGCCGGGAGATTCTGGATGTCCGTTTCGAAGGCCTCTTTCAATACCTGGATCACCGAGGCATAAGCATAGTTGTCGATGATATTCAGGAAAGCGCTCGTTTGCGGGAACAGGGTTTTTAATTCGGGATAGGCATTCAGCTGCTCTTTCATCTTGTTGAAAAAGGCTTCGTTCAGTTCGTCTTTCGCACGCTCGGCAAGGAACCTGGCGATGCCGGCTGCAAAGTAGGTCACATCAGTATTTCCTAAATTTTCTGCCAGGCCTCCGAATCCTCCCTCCGGCAACGCCAGGCTGTATAGCCCGCCGAATAACTCATTAAGGTAAGGATTGGCCTTCACCGTAGCGGCAGTCACACCGTAGTCAGAGAGGATCTTGATCTTCAGGAGCCGGTCGCTTTTTCCGTCCGTCAAAGCCATCGCATCATAATACACATAACCCGGCTCGTAGCTTTGGTCGGGGATCGTATTTGTAATCCCTGTACTCCCTGTATTGCCTGTGTTTCCGGTGTTCGTTGAGGCGTCGCTGCGGAGCGTCAGTGTAAAGTCCTTTCCGGCAAAGCTGAGCATGATCTTTTTGGAAGGAATGTTGTTGTTGCCCGGGTTGGTTCTCAGGTCTGTTTCGATTACGTATACAAAGGGATCGTTGGCATGAAAGCTCAGCTCCCCCCTTCCCAGTACCTGGTTGCCGTTGAGCTTTTGCCCGGTTGTATTATCTTTCAGTACAATTTCTTTCCCGTTAAAATCTTTGGGAAAGCTAAGCTGCACGGGCAATGTCAGGTTGTTCAGTGAGTCCGTGGTAGCGGGCGCTCCGTTGCGGGAGCTGAAGCGTATGACCGAGCCTTGCGAAAGCGCAAACAGCGGAAGAAGCAGCAGTGAAAAGAGGAGGGATGTTTTCATGTTATGATAAGTTGAAGTTGAATGCGTTGAGGGTGTCTTCCAGGGGCAGCACAAAGCTGAATTTCGTGTTCCCTCCCATCAACATGCCGATCAGCTTTCCGCTTTCGGTGTGATACACACAGCTGCCGGAGTCGCCGCCGTTGGATACGGTTTGAGATGTACTCCTGTCGTTGGTACTGCCGATGAGGATGATGTTGCGGATGTAACGCGGCGTATTGAAATAGTTGATCTCGAAAGACACGTTGAAGTCGAGGATATAAGCGTTGCGTATGTTGTTCCGCCGCGAAGCGATGGTGACGTTCGGTGCAGCCGTGTGCAGGTCTGTGTCCGTTACCTGGTAGTATCCTCCGGCAAAGGACAGGTAATCGCCGGGTACGTTGGCCTGGTTCATGACCTGCACAATGGCAATGTCCTGGGTAGGATTCATTTGCTGGAAAAACAGCTTGGTGCTGGGCGCTCCGTTCAGCAGGCCGTTTCTTTGCTGGTTTGGTCCTAAGACGCCGCCATAGTTCATGAAATTGCCATAGGTAAACACATGACCCGATGTGACGATGCCCCTGAAGGCCGGATTGCTTGTAGAACCTACGATACAGCATACCGAACCAAAATAACCGGGGCTTTGTGAATCGCTGATCTCGTCTGTAGCTTGCCCGATCACGGCCTTTCCCGCATGCGGCCTGCCTTCCCCGGATCCGGCGATGATCTCCGTAGGAATGCTTAGCACGGAGCCGTTTCTGAGCGTTACCGGCAGCTCTTTTGGAATGCCGGCCGTTGCCGCATCTTTCACATAAAGCGTTACCATGCTTTTTCCGTCCTTCAATGTATCGCTTACGCATTGGATATTGGGATGGCGGGCCAGCAGCTCGTCGCGGTTCTGTATCATTGCAAGCCGGGATAGTTCTGTGGCGCTTAAGGCAGCGTCGCCCGTTTCGTCTTGCTGCTTCGGGCCGGGGACAAGCGATTTTGCATGTTCAAAATAAGACTGTGTGGCCTTGGCGCCAAATAAAAAAGCAATGACGCCCATCCAATAGCCATCAAGGCCGATCTCCTGCAGGGAGTCTTTATTCCAGCCGATCTTGAGCAGCAGCATGCAGATCACATTGGAAAACATGAAGACGATGATCCGCATGGTGCTGATCTCTTTGGTTTGTCCTCTCAACATATCCGGAAAGGCAAAAGCTAGGCCCAGCATCGTGGTGAAGAAGGCAATGGAAATGTCATTGGCCCTTGGTTCTTTATCGGACCCGGTCGGACTGAGGCCGTTGATGATGCCATCCGGCAAAAGGTAAGAGGCGAAATATACCACGCCGAAAGCGATCAGGATAAAGCCGAAGATCTGCACATAGGTGAGCCTGCCCTCGTTCTTTTGGATCCAGTCCCTTTTCAGAAAATTGTTCAGCCTTGTTTTGAAGTGAGTTGCCATACGCCTGATCATTTTAAACAAATTGTTTCAGTCATTCCGTGCTATTCAAAATTAGAAGATTGCCTGAACAAAAAAACGGGTGTTTTTACCCGTTTTTTCTGGGGGAAAGCACCGGGCAAAAGCGAGGGTGCCATCGTCATCAGGCCATGTCATGGCAGCCGATACGGGATGCTTTTTCCTGCAAGGACAGGAACGCGACCGGCAGTATTTATGTTGTGCAAATCGGTATATTTACAAGAGTTATTTGCTTACATAAATACTTACATACACAAAAGAAGGCTTATGAAAAAAATAGGATTCTTATCATTCGGGCATTGGGCTGATCACCCGGCCTATAGCACCCGTACGGCAAGCGACACCTTACTCCAGTCTATTGATCTGGCAGTTGCTGCCGAAGAAATCGGCATTGACGGTGCCTATTTCCGGGTACACCATTTTGCCGCTCAGCTGGCATCCCCGTTTCCTTTACTTTCAGCGATCGGTGCCAAAACGCGCAAGATAGAGATCGGTACCGGCGTGATCGATATGCGTTATGAGAACCCGCTGTATATGGTGGAAGATGCCGGCGCAGCCGATTTGATTTCCGGGGGGCGCCTGCAGCTGGGGATCAGCAGAGGGTCACCGGAGCAGGTAATTGACGGATGGCGCTATTTTGGTTACGACTTATCCAAGGGCGAAACGGATGCCGACATGGGACGCCGTAAAGCCTTGGAATTTTTGGATAAGCTCAAAGGGGTTGGATTTGCACAACCCAATCCGAATCCCATGTTTCCAAACCCGCCGGGATTGTTGCGACTGGAGCCGCACGCGGAAGGGCTGAGAAATCGTATCTGGTGGGGCGCTGCCACGAATGCAACAGCCGTATGGGCAGCAGAGAATGCAATGCACCTGCAAAGCTCTACGTTGAAATTCGACGAGGGCGGTAAGCCTTTTCATATACAGCAGGCAGAACAGATCAGGTTGTACAGGGAAGCCTGGAAAAAAGCAGGGCATCAGGGCGAGCCGAGGGTATCGGTGAGCCGGAGCATTTTTGCATTGATGACCGATGAGGACCGGTATCTGTTTGGGCGGGATGCGAAAGGAACGGATCAGTTCGGATATATTGAGAAAGATACACGCGCCGTTTTTGGAAGAAGTTATGCAGGGGAGCCAGACCAGCTTATCAAAGAACTGGCGCAGGATGAGGCGATCAGGGAAGCGGATACAGTGCTTTTAACGATACCTAATACCCTGGGGGTTGATTACAACATCCACATTCTGGAATCTATTTTAAAGCACGTTGCTCCGGGCTTAGGCTGGCGTTAACGAAATCAGGCACATCTTATAACACCGAATGTATTCATTAAAATGACACACCATGCAATATAAGTTTGAAAAACCAATTACCGGAACTGGCGGAACGGTCAACTATCAATGTACGATCGAGTGGCGCAATGGCCGCTTTTTAGCAGATGAGCCTCAAAAAACCGGCGGGCAGGATTCAGGCCCCGATCCTTTCACATTGCTGATGAGCTCCCTTGCTTCCTGCACGCTGATCACGCTCCGGATGTATATTGAAAGAAAAGGATGGGATATTCCGAACATCGTTGTCAAGACCAACATGTTTCAGACACTCACCGGAGAAACCATGAATTACTTTATAGACAGGGATATCTCCTTTCCGGATAGGGTTATCGAGCCGGATCAGAAAAGCCGGCTTTCCGAAATCGCAGAGCAATGCCCTGTTTCAAAAGTCCTGGAAGGAAATACCAAAATACGGACCTTTGTGTATCAGGAAGAGCCCGCCGGAAAAGAAATTCTTTATAAAAATAACGACATTACCGTTGCCTGGCGGTCACAGCTCTGCAAACATTCCGGCAGATGTGTGACACAATTGCCACAGGTGTTTAACCTGAAGGCACATCCCTGGATTAATGTAAATGGTGCCGATGCACAGACGATCACTGAGCAGGTAAGCAAATGCCCGACAGGGGCCTTGTTCATACAGCATCATGGCCAGTAAGGCTGCTTAACGAGAGCTCTTGCATGGGAACCACTGGATGGAGCCGCATTTTCGTGCCATGCTCCTGCAAAGCCTGACGTGAAGGGGCGGATGATGATCGTTGCTCCCGAAAGCCGGCAGATCGTCGCAAATAGCCTTGCTATTGGCGGAAATGCCCCTGAAGAAAGAAGCGTCCAGGCATTAGCTTTGCTTGAACCACTAACAAGTAAGACCATGACTAAGATCAACACAAGCATCACAGGACTTGAATTCGCACAGATTGGATGGGTAGTGCCGGACATCCATGCAGCCATTGCATTGTTGTCGAAGACGCTTGGCGTCGGCGGATTCCCGCCGCCGATGCATGTACGCGCCCAGGACCTGAACATGAGCTACCGTGGTGAGGTTGTGGATGCCGAATGGCTCACCACCCAGGCTTATAACGGAGGCACCTTCATCGAGCTGGTGCAGCCGCTTTCCGGGCAAAGCATGTTTCATGATTACCTGGAGAAGCATCCTGCAGGAGGTACACAGCATATGGCCTTTCGCCTGCCGGTCGCCGGTTTCGAACAGGTCACCTCAGAGCTCCGGGAACAGGGCTATGAAGAGATCAGCACGGTCGATCACCCGATTGCACGCATGGCATTCTTCGATACATACAAAACCCTGGGAGTAGCTACGGAGATCATGGGCATCACGCCCGAAGGATGGACCGCGATTGAGCAAATGCAGAAGGCCTAGCCGGCGTTGACATCCACAGGCGAATGGAGGAACGTGAAGGCTGCCGTGACGGTGTTTATGTAAGCTCGAACAGATTTATTAACTTAGTTAAAACGATTAACACATGATACTGCACTACCTGACAACTGAATTTGAGCAAGAAGTTAGCAACACGCGTAAATTGCTCCAGGCCGTTCCTGAAAAGGACATTGATTACAAACCCTCCGATACCTCCTGGACCATGGGGGAGCTGGCGCAGCACATCGCGACGATCTATTATTGGTATGTGGGGGCACTCACGCAGGATGTTTACGACATGGCCACAGATCGCCTGGAGCGCGGTGCCACAAACGATATCAAAGCAACCCTCGCACTATTTGAAAGCAATGTAGAGAAGGCGCGGGCCGCCTTGAAAACACTCACCGAAGAAAAGCTGGAGGCCAACTGGACCATGAAAGCCGGAGACCATGTGATTCTTGGCCCGATGCCGCGAGGCATTGTCGCACGCGGCTTTTTATTCAACCATATTTACCACCACCGCGGCGAGATGATCGTGTACCTGCGCGCCACCGGCAATAAGGTACCTGGCCTGTATGGCCCTACCTATGAGGAGAGTAAGAGGGGCTAGGTTCTGGCATGATTCATAAGACTGTTGGAGAAAATTTATACTAAAAAACCACCTATGAGAGGTGGTTTTCATGTGACTCCAATTGGATTCGAACCAATGGCCTACTGCTTAGAAGGCAGTTGCTCTATCCTCACGACGCGTCGTGAGAGCTACGGGCCTGAAACTTTTAAAACGAAAA
>DGQK01000006.1 GCA_002390745.1 Bacteroidetes bacterium UBA4416 | reverse complement strand
ACCTTGTTAAAATCATCAAAGCCACCGGTAGTTTTATTGAAGCAGTGGTTTCGAGAGCCTCAGCCACCGGTAGTTTTATAAGAGACGGTGCAAGGGTGTGGCAAGACTTTGCTCCCTGTTAAAAGAACGGCAGGCACTTAGCTGTGCCTGCCGTTTGATCCTGGCTTTATCTTGTTTTAAAGCTGATCGTATTCACTTGATGGAACTGAGGGCTTGTAGCGCCAAAGATCGATTTGATATACATCTTGACTTCTTTAGCTACCTGCACCAAACCACTGGCCGGGTTATACAGGGACTGGTCGCGCGCGATGCGGGCATTGCTCAGGGTAGTGTAAGCATTGACGACTCCTGTATTGGTATTCTTGAGAGTAGTAAGCAAGGCATTGAGGGTAGCCACCTGCAAATCGGTTTCGTTGGGGAGGTAGGCTGGCTCGGCAGACAGGGTTTCGATCAGCTTTGAGAAATGCTCTACCTTGTTGGAAAAGGACTGCTGGGAGCTGGAAATGGTTTTGGGCGTATCGGTTACGGGATCGTCGGCATTGACGGGCCCTGATTTTCCGGCATCGGCCTTGGTGAGCTTAGCCCCTCCCCGGCCCTGCAATTTAACCACAATGCTCCGGGCATTTTTTACGGTTTCTTTGGAGGCATCGGTGGCATCGAGGCCATTCACGAGGCGCGTGGCCAGTTTGCTGAGCCCCTCGAAGGCCTGCGCGCGTGCATTCACCGCATTGTTGTAGGCTACGGCTGTGGAAGCCACGGAGGCGATGTTGGCCTGGCAGCTGGCGAGCTGTGTTTGAAGGGCGCTAAGCTGGAGGTTTGCCTTGCTGGGATTGTAAGCGCTGCCGTAGGCTGTACAAAAGGCAATGAGGTTTTCGAAGTTGGCAACGTTTTTGGCATTACCGGTTTCTGAGGTTGATGACATAAAACTTGTTTTTTAAGATTTATAAATAGGGGACGTATTTACCGGCTATAACGGAGGCATTTTTTAAAAGTTGCATGCAGGCGTAGTGCCGGAAGCCTTGTGGAACTAAGATCCTGGAAGACAATCATGCGTTCATCAAAGTGATTTTATTTTTCGGCTATGAAACCAATTGCTTTGGTAAGGGTTGAATTATTTTTCGCAAAACCGAAAGTCCGGTATAAATACGGGGGATTAAGAGGGGGGAGTTTGAGGTATTTCCCCTGCTCTCCGTCATGTGCTGATCTTTGATTTTGGTTTTTGTCTTTTCTTTTTTGCTGCCGCCAAAAAAGAAACAAAAATACCATAGCTGATCCTCTGCAAATAAATCCTGACGTCTTGTGTTTTTTTTGGGCGCCCGGGCGCGCTTCCCGTTGCAAGTCCTGCCCCGAAAACGTTCGGGACAGGAGCTTTCCACTGCAATCGCTGGCGCAGGCCTATCCAACATACCATGTTGATCTCTTCAAAGAAACAGCATAGCGCAGCCGTTTTCCGCAAACACATTGAGAAGAAAAGTCAGCATGCCTTTGCCCATACCGCGCTTGCTTTTCAGGGTGCTTTCTCCGAGCAGGGCCACATCGGCCATGTGGCGGCACCGGTTCTGCTTGAGGAGGTGATAGATGCGCGTGGGGAGGACATGCTGCTCCAATGGCTTGAGCAAAAAACGGCAGATGCGCGCATCGCTTTGCATGAGGTAATGGAGCTTTGATTTAAACAGGATCTTACGCAGGGCAGCCATGTGCTCCTGCGAGCAGCGGTGCAGGGCTTTGGCGGCATGCGCATTGAGTTGCAAAGGCATGCCTTCGAGCTCGTAGACAAAGGACTGGAAATGGCTTCGGTAAGCAGCGCGCTCCAATGGGCTGAGGTAATGTTGTAAGAAAGACGGCTCTACGGCTGCGGAATGGCTAAGGTGTTTCATAAGCTTGATTGTGAGATGTTAGCAATCCGGCCAATCAGGGCTTATGATGGGGTGAAGGTAGGGAAATGTTAAAGATGAAAGAGGGCGGTTTACCGAACTGTTTTAAATTTTGATATAGATATATTTGGTGAAAAACAAAAAAACCGATGACACTTGAAGACTTATTAAGCAAAGGCTACTTTCCTGTAGAAATACCACCGCCTTTCCATACCTCGGAGCTTTCGTCAAAATACAAATCTCTTAAAAGTAAATTAACTGCCCTAAAGATTAAAGAATCCTCCCGATGTGCAAATTTTTCAATCGCAAAAGTTGGATTAGTAAGAAAATTACTTAAAATACCCAACCCAATTCATCAAGTAAAATTATCCGAGATCATTTCTGATAACTGGAACGATATTGAAATTATTCACAAAGAATCTAAGTTCTCTTTAAGCAGACCGCTAGATAAAGGATTAAGAGCTGCGAACCCGATTAGCTTCGGAGAATTTCTCAAAACATGCTACTTACAGTCTTTCCCATATAGTTTCGAACTAAAAACTGATATATCCAAATTTTATCCATCCATATATACTCATAGCATTGCCTGGGCTATACATACTAAAGCAATTGCAAAGAAAAGCCGTACTGATAAAACCATATTAGGTAATAAAATTGACCAAGCAGTGCAACAAACAATGCATGGACAAACAATAGGAATACCAATTGGGCCAGATACATCTCTCATCATAGCTGAAATAATTGCATCTAAAATCGACACCTTAATAAAAAAACAAATACCAAAAGTTAAAGGTTATAGATATATCGATGACATGTATTTCTTTTTTCATACGTATGCAGAAGCTGAAAAAGGATTAATAAAGATTCAACAGATTATAAAAGAATTTGAGCTACAAATAAATGCTGATAAAACGATAATCAGGCCTATTCCGCACGGTATCGAACCTGATTGGGTTATTCAATTACGGAAATTTGAAATTAGAGAGACGGCTAGAACACAATACAATGATTTGATTAGCTTCTTTAGTCTTGCTTTCGATCTTGCACTAAAGCTGCCTAATGAATATGTTCTTTCATACTGTATAAGTAGAATTCAGCATTTAAAGATATTAGCTGATAAAAACTATATACTACTTGAAACCATGCTTTTAAAAACCATGGTTGCAGAACCATCTACTATTAAAGAAATTGTGAGACTGCTATTGACTTACAAAGATAAGATGTCAATTAGCTATATTGAAAAAGTAATTTTTGATTTCATAGAATTCAATTGCTTAAGGGGAAACGATTATGAATTAGCTTGGGCTCTTTGGATTATTAAGAGTTTCAACATAAAAGTACCGAAGAAAACGGCTTCTACTTTATCTGCTTGTGTTGATCCAATTAGCACCCTCATCATTTTGGATTTATTAGACAAAAAATTAATCAAAAAACATGAAATTGATTTATCTGAATGGAAGTCAAAAATTGATGAAAATTCATTACTCGATGAAAATTGGCTATTGGCATATGAGTGCGCTGCTAAAGGCTGGCTTTTGGATGATTTTAGCTATATCGACAAAGTACCGTACTTTAAGACTTTAAAAGATAATAAAGTGTCTTTTTACGATTCTAATCGACAAATGGAATTAATCTTAGATGTTACAACCGAAACATCCCCTACTTTGGCGTCTCACAAGAGCGGAAAATCAATAAAAAAAATCGTTAAACCTGCAACAGAAACTTACTCAACTTTTGACTTTGAGAATTTTTTCACTGAAGATAAAGATGAGAATGAAGAAATATTTTAAAATAAAAAGATTTTAATCAATTTATAATCAAAATGACTAATCTGACACAAAATAATTTTGTTCTACCAAAAGAAATAAACATTATAGAGATTGCAAAAGAATTTAACTTTAAGTACACTCTAATGTTTGACATTATTGGCCGAATGGCTGAACAAGGCGATGAGATTTCTGATGAAGTGTATTCTTATATAATTAATCCACCACCCATTTATGCGGCTGAAGAAAGTGAAGCAATGAATAAAATCATCAACGATCACGCAGAAAGATACATCAAAAATCGCAGCAACGCGCTAGAAGTTGTTGCACTCGTTAAAAAGGAATTCTACGAATTCATCTGTACAGAAAAAGCCTACTACAAGAAGCAACGCAATCTTTTAAAGGGTGGGGCTACTGGAATCATAAGTGGTATTTCGGCAATTATAGCCACCAAACTGTCATCTATTGAAATCGGAACAATTACCGCACTTGTAAGCGGATTTTTAATTGTACTTAGCAAAATGGGAATGAGGATTTTTTGTGAGTTAATCAAACCTACTTTGTTACGAAAACCCACAAAGACTAAGAAAGCTTCTACAAAGGAAAAATCGACCACTGCTAGGCTATCCCGCAAAAAAGATTAGTATATAATGTTGTTAAACCAAAAAGCAATTAAATAGAAGGAATCACCCCACAAACCCCTCAATCCGCTCCTTACAAATCTCTTCCGTGAGCTTTCTTAACAACTGCACGCGCTCGCTCAGGTAATCGAGGTCGGCTTTGGTGATGGCGTACTCATCGTTGTAGCGGGCATCAACGTAGGCGCGCTTGAGCAGATCGAAGCGATCCTGCTCCTGCTTGGTGGCCATGGGGAAAGCTTTGCTAAAGCGCATATCGCAGGCTTTGGCGAGGCTGCCCAACTCTTCGAGGTTATGTGTTTTTGGCTTGTAGGCGGTAAAGACTAATTGAATAGCGCCGTAATAGCGTTCGGCAGATTGATGGAGCATAAAGGCTGCAAGATTATAATCTTCTGCATCCATGAAGCCTTTAAAGCCGCGATAGAATCCATCAGCACTCTCAAACCACCTGTCAAAACTCCTCTGCGCTTTAGCCTGTAGCTCCAATGCACTCATGTCGCGCTTTTCGGCCAGCTGGTAGCGGCTGGTGGTAAAAAGCAGAATTCCTTCTTTCTTAATATCACCAAAAAAGTAAGAGCCTTCGCTGAGCTCGTGGTTCACAAAGTCGATGCCATGGTAAATGGGCTGCGCCGGCACCCGCAGCTGCATATCGCGCAGGCGCTGGCTGATGGCCTGTGTGAGGGTGTGGCTGTTGGCATGCGCATTCTTACTGAGAACGATCAATAAATCGTAATCTGAAATATAAGAATATTGGGTGCCTTTTTCGGTGTAATAATCCTCCACCCAGGTATTGCGGGCGTGGCTCCCGAACAGGATGATCATCTCGATCTCGGCAAAGCGCGGAATGAGCACCGTGACGATGCCCTTAAGCTCGCGCTGCTTATGCTCAGGAAGAAAGGAATAATCGGTTTTCATTGGATGGATTAAAGATAGGGGTTTTTAGGATGTTAGCTGTTCTAAATCATCGTAAATTTCTGAGTAATTACTTTCCTGCCCGATACTTAACTTCACTTTAAGCCTTTCAGATAATTCTTTAGCATAAGCTATTTCCTGCTCCTGCATTTCTTTCAACATTTCATAATCGTAGCTCCGCTTATCACGCGCCTCGATACGCGATTTTATTTCGTCAATATGACCAATTATCAGGTGTAGTGATCTTGGATTTATAGCCTCAAAAGTTTCAAACGGAACTCTTGTCACTTTCCCATCCTTGTCAAACAGGCAATAGTGCCCGTCTAAAAGATAATGGCTTTCCTTTCTTACAGCATTTATAAGCCCGGCAATAAGCCTGTCTTGAGTAAGCGAAATATCTTCTACTTTTTTATTCTTAGCATCCGCATTCAAATCCGTCCATTTAAGCACAGCACTGGCCGAAAGATACTCGATAGCAAGCCTATCGCAAAGATCGTAGCAAATGGTACTCTTGCCTACGCCATGTATGCCGCCAATAAAAGAAATATTTGTAAATAGCGCGCTCACTAAATTGTTTCGCAATACATATAGGATTGAGGCGGAACGAAATTCTCAAAAATATCTTTGGGATTTTTTGATTTTGAAAATCTTTTTACCTCCTTAATTTTTATGGAATAGCCGATTTCTTTATTGGCAAAGTATTCAAAAAAATCCTCCTCGCTAATTGATCCTACATCACTAAATTGTCTCCACAGTTTTTTAGGTGTATCAGAAACTATATCGTCAATGGTAAAGTAGCCAATAATGCGTTGCTCTGGCGCGCTGGAATAAATGTATACGCGCTCAATCTCTTTTTTAAAGGTTAGTTTTCTAAACTCCACTAGTTTTTCGCCGGCCAAGATAGCGTTAGCATACTTGGGCTTAATTGATAATAAAACGTTCATCGAAGTGCTTGTTTTGTTTTAAGTTACTGTAATCTGTTTCTGTAAGTGTTGTTATGGTCTGGAAGTTGTTCGAGTAGCTTTCCAGGGTTTTTACTGTTTGAAATTTCACCGGGTTTTCAAGATAATAAAGCAGGCGAAAAACAAGCACGGTTACCGCTTTTTTGCCATCGGCCATTTGTTCAAGGTTGGCATCTGAATAAACGGTTTTACGCTTGACTAATTTTTTAATTTCGGCAATATCTTTTGTATAAACTACTTCATCCAGTAAGCCTACCGGCTCTATGCTTTTAATGTCTTTAGATCTGTAAAAAAACAACAAATCGCCCGCCTTCATGCTTTTTCGCTTTGATCTGCACAGATAAGCTTTTGAAATGGTGTTACCTTCAATTTCATTCAGCGCTTCTGATGTATTATCAAAAAGATGTTGTTGCCTGAACGTTCCATCTTTAAAAAGCGTGTTATAGAACTTAGGGTCAATAGGAATAACAAATTTATTGATCGCTGTCCCGTCTGCATAAAACGGGTGTGCTTCAATTGCCTGTTGGGTTGCCGAATAGTCTGTTTTAATCAGCGATTTTATCATTCGTAATTCATCAAGGCCATCTTTGTTTTTAAATTGATTTCTTACAAAGCCGTACTTTTCGAGCAGCGCTATCAGGTGAATGTGTTGCGGGAATACTGTCAGATAAAGGTGACCTATCTTTCCTTTAATACACATATCAAACATTTTATTCAAAAACAGTTCGCCAAGCCTATAACCGAAAGCTGTTTCGGCTACTTTTAGTGTACACATTTTCATAGCATCACGAGTAATGCCAGGTAAATTGTGTTCGGCACTTTTCTCTCGGTGAAAAATAAGTATAGCGGAAATGCTACTATCCACCCTTAACACATAGCAGCGCCGGTTCTGCCTGGCGCACTTTTCAACAAACCAAGTATTAAACCCGGTATAACCCTCGCGTAGCGAATTGAAAAACTCATCACTCAGTTCTTTTTCAATTTCACGCGTTGAACACTCCTGCAGTAAGGGATGCTGGGGAATGATGAGGGTGTATTTTTCTTGAAGCAACTTTAATCCATCAGTAACCGATAAAACTTTGGCGCTTAAATTGATTCTTTTTGCTTTGGTGTGAATACCTCCATCCTCAGTAACAAAAAAATCTACGTACTCTTTGCATACCTGAAATAACTGGGCATTATCAATTACATCATTTTCTTTATTTTGCCCGACCAGTGCGGCAAACTCAGTACCGGGTGTTGCCGGATCAGGCATTTGCACGTACTTATTGAGCTTTGAAATAGTGATTTTTTGTCTCTCCTCATCTTTATCTCTTTTTATATCACGCAAACAAGCTGGATGATAATACACATCACATTTATTGGAAATGGCAAGCTGATAAAATTTTGCAAACGTATCACTAATAACCTTGTTATCCTCAAGGTGTATCAGGATGTTTGTGTCTATTAATATTCGCATTCCTTGTTCCAAAACTATAAGATATTGTGTTTATACAAAGACTGTGGCGGTATTGTTATCCCTTGAACCTTGTTAATAACCTCCTGTTTTTGTGACTCTTATATAGTTATCAACCTGCACAAAGATAGCTATTTTTAGCGGCATTATTTTGCTATATAATATAGCACGATTGGAGTTTTTGCTAAATTTTAAGGAATTGATTGATTTGACTTTGATATCGGAAACTAAGATCAAATCCGCGATGTTGCATGGATGGAGATTAAAAAGTATCTATATTTATAAATCTTGTTCCCAGTAGTCCCTGAATCAATTCAAACTGCCGGGTTTCTTGTTTTAAGGAATATGTCTTTTTTAATCCGTTATTTTTAAGGGCCAAATATAAATTCGTTCTATAAAAAAGGGCGGTAAACCGCCCTTTCAAAATATTGATAAATTATTATTTACTTCTCCCCAAACACCTCATTCCCCACCCAAAACCGATACGGCAGCTTCGCATCCTCGCCCGCATAGTCCACGCCGATGCGCGGACCAACCTGGATGTCCTTGGGATCAATCTTGACACCATCATCCTGGATCCAGATCTCTTTGCTCCTCAGAGAAAGGTTATTATGCAGGAGGTCGATCCCCAGGGCCTGCGTGACCTTGCCAGGCCCTACGCACAGGCTGGGCGATAGCCTGGCGCCGCGGCGCCGCAGGATCTCTTCCACACCAATCGTAGGATAAATGGCCCGCACGAGCACCGCATGCGGAATGCCTTTGGCATTGGTTACGATATTGAACAAGCGGTGGATACCATAGCACAGGTACACATAGCTGCTGCCCCCTGCCCCATACATGGTTTCGGTGCGTTTGGTGCGGCGGTCGCCGTAGGCGTGCGAGGCCTTATCGGTAACGCCGGCGTAGGCTTCGGTTTCGGTGATGATGCCGCCCGTGAGCACCCCGCCGATGCGCGTGCACAGTGTTTTGCCCAGGAGGTCGCGGGCAAGGAACACCACATCGGGGTTGGAATAATAAGAGGCTTTGAGCATGGTATGGCTAAGATAGCGTTTTTTATACCACGCCCGGCGGCCGGGCCCACGCCACGACTCATGACAGGCCCTTGCATCCATTGTTCAAAAAAACAGGCAAAGGCCGGTTGATTTTTCGGTTACAGAAATATCTAAACTCCTATCTTAGCGGCATTCCGCAAGCAGGTTGTATATTGCCTGCCGGAATTTATCTACCTGCTATGGCAACTTGTAACACCTGTGGAAGTGAGTTTGACGGAAATTTTTGTTCGCAATGCGGGCAGGCAGCCAAGCTGAAACGCATCGACGCGCACTATGTTTCGCACGAGATCCAGCATCTGCTGCATTTCGAAAAGGGCTTTTTGCTTACCGTGAAAGAGCTGCTCCTCAAACCGGGGCAAAGCATCAGGGAGCACCTGATGGTAAACAGGACCCGGCACATCAAGCCCATCCCTTTCCTCATTTTTACCTCGCTCATCTATACGCTCATCAGCCACTACTTTCACCTGGATGAGGCTTACAAACCAAAGGGGCAGGATGCCGTGCTGTTATCCAAATCGAGCATCAGCACGCTCTTCGCTTGGGTGGAAGGGCACTTCGGCTATGCCAATATCCTCATGGGCGGGCTCATCGCGCTCTGGATGAAGATCTTCTTCAGAAAATACCAGTACAACATTTTCGAGATCACCATCCTCCTGTGTTTTGTAATGGGCGAAGGCATGCTGCTGCTATCTCTCGTAACCATCGTGGCCGGGCTCACCCACAGTGTCCTTCTTTTCGGCATCGCAGGCTTCATCATCTGGTTATACGCGGCCTGGGCCATCGGGCAGTTTTTTGACAGGAAGAACGCATCCAGCTATATCAAAGCCTTTTTGGCTTATGTACTCGGAAACATTTTGTTTTACCTGATCCTGATCATCATCGGCTTTTTGTACGATATAATCACAAAATAATCCGATTTCACAAGCGCGCGCCGGTAAGCGTCAGGAGGGCGTGCCCCTGCGGGTCAGGCTCTCGCTACTCGCTCTGATGGTTCGGCTGAGGCCTCACCGTCAGGAGCTCAAACAGGCCGCTCGATCCTTCACGCAGGCTTATCTTTTTAGTGTAGCGGCTCCACACGACGATGCATAAACGAAAGCTTATCCCTGGCTTACCGAAGCGGGCCGGGCTGCCTGATCACGCTGTAATCTGGCCCGAAGGCACTACTCCGAATAGATCCCGAAGATCGTGGGCTTCTTATGAAAATCAGGCGCAGGCGCTTTCTTCCAGGCGGCAAGGGTCTTTACCTGGATGGATTCGTCGCCAAGAGTAATATTAGTAGCTACGAGCAGTTTGGAAGCGGGATTCAGGGTTTTGAGCAGGTCATCGAACAGAGCCTGGTTGCGGTAAGGCGTTTCAATAAAGAACTGCGCCTGCTTTTGTTTGATCGTCAGCTGCTCGAGGTCTTTGAGGCGCTTACTGCGCTCGTTCTTATCGATGGGCAGGTAGCCCACAAAAGCAAAGTTTTGCCCGTTGAAGCCGCTGGCCATAATGGACAGCACAATGGAGCTCGGCCCTACCAGCGGAACCACCCGAATGCCTTTCTGATGGGCAATCCGGATCACCTCTGCCCCCGGATCGGCAATACCGGGACAGCCGGCATCGCTCATCAGGCCCATGTGGTGGCCCTGCAACAGGGGCTCCAGGAAGGACCGCAGCTCTTCGGCTTTGGCATGCTGGTTAATTAAAGAAAGCTGCGCGCGGCTGATCTCCGGGTAAGCGCACTGCTTCAGAAAAGCACGGGCTTCTTTGGCATTTTCGGCAATGAAATACGTGAGCGTGCGGATGATCTCCATATTTTTCTGAGGCAGCACGGCGCTCAGATCGCTGTCGCCCAGGCCTACCGGCAAGAGGTATAATATTCCTGTCATAACGAACTGGATGTGATATTTTTATGTTTATCAATGGACAAGGCCCCATCGTCTATCATGGCATTCACCACCGTCATCATGCGCCTTGCCTCTACGGAAGGAAAGTGTTTCACGAGCTCGTCGAGCTTCATTTTTTTATAGCTGAGCTCTTTGCGGATCTCGGCCATTAAACCCTGGTCGGTGCTCAGCTGCGTCTTGTATTTTTCGATGCACACGTCGCAGTAGCCGCAATCGGTAAATTCGGTTTCGTTGAAATAAGCGAGCAGAAGCCGGCTGCGGCAAATGGCCGTTTCGGTTACATAATTCACCACGCTGTTGAGCCTCACGAGCGCTTTCTGTTTGAGCACGGGGTAATTGACCAGGCTGATGTTCTGGTGCCTCAGGTTGATACGGTTCTGCAAAAAGATGAGCTTGGGCTGCGTGGTTTGCGGAATAAAGGAAAGCACGCCCTGCTTGTTCAGTACTTCCAGTTGCTGTTGCAAAAGCGACTCTGAATATTTGGTGCGGTAGGCCAGGTCTTTTTCCTTGATGTACACATAGCCTTCCCACAGGCCGCCGTAGCTGCGCAGCAGGGTTTTGATCAAAGGCTCGTAGCTCGGGAACTTCAGCTGGAAGCTGTACAGATCTTCCTTGCCCATGAGCATCATCACCTTGGGTGGCTCGTAACCGCTGTCGAGGAAAGAGAAATACCCTTCCTTCTCGAGGCACTTGATGCTATTGAATAAGGTCACGGGCTTGATATTATAATTGCGCGTCACCTCGTCCATATTGAAGCTCACGGCCAGCCCTTCGCCGCTCTCTACCGGCACCTGGTAATAATTGAAGATGGCCTGGTAAGCTTGTTTGATCTCGGTTTCGGTCGGTGTTTTTTCTTCAAACTGCTGCTTTAAGGCATCAATATCCTGCTGGTGCGAGAGCAATACCGCAAAGGCCGGCTTGCCATCGCGCCCTGCCCTGCCCGCTTCCTGGAAATAGGCCTCGAGGCTTTCCGGCAGGTCGAGGTGCACCACAAAGCGCACATCGGGCTTGTCGATGCCCATCCCAAAGGCATTGGTGGCCACAATCACCTGCGCCTTGTTGGCGATCCAATCCTGCTGAATGGATGCACGCTGGTTGGCGTTGATGCCCGCATGGTAAAAGGAAGCCGATACTTTATTTTCGATCAGCCATTTGCAGATCTCCTGTGTTTTCTTGCGGTTGCGCACATACACAATGCCCGAGCCGCCAATGTTGTGAATGATCTTGAGCAGGCGCTCGTATTTATTATCCTCATGCTGCACAATGTAGCGGATGTTCTTCCGCTCGAAGGACTGGCGGAACACACCGGCATTCTTAAAATCGAGCTTGAGCTGGATGTCATCCACCACATCTTTGGTAGCAGAAGCCGTAACGGCCATGATGTTGACATTCGGGAAGTACTCGCGCAGCTCGGCAATCTTTAAATAGCTGGGCCTGAAATCGTAGCCCCACTGCGAGATGCAATGGGCCTCGTCCACGGCGATCATGCCGATGGGCAGGTAAGATAATTTCTGGCGGAAGGTCTCGCTCTCGATCCGCTCGGGAGAGAGGTACAAAAACTGCACATGCCCGAACGCGGCATTGTTGAGGGCGATATCGATCTCCTTGGCATTCATCACCGAGGTAATAGCGACGGCGCTGATGCCACGCGCTTTTAAGTTCTGCACCTGGTCGTTCATGAGCGCGATGAGCGGAGAGATGACCAGGCAGGTGCCGCCGATGACCAGGCCGGGGATCTGGAAGCAGATGGATTTTCCGCCGCCGGTGGGCAATAAGGCCAGGGTATCTTTTTTGTGCAGCACCGACAGGATGATCTCTTCCTGCAAGGGCCGGAACGAGTCGTAGCCCCAGTGCTTCTTTAAATACAGATAAATATCCTGTTTCTCCGCCATTGCAAAAATGCTTTCTAAAATACTCATTTTTTCACTGTTATTCGAAAATAAGCCCTTCCCCGGATATGTATGGAACCACAACGGTTATTGCCTGCAGGCGGGCGGATATCAATTCGGGGAGGCCATTGGCCGTAAAAGCCGTATTTTTAGTAAAACGTAAACATGAAAAAATTCTATATCCTCCTCCTGTTTCTTTCATCAGTTACAGCTACTCTACAAGCCCAGGTATGGGCACCGAACATTGGCAGCTATTGGTATTATGATTCTCACGGTGCCTTCTGCTACGGCTACGCCAAATACGATTATTACAAAGACTCTCTCATTAACGGCAATAATTGCCAGATGATCAGGCGCTATGGAAAAATGTCGTGCCCGGGTGGCAATCATGCCAGCTATGATAAGCCCATTTTCACCTACACGAACAGTAACCAGGTGGTATACGTCAATGATTACACATCCGCAGCCAGTGTCCAGGGCCAGGTATTCGATACCCTGTTCTGGTTCAATGCGCCCATAGGCGCTAAATGGCAAATGATACACCAGTCATACCATTGCACCGGTACTGTCAGTTGTATCGTCACCGTAGAGAATACCGGCCAGCGTATCATCCAGGGACAAAACCTGAAATGGCAGAAGGTAAACTACATGGCCCAGGGCGGTGGCCCGGCGCAACTGGTTACAGATACGATCTACGAGCGCTTCGGGTATTTAAAAACAGACCCTTTCAATCCGAATAATTTTTGCTCGCTGACCTCCGATATCCAGAGCACCAACCTATTCAGGTGCTATGGCGATAACCAGATTACCGATCTAAAGTACAAATATACCGGCGCCTGCGATTATTTTGTAGATGTGAGCGTCAACGAACGAAACGCTAGTCACAACGACCTTCATGTATTTCCTAATCCGGCAACCTCCGTGCTGCAAATCAGCTCAAAAACGGAGCTCTGGAATGACGCGCAGATAGAAATACAGGATGCGCGCGGGAGAACGGTGCTCAAACAGCCTTTTGCTACCAGCATTGATATCAGCTCCCTGGCACAGGGCCTCTATGTGGTGACTGTTAAAAATGATATGGGCCGGAGATCGTTTAAGATCATGAAAGAATAATGCTTATTTTAATGGCTTGTAGTTTGATGCTGTGCTCTCACAGATCAGACGGTACGACCGGACAAACATCCGGTCCGGAAAGTTACTAAACCTATGAGCCGGATACGCTTTTTTCTATGGATGACCACAGGGCTTTTGCTGAGCTCCTGCCTGCTGTTTCAGCCTTCTGCTGCTAAGCTCACCAGGCGGGCCCTGGCCAAACACAAAACCTACGATGCTGTCATTGTGCCGGGCGTGCCTTTCATAGCGCCCAAATGGGACATGACGATGCAGATGCGCGTGATCTGGGGTGTGCATTTGTACAAGCGCGGCCTCACCAAAAAGATCATCATGAGCGGCAGCGCCGTCTATTCGCCCTACGTGGAAGCCGAGATCATGAAGCTGTACGCCATCTCCCTGGGTGTGCCGGCAGAAGATATCATCGTGGAACGCAAAGCGCAGCACAGCACCGAAAACATCTGGTACAGCTATTGGCTTGGAAAATCCATGGGCTATGAACATATCGCCCTGGGCACCGACCCTTTCCAGACGCGGATGACCTACCGCTTCGGCAAGCGGCGACTCAAGGAGCTGCAATACCTTCCGGTGATATTCGACACCCTCAAAACCCTGCCGCGCCTTGACCCCGAAGTTAAATACGAAGCGTATAAGCTGGACTCCTTCAGGCCCATCACCGAAACCCAAAGCTTCTGGTACCGTCTGCGGGGAACAATGGGTAAGCACATCGACTACGAGGCGAAATGAGGTAGCAGCTTTGCGCCAGGGATCGGCGCGGAAATCCTTTTGCCGGGCACTGAGCGGAGCCGGCGTGCAGGGCAAAAGATTGCAGCAAAGAGCCTGGCCGGCGCCCAAAAAAATGACCTCCGCTGCTAAAGAATTACGAGCGCACACAGGCATCACGCTTGTCATCATTTTGTTTTGCGGGTTTTAGATTTTTTCACATCCTTTATTCCATCCTTTTCTGTAAATTTAGGTTTGTACAATCCGAACCCGATGAAAAGAACTTTACTTGTTGCGCTTAGCGTTTTTATCTCTTATTGCTCCATCGCCCAGCCCTCGGAAGAAGGCCTCGTGAAATGGCTGAGCTTCAAAGAAGCCCAGGAGCTTAACAAAAAACAGCCCAAACCTTTCCTGGTAGACGTGTATACCAACTGGTGCGGCTGGTGCAAGCACATGATGAAGACCACCTACTCCAACCCCAACATTGCGGGCTACATCAACCAATATTTCTACCCCGTAAAGTTTAATGCGGAAACCAAAGATACCATCGAATATAACGGCAAGGTGTATAAAACAACTTCGCCCGACAATCCCAAAGCGCCGCACGAGCTGGCCATTAAATTCCTGGGGCAAAGCCTGAGCTACCCGTCCACCATTTTTGTAAGCAACAACTTTGAGTTCAATCTCCTGTCGCAGGGCTTCCTGGAAGAGCGGAAGCTGGAGCCCCTGCTCATCTATACCGTCGAGAATATTTTCAGGTCATCGGCCTACGAGGACTTTGCCAAACAATTCGACCACACCTTCTACGACACCAATTTCGTCAAAGCTCCGGTAAAGGTGTATTCCATGAAAGAAGTGGAGAAGCTGCAAAAGAAATCGCGCCCGGGCGCGACGAAAAAGATCCTGGTGAACATCTATGCGGGCTTTTGCAACTCCTGCAAGGTGCAAACGAATACCACCTTCAAAGACACAGCTATTGCCAATTACATCAACAAGCACTACTACCTGGTAAACTTCGATGCGGAGAGCGCCGACACGGTGATGTTCCGCGGCGAAAAATGCTATAAGACGGTGGTGAACGGTTATCCTTTCAACAGCTTTGCGCTCAAAGCCACCAACAACCGCCTGAGCTTTCCAACCATTGCCGTGCTCGATGACAAGCAGAACACACTGGATGCTCTCAACTCCTTCCTGACACCGGGCGCGCTGCTTCCGATCTTAAAATTTTATTCGGAAGATAAGTACAAGACCATGCCCTGGGCGGAGTACATCAAGGCGTATAATGAAAAGAAGCTGTGATAAGAACAGATAGAACGCTGATGACGTGGATTTGCATGATGGAAATAAGCTTGAACAATAACCATATAGGCACATAGAAGGCATAGGCAAGGCGAAGAATCGCGCTGAAAAAACCAAGAGCACACAGAGTGCTCCTTCGGAGCAGGATTGCAGATTATGCGCACAGGCAACAGTGGAGGAGCGCAGCCGAAGGCACCAGTTACAACTCTATGATCCCTGCCTGTTCTCTAAGATTTCTATGTATCTACTGTGGTTTGAAACAGAGCTTGAATAAAAATTAACACGTCGTGTAACACAAACAAAAACGCCGCACCGGAAAACTCTTGGTGCGGCGTTTTTCATTAAATTATCTGAGTTTCTAAAACTCGAATTTGTATCCGATGCCTTTGATGGTTTTGATGTAGTTATCGCCGAGCTTCTCACGCAGCTTGCGCACATGCACGTCGATGGTCCTGTCGCCTACCACCACTTCATCGCCCCATACCTGCTCCAGGATGTACTCGCGGGTAAATACCTTGCCCGGCTTGCTCGCCAGTAGCGACAGCAGCTTGAATTCCTTTTTAGGGAACGCAATCTCCACATCGTCTTTATACACCATGTATTTTTCCTTATCGATCCTGACACCGCCAAGGTCTACCTGCGTGGTTTTTTGCTGCTCCGGTGAGTACCTTCTCAGCAAGGCCTTGATACGGCTAATGAAAACCCGCGGTTTTATCGGTTTAGTAATATAATCATCGGCTCCCACTTCAAAGCCTGCGATCTGTGAATAATCTTCGTTTCTTGCACTCAGGAAAGCAATCATCACATCCTTCAGCGAAGGTATCTCCCGCATCTCACGGCAGGTATCGATACCATCCATTTCAGGCATCATCACGTCAAGCACAATCAGGTTCGGAACCTCCTTTTTAGCAATCGTAATCGCATCTTTTCCATTCAGGGCGGTAAACACCTGGAAATCTTCTTTTTTTAGATTGTAACTTAAAAAATCCAGGATATCCTGCTCGTCATCTACCAGGAGAATCTTGTATTGGTTGTTGTTTTCTGTACTCATAGCTTTCTGTCGGGGACAAAGGTATATCGAATGCCGGTCGCTAACGTTAAATTAACATTAAGAAATCGCTTCGTTAAAGTTGTGTTTTAAATTGCTCAATCCTGCCTGTGATCCGCTATTCTAAAGATACGGATTTTATCCTGATTAGTCGATGCATAATCCAAATTGATCTAAGTTCAGTATCCGCTAACATTCGCTTTGCAAAAACGTAATGTGCGCCACTTTACTTTACCCCCATCAACCATCTTTTACCGATCTCTATGACCTTTTCCAAAACACCTGTTCTCCTGGCCCTGACGGCACTGGCTGCCTTTTCATGCAACACCAAAAACACACCGGAAGCTGACAAAGCCATCATCAAAAACGTGATCCACATCAAAGGCTCCGACACCGAGTACCACATGGTGAAGTCGCTGGCAGATGCCTACATGCAGCTACATCCCGAAATCACCATTATTGTAGAGGGGGGCGGCTCCAACGAGGGGATCAGGGCATTGATCCAGCGCGAAACGGACATCTGCAACTCTTCACACCAGTTCAAAGACCAGGACCTGGCAATAGCCAAAGCCAATAACATCAGCCCCAACCCGATCATTTTTTCGGTGGATGCCGTAGCCATCATTACCAACCACAAGCTCTCCATCGATAGCCTGTCGACCAGGCAGGTGTCGCAGCTTCTCAGCGGAGAGATCAAAAACTGGAAGGAACTCGGCGGCGCAGATATTCCTGTAAGGGTATACGGACGCAACAAATCGTCGGGAACCGGAGACTACATCCGCGAAAAATTCATCAAGGATTCCTACCCTTCCTCTACCGTTGAGCTGAAGACCAATGAGGAGATCGTGGAGTCCGTGATCAAAGACATCGGGGGCATCGGCTATGTAGGCGCCGGCTTTCTCATCGACAGCACCGGCAAGCCCAATGGGCGGATCTGGGCCATGCCGGTATACATCGACAACCACGCTGCTTACTCGCCCTACGAAACAGCAGCAGTGAAAAGCGGCGACTATGTGCTCACGCGCCCCCTGTACCAATACGTGAACGGGGTTCCGGGTGACATCATCGAGGACTTTATTTTATTCGAGTTGACCAAACAGGGACAGGACATCGTGAAGCGCTTCGGGTTCTTTCCACTCAACGACAACCAGCAACAGATCAACCGCCTGAAAGGGCTGGCAGATGCCAGGCTATAAGCGGCGTTGCAACTGTTGTCTTTATTTAATATAGAATTTACAATTAGTTATCTAACTTAGTACTTTAATTATACACGACTTATATGGCCATTACAATTAAGCAACTTATTGACAAAAACAAGAAAGCATTTGATGAAGGATTTTTCATCGAGTCAATTAATTTAAGCTTCATTTTAGTGAACAAAGCGCTGAAACAGATTGTGAAGGAAGAGCTGAAGCAGGAAGTGCTGGACCAGAAAATAAAAACATCCTCTCTCATCAGCTGCATTAAGAAAGAGCTTTCTACCAATGTAGCATTAAAGAAAAAGGTATCCAAAAAAGTTCTGAAGGACCTCCAGCTCTTCGTGAAACTGCATAAGGAAATCCAGAAGGAGCTGAAATTTCAGTTCCCTGAGAAAAAAATTGCGGAAACATCACAGCTTGGCATCAACAGCATCGTGATCCTGAATACCAGCCTGATAAAAATCAAAAACAACAAAGTAGATTAGAAGCCATCTCAACCTTATTACCGGCCGGCTTCCCTTTTGTTATCTTATTGATATTTTCGACCAAAAAAGCATTCCTTAGCCCGAACGCTACCATTTCCCGGACGCCTGTAACAATTACCTCTTCCGCCTGATTTACGGGGCCTCCGGGACCAGGCAAGAGTTAATGATTCGCTAATCTTAACCTATCGGGCAATTCATTTTACAGGCTGATCTTTGCAAAACGAAATGAACCCTGCAATGATATTTGAAACTTCTGTACAATCCTATGAAAGCAACCTGATCTATGCTCAAACCATTCAGAATGGCCTTCTCCCAAAAGCAAGGCATTTTGAAAAAGCATTCAGGGATTGCTTTGTGCTCTATAAACCCCAGGATAAAATAGGCGGCGATTTCTACTGGCTCACCAAAAAAGAGGACACTGTTTTTTTTGCACTGGCAGACTGCACAGGCCATGGCGTATCGGGGGCTATGCTCTCCGTACTCGGCATCAGCCTGCTCAATTATGTCATCCAGAAAAACTTCGCGCAGGTAGGTGATTACCTGACGGAGCTGGATAAGAAGTGGGTGGAAACGTTTAATGATGAAACCCAGGACTCTGCTTTCAACAACGACTGGATGGAAATCACTTTATTTTCATACAACACCGTAACCCGTGAGTTCCAGTATGCCAGCGCCGGCGGCGAATTCGTGATCCACCAGGGCAAGGACGTGCAAACCTACAAAGGCAACAACTTCCCTATCGGGGGCTGGCAGATCGAAAAAGACCGGGAATTCACAACGCATCAGGTCGGCATCTCCCCCAATGCCCGCCTGTACTTTTTCTCAGACGGCCTGAAACACCAGTTCGACAACGACAACAGAAAAAAATTCGGCCGCAAACGCCTGCTCAACGCCATCGAGCATTACCATACCTTTTCGATGGACCATCAATATGAAATGATCGAATACATCTTCAATGCCTGGAAAGATGCAACACCGCAAACGGATGATGTAACACTGATAGGGATAGAGCTGGCTTAGCCGGGCGGCTCATGTTAATAAAACATTAAGCATCCGGGCCTTTACCGGTTTACCTTTTAACATTAAGGTAACCTGCGCGTAATAAAAAACTTAACCGGCCTTTGTTTTTTTGCGGTCGTAAAATCACTCCTATGTTTCAAAAAATAAAACTGATCCTTGGCTTACTGGCCCTTTCTTATACTATTCATGCTCAAACCGGCAAGATCGCGGGAAAGATCGTTGACGGTAAAACAGGCGAAACGCTCCCCGGCGCCACGGTACTGATCGATGGCACCACCAAAGGCGCCTCCAGCGACTTCGACGGCAACTATAGCCTGTCGGGCCTGCAACCCGGGAAATACACGATCGTTGCCAGCTACATCACCTACGACAATAAAAAGTTCGTAGATGTGGTGGTGAAGGCCAATGATGTGACCAACTTCAACATCACCCTCGACCAGGCCAGCTCAGCCACCCTGATAGAAGTGGTGGTACAGGCAGAAATGAATAAGGAAAACACGAATACCTTACTGGTGATGCAAAAAAACAATGCCAGCGCCAGCGATGGCATTTCCTCGGAAGCGATCAAGAAAACTCCGGACAGAAGCACCAGCGATGTGATCAAACGCATCAGCGGCGCCACGATCCAGGATAACAAGTTTGCCATCATCCGCGGGATGAGCGACCGCTACAATGCGGCATTCATTAACGGCGCTCCTTTGCCAAGCTCCGAAAGCGATAAAAAAGCGTTCTCCTTTGATATCTTTCCGGCCAATATCCTCGACAACATTATTATCCTGAAAACCGCCACTCCCGACCAAACGGGCGAGTTTGCAGGCGGCATTGTTCAGATCAACACCAAAAGTATTCCCGAAAAAAACTCGCAGAGTATTTCTATCGGGGGAGGCTATAACCCGCAAACCACGTTCAAAAATTTCAAAACCTATGCCGGTGGAAAAACAGACTGGATAGGCGTGGACGACGGCACAAGGGCTATCCCGGCGGGATACCCGGATCCGGCATTTACTACCGACAAAAACCAACAGATAGAGGATGCGAAATTATTCCATTACGACTGGACCATCAAAAACAGAACGGCCCTTCCTAACCTGAACCTGCAGTATTCCCTGGCCAATGTCGGAAAGGTATTTAAAAAAGACTTCGGAAGCGTATTTGCAGCAACCTATAACAGCAACATCAATACGACCTACACCACGCGCCGGAATTTCAATGAGCAGGGAGAAGACTATCCTGTCGTCAAACAATCGGAATACAGAGATACGACTTACTCGAAAGTGATCCTGGCCAGCGCCATCTGGAACTTGTCATACAAGCTGAACGACAATAACCAGATCGGCTTAAAAAATTTGTATAGCATTAACTCCGAAGACCGGGTGATTACGCGTAAAGGTGCTACCGACATCGGTGCACAAACCTGGGAGGAGTCAAGCGTGAGGTGGTTTACGCAAAACAACATTTATTCGGGCCAGCTCAACGGCGATCACTACCTTGAAAAAGCAAAAGTAAAAATCAAATGGGTGGGCGGCTACAGCAACATCAAGCGGGAAACGCCAAACCTGAGAAGGATGACCCGCGCAAAAAACTCCCCGTTTGAAAACGATTCGGTGCCTTTCAAGGTGGTGATCGGGAACCAGGGCTCTTCCCCAAGCAGCGCAGGATCCATGATCTTCCAGAATACGAACGAGTCCATGAAAAGTGTAAGATACGACCTGAGCAGGTCTTTCAAGATCGGGAAATCGAAACATGAATTACAGCTGGGCGGCAGCCATATCTACAGGGACAGGACATTTACGTCAAGATTGCTGGGGTACAACTTTTATACGTTTGGCTCCAAGGTTGTGAAAAACGACAGCTTATTAACGCTGGACGACGCCAACATTTTCAACCCTCAGAACATGGGTATTGTTAATGGCCCGGGGAGAAAGGACGGCGGTTTCCTGATGGCTGAATCGACAACGCCTATTGACAATTACCAGGCTTCTTCCATGCTTCATGCAGGCTATTTAATGGCCGACTCGAGGTTCTTTGACAATAAGCTCCGCTTCATTTACGGCGCAAGGGTGGAATCTTATCGCCAGAAATTGTCAACTATCATCAGCGGCGTACCCGGCACGACCGACACAACGGTAATCGATCTCCTGCCGTCGGTGAATGCGATATGGGCAATAACCGACAAGATCAATCTACGCCTTGCGTATTTCAAAACCGTAGCACGACCCGAATTCAGGGAGCTGGCGCCGTTTACATTCCTCGACTTTACGACCAACTACCAGATCTCGGGTAACACCGGACTGCAAAGGTCGAAAATCGACAATTACGATGTGCGGGTAGAATGGTTCCCTGGCGCAGGACAGATCTTATCGGTATCGGGTTTCTACAAAAAAATAGACAATGCCATCGAACAGATCCTTGACCTCGGCACAACCAATGCCACCACTTTTGCCAATGCCAAAAAAGGCGAAAACATCGGGGCTGAACTGGAGTACCGCTTTAAATTAAGCACCTTGTTCAATGCCGACTCTTCAAGGTTCTTATCCTCCACAACCTTCTTTTCGAACTTCGCCTATATTCAATCGAAAGTGGATAACACCGCTTCAAACGGGGGCGAGATCAGGCCGCTGCAAGGCCAATCGCCCTACATCATCAATGCCGGCCTCCAATACCTCGACAGCAAGTCCGATTGGGGTGTGGCTATTTCCTATAATCTGATCGGCCGCCGTATCGTAATTGTTGGCGGGCCTTCCGAGCCAAGCATCTGGGAAAATCCAAGGAATGTGCTGGATTTGCAGGTTTCAAAAACATTCAGGAAAAAACTGGAGCTAAAATTAAACGTCCGCGACCTGATTGCCCAAAACCAGATCAGGTACCAGGATATCAATAAAAACGGGAAACTTGACAAGGGATCGGCCGCTGCAAACGAGGACCTCAGCCACTCTTACAAATACGACAACCTGTTCATGAACACCAAAGTATCGCCAACGATTTCGTTCTCTGTTTCTTATAAATTATACTAAGCCTTACGGTACACTTAATATTACCGCTATGTAAAATCACTCTTTCGCCTAGTAACATTTAATTAATGTAAGTGTAAGCTAATGGTAAACTTTGTTTAATGGAAACTGAAGCCAGCCAAAATAATTTTGCATCATCATAAATTCTACAACCAAACAACATGAAAAAGTTTTACTTATCAGCAGCAGCACTCTTAGCTTGCTCATTATTAAACGCTCAGGCGTTCTGGACGGCGACCTCCTACAAAGGAGCTTTCCCTGTAACAGACAATACTCCGGCAACAGACTGGACAAGTGGCTGGACAAACTGGGATCCTGAAAGCAAAGTGTATCCTGCACCGACAACTACTGTGAGTGGCAACATCTCTACCAATACAACCTGGAGCGGTGTTGTTTACCTGGATGGTTTCGTTCACGTTATCAACAATGCTGAATTAACAATCCAACCGGGCACCATCATCAGGGGTAAATTGACCGACGCCAGCGTAACACCGGGTGTATTGGTAATCGCCAGGGGTTCTAAAATTCACGCGGTGGGCACGCCCGCTAATCCAATCGTTTTTACATCCATCAAATCTGAAACTGCAGGCCGTGCAGCCGGCGACTGGGGCGGGGTGATCCTTTGCGGTAATGCAAGAGTGAACCTGCATACATTGTCTACAGCACAAGGTGCTTTCAAAGAAATGAAAGTTGAAGGTTTCGTTACCGACGAGCCAAACGGATACAGGCATTTCGGAGGCAACAACGATGCCGATAATTCAGGTGAAATGTCTTATGTACGCATCGAATTCGGCGGCGTATCTTTAAATCCTTCTATCTTAAACAGCGAGATCAACGGATTAACCTTCGGTGGTGTTGGTTCCGGTACTAAAATCGACCATATCCAGGTATCTTTCTCGGGTGATGACTCATTTGAGTGGTTTGGTGGTACAGTAGATGCTAAATACCTGATCGCTAACAGAGGTAAAGATGATGATTTCGATACTGACAACGGATACAGCGGACGTGTACAATTCGGTTTATCTATCAAAGATCCATATATTGCTGATGACTCTGATCCTTCTTACGAATCAAACGGTTTTGAGTGTGACAATAACGGTGTATCTCCTTACCTGGCTTTCCCTTTAACAAAAGCTGTATTTTCCAACATCACCCTGATCGGGCCTTATGGCGATGGTACTGCCTACGGAGATTTGCCTGGCGTTAATACGCACCACAAATCCGGCGCTCACTTACGCAGAAACATGGCTCAGTCTGTATTCAACTCTTTATTTGTTGGATTCAACAGGGGCTTACGGTATCAGAATGCTGTAACGCTTGACAACATTACTTCAGCTCCAACGTCTGACAGCGCTAACTTCTTCATGAACAACATCATTACCGATCAGCCGGGACTTCAGACAACGTTTGTAACGGAAGCCGGTGTATTTGACCAAAACTGGTACCACACCTTTGCTGCTGCCAGCAACGTAGACACGGCAACGACAGCTGCACAGATCAGCTTCGTGAATGCATGGGGCCAACTAGGCTCAGGAACTCCTGACTACCGCTTAACAGCCTCTTCTACCGCTTCAACAGGAGCGACATTCACAAACCCTAAATTCAGCGGTGGTTTCGTAGGCATGCAGGAAGCCAAAGCAAATGAGACAGCGTTCATGATCTTCCCTAACCCTGCCGGCAACCAGACAACCCTGGCATTCACCACGAATGAAAAAGCCACTGTATCGGTTGAAGTCTATGACGTATTAGGCCACCTGGTATCTGTAGCGACTCACAATAACGGATTCGAAAAAGGATACAACACCATCAGCCTGAATACTGCTGATTTATCAAACGGCATCTACTACATTGCCCTTGACGTAAACGGCAAAAAAGAAACTAAAAAACTGGTTATCAATAAATAATTGATTCTATAACAGCAGATAAAACGCTCCCCTCCGGGGGAGCGTTTTTTTAAACAAGCAAAGCCCAATCGCGATGAGGCTCCTAATCGAAGGCATGAATAAAGATTTCAATATCGTCATTTGCTCAAACTCTGAACCTTCTATCAAAAAGATCGTGGAGTTCCTGGAAGAGAAATCATACGCGGTGACTTTTGTGAAGAATGAAGAGGAACTCCTCCGGCAGCTTCATGCCAGCCGTGTCAACCTCGTGATCCTGGAACTGGACCTAAAACACAAAGATGGCATTACCATCACCTCCGACATCCGGAACCTGAAAGACATCGAGCAGCCTTTTATCATCATCTTCTCGGGCAAGCAGGACGATTACATCCAGATCACGGCCTTTAACGCCGGCGCCGATGATTTCATCATTACTCCGGTAAAGCCTATTCTGCTGGAAGCCAGGATATGCACCCTGAAAAAAAGGCATGCGCACTCGCAGAATAAGCAGAATACAGAAGAGGAAAGCGTGAAGTTCTTTGTAGACCGCGAGCAATACCTCATCGTTACCGAGAATGGTAAGATAAGCCTGCCCAGAAAAGAATTTGAAATGATCGACCTGATGTTTCAAAACGCGCACAAAGTATTCACCCGCCAGGATTTTGCCAGGCTCATCTGGAACGCTCCTGAAGTGGCCAACAGCCGCACCATCGATATCCACATCCGTAACATCCGCCGCATCCTGGGCAACGATATCATTAAAACATCCAAAGGCGTTGGCTATACCATCAACCGGGATTTTCTTTAAGAAGGCCTCTACCTTCAATGCTTTAGCCACCTGTTGCCTTCATTGTATTTCCCAAAAGGAACAAAGGCGATTCTCCCCTCGCCTTCCCGAAAGCTTTCGAGACATGCTCTCCGTGGGGGGATACGCTTCTACAACCGGATTCCGGACTTCATCAACAAATAAAAAAGATTAGAGTTACGTACGCCATATGACAAGAGCAATCTTGTCTCTCCGGAGAAGCTGGTGCTAGCGTCGTTTAGGATAGGTGTCGATCAGCAGCTGCAGGGTTTCATCGATGGAATTGGCTTTCACCTTCGTATCCAGCGCCGGCGCTGTAATCCATTTGACGATATGATCTGCAAAAGATTCATCGGCATCTTCCAGCACCATCACACCCATTTTTTTCAGGGCCGCTGCGTTGCATTGCTGCTCATAATGGTTGCGGATAGGGATGCTCATGAGCTTTTTGCCAAGGTATAAGGCTTCAGAAGGCGTTTCGAAGCCGCCACCTGTAATCAGGCCGTGGCAGCTCAACAGGCTTTCATTGAAGAATTGCTGGTTTACCGGATAAAACGTGATATTGCCCTTCACTGTTACTTCCGTCACATCATTCAAAAACCAGTGGAAATGCAGGTCTTTCAGCTTTCTGAAAGCGCTCAGCAGACAATCTTCCTGGAAGGAAGGCAGGTAAACGCTGATGTGTCCACGATCGGTCGCCGTAGCATTCACAAACTCCTCTTTGATCACCGGAGGCAGCACAAAGGTATCGTAAGGCTGAAAATGAAAACCAATATGCCTGGTGGCATGCGCATAATGTTTCAGGATCGTTTCACCCACCAGGCTCTTCTTGTCTGGCCTCGGCGTATGGTCCGACTGAAAGCTGGCCTGGTGGCCAAGCTGAACGGATGGCAGCTTCTTGAGCTTACAGGCCAGGGAAGTGACAAAATCAAAATCGTTGATGATGATATCGTACTGCTCCAGCGGCAGCGACGAAGCATCCTTATACATCGCCAGCGGCCTGATGTTTTTGGCAATGCTGAAATAATTAAGGCCGCCGCATTTGCTGTAATGCAGGCTGCAACCTTTGCTGCGGTATTTTACCGGAAAATTGAAGTCGAGATTGCAGTTGTTGCCACTGACAAAAAAATCAACCTCACCGTATTTTTTCAGATAGGGATATAACTGGGTGGCACGGCTCACATGGCCGTTGCCTGTAGCCTGCGCCGCATAAAATATTTTCATGTGCTTGTATTCATTTTTTTTAAGACCACATAGAATAGTCCTTCCTCTTACGTTCCCCACCTCTGCAATCTGCCTGGGGCTGTTCCATGAATCAGGATGCTAAAATCTTTTTAACGATGTCCTGCTCGTCGGGTTTGTCGGTGGCATAGATCAGGTCGAGGTAGTTTTTGTCGTAGCTGAAAATCTCCCATTTGCCACGGTCGTATTCCAGGGCCGTCAGGTTCTCGATCCAGTCGCCGCTATTCAGGTAGGTGACCTTTCCTTTATGAGTAACCACCTCTTTGATCTGGGGCACGTGAATATGCCCGCACACCACGTAATCGTAATTTTTATCGATGGCGATCTCCGTGGCCGTTTTTTCGAAATTACTGACGAATGCCACCGCTTTTTTCACGCTGTCCTTCACCTTTTTGGAAAAGCTCATTTTATCCCTTCCGAAAAGCTTAAGCGCCCAGTTGACCATGCGGTTGATCAGGATGAGCAGGTCGTAGCCTTTGCCGCCCAGCTTTGCCAGCAGCTTTGCCGAACCATGCACCGAGGAGTCGAACACATCCCCGTGAAAGATCCAGGCCGATTTCCCATCGATGTTCAGCAACAGCTTATCCACAATCTCCAGGTTACCCAGGATCAGGTCGGTATACTTGCGCAGCATCTCATCATGGTTGCCGGTAATATAAATGACGCGGGTACCCTGGCTGGCCATTTTCATAATATGCCTCAGTACATCCATGTGCGAAGCCGGGAAATAGCTTTTGCTGAAGTTCCACATGTCAATGATATCGCCGTTAAGCACCAGGGTTTTCGGATTTACCGTTTTCAGGTAATGCAGCAGTTCCTTGGCGTGGCAGCCATAGGTGCCGAGGTGCACATCACTGATGACTAATAGTTGCAGCTCTCTTTTACTATACATCATGCGTTTTTGCAAACGTAGAAACCACATATTAAGTCTGTGTGCGATGCATGTTAAGGAAGCAAAAAGAAATGCAGGCCCGATCTGAAGCCTGCATTATCTCAATGTAAATTAATTCAGCGGAGTATGCTTACTCCTCTGCGATCTGTTTGATCTGTTCCAGGATCGAGCTCCAGCCGCCGCCGGCGAGGCTATCCTTGTAGCGGCTTTCCCCGTCAGCTACTTTGCTGTAATCGCCCTGCGTGATGGTGAGTTCCGTACTTCCGTTTTTTTCCGTGAGATGGTAAGTCACGGTCGTATAATTTTCCGGCAGGTCTGGAATGGCCGGATTGTTGGGATCGATGGTGGTATAGGCCAGCATTTTTTCGGGATGGAAGGCCAACACATGGCCTTTGACTGCCACCAGCTCAACGCCGTCGAATACACCGCGCCACAACAGCTCGCTCCCGACTTTCCAGTCGCTGACGGTTTCGCAGCCAAACATGTACTTTTTGGTTTGCCGGGGGTTCACGAGGATGTCCCACACGCGCTGTGCGGGAGCATCAATCGTGATGGTATTCCGGATATAGAGTTCGTTGTCCATGTTCTTTCTTATTTCCCTGCCGCTGCCGCACTCTTCGCTTTGGCATCTTCCAGGATTTTATTGCCTTTCGCATCCGCATCGTCCAATACTTTCTGGGCTTTCTTGTCCACTTCTTTTTTGGCAGCTTCCGCTACTTTTTTAGCGGCCACCTTGGCCAGTGGATTTTTCACTTCTTCCAGTTGCTTATCGGCAGCAGCATAGCCTTCAGCACGGATCTTATCCGAAGCCGCCTGAGCGTCGGCTTTGAGTTTGGCTACCTGGGCCTGCGCATCTGCCAGGATCTTCTGCGCCTCTTCGTTGGCTTTGTCCTTCACAGCCGTTACCACCTGCTCTTTCACATTCTCCACCGCTGATTTTCCATCGCTCTTCATGTTGGTTTTGATGGTTGGTTTCATGATCGTTCCGCCAAAGCCTACATTCACGTTGATGATCTTCGGCACGCTCAGGTTGGTTCCTGCAGCTGTATTAGCCTGGCCCAGCAAGCCGGCCACCACGGTATTGGCCTGTGAGCCGAAGAGCTCGGTAGGCACTGCCATCTTCCAGTTGTAATCAATGGTCTGGTCGAAGCCGGTAGAGCCTGTAATGTCTGCATTGATCGATTTGCCGATCTTCACTTTTACAGGGTTTCTCAACGCAATACGGCCATCCTTAAATTCATAATCCGCATTTACATTATCCAGGGTCAGGTTTTTCAGCTGCTCGATTTTCAACGCTTCGCCCAGCTTCATAAACGGAGGGAAGCCACTAAAAGCCACGCTGTTGGTTTTAAACACGCCATTGCCACTCAGCGACGTGAGTATCGGCGACATGTGAGGATCCAGCTCTGCCTTAAAGTTCTCTAAGGTAGCCGTAAACATGCCTTTGGCGTATTGGCCGATCGGCGCCAGTTTCTGCACGGTGTTAAACGTCGTGAAGGTTTTCTGGATATCGAAATTTTCGACGCGGATATTGAAGTCAATGCTTGGCTTCTTCGGATTGGTCGTTTCGTAATAGCCGTTCAGCAGGACGTTTCCGCCCAGCATGCCCATTTTCAGATTGGTCATGTCGAGTTTTTTCTTGCGCACCACAATGTTACCGGTTGTGTTTTCAATCACCAGATTATCGTACAGCAACTTGCCGATCGTTGCATTCAGCACGAAGTCGATGTTACCCGGCACCTCTACGACGCTCATGGCCGCCGTATCTGCCGCCGCAGGTTTTGCCGGCTGGGCAGATGCCGATGATGTTGATGAAGACATCAGCTGGTTAATGTCCATTAAATTCGACTGCATGTTAAAGTGTCCAACGATGAGGGAATCTTTAAAAATATACTGCATGAAGTTGTCGATCTTACCGTTTGCCTTAACATCCGATTTGCCCATTCTCGCATCGAAAGCAATCAGTTCCACAAACTGATTGGTAAAGTTCATTTTCATGGTGTTCAGGAGAACATCGTAAGGCAGCGTGGCTGTTTTATAATTCATCTGATCGATCTCGAGGGTACCGGCAAGCTTGAACTTTTCATACTCCTTGCGCTCGATGCTGCTCATGCGACCGGCAGCGGCAATATCCGCCTTGATGATCCCGCTCATATCGTCGCCTTTTTCCTGAGGGATAAACTCTTTCACCGAGGCCAGGTTGATCAGGGCTTTCACCTCCGCGCTCAGGTCCGGATCGGAGATCGGTGTTTTCACGTGCGCCCAGAGGTTGACCGGATTGCCGCCCATTTCAAGGTGAAACTTGTTCACGTCGATCACCGTTGCATCCAGGAAATCTTTTTTATTCTCCACATGCACATCAATGTTGATGTTATTCACCGCTTTCGGCAGCGAAGGATATTTGAACATCGCATCCGCAATGCCTAAATTAACTTCAAACGATGGGTACTTATCGCTTTTGCCGTCAGGGCTGCTGTGCATGGTACCTTTGGCCATCCCGTTCAGTTTCAGCTTACCGGATGTTTTCACGCTGGCAAAGTCTTTGGAATACACGCTTGGGATCAGCGAGAGGATCGATTTAAACTCGGTTTGTTTTGTTGCAAATTTCAGGTCCATGTTAATGTCCTCTTTCGGCAATGCCACAAAGCCGTCGAAAGCCAGCAATAAATCATTCAGACCTAATTCATTTTCCTTGAAGGCAAACTTCATGTTGGGCATGTCCATATCCAGGTCTGCCTTGAAATACGTTTTGACTTTGGTGAGGTAACCCACACCGCTCATGTTGAAGGAGGTCTCAGCAATTTCCAGCAAGTTGCTCAGCACAAACACATCCTGCGTGAAGTCGCCGCTCATGGTATAGTTCATGTCTTTCAGCACGGCCTGCATAGAACCTTTCATGTCATTGTAAGAAATATTGGCATGTTTGATCTGCAGGGACTTCAGCTGCAGGGCAAATTTGGTAGCGCTGGTGTCAGGCGCGCCCGTGGTGGTATCGGTTGACGGCTTCGTAATATCGTAGCTCGCCCTGCCATCGGCCAGCACGGTGGCATTAATTACCGGGCTATCCAGCAGAATGGAGTTCACCTGGTATTTATCCCCACTGATCACACTCTTCAGGTTAAGGTCAAACGACAATTCCTTGATGTAGGCAAGCGTATCCCCCAGGAAGGGCTCTTTATTGATCACACTCACATTCTGGATCTTGAATCTGAAATCAGGAAAAGAGCTGAACAGCGTTAGGTCGAAATCACCGAAATCCACTTTGGCATTGAGGCTTTTGTTTGCTTCATCCTTAGCAAGCTGGATCAGTTTATCCTTGAAAAGAAAAGGCGCTATGATAACGAGTATCAATAACAAAAGGAAGGTGATGCCTGTCCATTTAAAAATGCGCCTGATTAAGCTTTTCTTTTTCCGTGGTTGAGTTGTTTCCATAAAGTAGGGTGTTGTGTTATAGGTGTAATATCATGCAACTAAGATAATGATTTAACAGCTATAGGGATTCGCCGGGCAACACTAAAAGCCTAATAATTTATAAAGGGTCCGGATGCCTTTTATCCGGTGTTTTGTACCGGCATCCGGCAGCTCCCCGAAACACCCGCCAACACCAGACAACAGCGTGAATGTGAGTAATTTAGAAACATTCGCGAAAACTATTTCGCACCACATGTTGGATAAGCCGATGCCCTTATCTGATGAGCCTGGCCTGACTTTCTTTCCCGCTTTGAGGATCTGACCCGCAGAATCTCAACGCCGGCCTGCCGGAAAAGCTGCCCGGACAAAAGACGTTTCTGCATAGTGACGCCGGATAGTTTCCGATGCATGGCGACCGCCCGGAGAACTAGCATAACTTAAAATTCATCAGGATTTTTGCAAAGTTTGACGATAAATTAACCAGTCAAGTCAATTTTTCAATAATTTTGTGCCTCTATATGAACGTCCTGAAACTCCTTCTCTCCCTCGCTCTGTTTTCCTGCCTCGCTTCGAACGCCCAGACCCTGAACGCTTATGCGAAGATCACCGCCGTTAGCGGCACCCAGCTCACGGTGAGCAATGTCAACCAGGCGAGCCATACCTTTACGGTTGGCGGCAAAGTGGTGATCATGCAAATGCAGGACGATGTGATCGGCACCAATGTCAATGACAACATATCATTCGGAAACCTTTCCTCCATTTCAAGCGCCGGGCTATACGAGATAGGCACCATCGCCTCACGCTCTCCGGCTACCGGCACACCTACTACCATCACCCTTTCCGGCCCGCTGGCCAATACTTACCATACAGGCGCCAATGCTTCGCTTCAGCTCATCAGCTACCGCAACATGGGCACTAATTACACGACAACCGCCGCTATTACCGGGCTTGCCTGGGATGGCAATGTGGGCGGAGTCATTGCATTTGAGGTTACCAATACCCTTACACTCAATCACCCGATAAATGCCGACCTCATCGGCTTCCGGAAGGGCCTCATCAATTCCAACCCGGTAGCAGGCTCATGCCTCCCTACCCTGTTCAGGACCAGCTCTGTGAACCAGGCCTTTAAAGGCGAGGGAATCTATAAAGCCACGGATCCCAACTACACCAATGCCCGCGGCAAGATCCTCAACGGCGGCGGCGGCGGCAATGAGCACAACGGCGGCGGCGGCGGCGGCGGAAACTTTTCGGCAGGAGGAAATGGTGGCTTTGGATACAGCTG
>DGQK01000033.1 GCA_002390745.1 Bacteroidetes bacterium UBA4416 | reverse complement strand
GTCTACCAATTCCACCACCGGGGCAATAACGGTATGCTGTAAATAACATATACCGGGATTTGGGTAAAAAAAATAAGCCCATAGGGCTTATTTTGGAGCGAAAGACGGGTCTCGAACCCGCGACCTTAACCTTGGCAAGGTTACGCTCTACCAACTGAGCTACTTTCGCTTATTTAAAAATCCTATCTGAAAGAACGTCAATCATTGCGATTGGGAGTGCAAAGATATATGTTTTTTTACTTTGACAAAATTTTTTTCAAAAAAAATTTACCCGACGCTTTTCCGACCGTTGTGCCTGGTGGCGCCATTTTTGCTAAACCCTTCCTGCAAAACGGTTTTCCCTAACATAACACCTACCGCCATGACACGTAAAAATGCAATCCCAAATGGCTTCTACAGCCTCAATGTGTACCTCACCGTCAGGAATGCGGACGAGGCCATTGCCTTCTATAAAAAAGCCTTTGACGCCACTGAATTAGGGCGCCTGACGATGCCGGGCGGTGTCATTAGCCATGCCGAACTGCAGATAGGCAACTCCCGGCTGATGCTGGCGGAGGAAATGCCGCAATGGGGCAATAAAAGCCCGCAGAGCCTGGGTGGCTCGCCTGTAAGCATTGTCCTCTATGTGGAGGATGTTGACCGGGTATTTCAGCAGGCGCTTGATGCCGGAGCCAAAGTACAGGGCGGCATGGGCGTCAAAGATCAATTCTACGGCGACCGGTCCGGCAACCTTGTGGATCCCTTTGGACATACCTGGATCGTTTCTACTAACATCGAGGAGCTGAGCTACGAGGAACTGCAAAAACGCTCGGATGAGCAGATGAAACCATAGCAGCGCCCTGAGGCCCCGGACTCCATTTCGCTAAGTCCGCGATGACATATCGCTTAACGAAAAGATTAGTATCTTTAAGATCGCACATGCGGTATGTTCTACGCGTCATAGGTTTATGGTGTTGCTTTGTCCTCTGCAACCCGGTGGCTGTTGGACAGATCGAAGGAAGCGTAGCCGAGGCTTCCATCCTCAATAAGAACATTCCGTTTACGGTAACAAGCTATTCCACCAGGGACGGCCTTCCCCAGAACCAGGTCACGAACATCATCCGGAAAAAGTCGGGAGAGCTGATCCTTCTTACCGCCAATGGCATTGTAGAGTTCAATGGCTACAGGTTCAGGCCCGTGACTACCGACAAGCACTACAAAAAACAGTACTTCAAAAGCCTGCACTACTTCGAAAAAAACGATATGCTCCTGGGCTACGACTGGTACGACAAGCTTTTCATCATATCACCCGTATACCGCGGGTTTTATATCAAAGGCTGCTTCCCGATGGCCTGCGTCTCCGACAAAGATTCCCTGTTCGTGATCGACCACAGCGGAAGCGTGTACGCCTACGATCCGCTTAAACAAACAAGCAAACGCTTATTCGAAAACCGTGGCGCGTCCCCAAGGCTCTCGTACTCTTTTAAAACAAGCGTTATAAAAAAAGGAGCGAAGATCTACATAAACTGCGAAAAAGGCATCATCTGCATAGACCTCGCCCTCAAAACGATCAGGGAGGTAAGCGGGCTCGAATGCCATACCCTGAAGCTAAACCCCTACAACGGGCAGGTATACGCCGTATTGCAACACAGTGTTGCCCTGATCCGCAACGACAGGCTCGATGAGCTCCGGCCCATTAAAAGCCTGGTACCGCACGGCAGAACAACAGATATGCTGTTTGTGGACAGCAGCACGTACTATCTGGCCACAGACAACGGACTTATTCAAACGGGAAAGAACCAAACGTTCCACTACACCAAAGCCGATGGGCTTCCTTCCACGGGTTTGCAGGTGTTGGTTTTCGATTCCGTGAACCGCCGCATCTTTGCAGGCTCAACCCAGAAAGGCCTGCTAAAGCTGCTCTTCAAGAACAGCTACACCCTCCATCTGCCGGACAACCGCTACCGGAGGTCTGTCAACTCAATCATCCTTAGCTCCGGCAAACAGGTCCTGGCAGCCGCCGGTCCTTCCTTTTACAGGGTTGGAGAAAATGTGGAGGAAATTTTTTCGGATGGATCAGTCGCCTACGCCTCCCTTTCAGAGATCAACGGCAACCTCTATGCCGGCACCTGGGGGCAGGGCGTCCTCATTTATAAAAATAACAGGCCCTTNNCGACAACGTCGTGCATGCCTGTTTCCAGGATTCCAAAGGCATGATCTGGATCGGCACAGAGCTGGGGATGGCGAGGGGAAAAACCAAACAGGACATCAGGCCCTTTTTGAATCCGCGTATCCGTGAATCCATCAACTGCTTTTACGAGCTTAGGAACGGCAACATCTGCGTGGGAAGCGTCAATGGGGCCTATATCCTGAAAAACGACAGCATCATTGCCAGGCTGGATACTTCGGCAGGCTGCAACGGAAAGGGAGTGCGGGCTTTCTACGAAGATGCAGCCGGAAAAGTATGGATAGGGACCTACGGATCAGGCCTGTTCTGCTACGACAAAAATGGGTTCACCTCCATCAACGGGATGAAAAACTGCATGCTGTATGAAGACGTTTTCTGTATCGTCAAAGACCGCTACGGCTTTTTCTATATGAGCTCGAACAGCGGCCTGTGGAGGGTTTCGGAGCAGGACCTCAACGACTTCTACCAGAAAAAGCTGTCATACCTCATCCCTTTTCATTACACCGAAACATCAGGCTTCCTGAACACGGAATTTAACGGAGGCTTTCAAAACAATTTTGTAAAGGTCAACGACTATTTCATTTTCCCAACCATCGAGGGCATGGTGAAGACCATTCCCGAAAAACCGGCCTATATGCAGATGCAGCCCACGATCAGCAGCATCCGGATAAACGATACCCTGGCTGATAAAACACAGAAGAGCTTTGAGCGCAGTACCTACTCTATACAGTTTGATTTCGAATGCGTGAACTTCGCCACAAAAAACAATGCCTACTTCCAGCATAAGCTCATCGGCGAAACGAATTATGAATGGAGCACTCCTCAAAAGCAAACCTCGGTATACCTTAAAATGCTGCCTCCCGGCAAATACACATTCCAGGTAAGGGCAATCGACGGCTTCAACGACAGAAATCCCCGGGTGACATCCTATTCCTTCGAGATCCTTCCCTACATCCATGAAACACTCTGGTTTAAGGTGCTGGCGGCCATTGCACTGATTGCCCTTATAGTCGCTTTTGCCATGCTGCGTATCCGCAGCAACCGGAAAAAAATAGAGCAAAAGGAATATTACAAACGCAAGATCAGCGAAGTAGAGCTCAATGCGATCCAGGCGCAGCTGAATCCTCATTTTATCTTCAACTGCATGAATACAATCAAGTACTTCATCCTTGAAAAAGATTTTGCCAACGCCAATGAAGGATTGAACAAGCTTGCGCGGCTCATCCGCAACAGCATGGAAAACTCCGAAAAGCTCTTTATCCCGATCAGGCAGGAAATGACCTTCATGATCAACTACATCGAACTTGAAAAAATGAGATTGGGCAAACAGCTGGAATATTCCATCACCGTAGCGCCCGACATCGACCCCGGCACCCTGATCCCTCACCTTTTCATTCAACCTTATATCGAGAATGCCATCAAGCATGGCATTGCCCATCTCGAAAACAAACAGGGCCTGCTCCGGATAGACATCATACAGGATGCGGAATCCATCATCTGCACGGTAGAGGACAACGGTATCGGGCGGGCTGCTTCCGGAAAGCTTTCCGCCGGCCTTTCGCATGTTTCAAAAGGCACGAGGCTTACCCTGGAAAAAAGCATGCTCCTGAAACAATATTACAATTATAATTGCAGCATCCGGATCACCGACCTCTATACCGAAACACAGGAGAGCAGCGGTACACAGGTCACCATCACCATGTCGAAAAAATATCAGAAGCCATCTCAAAAATAGGTTTTAGGCTATTTGCGCAGGATTTTTCATTCAGGCGAGGCTCTTTTCGAAGCTCATACTCTTGTAGTCTGGGCTGGAAAAGAAACGAAGCATGAATGGAAAAGGCGCGCAAAGAGGCAACAGGTATTTTGAGATGGCTTCTAGTCAGGAAATTAGTACTTTTATCATAAAATCCAAGTCCCGCACACGTACTCATGAAAATAGCCATTATTGATGATGAACCACAAAACAGGCTTGTTATTCGCAAAATCATTGAACATAATTGCCCGCAGCTCGATATCGTTGTGGACGAAGGGAGTGTTGAAAAAGCCATAGAGAAGATCAATTCTCAGAAGCCGGACCTGGTATTTCTCGACATCCGGCTAAAGAACGGCACCGGCTTCGACATTGTGGAAAAACTGGCGTATAGCCCGAAGATCATCTTCACCACAGCCTACAGCGAGTACGCCCTCAAAGCCTTTAAAGTGCATGCCGTCGATTATCTTCTGAAGCCTATCGACGAGCAGGAACTGATCAGCAGCGTTGCCAAACTCGAAAAGCTGCTGGCTGTCAAGCCCCCGCAGGCGGCTCATGCCTATGCCTATACTCTGAACGGTGAGAAAAAAAGCATCGGCTACGACGAGGTCTTTTATTTCGAAAGCGCCGGAACCAACACGTACCTGGCAACAGAAACGGAGCGCATCCTGCTTGAGAAAAATATCGGCGAAGTGGAAAAAGAGCTTCCGGCAACTAAATTTTACCGGACACACCACAACTATATTGTGAATATTAAGAACATCCGCTCCATTGACGTGAAGCGCAACGGGCAGATCAACCTGGCAAACGATGTCACGATCCCCGTATCGCAGCGCAGGATCAGCGATTTTCTCGACTTCATCAGGCACACCAATGTTTCCTGAACAAAGCGCCCGGACATAAAAAAGCCGCCACGGGGACATCGTGACGGCTTTCTTGCAAGAGGTTTTCCGGCATACTAGCTGGAGCAGAATTCACAGCTTCCGTCGCCGTTATCATTTGCCATCTCACGCATTTTCTTCTGCGCTTCGGCTTCAATTTGTTCAGGCGTCCAGTCCGGATTGGCTATTTTGATCATCGCCTTAATAAAATTGCTGTTTTGTGGAGGTGATTGAGTGTTTTGCATAGCCTAAAATTATTCAAAGCCCTCCGTTAAGACAAGCAGCTAAACAAATTTAAATCCTCATTTTTTAAACAGAACGCCTGTGTAAAACAATCGGCGCCTTAACGTTTATTATGAAAACAACAGCTTGCGGGAGGCCAATGTATTAAAGCTATTTAAGCCACTTCAGTACAATCCCTGCCACAGCCTGCTGGAGCTCTTCATAGATCACCGGCTTTACCACGTACTCGTTGGCGCCTGCCGCCATGGCCGCGCCTTTGTCAGTTGCACGGTCGCTGGTAGTAAGCATGACCAGCGGGATATGCTGCACCGCCGGGTTCGCTTTGATCTGCGAAATGGCTTCTATGCCATTCACCAAAGGCATGTTGAGGTCTATCGTGATGAGCGAGGGCAGATCGTGCGCATGCGCTTCCAGGTAACGCAGGCATTCGTCGCCGTTATAGGCCTGAGCAATAAGTGCCGTGGGCACAACAGAAGTCATTATTTTTTTCAGCATGTATTGATCGTCGCGATCATCGTCTACGATCAGGATCTTATGAGGCTTGTATGAGTCCATGGTGCGCTGGGTGCTTTATACAAAAATAAGGAATTGCTTTCAACAAAGAACCGGGGCTTGCCTCAGGTCAGGGTTTTTAACCGGGGAAATCACTATTTTTAGGCCCGTAATGCAAGCCTCCATTCTATACGAAGACAACATCCTCCTGGTATGCAACAAGCCTGCCGGCCTGATGGTGGAGCCCGACCGCAATAATTTCCCCAATCTGCAGCAGCAGGTAAAGCGCTACCTGAAAGAAAAAACGGGCGAAAGCCAGGTGTATGCCCAGCACCTGCACCGCCTCGACAGGCCTACCAGCGGCATCGTGCTTTTTACGAAGCAAAAAGAATACCTCCGCAACCTGAGCGAGCAGTTCGCACAGCGCCATGTTTCCAAATACTACCTGGCCCTTACGGCCAATGCGCCGGAGCAACAAGAAGGAAGCCTGGAGCACTGGCACCGCAAAGAAAAAAAGAAAGCGCAGCTGGTACCGGAAGGCACAGCCTTCGCAGAGAAAGCAAAGCTGGAATACCGCGTGGAAGCTCATGGAAAACACTGGCTCTGGCACATCCGGCTGCATACCGGGAAGTACCACCAGATCAGGGTTCAGCTGGCAGATCTGGGCTGCCCGATTTGCGGAGACACGCTCTACGGCTCGGAGGAAGCTTACCTCCCCGATGCCATCGCCCTGCACGCAGAGAAATTAAGCATCCTGCATCCCGCCACAGGAGAGCATATGCAATTTGAGGCCCCCGCACCTTTCCTTTAAATCATCAGAATCGCGTTGCCATCACTTTCCCAGCCTGATCTTTTTGACAGGCTTATAATGGCTTACCTTTTGGTTTTTGATCGTACGCTCCAGCACCAGGATATGGTCGCAGGTAAACGAATCCTGGTAGCCCATGGAGGGCAGTTGTGGAAACAGCTCCCCGAAGCTGGTCGTGCTGATGGTTTTGGCCACGGTGAGGTGAGGCACATAGTCTTTCAGCGGAATTCCAAGGCTATTGTTGAGCAGCGTGTAGATAGCCCCGATCTTATGAGGATCCTCAATTTCCAGGTAGAGGGTCCGCAGATCGTTGCCATGCGAAAAATAATTAAAGCCATTGAGCGTGATCTGAAGCTCGCCGTACTCCATGAACTCTTTCTGCAGGGCCTTCCCGAATTTGCCCAGCTGGCGATGCACCGATTGCAGCTTTGCCAGGGTAATGTGCGGCACCGAGAACAGGTTGTAACTTCCCAGGTAGGCCAGGTTATTCAGGTGGTATTTCAGGCGTTTGATTTTATCCATGTGCTCATCCGGCGGCGAAAGCACAAGCAGGTATTGATACACCGTGTCGATCTCAATGGGCTTATACTCTTCTTCCTCAAATAAAGACAATTGGTCCGGCCCGCCCGGTGTATTTCTCACAATGTTCATGATCAAAAAGAATCAGATGCAAATCTACTATAATCCCTCACAGTCTTGTGCTATAAATTGTAGCATGTGGAAAACCCGTTGCCTTATGTGGAAAACACACCAAAACCCATGCTTGAAAGGGATTTCACGGTTAAAAACACGTAGTTTAACGTATTTCAAATATTCAATAAGTTATTAACCTTTGCACCGAACCCCGATCAGCTTTTCATGTACCGGAGAGCTTTCAGGATTCACCGACGCGCCTGTTGCACTTTCGCATACCCACCCCCCTCGTATGCATGCGCAGCAAAACCGGGCCCGGATCGTGGTACCCAACTGTTCAAAACAAAGATCATGATAGCTGCCGTAAATACGATAAAACCCTATTCCCGGATCCTGAAACGGATGGGAACCTCCGTGTGGAAACTTCTCACGATCAATGCGCTCATCCTGTCCATGCTCCTGTATACCTTTATGTTTACAGATGCACAGAGGCACGAGGATTTTTACCTGAACAACTTTATTTTAAACGGGCTCATCCTCTACCTGGCCCTGTTTCCCTGCTTCAAAGCCCTCATCGACCTCACGAGCCTTTACATCTTCCGGTCGCAGCTGTACTCTTATAAAATGCAGGTAGGGGAGTTCATTTCCGAATACGACTACACCGTTTATATCAAAAAGCCGTTGCGTAAAATACAGGACCTCTTCCTGCTCTATCCGCTGGCCTTAATGGCCCACGCGGCGATGGCCCTCTCCTGCTATTACCTGAAAGATCATTTCTTATAAAGAGCCTTTGCAACTGCTTCCGGAACCGTGGCACCAGGGCCGGGAGAACGTCTGCACATAAAAAACAATAAGACCTCCCTGCATTTTTTCAAAGAACGTAAAAAGCAACGCCAACCACCAGGCGGGCTTTGTTCTACGCATGCCAAAGGCTGCGGGCACACCCGGATGATCCGGGCGGATACGGATAAACGGTTTACATCTGATAACGAAGCCTCTCCTAATTGCAGATGTCCCTGTTTGCAGGACCGCCAACAGAACATGCACGCTCCTCAGGAATTGCTAAATTTTATCAATAAGCCTATAACATCCAAAATAAACAATACATTTACTTACCACTAATTCTGTATGCGACAGGTATTTAAATTCATCCGAAAAGCGGGCTACTTCGTCCCTTTCAGCATGTATTTGATTGTGTTTGCCGCCGTTCTTATCCCGGGCTATATCAAGCTGCGCAGCCTGAGCCAATTACCGGACTCCGCCTATACACACATCTTTTCGCTGCTGCTTACTGTGGTATTGTTCTTCAGCATCACGATCATCGTCTTTGGCTTCTTTACGGTATTCAGCGCGTTTCTCTATTTCAAATGGAAACAGCGCCGGCAGGAAATTCGCCTGCACCTGCATACCGAAGCCAATCCGCAGCAGGAAGGAAAACAGGTCATCAGCCTGGAGCTTCATCCCATCTTATTACCCATTGCAGGCTTCATCAAGATCCGCGTGTTTTACGATGGTAAAAAAGTTTCCGAGAAGTTCTCGCCCATTGCCAACCAAAGCAGTTTCTTCAAATTCAGCTTCAGGGGGCAGTTCAGCTGGAACCTGCCGGAGATCAGGGAGTACAGGATCGAAAGGGTGCTCATCTACTTCGAGGATTTTTTTCAGTTCTTTTCGATGGCAGGCACCATGGATGCCAGCAACCGTTTTTTCATCAGCCCCGTGCGTCAGGACCTCAATGCCCTGAAAGCCTCGCCCCGCAAAACGGAGGAAACCACTACCCGCATCGAAGAGCTGAAGCGCGTGGAGGGCGAGCTGATCAATTACAAGAGCTTCGAAACCAATGACGATGTGCGCCGCATCGTTTGGAAGATCTACGCCAAAAACAAAGAGCTGGTCGTGCGTATCCCGGAGATCATGGACCCTTACGCCTCGCACATCTACCTCTACGCTTCTTTCTATACGCGATTTGCCACGGAAGGCAATGCCGTGGTGGATGCTCCTTTTTTGAATTACTACAAAACCCTGTGCTGGTCGGTATACCAGCAGCTCGCCGGCAAAGGCTTCGAGGTGCGCTATATTCCCGATCAGCCTGTACCCGCCACCAACCTGCCTTCGGGCCCGGAGCAGGTGCGCTACGCCATTACGGTAAGCCACTGGCAGGAAGAGAATAACCTGAAAGACATCGTAAAGCCCGGCAATGCCTCGGTGCTCGTGGTGTCGTCGCTGAGCGATCCGGAGCAGCTGCGCGAATTTGCGGAAAGCTATGGCAATGAAATTTCCATTATTTTTATTCCGCTGAGCGATGCCCTGGATGAGAACAGCATGGCCGGATGGGTGAAATGGATCTTTGTGGAAAATGAAAAAGACCGGCATGCTTCGTACAAAACCAAATGGAGCCTGTCGCCGCTGCGCTACAAATTAAAGGAAAACGAAAAAGAGATCCTTTCCATCATCAAATCAACATCCCGCGCTACCATCCTGTGATATGCCTATTGGAAAAGTACATAGCCTTAAAAAACTGATCTTCCAGGTGTTGCTGCTGGCGCTGCCTACAGTGGCATTCATGTGCGTGGTGCTATGGCGCCTGAATAATTTCTACACGATCCTTCAGAACGAATGGCTGTCGCAGGGCCTGTATTTCGCGGCAGGCTGTGTGCTTGCCCTCATCACCTACCGCTACCGCTTCCGCTTCGTCACCACTACTCTGCTGGTATTCCTGGCCAACCTGGTGATCTATCGCAGCCTGCAGGTCATCAATTTCGGCGAGTTCGACAGCTTCTATATTTCCGTTAAATTTTACATTTTCTTTATCCTCTTCACCACCGGCTGGCTGGCCGGCTACGCCTTCAGCCGCTCCAAATACCTGACCATTGCCTGGAGCGCCCTGGTGCTCATTGCCCAGATCGTGCTCATTGCCAAAACCAGCGACATTACCGTGAATGCCCTCGTGGGCGGCATTGTGCCCCCGCTGGCCTACGCATTTTATATGATCTACACAGCGGGGCTCATCCGTAACCTGAACGAGGAGGAAAGCAGCTTTTTTAAAGTCATCGGCAAACGCCTTTCCATTTTCGCCCTGATCCTTCTCCTGCTCTTTGCCGGCATTTTAAGCCTCTTCAAAGCCAGCTTCCGGGCCGTGGAAAAAGAATGGGGAGGAAGCAGCCAAACGGAGAAAAAAGAAGGAAAAGGCGACAGCGAATCGATGACCCAACAGGGGAAAAACGGCGGCGTGGAGAACAAAGACCAGTCAAAGCTTTCTGGCTCCCTGAGCAAAGACAAGCAATTGCTCTTCGTGGCCAGGCTCGACCATTTCTTCGGCAGCACCAACATCCCGAACCCGCTCTATTTCACAAACCGCTACTACACCAAATTCGATACAGCCACGCAAACCTTTGAAACGGATGCGAACATGCCCTACAACGATCTGTTTAATCCCGATCCCTCACAGATCCCGCTCTACTTCAAAAAAACAGACAACAACGTCATCAAACAATCTCTGGGAACCCTCAACCGCCAGGTAGTTACCACCGAGGTATACAATGTGAACCTTGCTCCCGAAACTTTCCTGGCGCCTTCCACGGCCTTTTACTGCCAACCGGTTTCGGTGCCTAAAGAATTTAAGAAACAATACCGCAGCGCATACCAGGCGAAGATGTGGGTGAGCGACCTCAACAGCGCTTACTTCATCTACAACCCTGCCGGTAACGCCGAGCTGGAAAGCTTCCAGCAGGAGCGTTTTGAAACACTGAGGCAGGTGAAGGCGATTGAAGGCCCCGACAAAACCTTTATGGACTACTATACCTATATGCCCTCTAATGCCGATTACAAGCGCATTGGCGACCTGGCAAGGGAAGTAACCCAAAACGCAGAAACGCCCATCGATAAGATCATTGCCATTCGGGACTATTTCACCAGTAAGGACGAGTTCAACCAGCCCTTGTTTAAGTACTCCGATAACCCTGGCATTCCGGGCATGCCAAGTGCGAGCAAACTCAATTACTTTTTATTTGAGAACCGCAAAGGCTATTGCGCGTACTTTGCCGGCGCTACCCTGTTCATGCTGCGCTCCCTGGGCATCCCCTCGCGCGTAGCGGCAGGCTTTTCCACCACCGACCGCAGCAGCAAAAATCCGGGCTGGTATTGGTTCTACCAGGATCAGGCACATGCCTGGGTGCAGGTGTATTTCCAGGGTTATGGCTGGATCGACTTCGATACCACCATCCCCGATGTGAACACGCAACAGGCCTCCCAGCCCGACGGCACACCGCCCACCGATATCCCGGCCACTTACCTGGTGGTAGAAGGCGAGGTCGTTTCGACCGACACCATCAAAAAACAAGTGACCATCCGCACAGCCAAAATCCTCTACCACGACAGCGAGTTTGTATCCAAAGCCCTTGTCCATATTTTAACGGATGCATCTCTCGCCAGCATTTCCGCCGACACCGGCGAAGTAAAATTCAACAGCCTTATCAGGGGCATGCAGGTAACCGCCGTTTCTCATGCAGAAGTATTGAAGACCATCTATACCAAACCGAAGGATTCGCTCACCTCTGTCATCAGCCGCCTGAAAGAGCCGGTGCCGGTAGATGAGATCAAAATCCGCAAGAAAGACGAAAAGAAAGAACAGCAAAAACAAACGGCCAAAAAAGACGAAGAAACCATCAACTGGCTGAACATCTTATACGCCGTGCTTTTCAGCATAGCCGGCCTCGGACTGCTGTTGCTCTTCATGCCTTTGTTGATCTGGTGGTGGCTGAATAGCAAGGCGAAACGGGCCTGTGCCGATCCGGCGGAAAAGGGCTACCACGTCAACAGGGCCCTCCTCTATTACCTTGGGCAAATGGGTTATCCCTACGATCAGCTATCGCCGGGAAGCTATGCCGCATCCATTGACCAAGCCTTTGGAACAAGCCTCACGCAATTCCACCTGAGCTACCAGAAAGCCAAATACAGCAAAGCAGCGCTGAGCGAAAGCGATCTCTCCGGGTTGCAGAACTTTTACCAGCCATTTATCAAAACCGTCAAAGCCCGCATTCCGCTCAAACAGCGCATCAAACACTTTTTAAACCTCTACCGGACCTTACACTATTTTTCAAAACCAAAACTCAGTTAAACATGGAAGAAACGATTCAGATCGAACAGGCACTCGCCAACATTCAGAAGCTCGTCAGCAACATTGAAACGGTGATCAGGGGCAAGCAGAGCCAGATCAAATTTGTGCTGACCGCGCTCCTGGCCAAAGGGCATGTGCTCATGGAAGACAACCCGGGAACCGGAAAAACAGTCATGGCCAAAACGCTGGCGCAAAGCATCTCGGGCCCGCACCACGAGCATGGTGTGGCGTTCAAGCGGATCCAGTTTACACCCGATCTTCTCCCGATGGACCTGATCGGCTCGCATATTTTTGATGACATCAAAAAAGAATTCGTTTTCAAAAAAGGCCCCCTGTTCTGTAACCTCCTGCTGGCCGACGAGATCAACCGCGCTTCGCCGAAAGTACAATCTGCCTTGCTGGAGTGTATGGCCGAACAGCAGATCACGATCGGGGAAACGACCTACCCTCTTGAAAAGCTTTTCTTCACCATTGCCACGCAAAACCCCGTAGAAACGGAAGGCACCTATCCCCTTCCGAATGCACAGCTCGACCGCTTTTTCATTAAGATCTATTTCGGCTATGTCGATGAGGCTACCGAGCTTGACATCTACAGGGATTACCTGGGCATCCAGAATAACCTGAACCATGTGAAACAGGTGCTTACCATGAACGAGATCCTCTTCCTGCAACAGGAAACGGAGAAAGTCAGCATCCACGACGAGCTGGTAACGGCCGTTCGCAATATTGTGCGCGACACACGGCAGCACCCTGAAATTACACTGGGAGCTTCCACACGGAGCGGCATCACCTTTTTAAAGTGCCTGAAAGCCTATGCCCTGGTAAGCGGGCGCACCTTCGTAACGGAAGACGACATCCACGACATCACACAGGCCGTACTCGACCACAGGCTGATTTACCGCACCAAAGAAGGAAAGCAAAAAGCCCTCACCCAGATCCTTCATAAAGAGATGGACCGCCTGAGAAAACTAAATTTAGGAAAAGGGAATGTTTAAAACGCCTGAACATATTTCTTTTCAATCATCGGTACCTTCGGGAGCCTCAGGCGCCGGCAGGACTCCGTACGTCATTTCGATGGCTGAGGCTCCCGAAGTCAACACTATGAAAACCGCCATCTGCAGCATCCGGACCGTTATTCTCTTCCTCCTAACGTTCTGCTCCCTGCACAGCATTGCACAGATCAATGAGCAGGCGCGTTACGAGATCGATGCCAAGCGGATCGGCGTGAACCCGGAAGACAAAGACGCCCTTCCAAGAAGCCGGGAGTTCATTCGCCTCGACAGTACCTATTATGTGGGCTGGATGTATGAAGGCCTGTATAAATACGACCGCAGCAGCGACTACCTGGGCTACCGGCAAGCCCTGGAACCATTGCAAAAAGCGCTGGCCTTGTTTGAAAAAGACTACGGTTATGAGATACGGAATATTTTTTCGTCGATGGAGTATTTCCGGGCCAAAGGCAACCGCTTCAACGATTTCTATTACCTCGCCACGACACTGCAATCCTGCTACAACAGCATTGAAATGCCCGACTCGACGATGGCCCTGCTCGACCGCCTGGCAGCCTACCATTTTCAGCGCGACTTCTTCTATGTGCATACGGGACGTGCCTGGCTCTACCACCGCAACCGCTTTTACACTTCGGAGAAATACGCCTTCCTTGGCAATTCCATTGAAGAGAACGAAGCCCTGGCCTTCAAAGAATGCTATGCCGCCATTACCGAAGTCGAAAAAAGCAAGTCTGTCAACGACCTGTGGTACGGCCCTTACCAAAGCGAGGGCGACCTGCTGAACACTTACCATTACCTGGCTATCCTCCACGATTACAACCAGAATTTCGACAGCTCCAAATATTACTATGAGCAGCTCATCAATGGAGGACAAGTATCCTGGAGCAACTATGCGAACCTTGAACATGTGATCGGCGATTTCAGCGGGGCCGTGCGCGATTACTCCAAGGTGCAGTACAAGCGCCGCTTCTCGCTGAGCGAGTCGGATTACTTTATGCCGATGATCCTCGTGTATGGCGGCGACACAAAAAATGCCATCCGCGTGGCCCAGGAAAAGATCACCGAAAGCGGCTCTACCCCCGGCTTCGGCTGGTACAACATTGCCCTTGCCCGTGGCTATTTGTACGACGGACAGCTCGACAGCTGCGAGTTTTTCCTGGACAAGGCGGCCAACTTCAAAGAACTGCACATCAATACCACGCTCACCCAGTCGGTCTACGAGTTCACCATTAACCTCCTCAGGATCCAGCTGATCGAAAAGAAGGTGGCCCTGATCAAATTCCTGGACACGGGCTGGTGGTATTCCTTTGGGGCCTTATACGATATCGCCGCCCTGAAGATCGAAAAGATCATGCTCGAATATGCCGTCGTCAACTCGATGGCCGCTAATCCCGAGCGGGACCGCCTGATCTATGACCTCTTCTGTGCAGAAGCGACCTTCACCTACGACGAGAGCATGTACCTGCTGAAAGATTTCTGCGCTCCTTTCTTTCAGAAGAAATACGAGGACTATACGGTTTCCGATCCCCGCAAAAAGATCAACCGCTACTTCCGCCTCTTCACCTGTAAATTCATGCTGGAAGGCGGAAAAGAAGAGGAAGCGGAAAGGGGCTGCCGTAAGCTGCTCGACGACAGCGATCCTTCCGGCTACCAGGAAGGCTATAGCGAAAACGCTGCCGACATCCGCTATGAGAAGCTTTACCTTTACCGGGTGATGGAAATCCTGTCGGAAACAACCAGCGGGAATGATCGCGACTATTACAGGGCGCAGTGTTTTAAAATGTACCCGCAGCAAATGCTCTATTCGGGCATCCCAGCAAAAATCAACATCCGCTTTTCGGGTTTGGAAAACGACGAGAAAGTACGCGCGGTAACCGATGAGGTAAAAGCCTGCAACATTGAGTTCAGCGACAGCCCGGAAGCAGCCAGGGCGGATGTAGAGTTTTTGAAAACCGGCGATACTTACCAGGTCCTTATCAACGTAACGGATGAATACGGGTCCCCGGTGGTGGTCAACGGCGAACTGCTGTTCAAGGAAAGCAAAGGCATTGGCCGGGAGCTGGCGATGCGCCTGTTTGGCAAAGGCGGCGCCGTGAAGCCTGATATCGCAGCCAAATAAGGGAAGCAGCTTACTCTTCTTCTTTCTTTACCTTCTTCACCCGGAAAGCCTCGGGCCCGCGTTTGGCGTCGCGGATCTCAAATTCCACCTCATCCCCTTCCTGTGGGATCTCGCCGCTGATGGCTTTGGCATGCACATAGTACTCCTGACCGTTTTCACCTTTGATGAACCCGAATTTGCTTTTGGCATTAAAGAACAGGATCTTTCCTTTTGGCATGACTGTATTGGTAACTGGGGCGTTTATTAAAAAAAACCGCCGGCCCGGAATATAAGCCGGCGGATCAATCTTTTTTATAATTACTGCAGGAGGATCTTTTTACTGCTCTGGCCTTCTGTACCGTTTACCTTTAAGATGTACAGTCCTCTGCTCAGCCCGCTGATGCGAAGCGTATGTCTCATCGCCTGTACCTTCTCCGAATACACCAGTTCGCCGCTCATGGAATAGAGGCTGATGCTTCGCGGCTCCGTATCAGGAAACCTCACATGGATGTCGTCACCGGCAGGATTAGGATACACGTCGAAAGTTAATGCGTTGCCAGCCTCTTCCATACCAGTACAGTTTGCCACAATGATGTTTGTATGTGCAATACCCGAACAGGCATTGGAGGCTGTATAACTATAGCTTACCACAAAAGATCCTGTACCTGCTGACTGGGGGCTGAATGTATTCCCGCTGATTCCTGCACCCATGAACGTTCCTCCCAAAGGAGTTCCTGTAAGGACCACCGTACCTGTTGTATTGCAGAGTACCGGAGCAAGCGGTGCAATCGAAACCGAAGGAAGGGCGCTTACCGTTACCGTCGCTGTTTGAGAGACCACCGCGGAGCATCCTGCCAGGTTGCCGCTTACCGTATACACGGTTGATGCCGCGGGAGAAGCGGTGACAGAGCTGCTGTTGGAGCCGGTGCTCCAGGTATAGCTGGTAACGCCGGAAGCGCTTAAGGTTGCCGTAGCTCCTGAACAGATCGTGGAAGAGCTGACCGTTATCACAGGCGCGGCGCCCGTTGTTACCTGTGTGGTAAAGCTATTCACGCAACCATCCCCATCGGTGCCGCTTACGGTATACACCGTGGTGACCGTTGGGCTCACCGTGATGCTCGCAGCAGCCTGTGCCGTGCTCCAGGTGTAGGTAGAGGCACCGGAAGCCGTTAAGGTTGTGGTACCCCCTGCACAAACCGAAGGGGAATTGGCCGATACCGTGGGCAGGGCCTTAACCGTTACCTGGGTGGTAAATGTCGTTTCGCAACCGCTCAGGTCCGTACCCGTTACGGTATAGATGGTATTCGCCGTCGGAGCAATGGTGAGGCTGGCAGAAGCCTGTGTGGCGTTCCAGGTATAGGTATCAGCGCCGCTGGCAGTTAAGGTCGCTGTGCCTCCTGCACAAACCGAAGGGGAGTTGGCGATCACTGTGGGCAGGGCATATACCGTGACGTAGGTCGTCATCGTATTTTCACAACCGTTAAGATCGGTTCCCGCTACTGTGTACATCGTTGTTCCCGATGGATTCACCGTCATGCTGGCGGAAGCCTGTGTGGCATTCCAGGTATAGGTATTGGCACCGCTGGCCGTAAGGGTGGTTGACGATCCTGCGCAAACCGACGGGGAATTTGCCGTTACCGAAGGCAGGGCATTAACCGTTACCTGGGTGGTAAACGTACGTTCACAGGCATTCAGATCCGTGCCCGTCACCGTATAGATCGTAGTCGCCGTTGGAGCAACCGTGATGCTGGCAGAAGCCTGTGTGGCGTTCCAGGTGTAGGTAGCGGCACCGCTGGCAGCTAAGGTTGCTGTAGATCCCGCGCAAACGGTAGGCGAATTGGCAGTAATGGCCGGAAGTGCGCTCACAACAACGGCTGTGGTATAGCTTGCCGTACAGCCATTGGCATCCGTGCCTGTGACGGTATAAACCGAGCTGGAAGCCGGGTTTACCGTGGTGCTTGCCGATGCCTGGCCTGTGCTCCAGCTGTAGGTATTCGCGCCGGATGCTGTCAGAGTTCCTGTTGAGCCGGCACATACAAGCAAAGAATTGGAAGTTACGGAAGGCAGGGCATTAACCGTTACGCTTACTGCTGCAGTGGCGGTGCCGCAGGCATTGGCGATACTAACGGTGTAATCGCTGCTCGTCGGGTTGGTAAGCGTCGTGCCGGCTGTATTTACCGAACCGAAGCTACCTGCTCCTGTCCAGGTATACGTTAACGCTGTACCGGCAGCCGTGACTGAAAGGCTTAGCGGCGTACCGGCACATACGGCTGTGTTGGAAGTAAGAGCTGTCACAGAAGGCGCAACACAGGCAGCCGCTGTTGTAAAAGAGGCCGTGGTCCAGGTAGAATAACCGGAGCCACAGTCGGTGCGAATGTGTGCGTAGTACACGGTTCCGGGATTAAGGCTGGCAGCGGCGCAAGAATTTGTTGTGACCGCTGTGCCCGTTCCCGTTGGCAGAGCCGCCGTCTGGTCGATCACGTATTCATAGCCGCTCGCACCGGGAATGCTGCTCCAGTTCAGGTCGGCAGCGCTTGTGGTCACATTGGAAGCCGCCAGGCCCGCCGGTGCCGTGCATGAAGGAACAGCCACTACCGTTCCGTTCAGGCGCAGGCTGTTGGTAGCGCCTGTGAGGTACCAGTTGCCGCCCGATGCCCCGGGAAAAGAGATGCGGAATTTGATCACCGTGCCGGCAGCTACATTCTGAAGCGGGGCAACCGCCGATAAATTGGTGCTGTTGGCGGTACCCGTTGTCCCCGACGTGCTGCTCACATTCCAGGTTCCTGCAAGTGTATACACGCCACCATTGAGGGAGTATTCCACATTACAGGTCGTAGGGCCGGTGCTTGAGCGCCTGAGCGCACTGCTGATGCTGCTCAGGGATACCTGGTAGCCGGCATTGGCCGTAAAGGAAAAATAAACGCTGCCCGCGTCCGTGGTTCCCCAGCCGCCGCCGCCGCCGCCCCAGCAGCCACCGGCAGGCGTACCGCTGGTCAGGATAGCAGAACCGCGGATCAAACCGGTATTGCTCATGGTAAGATTGCTGTTGAGCGTAACGGGGGCCCATGGACTTGCGCCGAAGCCTCCCCCGTTGTTGGAGGCATCCCAGCCGATCAGCTGGGCGTTCAGGTTGACAGTAAGGAAGAATAAGAAAACAGGGATCAGGCATTTTACCAGGCTGTTAACAGGTCGTCGTAAAGGTGATGCGTTCATGTCGGATGTTTTTTGGTTAGTACTATCAAAACTCGGCCGTCAGGAGCAGGCCCGCTCATAGCTTATGATGTTGANNGGATCACTGGCCGGAAAGGCCGTGAAGTACAAACAGTAACATTGAGAGTGGTTTTGGATAAGGTATATCCTCTAGGATGTTCACTTCAACTAAAAAACCTAAGTACTGATAACTTAAATCATTAATCTACGCCACAAATGTATCCTGCCAGTTTTCAGTTAGCATGACGGGGAAATTAAGTAATTGTAAACTTAAGCTTATCTCTCGTGGAGGCAAGGTGTGCAGGGCTTCGATCAAGCGGGACAGCCTGGCAGACGAACAGGAAAACCGGAAGGATCAGGCGTTTCCTTTGAATGCTTTGTTAAATTCCTCCTCATAGGTATTTCCCAAAGGAATACTTTGGTTCTCAACGGAGATCATTTTATTCCGCACACTTTTCACTCTGCTCAACGGAACGATGAAGGAGCGGTGAACGCGGATAAAATCCCGCGATGGCAGTTTTTCCAGGATGCCTTTCATGGTCATCCGTGCTACCACGGTTTTTTCATTCTGGATATGGATCTTCAGGTAATCATCCAGCGCTTCTATGTATAAGATGTTGGGAATGGAGATCTTGACGAGGCTGTAATCAGCGCGTACAAAGAAAAAATTATCCTCCTGGCTCTTGCTGCTGTTTGCCTGGTAGTTATAAAATTCACGTGCCTTGTTCACTGCCTGCAGGAAACGCTCCCGGGTGTAAGGCTTGAGCAGGTAATCCACGGCATTCAGATTGAAACCTTCAATGGCATGTTCCGCAGAAGTGGTCGTAAAAATGACCATTGTATTTTGCTTGAGGGATTTATAAAACTCAATACCATTGAGCTGTGGCATATTGATATCCAGGAACAAGAGGTCGGACGGGAATTTATTGAGGTGCTTCAGGGCATCCACCGGCCTGGTGAAACTTTTCTCCAGCTTGATGAAATCAACATTCTCACAGAAATGTTCAATCACTTTAAGAGCCACTGGCTCATCATCTACGGCAATTGCTTTTATCATATCTATCGAATTTAAATTATTTATTCATAAATTCCAAACCTTCCCGGGCCGATTTATCGGAAGGATCGATCAGCAGGACTTTATTAAAAAGCACCAGGGCTTCCCGTGCTTTGCCCAGCCTCAGGTTTGTCCAGGCAAACATCAGCAGGCCGTCGTGCCCGAAAGGATACAGGTTCACCAGCTTCTCGAAGCGCTTATACGCGAGGGGATACTCCTTCTTTTCGTAATGGATCATGCCCCGCCAATAGTTGGCCGTTGCATTCTGCGGATCGATCTCCAGCACCTGGTCGTATTGCGCGATCAGCTCCGCCGTATTTTCAAGGGCCGCTGCCGGAAATGTGCAACCAAGCTTCGCCTCGATCGCATAGGGCATCAGGGACACTGCAATCTTATAATAGCCTAAAGACTCCTTGTGCATTGCTGCTTTATAGCAAAGCCAGCCCAGGCGAAGATTGATTTCATAGGAAGAACGGTCATATACTTCTTTGACGGCGCTGATCGCTTCCTGATAGTTCTTTCCGGCCTCATAGCCGTAGCTCTTTGAAAAAGCCGCGGTGAGTGTTGTCTGGGCCTTTCCCTGCAACAGCAGAAAAAAAAGGCTTAGCATGCAGATGGTTTTCATTGGTAAATACATGATGTCCTGTTGATGGTGATTTAAATACCGCGATGGGCTGTTCATGGGATGAATTTTATTCCCAGTAAGGCTAACTGGTAATGGTAGTAGAAGCGCGTAAACTTTTCCTGCCTGGTATCGTAACTGTAAACGGCATACACATGAAGATGGCGTGAAACACTGTACTCCGCCATGCCATTGAAGCGCGACAGGGAAACATCGATGGAGTTGTTGATGAGGTAGGCATTGCTCTCAACGATATTGCCTCCGCGGTTGCCGAGCCAATAGGCAGACAGCTGAAGCCTCGGATGGATCAGCGAGGAAATGACGGGGGCAAAGGCCAGGTTACTCTCCCTGTAATCCGTTTCTGTATGATGGTACAGCCAACCTCCCAGAGCCAGCTTCCTGTTCCCGAAAGGATAGACCATGATGCCGGCCTGGAGCTGGTACTGGCTGGCCGTGTCAAACCTGGAGGCGGTGAGGCCCAGCGACACATCGTAGTAAGTGCGTTTTTGCGTGAGCATCAGGGCGCCGATGATTGCCGATTCCTGCTTTGGCACATAGGTGGTATGGGT
>DGQK01000008.1 GCA_002390745.1 Bacteroidetes bacterium UBA4416 | reverse complement strand
GATCACGCCTGATAATTTTAAGGATGGTAAGAGGTAAGTTTTCATTGAGGTGCTGTTTGATATTATTGTTGTTGTTGTTGTTGTTGTTGTTGTTGTTGTTGTTGTTGTTATATTGAACCAGGTGTCAGTTCGGGTGATGCTCCTCCTGTTCCTTGTCGGGGCATCGTATCGGGAACCGTTCCCGATACATGTTTTGCCTCGCACTTCGGCTCCGCTCAGTGCCCGGCAAAAAACACGTGAACTGGCATTCTTATGTTTCTCTAAAAGAAAACCCCGACGGCCAGGTCAATGAGCTTAATGCCTATAAACGGAACGATCACGCCGCCCAGGCCATAGATCAGCAGATTGCGGCGCAGCAGCGCGCTTGCACCGATGGGCTTGTATGCCACACCACGCAGGGCCAGGGGAATAAGGATAGGGATGATGATGGCATTAAAGATCACCGCCGATAAAATCGCGCTTTCGGGTGTTTTCAGCCGCATGATGTTCAATCCCTGCAACGCCGGAATGGACGTGATAAACAAAGCGGGCACGATCGCAAAGTATTTGGCCACATCATTGGCAATAGAAAAGGTCGTTAAGGTCCCACGGGTAATTAAGAGCTGCTTTCCAATCTCGACGATCTCGATGAGCTTGGTAGGATCATTATCCAGGTCGACCATATTGCCCGCCTCCTTTGCTGCCTGCGTGCCACTGTTCATGGCTACGCCCACATCGGCCTGCGCCAGGGCCGGCGCATCATTGGTACCATCGCCCATCATGGCTACCAGCTTTCCTGCCTGCTGTTCCTGCTTGATGTAATTCATTTTATCTTCGGGTTTGGCTTCTGCAATAAAATCATCGACACCGGCTTTCTCTGCAATGTACTTCGCCGTTAAGGGATTGTCACCCGTCACCATCACGGTTTTCACGCCCATTTTCCGCAGGCGCTCGAAGCGCTCGCTGATGCCTGGCTTGATAATATCCTGCAACTCAATCACACCGATGATGCGTTCGTTCTGTGCTACTACCAGCGGCGTTCCTCCGTTCTCTGCTATTTCCCTCGATTTAAGCGTGGTTTCTTTAGGCACGCTGTTTCCTGCTCTTTCTGCAAGGCTCTTGATCGCATCAAAGGCTCCTTTGCGGATGCGGATCATCTCCCCGCTTTTGCCCGCATACAGGTCAATGCCGCTGCAGCGCGTTTCTGCCGTAAAGTTGATAAACTGCGGATTTTCCACGTTCAGGTCATCCAGGTGAATGCCCGATAACTCGATGATGGATTTGCCTTCCGGTGTTTCGTCAGCGAAAGAGCCCAGAGCACATGACCTGATGAAAGACGCTTCCTCCACCCCATCTGCCGGATAGAAGTGTGTGGCTTTCCGGTTGCCAATGGTAATCGTTCCTGTTTTATCGAGCAGCAATACATCAATATCTCCGGCTGTTTCCACGGCCTTCCCGGATTTCGTGATCACATTGGCCCTTAAAGCCCTGTCCATGCCCGCAATGCCAATGGCCGACAACAAGCCGCCGATTGTGGTCGGGATCAAACACACGAATAAGGAAATTAACGCGGCAATGGTAATCGGGGTATTGGCATAGTCTGCAAAGGGCTTCAGGGTCACGCACACGATGATGAACACCAGAGTAAAACCGGCCAGCAAAATCGTCAGGGCAATTTCGTTGGGTGTTTTTTGCCTGCTGGCGCCTTCCACGAGGGCAATCATTTTGTCAAGGAAAGATTCTCCCGGCTCCGTCGTTACCCTAACGGTAATGCGGTCGCTCAGCACTTTTGTTCCGCCCGTTACCGAGCTCTTATCTCCTCCCGCTTCACGGATCACCGGCGCGCTTTCGCCTGTAATGGCCGATTCGTCGATGGTAGCCAGGCCCTGCACAATCTCGCCGTCTGTGGGAATGATGTCTCCTGCCTCGCAAAAGAACAGATCGCCTTTTCGCAGTTGGGAGGAAGACACCATCTCGATTTCGTGAGAATAGATCTTGCCTAATGCGGCTACTTTTTTGGCAGGGGTTTCTTCCCGTGTTTTCCGCAGGGATTCTGCCTGGGCTTTGCCCCGTGCTTCGGCAATGGCCTCTGCAAAGTTGGCAAACAACAGCGTCAGCAATAATACCAGGAAAACCACGAGGTTGTAGGCGAGGCTTCCCTGTGCGTTATCAGGATTGAACAAGAGGCTGATGCAGACACAGAGCATGACGGCCGTTCCGGTTTCCACGGTAAACATCACCGGATTTTTGATCATGCGTTTGGGATTCAGCTTGATGAAAGATTGCTTCAGGGCTTCGGAAATCAATTCCTTTTGAAACAAGGATTTATTGGGTACGGTGTTCATAATAATTTAATGATTAAGGGTGGTACAAGGTGAAATACTCTGCCAGCGGGCCAAGCACGAGGGCAGGGAAAAAGGCAAGGGCTGCAATGATCATGATCACGGCATAGGTCATGATCCCAAAAGTTCCGGTATCTGTCCGCAAGGTTCCTGCCGATTCGGGAATAAATTTTTTCTTTGCCAGGATGCCTGCAATGGCAAGCGGGCCAATGATCGGCAAAAAGCGGCCTAAGATCAACACAAAGCCTGTGCTGATGTTCCAGAACAAGTTATTATCCCCAAGACCTTCGAAGCCGCTGCCATTATTCGCAGCACTGGAAGTATATTCATAGAGCATCTCCGAAAAGCCGTGATAGCCGGGATTGTTCAACCAGCCTACCGAAGGATCGTTGGTATACAGGAATGAGGAGACAGCCGTTCCTGCTAAAATCAAAAAGGGATGCAGCAATGCCACAAGGGTTGCTATTTTCATTTCCCGCGCCTCAATCTTCCTTCCTAAGAACTCGGGCGTACGGCCCACCATGAGGCCGGAGATGAAGACGGCGATGATCATAAAAATATAGTAGTTCAGAATACCCACACCGCAGCCGCCATAAAAGGCATTGGTCATCATGCCTAAGAGCTGCATGGTTCCCGACACTGGCATGGAGCTGTCGTGCATCGAATTGACCGAGCCCGTTGAGATAATTGTCGTCACGATACTCCAATAAGCAGAGGCTGCTGCACCGAAGCGGACTTCTTTTCCTTCCATGCTGCCGGCTCCCTGGTCGATGCCCATACTGGCAATCGCAGGATTTCCACCCGTTTCGGCAATCATCGCCGGCACTAAGAAGGAGATCATGCCCACCGTCATGACACCGAATATCACCCAGGCCATTTTTTTGCGGTCAAGGTAAAAGCCCAGGGCAAAGATCAGGGCTAAGGGGATGAGCACCTGGGCGATTAGTTCCACCATGTTGGTCAGGTAATTCGGATTTTCCAGGGGGTGCGCCGAGTTGACTCCAAACCAGCCGCCGCCATTCGTTCCCAGGTGCTTGATGGCAATCATAACGGCGGCAGGTCCGCGCGACACCTGTACGGTATCTCCCTGCAGGGTCCGGATTGTATCTTTGCCTGCAAAGCCGGAAGGTGTTCCGTTAAAGACTAAAATGATTGCGATAAGCGTACTCACCGGAAGCAAAATACGGGTCAGGGATTTCAAAAACAGGTCGAAGAAATTTCCGAGCCCATCCGTCGCTTTTTCGCGCATGGCCTTGAATACCACGATCAGCGCGGCGATACCGGTGGCTGCCGATACAAACTGCAGGAAGGTAATCACCGCCAGCTGCGTTAAATAGGTCAATCCTGTTTCTCCTGAATAATGCTGTAAATTGCAATTCACCATAAAACTAATGGCCGTGTTGAAGCTCAGGTCCGGGCTCATGGAGGGATTGCCGTCCGGATTCAAAAAGAGGCTGCCCTGTGTCAACAGCATGATGAAAGCGTACACAAACCAGAGCATGTTGAGGGATAAGAGGGCGAGTAAATGCTGTTTCCAGCTCATGTGTTTTGCCGGATCGATGCCGCACATGCGGAAGATCCATGCTTCAAAAGGGGCTAATACGTCCAGGAAGGATTTTTCTCCTTTAAAGACCCTGGCAATGTATTTTCCAAAGGGGATGGCCAGGGCAAGCGTTATACAAAAGGTGGCGATCACCCCGATGAGTTCTGTGTTCATTCTTAATAAATTTGGTCGTTAAAATTTTTCGGGTTTCAGCAATACATACACGAGGTAGCCGAAAACCATGATGGCTAGTATGAGTAAGGCGGTCATGTTGGTGAGTTTATATCGTTTCTAAAAAGTCAATGCTTTTGGCAAAGAGCCAGAAGCAGATAAGCCCTGCGGCGATTAAGCTTAATGATAAAAGAATTTCCATAGAATTGGGTTTAGTATGTTACAAATAATAAGTACAGCGCGATCAACAGGAAAAAAAGACCGGTTTCTTTGCGCCTCTGCGGTTATATCAGATACAACTCGCGCCAACCTGCCTCCTGTATTCTTTCATTAAAGAATCCGTCAGCAGGTCTTTTACCTTTAAGCTTAGCGGGTTTGTAAGGTCCAGGATGGAAGACAGGGAATAGAGATACACATTTTCGATGGCATTGATCACAGTGTTGTTTCCGTGCTTCAACAGCTTTTCCGCTACATGAAAACAATGTTTCACTTCTTTGAAATCGCCTTTATACACAAGGCTTTTGGTGAAGCCGGCAAAGCATTGCATGGCTTTGTAGACATCCGCGACATTTTCTGTTTTTTCGAGCACAGGATTTATGTCGGGTAATTCATTCCCTAATACTTCCAGCACTTCCGATTCTTTGATCGTATTGTGTTTCATGGTTAAGTCTATTTTAAGTTTTAATAATTCAACGATGGCGTTCATGATGAGTTCGTATTTATAGGTGAAACAAGATCCTGAGAAGCAGGCCGAGTGCTGCTGAAATGGCAAAGAGGCCATGCACGAGGTGATGTGATTTTAGATTTTTCATGTTCATGGATTCAATTAAAAATTTGTTCAATCAAAACGTAAATAAGCGTGCCGAAGAATAGCCCAAAGACAATCAAGGCTCCCAGCCGATCCCGTTTTTCCTGTTGATTTCTGAGTGGTGTTTTACCCACTGTATTCCGAATGCCAGTGTTGTGTTCGTGAATCTTCGGTTTCATGCTCATCATCGCTCTCTCTGTTTTCAGCGTGCACAGCGTAAAACCAAATGTCGTTCCATAGAAAATCACCGGCGTTTTTTCAACGCAAGTTGTTACTTCTCAATCCCTTAAATTAATTGGTGAAAAACGGCGGCAAACAAAAAACCCTTCCGTTTTGGAAGGGTTTTTCAAAATGACAGGGATTTATTTTTCAATCTGGTATTCTTCCATCTTCCGGTAGAGCGTGGTTAGTCCTATCCCCAGCAGCTCGGCAGCTTTGGTTTTATTTCCTTTGGCAAAGGCCAGGATTTTACGGATATGCACCTTTTCCATGTTAGCAAGGCTCGTGACAGATGGATCCGTTGTGGAGCTTTCGTGGTTCAGAATCTCCACTGGCAGCAGGTCATCGGTCAGCGTATCCGTATCAGCCAGAATAACGGCTCGCTCCATACAGTTTTTCAGCTCACGGATATTGCCCTTCCATTCATTTTTGCGAAGGTATTTCAAAAATTCCTTATCAATCCCGGAAATGCGTTTTTTAAGCTTCACCGCATAGATTGTAAGAAAGTAGTTTGCCAATGCCTCTATGTCTTCCTTTCGTTCTTTGAGGGAAGGAATGGTAATTTTAAATGTGGCCAGGCGGTAATACAGATCCAGGCGAAAATTTCCGTTTTCGCTTTCCTTTTTCAGATCGCGGTTCGTGGCGGCAATAATCCGCACATTTACTTTGGTGGGCTTGGTATCCCCTACTTTGATGAAGCTTTGTGTTTCAAGAACTCTCAGCAGCTTAGCCTGCAGGTCGAGGTTCATTTCTCCCATCTCATCCAGGAAAATGGTTCCTTCGCTAGCCTCTTCGAATAAGCCTTTTTTATCGTTGACTGCTCCTGTAAAAGCGCCCTTCTTATGCCCGAACAGCTCGCTTTCCAACAGGTCTTTCGCGAAGGAACTGCAGTTAACGGCTACAAAAGACTGGCTTTTCCGAGGGCTTGAATAATGAATGGCCTGTGCAAAGAGCTCCTTGCCGACACCGGTTTCTCCTTCCAACAGAACCGTAGAATCGGTGGGTGCTACCTTTTTTGCTAAAGAAATCGCATTCCTCAGGGCTTCGGAATGCCCGATAATGGTATCAAAGCCGTATTTGGTTTCCAGCTTGTTTTCCAGCTCGGAAATGCGTTTTTGCAATCTCACCTTACCGGCAGCGCGGTTCAGAGCAGGAAGGATCTGGTCATTATCATCTCCTTTTGTAAAATAGTCGAAGGCTCCCAGCTTCATTGCCTTTACGCCATCGTGGATCGTGCCAAAAGCCGTCATCACAATCACTTCGCACAGGGGATGAAGCGCCCTGATTTTTTCGAGCAGATCAATTCCGTTTCCATCCGGCAACTTCACATCCGTGAGCACCAGGTCAATGTTCTTTTCCTGCTGCATGATTTTTAATCCCTGCCCGATCGTGGCAGCTTCTAGTACATGGAAGCCTTCCAGAGAAATGATGCGGGAAAGCAGCTGACGGAATTTTTCTTCGTCATCAATAATCAATATGGTGGATGTAGTTGGCATGCGGTGATAATGTCCTGCAAAATTGAGAAAATAAATCAGGATAAGCACTATCATTTCTCCGCAAAACACAGCGGGATAATTTACTCAAAGAATTTACTCAAAGAATCTGCCGGTACACCAGGTCACGCAAAGCTGCTGAATCAGGCAACCTGAATCTCAGAAATAACTGCTGATGCCAAACTGAATGGCCCCGGTACGGCTTGCAGGGTTGCCCAGCAAATCGGTTTGCACCTGGTAGCGGTAATTGAGCCGGAATACCGTTTGCGGAGAGGTGCGGAAGCTCAACGCTGGAACAATGGCGAAAGCGTCGTCCGCAATATTACCTCCTGTTTCCCGGAACGTCCCCTTGTTCCAGTCGACATACTCCGCCCGCACAGCCGCATTAAAGCTGGCATTCTCAAAGCCCAGCATCTTTCTGCAGATGATTGGCTGAACGATGTCGATAAACCCTCCGTGCTGCCTGCTGCCATACTGCTGTGTATAGGTATCCGGCACATCCACAAAGATCCAGGCAAACTCGGTAATAAGTGTTGTTCCTGAGCCGGGCAATGTCGTATTAAAATCAATGGCCAGAACATCCGCCCTTCTTCTTTTGTCTAAGGCAAGTCCATCGTCCTGGAATTTGTTATACACACCTCCCATGTACGACAGCCCCAACTCGCCGATTTTTTTCACCCGCAGGGAGGTCTTTGCCGTTGTCAGCGGCACGCCATTAAAGCTTTCCTCGAAGCGGTCAGGATCCTGCTTCGTTGCCGGCAGAAAGGTTCTGTTGGAAACGTTCCCAATGATCCTGTCGTTAAGGCCGTTGGTCAGGTAGACTTCATAAGCCCAGACAAAATTCCGTTGATAGGTCTTTCCGAAAAATCCGAAACCTACATTGCTAAAGGTGGCCGGCAAGAGCTGAGTGGCAGATAGCGGGCGGTCGACGAACTCCCACCTGGGCCCATCATGATTCTGATTAAAGGCGCCGATCGGGTTCATGATGACGCCACCCCTGAAATTCAGCAAAGGATGCAGCTGTACATCGAGCGCGGCAAATTCGATATTGATCTCTTTAGTACCATCCTCAAACTCGATCTCCGAAAGGAACTTGATCTTCCTGTGAATGGAGGAAGATACGAACAAGGTCATTCGTTTCATTTGAAATGAAAAGCCGTCGCTGACGCCATTGGTAACGGCATACTGCGTATTGGCCTCCACATAGCCTCCAAGGGCCACCGGGATTTTTTTATACTGGAGGAAGGGGCGGTTGTACACGGCATCCATATTGAGCGGGAGCTGCGTCGTGTCCGTTGGCCGGCGCTTAAAGGCGCTTGAATCCGTTTGCGCCTGCAAAACAAAGGCCTGAAGAATTAAGCCAAATGCATACAGGATGTTGCAGCGCTTAAAGTTGAATATAAATATTTTCATGATCGCTTGTTGTTGGAAATGCTTTTAAATGATGTTCTGCCGGGCCGGTGGTCACGATGCCTTTCGTATCGAATTCGGCCCCATGGCATGGGCAAACCAGGGCTGTGTCGTGCGGCGAAAGCTCGCAGCCCTGGTGTGTGCATTGCATATAGAGCGCGGTGTATGAATTGTCACCTGCCGCATATACCACAAGCGGAAACTCGAGTTTATCGCTTTTGATCACCACGAATTTCAATGATGAAGGCTTATTGTGCTTCACGATGCTAAACTCTGACTTTTTCAGGATGATGCGGTTTTTATCACTTGTATAATTGGAGCTGTAATGAATTGTTGTACAGCTATTGATCAATGGCAGCAAGCTCAGGCCTGCCAGGCAGCTCATGCAGGAGCGCTCAATAAATTCTCTCCGGTTCATAGGCTCTCTAAAAATTTTACCAGCTTGTCCTTATCCTCCTGCGGCAAGCGCTGATAGTTGTTATTGCTTTGCTCCGATTCGCCGCCATGGAGCAGGATCGCATCCCGGATGGAGTGTGCGCGGCCATCATGCATGAGGTAATACTGCCCGCCCTGCGATTGTTTGGATAAGCCAAGGCCCCACAAGGCCGGCGTTTTCCACTCCGATGTTTGGGCATGCCCTTCTGTATAGCCATCATCCAGCCCGCTACCCATATCGTGCAGCAGCAGATCGGTATAGGGATAAAAGATTTTATTGGCGAGGGCCGCGATTGACGCATTTCCTGTTTTTAATTCCGGCCGGTGGCACTTATCGCAACCTATGGATTGAAAGATCTGCCGGCCGGCCACAACGGCTTCGTCTGTTACATTTCGCTGAACGGGGGCTTTCAGTGTTTTCAGGTAAAACACCACGTCGTGCACCGTGGCATTGCTCACCTCCGGATCCACCTCAAGATGAGAGTAAGTATCATAGGGTTCAAAGGAAGTATTGATCCCCATATCCTGGTTGTAGGCGTTTGCGGTTTGCTGTAATAAATCGTAGGCGGCTCCCTTTTTTCCGAAACGGCCGATGTACTTCCCTCCCAGGGGCATTGCGCCGGGCCTTGGCTGAGTGTAAGCCGGCATCGAAACCCAATTGGGTACGCCGGAGATCCCATCGCCATTGGCATCAAAGGGGTCGGCCATTGCCATAATATCGGCATCGCTGACGGCGTCCAATAATCCAAGGCCGGTATTCGCCGGAGGCAGAATCTTCGAGAAGCCGATTCCTGCAGGCAATGTTTCCGGAACATAACCCGGTATGGCGCGGTTTTGCAGCTGCGGAGCCCCTGCATGCAGGTATTGGTTACCTGTGCTGTCGGTTTGTCCGAAACGGGTCAGGGTTGTAAAGGGATGGCCTTTTCCGTCACCGGCATGGCAGCTCCCACAGGAGTTCGCTACGAACAAGGGACCGAGGCCTTTATTTGCGGTAAATACTTCATCATTAAAGGCGACATCTCCTCTCAAAAACTGTTGTTTCTCCTGAGCCGTCAATCCGTCTATGGGCCCGTCCAGCACCTCCTCTTCGGGTATTGCCGGCGGGAAGGCCTTTTTGCAAGCGATTAAGGAAAGCAGGGTGCAGCAGATCATGACATAGTTTTTCCACATAAGTTCTGAAAATAATGCATCAAAGTTGAGGCATTATTTACAAATCCTAATTACTATTTTTGGCTTACCAAAAAATATTTTTAAGATAGTAAAATACTGAAATACTCTAATGACTACCAGCTTCCGACATTCATCAAAAAGGTCTGCCTATTGGCAATTTATTCCGGAGCATTAAACATTACATGGAATGATGAACCCTGACAACTCGAATTTGCAGGTTACATGAAAAATTCGCGTCATCTCAAACTTAGTTGACACAAAGGTCAAACACTTTGAGATTGTATTTTACAGTAAGGGATTTTACTGAGCCGGCAAATGACTCGTTTATTTGACGTACTTAGGGGCAGCGCATCGTGACCAATATTCCAAAATAATTTTCAGTGTATCCTGAAGCCCGGAGAATGTCGTTGGCTTGATAAAGAATCCCTGCGCAGATTTAGAATAGGCATCAATTATAAAACGCTGCTCCATGGTTGTTGAGAAAAAAAGATAGGGAATCGACTTCAATCTTAGATCTTCATTTTGATGGATCTTTTCACGCAATTCAAGCCCATTCAATTTCGGCATGTTTATATCTGAAAAAATGATGAAAGGTTTAACGGCGCTTTCGGTTAAATAATCCAGCGCTGCTAAACCATCCTGAAAAAATATAATTTCGTTCCCGTATCCGAGTGCATCAAACACCTCCTGGAACATGTATTGATCATCCAAATCATCTTCAATAATCATAATGGGGCCTTTTCTGTCCATAATTAAAAACAATAAGTATACTATGCTCTCTGAAAATTGTGCCACATTTGTGAATTACATTCAACCTGTAGTATACAATTGGTTCCTACAGGCGCTAAGACTTTTCTTAGCAGGGGCCCAAAAAAGCCATGAAAACTACAGGTGTGTACTAATATCCACATCTTATATGTACAGAGAAGAATGTAAAAAGGTCCGGCTCCGTAAACGTAACTCCGGCTCAGAAAATTAAAATTCAGATAAAGCAGGCCTGCAAGCCTGCTTTTTTCAGAAAGGGATTCACGATAAAAAAGTCAGTGATCCACAAGAATAATAAACAAGTCACTCTTAGCCGTGTTGCTTATATTTATCCTTCATTTCAATGCAATTCGAACAGAAAAAATATTTAGCAAGGCCAATAAGGTTCATTAACCAATAAAGCCCATTTATTTTAAATAAATGGGCTTTATTGCTCTGCGGAGACTGAGAGATTCGAACTCTCGATACAGTTTCCCGTATACAAACTTTCCAGGCTTGCTCCTTAAACCACTCGGACAAGTCTCCAAAAAATAAGGAGCGTAAAGATAAGTGTTTCTTTTGATATCAGAAAAATTATTTTTCAAGGGAAATTTTCGCTGACCCATCCCTGTTTTCCGCCTCAGGCCACTCTTCCGGCATTCCTCTCTTTCCCTGCCTGTCTGCGCTCAGCACAACTATAGCAGCCTATTTACCGGCAATCTGCTTCTCCTGTTCTTCCTTAAAGAAGTTCACCATGGTTTTATTGATCACATCTGCCTGGTCCATCGACAAAAAATGCCCTGCATGCTTGACAGTGCCTACCTCAATGTGCCTGATCAGCTTTTTGGCACGCTTCAGGCTTTTTTCATTATTGATGATGTCGTGGTCGCCGATGAGGACAAGCACCGGCATATCCAGCGACCTCAGCTCTTCGTCGGAAAAAGGTGTCATATCCATAAAGCACCTGCTCACAGAGGATTTCTCCAGGCCCATATAGTACTGATCGATGTATACCTGCTTTATACTGTCCACGTTACAGGTCATGGTTTTCAGGACGCTTCTCAGTTTTTTCCGCTTTGGCGATATGGTATACACCAGGTTCTTCAACACTTTCGAGCCGGGCTTTATCCAGGTAAAGGTTTGTGCAGGACTCAGCAGCACCAGTTTTTTCACCCTGGCCTTAGAGTGCAGGGCGATGTTGGTGGCCAGCCAGCCACCACGCGAGGCCCCCAGCAAATCAAACTCTTCCAGCTTCAGCTCTTTAAAGATCTCGTCATACCACTTCATGAGAGCCGCGGTTTCGGACACTTCCACATCGCATTTGGATTTTCCGGGCTCCATGAGGAAATCAATTGCATACACACGGTGCGCTTCCGACAAAGCCCGGATATTAGGATACCACATGGTAGACGTGGCATTCATGCCATGCAGCAACACCAGGGGAGCACCGTCTTCGGGCCCGCTGGTAATAACATGGGCTGTGCCATAGCTGGTTTTAATATCCTGCTCCTGATACGGAACGCCCCAAAGCATCAGGGCCTTATCGTAGGCCAGCAGGTAAGGGAATTTTTTATACTTCGCATCGCTGGTATCGATCACGCGGAGGGTGGTATCCTTTGCCGGCTCCGAGGGCTTTTCCAGTTTCACTTCCTGCTTGGGGGCTTCTTCCCCGGTCTCCTTGCAGGCAGGCAAGCCACTGCTCACTGCCAGAAGCAAAAAGAGATATAGGATGAAGCGTATGCCGGAAGAATTAAAAATCCTCATAAATCAGGTATTTTTTGCGGATATCTTTGAACACATGTAATGCGGGTTGCCAGGATTCCCTGATCTCTTTCGCCGTTTTACCACCACGCACCTGCTCCTGCAAGGCCTCATTCCCTGCATGGTAATTGAAGTTCCGGTCGAAGAATACGTCCTGCTTTCCCTGGCTCTGGCTGTAGAACAAGCTCAGGTAATCGAGCTGTATCTGCCTGCTTTCCAGAACATCCTGAAACTGCGCCGCCGTGTTAATGCCATAGCACACAGTATCCTGGTACTTGGGCTTTTTGGTTACTGCGGTAGACCGCGGCTTGAAGCGAAAAGGACACACGGCCGGGTTCATGTAGGGATTGCCGATGTATTGAAAAGGGAAATCGGTTCCGCGCCCGACACTCACGATCGTTCCTTCAAAAAGCCCCAGGCTTGGGTACAGCAGCACGGCCGTATCGTTGGGAATATTGGGGGAAGGCTTCACCGGGAGGCCGGATACAAATTTCGTGCGGTCGTAATGCCTGAGCGGAATTACGGACAGATGGCATTGAAGGCTGTCCTTGAGCCAGCGCTCGCCATTCACCATGCCGGCATATTCGCCACAGGTCATGCCATACACAATAGGAATGGCGTGCATTCCCAAAAAAGTTTTGTATTTGTCCGTCATCACCGGCCCGTCGATGTAAAAGCCATTGGGGTTGGGCCTGTCGAGGATGATGAGTTCCTTTTTATGTTCAGCGCAGGCTTCCATCACGTATGTCATGGTGGAAATGTAAGTATAGAAGCGCACGCCCACATCCTGGATGTCATATACCACCACGTCGACACCGGCAAGGTCTTCTTTGGTAGGCTTTTTATGCGATCCGTATAAGGACACGACAGGCACACCGGTCACAGGATCTTTTCCGCTCTTTACTTTTTCGCCGGCATCGGCGGTACCACGAAATCCGTGTTCGGGGCCGAAGATCTTCACGATCCTGACCTGCCGTTTGAGCAAGGTATCTACCAGCAGCTTTTTGCCGATGAGGCCGGAAGCGTTGGTTACCAGGGCTACCTTTTTTCCTTTCAGCATGGGCAGGTAAAGTTCAGTTTGCGCCGCACCGCTTGTGATGGACGCATATGGCTGCGAGCGCGATTGAGAAAAAGAGTGAAACAGGCTGAAAAAAAACAGGTATAAAAAGACGTAAAATCGCATATATTCCTTTAGATTTACAAGGTAAAGATAGGTATTTGAACTTTTCCAGCTACATAGCCCGGCGCATCTTAAATAAAAATAACGTTAAGAACAATATGTCGAGCCCTATCGTGAAAATAGGTACGACGGGCATTGCGCTTGGCGTTGCCGTGATGATCATCACCATGGCCGTCATCACCGGCTTTCAGCAACAGATCACCAAAAAGATCACCACCTTTACCGCTCACCTGCAGATCAGCGATTATAACGAAAATCCCTCGCAGGAACCCAATCCTATTGTGGTGGATGGAGCCGTCCTCAAAGCGGTATCGGCGCATCACAACGTGAAGCACGTGCAGGCCTTTGCCACCAAGAACGGCATCCTGAAAACAAAAACGGAAAACGAAGGCATTGTGCTTAAAGGAGTTTCCACCGATTACGACTGGAGCTACCTGAAGCCCTACGTGTCGGAAGGAAGCACACTGAACATCAGCGACAGCGCCGTTAGCAAAGATATTTTTATTTCAAAGGGCATTGCCAACAAGCTCAACTTAAAGCTGAACCAAAAGCTGCTGGTGTACTTCATGAGCAAAAAAAAACTGGCCGATACCACCTTCAGCGGACAGAACTATATTGAGTATGAGCCGCGCGTGAAAGACTTTTATGTGAAAGGGATTTTCAACACCGGCTTTGCCGACTTCGATAAGAACCTGGTGTTTGTGGACCTCAAGCAGATCCAAAAACTCAATTACTGGAATCCTCAGCAGGTGGGAGGCTATGAAGTATACCTCCATGATTTCAGCAAGCTTGAGCAAACGCAGGAAGAGCTGAACGACATCGTTGGCTACGATCTTATTGTGAATAACGTGAAGCAGATGCAGAACGCCATTTTCAGCTGGCTCGATATGATCGATGTGAATGCCGTGATCATCATTACCCTCATGGTACTGGTGGCTGCCATCAACATGATCTCCGCGCTGCTCATCCTCATTCTCGAGCGCACCAACATGGTGGGCATTCTCAAAGCCATGGGGCTGGCCAATAGCAGGGTGCGCAGCGTATTCTTTCATGTGTCGCTGCAACTGCTGGCGAAAGGTCTCCTGTTCGGCAACATTGTCGGGCTTGGCCTTTGCTGGGCGCAGATGCAATTCAAATTTGCCACCCTCAATTCCGCCACCTATTACCTGGATTATGTGCCCATCAACCTCTCGTTGGTACACGTGGCTCTCATCAATGCCGGAACCATTGTGGTATGCCTGCTGATGATGTTCCTGCCAACCCTGATCCTGAACCGCATCACGCCGGTGAAAGCGATCCGTTTTAGTTAAATCATTGGAACGCAGATATCACGGATTTGGCGGATCAGAACAGAGATCAGAACCAAAAACAGGATGATCTTCTTTGTTTTGAAAAATCAAATTTGCCCTGATCCGTGCTCATCTCAAGCATCCGCCTCATCCGCGTTCTATTTGACTGCCCCCAGCTTTGCCGCGATAAATGCTGTACTCCAGGCATTCTGAAAATTGAAGCCGCCGGTAATGCCATCGATGTTCAGTACTTCGCCACAAAAGAATAAACCCGGAACGATCTTACTTTCCATGGTTTTAAAGTTCAGGTCTTTCAGGTTAATTCCGCCGGCAGTGACAAACTCTTCCTTAAAAGTCGTTTTCCCCTGCATATCATACTCATCCTGGATCAGGATCTGGATCAGCTTATGTTCCTGCTTTTTGCCAAGCTCCGTCCAGGGCTTGCCGGCCGGTAAATCTGCTTTTATCACCAGGTATTCCCACAGGCGTTTCGGGATATCAAATAAGGGCGTATTTACGATCAGGGCTTTTGATGTCCGATGGCGTTGAATTTCCTCTTTCACGTCTTCCTCGTTGTGTGTACCGGCCCAGTTGACAGAAATCCCGGCCCGGTAGTTCAGTTTAAAAAAATCCATGGCCGCAAAAGCCGAGAGTTTCAGCACGGCCGGGCCGCTTAAGCCCCAATGCGTGATGAGCACCGGCCCTGTGTACTGATGTTTGGTGCCTTTGACTTTTACCGTACCGTTTTTCACGCTCAGGCCCATCAGTTCTTTGATGTTGCTTTGCGGGAGGTTTAGGGTAAACAGGCTGGGAATAAGCTCGTCGATGCGGTGGCCGCAGCTTTTCAAAAATTCATAGTTGCGCGCCTGGTGATGCCCGCCGATGGCACAAATGACGGCATCAGCTGCATAGCTTTGTTTTCCTGTTTTCACAATCAGCTTTTCCTGATCGCGTGTAATGGAAGTGACTTCTTCATTCAGATGAATGGCGATGTTGTGCCTGCGCCCTTCTTCCATAAAGCAATGGATGATGGTTTCGCTGCTGTTGCTTTCGGGAAACATACGCCCGTCGGCTTCCGTTTTGAGCTTTACGCCACGTTTGGCAAACCAGGCAATGGTATCCGTTACCGAAAATTGCGCAAAGACCTGTCGTAATTCCTTTTCGCCACGCGGGTAGTTTTTGATGAGCTCGCTGTTCTCGAAGCAATGGTGTGTGACGTTGCACCTTCCTCCACCCGATACGCGCACCTTTGAAAGGAGCTTGCCTGTTTTTTCGAGGATAGTGATTTTTGCCTCAGGATAATTGGCAGCCGCATGGATGGCTGCAAAAAAGCCCGAAGCGCCGCCGCCGATAATTACTATGAGTTTATCAGAAATAATCTTACTAATCCAATTTAAGCCAAAGAACAGATGATTTTTTTGTTTTAGGATCGGTAACAATGGTTGCATAACTTTTTGCAGCAGCGTTATAATCCGAACTTGAGAAGTTACAAAATTCATTATCCTTTTTATCCTTTGGAACACCAAACAAATACTCCTTTTTAAGAGTATTGCTGCTATATGTATATTTTACAGCTGCTGTAGCAGATATTGCTTTTACTAACCTCGGCTCTTCCGAATCCGGTAATTCCATATTTTCCTTGGTATTATTAAAGAAAATATAATTGGAATTCTCTGTTGTAACCACATCAATCGCAAAATACTGCTCACTTGCCAAACCGGGATCGTCCCAGCTATCAGCGGGCCTGTAACCGGTTCTTATATCGTTGCAATTAAATTCTTTATGTTTTCCACTCACATAAACATTAGCAGGAACTAGTGCTGTGTTAATAATTTTGCCTTCCGGAGATATGGTAATTAAAGCAAAATCGCCCAAAAAGGTGCCTACAATACCCGAGCCGTTTCCATACTTTATAGTGGTGTTTTGAGACAATACTATTAGATTTCCACTCTTATCAACAAACGTTCCCTGAATCATGCCTTCAAAATCATATTTACGATTGAAGTTATTTTTATAAATCTCATTCGCTTTTGAATAGTCAATTTTATACGGTTTTTCCAATTGTAAAGTAGTTGGATTAATACTTTGGAACACGATATCGTATTTTCTATTATCTCCTTTTACCTGAACATCTGTAATTAAAACCATATTGATGGTTCCTTTTACATTATTGTAAATGAAATGCCCTCTTGCTCCTTTATAAAAATCAGAATAAGCCAATTCCTTTTGAACGAAACTGGTTTTGCCTTTTGCTAACTGCGAAACATAAAATCGTGCATCTTCTCCGCCCGATTTTTTTGTATTAAAACCATATGTTCCAATAACTACATAATCATCTTTGTGAACATAAGCGCTTAAGTATTTCGTATATTTATATTTATTGCCGGGTGCCGTATAATTCGCTTTATTTATGACCTTATGTTGCGGATCATAATGCAGGACTTCGATCCTGTCTTTTGTTTCAGGAGCAAACGTATTATACCTGATTAATGCATAGTAATCGCTTTCAGGATCCTTAACAATCTTAAGATCAGGCATATCAACGTCGCCAAAAGCAGCTGCATAAGCATCACCGGTTGTAATTTTATTTAGTTCTGCGATCTTTTCTTCACTCTTCAATTTGCCTGTTTTCCCATCAATAATCAATCTTATCAGGATAGGCGTTCTATCCTCTCCCTTTTGATAAAAAACAACCACATCCCCGGCAATTTCATAAATCCCGCTAATAATATAATAGCCCAGCTTATCCTCAATCATGGTTAAAGCCAGTTTATCAGAAGATATTTTTTTTCTGCCGGCATCAAATAATGTTACGTTTATCCCTTCCTTCTTTGTAAATTCCAGAAAAACAGTATTGTTATTTTTCAATTGCACAAGTTTACACCAACCAAGCGGCTCTTCAAATGCTGCACTTTTATCCTGCTTTTGAGAAAACGACTGTAAGGTCATTACGGTCATAAATAATAAAATAATTTTTTTCATAAATGTTTTTGATTTCTGTCAGCAATGATACTGATTTTATTTTATTATATTTATTAGCAGCTATTTAAACATTTTCAGTACAAGTAATTTCAAAATCAGCTACATTAGTATAAACTTTTTAAAACCGATTACAATGGGATTATGGGATAAAATCAAAGGCGAATTTATAGATATCATCGACTGGACAGACAGCAGTAACGATACCATCATTTATAAGTTTCCCCGTTATCAGAACGAAATTAAAATGGGAGCCCAGCTTACCGTGCGCGAGAGCCAGGTAGCCGTTTTCATGAACGAAGGCAAGATCGCCGATGTGTTCCAGCCGGGCATGTATACGCTGAGCACACAGAATATGCCGATCCTCTCCACGCTCAAAGGCTGGAAGTTCGGCTTCAACAGTCCGTTCAAGGCCGATGTGTTTTTTGTGAGCACCAAACAATTCACGAACCAGAAATGGGGCACTAAAAATCCGATCATGCTGCGCGATGCGGAATTCGGGCCGGTGCGCTTAAGGGCTTTTGGCTCTTATGCTTTCCGGGTGAGCGATGCTGCCCTGTTCTTAAAGGAAATTGCCGGCACCGACAGCGAGTTTACTGTTGAAGAGATCAACGAGCAGCTCCGGAACATTGCCGTATCCCGTGGGATGGATGCCGTGGCCGAAAGCAAGATCCCGGTCCTGGACCTGGCCTCGAACTACGATGAAGTTTCCAAATTCATTACCGATAAGATCAAGCCTGAATTCAATGAAATGGGCCTGAACCTGACTAAGTTTTTAATTGAGAACGTATCGCTTCCTCCCGAGGTGGAAGCGGCGCTCGACAAACGCAGCAGCATGGGCATTATCGGCAACCTGGGCGCTTACACCCAATTTCAGGCAGCCAATGCCATGCAGGATGCGGCCAACAACCCCAATGGCGGGATGATGGGTGCAGGCCTCGGCGCCGGCATGGGTATGGGCATGATGGGCCAGATGGGCAATGCCTTCCAGAACAACCAATTCAACGGCGCTACCGGCAACAATGTGCCGCCCCCGCCCCCGGTTGTACAATATTACATTGCCGTGAACGGAGCCCAGACAGGCCCTTTCAACATGCAGCAATTGCAGGCGATGGCCGCCTCGGGGCAGCTTACCAAACAAAGTGTTGTCTGGAAACAAGGCATGAGCGGCTGGCTGGCTGCCGATACGCAAGCCGACCTTCAAGCCTTGTTCAATGCGGTACCGCCACCGCCGCCGATCCCATAAATCCTTATTTACAGACTGATAACAGGTTTTTATCCAGGCTCCGGCAAGGGTAAAAACCTGTTTTTTTATGAGGCCTTATCCTTACTTTTTTAGTATTTTGCGCTCCTGAATTATGCTGTGGCATATTGTTAAATATTACATGTGTTTTGTGGTGGCCGTTTTTTTCAGGCGCAACAAGATCAAGAATCCCGAACACATCCGGGTAAAGGGCCCTGTCATTATTGCCATGAACCATCCCAATGCCTTCATGGATCCCATTGCGTTTACCACCCTTGCATATCCTCCGCAGGTGTACTACCTTGCCAGGGGCGATGCGTTTAAGAAAGGGATTGCGAGCATGCTGCTTGAGAGCCTTGGCCTTATTCCTATCTTCAGGATGCAGGACGGCGGAAGAGAAGGCCTTAAAAAAAACGACGAAACCTACGACCGGGTGAACCTGCTGCTGAAGCGGAATAAAAAGATCATCATTTTTGCAGAAGGGATTTGCATCCAGGAACGCCGTCTCCGGCCTTTAAAGAAAGGCGTGCCGCGCATGGTATTCGGTGCCATGGACGAATACAACCTGGAAGACCTGACCGTGGTACCGGTAGGCATCAACTACTCCAACCCTTCGCAGTTCAGGGGAACTATTTTCTGTAATATCGGCGCTCCCATGAAGGTGAGCGATTACATGGAAGCTTACAAAGCCGCGCCGGCAAAAACGATGAACCAGTTCCTGGCCGACCTCGCGCCGAGGATGAAGGAGCTGATCGTACACATCGACCACAAACACACCGAAGCGGTGATTGCCCACATCGAAGAGGTGTACAGGCACGAATATTTCCAACAGGAAAAGCTGAACCTGAAAGATGTAGAGCATGATTTTATCTTCTCAACCAAAGTGGTGGATGTGATCAACAAGGCCGAAAACACGCATCCTGAAAAGGTAGCGGCGCTTGGAGAAAAAACAAAGGCTTACATGAATACCCTGAAAACACAAGGGCTCAGAGACTGGCTCATCAATCCGGCGGAGCAATCGTCCATCAATGGCGGCATGCTCACGCTGAGAATGCTTGTGCTGGTATTGACCTTTCCGCTGTACCTGCGCGGGCTCCTGGGCAGTTATGTCCCGTATAAGCTCACCGATATGATCACAAGGAAGAAGGTCAGGGTCATTGAGTTTAAAGCCTCCTTCAATATGGGTATTGGCGCAATGCTGTTCCTGATCTGGGGCCTGCTGCAATTCTTCATCGCGAAAGCCCTGGCTCCCAATTACTGGTGGGCGATCGGGGTACTGCTGGTTACCGTGGCCACCGGCTGGCTTTGCCTGCGGCTCTCCCCTTTCCGAAAAAAAACGAAAGGCATTTACAGGGTTCTGAAGCTTAAAAAAGCAAATCCCGCCCTGCTCGAAAGCCTCCATGCACAGCGTGCAGAGATCATCCGCGATTTTAAGGCGCTGATGAGTTAATCTTGGGACAATTAAAGCACACAGGCACATAGATACATAGGTTTTAGGTGCAAATGCTTTTTTCTATAATTTCTTTCTTTTCTCTATAGTCGGGCCGGTTTGCGAGCCATTGTTCTATGTGTCCTCTATTTCTCTGTGTCTCTGCGGTGATCATTTTGATTCTCTATGATTTCTATGTGCCTATGCGGTTCCATTTTGTCTCACAAAACGAAATGCTACTTTTCGTAGCAAAGGGCTATTACATTTTGTAGTAATATTACCGGGTGAATCCGGAGAAAAATAAGCTGGCGCCCCGTACCACACCGCGCGTGCTGTTCGTTGACATGAACAGTTTCTTCGCCAGCTGTGAGCAGCAGGACAATTTCTGGCTCCGGAACCGACCTGTGGGCGTTTGTGTGTATACCGGTAAAACAGGCTGCATCATTTCCCCTTCCATCGAGGCAAAACGAAAAGGCGTAAAAACGGGCATGAGGCTGCACGAGGCTATACAGCTCTGCCCGGAGCTGGTGCCGGTGCAAACCAACCCCGACCGCTACCGGGGCTACCATATCAGGATCATGGCGGTACTGAAAGTATATAGCAACGAGGTATATCCTAAAAGCATCGACGAAGCGGTGGTAGACCTCAACGGCTATGAGCTCATTCACCCGGATGTGGTGGCTGTGGCTAAAAAGATAAAAACCGACATTCAACAGAAAGTAGGCGACTGGCTGAAATGCTCTATCGGCGTAGCTCCCAATGCCTTCCTGGCCAAGCTGGCCTCCGATTTGCAAAAGCCAGATGGCCTTTCGATCATCAACCCGAATAATATCGACAATATTTTATCGCGGCTGAAGCTCACCGACCTGCCGGGGNNAGCGGCGTGAAAACGCCTTTGGAAATGCGCCATACATCGGCAGAGAACCTGAAAGCTATTTTTAAAAGCGTGCTGGGCTTTTACTGGCATTGCCGACTCAACTTCATCGAGGTGGACCTGAGCAACCTCAACGATTACAAGAGCATGCAGGCCATGAGGCAACTGTCGAAAGTGCAGCGGGAAAGCGAGGAATCGGTCAATGAGATCCTGATCTACCTCTGCCTCACCCTCGAGCGCCGGCTTGTGAAACGAAAAAATTTTGCGGGTACGCTTGGCTGCAATTTCCGCTACATCAACGGCGACCACTGGGACGATTACCTGCATCTGAGCAATCCGATCCAGGACGCTGCGGAGATCTACCGGGCTATCAGGGAGCGCATGGAGGCTTACGAAGCGGAGTACAGGGAAGCCACGCTGCTCAATACCGGCCTTGTGAGCATCAGCCTGTTTGTGGGTAGCTTTACCGATGAAACGATGGTACAGTACAACCTGTTTGAAGACAATTATAAAAAAGATAAATTGCGGAAAACGGTTTACGATTTAAAGCATAAATTCGGGAAACAAAAGGTGATGCGGGCCGTAGAGCTGAAAGAAGGGGAAGCGATGCAGGATGTGATTGGCTTCGGCTCGGTGAAAGACCTTTATGACGATAACCTGACAGAGTTTTTAATGTAAAATGGAATTCGGAAAACTAGAAAGCGTTGAGCAAGTCGATTTCAGCCTGCCGCCGGACCATGCAGGAACGCTGAAAGTGCTGGGACAGCAAAAGGCGGCGCATTGCAAGGTGCACATTGGTTGCCCGATCTGGGCTGAGGAAGGTTTTGTGGGCAAGATCTTCCCGGCAAAGACCAAACGCAAGGATTTTTTAAAGCAGTATTCCAAACAGTTCAACTGCATCGAGCTCAACGTATCGCATTACAAGGCATTGGATGCCGAAACGATCCATCACTGGCTTGACGTGACGGAGAGCAATTTTGTGTTCTGCCCCAAAGTGAACCAGGCTATCAGCCACACGCCGCTGCTGATGTACAATGTGGAGATGTTCAAAGAGCTGCTGGAGCTATACAGGCAGTTCAGGGAAAAGCTCGGCATGCCGTTTTTCCAGCTGCCCAACTCCTACGACAGCAGCAAGATCAATGACCTGCTCGATTTCCTGGACCAGTCGGCGGTGAGCAACTTTGCCGTGGAGCTGAGGCACGGGAACTGGTTCAACAACGAGGCTGTCATGAAACAGGTGTGCAACTATTTTTACAAGAACAACATCACGCTCCTGATGACCGACGTGGCCGGGCGCCGTGACGTGATGCACGGCAGGCTCACGACCAAAACAGCCATGATCCGCTTTATTGCCAACGATATGCATCCGACGGATTTTGCGCGCATGGACGCCTGGGCGGAGCGCCTGAAAATATGGATTGACAATGGCCTGGAAGAATTGTATTTTTTCATGCACACGCCTACGCATACCCTTCTGCCGGAGCTCGTCACCTATATCATCCAACGCCTGGAACGAACAACAGGCATCCGTGTAAAGCCGCCGAAGATCATTGCGCAGGAACCGGACACGTTATTTTGACCGTTCTTACGGGCATAGCGAAACAATCCCCGGAACAAAGAGGTTTACTCAGATCAATGAAAAATGGAATTGATGTCCTGGTTTTTTTGGAGGCCAAGCTTCTGGCGGATGGTAGAGGCCAGGATGTTGATCGCTACCATGTTTTCTCCGCCCAGCGGAACGATGATATCCGCGAAACGCTTGGTAGGCTCTATGAACTGCTCGTGCATGGGCCTTACGGTTTGGATATACCTTTCCAGGGTTTGCTCCACGCTTCTTCCCCGCTCTACGATGTCGCGGTTGATGACCCGCATGAGGCGCTCGTCGGCAGGCGCATCCACAAATACTTTCACGTTGCAGATGTTCCTGATGCGCTCGTCGGAAAACAGCAGAATGCCTTCCACAAGGATCACTTCCTTGCTTTTTACATGGATGGTTTTTGAATCGCGCGTGCAGGTAATATAGGAATACAGCGGTTTTTCGATGCTCTGCCCGTTCTTTAAGCGATTGATGTGATCGAGGAGCAGATCGAATTCAATGGAATCGGGATGATCGAAATTGATGAATTTGCGCTGGTCTGCCGGCACATCGGAATTATCCCTGTAATACGAATCCTGCGAAAGGATCACCACGTGGTCGGAAGGAAGGATCTCCAGTATTTTATTTACCACGGTTGTTTTTCCAGAACCCGTTCCTCCGCATATACCAATAATTAACATCGCTTATTCCTGTAAAATGACATTGCGAAAATAGTATTTTTTTAGATTGTATGATAAGGTCTGTGAGCAAAACAAAAAGCTGGACCGCTCCTGCCTATTGCCAATACATCGGATAAGCTCAATCCGCATGGAGGCTTCGCTCCGACAAGGTTTTAATAATAATACACATCCTTCAGGCGCCTGTAGAGCGGCAATGTCCAGGCCACGCGGAATCCGATCATGATATCGAGGCGCTGCTTTGTATCGGCCAGGCCGGTATCGTAATTATAGCCGCGCAGGCTTTGGGTAAAGCCTTCATAAAATTCAAATCCAACATTGAAATTGGTCAGGCGGTTGTTGCTCAGGTACTGGTAGCCGATGTATTGCGATAAAGCAAAGCCTCCGCTAAGGCGGTCGTAGCCTTTTTTGAGGTCGCCATAAACCGCGGCCACTTTTTTATTGGGATCGTAAAATTTGATCTTATGCTGCATCCAGCCTGCTCCCACTGTTACCATGAGGCCCGAGTTGGGGTTATGTCCCAGCTTCGAAAAGAGGTAGCCGGTGTTGGCGTAAATGTTCCAGCCGCGTTCGGTAAGGCGCAAATCGGCCGGGTAGCCTTCGTTATCTGTAAGCTGCCCTGTTTCCGGCACACGCAGGCTTGCGAGCGGATCTTCTTTCAGATTTCTTCCGAAAAAGTAGCTGACCTCCGCCCCGAACAAGACATTCTTTTTGGTTTTCCAGGTAAAGGTACCACCGGTAGAAAGGTTGGCTCCATAGCGCTTGCCCATATCGCCCTGGGGGATCTGGCCGCTGAAATGCACGCTCACCATCATGATGCGGAAAGCAGAATCTTTTACCGAGCCCTGGGCTTTCAGCAGAACGGAACTTGCAAAAAGAAAAAGGAAAAGTAGATTTTTTTTCATGTAAACATTATAACGAAATGGGGTGCCGCTTATTGTGCATACGGCAATGACATCAGAACGGCATTAAAAAAGGCCGTTACGACATGTCGTGACGGCCTCTTATCTATCTTCATTTCAAAAATTAAGCAGTTACTTTTTTCAGAACCTCAGCCATGGTTTTGCCGATAGCAGCAGGGCTGTCTACCACATGCAGACCGCACTCGCGCATGATTTCCATCTTTGCCTGTGCAGTATCATCATGGCCACCAACGATAGCGCCGGCGTGGCCCATGGTACGGCCTTTAGGAGCGGTTTGCCCGGCGATGAAACCAACTACCGGTTTTTTGTTGCCGTTTGCTTTGATCCAGCGTGCAGCGTCAGCCTCGTAGCTTCCACCGATCTCGCCGATCATCACGATCGCATCGGTTTCCGGATCGTTCATCAATAACTCTACCGCGTCGCGTGTTGGCGTTCCGATGATCGGGTCACCTCCAATACCAATGGCTGTAGACACGCCTAAACCGGCTTTCGCTACCTGGTCGGCCGCTTCGTAAGTTAAGGTTCCTGATTTGGAAACGATGCCGATACGTCCTTTTTTGAATACGAAGCCCGGCATGATGCCTACTTTCGCTTCGCCGGCAGTGATCACACCCGGGCAGTTTGGCCCGATCAGGCGGCAGGCTTTTCCTTTCAGATATTCTTTTACCGGGATCATATCCTTCACAGGAATGCCTTCGGTAATGCAGATAATCACTTTAATGCCGGCTTCTGCCGCTTCCATGATCGCATCGGCTGCAAAGGCGGCAGGCACAAAAATAATGGAGGTGTCAGCCCCGGCTTTGTCTACCGCTTCTTTCACGGTGTTGAATACCGGACGGTCGAGGTGCGTTGTTCCGCCTTTACCCGGCGTTACACCACCTACCACGTTGGTTCCGTATTCTATCATTTGAGTCGCGTGGAAAGTTCCCTCTCCTCCGGTGAAACCCTGAACTATTACTTTTGAATTTTTGCCTACTAAAACGCCCATAGTGCTTAGATATTGAATTTGGTTTATTGATTTATGTTTCGAACACTCCTTTTTATCAGCCGGCCAAAGCCCTGGCCTGCCATAAAATTGATGCGCTAATTTAAGAAAAAACGTTTAGATGCAGCAAATATTTCTAAATTTGTTTGAGATACGCTCCATGGCACATTACACGCTGAACAAAGATACCATTGCCGCCCTGTCGACTCCTCCGGGAGCCGGTTCGATCGCGGTAATCCGCCTGAGTGGCGAAGCCTCCATTTCTATCGTCGAAACGATCGCTTACACCAAAAAACTGAAACCCAAAGCCCTGGCAAAACNNCACCCCAGCCATACGGCTCACTTTGCCCTGCTGGCCGAAAATGAGGTCATCATCGACGAGGTGGTGATCACCCTGTTTAAAGCTCCCAACAGCTATACCGGCGAAGAGATCGTGGAAATTGCCTGTCATGGCTCCGTGTTTATCCAGCAGCAGATCCTGCAGCTCTTATTCAGGCATGGCGCACGACCGGCCCAGCCTGGAGAGTTCACCCTGCGCGCTTTCCTGAATGGCAAAATGGACCTCTCACAAGCCGAAGCCGTAGCCGACCTCATTGCCAGCAACTCTTCCACCTCGCACCAGGTGGCCATGCAGCACATGCGCGGTGGCTTCAGCAATAAAATAGATGTGTTGCGGGAAAACCTCGTGAACTTTGCCTCCCTCATCGAGCTGGAGCTCGACTTCAGTGAAGAAGATGTGGAGTTTGCCGACCGCAGCGACCTCAAAAAACTCATTCATACCATCCAAAGCATCATCGAGAAACTGATTTCCAGCTTCGAGGTGGGAAATGTCATTAAAAACGGTATTCCCGTTGCCATTGTGGGCAAGCCCAATGCCGGGAAATCTACCTTACTGAATGTTCTGCTCGAAGACGACCGCGCCATTGTGAGCGAGATCCCCGGCACCACGCGTGATACCATCGAGGACGAGCTCATCATCGAAGGCGTGCTCTTCCGCTTCATCGATACGGCCGGCATTCGCACCACCAGCGATGTGATCGAGCAGATCGGCGTGAATAAGGCCTTTGAGGTGATGAGAAAATCGGCGATCATTATTTACCTCTTCGATACGCATGAGCTTAGCCGTGGCGACCTGGAGCTGGAAATGAACCTCGTCAAAGAGCACATCGGCACTTCGCAGCTGGTGGTTGTCGGCAATAAAATCGACTTTGAAGACCTCGAAGAATTGAAACGGGAATTTGCCGACGTGCCTTCCCTCCTCTTCATCTCTGCCAAAGAGCAAAAGAACATCGAAGCCCTGAAAAAAAAGCTGGTCAATTTATTCGACACGCGCACACTCAATACCACGGATACCATCGTTACCAATTCGCGCCACGTTAATTCCCTGAACAAGGCTCATGCAGCCCTTATCAAAGTCAACGAAGGCCTTGCCTCCAATATCCAGAGCGATTTCCTGGCCCTCGACATCCGCTACGCCCTCGAAGCCCTCGGCGAAATTACCGGGCAGGTTACAAATGAGGACCTGCTGGATAATATTTTTTCAAAGTTCTGTATCGGAAAGTAGGATCATTTTTTCCAGGCACCAGCAATCCCGCGTCAGAACTGTCCTTTGTCCCACGCACTGAGCATCATTGCAGGCAGTAAATAAGCTGTTCATTAATAAATGACAAATTTTGTAAATTATTTACAAAATCCGTAAATTAATACATATCTTTATGGAAATTACAGATGAGAGAAACGGCACCAACAAGATGATCGTCATCGAATTGGTTGAAGAAAGGGATTACCGGAAGCTTAGCAAAAGCAGGTATTGGTTCGATTGGAGAACAGAGAAAGATTACCTGGTGTATAAGCTGAGATTGGCCGAAAGCAGCGATATCTTAGGCATCATGTCGCTGATACACTATGAAGAGGAAAAACGCTTTGCGATCAATTTGCTGGCGGTATCCAAAGAGAACCGGGGAAAACAGAAAACCTACGGGAACATTGCCGGGAACCTGATTGCCTACGCCTGCCGGGAAGCCCTCAGATTATACGCCCTGGAAGGCTGCGTTTCTTTAGTTCCAAAAACAGAATTAAAGGAGCATTACATCAAACAATATGGCATGCTGGATGCCGGCCGGCAACTATTTTTAGAAGGCAGGCCTTTACTGAATCTATTAAAGACATACGACGTATGAAAACAGAAAAACTCCATAAGAAATATACCGCTAAAGAATTAGCCGGCGCTTTTGTATTCAGAAATACCTTAACGGCCCTACAAACCGAAGATGCCGGAAAGCAGCTGGCAGAGGCCCGGAAGAAATTACAAAAGAAGCATACACCGCAGGATATACTATATGCCGGTGTCCTGCAACTGCGTTACCAGATCGAAGAGTATACCGCTTCCACGCAATACCATGCACACCTGTCCTTTGCGTATTTTCTAAGGGCTTATATTAAATTAAGCTATAAAAACAATAAAGATTTTGCCAGGGATATTCATATCGATGAAACCGAGCTGAGCCAGATCCTCAACGGGCACCGGGATCCCAGCGAAAAAACGCTGATCCGCATTGAGCTGCACTCCGGCAACCTGCTTCCTGCTTTGTACTGGTTCAAACTATTGGAAAAAGAAAAGGAATATGAGCTGGAAACAGATCATAGCCTGAGAGAGCGGGAAGAAAAGTACGTCAAAAACCGCCTCAGGTTTAAGCCTCTCCCCAAAAAATCATGAAGGGCGCCTGTTGTTCGTATACTTTAACGCGTCGTTCACACCATTTATTTTTTTGAATTTCGGATATGGGTCATCTTTGCGACTGGAACATCACTATTATGACATTCGTAGACTCCTCCCTGAACTACCTCCCGGTTAAATTGAAACGAGCCATTTCTCATGTCGATTGCGACACGATCAAATGGTTTAAAACCGACGGCAATTATACAACGATCTACCTGAACGACAGCAGCAGCCTCGTATCGCGGGTTTCTCTCAAAGATCTTGAAGACAAGCTGCCATCCCGGCAATTTGTGAGGATCCACAAATCCTTCATTGTCAATCGCAACTACATTACCAAGCGCAGGGCTACAAAGGTCACCCTCGGAGATACCGCCCTCACCATTGGCCGCGCGCATCAGAAACAGGTCTACGCCTTTTTCGACCGCCTGAAATCGGAGTCGAAAGAGGCAGGATCCTAAGCGACAGCCTCAGCTTCTTCCATTCAGCGGCTTAGGGCCTTTTAAAAATACCTTTAGCAAGTGCCTGCTCATAATAAAAGGCAGCGGCCTTATCATGCTTTTTAAACTGATACCTTCCTATGACGGTGCCATATACTTTTTGTGGCTCTTCCCCAAAACGCAGCTGCTCAAAAGTGAAGCGCGTGGAGGTATCCATATTGCCGGCATCAAAATAAATAGCTCCCAGAGCGTCGTAGATCAATCCCGACTCTCCAAACTTTTGCCGGGCTTGCTCTATGGTACTTACCGCCTTAGCGGTAGCACCTTCTTTGGAATAAGCCAGCGCCAAAAAATAATAGGTATTCAGGATGGCCGGTGCGAGCTCCCGTGATTTATATAAGTATGTAATGGCCTCTTTGTAATGTCCTGTGTGAAACAACGCTTCTCCCAGGTAGAAATTCGGGTCAGCCTGTTCGGGAAATAAGCTTACAAGCTTTTGCAGCACCGCGATCCCTGCCCCATAGTTTTTGATACTGCAATAATACCGACCAAGCCCGAGACGGGCGTAGTACGCTTCTGCACTGATTTCAAAGCTCCTGGTGTAATGGGCGATCATGGAGGTTTCCATAGAAGCATTGTGGGACACATTCAGCTTATCCCTGAGGATATCGGCGTAATACTGGTGGGCCCGGGAGCAGTTCTCGAGGTAAGGCATATCATGGGTCATCAGTGTTTCATTGTCCTTCCAATCGCGGCTGCGGATCACGGTTTTGAGGCCCAGCAACACAAGTACGACGAGTGCACCATACTTCAGGCCCGTAGCCTGCCGGTTTTTTGGAGATAGCCACCCGGGAAGTGTTGCTGTTTTAAAATCCACCTTGAAAATACGCTCCAGCAGGAATACCGTGCTGATGGCAAGGCCCAGCGAAGGCGTGAATAAAAACCGATCGGCCATGGTATCGGCCAGTGCACGCAGCAAATGCGTGTAAATGAAAATGGAAATGAAATAAAACAGGATGCCATAGCTGATCTCGCGGTATTTTTTAAACTTCAGGATGGCAAACAGTAAAGCGGCTATATGCGCAACAGCAGAGAACAGGACTAGGGCATCACTCCAGTGCGCTACCGAGATCTGGTTGTACCCGTAGTAGTAGAGCTGACGCAGCGGCACAAAAAAGTTTTTCGCGTACATAGCGAGCACGCAAAAGGCGTTCGCCAGCTTTTCTCCCCAGTTACCCGAATACAAAAAACTGTTGCCCAGGATGCCACTCTCGTGATAGATGCCTGCTCCTTCCGAAAACGATTTCCCAAGGTTACTACCGGTATAAAGGTTCACAATCAGGATACTGGTCATGCCCAGGAAAACAATTGCCAGCAGGGGAAGCCACAGCTTTTTGTATGGAAAGCTTTCGTCCATATAATACAGCGTAAGCGGAATGATGACTAAAAAGGCAATGGCGCTTTCCTTGGATAAAAAGGCCATTAAAAAAAGCACAGAGCCGTACAGCAGGAACTTCCATTGTTTCTGCTGCATGTAATCAATAAACTGGCTTAAAGACAGCAAGCCGAAGAGCAGCGCGAAGATCTCATCCCGGCTTTTGATGTTGGCTACCACTTCGGTATGCACCGGGTGAACCATGAACAGAAGTGTGATTAAAAAAGGCGCCAGATTCGAATGACGGAAACATATTTTTCTCAGCATCCTGTAGAGCACCACGCAAAGCAGAGAGTAATAAAGCAGCTGCATCAAATGCCCGCCCCAGGCTTTAAGTCCAAAGAGGCTGATGTCCAATGCAAAAGATGTGAGCGTGATGGGCCGGTAGCCGTACTTATCCGATTTGTATTCCGAATTGTACTTTACAAAGAGGTCTGCCACATTGGTGATGCCTTTCTGCACCCGTGCATTTTCAGTAATCACAATGCTATCGTCCCAGGCATAACCGTTCTTTAGCGTATTGGCATACAGCAGAAAGGCGAGGAAGAATAATAAGACACTGATCCTGTTATCCGGGGTTTTAAAAATCATGATGCAAGATCGGTTTTTTCACACACAAAAACGACACATTCAATTAAGTAAAATTACGCGTTCGAAGATTTTTTTTTCGCGGCGCCTCACGTTGTTTATCCCTAAAACAGGGCAATTAAAATGCTTCGGGCAACCGTTAATTAGCAAATTATTCCTATTTTCGCATGAACTGAACCCATCAACCGAATGTCCGTCAACTCCCTGGATACCTTTCTGAATTTTCTTCGCCTGCTATTTAAGGAGGACAGCCGTGAAACGATAACGGCTGAAACAAACCTCAGCACCCTGAAGGAATGGTCATCCCTTCAAACGATGATCATCGTGAATGAGATTGACAAGGAATACAACGTGGTGCTGGACGTCGACGATCTCAAAAATGCGTCTTCGGTTCGCGGGCTGTTCGAAATTGTACAATTAAAAAAGCGCTAGCATGGCTTTTTTTTCCATCGCCCATGTCAGCCTTAAAGGTATTTCGGCCGCTGTTCCCCAACAACGCGTTTCCAATTTTGATTTAGAGCATAGCGATAAAGAAGAGCTTCAAAAACTGATCTCTACCCTGGGTATTGAGGAGCGAAGGGTTGCTACTCCTTCCCAATGTGCTTCCGATCTCTGTGTGGCTGCGGCCGAAAAATTACTATCGGCGCTAAACTGGGACAAGTCGGAAATCGATGCGGTATTTTTTGTGACTCAAACACCGGACTACCAACTTCCGGGCACGAGCCTGCATATCCAGGAACGGCTGGGACTGCCGAAGTCCTGTGCTACCTTCGATATCAACCAGGGCTGCGCAGGCTATGTCTATGGCCTCTCCCTCGCCTCCGCATTTTTAAGCTCTTCGGGGCTAAAGAAAGCCTTGCTCCTGGTGGGCGATACCATCACCAGGCTCATCTCTCCTTTCGACCAAAGCCTTCTGCCCCTCTTCTCGGACTGTGGAACGGCAAGCGCCCTGGAGTTCGATGCTAAGGCAGATCCTCTCTACTTCAACATCACTTCGGAAGGAGAAAATTTTGATAAGATCATGGTGAGCGATGGCGGCGCCAGGAATGGCTTCAGCGAGGCCTCTCTCGTTTACAAAGAATACCATCCTGCGGTAAAACGCATGGGCATCCACCTGGCGATGAAAGGACTGGACGTGTTCAATTTCAGCCTTAAAAAAGTAGCGCCTAATGTGGAGGAGCTCCTGAAAAAGGCAAAGCGGGAGCGCTCTGCCATCGACTACTTTGTGTTTCACCAGGCCAACCAAATGATCCTTGATTCCATTGCCAAGAAGCTGGCCATTGATCGTGCTAAGGTTCCAAGCTCTTTAAAAACCTTTGGCAACACGAGCAGCACGACGGTTCCGCTGACCATCGTCGCCAATTTAAAAACAGGGAACACGATTGCCGATTCCTCCATGCTGTTATCTGGTTTCGGCGTAGGGCTTTCTCTGGCCTCTGCCCTCGTGAATTTCAAAGGGGTAATTTGCCCTGATATCATTGAGCTTTCATAAATATTATGATCCCGGGCTATTCATTCATCATACCAGTATATAAAAGCGTCAATAGCCTCGGGCCATTGTATACAGGCATTGCCGAACTCATGGAAAGCCTGAATGAAAGTTATGAAGTGATTTTTGTGGAAGACCACGGCTCAACCGAAAGCTGGAACAGATTGCTCGACTTAAAAAAACAACATCCCAACCAAATCAGGCTCATCAGGCTCACGAAAAACTTCGGGCAAAACGGAGCTACCCTTTGCGGGATTGATGAAGCGCGCGGCCATATCCTGCTCACGATCGACGACGATTTACAGGTACATCCTTCGGAATTAAAGAAGCTGATCGACTACCAGGCCAAACATCAGTCGGATGTGGTTTACGGTGTGTATAAGGAAACGAGCGCGGCTCCTCTCCGGAATACGGGATCCAGGCTGATCAAAATTATTTTCTCGCGAACGGAAAGTGGCTCCAACATCGGCTCTTCCATCCGCCTCGTTACGGCGCATATTGCCTCACATTTGCGCAGCCACTCACAGGATCATTTATTCATCAACCAGGTTATCTCCTGGTATACCTTTGATGCCGGCTTCGTGGAGATCCAACGCCACAAGCGCTTCGACGGAGAATCGGGCTATTCCTACCTGCAATTGTTCCGGATCGCATTCCGCCTCCTGTTCCTGTACACCTCACTGCCTCTGAAGATCATGATTGCCCTGTGTGTAACCGGCTCCCTGGCTTCCCTCCTGCTGGCAGCTTATTATTGCTACCGGCATTTTACGCTTGGTGAAGGCCCCGGCCTCCCGGCGCTGATCGTGATCGCTATTTCACTGATCCTGGCAAGCATCAGCATCATGGGCATTTACATCAACCGGATCTATTCGTCGCGGGTTAAAAAACCGCATTATGCCATCAAACAAAAATTGTAAATGCGGGTAGCAGCTTACGGCATCATGCTAGAACCTATCACCGAGACAGACCTCGACATGGTACGCCGGTGGCGCAATGCAGACCATGTAAAACAGCACATGCAATACCGCGACCATATTACAGAAGCCATGCAACAACGCTGGTACAGGTCGCTTGACAAGCGCTGCAATTATTATTTTATCATTCAAAAAGAATCGGAAAAGGCCGGCGTGGTGAACCTGAAAGACATAGACTGGGATCATCGAACAGCAGAAGCCGGTATCTTTATCGGAGAGGAACCGTACCTCAACACGCTGCTGCCTGTGCTGGCAACAGTGGCCATCATGGAATATGCGTTTGGCACGTTACAGCTCAAACGCCTGAAAGCAAAGATTGCCTCCGCCAACCTGAAAGCGATCCGGTTCAATGAAAGCATCGGTTATCAAAAGCTGGAAGAACAGGGAAACGATGGCTTTGATTATTATACTACCGACGAGCTGTCGTTCAGGGAAGCCACCCGTACCATCCGCCCTACGCTCGACAAATTAAAATAACACCGGAACGCCTCAGGCTTTACGCAGGCGTTTTTTCAGGCGCTGCCATTCCAGTTTCATTACCAGGCGGATCGGGATACAGGGATGAAGGCCCCAACGGATCAGGCGAACAGGCCAGATGTGGCGGGCATACGGGAATTTTTTCAGATCCATATCCGCAAACAGCTGCGGCACTAAATTCCAGAATTGGGTTTGGTTGTATGCCACGTACTCCTTCGGGGCGCGCTTCTTAAAAATTTCCATCCCTATGTGAAAGGTCAGCTGTTCGTTTTCGATCAGGGTAAAGCGTTTTGCCAGGGCAAACAGATTTTGTGAAAAGGCGATCTCGATAAATGGCACGCCGATGCAGATCCCTTCCAGCTTCAGTTTGGGAAACAGGCTGCGGTGAAATACAAAACAATCGAAACCCGGGTGCCGCCTGCCTTCATCGCGGTAAATATCCGGCAGCTGCGAAGGCTCTGCATACCTGGCCTCCAGCCTTCTCCGGTTAATGATAAAGGCATCGTAACCTTCATGGATCAGCTCATTGACGCGGGTATAAAACCCGGAATACAAACCGATATCCACATTGGAGTAAATCAGGTAATCCGCATCACTCCCCTCATACAGCCTTTGCAGGATATCGCTGATCAAGGGCAGCCTGACGGGTTTTTGAAAGGTGTGCCGGGAAAGTACCGAACGGTCCAGGGCTTTTGCTTTTTGAAATCCGGAGGGGACCACGGAAGTATCTTCTTCAAAATGGGCCGCCAGCAGTTCAACCTCCATAATGCCTTTGACATGTTGCCTTGCCTGTAGCATGCTCTCAAACGTGATGGGCTGTGCGGTATACAGATCAGAGGAAGGATCTGCCACAAAGGGATTGATGATATGTGCCACACGGTTCACAGATTAGCCGAAGGTATTGAAAATAAGCCGGAAAAACAGAACAATGAAGTACATCCTTTCTCAGAAATACGCGCGCTATACCTGATTCTCCGATAAAACCAGTATTTTTGCTTAACCCGCGAACATGCCTGCCTTTCCCAAAATATCGATCGTTACTGTCAATTACAATGGCGTGCAGTTCCTGGAAGAAGCGATCCTCTCGGTCTTAAATCAGAATTATCCTCAGCTGGAATACATCATCATCGATGGCGGAAGCACCGATGGCAGTGTGGAGGTCATCAAAAAATACGAAGACAGGCTGGCCTATTGGGTGAGTGAAAAAGATGAAGGGCAATACCATGCCGTCCAGAAAGGATTTGAAAAAAGTACCGGTGAGATCATGGCCTGGATCAATTCCGACGACCTGTATGTGCCGAATGCGTTTTTTGCCGTTGCGGATATTTTCAACACTTTTCCCAAGGTCGACTGGCTCATGGGTATTCCACGCGAATATACCAAACAGGGTTCTATGATGAGTAGGATCTCCCTGCCCTGGGGCCGCTGGTCGAAACACCGTTACTATTGCTTCGACTTTCAGTTCATCCAGCAGGAATCCAGCTTCTGGAAACGCAGCCTCTGGGAAAAAGCCGGGAGCAGGATGAATCCCGATTACCTCTATGCCGGTGATATGGAATTGTGGTCGCGCTTTTTCCGGCATGCAAAGCTTTACACGACAGTAGCTACATTTGCGGGCTTTCGCTACAACGGAACGCATCAACGCTCGATTCAGTTCAGAAAGGCATACCTGGAAGAATGTGTCAGGGTTATCCAATCGGAGCTCCGGGCATTTTCGCCGCTCAGGCGTTTGTATTACATCATCCTGCGGGTATTGGGATTGATGACCGGCATTTTTTTCTTCTACGATGTGCCGCTGTTCAACCTTGCTTTTCCGCTCCTGTTCCAGCTTCCCGCTCCTATCCACTACGACTTCAGAACCGGCACCTACAGGCAAAAAAATCTCCTGGTTAAATTACCTCCACTGTTTTTGTGGAACAGGCAGCTGCATCAGGGAATGTTCCGGAAAACCAAAAGCAAGTAGATTTACGCACACGTATTTGTAACAGGTCCTGAAAACATATCACAATTTTTCTTATCGGTACGGCTAAGCCTCCAAACAATTCGTTTTTTTCCTTAGTTTTGGCATACATATTGGAATGAGACTGCAAATACCGGTTAAGAGAAGTTGATAAGGAGCCCATTCAGGGAATAACATTGAATGAACATAATCTTATTATTGATTTTTTACTATGAAACATGCAATTAAATTACTGGTTGTCGAAGATCATACGGCTGTCAGGCAAGCGTTGGTTACTATTCTGAACGAAGTTAACTTCCCAACAGTGTATGAGGCTTCCAACGGAAAAGAAGCTGTGGATTCCCTGAAAGACATCCAACCGGATGTGATCATCATGGACCTCGACATGCCGGTGATGAACGGGTTTGAAGCGCTTTCCATCGTTAAGCAAAACTATCCGGCCATCAAAGTCATTATTCTCTCAGGGCATTCCGACAAAAGCTATATCAACCAGACCCTGCAAATGGGCGCCGATGCGTTTTTACCGAAACAATGCAGCATCGAAGTGTTGGTAGAGGTCATTGAAAATGTTTACAATGACAAGCCGTTTGTATACGAAGAGGCGATGGGCTCTGTGCTGCCAACTTATGACAAGAACCCGGGGCTGGACTTAATCAAAGACCAGCGTGCACTGACCTCGAAAGAGATCGAAGTGCTGACCGCGATCTGTGAAGGGAAAAGCCGCAAGGATATTGCCGGAGAGCTCGACATTACCACTCGCACCGTGACGTTTCATACGGAAAACATTTACAAAAAGACCTTATTGACCAATAAGATCGCGCTTTTGAAGTACGCGTTAAAGCACGGTTATGTGTCCTTGTCGGAAAATCCGGCCAACCACTAAGCGGAAAGTAGTTATAGGTTTCCTCCGTTGCTTTTTAAGAGTTCGATCACGGACAAATTGTAATTGTCCTTCACCTGCATATAAGCCACATTCCTGAGCACTTTCGCCCCGAGCTTTCTCTTTTCAAGCGAAGCCGTTAATCCAAGGTAGATCCTCGGGCTTTTGATTGCAATGGCCCGCATCACTACCTGAAATAACAATTGCTTGTAGATCTTATATTGCGACAGGTAGTCATAATCAAGTCCTAAAATAACCGGTGAGTAGTTCCTGTTTTTATAAGCAAAGCCGACAGCGACGGTTTTCCCGGTTTCTTTGAATTTGATTTCAATCACATCCCAAACCGGCAAAACGGTGATTACATGAAATAGCTTTTTGGGAAGCTCAAAGTCATTGATCGCCAGATTCCTTTGTTTGACATTTTCATATAAGGTGTACCAGGCATCTATATCGGCGGCTGTAGGCTTCGTGACAATTGCCGTTTCAAAAAGGTCTTCATACTTCAGCACATCATTGTTCAGGTGAATGCGCTTTTTCGATTCCAGGGATGCAATAAAGGCCTGGCGGTCGGGAATATCACTTAAATCGATCACATGACTGTCTTCCATTGCGATCTTCACAAATCCCTGGTCCATTAAAAAATCCCTGATGCTTGTATCCGACTCCCGGAAATCGCGCAAAAGCAGGGTGCCGGCTTCGCTCCTGTCCTGGTCTTCCCACACATGCTTCAACAGCAAACGCAACGCTTCTTTCCAGTTTTCATGTTCCGTTTCCAGGAATAAATGTTCGCCCTCCGTTAAAAGAGTTCCCATCATCATTGTTTTCGATGTCAGATAATATTTGTCGTGCTTTCTTTTTTGCTCAATTACCTTAGAGACCTGGCTGCTGGCCAGCATATCTTCTTTGGTGATGGTGGTTGTGAAGACGGTAGCCAGAACTATTTTTTTCTCTTTGTTTCTGACCATGTAATAGGTAAACTGCCAGTTCTCTTCCGGATGCTCGTTCCCCTGGAATACCTCTTCCAATAAAGCAAGCGCCTTCCAATCAAATGAGCCCCTGTTGTCAAAGCAGGTATCCCATTCTTCCGGAGCTATTTCCCGGATTGAGTTGAAACGGTGAAAGCTGTATTCCGATGGCTGATCCGGGTTCGCGCCGGGCTGCATGCCCTGCTCATAGATCGCTTTCTGCTCCTTAATGCCGGGCATGGAGCGAAAGGCATTGTAGATATCCGGCATCGAACGCTGCTCTTCTTTCAGGGCCAGCGGCAGATGGTAACTGATGCGCTCAACTAGTTTTTCGATATCTTCTTTCGTATGATGCAATGTGAGCGCAAACCTAAGTCCGGTGCAGGTTTCAGGCACTGCCGGATAAATTCCCAGGTTCACGTAGATCCCATCATTCATCAACCGGGCATTCATATTATAGGCGACTTTGGGAGCACCCAAACCGATAAAGAAAATCGGTGACGACGATTCGGAAATCACCGGCAGGTTCCGCTCCGACATGATTTGATTGCAGTAGTTAATGCGCTCCGCCAGGGCATCCTGCCGCTGATAGATCTCATCGGAAAGATGGATCTTTGCCGAGGCGATGGAGGCCCCGATCACAGCAGGCTGCTGCGGCCCGGAATAGGTCAATGGCCCGCCCCAGTTTTTGATACGCAGATACTGGTCATAGTCTGAAAAGGCAAACACTCCACCGGCCGATGCGAAACCTTTGGCGAGTGAGCTGCACAGCACCATGCGGCTGCTCAGCTCCATCCGGCTCAGGATGTACCCTGTACCGTTCTTGCCTGCCCAGCTCATGCCATGCGCATCGTCCACATACAGGTGCAGATTTTTGTATTTTTTCATCAGGTCCTGAAGGCCGCGGACAGGGGCGAGATCACCATACATGGAATAGATCCCGTCCAGGAAATACCATACTTTCCCGTGCCTGGTGCTTAAGGCCTGGAGCTTGGTTTCCAGCTCATCGAGGCGGTTATGCCGCAAGAGGTTGACGGTGACGCCGCGCAGGCTCAGATCTTTGCCTGCATCCTGCATGGAAATGTGCGCCTGATGATCGAATATCACCGCATCGTTATCGTCGATCAGGATCGGGATCACCGAGCGGTGGCCTAAGGTGGAGGATGTTGACAGAATCACATGGGCACCGAACATCCGGTTTAAAAGCTCCTCCAGCTCCCTGTATAATGTAAACGATGTGTAAGTGCGGGAAGAGGAAAACTGGGACCCATACCGTCTGATGGCATCTATAGCAGCTTCTTTGAGCCGTTCGTCGGTTTCAAGACCCAGGTAGCTGCACGATCCGAAATTGATCATTCTTCTGCCGTTCAGGGTGATGCTTCTCCCATCAAATTCTTCATCTTCTGTAAACTGGTGAACAATGCCTTTTGAGCGGCCTATGGTAATGAATTCGTTGACTATATCAATAAATCCGGAGTATTTATTTGTTTTGCTATTTGCCATTTCCTGCGTATTTTTACGGTGGCGAAAGGTATCAATTAAAACTCTCCGATGGCAGGTCACGTACAAAATAATCCCAGGCGGGAAAGTTATCTTAAGAATGATTTTATGGAAATGTGGCTTGAGGACGGGATCATACACGGTGTGTATCTTCCCAACACCGTTGTCACATTGGATGTCGCGAAAAAATGCGTGGAAGATCGATTGAAAATAGCCAATGGCAGGTATTATCCTTCTTTGGTGAATCTCAAAAACGTAGCCGGCGAAGAAAAAGCAGCACATGATTATTACAGTTCGGGGGAGGGAATCAGGTACCTTATTGCCGGCGCCTTTATCGTAGACTCCTATCTTCCAGCCTTGTTAGCGAACATTTATTTAAAGATCAACAAGCCTAAAGTACCTGCCCGTTTATTCAACCATGAAGAAAATGCTCTTAAATGGCTGGAGCCTTTCAAAAATCAAATGAATTAACACAGGCAACAATCGCCACGGGATATCCCCTATCTTTTCTCTTTCCGCGATACATAGCAGCTGTACCACGCCTCAAGGTCGAGCCATTTTTGTGTGATGGGATCAAATTCGTTTTCTAAAACCTTCCGGAGTGATTTGTTGTAAAAGCCACGCCTGAAACCAGAAGCTTCATCCAGATAAGTCTTGTAAGCCTTGTGATGGGTGTTTGGTATGCGGTGCTTCGGCTCTACTCCTGCTTCCATTTTGGGCAGCACACTGTCTTGCAGCGCCGTCATAGGCGAGTTGGAAGGAATACCCGCAAACTCCGGATCCACGTACTTAAACACCTCGTTATAAAAACGGTAGTGTTTCAATTCGTCAACAGGCACCTGCAACAACAGCTGTAGCAGGCGGCTGTCCCAGAATGGAGAGTATCCGTGGTTCACCAACTGAAAAGGCTGCTCCCAGTGTCCGCGCGTGCCTCCGTAAATCGCGGTGAAAAAACTGCGGGTCATCTGGCGGATCATGAACAGCAGCTCATGGGCTTCCGATTTCGCGAGCTCTTTTTTATAAGAAGCATACGGATGGGTCCTCTGCCGGAAGCGGAACCAGCGGCTGAAGAGTGAACGGTAACGCTCATCCACGGCATGATAATCCAAGGGCTGACGAATGGGCGCTGCCTGAAAACAAAATCCGCCCAGGAACTCACCGCCATGCCATCCGCCGTAAACCTGCTCATGGCGCCATGCACGTTCTGTTTCAAAATACGTTTCATCAAAAGAATTTTCGTGAAAAGAAATTTTTTCGATGCGGTGTTTCAATTGAAATTTCGAAGTAATGGCCGATGCACCTGCCACATCCTTGTCTTCCGATGGGTCGAGGAAGGACAGGTTGCTGGTGTAAAAAGTTGTTTTCTGTAGTTGCTCTGCTGTCATCGCCGATGCGATCAGGCGGGAGTCGGCGCCGGCAGTAAGCAGGCACACACCTGCAAGCTTTGCCTCCTGGTACTCACGGTTCACCCTGGTAAAAAGCGCATGCATTTCTTTTGCAGAACTTTTGAGATCCGCACCTTTCTTCGGGTTCAGGTCCGGCTTCCAATAAATATGTTGCTTCGTTTCCGCAGAAGATACGTGCACCAAAGAGGCAGGCTCCAGGTTGCTGATCTGCTTAAAGAAGGTTTTACTTCCCAGGGTTACTCCAAGGGTCATAAACTCAGCCATGGCCGCTTTATCAATACTGTGTGTGTATTTTGCCAAAGGCTGGTATTCGTTGCAAAGCATCAGGTAATTCCTGTCTTCATAAACAAATACGGGCGCAATGCCGAATTTATCATTGGCATATACCAACACGTGCTTCTCCCGGCTGTAATGAATGGCGGCAAACATGCCTTCGAGCTTTGCCGGACAGCGCGGGTCTTTGCGGCTGATGGCGTCATGCCACATGCTCACCGGAGAAGAAGCTGCGGACCTTGCTATATTTTCAAAAGACAGATGCCCTGCAACAAAACTGATGGAGTCCTGGTCTTCGTGTAGGTTTCCGGCAAACCGTTCTCCGGTAATGAATACAACTCCTTTACGTTCTTTTTTCACGAGCTCCCTCATGTTGTTCATCCCAAAATCAGAAATAACAGGCAGCACCTCTGCTCCTATCTGTCCTGATTTGCTGTATATGACAAGGAATGCGTGCATGCGTCTGTAAAAAAGAATACACGTAATAATACTAATAATTACGTTGCTTCTTTAGTTTTCGCTTAAAAAAGAATAACTTTACCTAATGCTGTTCCAAGACTCCATACGCCAGGCAGAGCTCGAGAAAAACGGATTTGTCATTATTCCCTTTTTATCGGAAACAGAAGTTCGTGAGCTGAATGCGATCTATACCAGCATTCACAAAGGCGAAGAGCCTAAACAATTTTTCGATAAGATCCACATGACCAGCTGGTGCCGGGATGCGGATTACAAAAAAAACGTTTCGCAACAGCTGGCTTCGCTCTTCGGGCACCGCGTCGGAGCTTTTTTCAGGCAGTACCGTTGCTTAAACCATGTATTCATCGTCAAGAAAAGCGGCTATGATACCACCTTCAAAGTTCACCAGGATTGGAACGTGGTAGACGAAACAAAATACCAATCGGTGAATGTATGGATCCCCCTGCATGATGTGGATGAAGCTTCGGGCGCCTTATGGATCCTGAAAGGCAGCCATCGCATCAACCGGAACGTCCGCGGAGCGGGTTACCTTTTTCCCGATTATTCAAAGTTCACCGGCGAGCTGGAGAAAGCCGCTATTTCGGTAAAGCTGAAAGCCGGGGAAGCCATCGTGTTTTACCATTCGGTGATCCATGGTTCACCTCCCAACTTATCAGCGCGCGACCGTGTAGCCGCCTGTTTCTCGGTCATCCCAAAAGAGGCGCCCTTGTGCATTTATTTCCAGCCTACAGCCAACGATGCGCTGCAGCTGCATGAGCCTGAAGATGATTTCGTGTTTCAGTACGACAACCTGAGAACGGAAGGCACCCTGCGCCCACCTTCTGCCAAAGCCGTGAAAAGCTATCCGGCCTATATGAATAAAACAGTGGAGTTAAAGGAGCTGTTGCCATTGATCAAACCCAAAAAAACGCTTTTCAATTTCTGGAAAGTATAACCCCCTACACCATGAATTTTTTTAAAAATCTTTTCGCGAAAAAAGCACCGGCACCTGAAACAGGAACACATGCTACAGCCCCTGCACCTTCTTACGTTCAGGAGTATTCAAAAGAGCCTTACAATTTTGAGACGATCACCCTGGACGAATTACTGAAACGTGATGCATCCTTATGGGACCTTTATACCAATGCTGCAGATGGTTTTCTCATCAAGAACGTTTTGAGCGAAGCGGAGGTCGACACCATCATGTCCAACTTTGACAAGGTATTAAACGACGATCCGGCTCATACGGCAGTAGGCTTCACCTACCCGGCTGTGTTTGCCGAGTTCTCCAACAGGATCAAACAGGAAAACGATGACAAAAAAGCGGAAGCCATACAAGCATACTTTAAGAAAACAACGGCTTTCAATGAGGGCTTTCATAAGGAATTTGGTGTAGACCTGAAAACGCGTTTCGAACATCTGTTCAAGGCCATTTCCGGGAACAGGAACATCGAGGTAGCCGAAGGCATGGATGGCCTGGGAAAATATCCGTTTGCCACCGTACGCCTGCTTACTCCGGATAAGGGCCTGATGAGCGTGCATTGCGGCAACTACTTCGGCAAAACCTTTGAGAATTTTTATACGGACCTCACCAAAAAAGTAGCGGTAGAAAACCAGATGAGCTTCTTTGTGATGCTCCAGGAGCCGGAAGCGGGCGGCGAACTATCACTATTCAACTTCCGCTGGAAACCCGGACAAACCAAAGTGAATCCAAGCGAAGACAACGAGATCATTCAGCCGGATGGTTCTAAAATGTATGTGGAGGAAGACAAGAACATCATCAAGGATAAAATTGTTCCGAAGAAAGGCGACATGATCCTCTTCCAGGGCGGCAACATCTGGCACCGTGTAGAAACTGTGCGGGGCGCCATTCCACGGATCACCTTCGGAGGCTTTATCGGTATCTCCATCGACAAGAAAACGTTTTATTACTGGTCTTAAGAGAAGGTTTTAAACATTA